>NZ_FRDO01000012.1:0-68875 GCF_900143165.1 Paenibacillus sp. ov031
ATGCTTCGACAAATCGCGTTTGGTGGCGATGGCGGAGGGGTTCCACACGTACCCATCCCGAACACGACCGTTAAGCCCTCTAGCGCCGATGGTACTTGGACCGCAGGGTCCTGGGAGAGTAGGACGCCGCCAAGCAAAGAACCACTGCCGATGTTATTCGGTGGTGGTTTTTATTTGTGTTTATAAGCAAAAATGAGGGAATAGCTAGTTGAAGATGGATTTAATTCTTGCTTTGGAAGCTGATATAAATAGAGGGTGGATTGACTTTCAAAAGAGGGTAAATGAATGACTTAAAAAAGTCTTGAAATGAAGGTAACATTTTTGTTACGGAAAACGCATTCGAAACCAGTATAATAGGACTATGTTAAATATGCTAAAAGTACCTGACCACAGAGCTGGAATGTGCAGCTGTGAAAAGGAGGGTGTGTGTGATAAGTTGGCGAAGACTAGTTCTTCATTCGTTTCTCTTGCTCGGCCTGATAGGCGTGCTTGTAGGATGCGGTGAAGCAGGATCTGCATGGACTTCTTATGAAGGAGCGGTAAACGAGAAGGGTTTCCCGGTTCCTAAAGTGGCGAATAAATCTGACCAGTCTGAAAACAATTCGGATATGGATTATGTTCGATATACGCTATCTGGTATTAGTGAGAGCACTAGTATTCCTGAGGTGTATCTAGACGAGATTAAGAGCTGGGGATGGACAGAAAAGCAAGCCAAGAGTACTTCCAATGACTCAAGTTCCCTACGTGTATTTGCTAAAGAAGGGCATACTGTACATCTAGCTGTACATGATGGTTTCTTCACGGTGATGGTTCCGAAAAGTGAAGCTGCCCAGACGACAGTAAAATCACTTGATGATGATGACTGATTGAGTTGTGTTTTGATGTAATGGTTCGACAATTAACGGTGTAATGGTCCGTATGATAGTAAAGCTCCCGATCTCTGATCGGGGGCTTTTTGTATTTATTTTTGTCTGTCATGAATCATATTAGATGAGCAATGGATCGTTCGGAGGTTTTCTTTTGGCGGTGACTTAACCAGGAGCTGTAGAGAGGCAGGCTTACAGCACTCACACAGGAGACATGAGGCATAGATAGCAAAGATAGTAGGTGCCTGTAGAGGCTGGTATCAGTCGTCTATAGAGCAAGTAAACATAGAAGAGGGGGAAGATATCGAAAGGAGGTCGATTATGAGCCTACTACGTACTCAATATCAGAAAAGGTATTCAACAAGCTAGGACGTGGCAGAACGGAAATGGATGTACTGCGTTGGGGATAACCGTTTTAACTATACCCATGCTGTGGATAAGGGAAAAAGAGAGGTGAAATAAATAAAGGTTATCCACTGTGGATAACCTTTAAGGTTTGGAAGCATGACGCAGTAATCAAGGAAGAGTGTCATAGGAGTGGTTGCGTCAGTTTGAATAGAAGGTATGGATGAGCTTTAGCGTTTTATGTATTACTGGTTTCAACTATACAATGCGTTAGGCAAGGTTATAGGTAAAGGATAGAAGAACAATTATTGCAGGTAGTAGGAGACATCTTGTTCATTTAATTTGATAAGCCCGTCCTTACGTTCGCGTGAAAGAACAAGTACAACATATAGACGTGGTACAAGCAGCCACAGATGCCAGAAAATCAACGATAGGGTGAAGGACAAGGGTGACCATATTAAACAGACGGTAATGATACATAGCCCAATCCAGCTCATATTGAGGTGGACCCGGACGAACATGCGGTAGCTGAAATGTTGGTCTGGAATATAGCCGAACCAAGGCATTTTGAGGTTCCAGCGCCAACGACGTGCATAGGAGGTACGGACCAGCAGTAATATGGTTCTGGCAATGACATAATGAATCCATAGTGTGATCGGTCCTGCCAGGATAAAGTAGAAGAGGCCGGTCCAGGAGAATGCTAACAGATTAAACAAAAGCATAATGACAGGCAAAGACAGATAGCTAAAGATTACGCTGCGGGCAATGGCCTTTTTTTTCAGAAGCCGGTATTGATAAAAGGTTGCTTTATTCTCCGGTTCGGCGATCATACGATTACAAATCCTCCTTCTGGGATCACGTTCATTTGTAATAGGTATTCGTTTTCATAAATAAGGAAATGGATGACGCAGAGTTACATATATGAACCTTGTATGGACTCCAGATTGATGTACAAGATATGGAAGTAGATTAATCATATACAAGTATACCTTTGAACGACCTGGCTGTCAGGTTCTGATGGTGATGTATTATATATCGGCTGAAAATCCAAGTTTTTTTAAGATTATAGTATATAAGTTTTTCAAAGCTGTAGGAGGAGTAGGTAATCACATGAGAAATACAATGAAGTGCGGGGATGTTTCTTGTAATGACTGTCCATTCATGCTTTTCATATAATAGAAGAAATTGCAGGTCTGCGAGGTTTTAGCTACGTTATAAGGTAAGGAGAATGGCTAACAAATGCAGGCTGTCTGGCTGAAGTATAGAACGAATGGCATTTTTCTTTTGTTTGTTTTCGGTACAGACACCCATAGAGGGGTAGGCGAATATATATATTTTATAGAAAGAAAGCACTATGAAAAGGTTTAAAATAATAGAAACTGTGCAATACTGATAGTAATACGTTAAACAAGGTGGGATGGTTGATGGAAGGACACGCCGAACACACATGCATTATCTGCGAACAGACCAAAAGAGAAGGCATTTTTATTGTATCTGAATTTATATGTGACGCTTGCGAAGCAGAAATGGTTCATACGGATGCACAGGATGCCAAGTACAATTATTTTATTCATCAAATGAAGCAGATTTGGGTGCAAAAGAACGCATAAAGAGCGTTAAATCATATTAGTGAAACATCACATTGATTTGTATCAATGTGCATAGAGGCCCTAGGGGCCTTTTTCTGTTTCTATCAGGGAAATAAGAAGGGGAAAATGGACATGGAAAGGACCCATGGGGTAACTGGATATGATGCTGCTGCATCGGTGGAAACGGTGGTTTGCACGGGGGCTGGACAATTCCTGATATAATGAAAGAAGAAGTGCTTTACCTACACGTTTTGAATACAGCAGATCGTAGGATAGAAACATGCGTGGAAAGGTCTCTGTTGTTATAGGGAGAGCATTGGTATGAACCGTATCAAAATTTATGAATGTACAGGATGATTATTCAATGGAGCATAAATCAAATACCGCACCTTTATATGAAGCGTTGCTTGCGTATCGTGATTCAGGGCAGCGTTCTTTTCATGTACCTGGGCATAAGAACGGACAAGTCTATCGGGGGTTACTGGAGCAAGCGGATCAGCAGCAGTTAGATGGGGAAGAGTGCTTCAGACAAGCTGAGGAAGAGAGGTATGGCAATGAAATTTACGGGCTGACGAATCATGTTGGGAATGGAACTGACGGATCTGCAGCAGATGCTGTACCGGTGAATGCGTTTCTGGAGATGATGCGGATGGATGTAACGGAAATCTCGGGGACGGACGACTTGCATCATCCAGAAGGGGTTATTTTGGAGGCACAGCAGCTGGCAGCAGATTGTTTTGGAGCAGAGGAGAGCTTCTTCCTTGTTGGGGGTAGTACGTCTGGTAATTTGTCTTTGCTGCTGACCGTATGTAATGAACCTAATAGTCTTGTACTGGTACAGCGCAATGTGCACAAGTCCGTCATTCACGGGTTGATGCTGGCAGGTGCAAGGGCTGTATTCCTAGAGCCATGGGTTGATCCTGCGAGTGGACTTGCGGTGATGCCGTCGCTTGAGACGGTGCAGGCCGCTGTCCAGGCATATCCTGAGGCAAAGGGAGTACTTGTGACTTTGCCCAATTATTACGGCATGGGCGCTGATCTGAAGCCCATCGCTGAGGTGTGCCATGAGGCAGGCATGCCGCTGCTCGTGGATGAAGCGCATGGCGCGCATTATGGGCAGCATCCGGAGCTGCCAGCCTCTGCGCTGTCCTGCGGAGCAGACGGTGTGGTGCAGTCGACCCACAAGATGCTGTCTGCTTTCACCATGGGAGCCATGCTGCACGTTCAGGGACCACGGTTAAACCGGTCCCTGCTGCGTCAGCGTCTGGCCATGGTGCAAAGCTCAAGCCCATCGTACCCAGTGATGGCTTCGCTTGATCTGGCGCGCCGCCTGCTGCATACGCAGGGCGCGAATGCCTTCACGGCGGGGCTTGCCGCCGTGGACGCCTTTAAGCGCGGCCTTGCGGAGCTGCCGCGCTTTCAGTTGCTGCAGCCGGGGCAGCTGCTGCAGCAAGAGCCGCCAGCCGGGGCGAAGCCAGCAACTGGCGGTAAGTCCGAGGCCGCCGGTGCACCGGGGCGGCCTGAAGCTCTGCCCGCGGCGGCGTTGCCTTCAGCCGCGGGATACACCGCTCAGGACCCGTTCAAGGCCGTCATTTATGACGGCACAGGGGTGCTGAGCGGTTATGGGCTGCAGCAGCAGCTGGAAGTATGCGGCTGCGTGCCCGAAATGAGCGACGAAAGATACGTCGTCTTGCTCTTTAGCCTGGGCTCGACGCTGCGCGATGCCGAGCACCTGTTGCAGGCATTACGCCAAATCAGCCTTGAACAGGAGCAGAGCCAATCTCTTGGTGAGCAATCACAGCGTTTTACAAAAGATTCTGCAAATTATATTTCCACGTGGAACAATTTTCAAGAAGGAACTCCTTTTTCGGAGCCTATCCCGTTTACGTTGCAGCCGATTATGGAAGAGGATACAACAGAGGTATCCATTGATAAATGTGTAGGTCTTCGCTCTGCGGAGATGGTCATTCCATATCCGCCCGGCATACCTCTTGTGTACGCTGGTGAGCGAATAAGTGCGGCCATGATATCACGTATTAAGCTACTGAGAGATGAAGGAGCCAGGTTCCATGGTGTATCTGATACTTCGCTGCAATCATTGAAAATCATCAGGGAATAATTGAGTTTAGAAGACACGCTTTGGATTTATGCAAAATGCTCAAACAAGTTAAGACATCATTGTTATCTGGACATAAGAAAGAAGGGAACAAACTTTGGATATTCCGCTAAAAAAATATACGGGAATAGTCCTGCAAGTCATACTGATGTACGGGTTTTATTGGATAGGAAACCTGATTCAGGCTGTATTGCATCTGCCGTTAACAGGAAGTATTGTCGGGATGCTGCTTCTATTCATCGTCATTCAACTGGGATGGATCAGAATAAGTTGGGGCGAAGAAGGATCATCCTGGCTTCAATCGAATTTGCAATTATTGTTTATCCCTCCCACGGTGGGCATTATCAATCATTTTGATTTTTTTAGAGCCAATACGCTGCTGCTTGTTCTGGGGTTAATCATTAGTACATTAATTACTTGTCTGTTGTCTGCGAAAATCAGTGAATGGCTCATGGCATGGAGATCGACGCATCAAGGTAAGAAGGAGGCGATCTCATGCTCGCATTCATCCTCGGAATCGGAATGATTGCCTTGACCGTGGCTATATATATTCCTGCGACTCATTTATATAGAAGGTTGAAGTGGCCGATCCTTATGCCCGTCTTGACGGCAACGACTGTAATTGTACTGATTCTGATCATTTCCGGTATTAAGCTCGATACGTACATGCTTGGTGGCAAATGGATACAGGAGTTATTGGGGCCGGCTGTAGTTTCCCTGGCATTCCCTTTGGCGAAACACCTTGATGTACTGAAACGGAATATTATCCCGATATTAGGGGGGACCTTGGGTGGAAGCATCGTTGGTATGTCCACAGGGGCCGCCATATCGCTGCTGCTCGGTTATCCGCAAGATATCGTTATCGCATTATTGCCCAAATCCATTACGACACCCGTTGCCATTCAACTGGCTGATCAGGTGGGAGGAAATTCATCCTTCACTTCGTTATTTGTGATGATAGCCGGATTTTCGGGGATATTATTGGGACCCATGATTTTAAAATGGGCCAGAGTAAACAGCAAAAATGCGTATGGGATCGGACTCGGCTCGGCTTCCCACGCATTGGGTATGGCAAGATCCTTTGAGTATGGAGAAAATGCGGTAGCGCTGAGTTCCGTATCCATGATTGTCAGTGCTATTGCCGGCTCTGTCATGCTCCCTCTATGGGTATGGTTGATTTACGGCTGATCAGGCTATGTGCCTTATCGGAAATATTGGAGAATAGCTGACCGTTAACGCGGGATCATGTATAGTATTATAATAAGAAGCTTGTACCCAACTCGAAACAATCTACGGATTGATCATGAACATACACCTCTGGGCGGGCTCATTCATAGTCTGGAGTATGAGAGGATCGAGATTGTAGTTATCGCAGCACAATTAGGAGCAATTATCGATATAGAAAGCAGGGAAGCATATGCAGGGCAGAGGTAAATTCATTACGTTGGAAGGGGGAGAAGGGTCCGGCAAAACAACGATGATCAGTAAGCTAGGTTCTTACTTTGAAGAACAGGGTATACCATATGTAGTTACTCGGGAACCTGGCGGGATTGAAATTGCGGAGAAAATACGTGCCATCATTCTCAATCCTCTTCATACGGCAATGGATGCAAGAACCGAAGCGCTGCTCTATGCAGCTGCACGAAGTCAGCATCTGGCAGAGAAGGTGGAGCCTGCATTGAAGGCAGGGAAGACCGTTATCTGTGACCGATTTGTCGACAGCAGTCTGGCCTATCAAGGATACGCTCGTGGTCTTGGCATAGAGAATGTATGGGCCATCAATCGGTTTGCAATAGGTGAACTGATGCCGGATGTCACACTCTATCTGGACATTGAGCCTGAAGCAGGACTCGCCCGCATTGATGCCCACGATGGACGTGAAGTTAACCGTCTGGATCTCGAAAGTCTGGAGTTCCACCGCAAAGTGCGTGAAGGCTATTTTTTGCTGAAGGAACAGTTTCCTGACAGGATCAAGGTCATCGATGCCTCTCAAAAGCAAGATGAGGTCTTAGCAGCAATGATTTTGTCGCTTGAGACAGGGATTTTGAAGGATTTTGACGAGTAATTGTCTAATATATAGACAGGGCATTTCACAAGGTGCTTATTATCTGAAGGAGGTTATGCAGGATGAAACTGATTGTTGCGATTATACAGGATAAAGACAGCAACCGATTATCCAGCGCATTGGTCAAAGCAAATTTTCGGGCTACGAAATTGGCCAGTACCGGTGGATTTTTGAAGGCAGGCAACACGACGTTTATGATCGGTGTCGATGATGGTCAGGTCGAATCCGTAATGAACGTCATTCGCAGCAGCTGTAAGGTTCGTGAACAGCTCGTGACTCCAGTCACTCCGATGAGCGGAACAACCGACTCTTACCTGCCGCTACCTGTCGAAGTTCAAGTAGGTGGAGCTACCGTGTTTGTTCTTCCGGTAGATCGATTCGAACACTTTTAATGATGCAATTCCCATAAATCCTATTGAGGGTCCTTCTTGTAATCAAGAATCGCGTTCTCTGTCCGGATAAACTTTTCGATCAGGGAAGATCTTATTTCGGACAGAGGTTGACTAACAACGAATAGATCCATGTGGTGATATTTAACTACTATTATATATAGAGTATGATCTAGCACATATATAAGGTCTCCTCCACGCACAGGCGCAGCGCGCACTGTGCTGATGGGCGATTGGCCTACTTAAGGTAGAAAGCAGGCGTTTCCATGAAAATCAATCCTGGATTCCGACCGATGCAGAGTGGACTCAGTTCTTCCGATTCCGGCTCCAAACCGGTTCAATCCAAAAATTTCTCTGATATGATGAATCACCAGGGTGAACGGGCATCACAGGCTGAACTTACCCGCCGATTAAGTGAGATCCAGATGCAGGGTGACCGTTTGTCTCGTTCCATGACCATTCGTGAATTGAAAGCATACAAGCAGCTTGTAAAAAGATTTCTGGAGGAAACGGTTCGTCGTGGTGTGTCTATGAAAGAGACGCGAGGATGGGATCGTCGGGGAAGAGGGAAGCGTTACAAGTTAATTGATGAGATTGACTCTGCCTTATTATCTATGGCTGATGAGCTTTTGGAAACAGAGGAAGGCAAGATTACGTTGCTACAGCAAGTAGGAGAAATTCGGGGAATGCTTATTAATTTAAGCTTCTGAGGAGGAAGTATGTCCTTTCAACAAATTATGGGTCAGCAGGCAGCCAAGCAGATGTTACAGAGCAGTTTGAGACGTCATGCCATAAGTCATGCCTATTTGTTTAGCGGACCATCCGGCAGTGGACAATTGCAGACGGCGATCACATTTGCCAAAGCAATATTCTGTACAGAGCTTGAAGATGATGCCTGCGGACAGTGTCTTGAATGTCGTAAGGTGGAACATGGAAATCATCCGGATCTAACCATGCTTGCACCGGATGGGAATAACATTAAAATTGATCAAATTCGGGATCTGCAGCGTATCTTTTCGTACCGATCAGAGGCGGGGCATCCCAAAGTATATATTATTGAACAGGCCGAGAAAATGACTGTTCAAGCGGCCAACAGTTTGCTGAAGTTTCTGGAAGAACCTCAGGTGCCCGCGGTAGGCATTTTGATTACGGATAATGGACAGGCGATGTTGCCCACCATTCGTTCACGCTCTCAATTGGTTCCTTTCAGTGCTCTGAATCCGGAAGAGATGCTGCAATCGCTGATTGCGGAAGGGCACCCTGCCAATCTGGCTCGCTCTGCCGTCCATTTAGCGTCAGGACTGGAAGCATGTAGAGAAATTCTCCAGCAGAATTGGTTTGCAGAAATTAGAAACGTAATGTTACAATTAGGGAAGGAGTCCCTGGGTAGAGGAAGTACATCATTGATCTCTGCACAGCAGAAGCTTTTTAAAACCGGACTCTCAGAACACCTGGATACGATGCTTAGCCTGTTCCATTTATGGTTCAGGGATATGCTGTATGTCCAGTATGGTAGGCATGAACATATCGTTTTTATAGATCAGTTGGACATGCTGTCTCAGTTGGCCCATACCCGCAGCACCGAGCAGTGGGTTTCCTACATGGATATGGCCGCAGCATGCAGAAAAAAATTGCGTTTCAATGTCAATGGCCAGCTTTGTCTGGAGCAATTTTTGATCGGTTTGGCATAAGACTGGGAGAGGACAGATTTTGTTCCAATCATATGCAAACGGTTATAACTTCGGCGGGTTCCCTAAGAAGACAGGGCTTCAGACGAAGTGGGATTGGCTTACGAGGGGGTTAATTTTTTGTACAGTGTAGTGGGTGTCCGTTTCAAAAAAGCGGGCAAAATTTATTACTTCGATCCCCTGGACCTTCCCATTGAAAAAGAAAACTGCGTTATCGTGGAGACAGCGCGGGGGGTAGAGTACGGTAAGGTTGTCGTCGGCAAGAAAGAAGTAGGCGAGTCTGATGTGGTGTTGCCGCTCAAAAAGGTCATCCGGGTGGCGGGCGAGACAGATGCCCGTGTCGTAGATGAGAACAAGCGTGCAGCAAAAGAAGCATTCGGTACTTGTTTAAATAAAATCAAAGACCACGGCCTCAAAATGAAGCTGGTCGATGTGGAATTTACGTTTGATCGCAATAAAATTATTTTTTATTTTACAGCTGAAGGAAGAGTGGATTTCCGGGAGCTGGTCAAGGATCTGGCAAGCATTTTCCGGACACGGATCGAACTGAGACAGATCGGTGTACGTGATGAAGCAAAGATGCTTGGAGGGATCGGACCTTGCGGCCGAGTATTATGTTGTTCTTCCTGGCTGGGAGACTTTGAGCCGGTATCAATCAAGATGGCTAAAGATCAGAGCCTGTCACTGAATCCGACGAAAATTTCCGGGTTGTGCGGAAGACTCATGTGTTGTCTGAAATTTGAGCATGATAACTATGAAAGTGTGAGAGAAGAATTGCCGGCTGTAGGCAAGTTGGTCGTCACCTCTTTGGGTGAAGGAAAAGTTGTCGGCATCAATGCCGGTAATCGCACAGTCCATGTTCAACTGTTCGACATCAGTAAAGTCAAAGAACTTCCGCTGGATGACGTCGTTATCAAGTAAACCATAAAGGTTGCTTCGGGGTGGAAACTTGGAAAAGAAAAATCTGTTTACGCACATTCATGAAATGGAAACCCAATTGGGTCAGTTGCACAGTGATTTAGGAGAGTTAAAAATGATTGTTAAAGAGCTGCTTGAAGATAATCAGCGGCTTACCATCGAGAATGAGCAGTTACGCAAACTGCTGAAGCGTGAGGCCCCGGCAGATTTGCCCATCGCATCGGCGCTCGCTCCGGTAGCAAGGCCTGCGGGTCCAGCTACTGGTGAAGATGTTGTAGGTGAAGGATATGATAATCTGGCTCGGTTGTATCACGAAGGATTCCATATCTGCAATGTCTATTATGGACATTTGCGGACGGAAGGCGATTGTCTGTTCTGCCTGTCTTTTTTGAATAAATGAAGTGACCGTAGGGATCCCCTACGGTTTTTTTTCAAGGTTAAGAACCTTGTCTGAGATATAGAGTACCGGAGGATGAGTGTATCATATGACAGAAATATCAGTAAAATTGCAAGATTCGGAGCGAATCGACGATTTGCTCTCTCATGATTTGAAGATTATTCAAAGTGATGAAGTGTTTAGTTTTTCGATGGATGCCGTATTGTTGGCCCGATTTGCTTCAGTACCGAAACGGGGTCGTGTGCTTGATTTGTGTACAGGCAATGGGGTTGTTCCCATTCTGTTGACCACACGAACGCAGGCGAGTCTGGAAGGCATTGAAATTCAGCCGCGATTGGCAGATATGGCACGTCGCAGCGTTCAACTGAATGCATTGGAAGAATCCATTACGATCCATGAAGGTGATTTGCGTGAACTCGTGAAAGAAACGGGCCATGCTGTATACGATGCTATAACGGTTAACCCTCCGTATATGCCCTTGAATGGAAGTGACCTCAAGATGAACACTCATCAGGCAATGGCACGCCATGAAATCGGGTGTACGCTGGAGGAAGTCATTCAGGCCTGTAATCGACTGGTGCGCAATGGCGGTAAAGTATCCATGGTTCATCGTCCGCAGCGTTTAGGAGAGATCATCACTCTGATGCGTGAGTACAAACTTGAACCAAAGCGGATTCGGATGGTACATCCCCGTGCTCATTTGGAAGCCAATATGGTGTTGATTGAAGCGCTCAAGGATGGGAAACCGGAGGTACGCATGCTTCCACCACTGATTGTTTACAATGAAGAAGGGAAATACTGCGAAGAAATCATGGACATATATTACGGTGCGCAGCATGCACAACGAACAACGGAAGGAGGGTTATAGATGACATTGCATATTCAGAAGAGCTACGCGGAGCAGTCGGGTGGTGCCGGTAAACTATACTTGGTAGGAACACCAATCGGTAATCTGGACGATATGACATTTCGAGCAATTAAAACATTGCAGAGCTGTGACATCATTGCAGCGGAGGACACACGTCAGACCCGAAAGCTGCTTACCCATTTTGAAATTACACCATCGATGTTGTTCAGTTACCATGAGCATAATAAGGGAGCTAGTGGGCCTGAACTAATACGCTATATAATAGAAGGAAAAAATTTGGCACTCGTCAGTGATGCCGGTCTGCCGGCCATTTCCGACCCTGGTTCCGATCTTGTAAAACTTGCGCTTGAAGCTGGAATTACGGTCATTCCCATCCCTGGAGCCAATGCGGCGTTATCAGCTCTGATCGTATCTGGTTTACCGACGGAGCGTTTCACATTCGGCGGCTTTTTGCCGCGGGAGAAAAAAGACATGCGAAAAGTGATGGAAGCTTTTAATGAGTCCAACGGTACGTTGCTATTTTATGAGTCCCCTCACCGTATTCGTAAAACTTTGGCTTATCTCGAAGAGATTCTGGGTGATCGGTCGATCGTACTGGCACGTGAACTAACGAAACGTCATGAGGAGTTCGCGAGAGGCAGTATCCAAGATTGCATAGAATGGCTTGAGGAACACCCGCCACTTGGGGAATATTGTTTGCTTGTAGAAGGTATCAGGGAAGAAGAGCGTAAGGCGGAGCGGGAAGCCTGGTGGCAACTGCTGTCCTTGGAGGATCATGTGAGCCATTATGAGAATGAAGGACTTAGTCGTAAAGATGCGATGAAGAAAACGGCAACGGATCGAGGTTTGACGAAACGAGATGTATATAACGCTTTAATTTAATAACGAATCAACAAAAATATGCTGGAATAGGGAACATAAACTTAAAGGGACCTTAGATCCAACCTTAATGGAATATGAAAATGAGCAGAGCGGAGAAAAAATTATATTACGAACGTCACCGCTCTTCTATTTGGAGTTGAACAGACTCGTAGCTCGATTTTTTGGGTAATGAAAACCAATAATAAAGCAAAAAAATACCTTCCAGCGGTGGGGTTCACACCGGGAAGGCGATCAAGGAATATAAAAAGGTTAGAAATAACAATTTAATAAGACCATTATACCTGATATTTCTTATTTTGTCACAGGTGCAGGGATTTCGGAAATACATTCGTTACAAACAATTTTACCTTTGAAATAAGTAACGTTCTCTGCATTGCCACAGAAGATACAAGCTGGTTCGTATTTTTTCAACATGATGCGCTCGCCGTCAACATAGATCTCAAGAGCATCTTTTTCACCAATACCGAGCGTACGGCGCAATTCGATTGGAATAACTACCCGTCCCAGTTCATCCACTTTTCTTACAATACCTGTTGATTTCATCATTATAATCAGTGCTCCTCTCAGCTAACGATCATTGTCATTATTCGACATTATTTTATGTTTTATGATACTCATCATACCAACGATTCCCAAAACAGTCAACCTTAAAATTAGCTTAAAATAAAGGCTGTTTTTGATAAGATTACGAGTGGTAAGGGATTGGAAGCCATTTTTCGTATTTAAACATCAATGTCATCTTTGTCGATTTGGAAAACGACAAAACTACCTTATTCGACAAGATTCGTCAAAGCCTGTCGAATCCTTGGTGGTATTATACTGAAAAGCGACAAATACAAACGATATTTAAAGGAGTGAATAGACATGGAACAGCGTTTAACGGAAGAAAAGGTGTTTAAAGATCCGGTACATAATTATATCCATGTGCAAGATCCGATTATATGGCAGTTGATCAACACGCCCGAGTTTCAACGTTTACGCCGAATCCGTCAATTGGGAACTTCGTTTCTTACTTTCCATGGTGCAGAGCACAGCCGCTTCTCACATTCCTTGGGCGTCTACGAAATTACACGTAAGATTATTTCCCAATTCGAAAGAAGTCACTATTCAGATTGGCCAAAGGAGGAAAAAACAGTAGCCCTTTGTGCAGCATTGCTCCATGATCTTGGACATGGGCCATTCTCTCACTCTATAGAAGAAGCTTTCGATATGAATCATGAGGATTGGACTTGTCGGATCATTACAGGTGATACCGAAGTAGGGGCGATCTTAAGACGGTATGCTCCTGATTTTCCCGAGAAAGTGGCTTCTGTTATTCAAAAAACGTATGAGCAACCTATTGTCGTTAATTTGGTTACCAGTCCGCTCGATGCGGACCGCATGGATTACTTGCTTCGGGATGCCTACTTTACAGGTGTAAACTATGGGACGATTGACCTTGACCGTATCTTGCGTATGCTGCGTCCATATCACGGACGAATTGTGGTCAAGGAGTCGGGCATGCACGCCGTGGAGGATTACTTGATGTCCAGGTACCAGATGTACTGGCAAATTTACTTTCATCCGGTTACCCGAAGTTCGGAAATTATATTGCGGCAAATATTTAAGCGGGCAAAAAGTCTCATACAGCAAGGTTTTCAATTCCGCTTCATGATTGATCCACTACCCCAGTTATTCGCTGGAGATCTATCGGTGGATGAATATTTACAACTGGACGAAGCTTTGATTCAGACGGCATTTATGCAGTGGCGCAAAGAGGACGATGCTGTTCTAAGTGAGTTATGCGAACGATTTATAGATCGCAAATTATATAAGTATGTAGAGATTGAACAGATCGACGTAAACATGATTGAAGAGATTCGGGAAGCCTTCACTGTAGCTGGTCTCAATCCCGAGTATGATCTTGAAATTGATTTTCCAACGGATAATCCGTATGATGTGTTTCGTCCGGATGAATCCACGGACAAGCAGATTCTGCTGCTTGATCGGCAAGACAAGTTACATGAGTTGTCAGAGGTGTCCGACATTGTCCGTTCAATTAGTGGTCTTCATCGTGGAAAGCATCATTTGTATTATCCGCAAAATAAGGTGGATGCGATTGTTCATGAATTACCGTCCCATATACGCCCCTATTTCTCCCATTAAATGATGCGTAATGCTGTTCAAGAATCATGATGTAAAAAAGCTTTCGAAAAGAGCTATTTTTCATGATACAGTAATCTGCTTTAATGGAGAGTACATGTAGATCGACATAATTTTGTAATCAAAGTAATTAGAATACAACCCGATTGCCTAAAAATGAGCACATATAGATATGAAGGAACTTGTTCGTTCTACATGTTGTGCTCAACAAACAATGAAAGAAATATAAAAAAAACATGATCCAATTTAGTAATAGTTATGTTCTGGTTAAGACTGCAGGATGGATTAAAAAGAGATAGTCGTTTATTCGACATGAAGGGAGAAATACAGCATGATGTTGTTCGACACACATACACACCTGGATGCACCACAATTCGACGAGGACCGCGAGGAAATGATTCAGCGTGCTGTGGATGCAGGCGTTGGTCGCATGATTAATGTGGGCTTTAACCGGGAGACCATTCCAACCACGATGAAGCTGGCTGAAACCTATGATTTTATATATGCTGCCGTAGGCTGGCACCCAGTGGATGCAATCACAATGCAAGAGGGTGATCTGGAATGGATTGCATCTTTATGCAAGCATGAAAAAGTGGTAGCCATCGGTGAAATTGGTCTAGACTATTACTGGGACACTTCACCGAAAGAGGTTCAACATCGCGTATTACGACAACAGATTGGTCTTGCCCGTGAGTTGAATATGCCGATTGTCATTCACAACCGGGATGCGCATGAAGATATTGTAAATATTCTGCGTGAAGAGAAAGCTGGAGAAGTAGGCGGTGTCATGCATTCCTTCTCTGGCAGCTGGGAAACGGCGAAAATGTGTCTGGATTTAGGCTTTCATCTTTCCTTCGGAGGGCCAATCACGTTCAAAAATGCAAAGCAACCCAAAGAGGTACTTGAGAAGGTTCCTATGGACCGATTTTTCATCGAAACGGACGCTCCTTATTTGACACCGCACCCTTATCGTGGAAAACGAAATGAGACAGCGCATGTACGTCTGGTTGCAGAAGCAGCTGCGGAAATTAAAGGCATTTCGATAGAGGAAATTGCAGCAATAACGACCAAAAATGCCATGGAACGATTTGGGATTCGTTAAAAGATCGAGCAAAACGGGTGAAAAAGTGAGTTAGGCGGAGTTAATTTGCTTTTTGATCCAAATAAATCAAGAATATTACAATATTTTAACCAAATATTTAGAAAAACGTACTTGAACAACGCTTTACAACATGCATAGAAACAGGATATCATCTTTTCAGTGAATTGTTGTGCGGAAAATTGGACAGATGTTCGGGGGATGAACAAAGGGACACTTTCCGATGAAACAACATTACTTTCATGAATCAGTCTCGCTGAGTCTCCGTTAACGGAGAGCGGGGGAACCAATAGGGCTTAAACATCAGTGATTGCAGCCGATGCGCAACATGCGCTGACCCAAAAGCAGCGTATGAATCTGCGAAGCCGTATTTGATTTCTTCTTTGGGTCTCGGGGTGAATTCAAGGGCGTCCGCCATGAGCGGATGACCGGAGATAGGGCGGCTCTCTTTCGCCCGAACCCGACAGCTAACCTCGCAAGCGGAAAAAGAGAGGCAACCTCGTGCATGAATTTCCGATATTCAGAATCATTCGGAAGCCACGAAAGAGTTCCTCTTAAACTCTTTCTTTGGCTTTTTTGTTTTTGAATAAAAGAAATACGGTCATCATACGGTAAGTATTCAGGAGGATGACATCATGTTGCGAAGATTGATTCATGGTGCAGAACCGGATTATGTTGGTCCGATCTGTGTTCTGTAGAAAATTTGGTATAGTCGCGTCAAAGACATCATGCATTACTTTAGACGGCGAGGCTATGAAGGAGGACGGAGAAGTGGGCACATTCCAACCAGAAGAGACCCATGAGTCACGATCATCCAGTAAGTCTTTCGCGTTGCGGTGGAAGCATGAGAACTTGCGTCAAATGGCATTGATCGCGATTTTCTCAATTGCGCTTACAATCATGATCTTGTTAGTCGTTTACGGTCAGGCCGGGAAACAAATTTCACTGGTTATTGATGGCAAAGCTCAAGCGGTAGAGACTCGTACAGGAATGCTTCAGGAAATGCTGGAGGAGCAGTCAATCACAGTCAGCCCTCACGATCAGGTATCCATGCCCTTGAATGGGGCGATCACAGATGGAGACCGCATCGTTATTGAGCGGGCCGTTCCAGTTAATATTACGGCAGACGGGGACACCAAGACTCTGTATACAACCGATTCATCGGTAAAAGATGCGATTAAAAAATCAGGTATTCAAATTGCAAGTGAAGACAAAGTATATCCGGCGCTTGGAACCACTATTGAAGCGGATATGAAAATCCGTGTAGTGCGGGTAACAAAGCGTACGGTGGAAGTGGAACATCCGATTGCTTATAAAGTGATCAAAACGGCTGACCCTAGCTTGTACAAAGGCGACAATCGTGTCGTTGTGAGCGGTAAAGAAGGCACACTTGTACAGCATATTGAAAAAGTGTTTCAGGATGGAGAATTGGTCTCCAAAAAAATGGTGGGTAAATCGGTCGCAACGAATCGCGTCGATAAAGTGATTGCCATTGGTACCAAAGCCAAACCTGTTGTGAAAGAGCCAGTGATTCAGACGGTATCGGCGCAGACTTCCACGACAAAAACAGCAACAACCACGAACTCGAAGAAAACCGCTGCCTCGGGCAGCAAAGTAATTACCGTCTCAGGCAGTTCTTTTAAATATTCAAAAGTCTTGAAAAATGTATCCATGACGGCATACTCTTCTGAAGAGCCTGGTATCGGCACAAAAACAGCTTCAGGTACTCGGGTAACTGAGGGACGTACCATTGCGGTTGATCCCAAAATCATTCCGATTGGCTGGTGGGTGTATATCGAGGGCCTTGGCTTCCGTCGTGCGGAAGACACAGGTGGTGCCATTAAAGGCAACAAAATTGATGTGTATTATGATAGTGTGAAGCATGCCCTGAACTTCGGACGGAAGAAAGGCAAGACGGTATATGTGATTGGTCCGGTGAAGCCGGAAGCGAACTAAAATCGTTTTACTTTGAAATGGGAATGCTATAAAATATAAGCATGAATGATTCATGCGGAATATGCGGCGGAGGGGTCTGAATTCAGTCTCCCCCGCCGTTTGGCAGAGAAGAGGGATATTCCTCTTCTTTTTGCGTTAGAAAGGAAGAAATGGAACATGATAAAAGAAGTGATCGTGGTAGAAGGCCGTGACGATACCGTAGCCATTCGACGTGCGGTTCAGGCAGATACGATCGAGACCGGTGGGTCGGCCATCAACCAACGCATTCTAAAGCGGATTGCACTTGCTCAAGAGAGACGTGGTGTCATCGTACTGACAGACCCGGATCATGCTGGTGAACGTATTCGTAAAATCATCGCCAATAAAGTACCTGGTTGCAAGCATGCTTTCATTCCGGAGGAAGATGCTACGCGCAAAGGCGACATCGGAGTGGAGAACGCTTCACCGGAGGCGATTCGTCATGCATTAGCACGTGTACACACATCATATGAAGGCGCACCAAGTTTGATCGATTGGGAGGATCTGATTGCGGCGGGACTGATTGTGCACCCACAGGCTGCTGCACGTCGTATGGAGATGGGCAATCTGCTGGGCATAGGTTATTGCAATGGCAAACAGTTCCACAAGCGGTTGAGTGTATTCCAGATTACCCGGGAAGAGTTCTCCGAAGCATTATCGCAAATTGAACGTGAAGGATTGTGAGCGTATGAAAGGCATGGAAGAAACCGTAGAAATTGCAACACCCAAACGAACCAAAGAAATTATTCAAAGACACGGATTTTCATTCAAGAAGAGCCTGGGTCAGAACTTTCTGATCGATCAAAATATACTGAACAAAATTGTAAATGCAGCTGATCTGGACGAGTCCAAGGGCGCACTTGAGATCGGGCCAGGGATCGGCGCACTCACAGAACGTCTGGCTCGGGTAGCCGGTCCTGTAACGGCTGTAGAGATTGATCAGCGATTGATCCCGATTCTGGGTGAAGTGATGCAGCCTTATCCAAACGTTCGTGTGCATCACGGGGATGTGCTGAAGCTGGATCTAGCTGAGTTGTTCCATACCGATTTTGGAACGGTAGATAAAGTGAGTGTTGTAGCCAATCTGCCTTATTATGTAACGACGCCAATCATGATGAAGCTGCTCGAAGAGAAGCTGCCTGTAGACAGCATTGTGGTCATGATCCAGAAGGAAGTGGCTGAACGCATGGCTGCTGCACCAGGATCAAAGGACTATGGCAGTTTGAGCATTGCGGTTCAGTACTACAGTATGCCGGAATTGGTCTGTATTGTTCCGCCCACGGTCTTTATTCCGCAGCCTAATGTGGAATCGGCTGTAATTAAGTTAAAGGTGCGTGAACAACCACCGGTTGAAGTTCCCGACGAGGCACATTACTTCGAAGTGGTACAGGCTTCCTTTGCGCAGCGTAGAAAAACCATCTCCAATAATCTGAAAGCCCGTTTCTTCACGAAGGAGAACAGAGAACAGGCTGATCAGTTGTTGGAGCAGGCCGGTATTCAGCCTTCAAGACGGGGAGAAACATTGAGCCTGCAGGAGTATGCGACACTCAGTACCGTAATGTGGGAAGCTGGGGTACGATCAGCTCTGTAAAATTCGGATGAACCAATCCGGGTTTCTGCCCATACGATGGGGTAGAGGTGATTATGTTGATGAATATCGGAGACTTGGTCGTTCGAAAGTCATACGGTGGAGATGTGACTTTCCGGTTGGAAGGCCTCCAGTCGGACGGTGCCATCATTAAAGGGACCGAGTTCCGGCTGTTAGCCGATTCCCCTGTGGACGATTTGATACAGGTTCCTTATGAACCGCAGAGTGCGAAGACGAGGCAGGCCCATGTGAAGGCACATCAGACGCTCTCACTCCTGCAGCAGAATCGAATGGAACAGGCCGAGCGCAATCGTGAAGGTTTGGTTCAGGAATGGTCTGTTCAACAAGAACCCGCTTATTTCGAGATGCCTGGCAAAGTGCTGCACTTGGATGGCGATCCTAATTATCTAAAAAAAAGCATGAACCTTTATGAGCAGCTTCGTGTTCCCGCAGAGGGTCAATATGTACACGAGTCTGCCATGGCGGACACTTTATATCGTCTGCTGCCCAAAGTGCGTCCGGATATCGTTGTCATTACTGGCCATGATGGGGTACTCAAGACCCGTCAGCCCTATGACTTATATAGTCTGGGAAGCTACAAGAATTCGCAGAACTTTGTATCCGCTATTCAGGTAGCTAGGCAATATGAACGTCATCTCGATGCGCTCACGATTGTAGCTGGCGCGTGTCAGTCCCACTTTGAGGCCTTGCTGCGGGCTGGAGCGAACTTTGCCAGTTCACCAGGACGAATTCTCATCCATGCCCTGGACCCGGTCTATGTGGCAGCTAAGGCAGCCTTCACGTCGGTGCGGGAAACGGTGAACATGAATGACATTTTGCATAACACGATTAGTGGTAGCCAGGGTGTGGGCGGCGTAGAGACACGGGGAAGTTATCGGGTAGGTCTGCCCGGATTGAACGATCTATCCACGTTAAAAGTGAATCCATCAGCCGTCTAATGATGGCAGAAGAAAGTCCCATTTAGGGGCTTTTTTTGTTTGCAAAAAAATTCATTGACAACAACTTTTTGATACTGATATAATAATTAGTTTTGATTTGACAATGACTGTAAAATCCGGTATAATGGACAAGAAAAGAGGTGGTCGTCGACAATGGCTAAAAATACGCTATTGGATATCAAACGCAAT
This sequence comes from Paenibacillus sp. ov031, assembly GCF_900143165.1. NCBI lineage: Bacteria > Bacillati > Bacillota > Bacilli > Caryophanales > Paenibacillaceae > Paenibacillus > Paenibacillus sp. ov031. The sequence continues at coordinate 20,075 of NZ_FRDO01000012.1, forward strand.
CTCGATGCACATATCGGTCAGAAAATTATGCTGCGGGCTAATGGTGGCCGCCGTAAGACCATTGAGCGTACGGGTGTATTGGAAGAAACGTACCCTTCTGTTTTTATTGTTAAGCTTGATGAGGAGCAAGAAACTTTCAAGCGAGTATCCTACAGTTATGCTGATATACTTACGGAATCGGTGGAAGTCATGGTATTTGATCCAGGCAGCCAGACGCATAGCTCCTACATGGAGACGTAAGTATCGATTTACGGCGATTCTGCCCCCTTGGGCAGGTCGCTTTTTTTATTTTTGCAATAATCCCGCTCGATTCATCGGAGATGCATAGTTGATCAGGAATGAGTCTGGGGAAGAAGCGGCATACTATTTGGACAGGTTCAAGGCATTTTTCTTGGCCTGGGGGCAAATAGTCCCGGATACAAATGGACTTATCATGAATGAACTATTTCGAGGAGGATGACCCATGAGCCGGAGAAGAAGAAGTGTAATGTCGGATGAACTCAAGAATGAACTGGCAAAAGACCTAGGATTCTATGATACCGTCCAGCAGGAAGGTTGGGGCGGGATCAAAGCGAAGGATGCGGGCAATATGGTGAAACGGGCCATTCAACTTGCGGAAGAAGCGGCACGCAAATCGTAATCCGGTTCAATCGGTTTGGAGAGCGGGGCAATCCGGCAGGAATGACCTCGCTTTTTCCCCATGGATGCGGAATAGAAATGACTTGACAGCCCCATTTTGATATAATATGTTAAGTTGTCTTAGGGAAAAGGTGAGGACGGGTGAACGCCTTGAAAATTTACGAAAAAGCGCCTGCTAAAATCAATTTGATGCTAGACGTTTTACATAAAAGAAGAGATGGATTTCACGAAGTTGAGATGATCATGACGATGGTGGATCTTGCCGATCGACTGGAAATGTCTGAGCTACCTCGTGACACGATCTTTATCTCCAGTCAGGCGGGATATATCCCCCTGGATGAGAAGAACTTGGCTTTTCAGGCAGCCAGGCTTATCAAAGAGCGTTACGACGTGAAAACCGGAGTTCATATTCATCTGGACAAAAAAATACCGGTGGCCGCCGGACTTGCTGGTGGCAGCAGTGATGCAGCAGCAACGCTGCGTGGATTGAATCGCCTCTGGCGTCTCAACATTCCGGATCAAGAGCTGCAGGAACTTGGAGCAGAACTGGGCTCGGATGTGCCTTTCTGCATTACAGGCGGAACAGCACTCGCCACAGGCCGTGGAGAGAAGCTGACACCAATGCCGAATCCCCCGCAATGTTGGGTGATCTTGGCCAAGCCGCCGATTAATGTGTCTACAGCCGATGTCTATGGACGTTTCCGCAGCGACAAGATTGTTCGTCATCCGAGTGCTGCCAAAATGGAGCAGGCCATTCGCAACCAATCCTTTGCCGAAGTGTGCGGGCAGATGGGGAATGTGCTTGAGGACGTAACGTTGAAGCTGTATCCGGAAGTTCAGCATCTGAAGGATGCCATGATTCGGCTTGGAGCAGACGGAGTATTAATGTCAGGCAGCGGTCCAACTGTGTTTGGACTGGTCTCTAAGGAGTCCAAGGTTGCTCGGATATACAATGGACTGCGAGGCTTCTGTAAAGAAGTATATGCAGTACGCATGCTAACTTAAAATTCGCTTTTATAATGTACAAACACGTATAAAGGTGGTATATTTTTAAATAATTATTCGGATTTGGATGTTTTCCGTGATCGTGAGGATGGATCTCTGTGAAGAAATTAAAACGAAGCGCAAGGCTGGTTGAAATGACGCAGTACTTATTGTCTAGACCGCATACGGTTATTCCGTTGACTACATTTGCCGAACGCTATGGAGCTGCGAAGTCGTCGATCAGTGAAGATTTGGCGATTATCAAGGAAGTGTTCGAAGAAGGTGGTTCGGGAGAACTGCATACACTGGCTGGAGCAGCCGGGGGAGTAAAGTGGATTCCAAAGGTGTCCAGAGAACTGGCACTGGCTTTTGCAGAACGACTTTCTACCCAGCTCGCGCAGCCGGATCGGATACTCCCTGGTGAATATCTGTACATGTCCGACCTGCTTGGACAGCCCGCATTGATGAATGAAGCCGGCAAGATTTTTGCAACGGCCTTTGGCAATATGAATATTGATGTGGTGATGACGGTCGAAACCAAAGGGATTCCACTTGCTTATGCGACCGGAGCCCAGCTCAACCTGCCTGTAGTGCTCGTGCGCAGGGACCATCAGGCTACGGAAGGATCGGCCGTAAGTATCAATTATGTATCCGGGTCCCATAAAAGCCTACATACCATGTCCCTATCTCGCAGGGCAATGCGTGAGCACTCCAGAGTGCTCATTGTAGATGATTTTATGAAAGCTGGGGGAACCGTCCAAGGGATGATCGACCTATTGGCCGAGTTTAATGCCACGGTAGCTGGGGTAGGCGTATTAGTAGAATCTGGATCGGTTGATTCGGAAGAACGACTGCTGACGGATTACATATCTCTGGCGAAGCTGACGGCGGTTGATGCGAAGAGCAGACACATTTCCGTCAAGCCTGGCAACTATTTTGACCTGTAGAATCATGACGAATTACATGTCGGGAAAGGTTCTTTTCCATCGACCTGGCACTAACATTGTCGAATTGTGTATTAAATAAAAAAATTCCTGAAATTAGGACATTTTTGTGGTTATAAAAAGAAGGAGTTCGTATGTGCTGTGTGGAATTATACACCAAGTTCTGATGGAAAAAGGTGGTGAACACACACATGCAAATTACGGATGTCAGACTCCGCCGTGTTAACTCTGAGGGGAGAATGAAGGCTATCGCATCCATTACCATCGATAACGAATTCGTCGTTCATGACATTCGCGTCATCGATGGCAATAACGGAATGTTTGTTGCTATGCCGAGCAAGCGGACTCCTGACGGAGAATTCCGTGATATCGCCCACCCGATCTCTTCCGGTACTCGCGAGAAGATTCAAGCAGCTGTTTTGACTGAGTATGATCGCGCAGCAACTGAGGAAGAAGTCATTGAAGAAGGTGCCTGAGAACATTATTGGGGTTCGAAGGAAAAGAGAGCCATGTCTTATGGCTCTCTTTTCTTTTTGACCGGAATAAGATATATTCAGTATTGAGTTTATTCACAGAAGAGCATTTTCGCAGCTTAAATGTTGCAAAATGTTGAAAGAACAAAAAGCGCAGCGTGCGCTTGGTAACAGGGCGGCATCTAGGAATCATGGGAATCGGTTAAGCTCGCAAGTACACGGCGTATACATATAGGTCACGATTTGTTGGTGTCCGCGTTGTTACGCGTGATTACAGAGACAGCAGGCGATGAACAAGACCGGCGCAGGGCCGGCTGAACGTTACTCATCGGATATATACAGGTAAGGTCAAACGATGGGTTTTTCAGAACAGGAGGTCGTAAATTTTGAAAAGAATGGCAATCGTTCTTGCGGCAGGGCAAGGCAAACGGATGAAATCGAAATTGTACAAGGTACTGCATCCCGTATGCGGTAAACCGATGGTGGGTCACGTGCTGGATGCAGCTCTTCGCGCAGGCGTTGAACGCAGTGTCGTTGTGGTCGGTCACGGTGCCGAAGCGGTGCAGTCATTTTTGGGTTCCAGAGCAGAGTACGTGCTTCAGGCTGAACAATTGGGAACAGGACATGCGGTGAAGCAGGTTAAATCTCTGCTCGGCAGTGAAGCAGGGTCAACCATCGTTGTCTGTGGAGATACACCACTTGTGACCAGCGAGACGCTGGAAGGACTGATGAAACTCCATGAGAGCCGCGGAGCAGCAGCAACGGTACTCACAGCTGAACTGGACAATCCCAAAGGGTACGGCCGCGTTATTCGCGGAGAAGATGGTTCTGTACAGCGCATTGTGGAACAGAAGGATTGCACGGAGCAGGAAGATGCTGTGAACGAGATCAACACAGGTACGTACTGCTTCGATAATGCTAAGTTGTTCGCTGCGCTGGAGAAAGTGACGAACCAGAATGCTCAGGGAGAATACTATCTCACTGACGTGGTTGGCATTTTCCGTAATGATGGAGAAGTGGTGGAAGCCTACATGTCAGATGACATCGCGGAATCCATCGGAGTTAATGATCGACTTGCTCTTTCACAAGCAGAAGCGTTCATGCGTGAACGTTTGGCGGTAAAACATATGTTGAACGGTGTTACAATCATCGATCCGGCATCGACATATATCGGGGCGGATGTTACCATTGGATCAGATACAGTATTGTATCCGGGTACCATACTCAAAGGTACAACTACCATTGGTGAAGCATGCCATATTGGTCCTCAGGCAGATGTGGAAGACAGTATCATTCAGGATGGGGTTACAATCAAGCATTCTGTACTGTCACAGGCCGAGGTTGGATCAGAAGCAACTGTAGGTCCATTTGCTTATTTGCGTCCAGGTACCAAACTGGGCCGTAAAGTAAAAATTGGTGACTTTGTTGAAGTGAAAAATGCTACAATTGATGAAGGCTCCAAAGTATCTCATCTCAGTTATATTGGGGATGCTAAAGTAGGGAAAAACGTAAATGTTGGATGCGGGGCAATAACGGTGAATTATGATGGATATAATAAAGCTGTAACGACGATTGAAGACGATGCGTTCGTAGGCAGCAATGTCAATCTGATTGCACCTGTCACGGTAGGAAAAGGCGCATATGTTGTTGCGGGCTCTACCGTTACCCATTCAGTTCCCGACAATGATCTCGCGATTGCCCGCCCACGCCAGGAGAACAAACCTGGATATGCGGAGAAAATCCGTGGTCGTGCCAAAGCCAAGAAACAAAATGCCAAACCCGAATAAGGGGTATTGATATTAAGAATTGCCTCCCGAACATCGGGGGGTGCCGACATGTCGCAGACGCTTATAGATTCCAATGAACCAGCACGGAGGGTTTTTATTTTATGACTTATTTTGATTCGAAATTAAAAATATTTACTTGCAATTCTAACCCCAAGCTTGCCCATCAAATTGCTGATTATATCGGAATTCCTATGGGTGAATCTCACACAACTAGCTTTAGTGATGGTGAGATCCAAGTGAAACTCTCTGAGAGTGTTCGGGGCTGTCACGTTTATATCGTGCAGTCTACTTGCTTGCCGGTTAATGACAACCTGATGGAAATGCTCGTTATGATTGATGCACTTAAACGGGCATCTGCCAAGACGATTAACGTCGTTATTCCGTACTATGGCTATGCTAGACAGGACCGTAAGGCCCGTTCGCGTGACCCGATTACAGCCAAACTGGTTGCCAATCTGATCGAAAAAGCGGGTGCAACCCGTGTAATCGCGATGGACTTGCATGCAATGCAGATTCAAGGATTCTTCGATATTCCGGTTGATCATCTGCTCGGCGTGCCGATTTTGGCTCAATATTTCCGCTCGAAACAGATCGAAAATCCGGTTGTTGTATCGCCTGACCACGGCGGCGTAGTACGCGCTCGGAAACTGGCGGACTTCCTGAATGCACCTCTCGCAATTATCGACAAACGTCGTCCAGAGCCGAACGTCAGCGAAGTGATGAACATTATCGGTAACATCGAAGGTAAAACAGCAATTCTGATCGATGACATCATTGATACGGCGGGAACGATTGTATTGGGAGCGAATGCTCTGATGGAAGGCGGCGTGAAGGAAGTATACGCTTGCTGTACTCACCCAGTATTGTCCGGACCTGCGATGGAACGCTTGGAGAATGCACCACTGAAGGAAGTTATCGTAACGGATACCATTCCGATTACGCATGCTAACCCGACAAGCAAACTTAAAGTGTTGTCTGTAGCACCTTTGCTCGGAGAAGCCATTATCCGGGTTCATGAGGAATTGTCAATCAGCAAGCTGTTTGAAATTGAATAAGGATGTCTGCATAAAGTAGTAGAGGGGTTACGTTTTCCGGATCAATGGAAAATGTAACCCCTGTCGGCGTTCCGTTATATTGGAAGTGAAGCAGTTGCCTGCCGGATTTCTAGTATCCGGGGCGGGAGATAAAACGGAACCGGCGCCGATGAAAAAGAGTGTCGGCAATTTCGACAAATTGATTATCGAAACGTGTGATTAGTCCGATCTCAATATGGGTGTCGCGGTCATATACCTGTACAGGTATATGATATTCCAGATGATAGATAAAATCGCTATGTTGAGTCAGTTGTCCGTTGTCTTCGCGCAAAACCCGCTCACCTTCCTGGGTTGATGAATAAAAGCTGTAAAAATAATATAAGTTGAACTGACGTTTACACCAAAACGGAGAGTGCAGAACCAGTCTGAAGAAGCGGAGCGTGCGCCTGAAAGCTTTCTGCAAGAATGCTACTTCGGAAGCATAGGCTATCACCGGATTTTTCCCTTGGATCAAGAGAATAAATAAAATCTGGGGATAAGAGCGATCGAAAGATGGTACTGCTATCGGAGTGATTAGGTGTAATTATCGTTCAAATTATATAACCAATTCGAATCTCACTTTGTTGATATTATATGAAATATAACATTCGAAGTCTATGCTTCACCTTAGGCTGATCCGAAGGAGGGAACAAGATGAAGTGGATTGTCGGCCTAGGAAATCCAGGCCCGAACTACGCTAAAACCCGTCATAATATTGGCTTTATGGCACTTGATCGACTTGCAGAGCGCCATAATATTTCCATAACGCAGAGCAAATGCAAGGCGCTGATTGGAGAAAGTGTAATTGGTGGCGTCAAAACGGTGCTGATTAAACCAATGACGTTTATGAACCTGTCCGGTGAGTCGGTAAGGGCTTATATGGACTTTTATAAAGTTAGTCTGGAAGACCTGATTGTTGTCTACGACGACATGGACACAGAAACAGGCAAAGTCAGATTGCGTTACCAGGGCAGTGCAGGTGGTCACAATGGAATCAAATCCATTATCCAGCATACCGGTACACAGCAGTTTAACCGGGTACGGATGGGAATATCCCGACCAGAACCGGGACATGCCATTGTAGACTACGTACTGTCGAAGTTTATGAAGAACGAAAAGGAAGCGCTCGATCAAACGATCGAACAGACCTGTGATGCATTGGAATATAGTCTGGATCATACGTTTGAGCAGACGATGGCCAAGTTCAACGGATGAACCGCTGCAAGTGACACTGGAAAAATGATCAAGATTCGGGTTCGATTCGGTCTTAATGGGCATACTGGACGTATAAACCATGTTCAGGAGGCATAAACATGTCAGTGAATTATGTGTGTAGGCATTGCCGTACTTTTATTGGACGAATCGATTCTGCCCGGATAACGGAAGCGCAATTGGGCTTTCATTTCTTGACCCCCGACGAGCGGAGGGATATAATAGCGTATAATTCAGGTGGCGATATAACCGTTCGGATTACATGTGATTATTGCAAAGAAGCTCTGGAGTTCAATCCTGAGCTGAGCCTGCTTGCGAGTCCGCTTCAATAATTAACTCGCCCGCAGCAAGAACTTATGACAGATGATGGCGGCTGCGGAATATCGCTCCACCTTTATAGCCTTGGCAGCCTGCTGAGGCTTCTTTTCAGTTGGGATGAAACCAGACTATATCCAAATTAGCCCCCAGCCACATCAAACGGATGTGGCAAAGTAGCGATTAATCCTTTATGATGAAACAGGACAAAAAGGAATTTGTATCCAATTTTTAATGTGGTGAACCTGCGCGCATGCGTGAGATACTCAAGTAAGTTATAAGAGAGGTGCCCCTTTTGTTACAAGCACTTATACAGGCTTTTTCCAAAGATCCGGACTTCGGGTCCATTACGGCCGGGATTACATCCGGCATGAAAGAGCAATTGGTTTCGGGCTTATCCGGTTCGGCGCGTCAGATTATGCTGGCTGCTCTACATCAGGAAATGAACAGACCCCTGCTCGTTGTGACACACAATATGTTTTCCGCTCAAAAAATCGCAGAAGATTTACAGGAAGCGCTTTCACCTGATCAGGTGTTGCTCTATCCTGCCAACGAACTTGTTGCCGCTGAAGCTGCTGTTTCCAGTCCGGAAACATTGGGTCAGCGTATTGACGTGTTGGTCCGTTGCGCCCAGGGATTTAGGGGCGTTGTTGTTATCCCGTTTTCCGGGGTACGGCGCTATGTTCCACTTCCAGAAGTGATGGCTAATGCTCAGATTACAATTAAACAAGGCAATACGCTGGAGCTCGATGCATTCCTGCTGGAGATGGTGAAGCTCGGATATGAACGTGTAGAGCGTGTAGAATCACGCGGTGAGATGAGCGTGCGTGGAGGAATTATTGATTTCTATCCAGTCACATCGTCCATTGCGTATCGTGTGGAATTATTCGACGATGAGATCGATTCCATTCGTACATTTGATCCTGCAGATCAGCGTTCCATTGAACGAATTGACGAAGTAACGGTTCTGCCGTGCAAAGAGTTAATTGCAGATCGTGAACGTATGGAGAAGGCTGCGGATGCGGCCGTTATTTTGCTTGACCAACAGTTGGAGAAAATGACGGACCGGCAGGCAAAGCTGCGTCTGCGAGAAGAAATTCATCGCGAGATCGAACTTCTGCGGGAGCATGTGTATTTCTCCGAAATGTATAAATATATTTCACCGCTCTATCCGGAAAACAAGACGATCTACGACTACATGCCAGAAGATACGTTGCTTGTACTCGACGAGCCAGCAAGGCTCGCGGAGACGTCGAAACAGCTTGACCGAGATGAGTCGGAGTGGAATCTGCATTTGATGCAAAACGGGAAGACCCTTCCAGACCTGCATCTGTCGGCCGATGGGGATGATCTGATATATGAACGTCCATTCCAGACGCTGTTTATGTCCATCTTTTTGCGTCAGGTTCCTCATACCCAGCCGCAGAATATCCTCAACTTTATCAGCCGTGGAATGCAGGACTTCCATGGTCAGATGAACGTGCTCAAAGCAGAGATGGAGCGCTGGCAGAAAGCCGGAGTTCAGGTGCTCATGCTGGCTAACGGTGAGGAAAGACTAGATCGCATGCGTCGGGTACTCATGGACTATGATATCCCTGAGCCGGAGATGCTTATTGGCAACTTGCAAACGGGTTTTGAAATGCCTTCTATTCATCTGGCTGTCGTCACCGAAGGCGAGATGTTCTCACAGAAGCAGCGCAAAGTGCGCAAACCGATTCGCAATGTGGACAATGCTGAACGAATTAAATCCTATAGTGAGCTGAAAGTGGGCGATTATGTCGTTCACCAGAATCACGGGATTGGTAAGTATCTCGGGATCGGCACACTTGAGGTTGGCGGTATTCACAAGGACTACATGCATATTCTCTATGCAGGTGGAGACAAACTGTCTGTACCGATTGAGCAGATTGATCTAATTCAGAAATATGTCGGTTCGGAAGAGAAAGAGCCGAAAATATATAAGCTGGGCGGCAATGAGTGGACACGGGTTAAAAATAAAGTCCGCACATCTGTACAGGATATTGCTGATGATCTAATCAAGCTTTATGCGGAACGTCAGACGTCAAAAGGTTTTGGCTTCGACAAAGACTCTGCGGAACAGCAGGAGTTCGAGGACATGTTCCCTTATGATGAGACACGTGATCAGGTGCGTGCCATCGAAGAAATCAAGAAGGATATGGAACAAAATCGCCCGATGGACCGTTTATTGTGTGGGGATGTCGGTTACGGCAAAACCGAGGTCGCTATCCGTGCTGCATTTAAAGCTGCCATTGAGGGGAAACAGGTTGCTGTATTAGTCCCTACAACCATTTTGGCGCAGCAGCATTATGAAACGTTCCGTGAGCGTTTCTCCGGTTATCCATTCAACATTCATGTACTTAGCCGATTCCGTTCACGTAAAGAACAGAACGAGACGGCCAAAGGTATTAAGGCAGGCACTGTCGATATCGTCATCGGTACCCATCGGTTGTTGTCACAGGATCTAGTCTTCAAGGATCTTGGCCTGTTAATTGTAGATGAAGAGCAGCGCTTCGGTGTAACGCACAAGGAAAAACTGAAAAAGCTGAAAACAAACGTGGACGTGCTGACACTGACAGCAACGCCGATTCCGCGTACCCTTCACATGTCCATGCTGGGCGTTCGGGATCTGTCGGTTATTGAGACTCCGCCAGAAAACCGTTTTCCGGTACAGACGTATGTCGTTGAACACAGTCAGGCACTTGTTCGTGAAGCGATTGAACGTGAATTGGCTCGTGGCGGTCAGGTCTACTACTTGTATAACCGTGTTCAGGGAATTCAGGAGATGGCTGCGGAAATTTCCGAATTGGTGCCTGAGGCCAAGGTTGGTGTGGGACATGGCCAGATGTCGGAAACGGAGCTAGAGAAGACTATTTTGGACTTCCTGGATGGTGAGTACGACGTACTCGTCAGCACTAGCATCATCGAGACTGGGGTAGATATTCCTAACGTAAATACTCTGATCGTGCATGACGCGGACAAAATGGGGCTCTCCCAGCTGTACCAGCTTCGTGGACGGGTGGGACGTTCCAACCGGATCGCGTATGCCTATTTCACGTACCAACGGGACAAAGTGCTGACCGAAGTTGCTGAGAAACGTCTGCAATCGATTAAGGAATTCACCGAACTGGGTTCGGGATTCAAGATCGCGATGCGTGATTTGTCGATCCGCGGCGCGGGTAATCTGCTCGGAGCTGAACAGCACGGCTTTATTGCGTCTGTCGGATTCGATCTATATTCTCAGATGCTGGCAGAGGAAATTAACAAACGCAAAGTTACGATGCTCGGCGAAGAGCCGGTGCCATCCGATCAGTGGAACACAACACTGGATCTCAGTATCGATGCGTACTTGCCGTCTGATTATATTTATGACAGTATTCAGAAGATTGAAATTTATAAAAAAGTGGCGGTTATTGCCTCCTTCGACGATGCAATGGAACTGGAAGACGAATTGGTTGACCGATTCGGAGATCTGCCGGAAGCCGTGATCAATCTGCTGGCGGTGGCCAGAATGAAAGTCTATGGCAAGATCTACGGTATTGAATCAATCTCCCAACGCGGAGATGATCTTACAGTGAAGTTCTACGAAGGCCGAGAACATGCATTTGAGCTCTCAAAAATCGCACACATTGGAAATCAGTTCGAAAGACGTGTACAATTTGAACAAGGACCCCATATGCTTATTCATGTAAAGGGCAAAGGGCTTGGGGACAAGCAACTGATGGAGCTGGTAGAGAAATTTCTGGAGTCCATGAAAAGTGCTTTTAAATCAAAGGGGGAACTAAAGGATGTTAGCAAAGTATAAAAAAGTAGGGAAAGTACTGTCTGTGAGTATGGTAGCAGTACTGTCCTTATCACTGCTTGCTGCTTGTGGCAAGAAGGAAGAAGCGAAAACAGAACCGAAGGATACAAGTGCTGTAGTCGCTACGTATGATGGCGGTACAATTACAGCCAATGAATTCGACATGGAGCAACGGGTCATGAAATTCCTCTATCCGGAATATGCACAAATGATGGATATGGATGATTTCAAGGAGTACCTGGTAAAACAGGAAGTTGCTTATGAATATTTGAGTGGAAAAGCAAGTGATGCAGCCAAAACCGAGGGTGCCAAAACAGCGACAGAGCAATTCGACAAAATGAAAGCTTCTGTTCAAGCTGACCAATGGACTGAGATGCTGAAAGCTCAGAATCTGACAGACCAGAACATTAAGGATTACATGACTCGCATCATGACGGTAATTAAGGATAAAGAAACTGGCGTTACTGAAGATGCGATTAAAGCTGAATTTGAGAAAAATAAAGATCAGTTCACAACGGCGTCTGTTCGTCATGTACTGATCAATTTCACTGATCCAAAAACGCAAAAAGAGCGTAAAAAGGAAGATGCTCTGAAACTTGCGAAAGAAGTGAAAGCGAAATTGGACGGCGGAGCAGACTTTGCTGAAATCGCGAAGAAATACTCCGAAGACACAGGTTCTGCAGAAAAAGGCGGCTTGTATGAAGATACACCTGTAGCCAGCTGGGTAGATGCGTTCAAAGAAGCTGCTAAAACACTGCCATTGAACAAAATCAGTGATCCTGTAGAGACTGAATATGGTTATCACATCATGAAAGTAGAAAAACGTACAGAAGCGGACTACACGAAATTGACTGCTGAACAAAAAGAAACACTGAAAAGTCAATTGGCCGCTGCTGAGATCGACACATTCATGACCAGTGAACTGGACAAAATCGTTAAAGAAGTAAAACTGCCGAAAACAGACAAAGCTGAAGAAGGCACGACTGAGGGTACTACCGGTACAGGAACGGAAAAGGGTACTGAGGGTGAAAAAACCGATGCGGGTACGGATACCAAAACGGATCAAGGAACAACTGGAACCGACAAGGATACAACAACAGGTGAAGGTACAGATACAAGCGGTAAGTAAGATAGCGAGTGCACACATTCAGCAAATACGTTTGTCTGGGTGATACACTGAACGCTTCTAATATGGACAACCATACAGAAAAGCAAGGGGGGGACTTAAGGCCTCCCTCTTGCTTTTCCTTGTATCTGTGGAGCAAATTGGGTACATGGTCTCCTTCTGTGGAAGTTTACACAACTATATTCTCCAAAGTATGTATAAGGAAATGGGAACAGATGAATACTATGGTCAAGATATCACACTAAACGTTCTGGGACTTTCCTCTACCCATTAAGGAACAGTAGTTGAAAAATCTTCTCGAGAAAGTGGGGCAACATGTGAAATGAAAGCTACTGGTATTGTCCGCCGTATAGATGACCTCGGTCGAGTGGTCATTCCGAAAGAAATCCGCCGTACGTTACGTATCCGTGAAGGCGATCCACTTGAGATTTTTGTGGACCGCGATGGAGAGGTTATTCTTAAAAAATACTCGCCGATTGGCGAACTTGGTGATTTTGCCAAAGAATATGCAGAATCGCTGTATGAAAGTACAGGCCATGTAACGATGATCTCTGATCGTGATACGATTATTACCGTGGCAGGTGGCTCCAAGAAAGAGTATCTGGATAAGCAGGTAGGTCCTCTGCTGGAGAGTTGTATGGAAAACCGGAAGACGATTTTGGAGACCAACAATGGTTCTTATGAGCTTAGCAAAGATCATGACGAGACGTTATCGTCTTTTGTTATTGCCCCGATCATTTCAGGTGGTGACCCCATCGGAACGGTTATCCTTTTCAACAAGGATGAATCGGTGAAGATGTCTCAGATGGAAATTAAAATGTCCGAGACAGCTGCCGGGTTCCTTGGCAAACAGATGGAGCAATAAATAGCAGATCAACTCCTGGTGCCCAGAGGGCAACCAGGAGTTTTTGCATTTTAGGGAAGCTGTAGATAGTGTGGATGATGTCCTGAAGTGCATGGTGTCTTGAAGGGTTAGTCTGTGCGCCTTGGGACAGGTATAATAGCTAGGTATACTTTGAAGGAATGAATGCACGGACATACGCAGGAGGGACATATGAAACAGTTGTCTACAGGCTCAAGATTGCTTCAGGGCGCATTTGTGCTTGGGCTTGCCGCCATTATATCCAAAATCATTGGTGCTTTTCAGAAGATTCCGCTACAGAATCTGGGGGGAGACGGTGTTTTTGGCATCTACAATACGGTGTACCCGTTCTATATGCTCATCATTACCCTTGCTGCTGCAGGGCTGCCTGTGGCTGTATCCAAATTCGTAGCCGAGCAGAATGCTCTTGGTCGACCGGAGGAGGGCAGACGGGTTATACGCTTGTCCTCGATGCTGCTCGGTGGAATTGGACTAGCGCTGGCCTTGTTGATGTGTATAGGTGCACCGCTTATTGGAGATCTGATTGGAAACGGAAGTGTCGTACCGTCCATTCGGGCAGCTTCAATGGCATTGTTGTTTGTACCGGTGATGACAGGCTTGCGCGGATATTTTCAGGGGTTGCAGCAAATGGTGCCTACGGCGGTATCCCAGGTGGTAGAGCAAACTGTTCGGGTCACGGTGATGATTGTTCTGTTGTTGTGGCTCATGGGACGGGACGCTTCATTGGAGACCATTGCAGCTGGAGCCATGATTGGTTCAGTGGCAGGAGGGTTTGCCGGGTTAGTTACGATGCTTGGATATGTGTACCATCATCGACGGAAAAATGGGGAAAGGCTCGCTGTTATGAAAAGTACTGAGACAGCTGAGCAAATGGAGAAAACCAAAGAACACCGAAGCGGGGGGAGCAGCCTTCTGTCTGAGGAGCGGCGATCCAACGGTGAGTGGATGCGGACGCTACTGATCTATGCCATTCCGGTTTGTCTCGGATCACTGGCTGTGCCATTGATGAATTTGGTGGATACTTTTACGGTACCCCGACTGCTAAGACGAGAAGGGTTGGATGAGCTTCAATCTATGGTGTCCTTCGGGATTTACAACCGGGGCTTGCCGCTGGTTCAGTTGGTGACGATGCTTGCCACGTCGCTGTCTGTGCTCTTTATTCCGGCGGTGGCCGAAGCCCGGCTGAAAGGCGGGCCAGAAGCCGTGAGGCAGCAAGCAGGCCTTGCGCTGCGCTGGTTCTGGTTGATCGGCCTGGCGGCATCCGCAGGTTTAGCGGTGCTGGCAGAGCCGATTAACCGCATGCTGTACGGCGATGCCGCAGGCACCGAAGCTCTGCGGTACATGGCGCTGACGGCTGCGGGCAGCACCGTCAGCATTATCGCGGCGGCGCTGCTGCAAGGCCTCGGCGCCGTGCGCGCACCCGCGTTCAGCATGCTGGCCGCCGCAGGCGTCAAGGCGCTGCTGAACGTCATGCTTGTGCCGGCGCTGGGCATCAGCGGCGCGGCCCTGGCAGGCGCAGTCGCCTACATGCTGGCGGCTGGCCTGAATGTGGCGCTGCTGGCGCGACTTGTCGCCATGCGCCCGGCCCCGGGCGCCGTTCTGGCGAAGCCGGCGCTGGTGATCGCCGCCATGAGCCTGGCGGCGGCAGGCACGGCCTGGGCCGCCGAAGCAGTGCTCGGCGGCATCGGTATCGCGGCCGATCGTAGGCTGGCCGCGATGGGCGTGAGCCTGCTAGGCATAGCCGCAGGCTCGGCCGTGTTCTTGCTGGCCGCGGCCCGGACGAGGCTGCTGAGCGCCGCAGAGCTGGCGGCCGTGCCCAAGCTGGGGCCGCTGCTGGCGAAGCTGCTGCGCAGACTGCGTGTGCTGCGCTAACCCTCACGTTGCGCTGCTACAGTTAGCGCTACGTCAGCCATTCAACCCGGCTCCCACATTAAAGCGGAGCAAAAGTGATTGAATGAGTCACACCGTGTCATATGCAAATGCAATTATAGGATAACGTCTAATTCTGGTATAATACGTTTAATTATAGAGCCCTGTTCTGTACTATGTATGACCCATCCAAGATTGGTTGACCAAGGATGGGGAGTCGGAACGGGATAGTTCGGATGGAGGCTTATAAAGATGAGTGCAGCTTTGACAGTAGTCGGTCTTGGATCTGGAGATGCAGATCAGCTAACGGTAGGAATCATCAAAAAAATGAAACATGCAGCGACGCTGTATGTACGCACACTGGATCATCCCGTATTGAATGATCTCAAGCAGGAAGGGTTGGAGATGACATCCTTCGATGCCATCTATGAGGCGAAGGATTCTTTTCCGGAAGTGTACGACGAAATTGCAGATCGACTGATTGAGGCCGCACGTAAGGGCGAGCCGGGTACCGAGATCGTTTATGCCGTGCCAGGGCATCCCATGGTCGCTGAAGCGAGCGTACGCCTGTTGAAGGAGCGCTGCCCAGAAATGGGCATTTCGCTGCGCGTTATGGGTGGGGAAAGCTTTCTGGATGAAGCGTTTATTCGTCTTGGATTCGATCCGATTGAAGGTTTTCAGCTTCTCGATGCCAGCAGTCTGAATACGGAACTGGTGCAACCGCAGCTTCATACCTTGATTGGACAAGTATATGATGTGTTTACCGCTTCCGACGTAAAACTGTGCCTGATGGACGTTTACCCTGACGATTATCCGGTATTTGTCGGACATGCCTTGGGTGTACAGGGACAGGAGATTATACACAAGGTGCCGCTGCATGATCTGGATCGGATTGAAGGGTACGGTAATCTCTCATTGATATATGTGCCCAAAAATACGGATGACGCGCTTCGTCGGCGCTCCTTCGCACGACTGCATGAAATCGTGAATATCCTTCGCAGTCCAGGTGGCTGTCCATGGGATCAGGAGCAGACCCACCAGTCGATTCGTAAAAACCTGATTGAGGAAACCTATGAAGTCATTGAAACGATTGATGAAGATGACCCTGATCACATGAAGGAAGAGCTGGGCGACCTCCTGTTGCAGATTTTGCTGCACTCCCAGATGGAAGAAGAGGTTGGCACATTTAACGTGTACGACGTTATCGAAGGGTTGAACGACAAGCTAATTTTCCGTCATCCGCACGTATTCGGTGAACAACAGGCAGAGAATGCGAATGAAGCGTTGCAAAACTGGGAACAGATGAAGGCAGAGGAGAAAAAGCGCAAGGGACAGGATCTACAGCAGACTTCTGTGCTAGACGGTATTCCCCGCGACTTGCCTGCCTTGATGAAAGGGTACAAATTACAGAAAAAAGCGGCTAAAGTTGGCTTCGATTGGGATGACGTGGAAGGTGTCTTTGCCAAGATTGAGGAAGAGCTGGCAGAGCTAAAAGAAGCAGTGCAGCATAACCAGTCTGCGGAAGAACGGAAGCTGGAACTGGGCGATTTACTGTTTGCAGCTGCCAATGTAGCGAGATTTATTGATACCGATCCAGAGGAGGCGCTTGCCGCCACCAATAGGAAATTCATTCAGCGTTTCCAGTATATTGAGGAGCGTCTGCGTGAACAGGGAAGAACTCCATCAGACAGCAATGTCGATGAAATGGAGCAATACTGGCAGGCAGCGAAGAAGGCTGGATTGTAAAGGGTTCTGGCATTTTGGGCGCTGATCCGATATCATTAGTTGCATCATGCGTATCGTGTCGTCGAAGCATCTCGGGTGCGGTTGCACGAGAAACCGTGTGATTAATGCAGAGGCGTTTCGGGTACTGGACTTAGACTGTTCTTGGGCAGGACCGACAAAAAGTGAAAAAAGTCGAAGACCGAGGCAGGATTTCAGATGACAAGCCAGAATACATGTGTAGTAACCTTGCGCGGAGCCAGCAGCAGCAGATCTGTTGTCACGGATTCGCAGATACTTTTTTTTCAATTTGGGAGGCTTTTAAAAATGAACAAAACAGATCTGATTAACAACATTTCCACCAAAAGCGGTTTGACTAAAAAAGACGTTGAGTCCGTATTGAACGGCTTTTTGGGAGAAATTACAGATGCACTTGCCAGCGGAGACAAAGTACAACTGATCGGCTTTGGCACTTTTGAGACCCGCAAACGTTCCGGTCGTACCGGACGTAACCCGCAAACAGGGAATGAAATCGTGATTCCTGAGTCCACCGTTCCTGCGTTTAAAGCAGGCAACAAACTTAAAGAAGCCGTAAAATAATGCGTCTTGATAAATTCCTGAAGGTCTCCCGGCTGATCAAACGCCGCACCGTAGCCAAGGACGTTTCCGAACAGGGACGTGTGCTGGTGAACGGACGTGAAGCGAAGCCAAGCGCTGCTGTCAAAGTGGGCGATGAGCTTACGGTTCAGTTCGGTCAAAAGCTGGTCACCGTGAAGGTGGAACGTCTTGCCGAGAGTACCAAGAAGGATGAGGCGAGCAGCCTCTACACCTTGGTTAAGGAAGAGCCGATCGCCAAGGATAACGGTCTGAACTGGTAACAGGGATGCCTGATATACTTTTATACACATTCATTGCAAAATGAAAAGAAACGCCTTTCCCGTATAGGGAAGGGCGTTTTTGTGTTCAACCGTTATCCGGACATTTGCTTTCATCCAACCTTGGTTCTATTCTGCACTTCTGATCCATAAGCTAGGGTTAAGAAGGAGGGGTACATGCCATGGTTGAGCAAAGTAAGACGAAACAGCATCATCTGAGCATGCAGAATCGGAAACTGCTGGATCTGACGGGTGTCTCCAATGTGGAGAGCTTCGACAGTGAGGAATTTTTGCTGCAAACTGAACTTGGGCATCTGACCATCCGGGGGCACAATTTACATATCAAAAACCTGAGCCTGGAGGACGGTTTGTTATCCATCGAGGGCACTGTCAGTTCTCTTCAATATCTGGACCCCGGTTCTCAGTCCAAAAACGGTAAAGGCCTGTTCGGCAAGATGTTCCGATGAGTCCGGATACTCAATGGATCACATTGATGTGGATGCTGATGTCGGGAGCCGTGATGGGGATGGCCTACGACAGTTACCGGGTACTGTCCGGTCAGCTACGGTTCCCGAGATGGAGCGTCCACATGCTAGATCTGTTGTATTGGGTCGCTTCCGCGCTGTTCGTCTTCCGGATGCTGTACGCCGGAAACCACGGACAGCTGCGGTTTTATGTCTTTTTGGGGCTGATTATAGGGGTTTGCTTCTATTTTTGGCTTTTAAGTGTTACAACCCAGCGTTTTGTGGTAATGTTAATTAAACTCGCAAGAACGCTGATTCATTGGTGTGGACATATCCTTAACATCCTGATCGTTATGCCCGCTAAAGGACTTTACAAGCTAGTGCGTGTATTATTTGGTTTCGTACTCGCCATACTTTTATTCCTGGGTAAGCTGGTGCTGCAATGTTTGGTACCTTTCGGCAAGTTGTTCCGCTGGATGTTTAGGCCAATCCTGAAACATTGGGTTACGCCACACTTCCTGATCCGTGCGGGTTCAAGTATCGCAGCGATGTGGAAACGCTGGTTTTAAGGAGGTCCGATAATGGGTAAAACACCTATGAACAAATCAAAAGCTCCAGCAGGCCAAGGAAAATCTGCAGGTGCCAAAAGGCGTCTCATGCTATGGATGACCTTTATGGTTGTGTTTATCATTTGGGCAGGATATACGTTCCTTGTGCAGACTGCGCAAATTTCGGACAAGAGTTCTCATCTGGCTGCCCAGCAATCTTCAAAGGAAGAGACGTTGAAGAAGCTGGATCAATTGAAGTACGAAGTCAGTCGGTTGAAGGATCCCGAATACATAGGACAGCTGGCTCGGAAAAAAGGATACTATCTGCCTGAGGAAACACCAATTCAGGTTGAAGAGTCAGGGAACTGATGTAATTTGGCTCATTATCGAGCAAGGATTGTTATCTATGTGTCTGAAGCCGTTATACCGGAAAAAATAGGCTACCTTAAGGGGTAGTGCTCAGTTGACCTTGGTTTGCGGCATAAGGTATAATTAAATTAGCACAGCATTGATTTTGGCATTCAAAAAATCGGGTTGTATATTTTTAAGGGAGGATCATTTTATTCTATGGCAATTGAAGTGGGCACCAAGTTAGAGGGCAAGGTGACAGGCATCACGCATTTTGGAGCATTTGTGGATCTGTCAGGAGGTGTCACGGGTCTCGTTCACATCTCGGAAATCGCCGACAATTATGTCAAAGATGTCAACGACCACCTGAAGCTTAATGACCTCGTTACAGTTAAGGTCATCAACGTTGACAAGGATGGCAAGATTGGGCTTTCCATTAAGCAAGCTGTTGACAAACCGGTTGAGCAACAAACACAGTCCAGACCCCCAAGAGCTCCTAGACCGGAACGCAGTGGAGGAGATCGCGAACGATTCAGCGGTGGAGGCCCAAGTGGTGGCCAAGGCCGTGGAGGCGGTGGCGGTGGTGGTGGTTTTAACCGTGACCGCGGAGGCCGTTCTTTCAAGCCCGCAGCAGGCAAACCTTCATTTGAGGATAAAATGTCACGCTTCCTGAAAGATAGCGAAGAACGAATCTCTTCGCTGAAGAAGAACACAGAAGGCAAACGTGGTGGCCGTGGAGCTAAACGCGTGTAATCTGGTTCAACCTGATTTAAAATATAAGAAAAACCGTTAGCCTTGGGGCTGACGGTTTTTTTGCGTTTGTTTTTAATTTTGGAGTTTAACCGTTCAGATATAGACAATTAACCGGATTCATAGCCGTTTTTGTAAAGTGAAGCTCCATATCCCCAGTTTTTCTGCACAAGAAAAAAAGTACATAAGAACATTTGTCGTCTACCATTTTTTACCGACAGGTTTCCGTGGCATTCCACAGGTATCCTGCTCAAATCGTGGCGAGGACGAAGCGCGTCCGGTTCAAAATCAGACAAGTGCCTTGTCGGCAAGGGTTGTGGCAAATGGAGCAAACCACAATAAGGCCGGGGGTTCCGCACCACCGCGCCGCGTCTGTTTCTTTTGTCGTAAAGTTTTTGGACCCTACCCACCAATTGTGACAAACTACGTCTTCTATTCTATCTATAATCAGAACCATCGAGAACGAAACACGAAAATTAAATTAATCGAATGGGGTGCCTTGAGGATGATGGAAAAGTGGAATGTCATTCAATTTCCGGGAATGAAAGCTGGTAAAGGAGGTACAGAAGCTCGGGAGGAGCTGTCGGTACGTCTCAAACAGTGGATTAGCTCCCGCAAGGCCGTCCAGATCGTTGCTGCACGTAAATGGGTGCTGCTTCTTACCTTTATGGGATTTTTGCTAGGTAAGGCCATGATTCTGAATGAATTATCACCCTTTGCGATTGCTTACTTTGCGGTTATCGCCTTCATGCGCAGGGATTACATTATTCCGGTAGGAGCTGCGTTGCTGGCAGGAAGTCTCTTCGCCCCGTTTCCGGTACCTCTGATTGTTGCTTCGGAGCTCGCTATCTTCTATCTGTTGTTCAGAGGACTGGAGTCTTATGACCGCGCTGAATTATCTTATGCGCCAACGATGGTGTTTACGACTACTTTTATGGTCAAGTTATTCGCCGTCGTTATTGGGCCGTCTTTCAGCTGGTACGCCATGCTAATGCTCACGATGGATTCCGTACTCAGCTTTGTGCTTACCTTAGTTTTCATACAGGCCATACCGATCTTCACGTATCGCAAAAAAAAATTCAACCTAAAGAACGAGGAGATCCTCTGTCTGATCATCTTGCTGGCCTCCGTAATGACGGGGGCGGTGGGCTGGACGATCCAGTCCCTGTCTGTAGAGCATATGCTCTCTCGTTATCTCATTCTAATCTTCGCGCTGGTGGGCGGAGCCCCCCTCGGAGCATCGGTTGGGGTCATTACTGGTCTCATTCTGAGTTTGGCCGATATGTCGGCGGTATATCAGATGAGTCTGCTTGCTTTTGCTGGCATGCTGGCGGGTATGCTCCGGGAAGGAAAACGTGCGGCGGTTGCTCTGGGCATGCTGCTCGGTTCCTCTATTCTATCCATATACCTGGGTGGACCGGGAGATGTCATGAACTCCTTATGGGAGACATGCGCAGCCATTGTTCTGTTTATGTTAACGCCAAAAAGTATGCTGACGGCCATCTCCAAATATGTTCCTGGCACTCAGGATCACACGAAATCGCAACATGAATATGCGAAGAGAATTCGGGATGTCACCGCAGAACGGGTTACCCGCTTCTCTCAGGTATTCCGTCAGTTGTCACGCAGCTTCGATCAGATGTCCGGCGCGGGGGAGCCGGTACAGAACGAAGGCGGGATGGAACACTTCATGAATGCCGTAGCCGAAGGCACATGTTCGGGTTGCTTTAAGAAGGATCAATGTTGGGATGCGAAGTTTATTCAAACCTATAAATACATGACGGACGTGATGAGTTCCATTGAAGCCAACCCGGAGATGTCAGGCAAGCAGATTCCGGTGGAATGGAACAGGGTATGTGCGAAACCGGAGGACGTACTTGAAGTGATGCGTGCCCAGTATGGTCTGCATCAACATAACATGCAATGGAAACGTCAGATTATAGATAGTCGACAGCTGGTTGCAGAGCAATTATCAGGGGTATCCCAGGTGATGGAGGACCTGGCGAAAGAAATTCAACGGGAAAGTGAGGAGATGGTACAACAGGAGGAGCAGATTCGGGATGCGCTTGAGTCGTTGGGTCTGTCCATACATTCTATTGAAATCATTAATCTGGAAGCGGGGAATGTGGAAATTGAGATTGTTCATGCCTATACACGCGGATTTGACGAGTGCCGGAAAATAATTGCTCCGCTGATCTCGGATGTACTGGACGAGCATATTGCCGTCTTGAATGAGACCATGCTCGATCCTCGCCAAGGGCTGGCGACAGTCACCTTTGGTTCTGCCAAAACGTTCGAGATAACAACCGGTGTTGCTGCTGCCGCCAAAGGGGGAGATGTGATGTCCGGGGACAGTTTCAGCACGGTTGAACTGGGTAACGGGACCTTTGCAGTTGCGCTTAGCGATGGCATGGGCAATGGCGAACGGGCACGTATGGAGAGCAGTGCTGCGCTAAATATACTGGAGCAGTTGTTACAGTCGGGCATGGATGAGAAGCTGGCAATCAAATCGGTGAATTCCGTTCTGATGCTGCGTTCTCCTGAAGAAATGTATGCAACAGTGGATATGGCTCTGATCGATGAATATACGGCAGAGACCACGTTTATGAAAATCGGCTCGACTCCAAGTTTTATTAAACGAGGGCAGGAGGTTATTCAAGTTTCGGCAAGCAATCTGCCGATTGGCATTATCAAAGATATTGAGGTGGATCTGGTAACCGTACAGCTTCAGCCAGGGGATGTTTTAATTATGATGACAGATGGTATCTATGATGCACCGGGGTATGCCGTCAATAAAGAACTATGGATGAAGCGGCTCATTCAGGAAATTGATAGTGATGATCCTCAGGAGGTAGCAGACTGTCTGCTTGAAAGTGTTATACGTTATCAGCAACATGAGATCTATGATGATATGACTGTAATTGTAGGCAAAATAGAACATTATCGCCCGGAGTGGGCCACATTGAGAGTACCCGGAATAAGCCGGATGGAGCGTCCGCGCACTGTCAGTTAATTGCATATTCCTCTGTTTGAAGTCTCTTCATTCTGGCAATGCTAGTCATAGAGTTGGAGAGTAACCCAAAACGGAGGGATATCGGATGAAACAAATCTTGTTGATCACCGACGGTTGTTCCAATGTAGGCCCAAGTCCAGTGCTGGCTGCGGCGGAAGCGCGAGAAGAAGGAATTACGGTCAACGTGGTCGGCGTTATTGATTATGGAACCATTGGTGAGTTGGGTAGTCGGGAGATCGAGGATATTGCCAAAGCCGGAGGTGGAATTAGTCAGATCGTAGGCACAAGACAGCTTGCCCATACGATGCAGATGATGACAAGAAAAACGGTGGTTCAGACCATTCAACAGGCGGTTAATAGAGAGTTAACACAAATTCTGGGAGAGCACGAGCCGAAAACGGTAACAGACCTTGAACCGGCAAAACGTGCGCAGGTCGTTGAAGTGATGGATGATATGGCCGAGACAACACCACTTCAGGTCGTGCTTCTCATTGACGTAAGTGCCAGTATGAAGCCGAAGCTTGCTGCGGTGGAGGAAGGGATTCGCGATTTAATGCTTAGCTTGCAGGCACGTATGGGTCAGAGCCATCTTTCCGTCTTTCATTTTCCTGGGCGCCATAGCGGAGAAGAAGCTGTCATGGATATCGACTGGACAGTTGACCCGAGCCGTGTTCGTTCACTATTTGGACGTTTGCAAATGAAGGGAGCGACGCCGACAGGTCCTGCGATTCAAAGGGTGATTGATTTTTACCGTTATGGTACACTGGAGGGACAGCAGGAAATAGAAGGGAACTATCGCATTGAAAGAGAAGGGATGCTCGGTGACAACGTTGTCTGACGCCTCTTTCCCGCCAGGAACAGTCATCACAGGGAAATGGAATCGCAGCCGTTATACGATTCGGAAGCTGCTGGGCAAAGGAGCCAACGGCATCGTTTTTCTTGTCCAGCGGGGTGAGAATGGCAAACATTATGCGCTTAAAATGGGATTTGACCCAGTAGATCTGCAATCGGAAATTAATGTGCTCAAATCTTTTCAATTACAGCGTAATCATGAGGCCCTTCGGCAGAGTGGCATTCCTTCTTATCTGAAAGATGTGGATGACTACGCTATTCGTGGTCGTGATATTCCCTTTTATGTGATGCGTTACGTTCGGGGGGAGTCTTTGCACCACTTCATTCGGCGTCAGGGAACGGACTGGACACTTCTGGTTGGACTCAGACTATTGCAAAAGCTGGCTCAATTGCATCAGGCTGGATGGGTGTTTGGCGATCTCAAACCTCAAAATGTACTGGTATCGGATTATGGGCAGGTAGAACTTATCGACTATGGCGGAGTGACTTCTATCGGCCGGAGCGTCAAGCAGTTCACTGAATGGTATGATCGCGGATTCTGGAATGCAGGCAGTCGAACAGCAGACGGTACCTATGATGTGTTTGCTTTTGCGCTATTATTGATTCATGTACTTGAAGCTGATGCACTCAAAGCGCTAGCTGCAGAGGGATTACCTCAACTGCGAAGTGTAAATCAGCTCACAGCTCTCGTGGAGCGCAGTGAACGTCTCCGCCCTTTTCGAAACTGGACTATTCAGGCATTACGAGGTCAATTTCAGGATGCCGGACACGCGGCTAAGGTCTGGAAAGAGATGATGGCACGCCCTTCTCCTCTTCGTCGCCGTTCCAAGAGTACAACTCCGCGTTGGCTCAAAAATGCATTTGCCGTCTCCGTTATATTACTTATTGGGGTACTCATCTATGCACTGCGATTCTGACCTGTGAGAGTGCATATACATAACGTAAGGAATGAGGAACAGGTATGGAAGCTTTACGCTGGAACAAGCTGGTGAATAACGTGCTGGATGCAGCGGAAGAGCATCAGTTATGGGTTCCCGGGGATCGGATTGTCGTCGCAGTATCGGGCGGACCGGACTCGGTAGCTTTTTTGCATATCATGCATGAGATCAGTACCAGGCATGTCCCGCTGGAATTGATCTGCGCCCATGTACACCATGGTTTTCGGATTGAATCCGATCATGAAGCCGAGATGATGAAGGAACTTGCGCACCGACTTGGCATTGCATTTGAATGGGTGAAGGCCGACGTACCTTCTTATATGAAGCTTACCGGTCAAGGCTCTCAGGAAGCTGCGCGCAACAAGCGATATGAGTTTTTGCATGAAGTGGCTGTCAAATACGATGCGGCGAGCATTGCACTGGCCCATCATGCCGACGATCAGGCAGAGACGGTTATGCTCCATTTGCTGCGAGGAAGTGGTCTTTCCGGACTCGCAGGAATGAAGTTTAAACGGCGAGAAAAAAATGTGGAACTTATTCGTCCATGCCTTCGTATAAACAAGACAGACCTTGTAGAAGCTTGTAATACCCAGGGTTTTCTGTATTTTAATGATGAAAGCAATTCCCTGCGTAAATATCGGCGTAATGCCATTCGCTTGGATGTGCTTCCTTTTTTGGGGCAATATAATGGACAGTTGACGCCGTCTTTGAATCGACTTGCCGAAATTGTAGGCGATGAAGACGATTTCATGGAACAAGGTGCATATGACGCATACAGGTGTCTAGTGCAGGCGAACGGCGGAAGGCAAACCTTTGAGGTGCCTTCCTTTTTGAAGTTACATGTCGCTTTACAACGAAGGTTGATTAAACTAATATTGAATTATCTGCCTTTGGACAGTGATTTTGTCGACTTTACCCGTATTGAGACCATTCGTCGCAAGGTAATTCAGCCTGACGCGACGACCTGGAGCCTGGATATAGGACAGACACTCGCCTGCACCCGGGAGTATGATCTGATCTCTTTCGGCATACGGACTGACGTACAGGATCAATCTTACGAATATCGTCTTGCTCAATGGAGCGGAACTTATGAGCTTTCTCTCGCGGAAATCGACCGGCATGTTCGGATCGTTCCGATGAGTCCCGAGGACTATCATGTACCGGAATCGGCGGATCATGCCGCATTTGATGCGGATCAACTGCTTATGCCGCTGGTTGTGCGTTCAAGGTTACCTGGAGATACCATGAAAGTGATGGGATTAAACGGAAGCAAAAAGGTGAAAAATATTTTCATCGATGAGAAAATTCCCCCATCTGTCCGTTCACGGGTTCCCGTGGTATGTGATGGAGCAGGCAATGTCATTTGGTTACCGGGTGTTCGCCGGTCTAGTGTAGCTCCTGTCAGGGAGGATACTTCTGCAATCCTGTACATGACTGTAGGCGATTCAGCGATTCAGGGGTAGTGGTTATGGTTCAGGTAAGGCTTTCATATGTATAACTTAGGAGGTTCGCACAGTTGCAGAACGACATTCAGGAAGTATTGATCAGTGAAGAAGAAATTCAGAGTAAAATCAAGGAATTAGGCGCAACAATAAGTGCCGAATATGCAAATCGCAATCCTTTGGTCATTTGTGTGCTCAAGGGTGCGTTTATATTTATGGCTGATTTGGTTAAGAACATTACGGTACCTGTTGAGATGGATTTCATGGCAGTATCGAGTTATGGCGCTTCCACCAAATCATCAGGCGTTGTTAAAATCATTAAGGATCTGGATGAATCCGTCGAGGGACGCGAGGTTCTGATTGTAGAGGACATTATTGATAGTGGACTCACGCTCAGTTATCTGATCGAACTCTTGCAGAACCGCGGTGCTGAATCCGTCCGTGTGGTTACGCTATTTGACAAGCCTTCAGGTCGCAAAGTCGAACTTGAAGCTCATTACACCGGCTTTGACATTCCGGACGCATTCATCGTTGGCTATGGTTTGGATTATGCCGAGAAGTACCGGAACCTCCCTTACATCGGGATTCTGAAACCGGAAGTTTACAGCAACTAATGCTTAAGCTAGTTCCAAGCCCATATCTGTTAGTGGCTTCTGTTGAGAAGCCATGTCGGGCTATGTTAAAATAATTAAAGTGTCTCGAGAGGAGGTAGGGGATGAATCGGTTCATCCGGAATTCTGGTTTTTATTTGATTCTTTTTTTAGTTGTGGTGGGTTTAGTTAGATTTATCACAGATGGGAACGATGTTATAGAAAAACCTGGATATGATCAGCTTCGGGCTGAGGTTAAAGCTAACAATGTCTCCGAATTGACTGTTCAATTCAATGGTCAGACGTACATCGTGACCGGTCAATACAGGAAGATTCCTGACGGAGCCAAATCAGAAAATTTCTTAACGTATATTCCTCCTACGGATGAGGCAATTAGTGAGCTTGTAACTGCAAGCGAAACGAACAAGTTCCAATATCATCAGGAACCTATGAAAGGTGACAGCATCTGGTTGACGTTGCTGACTTCCTTTATTCCTTTGATCATTATGTTCCTGCTGTTCTTCTTCCTGTTTAATCAGGCCCAAGGCGGCGGCGGTAAAGTAATGAACTTTGGTAAAAGCCGTGCTCGTCTCTATAACGAAGAGAAAAAACGGGTTACGTTTGAAGATGTTGCGGGTGCTGACGAAGAGAAACAGGAACTGGTTGAAGTCGTGGACTTCCTCAAGGACCCTCGTAAATTCGCAGCAGTAGGTGCGCGGATTCCTAAAGGCGTATTGCTTGTAGGTCCTCCGGGTACAGGTAAAACCTTGCTCGCTCGTGCTGTTGCCGGTGAAGCGGGTGTACCATTCTTCAGTATTTCCGGTTCTGACTTCGTTGAAATGTTTGTCGGTGTCGGTGCATCTCGTGTACGTGACTTGTTTGAAAATGCGAAGAAAAACGCCCCATGTATCATCTTTATCGATGAGATCGATGCTGTAGGACGTCAGCGTGGTGCTGGTCTTGGTGGTGGTCACGACGAACGTGAACAAACACTCAACCAGTTGCTTGTTGAAATGGACGGATTCGGAGCCAATGAAGGTATTATCATCGTTGCTGCAACGAACCGTGCCGATATTCTGGACCCTGCCTTACTGCGTCCAGGACGTTTTGACCGTCAAATCACGGTTGATCGCCCTGACGTGAGAGGTCGTGAAGCGGTTCTGAAAGTACACTCACGCAACAAACCACTCACCAAAGATGTGAAGCTGGACATTATTGCGAAGCGTACTACCGGATTCTCCGGTGCAGATTTGGAAAATCTCTTGAATGAAGCGGCATTGCTTGCGGCACGTCGTAATCGCAGAGATATTTCCATGCGTGAGGTAGACGAGGCGATTGACCGTGTTATCGTAGGTACGGAGAAGAAAAGCCGTGTCATCAGTGATCGTGAGAAACGTATCATTGCTTACCACGAAGCAGGTCACACCATTGTAGGTTACTTCCTGGAACATGCCGATATGGTACATAAAGTTACCATTATTCCGCGTGGACGCGCGGGTGGATATGTAATCATGTTGCCAAAAGAAGATCGTATGCTTGTAACCAAGCAGGAGCTGTTGGACAAAATAACGGGACTCCTTGGGGGCCGTGTTGCAGAAGAATTGTTCATTGGTGAAATTGGTACTGGCGCATACAGTGACTTCCAGCAAGCGACAGGTATTGTTCGAAGTATGGTTATGGAGTACGGTATGAGTGAGAAATTGGGTCCTATGCAATTCGGAAGTTCACAGGGACAGGTATTCCTGGGCCGTGATATTGGTCATGAACAGAATTACTCGGATTCCATCGCATATGAGATTGATCAGGAAATGCAACGCTTCATTAACGATTGTTACGAGAAATGTAAGGACTTGCTCGTAAAACATTCGAAAGAGATGCATCTGATCGCACAAACATTGCTCGAAGTGGAGACATTGGAAATGGATCAGATCAAGGAATTGATCGAGACAGGTTCCCTGACTCCAAAAAGTGAGAACAGCAATGATGGAGAAGGCACGCCTAGCGAAAGCGGAGAGGCGATCATCGACAACATCGGTGATGTACGCGTCCGTATCCAAGGCAAAGATGAAACGCCTGAGCCACCAGCCGGAGATATTCCTAACGAAGCTCCGAATCTGGACAAAGGAAACAGCAATGACCCGGATGATGGTGGAACGAAGCCAACGTCTTAATTTATAACAACCATCTGTTTATAGTGGCAGATGAACAAAGAGAGCCTTTGGGCTCTCTTTTTTTATATATTCCTTCAAATTGTATAGATAATGATAACGGGGAGCTATAGGGCGAACCACGTAGGAAATGGGCGGTTATGCCCTTGTTCTGGGGCGTTTTCATTTATTGACAGAGTCGTGAACGTTGTGTACATTAGGTGTTAAACCGCTTGTGATTCGTTTCTCAAGCGAAAATAACGACTTGGATTTGCCATATGAAACAGCGTATAAGGCTGTCCCGATAAGGAGAGGATCACAGGTGGAAGCTCTGGCTTTAGAGCGCAAGGCTGAGATGAACCGGGAGCTGCGCGAGCGGCTGATGGAATTGAAGAAGGAACGTAATGCCATTATTCTTGCCCATTATTATCAACGTGACGAGGTACAGGAGGTCGCTGATTTCCGGGGAGATTCGTTTTTGCTGGCCCAGAAGGCGGCACAAACCGATGCGGATGTTATCGTTTTCTGCGGGGTTCATTTTATGGGTGAAAGCGCTAAAATTCTTGCTCCTAACAAAACGGTTATCATCCCCGACGAGCGTGCAGGCTGCCCAATGGCAGACATGGTGAACGTTGAAGGCTTACGTAAATTGAAAGCACAGCACCCGAATGCCAAAGTTGTAACGTACATCAATTCCTCAGCTGAGATCAAGGCAGAGACCGACATCTGTTGTACATCGGCCAATGCTGTCAGAGTCATTCAATCTGTTGATTCCGATGAAATCATCTGGGTACCGGATAAAAATCTGGGACATTATGTGCAACAACATACAGACAAGAAAATGATTATCTGGGAAGGTTACTGCAATACCCATGATATGCTGACGGTCAAAGACGTGGTTGAGATGAGAGCGAAGCATCCAAATGCCGAGTTCGTTGTTCACCCGGAATGTCGTCCTGAGGTTGTAGAGATGGGTGACTTCGTAGGTAGCACAACCGCCATTTTGGAATATTGTAAGAATTCGTCCGCTAAAGAATTTATCGTAGGTACCGAGGATGGTACAGGATACCAACTGCGTCTCGATAGCCCGGATAAACAATTCCACTTTGCTACCAAGTTCCTCGTATGCCCGAACATGAAGGTCAATAACTTGAAAAAGCTGGTTAAATGTCTGGAAACGATGAAGCCGCAAATTTACGTGCCTCCAGCCGTTGCCGACAAAGCCAGAGAATCACTAGAGCGCATGTTACTGGTGAAGTAGCATGCGCTACTCTTGCTCCAAGACAGGTGAAATAACATGATACCGCAATATTTAGTGGATTTTGATCTGTCCGCGCTGCCGATGGTGGAGACGGATGTGCTGGTTATTGGTTCGGGCATTGCTGGTTTGTTTACTGCGATCAAGGCGAGTGAACAACGCAGTGTGTTGATGATCACGAAGAAGTCGTTACTGGAAAGTAACACCCGGTATGCGCAGGGAGGAATCGCTGCGGTTATTGCTGAGGATGATTCACCTGCCTACCATTTGCAGGATACACTTGTTGCAGGAGCGGGATTATGCCGCTCCGAAGCAGTCGAAGCATTGGTGAACGAGGGCCCGGACGGAGTGAAAGAACTGATTCGACTGGGTACTTTGTTTGATCTGGAGAACGGCGAGTTGGCGTTGACGCAGGAAGGTGCGCACAGCCACCGCCGTATTTTGCATGCCAATGGGGATGCAACGGGATATGAGATTGTGCGTGCACTGGCTGCACAGGCGAATGAACATCCGGGGATTGAAGTGTGGGATGAGCATTTTGTCATTGACCTGATTACAGAGCAGGGAGAATGTGTAGGTGCGCTGGTTCAGAAGGCTGACGGCTCACAAGTATTTGTGAAGGCAGAGGCAACCGTACTATGCTCTGGCGGAGCTGGACAATTGTATCGATATACGACTAATCCGGAAGTGGCTACAGCAGATGGTGTGGCGATGGCCTATCGTGCCGGGGCAGTTGTCCGGGACATGGAGTTTATCCAATTTCACCCGACCTCCCTTTGTTATCCGGGAGCACCACGTTTCCTGGTGTCCGAGGCGGTACGTGGCGAAGGAGCTTATTTGCGCAATGTGAAAGGCGAGCGCTTCATGGAACGGTATCATGCACAGCTTGAACTGGCACCACGTGATATCGTCGCGCGGGCAATTGTCAGTGAGATGGAATCGACAAACAGCACCTTTGTATATTTGGATATCACTCATGAACCGGCGGAGATGATTAAGCATCGGTTTCCTACTATTTATGAGACCTGTATGCGATACGGACTGGATATGACCACAGACTGGATTCCGGTTGCTCCTGCTGCACATTACATGATGGGCGGAGTGAAGACGGATCTCAGTGGGGAGAGCAGCATTGGCCGGTTATTTGCCTGCGGTGAGGTATCTTCTACTGGAGTAAATGGAGCCAATCGTCTGGCGAGCAACTCTCTGTCTGAAGCAATCGTATTTGGCCGGAGAATCGTGGATCGTATTCAATCCCTTCCTCCGCTTGCTTCACTCCAGACAAATATTCCCACATTAACAACTATTCGCAGGATCATAAAGGAAGAGCAGAAGCCGGTGTCCGAAAGACGCTTGCGTCTGCAAAAAATGATGGTGCGTCAAGTGGGGCTGCGCCGGAATGGCGCTAACCTGCAAGCAGCAATAGAGAAACTGCAACAAGAACTGCAATTTTTTGATCAGAAGTTTACTCACAAAGAAGAGATGGAATATGCCAACCTTTTGACCTGTGCCTGGTTGGTTACCACTGGAGCATTACACCGCGAGGAAAGTCGGGGAGCCCACTACCGTGAGGATTTCCCGCAGCGTGACGATGCCGTATGGCAGAAGCATAGTCTGCAGCAGCGAGAACAAGCGATTGTGGAGGAATTGATGTCATGATACTGAACGGATATAATGAAGGACTCATCGAATCAATCAAAAACTGGCTTCGTGAGGATGTTGGTGCAGGGGATGTCACAACAAATGTGACGATTCCCGCTGGCAGTCAGTCCAAGGCCGTTATACATGCCAAAGACAATGGAATCATTGCAGGAATTACGGTAGCAGAACTCGTGTTTCAGGTAGTGGATCCTGGTCTTGCGTTCACACCAATGGTAAAAGACGGTGATGCAGTTACACATGGTACGATTCTGGCTGAGGTAGAAGGAAGCACACATAGCTTGCTGACAGGAGAGCGTCTGGCTCTTAACCTGCTTCAGCGCATGTCTGGTATCGCTACCCGTACACGTACTTATGTTGACGCGCTGGAAGGCCTTTCTACACGACTGGTCGATACTCGTAAAACAACACCGGGACACCGCTTGCTTGAAAAATATGCAGTGCGGGTTGGTGGCGGAGCAAATCATCGGTTCGGTCTCTATGATGCCGTCATGATTAAGGATAACCACATCAAGGGCGCAGGCGGGATCACTGAAGCGGTACAGCGTGCGCGAGCCGTCATTCCGCATACAATGACCATTGAAGTAGAGACCGAAAACATGGAACAGGTCAGAGAAGCCTTGCAGGCTGGGTCAGATATCATTATGCTGGATAACATGCACCCAGATCGGATGCGTGAGGCCGTCGCTCTTATTCGTGAGCAGGCTCCGCATGTGAAAGTTGAGGCATCGGGCAACGTCTCGCTAAATACCATTCGTGGTATTGCAGAGAGCGGAGTGGATGTAATTTCAGTTGGCAGGTTAACCTACTCTTTTGAGAGCCTGGATATCAGCCTGGATTTAAACGAAAAGAAAGAGGGGTGAACCTCTTTGATTCTTGTGGTAGACGTGGGCAACAGCAATATCGTACTCGGCGTGTATCAAGGCCGGGAGTTGCTCCACCATTTTCGCCTGAGTACATCCCGTCAGTCGACAGTGGATGAATACGGCGTATTGATTTATAATTTATTTCATATGTCGGGGATTTCAACACGCGACATTGAAGGTGTGATCATCTCATCCGTGGTTCCACCACTGGTGAATGTGATTGAAGCCATGTGTGAGAAATACGTAGGCAAAAAACCGCTACTCGTTGGGCCTGGTATTCGAACCGGCCTGAACCTGCGGTATGAGAATCCTCGTGAAGTTGGCGCGGATCGCATTGTTAATGCAGTAGCAGCCGTTGAGAAGTATGGCGGCCCTCTCGTTGTGGTCGATTTTGGTACAGCGACTACATTTGACTGTATTGACGAGAAAGGAAATTATCTGGGCGGGGCTATCGTACCCGGCATCCATATTGCAACCGAAGCACTCTATGAACGAGCGTCCAAGCTACCTCGTATTGAATTGGAGAAGCCCAAGAAAGTCATTGGTCGCAACACCATTCATGCGATGCAGGCCGGCATTATATTTGGTTATGCAGGACAGGTGGACGGCATTGTGGAGCGTATTCGCGAGGAAATGGGAGCCAAGCCTAGAGTCATTGCAACCGGAGGCCTTGCCAAGCTGATTGCAGAAGAAACACGCAGCATCGATGAAGTGGATCCGCTGCTTACGCTTGAAGGGCTGCGTATCGTTTATGAGCGGAACCGGGAAAGGTAAGAACAGAGACGGCAAACAGCGGGCTGAGGTTACAGTCTTATATGTTATGCCGTTTTTTCTATAACTGGCGATTACGCCAAAGGAGGCTGAATGACTTGGAAAACAACAACAAACAAGACCGGTTAATTCGCGGTACAGCAATGAACGGACGGGTTAGGGCCTTTGCTGTTCAAACGACGGAACTGGTTGAGGAATTGCGCAGAAGACATGATACGTTTCCCACGGCTACAGCAGCTATGGGGCGTACGGTTACAGCAGCATCCATTATGGGGGCTATGCTTAAGGGAGAAGAGAAGCTGACAATTCAAGTCAAAGGCGACGGCCCCATTGGACAGATTGTTGCCGATGCTAATGCGAAGGGTGAAGTTCGTGGCTATGTAAGCAATCCGCATGTACATCTGCCGAGCAACAGTATGGGCAAACTGGACGTTGCTGGCGCAGTCGGAACAGAGGGATTCGTGAACGTAACGAAGGATTTGGGGCTGAAAGAGCCTTATCGCGGCAGTGTGCCGATTATTTCAGGGGAACTTGGCGAAGACTTTACGTACTATTTTGCCAAATCGGAGCAGACGCCTTCTGCTGTAGGCGTTGGTGTACTAGTGGATACCGATAATTCGGTTATTGTAGCCGGTGGATTCATTGTACAGTTGCTTCCAGGTTTGATGGATGATGAGATTACGGTGATTGAAAATGCCATTGGTACAATGCCGCCAGTGACGTCTCTGTTGGCTGAGGGGCTTGAACTGGAAGCACTGCTTCGTCGCGTACTGCCTGATGTACAGGTCATGGACGAAATGGATATTCATTTCCACTGTGAGTGTTCACGTGAGCGGGTAGAGAAAACGTTGATCAGTCTGGGTCAATCCGAAATGGAACAATTGATTGAGGAAGAAGGCCAGGCTGAAGTGGTCTGCCAATTCTGCAATGAGGCTTACGATTTCAACAAGGAACAACTTGAAACCATCCTAGAGCAAGCCAAGAACTGATTTTATGCGGGGACGGGACGCGGAATGACAAGACAGGAAAAAGGGTTATGGACGGCTGTAATTGTCTTGACGCTTGGAATGCTGGTGATGGGTTCGGTTATGGTTGTGCAAGGCTTACGAAATGGACGTGAAGGAGCAGATTCGCCTCAGGATACCAATCAAGAAGAGGGAAATGCGGTAGCAACGATCAATGGGGAGGTCATCACCGACAAGGAATGGACCGAGGCATTGAAACGGCGCTATGGCAGTGAATTGCTGCTTCAGATGCTCAATCGTAAAGCTGTATATGCAGAAGCGCTCGATCGTAATCTGACGGTGACTCCCAAAGAAATTGCGAAGGAACTTGCCGCGGCCATGGATGGATATGATTCGGAGAAGGCATATTTTGACGAGACGCAGTCCCAACTGGGTTTATCCAGGCAAGATCTTGAGTTGGAGGCAGGATACCGACTTCTGCTTGAGAAAATCGCGACGAGCGGTATACAGATCAAGGATGCAGATATTGAGCATTATTGGAACGAACACCATGAAGACTATGTTTCCCCAGAAAAATATGATCTGTCTATCATTGTATTGAAGGAAGAGGAACAGGCTGAATCAGTCCTGGATGCGCTCGACAAGGGAGCAGACTTTGAAGAAACTGCGCGTAATGAATCGACGGACACTTACTCCCGTGATGCGGGTGGTCGTCTGGGATGGGTTGAGCAGAACGATCCGTTTCAGTCCGAAGCGATCCTCAAACTTGCAGCTCAACTGGACGTTGGCGATATTGCAGGGCCGGTGAAGGTGGAAGAAGGATACGCCATCATTAAAATGAATGACAAACAAGAGCGTCAGGTGCAACCTGCAGAAGAGGTTCGCGAAGAAATTCGGATGCAGCTTGCTCTCAGCCAGGCTGATCCCCTGCCCCAGGTGGAGGAAAGGCTGCGAAGCAAGTATGAAGCTGTCATCATCGCTGAAATTCCGGCATCCTGATTATCCTGCAAACGAATGTCCTACTGCATCTTGATAAAAATACTCTGTCTACGGCCTTAGGGCCCAGGGCGGAGTATTTTTTTGAGTACTCATATTGACAATAGGGTGTAACGTTGATAAGATAAAAATAATCAAAAACCTACTCATTTACTCGGAATAAAACCATTTATATGAACAAAGAAATCTTCGAAAACCCAGGTTCTGTCCGATTTATTGCAGACGGAATGAACTCAGGCGGATTTCCGAAGTTCTTCTATAACATCTAGAGGCTGCTCGGCCACACATGTATATGGCAACAGGACTTAAGTAGTATTCATCCCACTAAGGAGGGCATTCATATGGCTAAAGTAGTTAATAACGTAACAGAACTTATCGGAGGTACTCCGCTTGTTCGTCTGAACCGTATCGTACCTGAAGGCAGTGCTGAAGTATTCGTGAAACTGGAATACCAGAATCCAGGTTCAAGCGTCAAAGACCGTATCGCGATTAGCATCGTGGAAGAAGCGGAAAAAGAAGGCAAGCTGAAACCGGGTGATACCATTATCGAAGCAACAAGTGGTAACACAGGAATTGGACTGGCTATGGTGGCTGCAGCCAAAGGCTATAAGTCTGTTATTGTTATGCCGGAAACGATGAGCATGGAGCGTCGTAACCTGCTTCGCGCCTATGGAGCTGAGCTTGTGCTCACACCGGGAGCCGAAGGTATGAATGGTGCAGTTAAAAAAGCTGAGGAATTGCTTAAGGAAAATCCATCTTATTTCATGGCTGAGCAATTTAAAAATAAAGCTAACGTGAAGATCCACCGTGAAACGACTGGCCCTGAGATTGTTGAAGCCATTCAATCTGTAGGCGGTACGTTGGATGCTTTCGTTGCAGGAATCGGTACAGGCGGAACGATTACAGGTACAGGTGAAGTATTGAAGGAATCATACCCTGGGATTAAAATCGTTGCCGTTGAACCGGCAGCTTCGCCAATCTTGGCAGGTGGCAAACCGGGTCCTCACAAAATTCAAGGGATCGGTGCTAACTTTATTCCTGAGATTCTTGATCAGGAAATCTATGACGAGATCATTCACATCGAGAATGATGATGCGTTCGAGACGGCTCGTCAGGTAGCGAAGGAAGAAGGTATTCTATCCGGTATTTCTTCCGGTGCAGCCATCCGCGCAGGTCTGCAAGTGGCTAAACAGTTGGGTGCAGGCAAACGCGTTGTCGTGATCGTTCCAAGTAACGGCGAACGTTACCTCAGTACGCCACTTTACAACTTCGAAGCTTAAGCTTAACTAGTGATGAAACAAATCCTCCTTGCCCGCATGCCGGGTGTGGAGGATTTTTTGCTGAATGCTTTTAAAAGCAGCGGCGCTTTAGTATACTATCAGACAATAGAACTAGTGACAGATGGAGGGCGGCAAACCGCAATGACACACCTGATGACAACATACGCCGACTGGACAGAGTGGGCCGGAAAAGGTTGGACCATGATGCCGTATATGATTAAGTCGGATAAGGGACCGTATCATGGCGGTTTACCGTTAACGTGGGAAGCAGCCTGGCAACAGGCGTCACCCTATGCAATGGTGTTGGAGAATGGTAAAGGCGGAAGGTATACCTTTCTGGGATTAAACCCGGTATCCGTTATCTCCGGCAAGGGCAACGAAGCTGTTATTCATGATCTTATTCAAGGAGGTACCCGAACGGACGGTGGTAAACCACTTGAAGTATTAAAAAGGTGGGCTGCGCCATACAAGGCACCAAAGGTGAGCGGGGCTCCAGACTTTGGTGGTGGATGTGCAGGCTATCTAAGCTATGACGTAGCCAGATCCCTGGAAAAGCTGCCAACCTTGGCAGAAGATAACCCGGCACTTCCGGATTATTGGTGGATGCGTTTTGAAGAAATATGGGCGTATGATCATGAACAGCAGGCGCTGTTCTGCATGGTTCATCTGACTGTACAGCCGGATCAGGATGAAGCTCAGCTTCGCAAGCTGTACGCAGAAGCAGAAGAGCGAGCAGCAGCCATGCAGCAGCGATGGCTGCATATTCTGGGCTTTGCCCAGGCGGAAGAGCAGCAGCAGGCATTGGAGCATCGCCATAGCCACATTCATCTCACTGCGCAATCAGCGGATTCGGAGCGGGAAACGGAAGGATGGCACACCTCCTTTCCTCAAGAGGACTTTGAGCAGGCGGTACGCACAGTGCAGGAATATATCCGGCAGGGGGATGTGTTTCAAGTGAATCTGTCCTTGCGGCAGGAAAAACGTCTGAAGTCCAGTGCAGAGCACATCTATGAATGGCTTCGTCTAGTAAATCCCTCTCCCTACATGGGATTGCTGCGTAGCCCGGATTTCCAACTGGTGAGCGGTTCGCCTGAATTGCTAGTCAAAGTGGATCATGGCAAGGTGAGTGCTCGTCCGATCGCAGGAACACGGCGAAGAGGACGAGATGAAGTCGAAGATGAGTTGATGGCCTTTGAGCTGCTGAACAGTGAGAAGGAGCGGGCAGAACATATTATGCTGGTCGATCTGGAGCGGAATGATATCGGACGAATTGCAGCTTATGGATCAGTGCATGTGCCTGAACTGATGACGATCGAGAAGTATTCGCATGTTATGCATCTGGTGTCTCAAGTTGAGGGAACGCTGGCCGAGGGACTATCCGTATTTGATGTAATCGCAGCGACGTTCCCAGGTGGAACGATTACGGGTGCACCCAAAGTTCGCACCATGGAAATCATTGAAGAACTGGAGCCTGTGCGTCGTGGACCGTATACAGGATCGATTGGGTGGCTGGACTACAGTGGCAATATGGAATTGAACATCATCATTCGTACACTTTCCATTAAAGATGGAGTGGGATATGTACAGGCAGGAGCAGGTATCGTTATTGACTCCGATCCATATCGGGAATATAAGGAGTGCCGGAACAAAGCAAGAGCCATGATGAGGGCTGTGAATTACAGCGAGGAAGCTGAAGCCGTTAAATTAAAATAATCAAGCAGCCGTCCCCTGTGTGGACGGAAGAACAGGAGGAACAACGATATGATACTGGTTATCGACAATTATGATTCCTTCACGTACAACCTGGTTCAATATCTGGGTGAACTGGGGGAGACGGTGGAAGTTCGCCGTAACGATGAAATTGATCTGGCAGGCATCGAGGCATTGGCACCTGATCATATTTTGATCTCACCCGGTCCTTGTACTCCGAATGAGGCAGGCATTAGTCTGGCGGTCATTGATCAATTCAAGGGTAGTATTCCGATCTTTGGCGTATGTCTGGGACATCAGGCGATTGGACAGGCTTTCGGAGGTAATGTTATTCGTGCGGACCGCATGATGCATGGCAAAACATCGGAGATGCACCATAACGGAACATCCGTATTTACCGGATTACCATCTCCCTTTACGGCAACGCGGTATCACTCTCTGATCGTGGAGCGCAGCAGTCTGCCAGATTGTCTGGAGATTACGGCCGAGACTGCGGAAGGCGAGATTATGGGCTTGCGTCACAAGGAATATGCGATTGAAGGTGTTCAGTTCCATCCCGAATCCATCATTACGGATCACGGTCATCAAATGCTGCGTAACTTCCTGTCTCAGCAGGTAAAGGTATAGAGATGAAATATGCCGCGATAAACGGAGAATTGGTCAATATGGCGGCAGCCGTGGTTCCGGTGACGGATCACGGCTTTTTGTACGGACTCGGATTGTTCGAGACGTTTCGAACGTATCAGGGAGTTCCTTTTCTGCTGGAACGTCATTTGGAGCGGATGGCTGCAGGGTGTCGTGAACTGGGCATTCCTTTCACAGCAACAGCAGCGGAGGTAACGGAATGGATCAAAAGTGTGCTGCTTGCTAACGAACTCCAGGATGCCTATGTGCGATATACGGTATCTGCGGGCGAAGCCCCGCTGGGGCTACCTTCGGGGGATTATGTGAAACCCAATCATATCGTATTGGCAAAAGCACTACCTGGACCCTCTCCATCTCTATATGAAAATGGTAAAATGCTTCAACGTCTGTCGACGCCCCGTAACACGCCTGAAGGAGAAGTGCGGTTCAAATCGCTGCATTACATGAACAGCATTTTGGCGAAACGGGAACTGAACGGATACGGGCAGCATGTACAAAGTGCGGAAGGTCTGCAATTAACTCGAGATGGCTACATAGCTGAGGGGATTGTCAGCAATGTGTTCTGGGTGAGACAGGGCGTACTCTACACGCCTTCACTTGCGACTGGCATTTTGCCGGGAATCACCAGAGCCGTTGTACTGGAGCTTGCAGTTCACCAAGGAATACCTTGCCAGGAAGGATTGTTCCCTTGGGGGGAGCTGTTACAGGCAGATGAGATCTTTTTGACAGGCTCTGTTGCTGAACTCGTTCCAGTTACTACATTGCGGGATGAGGATGGAACGGAAACGGTAATCAGCAGCGGACATATAGGCCCGGTTACAGAAGTACTTCTGGGTATGTACCGGCAGAAAGCGGGGTATACTTCATGACACTTACACCAGTCATCTATGAACGGAATTATGCGTGGGGTCCAGCAGAGCTAAAACTTGGCACACGTACACTTATTATGGGCATTCTGAATGTCACACCGGACTCCTTCTCGGATGGGGGACGTTATACCAATGTGGAGCGTGCGGTGGCTCACGCCATTCAGATGATGGAAGATGGCGCGGATCTCATTGATATTGGCGGGGAATCTACACGTCCAGGTTCCGATATCGTTGGCGCTGATGAAGAGCTCAGCCGGATCATTCCGGTCATTGAAGCACTGCGGCAGCAGGCTCCACATATTCCGATATCGGTAGACACCTATAAAGCGGATGTCGCTCGCCAGGCTATTCAGGCTGGAGCGCACATCATCAATGATGTGTGGGGTGCCAAGGCTGACCCGGAGATGGCACGCACTGCGGCAGAACTGGGATGTCCTCTGATCCTAATGCACAACCGGCAAGAACGAGACTATACCAACTATTTGGTTGATGTAGTCCGTAATCTTGAGGAGAGTATACAGATGGCGCTAGAGGCCGGAGTACATCCCGATCAGATTATTCTGGACCCGGGCATTGGCTTCGTGAAAGA
The DNA here is from genome assembly GCF_900143165.1 of Paenibacillus sp. ov031. Classification (NCBI taxonomy): domain Bacteria; kingdom Bacillati; phylum Bacillota; class Bacilli; order Caryophanales; family Paenibacillaceae; genus Paenibacillus; species Paenibacillus sp. ov031. Next base: position 60,497 of record NZ_FRDO01000012.1, read on the forward strand.
TCTGAACGAAAACCTAGTGCTCATGTCATCGCTCGGGTTGCTCAATGAGATGGGCTATCCCGTTCTGCTTGCCACCTCGCGTAAAAGGTTCATCCAGAACACCTTACAGGTACAGGCGGATGATGCGCTGGAGGGTACAGCCGCTACGGTTGCTTTTGGCATAGCCCAAGGATGCCAGATGGTCCGGGTCCATGATGTGAAGCCGATTCGGCGCACAGTGGACATGTGTGATGCCATGTTGTATGCATCTCCAGGCTTGCGGAGGAAATGATGTTGGCGGGACAAGTGACCCGTGCAGTGGAAGCGCAGCGTTTTGCAATAAGAACAAACATCGAACCATGAATTCATTATATATAGAGGGCAGGCGGAACTTATGGATAGAATGGTAATGCATCGAATGGAGTATTACGGATATCACGGCGTATTTGCCGAGGAACGGAAGCTGGGGGCGCGTTATTATATTGATTTGGAGATCGATATGGATCTGGGTGAGGCTGGGCGTAACGATGATTTAACCAAAACCATCAATTATGCGGAGATCCATGAGCTGGTCAAACAGATCGTTGAAAATAAATCATTCCAGTTAATTGAAGCTTTGGGCGAACATATTGCATCTTCTTTACTAGACACTTATACTATTATCAATGCACTGACAGTCAAGGTGACGAAGCCGCATCCGCCTTTCGATATTCATTTTGGGGGCGTAACTGTAGAGCTTCGCCGCACAAGAAAGTGAGAACCGATCATGATTGCACATTCGACCTCTGAATCTTCAGAGGCTTATATTGCTTTAGGGGCTAATTTGGGTGACCGGGAACAGACGCTGCTTGAGGCGTTAACGTTGCTGGATGCACATCCTCATATATCTGTCTTGCGCTGTTCTGCGCTATATGAAACGGAGCCGGTAGGTTATGTGGACCAGCCAGCGTTTCTGAATATGGCAACTGCGGTACAGACTATACTTTTGCCGGAGCAGCTGCTCACGGAACTGCTGGATATTGAAACACGGCTTGGGCGGGTTCGTGATATCCGTTGGGGCCCTCGTACAGTCGATTTGGATCTGCTTTGGATGGATGGAGAGACGAGTGATACCGACCGGCTGCAATTACCACATCCACGGATGGGTGAACGGGCGTTTGTATTGGTGCCACTGGCTGATATCGTAACCGAAGATGAGCATTCAGGTTTGTATACCTTTGTACAATCATCGTTGTCTGTACTGGATGGAAAGGATGGAATACAGCTTTGGAAAACGTGCAATTGGCCAATCGAATCCGGGCTTTCCGGAAGCTGAAAGGTTTAACACAACAGGAACTCGCTGCTGAGACGGGCATATCGCTGGCCATTCTGGGTATGATTGAACGAGGCAACCGCAAAGTAGTTGAACGGGAGCTGAATCTAATTGCCGGGGTGCTGTCGATCAGCATTGAGGAGTTACAGGGGAACTAAGGTCGCTTTTTACTAATAAGAAAATATCGTCATTATTCGTTTATTTTATACAAACTAAAACACAACCAGGATTCATGCAAGAGTCGGATTTAAAAAGGAGTGGAACGACTACCATGCTTAAAATTGGTGACATTGTAATGAAAAACCAGGTTGTACTTGCGCCGATGGCTGGCGTGTGTAATCCGGCTTTTCGTCTGATCGCAAAAGAATTTGGAACAGGCCTCGTATGTGCGGAGATGGTTAGTGGCAAAGCCATCGTGCATGGTAACAAGCGTACACGTGAGATGTTATTTGTAGATGAGCGTGAGAAACCGCTGAGCCTGCAAATTTGGGGGGGAGATCGTCAAGCCCTCGTAGAAGCAGCCAAAATTGTGGACAAAGAAACCAATGCTGACATCATCGACATCAACATGGGATGCCCTGTGCCAAAAGTGACGAGCTGTGATGCAGGTGCACGCTGGTTGCTTGATCCGAACAAAATTTATGAAATGGTATCTGCTGTTGTGGACGCTGTAGATAAGCCCGTTACAGTCAAGATGCGGATCGGCTGGGATAACGAGCATATCTACGTGGTTGAGAATGCACTTGCGGTTGAACGTGCTGGCGGACAAGCGGTAAGTGTTCACGGCCGTACACGTGAGCAACTCTACACAGGCACAGCGGACTGGTCACACATCAAAAATGTCAAAGAGGCTGTCTCCATCCCGGTTATCGGGAACGGAGATGTATCTTCACCGGAAGATGCCCGTCGTATGTTGGATGAAACGGGTTGTGACGGAGTTATGATCGGTCGTGCCGCCCTAGGTAACCCATGGATGTTGTATCGGACCATTCAATACTTGAGTTCCGGCGAACTGCTTCCTGACCCGAATGGGGAAGAGAAGATTCGGGTTGCCATTTTGCATATGGACCGTCTGATTGCACTGAAGGGTGAGGCTGTTGCTGTTCGAGAGATGCGTAAACACCTGGCTTGGTATCTGAAAGGTCTGAAAGGATCTGCCCGTATCAAAGACGTTATTATGGAAGAAACCAAACGTGATGAGATGGTGCATATTCTGGAGAACTTTGTAGGCCAGCTGCATATGGAAGGCAATCTGGAGTCAGAACCGGCAGTAGCCGAAAATGCATCCTGATCTGCTGCTGTAAAACGTTTACAGCTATAGGGGGCGTAACATTGACTTTTCGAGACCGTTACCCTATAATTTCACAGTATAAATTCGCCATGTGCGTCATAAGGCTAGTGCATCAGGAGGAACGTTCTGTTTCTCCGGAGAACTTCATATAGTTTTGAAGATGTATGCGGGCGGAGCTCTGTAAACAGCACTGGTTCCGTTGCCGTGCAATCAAATTATTCCCATGACAGGAGAATCGGTTGAGATGAGCGATAAGGAAGTTATCCTTACACCAGAGGGTCTTAAGAAGCTTGAAGAAGAACTGGAAATGCTGAAATCAGTGAAGCGCCGCGAAGTGGCTGAACGGATTAAGGTAGCCATCGGGTATGGAGATATTAGTGAAAACTCCGAATACGAAGACGCGAAGAACGAACAGGCTTTCATTGAAGGCCGCGTTATTACGTTGGAGAAATTGCTTCGGAACGCACGGATTATCAACAGCGACGAGATCGATACCGAAGCTGTAAGCGTGGGTGCAACAGTCACTGTAGAAGATCTGGAATTCGGTGATATCACGGAATATACGATTGTAGGTTCTGCGGAGTCCAATCCGCTGCAAAACAAAATATCGAACGAAAGCCCTGTTGGCAAAGCCATTCTGGGCAAGAAAAAAGGTACGGTTGTTGATGTAAGTGTGCCTGCTGGCGTAATTCAATATAAAATTGTAGACATCAAAAAGTAATATAAGCAATGAAGCAGTCGGGTACGGAGACAAAAGCTTCCTTAGGGAAGCTTTTTTCAACATTTGAGGCAGAATACCTCTGAAGATGCCTGCAATGTAAATAAGGAGATGAATATAGATCATGACGGATGAAGTCTTGAATCAGGAAACCGAAACCGAACTAAGTGAGCTTTTACAAATTCGCCGCGACAAATTGGACGAGCTCCGCAAATTGGGGATCGACCCTTTTGGCCAAAAATACGTACGTACGGAAGAAGCCGGCTCCATTCTGAAGAAGTATGAAGAACTGACCAAGGAAGAGCTGGAAGAGAAGCACATCGAAGTCAGTATTGCCGGACGGATTATGGCGAAGCGGGGAATGGGTAAAGCGAGCTTTGCACATATTCAGGACCTGAGCGGCAGAATCCAGATCTATGTTCGTCAGGATACTGTACCGGAAGACAAATACGCCGCGTTCAGCCTGCTCGATTTAGGGGATATTGTAGGTGTCTCTGGGGTAATCTTCAAAACCAAGACAGGTGAAACTTCGGTTAAAGTTCAAAATCTCGAAGTATTGTCCAAGTCACTTTACCCACTTCCGGATAAATATCATGGACTCGCGGATGTAGAGCTGCGTTACCGCCAGCGCTATGTTGACCTGATTATGAATCGTGAAGTGCAGCAGACCTTCATTACTCGTTCCAAAATCATTCAGTCGATGCGCCGTTACCTAGATTCTCTGGGCTATCTGGAAGTCGAAACTCCGACGCTGCACACCATCGCTGGTGGTGCCGCTGCGCGTCCATTCATCACGCATCATAATGCGCTTGATATGGAATTGTACATGCGGATTGCGATTGAGCTTCACCTGAAACGTCTGATTGTAGGCGGTCTGGAGAAAGTATATGAGATCGGCCGTGTATACCGTAATGAAGGGATGTCGACACGTCATAACCCTGAGTTCACAATGATTGAACTTTATGAGGCATATGCCGATTATCAGGATATTATGCGTTTGACTGAGAATCTTGTTGCTCACATCGCACAGGAAGTGCTTGGTACGCAAGTTATCCAATATGCAGACTATCAAGTGGATCTTACACCACAATGGCGCCGTGTAACGATGGTAGACGCGGTTAAGGAAGTTGTAGGCGTGGACTTCTCCGTGCACATGACGAACGAGGAAGCTCATCGTTTGGCGAAAGAACATAAAGTTCCGGTTGAAAAGCATATGACATTTGGTCATATTCTGAATGCATTCTTCGAACATTTTGTAGAAGAGACATTGATTCAACCAACCTTTATTATGGGGCACCCGGTTGAGATTTCTCCGCTGGCGAAGAAGAGCGATTCAGATCCACGTTTCACGGACCGCTTCGAGCTGTTTATCGTTGGACGTGAGCATGCAAATGCATTTACGGAGCTGAATGATCCAATCGATCAACGTCAGCGCTTTGAGGCACAATTGCTGGAGAAAGAACACGGGAACGACGAAGCACACGAAATGGATGATGATTTCATCCGTGCGCTCGAATATGGTATGCCACCAACAGGTGGACTGGGGATCGGTATTGACCGTCTGATCATGTTGTTGACCAACTCGCCGTCTATTCGTGACGTACTGCTCTTCCCGCATATGCGTCCTCGTACACAGGATTAAATAAGGAACGTTTAACTCGTTCATAATAGAAGAGGAACCTGCCGTTCAGTATGATGCTGGTGGCAAGTTCCTCTTTAGGTTTACATAGGCATCGAAGTGACAGATTCGTCGAAACAACATGTCTTACCAAAGTGTGGTGACAGAATTTGTTCGCCTACCTGCTTGTATTATGTTAAAAGAGGTGCCCTCCATGAAGTTTAGGCTTCACATTGCTAAATTCCTATCACCCCCATTGATTCTGGTTGGTGGTTTTATGCTTATTATCATGATCGGTACGATTCTGCTCATGTTACCTATCTCCAATCAAAGCGGCGAGCATTTGGCGTTTATTGATGCGCTTTTTACTTCTACCTCTGCTGCATGTGTAACCGGGCTGGTCGTTGTGGATGTAGGGACGACTTTCAACCTGTTTGGTCAAATCGTGATTATGGTGCTTATGCAGCTAGGTGGACTTGGCTTCATGACCATCGCAACGTTGTTTGCATTAGTATTGGGTAAGCGTATCTCGCTAAAGGACAGGCTTCTGCTGAAAGAGGCTATCAACGCTGACAGTATGGAAGGCATTGTACGTATTATCCGCAAAGTGCTCATTTTTTCGTTTACCATTGAAGGGGTGGCTGCTGTTATATTGGCACTACGCTGGGCAACGGAGATGCCCTTTTGGCAGGCGGTATACTATGGGGCGTTTCACTCGGTTTCATTATTTAATAATGGTGGTTTCGATCTGTTTGGCAACAGTTTTCAGTATTATACAGGGGACTGGTTGTTTAACCTGACAGCTTCCGTGCTGGTTGTATCGGGTGGACTCGGCTTTGTGGTGCTGAATGATTTGTTTGAGTTCCGCAAGCGCCGTCGCTTATCGTTGCAGTCCAAACTGGTATTGTCCGTATCAGGTGCACTGATTGGTATTGGAGCAATTGTACTGTTTGTATTTGAGTTCACCAATGGACACACACTGGCGTCTCTAAGTTGGAGTGAAAAGATATACGCCTCGTTCTTCCAATCGGTCTCTACACGTTCGTCGGGTACGAGCACCATTGATATTACCGAGATGAGGCAGGCCACTCAGTTCTTCTTCATTCTGTTGATGTTCATTGGGGCATCTCCGGGATCAACCGGGGGTGGGATCAAGACGACAACGTTCCTGATCATGATTGGAGCGGTGTATGCCATGATTCGTGGCAATAAAGATATTGTATTTTTCCGTCAGCGTGTTCCGAAAGATTTGCTGATGAGAGCATTGACGATTATTATGGTTTCCTTGATCATATTCATGGTTGTAGTAATGCTACTACTTACCACAGAGGATGCACCGTTCCTTTCACTTATGTTTGAAGCGGCCTCGGCGATTGGGACAGTAGGTCTGTCGGTGGGAGTAACACATGAATTAACGGTATGGGGAAAAGTGATTATCGCCTTCACGATGTTTATCGGACGTATTGGACCACTAACCATTGCATACGCGCTTCGTCCGCGCAAAGAGAAAAAGCTGTATCGCCATCCGGAGGGCCGGATTATTATTGGATAAAAAGAAAAACCGTCACGCATCTAGGACTAACCCTATCATGGAATAGGTTAGTTACAACTAATGCCTGACGGTTTTTTTGTTTCATAGAAGCAATTACTTGTTTCTTGCTGGTACGAAGGATTGAGCTGTATTTAATTATGTGATCGAATGTTATTCTGCATCCCGGCATAACGTTGCAAGATGTGTGGTAAGGATGTTCTCCATAATCTTGGTGTTCATCTGGTCAGGACGAAGAATCGCATGAATACCCAAACCGTCGACCAGTGCGTACAGCCTTTCAATTTCCAGTTCCTTGTCGATGTCTGTTCGGCAGAGATTGAGTTCCATGAGGTAGGTGATAACTTTAGCCATCGCGTGTCTGAGTTCATCATATACTTTGTCGGCATGCTCTTTGAGAACAGGGTCAGTCTTGGACTTGGCTGTAAAAGCGTACCACACCTCCATTTCGGCCATTTTTTCATCCGTACTTGGCAAGAGTTCTAACAACAGAAGCTTCATATTCTCCAAAGGAGATGCATCAAAGGAAATCTGTGTGATTCGATTCGATACACGTTCGGATACCAGATTCATTGCGTATAGGAGTAGTTCTGATTGGGTTGAAAAGTAGTGGCGCATAGACCCGGCCGATATTCCAGCTTCTACCGCAATATTTCGAACGGAGGCCTGTTCCATGCCATCTCTTCGGATGACACGCCAAGCCGCTTCGGCTACGAGCAGACGTTGTTTATCGTGATCAACTATTTTAGGCATAAAAAGATTATATCATTGTTGATTATTATAATACAAACGTGTTAAATTATATTTAATACATTCGTATTATAAAAGGAGTGAATCGTTTGATTGCCTATTTTATTATTGGATGTGAGATTGCCTTCTGGGTTTTTGTCGCTTCAGGTCTAAGTGTGCGTTATCTGTTTGGGATGAAACGGACAGGGGTCGCGCTGTTAATGGCAACGCCCATTGTGGATGTTCTTCTTATGGTAGCGACGGTGATGGATCTTCAACGGGGTGCTACGGCAAATATGGTTCACGGCATTGCAGCTATATATACAGGTGTGAGTATTGCTTATGGTCATCAGATGATCGCTTGGGCTGATCGTTATTTCCTTTACTGGTATAAGGGAGGGGATAATCCTCGGAGCAGCAAGGTGTATGGTAGCGAGCATGCTAGTCGTGAAAGAGTGGGATGGCTTAGACATCTATTGGCTTGGGGCATAGGTAGCTTGTTCTTGCTCGCGATGATCTGGTGGATTGGGGATACGGAGCGTACTACGGCATTCTCTAATCTCATAAGAGTATGGGGGATTATATTGGGGATCGATTTTATAATCAGCTTCAGTTATAGCTTATGGCCGCGAAAGATGCCTTTAGAGAAAGTGAAGTAACATCTAATTGGATAGGGCGGAAGGAACATGCGGATTATCCGTGGAGGAAAGGTGATCCGCATGTTCTGGGAAGAGAGTGTTTAATAAGGATTGAAGGGATCTTAAATAACTCCGGCATTAAGTGAATAGCTATACGAGAGACTAAATATAATTTATTGAAAATAAAGCTTGCGTTCCGAATCTCTACATGGTATATTCTAATTCCGGCCAAGAAAACACGAGAAACACGGTGCGGCAAGCGAATGAAATAAGCTTCGAAAGAAACTTAAAAAAAGAGCTTGCAAAGTTGGTTCGGATGTGATAAGATATAAAAGTTGCTGAGGTGAACAACACACGGCAATGAAACAAGTTTGATCTTTGAAAACTGAACAACGAGTGAGTAACGATCTTGCTTGCAAGATCGACGCTGAGAAATCGGTACACGTCTTCGGACTGTATGATTTCAAAGCAAAATAAATGAGATTTTTAATCTCGTCAGTTTCAAAATGAGCTTATCGCTCTTTTCAATACTTTATTGGAGAGTT
>NZ_FRDO01000013.1:0-63983 GCF_900143165.1 Paenibacillus sp. ov031
AGACCCCTTGAAGACGACGAGGTAGATAGGCTGGGGGTGGAAGTGCAGCAATGCATGGAGCTGACCAGTACTAATCGGTCGAGGGCTTATCCAATATGCAAGTTATAAATCGCACATTTCGTTTCGGATCTAGTTTTCAGAGAATAATCTCTGAAATGAAAATCGGTACATCACAGAATGTGTGTATGATTTTCAGTTTCATATCTGATTTCAAGAAGCTATGCTTCGACAAATCGCGTTTGGTGGCGATGGCGGAGGGGTTCCACACGTACCCATCCCGAACACGACCGTTAAGCCCTCTAGCGCCGATGGTACTTGGACCGCAGGGTCCTGGGAGAGTAGGACGCCGCCAAGCGAAGAACCACTGCCGATGTTATTCGGTGGTGGTTTTTATTTGTGTTTTTTAATATAGATCGTTATCCCCGAGAGATGCCCGCGCATCTCTTGTTTGACTTTGTCCCGTTCCTCTGACACACTCATAAATGGATACATACATCACGTATCAGGCCATGATTTGAAAGATATCATAACTTAGAGAACGGGGTGCAGGACGACATGGAAATTCAGAAATTAACCGTAGATGATTTTGAGCCAGCTATGGCACTCTCCGAGTATGCTTTTCAAGTGGTAATGAGTGAAGAGCAAACGGAGAAGAGACGGAGTCAATTTGATTCACAGGATATATGGGGTGTATTTGAGGAAGGACAATTGGGTGCCAAACTTCATATTATTCCTTTTCAAACCTATATTCATGGGAGATCGTTCGAGATGGGCGGTATTGCGGGAGTAGCGACATGGCCAGAATATAGACGTAAAGGCTGGGTAGCTGGGCTGTTGAAGCATGCGCTGGAGGAAATGAACCGTAACAAACAAAGTATATCGTTTTTGCATCCGTTCTCTTTTGCATTTTATCGGAGATATGGATGGGAGACGTATGTTGAGTTTAAACGATATAAAGTGCCTACAGCTCATCTGCCTGCGAAAAAGGCAACCCCTGGAACAATTCGCCGTGGCGATCCGGGACTCAGTATATTAAAGGAAGTATACAGTGCGTACGCTGAACGCTATAACGGAACCTTGATTCGGGATGATGCGAGATGGGAGAATTCAGTTCTATCTAATGGCGCCAGCCAGAAGGCTGTATATTATGATGAAGCTGGTAAAGCACAAGGCTATGTTTTATATGAGGTTAAGGAAAGAAAGTTTACCATTAAAGAGATCATTTATCTGAATGAAGAGACAAGACAAGGTTTGTGGACCTTTATTGCCAACCATGATTCTATGATTGAGGAAGTCACTTTACAGGCACCAGCCAGTGATATGCTTGCTTTTCAATTAGATAATCCGCGGATTCAGCAGGAAATTGTACCTTTCTTCATGGCACGTATTGTGAGTGTAGAACAATTTATTTCACAGTATCCTTTTGCGAGCCCAGACTCACCAGTACAGATTAATCTCCAGGTAGAGGATGCCCATGCACCATGGAATGAAGGGGTATGGCAGTTGAATGTGGCGATGAATGGTACAGCTTCGATATGGAAAACATCTGAGTCGGCACCTAAGGATCAGACTGTTAAAGTAGACATACAGGCGCTCACCGCAATGCTGATGGGGTATCGTAGGCCCGCAGAGATGGCTCAAATAGGTAGAATTGAAGGACCGAATGGAGCGATTAAGGCTTTGGAGCAAGCGATTCCTGAACGGGAAACGTATTTACTTGATTTTTTCTGATCCTCATAGAGTAACGAGTATTTTAGGATCAATTTCATAGACTTAACTTGTATAGCATTACGATGCTAGTGTGAGACAAATGGACTTCTCCAGCTATTTTGGAGAGGTTTTTTTGTGTCAGCCGAATATTTCGTGTAAAATCGTAAAAAATGAATAGTGCTCCCTCTTGGCAAAACCACAAAATATGCTATAATGTATATAAAGTCAAAGAAAGTCAAAGTCAACTAAAGGTTAAATACTTACGTAACTTTCTTTCTGCAATCCGGTGGTGGGAGCCATATTGAAGGTAGTACACATCAGCGGATAAAAGCAATATTAAAGGACCTTCGAGCGTCCTTCGCTCTCCTGTTAAAGACCGTTGAAGATCAGTTTCGCTGTTTCCTTGATTGGTTAAATGGGTTGAGAAGGTGTACTCTGTAGGGGCGTGTGGGTCCTTATTGACTTAACGTTTCAGACAGTGGAGGATGAGTGGATGCGTAATATCTCTGATATTATCGAACAATATCTGAAGAGTATTTTGCATGAAAGTCCCGAAGGATTGGTCGAAATTCAACGTAATGATCTGGCTGATCAATTTTCATGTGTGCCTTCCCAGATCAATTATGTCATCAGCACCCGATTTACACTCGAAAAAGGTTATCTTGTAGAGAGTAAACGTGGCGGCGGCGGTTATGTTCGCATACAGCGGATTGAATTGCCGGCTCACTCGGCTCTGCATAACCATTTGCACCATAGTATTGGAGATGAGATCGGGCAGACAGCTGCCGAAGGTCTGATCTACCAACTGGAAGAAGCACGTTTCTTGAGCAAAAGGGAAGCCGGGTTGATGCGGGCAGCTGTATCGAGAGAGATTATATTGGTCAAACTTCCTTACCGGGATCAAATTCGTGCCAGAATGTTAAAGGCGATGTTAATATCTTTGCTCGGTAAATGAAAACTATCGGGATCAAGGGGGTACATCATTGTGCTGTGCCAAGAATGCAACAACCGTCCGGCAACACTCCATTTCACGAAGATCGTGAACGGAGAGAAGACGGAATTCCATATTTGTGAGTCATGTGCTCGTGAAAAAGGGGAAATGATTCCCGGAACATCCAACGGATTTTCCATTCATAACTTATTGTCCGGGTTGCTTGATTTTGAACCCTCAGGCAAGAATGGCAGTGCGGGAGCAACACCCGCGCAATCCCTTCGTTGTGAAGAATGCGGCATGACCTATTCACAGTTTAGTAAAATCGGCCGTTTTGGCTGTAGTTCTTGTTATAAATATTTTGACAGTCGTTTGGACCCCCTATTCAAACGGGTTCACGGTAGCACTTCCCACGTGGGTAAAGTGCCTGCACGGGCTGGTGGTCGCATCAAGGTCAAAAGACAGATTGCTGATCTGAAACGGGATCTTCAGGAGAGCATAACGCAAGAGGAGTTTGAAGAAGCCGCTCAAATTCGTGATCAGATCAGGGAACTTGAAAAAGAAATAGCTCAGGAGTAAAGTTTGTGATGAGTAGGAGGGATGCGTAATGCCTAATCTGCGTTTTACAGAGAAGGCGCTCAGCGACTGGATGCGTAGTGATGCGGCTGATTCCGAAATCGTCATTAGCAGCCGAGTCCGGATCGCACGCAACCTGCAGCATTATCCGTTTCCGATGCTGGCTTCCAATGAGCAATCGGAAGAAGTGCTGAATAAGCTGAGCGAAGTACTTCAATATGATGACGTTCATGCCTTTGGAGATTTTCATACCCTAGATCTGATTGATATTGATGACCTTGACAAACGGGTGCTGGTGGAGAAGCATTTAATCAGTCCCAGTCTTGCGAACGAATCCAGAAATGGTGCTGTTATTCTCAGTGAGGATGAATCTGTCAGTATTATGATTAATGAAGAGGATCATCTTCGTATCCAGTGCCTCTATCCGGGGTTCCAGGTGAAAGAAGCCTGGGAGAAAGCTTCCGCCATAGATGATGCTTTTGAAGCGCATGTGGATTACGCTTTTGATGACCGCAGAGGATATTTAACCAGCTGTCCTACGAATGTAGGTACAGGTGTAAGAGCATCTGTCATGATGCATCTACCCGCTCTGGTGATGACACAGCAGATTGGCCGCATTCTAAGTGCAGTCTCCCAAGTCGGACTGACTGTACGGGGAATTTACGGTGAAGGCAGTGAGGCGATGGGTAACCTGTTCCAGATCTCGAACCAGATCACACTGGGGCAGACGGAACAAGAAGTCATCGATAACCTGCATAGTGTTGTGTTACAGATGATTGGGCATGAGCGTACCGCCAGAGAACGGTTAATTACGGACTCCAGATTGCGGATTACCGACAGGGTTATGCGTTCTTACGGCATTTTGTCCCATGCAGCCATCGTCGATTCGAAGGAAGCTGCACAGCGTCTGTCTGATGTTCGACTTGGTGTTGATCTCGGATTGTTGGACGGCTTGTCCATTACCGTGATGAACGAGTTGAATGTGATGACGCAGCCGGGCTTTTTGCAGAAAACATTTGGGGAAGACATGCGGACAGATGAGCGTGACATATATCGGGCTCAGTTGATCCGTGATACGATCAGTGCAGCCAATCAATCCTAGGTTGTTCAAGAGTTGTTTATAAAGGTTTCACGCCGCAGATGCGGCTTTTATATAATAGAGCATTTCTATAAATGAATGCTGAATGATTTTATTCGCAGCACGGCTGCAAACAAAAATGATATGAAGAATACGGTGGGATCCTTTCAACAGCCCCCGTTTTATCCAAAACCATGGAGGTGCAGGAGATATGATGTTTGGAAGATTTACGGAACGGGCCCAAAAGGTGCTCGCATTGGCGCAGGAAGAAGCTGTCCGTCTTGGTCATAATAACATCGGTACAGAGCACATTTTGCTCGGCCTCATTCGTGAAGGCGAAGGCATCGCAGCCAAAGCGCTGATCGGCCTGGGACTCGGATTGGAAAAAATTCAAGATGAAGTAGAGACGCTAATTGGCCGTGGCCAAGAGCAACCTACGAACATTGCATATACGCCTCGTGCGAAAAAAGTGATTGAATTGTCTATGGATGAAGCTCGCAAATTGGGCCATACCTATGTAGGCACAGAGCATATCCTGCTTGGATTGATTCGTGAAGGCGAAGGGGTTGCAGCACGTGTGCTGAACAACCTGGGTATTAGTTTGAACAAGGCACGTCAACAAGTGCTGCAACTGCTTGGCAGCAGTGAAGCTGTATCCAGTCATAATGGTACGCCTTCCAATGTCAGCACACCAACACTGGACAGTCTGGCACGTGATCTTACGGCGTATGCCAAGGAGAACAACCTGGACCCAGTGATTGGACGTAGTAAAGAAATCGAACGTGTTATCCAGGTGCTGAGCCGTCGTACCAAGAACAACCCAGTACTGATCGGTGAGCCAGGTGTAGGTAAAACAGCTATCGCTGAAGGACTTGCACAAAAAATCATCGCCAACGAAATTCCAGAGACTTTGCGTGACAAACGTGTCATGACATTGGATATGGGTTCAGTTGTTGCAGGTACAAAATATCGCGGTGAATTCGAAGATCGTCTGAAAAAAATTATGGATGAAATTCGTCAAGCGGGTAACATTGTCTTGTTCATCGACGAATTGCATACCCTGATTGGTGCAGGCGGAGCGGAAGGTGCAATTGATGCTTCGAACATTTTGAAACCGGCTTTGGCCCGTGGAGAATTGCAGTGCATCGGTGCTACAACGTTGGATGAATATCGCAAATATATCGAGAAGGATGCTGCGCTAGAGCGTCGTTTCCAACCGATTACGGTCGATCAGCCTTCTCCAGAAGAAGCGGTTCAAATTTTGCATGGTTTACGTGATCGTTACGAAGCGCATCACCGGGTAAAAATTACGGATGAAGCGATTGTGCAGGCGGTTAAACTGTCTGATCGGTACATTACAGACCGTTTCCTGCCGGACAAAGCGATTGACCTGATTGATGAGGCGGGTTCCAAAGTAAGACTGAACTCTTACACGATCCCACCTAACCTCAAACAACTGGAGAGCCGTCTCGAGGATATCCGCAAGGAAAAAGACGCAGCGGTTCAAAGCCAGGAGTTCGAAAAGGCAGCAGCGCTGCGTGACACGGAACAAAAAATCCGTGAAGAGCTGGATGTAACGAAGAACCAATGGAAAGAAAAACAAGGTCGCACGGATTCTGAGGTAACTCCTGAGGATATCGCACAAGTAGTAGCCAGCTGGACTGGTATTCCGGTGAATCAGCTGAAAGAAGAAGAGACACAACGCTTGATGAATCTGGAATCAATTCTGCATGAACGTGTCATTGGTCAGGATGAGGCTGTGAAGTCCGTCAGTCGTGCAGTTCGTCGTGCTCGTGCCGGATTGAAAGATCCGAAACGTCCAATGGGTTCATTTATCTTCCTTGGTCCTACAGGGGTAGGTAAAACCGAGCTGGCTCGTGCTCTTGCAGAAGCCATGTTCGGGGATGAAAATGCAGTCATCCGGATTGATATGTCCGAGTATGGCGAGAAGCATTCCACTTCAAGACTCGTCGGAGCACCTCCGGGATATGTGGGATATGAAGAAGGTGGACAGCTGACAGAGAAAGTTCGTCGCAAACCTTACTCTGTCGTCCTGCTCGATGAAATCGAGAAAGCACATCCTGAAGTATTCAACATCTTGCTGCAAGTGCTTGAGGATGGTCGTCTGACCGACTCCAAAGGTCGCGTCGTAGACTTCCGGAATACGTTGATTATTTTGACATCCAATGTGGGTGCAGAAGCGATCAAACGTAACTCTACACTGGGCTTTACGGCAGTAGTGGATGCAGGTGCGGATTACGATAACATGAAGGGTAAAGTGATGGATGAGCTGAAGAAAAGCTTCCGTCCTGAGTTCCTTAACCGGATTGATGAAATTATCGTGTTCCATTCTCTTGAAGAAAAACACATTGCTGAGATTGTTACACTGATGAGTGAAGAGCTTCGTAAACGTCTGAATGAATACGAGGTCGACTTCGAACTCACAGACAATGCCAAGGCTTTCCTTGCCAAAGCAGGCTTCGATCCAGCCTATGGTGCTCGTCCGCTTCGTCGGGCGATCCAGAAGCATATTGAAGACAAATTATCGGAAGAATTGCTCACGGGTAATGTGACTAAAGGTGATTCGTTGCTCATCGATGAAGAGAATGGAGCATTGTCTGTAACTAAAAAAGACGTTGTTGTTCCTTCCACTGAGGAAATCGAAACGAAATAAGTAACACTCAACTAGTGACATAACTACTGAGTCTGATGTATAAAACAAAAATCCTTCCTGGCTTTAGTCGGGAAGGATTTTTTTGTGTTTTTTTGCCAGTCAGAGACCCAGAGCTGTTGTTTATCAGAAAATAAACTTTGAAGTGCTACGAACATGTGTAAAGTTTGCGATAATCCTTTACGAAAAATCTCAAACAATGGTAAACTTTTATTAACCCTGCACGTCAGGGAATTAAGGCAAAATTCGTCGAAAAATGCAAAATGCTGTTATAAAATAAATCCTAGGAGTGCTGAAGTGGCCAAAGTTAAAACCAAGTTTCAGTGTACGGAATGCGGCTATGAAGCCCCCAAATGGTACGGCAAATGTCCGGGTTGTCAGTCTTGGAATTCAATGGTGGAAGAAACCGAAACGGTGGTCAAAACACAAGGGAGAAATTCCCCTCTCTTTGAGAGTAAAGATAAGCCACTTCCCATCATAGATATAGATAGCGGTCAGGAACCGCGTGTACAGACTGGAATTGAAGAACTGAACCGGGTTTTGGGCGGCGGAATTGTTCCAGGATCTCTCGTTCTGGTGGGCGGAGACCCCGGAATCGGAAAATCAACATTGATGTTGCAAACATCTCATGCTTTGACTCACTCAGGTTTGCGTGTGTTATATGTCTCAGGTGAGGAATCAGTTAAGCAAACGAAATTGCGGGCTGACCGTCTGGGTGCGCTGTCTCCTGAGTTATATGTACTATGTGAGACCAATATGGAGCGGGTAGAGGAAGCGGTGGAGCAGATCCAGCCGCATTTTCTAGTCATCGACTCTATTCAGACCGTTTATCTGCCAGAAGTCACCAGTGCACCCGGCAGTGTAGCTCAGGTAAGGGAATGTACCTCACGGTTCATGCGAATCGCCAAAGGGCGAGGCATTGCAACCGTACTTGTGGGGCATGTTACGAAAGAAGGCGCCATTGCAGGTCCACGTATGTTGGAACATATGGTGGACTGTGTTCTTTATTTTGAAGGAGAACGGCATCATACGTATCGCCTTTTACGTGCGGTAAAGAACCGTTTTGGTTCGACCAATGAGATCGGCATTTTTGAAATGGGCGAAGATGGACTTCGTGAAGTAGGCAACCCTTCTGAGCTCTTTTTGTCAGAACGTCCTCTGGGTGTGGCTGGTTCTACCGTAGTTGCCAGCATGGAGGGCACACGTCCTCTGCTTGTGGAATTGCAGGCATTGATTTCAACCACACATTTCCCTTCTCCGCGGCGTATGGCAACAGGGGTAGATCTCCATCGATTAAACCTGATTATTGCGGTACTGGAGAAACGGATGGGCATGTTCTTGCAAACGCAGGATGCTTATCTGAACGTAGCTGGTGGTGTGAGATTAGATGAGCCGGCAGTAGATTTGGCGGTTGCTGTAAGTATCGCATCCAGCTTGAGAGATGTACCGACCAAGCCAGATGACGTCATCTTTGGGGAAATCGGTTTAACGGGTGAAGTTCGGGCCGTTTCAAGGGCTGAACAACGTGTGAAAGAAGCTCAGAAATTGGGCTTTAAGCGTGTCATTTTACCAGAAAAAAGCTTAAAGGGCTGGAAACATCCTCGCGGGATACAACTGATCGGTGTGAATACCGTGGCAGATGCACTAGCGGTTGCTTTAGATTAGGGGGCATAACAAGATGAAAGATTCGAGCCAACTGGATAATATGAACGAATTGTTAAGGCTGATTGCACCAGGTACACCTTTCCGCGAAGGTCTGGAGAACGTGCTGCGCGCCAAGACGGGTGCACTGCTGGTTGTAGGATACAGCCCTGAAGTAATGGAAGTGGTGGATGGAGGATTCTCGATTAACTGTGATTTCTCCCCGAACTATTTGTATGAACTCGCCAAGATGGACGGTGCCATTATCCTTAGCGAGGATTTAAAACGTATTCTATACGCCAATACTCAACTTATTCCTGACTCATCCATCTCTTCATCTGAGACGGGGATCCGTCACCGGACGGCTGAGCGTGTCGCGAAACAAACAGGTAAATTAGTCGTATCTATATCGCAGCGGCGGAATATTATTACCTTATACCAAGGAACACTACGGTATTCCCTCAAGGAAATCGGGGTTATTTTGACCAAGGCGAATCAAGCGATTCAAACCTTGGAGAAATACAAGGCTGTATTGACACAGTCCCTTACGAATCTGAGCGCCGCCGAGTTCGAGGAACTGGTAACGATTCCTGAGGTAGTCAATGTCATTCAGCGTACGGAAATGGTTATGCGCATCAAAACGGAAATCAAGCGTTACATTCATGAACTCGGCAACGAGGGACGTTTGATCTCCATGCAGATGGAGGAGCTCGTCGGTACAACAGAAGAGGAAGCCTGGTTGCTGTATAAGGACTATGCCCGTGATGACAGTGATGACAAGATTCGTGAGATTATCGTTGGTCTGAAAAGACTGTCGGACGATGAATTGCTGGATGCACATCATATCGTACGTCTTCTGGGATACCCTTCGTCAGCGGCTACGTCTGAAGATTCGGTTGCACCTCGCGGATATCGGGTATTAAATAAGATACCACGCCTGCCGAATGTCATTATCCATAACTTGGTGGATCAATTCGAACAATTGCCTCATGTCATTATGGCTACAATTGAAGAGCTGGACGAAGTGGACGGGATTGGAGAGGTACGGGCCCGAACTATTAAGGAAGGTCTCAAGCGTTTGCAGGAGCAGATGTTTATTGACAGACAAATGTAAGGGTTTGCCTATAACGGCTTGAAAATAATGAGGTGAAACAACGATGTTAACCAGATTCATTCCGAATCTCTTTACCTTGGGTAATCTGTTTCTTGGAATGATGGCAATCCTGCTTGCAATTGATGGGAAGTATAGTTTGGCTGCGATTTTGGTCATTATTGCGATGTTGCTGGATGGCCTGGATGGCCGTGTGGCACGTGCACTTAATGCCCAGAGTGAGTTTGGTAAAGAGCTGGATTCTTTGTCTGACATGGTTTCATTCGGTGCAGCTCCAGCCTTAATTATATTCATGGTCTCGTTTCAGGATGCAACTCCGGTTCTCGCCTGGATCGCAACCGCAAGCTTTCCAATCTGTGGGGCTATCCGGTTAGCCCGGTTTAACGTTCGCCCCGGTATCCCCGGGTACTTCACAGGTTTGCCGATCCCAGCGGCTGGAGGGGTACTAGCAACACTATCCTTGTTTAATAAGGATATCGGTCCCGTGAGTATGATGATTGCGACCTTGCTGTTATCGTATCTGATGGTAAGTTCGCTGAAATATCCCAATTTCAAAAAGGTTGGTCTACCGCGTAAAGCGATCTGGATTGCACCTTGGGTCATCGTCTTCGCGGTAGTGGTGGCTGTTATGTTTCCAGAACAATTGTCCAAATTGATCTTTATTCCACTTGTGTTATACGCTCTATATGGGATGAAGCATAATATGCGGACGGCAGCCTCGCGGAACCGAGCCAAAAAGCGTAAAGAAGAGAAGTCTTCCCGTCCTTCCGATCGCTAGGCATTCCATCATTTCGGGAAATAAAAAGAAAGCACGTACGCTCCTCAACAGGAGAATACGTGCTTATTTTTGTTTTTAAAATCTATACGTTAACTTAATCATTACAACGAAATACGTATTGTTTACGACAAATTGAACATCCCTAACGTCGAACATTTCTGTGACTCGTGATTTACGACCTCTTCCATGTTGATGTCCAGCAGATTGCAGAGAGCCGACATATAAAACAGGTTCCGCCCTAGTTCAGAGCTGATCACCTCTTTACAATTCTCGCACAATTCACCTTCCACATGCGTTTCCAGCAGGCCTTTTGATTGAGCAATGTCGCTCTCTGGGGCATATTTCTGCTTGGTGGCGTGCAGCTCAATGCAGCCGCATTCGGTAATGGCCTTGGACACGGCACGGTTGACAGAGGCGCCGGCTTGTCCTGTTTTGGACAGTACATCAATCAGGCTGCGATGACGCAGCAACAGCTCGGAAACTTGATCCTGAAAAGCCTGTAAACTTAGCGTACTCATTTTGCTACTCACCTCGGGATATGAATTGAATTCATTATATGCCAATAATTTACCTTCTTTCAACTGACGATTGCAACATTTCCAAAAAGTTCTTCAAAAGCGGGATTAGCAATCTGAGAATTGGATCATACTGGATATAAAGATGAAGTTATATTGAAGGAGGTGCAGGGACTTATGTGGAAAAAAGGCATTTTAACTTTTACAGGATTGTGCGGTGCATGGTTCGGCTACACGGCATATCATCTGGCAGGAAAATCCGTCCCTTGGATGGCTGAATGGATTCAATCAGCAGGATTATTGGGGGCTGGGGTATCAACCCTACTAGGTGCTGTATTGTTTATGTCCGTGTGTAACATTGGTGGAACATTAATGGCAACCAGACTACATAATAGTATTGATTCGTTGGCCAAAGTACCGATGAATGAATTGGCTGCGGGTGCGGCGGGTACAGTTGCAGGACTGCTGGTGGCCTTGCTGTTATATCCTTGTGTAGCATGGCTGGGGACGGCCGGAGAAGTGCTGCAAGTGGCACTGACGGTCGTAAGTAGCTATATAGGCTATATGCTTGCAATGGCGAAGAAAGACGATCTGGCGGCCTTCTGGATGTCAGGACGCTGGGGTCATCCTGAGGTGGATGAGGAAAGACGGCTAGAAGAGCACAAAATTTTGGATACCAGTGTAATTATCGATGGTCGCATCGCGGATATATGCAAAACCGGATTTATCGAGGGCACGATTGTAATCCCGGAATTCGTTCTGGAGGAATTGCAGCACATTGCAGATTCATCGGACTTGCTCAAACGGAACAGAGGACGGCGTGGGCTTGATATTCTGAATAAAATTCAGAAGGAATTGGACGTTAAAGTGCTCATCTACGAAGGTGATTTCGAGGAGATTTCGGAAGTGGACAGCAAGCTGGTCAAGCTCGCCAAGGTGCTTCAGGGTAAAGTTGTCACCAACGACTTCAACCTGAATAAGGTCTGTGAACTGCAAGGAGTATCCGTGCTAAACATCAATGACCTCGCCAATGCCGTTAAGCCGGTGGTATTGCCAGGTGAGGAGATTATGGTACAGATTATCAAGGATGGTAAGGAACACGGTCAAGGTGTAGCCTATCTGGATGATGGCACCATGATCGTGGTGGAAGGCGGACGCGAGTATATCGGCATGATGATGGAAGTGCTGGTGACCAGTGTGCTGCAGACGTCAGCGGGACGAATGATTTTTGCCAAGCCGAAACTGTTGGAAAAAGCCCAATAAAGCGGTATGATGGGTAGTGTATCGTTTAACGATATTTAATATCGATAGTAGATATTTTGTATCTTACGACGATAAACTGACAGACAAGGCAGGGATTGCGGCATGGATAAAGGGTGGGGTGTTGTCATTGTGGCGGCAGGTCGGGGGACCCGGATGGGAACAACCGAGAGTAAGCAGTTTCTGCTGCTGCAGGACAAGCCCGTTTTCATACATACGCTTGAAGTGTTTACGGCTATGGACGAGGTCAGCGAAATGGTGCTGGTCACGGGAGCTGTCGATGTTGAACGCTGCCAGGATTGGGTAAAAGAATACCGACTGGAATCACGTGTCCGTGTCATCCCCGGAGGGAAGGAGAGACAGCATTCGGTCCACGAAGGCCTTAAGGCACTAGGGACAGACTGGGTCCTCGTTCACGACGGGGTACGTCCTTTTATAAACCGTGAGCAGATTATGGGGTGTATGAAGGCCGCTATGTCGGGTGGAGCAGCTGTACTGGCCGTTCCAGTGAAGGATACGATCAAACAAGTAAATGCGGATGGAATCGTTACGGCGACGCCGGACCGCAGCAGTCTGTGGAGCATTCAAACCCCGCAGGCTTTTCGTCTTTCTTCCCTGCTGATTGCGTACGAATCGGCGGACCGGGACGGATTTCTAGGAACGGATGACGCAATGCTGGCTGAACGCCAGGGAATGTCGGTCAAGGTTGTGGAAGGCAGTTATAAGAACATCAAATTAACGACGCCGGAAGATTTGGAATACGCCGCGTTTTTGCTCAAGGGAGAGAAGAAGCGATGATACGTGTAGGACAGGGATTCGATGTACATCAACTGGTAGAGGGACGCCCATGCATTATTGGCGGGGTAACGATCCCTTATGAAAAAGGACTGCTGGGTCACTCGGACGCAGACGTGCTGCTGCATGCCATCAGTGATGCCATTCTTGGTGCGCTTGCACTTGGGGATATTGGCAAACACTTCCCGGATACGGATCCGGAGTTCAAAGATGCTGATAGCCTGAAACTGCTGGAGCATGTCTGGCAGTTGGTGAAGGATCGTGGATACCGTCTGGGGAACATTGATTCAACCATTATTGCACAGAAACCGAAGATGGCACCTTATGTTCCGCAGATGGCCGAAGTTATTGCCAAGGCACTTGAAGCGGATGTAACTCAGGTGAATGTCAAAGCGACAACAACAGAGCAACTCGGATTCCCTGGACGGGGAGAGGGTATAGCTGCCCAATCGGTTGTTTGCCTTGTTCGCGTGTGATATTATCAACCAATTAGAGACGGAGGGGATATTATGAGCACCGAAGTTCGCGTGCGCTACGCGCCGAGTCCAACGGGACACCTGCATATCGGGAACGCCCGTACGGCGCTGTTTAACTATTTGTATGCCAAACATAATAACGGCAAATTCATTATTCGTATTGAGGATACGGACGTGAAACGCAACATTGCCGGTGGTGAGGAAAGCCAGCTGAAATACCTGAAATGGCTCGGAATCGAGTGGGACGAAAGTATTGATGTCGGCGGCGAGTACGGACCATACCGTCAGACGGAACGTTTGGACATCTATCGTAAATATACGCAGGAGCTGCTGGATAAAGGTCTGGCTTACCGCTGTTATTGCACGGAAGAAGAGCTGGAGCAAGAACGTGAGGAACAGACAGCACGTGGAGAAACTCCGCGTTATTCGGGTAAACACCGTGATCTGACACCGGAGCAACAGAGCGCATTTGAAGCGGAAGGCCGTGTGGCGAGTATTCGTTTCCGTGTACCGGAAGAACGCATCTATACGTTTGATGACATGGTCAAAGGAACAATCTCATTCAACAGCAAGGAATCCGGCGACTTCGTTATTGTGAAAAAAGACGGCATTCCTACGTACAACTATGCAGTTGCTGTCGATGATCATTTGATGAAAATCTCCCACGTCCTGCGTGGGGAAGATCACATCTCTAACACACCGCGTCAACTGATGATTTATGAAGCGCTTGGCTGGGAGCCGCCGCAATTCGGTCATATGACGTTGATCGTGAATGAAAACCACAAAAAGCTGAGTAAACGTGACGAATCCGTTATTCAGTTTATTGAACAATATGATCAGCTCGGCTATCTGCCTGAGGCGATGTTTAACTTCATCTCCCTGCTTGGCTGGTCGCCTGAAGGAGAAGAAGAGATCTTCTCGCAGGAGCAGTTAATCTCCATTTTTGATACGAAGCGTCTGTCCAAGAGCCCGGCGGTATTTGATACACACAAGCTGGCTCACTTGAACAACCACTACATCAAAAATGCTGAACCAGATCGCATTGCCGAAATGGCGATTCCACATCTGCAAAAAGCGGGGCGTATTGCAGCTGAGCTCTCACCTGAACAAAAAGAATGGGCATATACGCTTGTTCATCTCTACCAAGAGCAAATGAATTCTGCCTCCGATATCGTGGAGTTGTCGGAAGTGTTCTTCCGTTCCCACCTGGAGCTGGAAAGTGAAGGGGCTGCTGTACTGGCTGAGGAGCATGTACCAACCGTTCTGAAGGCATTTGCTGATAAAGTACAGGCTAGCGACGAATTTACACCAAGCAAGATGGCTGCGCTGATCAAAGAAGTTCAGAAAGAGACCGGATTTAAGGGTAAACAGCTGTTTATGCCGATCCGTGTAGCTCTGACAGGACAGACTCATGGACGCGATCTGAACCAAACAATTGTACTGCTTGGCCGCGATACGGTCATTGATCGATTGCATGCTCAGGTAAAAGGCGCGTAAGTAACGCCCTTGTTTAGTCTACTTTGACTTAAGGATGGAACTTCGTTCCCACCGATATGAAGGAAGATTGTTGTCAGTCCATAACCTTTTCGCTATAATAGCAACACAAAGGTTAAATGGTATGATTTTATCATTCATCATAAAAACAGCAAAGACCGGGAGAAGTAGGCTGAACCGGACAGATTCAGAGAGGATGGTCCCGCAGTAAAGAACAAGATTCTTAGCTGAGGTGGCTGTGAGTCATCCGCTGTCCGTCAGTCGAAATGCACCCGTGAGCTGCATAGCCGAATCCGGCCCCGCCTCTCGTTATGTAGGAGAGAGGAAAACGTCAGGATAGGTTGTGACGGTTGGTTCCCGTTACGGAACTGTTGAGGGTTCATTCTTGTGCAAGGATATGAGGCAGCTATAACAGGTAGCCTAGTTCTTGTATGTTAAGGCATGAACCGAGCAGAGTGGGACCGCGATAAACGCCTCTGCAGCTTAATAGCTGCAGAGGCGTTTTCTATTTAGGTCGAGTCAGAAGAACACTACCATGAGGGCCGCGCCATCCGGAAAGCCGGAGGACGAAGACCTGAACAAGAGGGGAACGAGCATGTTCAAGAAGATCAGATCAGATATCCAGGCGGTGTTTGAAAACGATCCGGCGGCCCGGGGATGGTTTGAGGTTGTATTTACCTACTCGGGGCTGCATGCGATATGGGCGCACCGGGTGGCACACTTTTTATACAAGCGGAGATGGTTTTCTTTCGCGCGGTTCATTTCACAGGTCAGCCGCTTTATGACAGGCATCGAAATCCATCCAGGCGCTACGATTGGCAATCGGTTGTTTATTGACCATGGCATGGGCGTGGTGATTGGGGAAACGTGTGAAATTGGCGACGATGTTGTCATCTATCAGGGGGTCACACTTGGCGGAACGGGTAAAGAAAAAGGGAAGAGACATCCGACAATTGGCAATAATGTGGTTATCTCATCCGGAGCGAAGGTGCTAGGTTCCTTCAGCGTGGGGGATCAATGTAATATTGGTGCGAACTCGGTTGTGCTGAAGGAAGTCCCTTCGAATAGCACCGTTGTAGGCATACCGGGCAGAATCGTGAAGCAGGATGGCCGCCGGGTGGACCGTCTGAATCAGCAGCTTCCCGATCCGGTCATCGATTCCCTGCGCACTATGCAGCAAGAAATCGAACGATTACGTGAAGAAGTGCGTACTTTGCAGAGTACACGTGAAAGTGAGTTTTCCCGTGGTACAATAGAATAATGATGGAAACGGATGAAAGGAAAGTGACTATGACGCTTCAAATTTACAATACGATGAGTCGTACCAAAGAGAATTTTGTTCCTCAAGAGCCGGGGAAAGTGAAAATGTATGTGTGCGGGCCGACGGTATATGATTACATTCATATCGGGAATGCACGTCCAGTTATCTTTTTCGACACAGTTCGCGGATATTTGGAACAGACCGGACATGAGGTGAACTATGTCGTAAACTTCACGGATGTCGATGATAAGCTCATTCGTAAAGCTGAGCAGCTTGGCACGGATGTTCCTCATGTCGCAGAGAAGTTTATTGCAGCGTACTACGAGGATCTCGAAGGGCTGGGTATTCCGAAGGCAAGCAGTAATCCAAGAGTGACCGAAAACATGCCGCTTATTATTGATTTTATCCGTGAGCTGGTTGAAAAGGACTTCGCCTATGAAAATGGGGGTGACGTATATTATCGCACAGGCAAATTTGCGGAGTACGGCAAACTATCGAAGCAAAACCTTCAGGAATTACAGTTTGGAATTCGTATTGGTGTAGATGAGCGCAAAGAGCATCCAGAAGACTTTGTCCTCTGGAAAGCTGCGAAGCCGGGTGAGATTTTCTGGTCCAGTCCATGGGGCGATGGTCGTCCGGGCTGGCATATCGAGTGCTCTGCCATGGCACGGGAATACCTGGGGGATACGTTGGATATTCACGGCGGAGGACAGGATTTGCAGTTCCCGCACCATGAGTGCGAATGCGCTCAATCCGAGGTGTTGACTGGTAAACCACTGGCAAACTACTGGATGCATAACGGATTCATCCGTATTGATAACGAAAAAATGTCGAAATCACTCGGCAACGGTGTGCTTGTCAAAGACCTTCGCAATCAATATAAACGCGAAGCCATTCGTTATTTCATGTTGTCTACTCACTATCGCAATCCGTTGAACTTCACGGAAGATACGATGGAACAGGCACAGAATAGTGTGGACCGGATCGCAAATGCCGTAGGTAACCTTAATCATCGCTTGCAGGCTGTGAGCGTGGATCAGGCTGTGTCAGCTGAGTTTGCAGCGAGACTGGAGCAGATTCGTCAGCAGTATCATGAGAAAATGCAGGACGACTTCAATACGCCTGATGCGATTACGGCAATGTTTGAGTGGGCTGGAGAAGCTAACCAACTGTTGCAGCAAGATGTGGTAAACGCTGCGGACATTCGCGCTCTGCTGGAATTGTTCAATGAGTTGAATGCAGTGCTTCGTATCTATACCGAGGCTGAACCGGAGCTTTTGGACGAAGAAATCGAACGTCTAATTGTAGAACGTAACGAAGCACGCAAAACCAAAAACTGGGCGCGGGCTGATGAAATTCGGGATGAACTGTCTGCGCAGGGCATCTTGCTTGAGGATACGGCTCAAGGAATGAGATGGCGGCGCAAATGAGCGAGGAACAACTGAAAAAGTTGTCAGAATCCGTCGAGCATACCGAGCAACGAGATGAACAGCAGACAGATGAACAGTCTCTGAGCGTTGACCAGGGAGGATGGTTTCCTTATCCCCCCTCCCGGCCTGCACGGTTGATTCCTCCCATCGCTCTCGCCTACATTGGTGATGCGGTATATGAGGTAGCAGTACGGCAGTATCTGTTATCCAAAGCCAACATGCGTCCTAACCATCTGCACCGTAGTGCGACCGGTTTGGTATCGGCGAAGGCACAAAGCCGTATTCTCACAGGTATTGAGGCTGAGCTGACCGAGGAAGAGCGTGACATTGTCAGACAAGGTCGTAATGCCAAGTCTGGCAGTATTCCCAAAAACGCAGACGTTTTGGAGTATAGACATGCCACGGCTCTGGAGTGTCTGATCGGTTACCTGTATAGCAGTGGTCGGCATGATCGCATGATTGAACTGATTCGCCGAGGCATCGAGCATGCGGAACAACATTCGCAATCACCGACAAAATAATATAAATTACAACAAAGCCGCTTCTGTAGGGTGCGCCAATTAGGGTGCAGTAAATCACAGGGCGTTATAGAGAGGATCGAACAAAGATGGAAGAAGAATGGATCGCCGGTAAGCACTCCGTAACGGAGGCGCTGCGTTCAGGCCGGACCATTAATAAAATATGGATTGCAGATACAGCGCAAAAACATTTGACTCAGCCTATTATCGCTGAAGCAAAAAAATTAGGTGTTGTCATTCAGCACGTAGACAAGCGTAAACTGGATCAAACAGTTCCGGGCATTCAACACCAGGGTGTGATGGCGCAAGCGGCTCCTTACGCTTATGTAGAGGTTGAAGACATTCTTGCTGCAGCGGCTGCTAAAAATGAACATCCATTTTTGATTTTGCTGGATGAGATCGAAGATCCACATAATCTTGGATCAATTTTGCGGACGGCCGACTGCACAGGTGCACATGGTGTCATTGTACCTAAACGGCGCTCAGCTGCAGTTACAGTGACTGTATCCAAAACTTCAGCAGGTGCGGTGGAGTATGTGCCAGTGGCTCGTGTAAGCAATCTGGGTCAAACCATTGACCGTCTCAAGGAAGAGGGCGTATGGGTAGTAGGCACAGATGTTGCTGCTCAGGAGAGCGTGTTTGGTAACGGCGTCTTTACAGGCCCGGTAGCCCTCGTGATCGGAAACGAAAACAAGGGAATGGGACGACTCATTCGTGAAAAATGCGATGTGTTGATCAAATTGCCGATGCAAGGTCAGATTAATTCCCTGAATGCTTCCGTGGCAGCGGGTGTTGTCATGTATGAAGTGCTCCGCTCGCGCCAAGCGCAGGACTAGAAGATATGGCTGATTCCCGTGATGTGCTTCTTGTAGACGGGTACAACATGATTGGTGACTGGCCGGAGCTATCCAGATTGGCGGAGAGTGGATTGGAGGAGGCCCGCAACAGGCTTCTATCTCGACTAGCCGACTATCAGGCATTCTCCGGCTTGAGAGTCATTGTTGTTTTTGACGCCTACCTCGTGCCTGGACTCGGTAAATCCTTTACACAGAGCAAAGTGCAGATCTTTTTTACAAAGGAAAAAGAGACGGCTGACGAATGCATTGAGAGACTCGTTCGGGAACTAAGCACGCGAAGACGCCAAATCTATGTGGCTACAAGCGATATGGTAGAGCAGCATGTCATTTTTGGACAGGGAGCTCTGCGTGTATCCGCAAGGGAATTGCTGATCGAAGTAGAGCAGAACGAAAAAGAGTTACAGAAACGTTTGGAAGAAGATCAGGCTAAAGCAACGCGAAATACACTTGGCGGGAAGTTAAGTCCGGATGTTTTGAAGCAGTTTGAGCGGTGGCGCCGGGAATAACAGCACGGTTTTACAAAAATTAGAATTTTGAAACTCTTGACAATTATGTTATTGATGTTCTTTTTTAGGCAGAGCGTGGTTGACGGTGTGAGGTACCATCATATATACTGATCCTATATTTCATAGAGTAGAGTAACGGGGTACCTTGCGTTGCAGCCGGAGGGATTGTCTGTGAGTGTCGACCTCAAAGATATCATGTTATCCAAGTATGATTACCAAAGTGACGAAGACATTGTCGAAGCGGTCCGTGAAGGTGAAAGCGAAGCGCTGGAGTTTTTGATTAACAAATATCGTAACTTTGTACGCGCCAAGGCAAGATCTTATTTTCTGATTGGGGCTGACCGGGAAGATATCATTCAAGAAGGAATGATTGGACTCTATAAATCCATTAGGGATTTCAAAGGGGACAAGCTCGCTTCTTTCAAAGCCTTCGCCGAGTTGTGTATTACACGACAGATTATTACGGCAATTAAGACAGCAACACGTCAGAAGCATATTCCGCTTAATTCTTATGTATCACTGGACAAACCTATTTATGACGAAGAGTCCGATCGTACGTTACTCGATGTGATTTGTGGAACACAGGTCAGCGATCCGGAAGAACTTATCATCAATCAGGAAGAGTTTGTGGGCCTGGAAGATAAGATGTCTGAGATTCTGAGTGATCTGGAACGTAAAGTATTGATGTTGTATCTGGACGGGAGATCTTATCAAGAGATTGCAGTGGATTTGGACAGGCATGTAAAGTCCATTGATAATGCACTTCAGCGCGTGAAGCGTAAACTTGAAAAGTACCTGGAAGTTCGAGATAATTGAACACATGTTGTCGTTGACGGAAAAGGCTCGGGGTTTGAGTCTTTTTTTGCTGCCTCAAGTTTATAAAGTTAAAGAATGATTATACTAGTAATCGCTTGGTCCATGCAGGAGAAGAGAAAAACAGAGATGAGAAACTGAATGTGTTTGATAGGAACTTTTTACCCATTGATGAAAGGCTATTCTTTCATTGACATGGTTATACCCTTATGATAAAGTGTTTTAGGTAGGCCTAAATTCGCGGCTTTTTTTTAGGATTAATTTAGAGACTCCGCTTGAATGTGGAAGTCTTCGGGAGGTGTACATCATGCGGGTAATTATTACTTTGGCTTGTACAAACTGCAAACAAAGAAATTACACTACGACAAAAAACAAGCGTAATCACCCCGACCGCATGGAGATGAAGAAATTTTGCAAGTTTTGTAACGAGCAGACTTCTCATCGCGAAACCAGATAGTTTTTTGGAGGTGTAGTCGGCGTGAAACGTAGTTTCAAATCTCTGATTTCCTTTTTCTCTGAAAGCTGGGCTGAACTTAAAAAAGTTCGCTGGCCTAATCGTAAAGAGCTGACCAACTACACATTGATCGTTCTTGGTACTGTTGTGGTTATGACGCTGTTTTTTTGGGTCATTGATATCGGCATCTCCGCTGTGATCGAAGCGATTATTTAAGAAGGGTCCCAGGTGGCTTGATATGGAAAAAAGATGGTACGTCGTTCATACCTATTCAGGGTATGAGAATAAGGTCAAAGCCAATTTGGAAAAACGCGTAGAGTCCATGGGCATGGAAGACAAGATTTTCCGCGTTCTTGTTCCTATGGAAGAAGAAGTGGTAAACAAAGACGGTAAGAAAAAAACCGTTATGCGTAAAGTTTACCCCGGATATGTCTTGGTGGAAATGGTCCAGACGGATGACTCTTGGTATGTTGTTCGCAACACACCAGGTGTTACGGGATTTGTCGGTTCGACAGGTTCCGGGTCCAAACCAACAGCCTTGCTGCCTGAAGAAGTGGAACAAATTCTGAAGCACATGGGCATGGTTGAGCCGAAGCCTAAAATTGAATTCGATATTAAGGAATCCGTACGTATTAAAGTTGGTCCTTTTGCGAATTTTGTGGGCTCCGTGGAAGAAATCTTGGTAGACAAAAGCAAGTTGAAAGTGCACGTGAACATGTTTGGACGGGAAACACCGCTTGAGTTGGAATACACGCAAGTGGAGAAGATATAGTCTCTTCAAGTTTCTTGTGGGAGGGCTGAGAGGCCCGTTAACCACTATTTTGCAAGGAGGTGTCAATCATGGCAAAAAAGGTAATCAAAATGGTAAAACTGCAAATTCCAGCAGGTAAAGCGAATCCAGCGCCGCCGGTAGGTCCAGCTTTGGGTCAAGCAGGTGTCAACATCATGGCATTCTGTAAAGAGTTCAACGCTCGTACAGCCGATCAAGCGGGATTGATTATTCCTGTTGAAATCACAGTATTCGAAGACCGTTCCTTTACTTTCATTACTAAAACTCCACCAGCAGCAGTTCTGTTGAAAGTGGCAGCTAAAGTAGAAAAAGGATCCGGCGAACCGAACAAGAAAAAAGTCGCTACCGTTAAACGTGATGCGGTACGTCAAATCGCGGAACAAAAAATGCCTGACCTGAATGCTGCTGACGTTGAGTCTGCAATGCGTATGGTCGAAGGTACTGCCCGCAGCATGGGTATCACCATCGAAGACTAATTTTTCATCTGAAACATGGCTTCGTAAAGCCGGCCGATTCGCGGCCGGTTGATGTGGGAGGTATATCCGCTAACACCACAAAGGAGGAATATAACATGGCTAAACACGGTAAAAAATACCTGGAAGCTGCTAAGCTGATTGACAGCGAAGCAACTTACGAGCCTTCAGAAGCTGTAGAGCTTGTGAAAAAGGCAGCCACTGCAAAATTTGATGAAACTATCGAAGCAGCAGTACGCTTGGGCGTTGACCCACGTAAACAAGACCAGGCAGTACGTGGTGTTGTTGTCTTGCCACACGGCACAGGTAAAACACAACGCGTATTGGTATTTGCAAAAGGTGACAAAGCGAAAGAAGCGGAAGCGGCTGGCGCGGACTATGTTGGTGATGCAGACATGATCAACAAAATCCAACAAGGCTGGTTCGAATTCGACGTCTGCGTAGCGACACCAGACATGATGAGTGAAGTAGGTAAATTGGGCCGACTGCTCGGCGGTAAAGGTCTGATGCCTAACCCTAAAGCCGGAACGGTAACTTTCGATGTATCCAAGGCTGTTCAAGAAATTAAAGCCGGTAAAATCGAATATCGTCTGGATCGTGCAGGTCAAATTCATGCACCGATCGGTAAAGCTTCTTTCTCGACAGAGCAATTGAATGAGAACCTTAAAGCTCTCATGGACGCTTTGACTCGTGCTAAACCGGCGGCAGCAAAAGGTGTTTATCTGAAGAATGTAAGTCTTTCTTCCACGATGGGCCCTGGCGCACGCGTGAACGCAGCATCTTTTAGATAATATCGCTTGACAGGCTTGTCCTGTTCTGATATTCTATAAAAGTTGTGAGTCCGAGTGACTGACCGTTGACATTTGAATATGCTTGCCGTAGACAGTAGGTGCCATTTTGGCTTAATTTCCTGCCGAGGTGTGATTATAGAACTTAGAACGATGAAAATCGGTTATGAGTATATATCAAGCCTTCGTGATTCTACGGAGGCTTTTCTTAATGGGATAAATTTGATCAGGAGGTGTACAGTTTGGCAAACGCAAAAGTGATTCAAGCAAAACAAGAGTCCGTTGATGCAGTAACAGCAAAATTGCGCGAGAGCGTTACTAGTGTTGTTGTTGACTATCGCGGTTTGAACGTTGCCCAAGTAACTGAGCTGCGTAAGCAGCTTCGTGAAGCCGGAATCGAATTCCAAGTGCTGAAAAACTCGTTGCTTCGCCGCGCAGCAGCTGCAGCAGAACTGACAGAACTTAACGAAGTACTGACAGGTCCTAGTGCAATTGCATTCAGCGTAGACGACGTAGTGGCTCCAGCCAAAATTCTGAACGACTTCGCGAAAAAGAACGATGCACTGGAATTGAAAGGTGCAGTTGTAGAAGGTCGCGTAATTGGAGTACAAGAAGTCAAAGCGTTGGCAGAATTGCCATCACGCGAAGGTCTCCTTTCCATGCTCCTCAGCGTGCTTCAAGCGCCAGTGCGCAACTTCGCGCTTGCGGTTAAAGCTGTTGCTGAAAAAGAAGAACAAGGCGCTTAAGCAACTTGATCTGAATGCTGCTTAGGCAGTGATGAAATACAAAAAAATAATATTATATATGGAGGTTCAATCATGAGTAAAGAGCAAATCTTGGAAGCAATCAAAGGCATGACTGTACTGGAATTGAATGATCTCGTTAAAGCAATCGAAGAAGAATTCGGCGTAACTGCTGCAGCTCCAGTAGCTGTTGCAGGTGGCGGAGCTGCTGCAGCTGAAGCTGAGCAATCCGAGTTCGACGTAATCTTGACTAGCGCTGGTGCTTCCAAAATCAACGTTATCAAAGCAGTTCGCGAAATCACAGGTCTTGGCCTGAAAGAAGCGAAAGAAGTAGTTGACAATGCTCCAAAAGCATTGAAAGAAAAAGTTAGCAAAGAAGAAGCAGAAACGGTTAAAGCTAAGCTTGAAGAAGCAGGCGCTTCAATCGAAGTTAAATAATTTAGCTTTCATAAGCTAGATGAACAAAACAACAAACCCCTTGACTTATATCAAGGGGTTTGTTGCTGTAATTGTAAAAGGAAAGTGAGTGAGGACATGTCCAATCATTATTATTCGGACAAACCGCAGGTGGCACATGACAGACGGGCTACAGAAGCGGAGCTACGCGGATGGAAATTACGACTCGTTACGGATGCAGGGGTATTTTCCAAAAACGGAATCGATTACGGCAGCAGAGTGTTGATTGATGCTATAGAGTTGCCTGCTGGAGCTCATGTACTGGATGTGGGCTGCGGGTATGGACCTATTGGTCTTACAGCAGCTAAACTTGTACCGGATGGACATGTCACCATGATCGATATCAATGAGAGAGCGGTTGAGCTTTCCAGGGAAAATGCAAAAGCGAACGGCATAACGAATGTAACGGTTATGCAAAGCAATCTTCTGGCTGAAGTTAAAAAGGAAGACTTTGACGCGATTCTGACCAATCCTCCGATCCGTGCCGGTAAGGAAACCGTGCATACGATCTTTGAACAGGCATATCGTCATTTGAAGATGGGCGGAGCGTTATGGATTGTCATTCAGAAAAAGCAGGGGGCACCTTCGGCAAAAGCGAAGCTGGAATCTCTCTTTGGACGAGTGGAGGAAGTAACGAAGGATAAAGGCTACCGAATTTTCAAAGCGGTAAAATTGGAAGAGGCGCCTTTAGGCTAAATCCTAATTTGTAAAGTAAGCAGGGTGGCATTTTTTTTGCAATAGGACTATTGACTTGAAATTCAGGTCGTGGTATTATTGTAAAATGTCAGTATTAAGATGCCCTATTTGGCTTTAGCTAACTAAAAATGTCAACCTTTTTTACGCCGAACGGGCTTATTATGCCTACGTTTGGCGTATAATATGTACATTTTGGGCAAACTGGGGATAAGTATGATTTGGAAAGACATCCGCCGATCAAAGTTGCTCTTTTTTCGAACGACATTCGAGTAAGGGCTTTTCTTTATTTGTGGATGCATTGCTTTGCTCTGTATGTGTACCATTATAAGGTTACAAACAGAGGTTCGCAACGAAATTTTTAAAGTGAGTAGACATTGAGGGGTGAGTTTAAGTTGGCAGGACATCTTGTTCAATATGGTCGACGCACTCGGCGCAGTTATGCACGAATTAACGAGATACTCGAAGTTCCGAACCTGATTGAGATCCAACAAAAATCTTACGATTGGTTTTTGGAGGAAGGGTTGCGCGAAATGTTCCAGGATATCTCGCCGATCCAGGATTTTACAGGTAACTTGATTTTGGAATTTATCGATTACAGTCTCGGTGAACCGAAGTATACAGTAGACGACGCGAAAGAGCGTGACGTTACTTATGCAGCACCGCTTCGGGTCAAAGTCCGGCTCATTAATAAGGAAACCGGCGAAGTCAAAGAGCAGGAAGTATTCATGGGAGATTTCCCGCTGATGACCGACACCGGCACATTTATTATTAATGGTGCGGAACGGGTTATTGTCAGCCAGTTGGTTCGCTCTCCTAGCGTTTACTTCAGTACCAAAGTAGATAAAAACGCCAAAAAAACGTATACCGCTACAGTTATTCCTAACCGCGGCGCTTGGCTCGAACTGGAGATGGACGCGAAGGATGTTGTTTACGTCCGGATCGACCGCACACGTAAAATACCGGTGACGGTTCTCCTGCGTGCACTTGGTTTTGGCACAGACGCTGAGATTCTGGATCTGCTCGGTAATGACGAATATATTCGCAATACGCTGGACAAAGACAATACGGATTCCACGGAGAAAGCGCTGATTGAAATTTATGAGCGTCTTCGTCCGGGCGAGCCACCAACGCTGGATAATGCGAAAAGCTTGCTCGTAGCGCGTTTCTTTGATCCAAAACGTTATGACCTGGCTAATGTGGGTCGTTACAAAATCAACAAAAAGCTTCACATCAAGAACCGTTTGTTCAACCAACGTTTGGCTGAGTCTCTTGTGGACACCGAAACCGGTGAAATTATCGCTGAAGCGGGTCAAATGATAGACCGTCGTCTGTTGGATGAAATCATGCCGCAACTGGAGAAGAGCGTTGGTTTCCGCACATATCACGTCGCTAATGGCGTTTTGGATGCCAATGATATCCCGATGCAAACAATTGATGTATTTTCACCGATTGAGGATGGTAAGGTCGTTAAACTGATTGCCAATGCTAACATTGATAAATCAGTGAAGAACGTTACACCAGCTGATATCATTTCCTCTATCAGTTACTTCATTAACCTTCTGCATGGCATCGGAAGCACAGATGATATCGATCACCTGGGTAACCGTCGTCTCCGCTCGGTTGGTGAACTCTTGCAAAACCAATTCCGTATCGGTTTATCCCGTATGGAACGTGTGGTTCGTGAGAGAATGTCCATTCAGGATGCTAACGTAATCACGCCTCAGGCTTTGATTAACATACGTCCTGTTATCGCATCCATTAAAGAGTTCTTCGGTAGCTCCCAATTGTCGCAGTTTATGGATCAAACAAACCCACTGGGTGAGTTGACACATAAACGCCGTCTGTCCGCACTCGGACCGGGTGGTTTGACACGTGAGCGTGCCGGCATGGAAGTCCGTGACGTGCATCCATCCCACTATGGCCGGATGTGTCCAATCGAGACACCAGAGGGACCAAACATTGGTTTGATCAACTCCTTGTCGACATTTGCCCGTGTGAACGAATATGGATTCATTGAAGCACCTTATCGCTGGGTAGATCCGAAGACTGGTGTCGTAACCGAGCAAATCGATTACCTGACAGCAGACGAAGAGGACAACTATGTAATTGCTCAAGCGAATGCGAAGCTGAATGAAGACAGTACTTTTGCTGAAGAAGCGATCATTGTACGTTACAACAAACAGTCGGATAACATCCTTACGATGCCGAGTGAACGTGTTGACTACATGGACGTATCTCCTAAGCAAGTTGTATCTGTCGCTACAGCGCTCATTCCGTTCCTTGAGAACGATGACTCCAACCGTGCGCTCATGGGATCGAACATGCAGCGGCAAGCCGTTCCACTCTTGATTCCTAAAGCTCCGCTGGTCGGAACAGGTATGGAACATAAAGCCGCGAAAGATTCCGGTGTATGTATTGTCTCCAAATATGACGGGATTATTGAACGTTCTTCTGCGAATGAGATTTGGTTGCGTCGTATTGAAGAAGTTGATGGTCAAGAAGTCAAAGGCGATATCGTTAAATATAAATTACACAAATTTATGCGTTCGAACCAAGGAACATGCATTAACCAACGTCCGATTGTCAAAAGAGGTGCTGTTGTCAAAGCTGGCGACATCCTTGCAGACGGTCCTTCGACGGAAATGGGTGAATTGGCACTGGGACGCAACGTAGTGGTTGCCTTCATGACTTGGGAAGGTTACAACTACGAGGATGCGATCTTGCTCAGCGAAAAACTCGTTAAAGAAGATGTGTATACATCCATTCATATCGAGGAATATGAGTCTGAAGCACGTGATACTAAGCTCGGACCTGAAGAGATCACACGTGATATCCCGAACGTAGGGGAAGAAGCGCTGCGTAATCTGGATGAGCGTGGTATTATCCGTATCGGTGCTGAAATCAGTGCTGGTGACATTCTGGTTGGTAAAGTAACACCAAAAGGTGTAACGGAACTGACTGCAGAGGAACGTCTCCTGCATGCGATCTTCGGTGAGAAAGCGCGTGAAGTACGTGATACTTCCCTGCGTGTACCTCACGGTACTGACGGTATCGTAGTTGATGTAAAAGTCTTTACCCGTGAAAACGGTGATGAACTGCCTCCAGGTGTTAACCAACTCGTTCGTGTCTATATCGCTCAAAAACGGAAAATTTCCGAGGGTGATAAAATGGCCGGACGTCACGGTAACAAAGGGGTCGTAGCCCGTATCCTACCGGAAGAAGATATGCCTTTCCTGCCGGACGGAACACCAGTTCAAATCGTTCTTAACCCACTGGGCGTACCTTCCCGGATGAATATCGGTCAAGTACTCGAGGTTCACTTGGGTATGGCGGCGATGCAACTGGGTATTCACGTAGCAACTCCTGTATTCGACGGAGCGAAGGAGTATGATGTCTTCGATACGATGGAAGAAGCAGGTATGCAGCGGAATGGTAAAACTGTCCTGTATGATGGTCGTACAGGTGAAGAGTTTGAACGTGAAGTTACCGTAGGTGTCATGCACATGATCAAATTGGCACACATGGTTGATGATAAAATCCATGCCCGTTCCACGGGTCCTTACTCACTTGTTACGCAACAGCCATTGGGTGGTAAAGCCCAATTTGGTGGACAGCGTTTCGGGGAGATGGAAGTATGGGCGCTTGAGGCATACGGTGCTGCTTATACACTGCAAGAAATCTTGACTGTTAAGTCCGATGATGTTGTAGGTCGGGTGAAAACGTATGAATCCATCGTCAAAGGCGAGAATGTTCCTGAACCAGGTGTTCCTGAATCATTCAAAGTATTGATCAAAGAGCTGCAAAGCTTGGGTATGGACGTTAAGATTTTGAGCGAAGATGAGCAAGAGATTGAAATGAAAGAAATGGACGATGAAGATGACGCTGCGAGCGATAAGCTCAGCCTCAACCTTGAGGGTACAGAGGTCGGAGCGGAGTAACCGCTTCGGGCGCATGATGACCGGCGTTTTTCATCAGGCTCGCGTCTTGCTCCGGCTTCGGCCGGAGGGGGCGTAACCTAGAATACAGGACTTGGTTAAGGAGGGTTGCTCCTTGTTGGACGTCAACAATTTCGAATACATGAAGATCGGGCTTGCTTCCCCAGAAAAAATTCGTTCTTGGTCCCGCGGAGAAGTGAAAAAACCGGAAACGATCAACTATCGTACGTTGAAACCGGAAAAAGAAGGGCTGTTCTGCGAAAAGATTTTTGGCCCTACAAAAGACTGGGAATGTCATTGCGGTAAATACAAACGCGTGCGTTATAAAGGCGTTGTCTGTGATCGTTGTGGCGTTGAAGTCACACGTGCGAAAGTACGCCGCGAACGGATGGGCCATATTGAGCTCGCTGCTCCGGTATCGCATATCTGGTACTTCAAAGGTATTCCGAGCCGCATGGGTCTCGCTCTGGATATGTCTCCAAGATCTCTCGAGGAGATTATTTATTTTGCATCATATGTAGTAACTGATCCAGGAGAAACTCCACTGGAGAAAAAACAGCTGTTGTCCGAGAAAGAATACCGCAGCTACCGTGAGAAATACGGATATGGATTCCACGCTGGCATGGGTGCAGAAGCGGTTAAAAAACTGCTTCAAGACATTGATGTGGATAAAGAGCTTGAATTCCTGAAGGAAGAGCTCCGCACTGCACAAGGACAACGTCGTAACCGTGCAATCAAACGTCTGGAAGTTATTGAAGCGTTCCGCAACTCGGGTAATAAACCTGAGTGGATGATCATGGATGTACTTCCTGTTATCCCACCGGAACTTCGTCCAATGGTACAGCTGGATGGTGGACGTTTTGCAACGTCTGACCTGAATGACCTGTATCGCCGTGTAATCAACCGGAACAATCGTCTGAAACGTTTGCTTGACTTGGGCGCGCCAGACATTATCGTGCAAAATGAAAAACGGATGCTGCAGGAAGCTGTTGACGCATTGATCGACAACGGCCGTCGTGGACGCCCTGTAACGGGGCCTGGTAACCGTCCTTTGAAATCCCTCAGCCACATGCTGAAAGGTAAACAAGGACGTTTCCGTCAGAACTTGCTCGGTAAACGGGTTGACTATTCCGGTCGTTCCGTTATCGTAGTTGGACCTTACCTGAAAATGTATCAGTGTGGTCTGCCTAAAGATATGGCACTTGAACTGTTCAAGCCTTTTGTTATGAAAGAGCTTGTAAATAAAGGGCTTGCCCACAACATCAAGAGCGCTAAACGTAAAGTTGAGCGTGTAAGTCCTGAAGTATGGGATGTTCTTGAAGAAGTAATTAAGGAGCACCCGGTTCTGCTGAACCGTGCCCCTACACTTCACAGACTCGGTATTCAAGCGTTTGAACCGATTCTCGTTGAAGGTAAAGCGATCCGTCTTCACCCGCT
Source organism: Paenibacillus sp. ov031 (assembly GCF_900143165.1). Lineage (NCBI taxonomy): Bacteria > Bacillati > Bacillota > Bacilli > Caryophanales > Paenibacillaceae > Paenibacillus > Paenibacillus sp. ov031. Next base: position 30,194 of record NZ_FRDO01000013.1, read on the forward strand.
CGTATGTACGGCATACAATGCCGACTTTGACGGTGACCAAATGGCCGTGCACGTTCCATTGTCTGCTGAAGCTCAAGCAGAAGCACGTATCCTGATGCTTGCATCAGGTAACATTTTGAACCCGAAAGACGGTAAACCGGTTGTTACCCCTTCCCAGGATATGGTGCTTGGTTCTTACTACCTGACCATGGACAACAAAGAAGAAAAGGGAACAGGTATGATCTTGCGCACGGTTAACGAAGCTGTATCCGCGTACCAACGTGGTACTGCAGGTTTACATGCACGTGTAGCGATTCCGGTTAGAGCGCTTGGCAAAACAGTCTTCACCGATAAGCAACAAGATGCAATGATGTTGACTACGGTCGGCAAAATCATCTTTAATGAAATCTTCCCGGCAAGCTTCCCTTACATCAATGATGCAACTCGTGCGAACCTCTACCAGGGTACCGCTGAGCATTCATTTGTTTATGAGAAGGGTGCTGACCTTAGAGAAGCGATTATGAACGCTCCTTTGGCTGGTGGTGTCGGTAAAGAATATCTTGGTTCTATCATCGCACGTTGTTTTGAAATTTATCATACAACGGAAACAGCCGTTATTTTGGATAAAATCAAACAACTCGGATTCACATACTCCACTCGCGCTGGTATCACTGTAGCGGTGTCGGATGTTATCGTTCCACCTGAGAAATTTGAAATTCTTAGACAGTCTGAGGAAAAAGCACAAATCGTTACGAACCAATACCGTCGTGGTCTGATTACGAACGAAGAGCGCTATGACCGCATCATTGATATCTGGTCGAAATCGAAAGATGATATCACCGAGATTCTGATGAAATCGATGGATCGCTACAACTCCATCATGATGATGGTTGACTCCAAAGCACGGGGTAACAAATCGCAAATCACCCAATTGGGCGGTATGCGTGGTCTGATGGCCAACCCATCCGGTCGAATCATTGAACTCCCAATCAAATCGAACTTCCGTGAAGGTCTGACGGTACTCGAGTACTTTATCTCGACTCACGGTGCCCGTAAAGGTTTGGCCGATACGGCCCTGCGTACAGCGGATTCAGGTTACCTGACCCGTCGTCTCGTAGACGTGGCACAAGACGTGATCGTGCGTGAAGATGATTGTGGTACAGATAAAGGCTTTACCGTAAGTCGTATCCAGGATGGTAAAGAGGTTATTGAGGATCTCTACGACCGTATTGAAGGCAGATACTGCTTCGAGACTGTTCGTCATCCGGAAACAAAAGAAATTATTGCACACCGTAATGAACTGATTGACTCTGATAAAGCTGAGGCAATCATCGAAGCTGGCGTAACCAAACTACAAATCCGCTCCGTACTTAGCTGCCGTGCACGTCACGGTGTCTGCAAGAAGTGTTATGGTCGCAACTTGGCGACTGGTAAACACGTGGAGATCGGTGAAGCAGTTGGTATTATCGCAGCACAATCCATTGGTGAGCCAGGAACACAGCTGACAATGCGTACATTCCACACCGGTGGTGTAGCCGGAGACGATATTACGCAAGGTTTGCCGCGTATCCAGGAGTTGTTTGAGGCTCGTAATCCTAAGGGTCAAGCAACAATCAGTGAGATCGACGGTGTTGTTAAAGAAATTCGCGAAGCGAAAGATCGTCGCGAAATTGAAATTCAAGGTGAAGCAGAATCCAAAGTTTACTCTGTTACCTACGGTTCTCGTGTACGCGTTAGCGAAGGCATGGAAATTGAAGCAGGCGACGAGTTGACAGATGGTTCTATCGATCCAAAAGAAATGCTGCGCATTAAAGGCGTACGTGGCGTACAGAACTACATTTTGCAGGAAGTACAACGCGTATACCGTAACCAAGGCGTAGAAATCAATGACAAACACGTTGAAGTTATGATCCGTCAAATGTTGCGTAAAATCCGTATCGTCGATGCAGGGGACACTACATTGTTGCCAGGATCGTTCGTGGATACGCATGAGTACGAAAGAGCTAACAAGACAGCGATTCTGAGTGATAAAGAGCCAGCGGTTGCAAAACCAATTCTGCTCGGTATTACGAAAGCATCCCTGGAAACAGACTCCTTCCTCTCGGCGGCTTCGTTCCAAGAGACTACACGTGTACTGACAGATGCAGCGATCAAAGGTAAAGTCGATCAGTTGCTCGGTCTGAAAGAGAATGTAATCATCGGTAAACTGATTCCTGCAGGTACAGGTATGCACCGTTACCGCAGCATCAAATTTGCTGAGCCGGAAGATGGCCAATCTTCGGTAGAAGAACTTGAGCCAGTTTCGGTTGATTAAGATATTTCACTAGATTCATCCTTATTATTAGGGTGAACTAAAGTTTTGTACGCCGGGAGGCGACGGCTGTTTTATACAGAAGGACGTTCCCGGCGAGGCAAAACTTTAAATGAAATATTTTAGGATTAGCATTGACATTGCTTGCGCTAGATGCTAATATATCAAAGGTGCGTGAGTAGCTGATTGTATTTGGTCCTATTCGGAGGAATGAACAATGTCTAATGAAAAAGGTCTGCAAGATGCTCATGTCAAAATAGGTACCAAACAGACCACGCGGATGGTTCAGACAGGTATGGCTTCTGAAGTTTATGTGGCTGAAGATTGTGATCCGCAGCTTACTTCCAAAATCATTGCTTTGTGTGAACAACACAATGTGAAGTGCACGAAAGTGGACACAATGAAAAATCTCGGCAAAGCTTGCGGGATTGGAGTAGGAGCAGCAATGGCTGCTGTCGTAAAATGATACGGTAAGGAACGTTTTTGTCCGAGAACTTTTAGGGATTCTCCAAGGCAAAAACTTTTCATTTGTCTTTTTATGAACCGCCTGGGTCTGTGGACTTAGCGTAAGAGGTTTATAAAGAAACATGAAAAATTGAGGAAGGGGGTGGCAATCACATGCCAACTATTAACCAACTGGTACGTAAAGGACGTCAAGCTAAAGTTGATAAGTCCAAATCACCAGCTTTGCAAAAAGGGTTCAATGCTTTGAAACGTGAATCAACTAACATCAGTGCCCCACAAAAACGTGGTGTCTGCACTCGTGTAGGTACAATGACTCCACGTAAACCAAACTCTGCACTTCGTAAGTATGCCCGTGTTCGTTTGACGAACCGTCTCGAGGTAACTGCTTATATCCCGGGTATCGGACATAACCTTCAAGAGCACAGTGTTGTGTTGATCCGTGGAGGTAAAGTTAAAGACCTTGCAGGGGTTCGTTATCACATCGTTCGCGGAGCTCTTGATACTGCAGGCGTGAACAACCGTATGCAAGCTCGTTCGAAATACGGTGCTAAACGTCCAAAAGCTAAAAAAGCCTAATATATTATAAGTAGCAGTCCTGAATATCTTCTGGGTTAATCCCAGGAGGTGTAGGATGTGCTCATGAAGAAAGAAAGGGGGATATCCATGCCACGCAAAGGTCCAGTTACGAAAAGAGACGTGTTGCCAGATCCGGTATACAGCAGCAAGCTGGTTACTCGTTTGATCAATCGCATCATGCTCGACGGAAAACGCGGTGTTGCTCAAAGCATTCTGTATAATGCGTTTAAGTTGATTCAAGAACGTACGGGTAATGACCCTATGGAAGTATTTGAAGCAGCAATCAAAAATATCATGCCAGTCCTGGAAGTTAAAGCTCGCCGTGTCGGCGGTGCCAACTACCAAGTACCAATCGAGGTAAAACCAGAGAGACGTACTGCTTTGGGATTACGTTGGCTCGTGAACTACTCCCGCAACCGCGGTGAGAAAACAATGGAAGAGCGTTTGGCGGCTGAGATCATCGACGCTTCCAACAACACAGGCGCTTCCGTTAAAAAACGTGAAGATACGCATAAAATGGCTGAAGCGAACAAAGCGTTTGCTCACTACCGTTGGTAGGATTCGGTTCACAATAATAACTTCAATTTTGAAGGGAGACCCATTTCATGGCAAGAGAGTTCTCCTTGAAAAATACACGTAATATCGGGATCATGGCTCATATTGATGCGGGTAAAACCACGACAACTGAGCGGATCTTGTTCTACACAGGACGTACGCACAAAATCGGTGAAGTACACGAAGGCGCTGCGACAATGGACTGGATGGAACAGGAACAGGAGCGCGGAATTACAATTACTTCCGCTGCGACTACCGCTGCTTGGAAAGGCCACCGCGTTAACATCATTGATACCCCGGGACACGTTGACTTCACTGTTGAAGTTGAACGTTCCCTTCGTGTATTGGACGGAGCAGTTGGTGTATTCAGTGCGAAAGAAGGCGTTGAGCCTCAGTCCGAAACCGTATGGAGACAGGCTGACAAGTACGGCGTACCTCGTATCGCTTATGTAAACAAAATGGATATCATCGGTGCTGACTTCCTGAACGTTGTATCTGACATGCGTGATCGCCTTCAAGCGAACGCAGTTGCGATTCAACTTCCTATCGGCGCTGAAAATGATTTCAAAGGTATCATTGATATCGTTGCACAAAAGGCTCATATGTACAAAGATGACCTTGGACAAGATATCGAAGAAACCGAAATTCCTGCGGAATTTGTTGAGCAAGTTACAGAACTCCGTAACGAATTGGTTGAGCGTGTTGCAGAACTCGACGAAGATTTGACAATGAAATACCTGGAAGGCGAAGAGATCACTATTGATGAGATCAAAGCGGCCCTCCGTAAAGGTGTTGTTGATGTTAAGATCTTCCCGGTTATCTGTGGATCCTCGTATCGTAACAAAGGTGTTCAACTGATGTTGGATGCTGTTATCGACTACTTGCCGGCTCCAACAGACGTTCCATCTATCACTGGTCATCTTGAAGATGGAACTGAAGCAATTCGTAAGTCATCCGATGAAGAGCCTTTCTCCGCATTGGCATTCAAAATCATGACTGACCCTTACGTTGGTAAATTGACATTCTTCCGCGTATATTCCGGTGTTCTTCAATCCGGATCTTACGTATTGAACGCAACTAAAAACAAACGTGAGCGTATCGGTCGTATCCTTCAAATGCATGCAAACAGCCGTCAAGAAATCACTGAAGTTTACTCCGGTGACATTGCAGCTGCTGTAGGTTTGAAAGATACGGGTACAGGTGATACACTGTGTGATGAGAAAAATCCGGTTATCCTGGAGTCAATGAACTTCCCTGATCCGGTTATCGAAATCGCCGTTGAGCCTAAAACCAAAGCTGACCAAGATAAAATGGGTGTTGCTCTCGGTAAGTTGACTGAAGAGGATCCTACTCTTCGTGCTCATACTGATGAAGAAACAGGCCAAACGATCTTGGCAGGTATGGGGGAGCTTCACCTTGATATCATCATTGACCGTATGCGTCGTGAGTTCAAGGTTGAAACTACTGTGGGTAAACCACAAGTAGCTTACCGTGAAACTTTCCGTGCACCAGCGCGTGTTGAAGGTAAATTCGTTCGTCAATCCGGTGGTCGTGGTCAATACGGTCACGTATGGGTTGAGTTCGAACCTCTCGAAGCAGGTACAGGCAGCCAGTTCGAAAGTAAGGTTGTCGGTGGTTCTGTTCCAAGAGAATACATTCAACCAGCTCTTGCAGGTATCGAAGAGCAAATGAAAAACGGCGTTATCGCAGGCTTCCCGCTTGTTGACGTTAAGGCTACAATCGTAGACGGATCTTACCATGATGTCGATTCCAACGAGATGGCATTTAAAATTGCCGGATCGATGGCGCTAAAAGCTGCGAAAGACAAATGTAAGCCGGTTCTGCTTGAGCCAATCATGAAAGTAGAAGTAACCGTTCCAGAAGAGTATATGGGTGACGTTATGGGTATGCTTAACTCCCGTCGTGGCCGCATCGAAGGTATGGATTCACGTAGTGGAGCCCAAATCATCCGTGCTAAAGTACCTTTGTCTGAAATGTTCGGATACTCTACAACTCTTCGTTCCGGTACTCAAGGACGCGGCGTATTCTCCATGGAGCTTTCTCACTATGAAGAAGTTCCTAAGAGCATCGCTGAAGAGATTGTTGCCAAAACAAAAGGAACCGAGTAGTTTTCTCTCATTGAATGAAAGTGCATAAGAGTCATGTATTCTTTGCACTTCATTTAGTGAAAACATAAAATTATAATTTTAAGGAGGCCACGTTCAAATGGCAAAGGCTAAATACGAACGTAATAAACCCCACGTTAACATTGGTACTATTGGTCACGTCGACCATGGTAAAACAACTCTGACTGCTGCAATCACTACTGTATTGTCTAAAACTTACGGTGGCGCAGCAATTGCATTCGATCAAATCGATAAAGCTCCAGAAGAGCGCGAGCGCGGTATCACAATCTCAACATCACACGTTGAGTATGAAACTGACACTCGTCACTACGCTCACGTAGACTGCCCAGGTCACGCCGACTATGTTAAAAACATGATCACTGGCGCGGCACAAATGGACGGAGCTATCTTGGTAGTATCCGCAGCTGACGGCCCAATGCCACAAACTCGTGAGCACATCTTGCTCTCCCGTCAAGTAGGCGTACCTTACATTGTTGTTTTCTTGAACAAATGTGACATGGTTGAAGACGAAGAGTTGTTGGAATTGGTTGAGATGGAAGTTCGCGACCTTCTTAACGAATATGAGTTCCCAGGTGATGATACTCCAATCACTCGTGGATCCGCTCGTGAAGCTCTGCAAAACCCTGATGGTGAGTGGGCTCAAAAAATCGTTGAGATGTTCAAAGAGATCGATACGTACATCCCATTGCCTGAGCGTCAAACTGACAAACCTTTCTTGATGCCTGTCGAGGACGTATTCTCCATCACTGGTCGTGGTACTGTTGCTACTGGCCGTGTAGAGCGTGGTACTGTTAAAGTCGGCGAAGAGATCGAAATCGTTGGTATTACTGAAGAAACTAAAAAATCCGTAGTTACGGGCGTAGAAATGTTCCGTAAATTGTTGGACTCCGCTCAAGCGGGCGACAACATCGGTGCATTGTTGCGTGGTGTTGATCGTACTCAAATCGAGCGCGGTCAAGTACTTGCAAAACCAGGTTCTGTTAAGCCACACACAGAATTCACTGCACAAATCTACGTTTTGACTAAAGAAGAGGGTGGCCGTCACAAGCCTTTCTTCACTGGATACCGTCCACAGTTCTACTTCCGTACAACTGACGTAACAGGCATCATCAACTTGCCTGAAGGTACTGAAATGGTAATGCCTGGTGATAACATCACGGTTACTGTTTCCTTGATCTCCCCAATCGCGATTGAAGAAGGAACTAAGTTCTCCATTCGTGAAGGCGGACGTACAGTAGGTGCAGGTTCCGTAGCATCGATCCAAAAATAATTCGGCTTAACGCTGAATAAAGCATATGCAACAGTGTACTGGAACGAGTAACATTGTATTGTAACGAAGCTTCGGAAGAGTTCTTTATCCGACATCGGATAAAGAACTCTTTTATTATGTAATAGTTTCGGAACCTGCGTCATACGAAATGAACATCATTTACGAATGTAGATGGATTGGTAAGGCAGCATGAATATTGAAGATAAACACTGCACTAAACGAAGTCATTTCAGCAGAAAAGATAAGTTTAAATGTTTTTCTTAAATATGCTTGCAATACGCCCATCTTTTCTATATAATAATGAATGTTGTTCTGTGACGTTGCGATGATGTGAGAGGTTACTGGCACACCCGGCCCCTTTGCCATGGGACAGTGGCTAGAAAATTTTCACGGAGTATGTCCGATAAAAAATTGGGCGATAGAAGGAGGGACTAAAATGGCAAAGCAAAAAATTCGTATTCGTTTGAAAGCTTACGACCACAGAATTCTTGATCAATCCGCGGAGAAAATTGTTGAAACAGCAAAACGTTCGGGTGCAGGTGTATCCGGTCCGATTCCGCTTCCTACTGAAAAACAAATCATTACTATTCTTCGTGCGGTGCACAAGTACAAGGATTCTCGGGAACAATTCGAACAACGCACACATAAGCGTTTGATCGACATCGTTAACCCGACTCCACAAACTGTGGATGCCTTGATGCGCTTGGATCTGCCGTCCGGTGTAGATATCGAAATTAAATTGTAATACAAGCTACAACAAAGACCATGTATAAAGGAAAAGAGGTGTCAACATGAAAGCAATCTTAGGAAAAAAACTCGGAATGACTCAAGTATTTACACCTGAGGGTAACGTTGTACCAGTAACGGTTATCGAAGCAGGCCCTTGTGTTGTTTTGCAAAAGAAAGACATTGAGAATGATGGCTACGAAGCAATTCAAATCGGTTACTCCGATAAGAAAGAGAAAAATGCTAACAAGCCAGAAGCAGGTCACGCTAAAAAAGCGAACACTGCCCCTAAGCGCTACGTTCGTGAAGTTCGCGGTATCAACATCGCAGAATATGAAGTTGGCCAAGAACTGAAAGCTGACATTTTCGCTGAAGGCGAATTCGTTGACGTAACGGGTATTTCTAAAGGTAAAGGTTTTGCCGGCGTTATCAAACGTTGGGGACAAAGCACTGGACCTATGTCACACGGTTCGCGTTACCACCGTGGCCCTGGTTCAATGGGTTCGATCCAAGCTAACCGCGTTCCTAAAGGCAAACGCCTGCCAGGACACATGGGACATGATACTGTTACAATCCAACGTCTTGAAGTAGTTAAAGTAGACGCTGAACGTAATGTGTTGCTCGTGAAAGGTTCCATTCCTGGACCGAAAAACAGTCTCATTAAAGTTAAAGAAACAGTGAAAAAATAACCACTGAAGAAAGGAGGAACACAAAATGCCAAAAGTATCAGTTTACAATGTAGATGGTAGCCAAGTAGGCGAAGTTGAATTGAACGATGCGGTTTTCGGAATTGAGCCGAACCAACACGTTCTGTACGATGCAGTTCTTATGCAACGCGCTTCCCTTCGTCAAGGTACCCACAAAGTAAAAGGACGTTCTGAAGTACGTGGCGGTGGACGTAAGCCTTGGAAACAAAAAGGTACAGGTCGCGCTCGTCAAGGTTCAATTCGTTCACCACAATGGAAAGGCGGCGGTATCGTATTTGGTCCAACACCACGGAGCTATGCGTATAAACTGCCTAAGAAAGTTCGCCGTTTGGCGATCAAATCAGCTCTTTCATCCAAAGTGATCGACAATGACATTATCGTTCTGGACGCTCTCACGCTGAGCTCACCTAAAACGAAAGAATTTGCAGCCATCTTGAATAACTTGAAAGTTGGACGCAAAGCTTTGATCGTAGCTCCTAGCTATGATGATAATGTGGCTCTTTCCGCACGGAATATTCCAGGCGTGAAATTCGTAGCTGCTGACGGCATTAATGTTCTTGACGTGCTTTCGCACGACAAACTGATCATTACGAAAGAAGCAGTTCAGAAGGTAGAGGAGGTGCTCGCGTAATGAAGGATCCTCGTGATATTGTAAAACGTCCGATTATTACGGAACGTACTGCTGACATGATGAATGACTTGAAATATGTATTTGAAGTCGATATCCGTGCAAACAAAACCGAGATCAAGAAAGCCGTGGAAGCTATTTTCAACGTAAAAGTGAAAAACGTGAACACGCTTCGTGTTCCAGCTAAGCCAAAACGGTACGGACGTTATTCCGGATATACTAGCGAATGGAAAAAAGCGTTTGTAACGCTGACACAAGACAGCAAAACGCTTGAGTTCTTTGAAACTGTATAATTGAATTTTTGAAGTAAGGAGGGAAACCCAGTGCCAATCAAAAAGTATAAACCAACATCCCCGGCAAGACGGAACATGTCCGTTTCTACATTTGAGGAAATCACCACAGATCAGCCGGAGAAATCGTTGTTGGCCCCATTGAGCAAACAAGCAGGACGCAACAACCAAGGTAAAATTACAGTTCGTCACCATGGTGGTGGACACAAACGTAAATACCGTATCATCGACTTCAAACGTACTAAAGATGGAATACCGGGCCGCGTTGCTACGATTGAGTATGACCCGAACCGTACATCTAACATCGCTCTGATTCACTATGCTGATGGTGAAAAACGTTATATCATCGCTCCTAAAGGTTTGAAAGTTGGAGATCAAGTATTCTCCGGACCTGAATCAGACATCAAAATCGGAAACGCATTGCCACTCGAAAATATTCCAGTAGGTACTGTTATCCACAACATCGAGTTGAAACCAGGTAAAGGCGGACAATTGGTTCGTGCTGCTGGTACAGAAGCTCAATTGCTTGGTAAAGAAGAAAAATACGTTTCTGTTCGTCTCTCTTCCGGAGAAGTTCGTCGTATTTTGAAAGTTTGCCGCGCAACAATTGGAGCTGTTGGTAACCAAGACCACGAGCTCATCAAAATCGGTAAAGCCGGTCGTAGCCGTTGGTTGGGTAAACGTCCTGAAGTTCGTGGTGTAGTAATGAACCCTAACGATCACCCACACGGTGGTGGTGAAGGTCGTGCTCCAATCGGACGTAAATCGCCAATGTCACCATGGGGTAAACCTACTCTTGGTTACAAAACGCGTAAGAAAAATAAAGCTTCTGATAAATACATCATTCGCCGCCGCACGAAGTAATACACATTGTGCATAACTTCGTGAGGCATCTGCGGATGCATAATAGCTACGTTTGAAGGGAGGATCTCCACATGGGTCGCAGTTTGAAAAAAGGGCCATTCATTGATGGCTACATGCTGAAAAAAGTAGAAGACATGGAAGCATCCGGTAAAAAGCTTGTTATTAAAACCTGGTCCCGTCGTTCTACAATTTTCCCGCAATTCATCGGACACACATTTGGCGTATATGACGGTCGTAAACACGTACCAGTATACGTAACTGAGGACATGGTCGGACACAAATTGGGTGAGTTCGCTCCAACCCGTACGTACAAAGGCCATACTGATGATGATAAGAAAACAAGAAGATAAATGAATATCTTTAATGTTTGAGAGGAGGTTACACAATGGAAGCAAAAGCACATGCTAAGTTTATCCGGATTGCTCCTCGTAAAGTTCAACTCGTTGTTGACTTGATTCGCGGCAAGCAAGTAGGTGAGGCGGTTGCCATTCTCCGTCACACTCCGAAATCCGCTTCTCCTATCGTTGAGAAGTTGCTTAATTCCGCTATTGCGAATGCGGAACATAACTATTCTTTGGATGTTAATAACTTGGTTATCTCGCAAGCTTACGTGAACCAAGGACCGACAATGAAACGTTTCCGCCCTCGTGCAATGGGACGTGCAAGTCGTATTAACAAACGTACTAGCCACATCACTTTGGTGGTATCTGAAAAGTAGAAGGAGGGGAAATGTGTGGGCCAAAAGGTAAATCCAGTCGGACTCCGTGTCGGAATTATCCGTGACTGGGAATCTAAGTGGTATGCAGGTAAAGACTTCGGCGATCTTTTGATGGAAGACGTGAAAATTCGTGAATTCCTGAAAAATAAATTGAAAGACTCCGCTATGTCTCGTGTTGAAATCGAGAGAGCGGCTAACCGCGTAAACGTAACGATTCACACTGCGAAACCAGGTATGGTTATCGGTAAGGGTGGTTCGGAAGTTGAAAATCTGCGTAATCAAATTACGAAAATCGCAGGCGGTAAAAAAGTACACATCAACATTTCTGAAATTAAGAACCAAGACCTGGACGCAATCCTGGTAGCTGAAAGCATCGCACAACAATTGGAACGTCGTGTTTCTTTCCGTCGTGCTCTGAAACAAGCTATTCAAAGAACAATGCGCTCTGGTGCAAAAGGTATTAAAACTCAAGTGGGCGGACGTCTTGGCGGTGCTGAGATTGCTCGTTCGGAAGGCTACAGCGAAGGAACTGTTCCACTGCACACGCTTCGTGCCGACATCGACTACGGTACAGCAGAGGCTCATACTACTTACGGCCGTATCGGCGTGAAAGTATGGATCTATCGTGGAGAGGTTCTTCCTACGGCTAAGAAACAAGCTGCTAAGGAAGGAGGCAACTAATCATGTTGGTACCAAAACGTGTAAAACACCGTAAGCAACAACGTGGACATATGAAGGGCCAAGCTAAAGGCGGAACTACGCTGAACTTTGGTGAATATGGTCTGCAAGCTACGGAACCGGCTTGGATTACGAACCGTCAAATCGAAGCGGCTCGTATTGCGATGACTCGTTACATCAAACGTGGTGGTAAAGTTTGGATCAAGATCTTCCCAGACAAACCAATCACTCAAAAGCCTCTCGAGGTTCGGATGGGTAGCGGTAAAGGTAACGTAGAAAAATGGGTTGCAGTTGTGAAACCAGGTAAGATCATGTTTGAACTTGCTGGTGTACCGGAGGATGTTGCTCGTGAAGCAATGCGTCTTGCCGCTCATAAACTGCCAATCAAAACGAAGTTTGTGAAACGTGAAGAATTGGGTGGTGAAGCAAATGAAAGCTAGTGAATTTCGCAACCTAACCTCTGCTGAAATCGAGCAAAAGATTGCCGGATTTAAAGAAGAACTCTTTAACCTCCGCTTTCAACTCGCTACCGGTCAGCTGGATAACCCGACTCGAATCCGTGATGTGCGGAAAGAAATAGCTCGTGCTAAAACCATTATCCGTGAAAGAGAATTGGGAATCGGTTAATTAGGGATCGGATGTATAATCCGTCCGTAATCAGGAAGGAGGCCAACAATGAGCGAAGAACGTAACGCACGTAAAGTGCAAACCGGTAAAGTGGTCAGCGATAAAATGGACAAAACGATTGTTGTTGCTGTAGAAACTTACAAAAAACACAACTTGTACCATAAACGCATTAAGGTTACTAAAAAATTCAAAGCGCATGACGAAGAAAACACTGCGAAAATCGGTGACACGGTGAAAATCATGGAGACTCGTCCGCTTTCGAAAGATAAACGCTGGAGACTTACTGAAATCGTAGAAAAAGCGGTTATCATCTAATGCATCAGCAGCATAGCTGAAAGGAGGAATACTAAATGATTCAACCATTTACACGTTTGACTGTGGCTGACAACTCCGGTGCGAAGGAACTGATGTGTATCCGCGTACTCGGCGGTACGGGACGTCGTACAGCTCAAATCGGTGATCTGATCGTTTGTTCTGTAAAACAAGCAACACCAGGCGGCGTTGTCAAAAAAGGTGATGTAGTTAGAGCGGTTGTCGTTCGTACGAAGCGTTCTGTACGTCGTAAAGACGGTTCCTACATCGGTTTTGATGAAAATGCAGCGGTTGTTGTAAAAGACGACAGAAGCCCGCGTGGAACACGTATTTTCGGACCTGTTGCTCGTGAACTTCGCGAGAAAGACTTCATGAAAATCGTTTCCTTGGCCCCAGAAGTTATCTAAAGCTTAATCTCGTGATGTTAGAAACAGGAGGTGTACGAAATGCCAAGAGTGAAAAAAGTTCTGGAATCCCATAACAATAAACTTCATGTTAAAAAAGAAGATACAGTTATGGTGATCAGCGGTAAAGACAAAGGTAAAAAAGGCCGTGTCATCGCTGCTTATCCTCGTGAGAACCGCGTCCTTGTGGAAGGTGTTAACATGATTAAAAAACACCAGAAGCCTAACCAGCAAAATCCGCAAGGCGGCATTATCGAGAAGGAAGCTCCGATTCACGTTTCCAACGTAATGCACATCGATCCAAAGAGCGGAAAAGTAACCCGTGTAGGTTACAAAGTGTTGGATAACGGAAAGAAAGTGCGCGTTGCTAAACGTTCCGGAGAAATTATCGACTAATTGAACCGAATGAGAAAGGAGGTCTATGATTCATGGCAGCAAGAATGAAAGAACGTTACCTGAACGAAATTGCTCCTGCTTTGATGCAGAAGTTTAACTATACAACGGTAATGCAAGTGCCGAAAATCGAGAAAATCGTTATCAACATGGGTGTGGGCGACGCTGTCCAAAACTCCAAAGTGTTGGATTCCGCAGTAAACGATTTGCAATTGATCGCAGGTCAAAAACCTGTAATCACTCGTGCTAAAAAATCTATCGCAGGTTTCAAACTGCGTGAGAACATGCCTATCGGTGTGAAAGTAACATTGCGCGGCGAGCGCATGTACTTCTTCCTCGATAAACTGCTCAACGTTACGCTTCCTCGTGTCCGCGACTTCCGCGGTGTATCGAGCAAAGCTTTCGACGGACGTGGTAACTACACACTGGGTCTGAAAGAACAATTGATCTTCCCAGAGATCGAGTATGATAAAGTAGACAAAGTCCGCGGTATGGATATTGTCATCGTAACAACGGCGAAAACAGACGAAGAATCCCGTGAATTGCTCACGCAACTCGGAATGCCTTTCGTAAAATAATGTTGCTATAACGTTTCCGGGTGTCTGGAAAGACTCCCTTTTCTCCGAAATTATTTAGGAGGTGTCAGGCTAAGTGGCAAAAACTTCGATGAAAGTTAAACAACAACGTACACCAAAGTTTAAAGTACGTGCTTATACACGCTGTGAGCGTTGCGGACGTCCACATTCGGTCCTGCAAAAGTTCAAAATTTGCAGAATTTGCTTCCGTGAATTAGCTTATAAAGGCCAGATCCCTGGCGTGAAAAAAGCAAGCTGGTAAAAAGTCCTGAACGGGAAGGAGGTTAACTCACAATGACTATGTCTGATCCAATTGCAGATATGCTTACTCGTATTCGTAACGCGAACACAGTTCGTCACGAAACGGTAGAAATGCCTGCTTCGACAATGAAAAAACAAATCGCCGATATCCTGAAGCGTGAAGGTTTCATCCGTGACGCTGAAGTTATCGATGATAACAAACAAGGGATTATCCGTGTTTTCCTGAAATACGGTCAAAATAACGAGCGTGTTATTACTGGTCTGAAAAGAATCAGTAAACCTGGTCTTCGTGTTTACACGAAAAGCAACGAAGTACCTCGTGTACTTGGTGGTCTGGGTATCGCTATCATCTCGACATCCAAAGGTATCATGACGGACAAAGAAGCTCGTCAATCAAAATCCGGCGGAGAAGTCGTCTGCTACGTATGGTAATATAACGTCACAAGATAGGAGGTGCAACATATGTCTCGTATTGGTCGCAAACCAATTACAGTACCAAGTGGTGTGGACATCACACTGGACAACACCGTTATTACGGTAAAAGGACCAAAAGGATCTTTGACTCGTGAACTTCATAAAGATATGAAGGTAACAGTTGAAAACAACGAAATTACAGTTGTGCGTCCTTCCGATAACAAAACTCACCGTTCTTTGCACGGCACAACGCGTAGCGTTGTAAACAACATGGTGAGTGGTGTTACTGAAGGATTCGCAAAATCTCTGGAGCTGGTTGGGGTCGGATATCGTGCAAGCAAATCCGGAGATAAAATCGTTCTGAACGTTGGCTACTCTCACCCGGTTGAAATTACACCGGAAGCGGGAATCGAATTCGAAGTTCCTTCGAATACGAAAATCATCGTTCGCGGAATCGATAAAGAGCGTGTAGGTGCTTACGCTGCTAAAATCCGTTCCGTTCGTGAACCTGAGCCGTACAAAGGTAAAGGTATTAAATATGAAGGCGAGCGTATCATCCGTAAGGAAGGTAAAGCCGGTAAGAAGAAATAAGATTTTTCTTACCGCCTTTGCGCGGTTTTCGACTTGCTTGCTTCTTGTGTTTCTAATATACCCCGTGGCTTCCGGTTTGAAGCCAGCGAGGTAACCTGAAAGGAGTGAATCCCTGAGATGATTACGAAAACAGATAAAAACAAGGCACGTCTGAAAAGACACCTGCGTGTTCGTAAGAAAATCCAAGGAACGGCAGCACGTCCTCGTTTGAACGTATTCCGTTCTGGTAAACATATGTATGCTCAAATCATCGATGATGTTGCTGGTGTAACAATCGCTTCCGCGTCTACCGTAGACAAAGAATTGAGCACTGACATCAAAAATGGTGCATCTGTTGAATCAGCTCGTAAAGTTGGCGAACTCGTTGCTAAACGTGCTAAAGACAAAGGTGTTTCCAACATCGTATTTGACCGTAGCGGTTATCTGTACCATGGTCGTATCGCAGCATTGGCTGAAGCGGCTCGTGAAGCAGGACTTGAGTTTTAAGATATTTTTCAAAAGGAGGTTAACGACTTGCGTGTAGATCCGAATACTTTGGAACTGACTGAAAGAGTTGTAAATATTAATCGCGTAGCTAAAGTAGTAAAAGGCGGACGCCGTTTCAGCTTTAGCGCACTGGTTGTAGTCGGCGACGGCAACGGCTGGGTTGGAGCTGGTATCGGTAAAGCGGGCGAAGTACCTGATGCAATTCGCAAAGGTATTGAAGACGCTAAGAAAAACCTTGTACACGTTCCACTCGTAGGAACATCGATTCCTCACTTGGTAACAGGTAAGTTCGGCGCAGGACGCGTGCTGTTGAAACCAGCATCTGAAGGTACTGGTGTTATCGCTGGTGGTCCTGTACGTGCGGTTCTCGAACTTGCTGGTGTAGGTGACATTTTGACAAAATCTCTGGGTTCTTCGAATTCCATGAACATGGTCAATGCGACTTTGGAAGGTTTGTCCCGTTTGAAGCGTGCTGAAGACGTGGCTAAACTGCGCGGAAAATCCGTCGAAGAGCTTCTGGGTTAAGGAGGGAATTCTCATGGCTAAATTAGAAATTACCCTCGTCCGCAGCTTGATCGGACGTCCGGAGACGCAAAGAACAACTGTGAAAACATTGGGTTTGCGCAAAATCAATAGCAAAGTGGTACAAAACGATAATCCTGCCATCCGTGGTATGATTAACAAAGTAAGCCACTTGGTTGCTGTTAAAGAAGTAGAAGCTTAAAAACGGGTTAATCCCACAAATCTTTAAGGAGGTGCAACGAACGATGAAGTTACATGAGCTTTCACCATCTCCTGGATCCCGCAAAGAACGTAAACGTCTTGGTCGCGGTCCAAGTAGTGGTACAGGTAAAACATCAGGTCGCGGTCACAAAGGACAAAACGCTCGTTCTGGCGGTGGAGTACGTCCAGGCTTCGAAGGTGGACAAAATCCATTGTATCGTCGCTTGCCAAAACGTGGTTTTGTAAACCCAACTCGCAAAGAATATGCAGTTGTGAATACTGAAGACCTGAACAGTTTTGCTGCGGGTACTGAAGTAACTCCAGAATTCTTGATGACGAACGGCGTAGTTAAAAACGCTAAATCCGGAATCAAAATCCTGGGTAACGGTGATGTCACTGTGAAGCTGACTGTTAAAGCTAACAAGTTTTCTCAATCTGCTATTGAGAAAATTGAAGCTGCCGGCGGTACAACTGAGGTGATTTAATGTTCAAGACCCTAAAGAATATCTGGCGGGTTGAAGATCTGCGCAAAAGGGTATTATTTACCCTTTTTGTACTGATCATTTACCGCATCGGCTCCTTTGTTCCCGTACCGGGAGTTAACAAAGATGTGTTCGAAGCGACAAATTCTGCGGGTAAAGAAGTTTTTGGACTTCTCAATACGTTCTCGGGTGGAGCGCTCTTCCAGTTCTCGATATTTGCGCTCGGGATCGTGCCTTACATCACTGCGTCTATCATAGTGCAGCTGCTTTCCATGGACGTTATTCCTAAATTAGCGGAGTGGGCAAAGCAGGGTGAACAAGGTAAGAAGAAATCTGCACAGCTGACCCGTTATTTAACGGTAGGTCTGGCATTGATTCAAGCGTTTGGTACGTCGATCGGATTCAACCGCTTGTACAATACAGAAATGGTGCCTAACGCAACATTTGCAGATTATATCTTGATCGCAATTGTACTTACGGCCGGTACTTCATTCCTAATGTGGCTTGGTGAGCAGATCACCGAAAAGGGCATAGGAAACGGGATTTCGATTTTGATCTTTGCGGGTATCCTATCAACGGTACCTAATATTATCAAACAAACGATCGAATCCGACTTCATCCAAGCTGATCAACTGTTCATGAACATTCTTAAAGGGGTAATCGTCGCAATTGTTATTGTGCTGATTATCATAGGTGTCATTTACATCCAGCAGGCGATTCGGAAAATTCCTGTACAGTACGCTAAACGTGTCGTAGGTAACAAAATGTACGGTGGACAGAACACACATATCCCGCTGAAGATTAATGCAGCAGGTGTTATCCCTGTCATCTTTGCTTCATCTCTGTTGATGTTCCCATCGATCATCGCAAACTTCTGGGCTGATCGTACGTGGGCACAGTGGATCGGAGCCAATCTCACTACTCACAAACCTCTGGGTATGTTACTCTATGTAGTGATGATTTTCGGGTTCACATTCTTCTATACTTTTGTACAGATGAATCCACAGCAGATGGCTGACAACATGAAAAAGAACGGCGGTTACATCCCAGGCATTCGTCCGGGTAAAGCAACCGAGAAATATCTGACCCGTGTCATGACTCGTTTGACAACGGCAGGTGCCATCTTCTTGGCAGTAATTTCCGTTCTGCCTGTAATCTTGGGGGCACTTTCTGGTTTGCCTCAATCAGCGCAAATTGGAGGAACTTCTCTCCTGATCGTTATCGGTGTTGCGCTGGATACCATGAAGCAAATCGAAAGCCAATTGATCAAACGCCACTACAAAGGTTTTATCAATAAATAGGCAATAGGTACCGGTCAAGCTAAGATTTACTTGCCGGCACCTATTGTGCTGTTTGTTGATGTAGGGTAGTCTTGGAGGGAGTGACATAACGTGAACATCCTATTCATGGGCCCTCCGGGGGCAGGAAAAGGAACGCAAGCAGACGTCATTGTGAAAGAGTTCGGTATTCCCCACATTTCAACAGGCGATGCATTTCGTCTGGCGATTAAGCAGGGAACTCCCATTGGCCTGAAAGCCAAAGAATATATGGATCAAGGATTGCTCGTACCAGATGATGTAACCATCGGCATTGTTGAAGAACGTTTGCAGCAGCCTGATTGCAGAGAAGGATTCCTCTTGGATGGATTTCCAAGAACCCTGTCTCAAGCAGAAGCGCTCGATGGCATTCTGGATCGACTGAACTCAGGTCTCGATCATGTAATCAACCTGAAAGTGGACCGCAACAAATTGCTCGCCCGTTTGACGGGTCGTCGTATTTGTAAGAACTGTGGCGCCACATATCATGTCGTGTTCAATCCGCCCAAGCAGGAAGGTATTTGTGATAAATGCGGCGGTGACTTGTACCAGCGCTCTGATGATAATGAAGAGAGCGTAGGCACACGTCTCGACGAATATATCAACAAAACAGCACCACTCCTCACATTTTATGAGAACAAAGGCCTTCTTCGTCAAATGGACGGAGAGCAGGATATCGATCAAGTTTCTCATGAAATCGTGTCCCTGCTGCGAGGTTAATTGAATGATCATTGGTAAGTCCGAAACGGAACTGGGCTTGATGAGGGAAGCAGGGAGAATTGTTGCGGAAACGCATCGTCTCTTGGCAGAGCATATCGCTCCCGGTATTACGACTGGAGAACTTGACCATATGGCCGATCAATACATCCGCAGTCAAGGAGCTGTGCCGTCTTTCAAAGGTTATAACGGTTTCCCTGCCAGTGTGTGCGCTTCAGTGAATGAAGAGTTGGTGCATGGATTTCCCGGCAAACGAAAGTTGAACGAGGGCGATATCGTTACGTTTGACATTGGCGCGCAGTACCAGGGTTATCACGGAGATTCCGCCTGGACTTATCCAGTCGGCCGTATTTCCGAAGAAGCCCGTCGTCTTCTGGACGTTACCGAGGCTTCGTTATACGCAGGTCTGGCGCTGGTAAAACCGGACGTTCGCTTGTTTACAATATCTCATGCGATTCAGAAATATATTGAAGATGAAGGGTTCTCGGTAGTACGTGAATATGTCGGTCACGGTATAGGAGCTGATCTGCACGAAGAACCACAGATTCCGAACTATGGTCTTCCTGATCGGGGACCACGGCTTAAAGCGGGCATGGTGCTGGCCATAGAGCCGATGGTTAACGCAGGTAGACGGTATGTGAAAACGTTGGAAGATAACTGGACTGTCGTCACTGTTGATGGATCGTTATGCGCCCACTTTGAACACACCGTAGCAGTTACACATGAAGGCATGGAAATTTTCACAAAACTGAATGCGTAGGTGATAAGGCATGAACAATCAGTCTAATCCGCAGCTCGGTCAACTTGTGAAGATCCGTAAAGGCCGCAATGCGGACCAAGCCGCAGTAATTGTTGCTATAGCGGACAGTAAGTTCGTATATATTGCGGATGGGGACAAACGTAAGTTTGATCAACCCAAGAAGAAGAATATTCTTCATCTTGAACTCCAGCCGATGATTAGCAGCGAGGTTGTAAACAGTTTAAACGAGAGTGGTCGGGTGACAAACGGAAAGCTCCGCTATGCGGTTCATTCGTTTCTGGAATCCACCAACATTCAAGCTGAAGAGAAAGGAGACTGACTAATGGCCAAGGAAGATGTCATTGAAGTGGAAGGTACGGTTCTCGAACCGCTACCGAATGCAACGTTCAAGGTTGAGCTTGAGAACGGTCATCAAATTCTCGCTCACGTTTCCGGCAAGTTGCGGATGCACTTTATTCGTATCCTGACTGGAGACAAAGTAGTTGTTCAGTTATCACCTTATGATTTGACAAAAGGTCGTATAACTTACCGTAAATAGTAGTAGACAGTTGCAATGAACTGTGAAGCTTATGAAGCGGGTTTTGCCCGGCAAAACTTGCGAAAGCTTCGAAGCCGGTTTTACAATGGTAAAACAAGGTCAATGCTTACGAAGAGGGTTTTGCTTAGCAAAACTTTGAGGAGGTAATTCACATGAAGGTAAGACCTTCGGTCAAGCCGATTTGCGAAAAATGCAAAGTCATTCGCCGCAAAGGGAATGTTATGGTTATCTGTGAAAATCCGAAACACAAACAAAAACAAGGTTAAAGAAGGGGGTGTAGCGTAAAATGGCACGTATAGCTGGTGTGGATTTGCCACGTGATAAGCGCGTTGAGATCGCCTTGACTTATATTTTCGGAATCGGTAAAACGACTTCCCAGAAAATTCTGAGCACAACAGGCATCAATCGGGACACTCGTGTCCGTGATTTGACGGAAGATGAAGTCAGCAAATTGCGTGAAAGTATCGACAAAGAGGTCAAAGTAGAAGGTGACCTGCGTCGTGAAATCTCTTTGAATATTAAACGTTTGACGGAGATCGGTTGTTACCGTGGAGTTCGTCATCGTCGTGGTCTGCCTGTTCGTGGACAACGTACGAAAACGAATGCTCGTACTCGTAAAGGTCCTCGTCGTACTGTAGCGAACAAGAAGAAATAATAAGGGGGGATAAGAGAAAATGGCTAAACCGAAAAAAGTCGTACGTACTAAACGTCGTGACCGTAAAAATATTGAATCTGGCGTGGCACATATCCGCTCCACGTTCAATAACACTATCGTTACCATTACGGACCCTCACGGAAACGCAATTTCGTGGGCAAGCTCCGGCGGCCTCGGATTCAGAGGTTCCCGTAAATCGACTCCGTTTGCTGCACAAATGGCTGCTGAGACTGCTGCCAAAGCTGCAATGGAACATGGGATGAAAGCCGTTGAGGTTATGGTTAAAGGACCAGGCGCAGGCCGTGAAGCAGCGATCCGCTCTTTGCAAGCTGCTGGTCTTGAAGTTAACCTGATCAAAGACGTAACTCCAGTCCCGCATAACGGATGCCGTCCTCCAAAACGTCGTCGTGTCTAATGAGATTTGCCCCTGCGTGTGGTATATTTCCGGCACAATCTGCTAATAATGGTTGTTTAGGCATACTACTACATGTTTTCGCAAGAGAAGGTAAATGTTTCATAGAGGACCGACGTTTTGAAGGAGGGGTATTGCAGTGATTGAAATCGAAAAGCCGAAAATTGAGACGGTAGACGTCAACGATGATGGCACCTATGGGAAATTCGTAGTAGAACCGCTGGAGCGCGGATACGGTACGACGCTTGGAAACTCGCTTCGCCGAATCTTGCTCTCGTCACTGCCGGGTGCGGCAGTGTCTTCGGTTCAAATCGATGGCGTTCTGCATGAATTTGCTACAGTTCCTGGCGTAATGGAAGATGTTACGGAGGTCATTCTTAACCTGAAAGCTTTGTCGCTTAAAATTCATTCTGATGAGGAGAAAGTGCTCGAGATTGATGCTGAAGGCGAAGGAGCAATTACGGCTGGAGATATCCGTGCTGACTCCGATGTGGAAATCCTTAACCCGGATTTGCACATTGCTACGCTCGGACCAGGTTCGAGACTTCACATGCGTATTTTTGCCAATCGCGGTCGCGGCTACGTCCAGGCAGATCGGAATAAACGCGATGACCAGCCGATCGGCGTCATCCCAGTCGATTCCATCTTCACCCCGATCAGCCGCGTTAACTACGCTGTGGAAAATACGCGTGTTGGCCAAGTAACCAACTATGACAAGCTCACGTTGGAAGTTTGGACTGACGGAAGTATTCGTCCTGAAGAGGCTGTAAGCCTTGGCGCTAAAATTTTGACCGAGCATCTGATGCTCTTCGTGGGTCTTACAGACGAAGCGAAAGATGCAGAGATTATGGTCGAAAAAGAAGAAGACAAAAAAGAAAAAGTACTCGAAATGACGATCGAAGAGCTGGATCTCTCTGTTCGTTCCTACAACTGCCTCAAACGTGCCGGTATTAATACCGTACAAGAGCTGACTACGAAAACAGAAGAAGACATGATGAAAGTCCGTAACCTCGGACGCAAGTCTTTGGAAGAAGTTCAAGAGAAGCTTGAGGAACTTGGTTTGGGACTCCGTACAGAAGAATAGACAGCCGAGTGCTTGAAGTGAAGGAGGGAAAACAATGGCATACCAAAAGTTGGGCCGTAATTCCAGCGCACGTAAAGCTTTGTTCCGTGACCTGGTAACCGACCTGTTCTTATACGAACGCATTCAGACAACTGAAGCGAAAGCAAAAGAGGTTCGTTCTATTGCTGAAAAACTGATCACTAAAGCGAAAAAGGGAGATCTTCATGCCCGTCGCCAAGTGGCAGCTTATGTTCGCCGCGAAACTATCGATGGTGAGCAAGATGCAATCCAAAAACTGTTTAGCGAATTGTCCGGTCGTTACGCTGAGCGTCCAGGTGGATACACTCGTATCTTGAAACTGGGACCTCGTCGTGGTGACGCAGCGCCAATGGTTTACTTGGAACTGGTAGACCGCGCGTAAAACAGATGAGATGAGGAAAGGGGACAGAATCAACGATTCTGGATTAACCCTTTTTTTCTCTTCATTTCGGAATTCGTGCTGTAATAGAAGCTCCGTAAGGGGCTTCTTTTGCTGTTCGGGATAGGGATATGTATAGTATGGAACAAAGGTGTGGTAATAATGCGGAACTTATGTATGACGTTAACTTATGATGGCACTGCCTATTTCGGCTTCCAAGTACAGCCGGGTGGGAATACCATTCAGGATCATCTTGAAGATGCGATTCGTGCTTTAACCGGTGAGAAGGTTAAAATTACAGGTTCAGGCCGAACAGATGCAGGTGTTCACGCCCGCAGACAAATCTTCAATTTTCCTACGGAGTCCCAGATCCCGATTGAACGTTGGTGTATTGCACTCAACTCCAGATTACCCTCCGATATTGTCGTTATTGATGCGATTGAAGTTTCGGCTGATTTTCATTCTCGCTATGCAGCGAAAAAGAAAACGTATCGTTATACAGTCAATGCGAATCAATTTCCGGATGTATTCAACAGAAGACTGCAATATCATCATCATGCGAAGCTTGATATTATGGCAATGCAGGAGGGCTTACGACATTTCATAGGGACGTATGATTTTACCTCTTTTGCTTCACGCAAGTCTCAGAAAGAGAATCATGTCCGTTCGGTGTACGAAGCATGGATGGAAGTGGACCGATCAATGTGCAGAGACCATCCGCGCGATCAGGGTGTCATTCACATTTATGTGAGTGGTAACGGCTTTTTGCAGCATATGGTTCGTATCATTGTAGGTACACTGCTGGAGATCGGAGAGGGCAAACGGAAAGCCTCTGATGTACCAAATATGATTGCTGCATGTAATCGATCTGCTGCAGGACCTACTGCAGTTAGCTGCGGTTTAATGCTCTGGGATCTTGAATACAAAAAAGATTAAATTTGGTGAGTGAAAAGCTTAATTAACACTTGCGATTTAATCGCCTATCATGTAATATAAAAGTTGTGTTTTCTTAATGGCTTTCCCACAGCCCCAATTAAGAGGTTCACATCAAATTTACAATCCATCAACACCTAAAGTTATAACTTAACGAACGAAGATAAATGAAAATGATGATTTTGAACATTTTAAGGAGGAACTTTTCATGCGTACTACGTACATGGCGAAGCCTAACGAAGTTGAGCGCCAATGGCACATCATTGATGCTGAAGGCAAAACCCTCGGACGTTTGGCGAGCGAAGCGGCAGCTTTGATTCGCGGCAAACACAAGCCACAATTCACTCCACATGTGGACACTGGCGATTTCGTTGTTATCATCAATGCTGAGAAAATCGTATTGACTGGTAAGAAAATGCAAGGTAAAAAATACTACCGTCACTCAATGCACCCAGGTGGTTTGAAAGTAACTACAGCTGAAGAGATGGTTAAAAACAAACCTGAGCGTATGTTGGAATTGGCTGTTCGCGGTATGCTTCCTAAAACTCGCATGGGCGAGAAAATGAAGTTGAGACTTAAAGCGTACAGAGGCACTGAGCATCCACATGCAGCACAAAAACCAGAAGTTTACGAACTTCGCGGTTAATTAAAAGGAGGACAGTTTCATGGCACAAGTACAATACTATGGGACAGGTCGTCGTAAACATTCGGTAGCACGTGTTCGCCTTGTACCGGGTGAAGGACGCATTGTCATCAATAAACGTGATATTAATGAATACTTCGGTTTGGAAACACTCAAACTGATCGTAAAACAACCACTGAACTTGACAGAAACGCTCAACAACTATGACGTTCTTGTTATTGCTCATGGTGGCGGAATCTCGGGTCAAGCCGGCGCAATCCGTCATGGTATCTCCCGCGCTCTGTTGAAAGCAGATCCGGAATACCGTGCTTCCCTGAAAAAAGCAGGATTCCTGACTCGTGACCCACGGATGAAAGAGCGTAAAAAATACGGTCTCAAAGCCGCACGTCGCGCACCTCAGTTCTCCAAACGTTAATATGCATTACAAGCCTTTGGCCTCGGTCAAAGGCTTTTTTGTATTTACAGATCAATAGGTGTATTAAATGTTCTTTACTTTAGAAGATGCACCAAAGTAGCTTCGGGTTCCTCTGTATCGGTTAAAGTTTCTTCCTCCAGCTAATACTCCAGTAAACGCAACCCTCCTATAGCACAAAGATCAAATTTGCAGGTTAGGAACATCATAATGGTTGTAATCATTCATTTTTCATTCTCAATTTTCATCAGTTTTTCTTATGGTTTTGATAAAGGTCCCTTACAATTGAAGAATAGGATTCCCGCATTTATCTCATTATTAAATCCTTCTCGTTTTTCTATATTCCTGCGATTCTATAGAGTTATTCTATACATCGTTTTATCAAATTGGCACCATAAACCCAGCAGTGGCAAAGGATTTCAATGACGAAGAGATAAGGATAAGGTAAAAATCAAAGATGCTACACATGGATGCTTTTATCCACAAATCGTTTAAATGCATAATTAACACCAAATTATATTCAAAACGAACAACAAAAAAATGGCCCAAAACTGATGTTTTTTACCATATGGCAGGCATTGACATCCCCCATGAAAGATTTATACTATACATAATTCATATTAGATTAGTCGGCTTTAGTGATTGTTGAAATGCAGAATGGGGGAAATGCAGACATGAACTTGTTGGAGAAAGAAGAACTTGCACGGACGAAGGCTGAAGAATTGGAAAACGCAAGTCCAGAGGATATTATTCGTTATGCTATTGAGACGTTTCCAAATATCACTTTTGCTTGCAGCTTCGGTGCGGAGGATGTTGTACTTGTAGATATGCTTCAGAAGATCAGCCCATCCACGGATATATTTTATCTAGATACTGATTTTCATTTTAAGGAGACATACGAAACTCGTGACAAAATGAAAGAGAAATACAATCTTGATTTTGTACGTGTGGCTCCGAAAATTACTCCGGAGGAGCAGGCAGCTCAACATGGAGAACAATTGTGGAAGTCGGATCCTAATGCTTGCTGTAATATTCGGAAGGTTGAGCCGCTGACACGTATTCTATCCCAGTATGATGCATGGATTACCGGTATTCGGAGAGATCAAGCACCGACACGTGCAAATTCCAAGAAGGTCGAATATGATGCTAAGTTTGGACTTATGAAGTTCAACCCGATTGCACATTGGACTACAGAGGATGTATGGGATTATATTCGTGTCAATAATGTCGTGTACAATCCGCTGCATGATCAAAATTACCCGAGTATCGGTTGTGAGTATTGCACACGTCAGGTTATGCCTGGAGAAGATCCACGTGCGGGACGCTGGTCTGGGAACGAAAAAACGGAATGTGGTCTTCATAAATAATTTATTCAGAATAAGTGATGGATTTAATAATGCACTGGATTCATTCTTGATGATATAAAAAATGGTGAAACAGGGAGCTGACAAGATGACTTCGATTCTGCCTCATGGAGGTACGCTGATTCAGCGTGTCGTACAAGGAGAAGAACGGGAACAATTATTACGAGAGAGTGAGAAACTGTCCTCTTTACGTATTAACAGCTGGACAATTTCGGATTTGGATCTCATTGGTGTGGGTGCATTCTCACCGCTTCAAGGTTTCATGAATGAAGAAGACTATCTTTCAGTTATATCTCGTATGCGTCTTGCTGACGGAACAGTCTGGAGTATCCCCATTACCTTAGCTGTAGATGAGCAGCAGGCTGCTTCACTCCAGATCGGTGAGACTGTGGCACTTATAGGCGATAATGACGGGGTAACCTATGGATTGCTGGAAGTGAAGAGCTTATATAAAGTAGATCAGGGTGAAGAAGCGCATCGTGTCTTCAAGACGGATGATCCAGAGCACCCGGGTGTGAAGAAACTGCTGGAACGACCTGCAACGTATGTAGGAGGTCCAATTCAAGTGCTGAATCGTCCCAAACCGGCCAAGTTCGAACAGTTCTATTATGATCCTGCTGAGACACGGAAAACGTTCCAGGATAAGGGCTGGAAGACGGTTGTTGGTTTTCAGACGCGTAATCCGGTCCATCGTGCCCATGAGTACATTCAGAAGAGTGCAATGGAGATTGTGGACGCCCTGTTCTTAAATCCGCTTGTAGGCGAAACGAAGTCTGATGACGTGCCTGCCGATGTACGAATGAAGAGTTATCTGGTTTTGCTGGAGAACTATTATCCGGCTGATCGTGCGTTTCTAGGCGTATTTCCGGCAGCTATGCGGTATGCTGGTCCAAGAGAGGCCATTTTCCACGCGATGGTACGTAAAAATTATGGTTGTACTCACTTTATTGTAGGTCGCGACCATGCAGGTGTGGGTGACTACTACGGAACATATGAAGCGCAGGAGATCTTTACTAACTTCACACCGGAAGAACTCGGTATCACGCCTTTGTTCTTTGAACATAGTTTTTTCTGCACCAAATGTGGCAACATGGCATCAAGCAAAACCTGCCCGCATGATAAAGAACACCACATGGCTCTGTCTGGCACGAAAGTACGTGGGTTGCTACGAGATGGGCTATGCCCTCCACCTGAATTTACGCGCCCAGAGGTAGCTGAGGTGCTGATTGAAGGAATGGCTGAGCAAGTCCGCTCCTAACGGTATATTTGTCCATCTTGTCCCATATAGATGATTAGAGTCATTTATAGGGACGAGGTGGTTTTTTTATGCGTAAAAATATGGGGAAGCACTTTGTGATCTGGATTAGGTTACGCACCATGAAGAGGGTCATGTTAAGCCTTTGTTTGCTTGCGATGTTTGTGGCGGTGGTGACGTATGAGTTGCCCTCCTCCAAAATGTCCGGTTACTGGGGGCTGCCATTAGCGGGAAAAGTCATTGCCATTGATGCAGGACATGGTGGGCCAGATGGGGGAGCGGTGAGTAAGCAGGGAGTCATTGAGAAAGATATCAATTTATCCATTGCGCTGTACGTACGAGATTATCTGCAGCAAGCAGGGGCCTTGGTTGTGATGACCCGAGAAATAGACACCGATCTGGCTGCATCTGATACCAAAGGGTACTCCAAACGCAAGACGGAGGATCTGAAACAAAGAGTAAGAAGAATCGAGGATAAGCAGGCAGATCTCTTTATCAGCATTCATATGAACAGTGTACCTTCGAACCGCTGGAGTGGCGCTCAAGTTTTTTATACACCCAATCATCCCGATAATGCAGGATTAGCCAATCTTCTTCAGCAAGAAATGATTCGTAATCTGGAAAATACAGATCGAATCGCGAAAACGGTAAATACCGTTTATTTGCTCCAGGCGTTAAAAATTCCCTCGGCACTGGTGGAGGTAGGGTTCCTTTCTCACCCAGAAGAGGCGCGTCTTCTTGCAGATGAAACCTATCAGCGTAAAGTGGCTGCATCCATCTATAACGGGATTCTCCGTTATTCGTCAGGAGAACGTCCTAAAAGTTAGTCACAATGAGAAAGGTAATGATATAATTGAATCAGCATACCTAATTACATGCCAATAGATAAAGCTGAGGTGCTGTCTGATGTTATCAAAAGAACAGATACTTGAACTATTGCAGCCGTTGCAGGAACCGCAATTGGGCGTAAGTTTGACTGAACTGCAGTGGGTCCGTGATGTCATGGTTAAAGAAAATCATGTTGCTCTTACTATGGTGACGCTGGAGAACCGCACAGAGGATACAACTGCTCTAAGCGATGCCGCGCGCAACCTGTTGTCCCAACACGGAGTGAATGATGTACATATTCGTCTGCGTGCAGCGTCAGAGCATGAGCGTGAGAGCCTGAACATAGGACAAGCGGATCATGAGGAAGACCAGGACGAAGTGCTTGTCAAAGGCCATGCAGCAGGGCTGGACGGACATGAGTTGTTAAGTCCTGAATCCGGCGTACGTTTTATTGCTGTTGCTAGTGGTAAAGGCGGCGTCGGCAAATCGACGGTAACCGTTAATTTGGCTGCAGCTCTGGCACGTCAAGGCAAGAAGGTTGGCTTGATTGATGCAGATATATATGGCTTCAGTGTACCTGACATGATGGGAATTGAGGAATATCCAGTCGTTGAGGACGGGGTTATTCAACCCGTTGAGCGTTTCGGCGTAAAAGTGATGTCGATGGGATTCTTTATTCGAGAGAATAACCCGGTGATCTGGCGTGGACCTATGTTGGGGCGGATGTTGCGCCAATTCTTTACCGATGTAAACTGGGGAGAGTTGGATTATATGCTGCTTGATCTGCCTCCGGGTACGGGGGATGTCGCACTAGACGTACACCAGATGCTGCCTCACAGCAAAGAAATCATCGTTACAACACCTCATGCAACCGCTGCCTTTGTAGCTGCACGTGCAGGTGCCATGGCCATTCAGACGGAACATGAGCTGCTTGGTGTGGTAGAGAACATGGCTTATTATGAATGCAGCAAATGCGGAGAGAAAGATTATGTATTTGGCCGGGGCGGTGGGGGGACTCTTGCCGAGAGTCTTCATACAGAGCTGCTTGCACAGATTCCACTGGGAGCGCCGGATAATCATATTTCGGAGCCGGATTTTTCACCATCCGTGTATAAAGCGGATTCAAGCATCGGTGCGATCTACGACGAGGTTGCCCAAACTGTTGATGCCAAGTTTTAAATTTTCTAATGACGTAAAATATATAAAAAGGCCCACATCCATGGATGTGGGCTTTTTTTCAACATGTGATAACTTTTAACTTTGAAGTATGATCAACTTACGATCCTCCATTACTTCCGTCGCCACCACTGTTACCATCACTACTACCGTCACTGCTGCCACTTCCGCCATCCCCATTGTCGTCTTTGCTTTGGCCCTCCTGTTTGCCGCCTTGTTCTGTTTTGGGTTGCAACTCATCCTGGACTACCTTTTTAAGCAAAGTCAGCACTTCCATCCGGAATAAAGGATTTTGCATGACTTCCTGCATAACGGTCATCGTTTGTTTACGATATTCGGGCGTTTTGGTCATATCCATGAACATTTTGGACACTTCAGGAGATTTCATGACATCCCCAATGGATTTTTGATACGTTGGATCTTTGATTAATTGCATATGCAGTTGCTTGCTTTGGGAGTTAATCACTTTGGCGAATTCACCTGCAAACTGTGGATCCGTCATAATTTTCTCGAATTCCTTCTGGTATTCAGGAGCCGTGATGGTATCTTTTACAGCTATACGTATTTGTTCTGAAGATTGCATAGGCATTAACATTTTCATACCCACTGTTCCAGATCCACCGCCAGAAGCTCCACTTTGGCCAGAAGCGCCGCCTTCGCCACCACCAGAAGAACTTTGTCCAGTGAGAGCTTCCTCGACCGCCTTTTTACCTTCGTCACTTTTGAGAATATCCACGACCATCGTTTTCATCTCTTTATAACCGCCCTGAGGAGGCGAATAATTCTGATCTGAGCCACAGCCGGCGAGCATGACGGATAGTCCAAGTACGACACAGCATAACTGCCACAAAGGCCGTTTCATGTGCACAACCCCTCCTTGATTAGATACTGGATGTAGTATGTGATGGGAAACCGCTAAATATGTTGAATGATGATGGTTTTTTGCTGTGAAGGTTGGTAAAATAAACTCTCGGGGGTGGAAAACATTTGAATTTACGTAAATGGTTTTTCCTATTTTGGTCAGCTTTGCTTATAGGGGCTGCAGGATCATTAGTGACGGGTCTAATTATGATGTTGGTTAATGGAGAAAAAACAAATGGAATGACCGATTTTTTAATTTATCTCCTGATCTTGTTTGGTTCCGGTATTATGATTAGCGTGTATTCGCAAATGGGTTTTTTCGCATACTTGATATTGAACTATATGGGCAAAGGTGTATTTTCGAAACACAGTTGGCAAATTGTACAGATTGTTCTAACCGTTTTGGCGTTACTTGATGTCATGTTTTTACGTTTGTTTGTTGGTGGGGAACGAGAACGGCTATCCGATATTGTGCTTGGAATCATTATTTTGGCAGCTGGAATTGTTACCGCTTACGTAAAGGTTAAAAAGACACATATTTCGGCGCTGGTGCCTACACTCTTTTTCATGGTGGCTGTTACCGTGGTGGAGACGATCGGTGTGCTGCGAATTGATGTGAATGCGGCTACCATCTTTATTGTGGTTCCACTGTTAATCTGTAATGCATACCAAATGCTGATATTGCACAGGCTGGTAGATGGGTCCATGGAGCAGCGGGTGAGTGGAAAGACCGAGGTACAAGAAAGTCATGCGTAGCGATTATCTTAAAAAAACGCCAAAAAGAGCTAACCTGGTTAGCTCTTTTCCATTTATGGCGCTTCAGCGCCTTTTTACAAGGCATGGAGTACAGAAGGTAAGTATACAGTTTGCCTCAGCAATACTGCTTTAATTAACGTTTACTGTGCACTGGCTTGGTCGCGAACTTCCGTACCTTTGACACTTGAATGGTTAAGCAGCTCAGAAACCGTCACGAATTCATACCCTTGATTTTTTAACTTGTCGATAATGACGGGTAATGCTTCATGCGTTTGTTTCGAGGAATCACTAGCGTGCAGCAGCACAATGTCACCAGGATGCGCCTTGCTAACTACACGATCAACAATGGTCTGTACACCAGGGTTCTTCCAATCCTGCGAATCGGTGTCCCATTGGACAACCTGATAATTCAAACTGCTGGCAACCTGGAGAACACGTTTGTCAAAGTCGCCATTAGGTAGACGCAGCAATTTCGGTTCTTTTCCCGTTAAATCGGTTAAAATGCTATGAGCTGTCGAAATTTCCTTGCGGATTTCCTCTTCAGTCAGGCTGCTGTAATTATCATGCTTGTGACCATGGCTGCCGATTTCGTATCCTGCGTCTTTGATGGCTGTTACAATCTCGGGGTGTGTCTTACTCCAGGGGGAGGACAAGAAGAAAGTGGCCTTCTGAACTTTATTTTCTTGGAGGACCTTCAGAATAGGCTCTGTCCTTTTATCTCCCCAGCTAATGTCAAAGGTGAGTGCAATAACCTTCTTCTCAGTTGGAACGCTGTATACGGCGGATGGTGCATCCTCCGAGAATACAGAAATATTGCCGCTCTCCAGATAAATAATCCCGATAGCAAAGACGGCAGCAACCAGCACAATCAGGAAACGTTTGATCTTTTTGCCGCTAAATACATAGAACGAGTTCATTTCAATAAGCGCCCCTCTCCCATAAGAAATGCTTGTTTACTCTCCAATGTATGCTCGTACCTCGCAGTTATTCGTATCAGACGTTTGTTTGTCCAACATCTTGGTTCCACAGGAGGATATTATGTTAAAATTCAGTACATTTCTTAGAGCTTTAGGTTCCATTCGTGGTGCATTAATCTGGTCGATCGTATTGTTTGTTGTTGGAATAGGCACGGGATGGGTGAGTACAGGAACACTTGAGGATATATTGTTGAATCAAATCGGGGGACTAAGGGAGGTTAGTGAGCGGCTGGAGCAGGGGAACAATGTGCAATGGAACTTCTTCCTCTTTATCTTTTTCAATAACGCCATCAAAAGTGTACTCGTGATCTATGCCGGTATCTTCTTTGGCATTCTGCCTGTCGTTTTCCTGTTAATCAATGGCATGGTTATCGGTTTTCTGGTACACACCACAATGAACTATGGGGCCAGCTTCTTTGATATTGTTGTAAAAGGACTTCTTCCACATGGCATTATTGAAATTCCGGTAATTATTATCGCTTGTGCATTCGGTTTAAGGTTTGGTGGATTAGCTCTCAAAAGTCTTGGTCAATTTGGCGGGGAGAAACGAAATACGATTGGCAGCCAGTGGAGTGCGTTTATGCGCACAACGGTAATTGCATCCTGCTGGATTGTTATTTTGCTACTTGTTGCAGCGATTATCGAAAGTACACTTACCTACAGCCTGGTGCGAGGATAAATTTGTATGGGATGACATTCATAAATTTTCAGAAAGTTGACCATAACAATAAAACGGGTTTCAGTAGCAAATACCAAAGGACAAATAAAGATGATCCTGGGTTTGCTACTAAAACCGGCGCTGTCCGATATATAGCCTGAATTAAAGGGGCTCGAATATGACATACACTGGGACACGCCATTATCCATATGCAGAAAAAGGAGAACTCTAATGCTGGGTATGCTGTTTAACGAGAAGGAATGCAAGGAACTGGATTATGTATTGCGCAAAGAGCTTGATGAAATGCTGTTCGACTTAAGTGACAACCGTCTCGATCAAGAAATTAAATACGCCATAGCAAGTCGCTACAAGACTGTGTTCCGTATGTATGCGCGCTTTGCGCCACCCAAAGAGTTATCCAAATATGCTAGAGGCGGCAAACTAAAAAAATCCAAGCCATAATGATGTGGTCAGTGGGATGCTGAAGTTCACCATATAAGAGAGGTGCGGCCCGTAAAGCCAGCGCTGTACCTCAGACACCATGAATCAGTAATAGGTAGAATAGGCGGCTTTGAAAAGGGATATGAAACATTTTGTCGAAAAAGGGTTGACCTTTTTTGTTCAATATGATAAATTAATTTTCGTTCCTTTTTTAAGGAAAAGTTAACCGGAACAAGCGCTGGAATAAAGCGATTGAAAATAAATCAAAAAAAGTGCTTGCAAAGTAAACTTAAACATGATATATTATAAAAGTCGCCGCTGAAAATACGGTGAAAAAGAAAACAGAAACAAATTGAATGTTTGATCTTTGAAAACTGAACAACGAGTGAGTAACGATCTTGCTTGCAAGATCGACGCTGAGAAAT
>NZ_FRDO01000001.1:0-1385 GCF_900143165.1 Paenibacillus sp. ov031
ACTGGGGTAACAGGTGTGACAGGTGCAACAGGAACGGGAGCTACAGGGGCTACTGGAGCCACCGGCTCAACTGGGGTAACTGGTGGAACAGGTGCTACCGGAACGGGAGCAACTGGAGCTACCGGCGCGATAGGATCTACTGGGGTAACAGGTGTGACAGGTGCCACCGGAATAGGAACAACTGGAATCACTGGTGCAACAGGGCTTACTGGAGTAACTGGTGTTACAGGCGCAACCGGAACAGGAACAACTGGAGCCACAGGAGCAACGGGTCTTACCGGGGTAACTGGTGTGACAGGGGCAACGGGAACCGGAATAACTGGAGCCACAGGTGCAACGGGTCTTACTGGAGTAACTGGAGCCACGGGAGCGACAGGATTTACTGGCGTGACAGGGGTAACGGGAACAACAGGAACCACCGGCGCAACCGGAACAGGAGCAACTGGAGCGACAGGCGCCACCGGAACAGGAACAACTGGAGCTACAGGTGCAACGGGCTTAACTGGGGTAACTGGTGTGACAGGTGCAACGGGAACAGGAACAACGGGAGCTACAGGTGCGACGGGATCTACGGGTGTAACCGGTCTGGCAGGTGCCACCGGAACGGGAACGACCGGCGCCACAGGTGCAACGGGGCTTACTGGAGTAACAGGAGCCACAGGCGCGACGGGTTTAACAGGTATAACTGGTGCAACAGGTGCTACCGGAACGGGAACAACAGGAACCACCGGCGCGACAGGATTTACTGGGGTAACAGGTGTGACAGGTGCCACCGGAATAGGAACAACAGGAGCCACAGGTGCAACGGGTCTTACTGGAGTAACAGGTGTGACAGGTGCAACAGGAACGGGAGCTACAGGGGCAACTGGAGCCACCGGCTCAACTGGGGTAACTGGTGGAACAGGTGCTACCGGAACGGGATCAACAGGAACCACCGGCGCGACAGGATCTACTGGGGTAACAGGTGTTACAGGCGCAACCGGAACCGGAGCTACGGGAGCCACTGGTGCAACGGGGATTACTGGGGTAGCTGGTGATACAGGTGCAACCGGAACGGGAACAACCGGAGCTACCGGAGCAACGGGACTTACTGGAGTAACTGGTGCGACAGGTGCCACCGGAACTGGAACAACCGGAGCCACTGGGGCAACGGGGCTTACTGGAGTAACTGGAGCCACGGGAGCGACAGGATTTACTGGCGTGACAGGTGCAACGGGTTCAACTGGGGTAACTGGTGCGACAGGTGCAACCGGAACAGGAGCTACGGGAGCCACTGGTGCAACGGGCATTACTGGGGTAACTGGTGTGACAGGTGCAACCGGAACAGGAACAACTGGAGCCACAGGTGCAACGGGTCTTACTGGGGTAACAGGTGTGACAGGTGC
>NZ_FRDO01000001.1:2679-1605075 GCF_900143165.1 Paenibacillus sp. ov031
GTGACAGGCGCAACCGGAACAGGAACAACTGGAGCCACAGGTGCAACGGGGCCTACTGGTGTAACTGGTGTGACAGGTGCAACGGGAACAGGAACGACTGGAGCTACCGGAGCAACAGGACTTACGGGTGAAACAGGTGCGACAGGAGCCACGGGAACGGGAACAACGGGAACAACCGGCGCCACAGGATTTACTGGTGTAACCGGAGTGACAGGTGCAACGGGAACAGGTATAACCGGATCCACTGGCGCGACAGGATCTACTGGGGTAACAGGTGTGACGGGCGCAACCGGAACCGGAGCCACTGGCGCGACGGGTTCAACGGGTGTAACGAGTGCAACTGGTGCGACAGGAGCAACGGGAACGGGAACAACAGGCGCAACTGGGGCTACCGGGGCTACTGGAGTTACTGGATCCACGGGAGCCACAGGGGCTACGGGTGCATCAGGGCCCAATCTAGCTGCACAAGGATTTTCTGCATTTTTGGCTAACCTATCAACAACAACCAGTGCACAGTTAACCAACTGGAGTACAGCAAGTCCTTACTATGGTAATGCAAATTTTAATGCAACTACAGGCAATTACACGGCGCCGAATACGGGGACCTACTCGATTGTGGCAACAATCAATTTTTCTACAACTGCCGCAATCGCCATCTCATTGGGTGCTGGGGTCAATCCAGCGTTTCTGGTGCAAAGAACCTCCCCCACTACGACTACATTGGTCAATGGACTATTGCCAATCCTGAATATCAGCGTAACGCTACTTACGTTGCGGGCAGTTCTTGGTAGTGGAGCCGTAACGCTAGCGGCGCAGGTTACGCTGAATGCAGGCGATGTGATTGGGTTGTTTTACGCAGCGAATGGATTAACGATTACTCTGAACTTGGGGATTGGAGCAACGAACGGTATTGTATGGTCAGTACACGAATTGACATGAGGTATTAATTCTTCAGCACCCCACCTATTTAAAAATAAGACAACACGAAAACAGATCCGGGTTGAATCTATCGTTAATATCCAACCTGATCTGTTTTTTTACATACAGGACGAAGTCGTTAAAATTTGGTTTCGTTATGGTTAACAAGCATGTTAGATATTTTTAGGTCTGATGACAAGAAATCTGTCGTGATATTCAAAAAAATGACCCTAACTCATATAATAATCCTAATGAAAATGATGTAAGGGATTGAGACGGAATCGACGTCCTTATCCATATGGTAAAGGAATTAGGCTGCTTTGAACTTACAGAATATCCATCCACAAAACAAATTATTACACAAACATAACATTAAACGAGCGGTTCGTAGCAGCATACGAGTGGACGTTGAAAGGGTTGATGAATGATGAGCCTTGAAACATTAAACCAACGAGTACAAGATGATCTGGCTTATCTCGCATATGGAGGTGCGGATTGGATTCGCCCACGCGAACATGACGAAGGCCATATCTATGATGTCGTTATTGTAGGT
Source organism: Paenibacillus sp. ov031 (assembly GCF_900143165.1). Classification (NCBI taxonomy): domain Bacteria; kingdom Bacillati; phylum Bacillota; class Bacilli; order Caryophanales; family Paenibacillaceae; genus Paenibacillus; species Paenibacillus sp. ov031. Next base: position 4,151 of record NZ_FRDO01000001.1, read on the forward strand.
GGTGGGCAGAGCGGTTTGGGGGCTGCTTTTGGATTCCTGCGTGAGCGGATATCCAACATCCTGGTCATTGATGAAAATGCCGCAGGGTTGGAGGGACCTTGGGAAACTTACGCGCGTATGGTCACGTTACGTACACCAAAACACCTGACTTCCATTGATCTCGGTATTCCTTCGCTGACGTTTCGAGCATGGTGGGAGGCTCAATCAGGCTCCTCCGGATGGGATGCGGTTGATAAAATTCCGCGCAGCGAATGGATGAACTATCTGCGCTGGTACAGGCAAGTGCTTAATCTGCCTGTCATGAATGAAGTAAAACTGAGACTGATTGAACCTGCAGATGGAGGCTTACACCGGCTGCACATTACGGGTGCAGGGGCTCCAAGTAATATGTTGCTGGCACGAAAGGTTGTCTTGGCTACGGGCATCCAGGGTGGTGGAGAGTGGCATGTACCACCGATGATCGCTGAGAAAGTACCTAGGCATCTTTACGCTCATACGTCGGAGCTGATTGATTTTGAACGGTTACGAGGAAAAAGGATTGCCATACTTGGCGGCGGAGCTTCAGCCTTTGATAATGCCAACTTTGCACTAGCCACAGGTGTGGCTGAGGCCCACGTATTTGTGCGGCGGGAACAATTGCCGAGCATTAACCCGATACGTCAGATGGAACAATCCGGTATGATCGAACGGTTTCACGTTTTGTCGGACGAGGATAAGTATGCGACCATTTCCCATTTTTTCAAATACAATCAGCCACCAACCAACGATACCTTCAACCGAGCCGCTGCATGGCCAGGCTTCCAATTACATCTTCAAGCACCTTGGCTGGATATACAGATGAAGGATGGGAAAGCGGTAGTGACTACGCCACAGGGACAGCACTCCTTTGATTTTCTGGTCATAAGTACGGGGATGGTGAGTAATCCGTCACTGCGTCCCGAGCTCAGAATGGTGGAGGCACATATTGCACGCTGGGCAGACCGTTTTCAAGCTCCGACGGTACAGAGGAATGCACTGCTTGACGCACATCCCTACCTTAGTCCCGGGTTTGCAATGACCGGCAGAGACGAGGAGGGGCAGGATAAGCTGCGTGGGTTGTTTGTCTTTAACTACTCTGCACTTGCAAGTTGCGGCCTGTCCGCCTCAGCAATATCGGGGACAAAGAATGCTGTGCCAAAGTTGGTTTCAGCTGTAGCCGACCAGCTTTTCCTAGATGACCGGGAACAGATCTTGGAGCAATTTTTTAAGTATAACGAACAGGAATTTACTGCGAGTTGGGTGAAGAGTGAAGTTGGAATCTGAGTATTCAAAATAACCGTACAGCGGGGTAAGATGCTGTACGGTTTTCCTTTTTCTAAAGTTACATTTACGGGTGCTTATATAATGCTGTAAAATATCGAATTATACAGCGTTAAGGCAGGCGATAGATTATTGTGAGAATCATGGATTATGAGGGGTTCAGAACCCATTTGAAGAAAGCGTCACGCAAACGAAATGAACCCTTGATCAAAATTGTAGCTTTTCAGGAAAAGTATATGAAGATTGAAGAGATCCAATATTATGATGTAGAGCAGAACTATATGAGTGTTCAGGCGTGTAATACGCTGTGGATGAACTTGAAAGATAAATCGTTCCGCAATCTGGTGTCCCATGATCTGAAGTATTTCCAAACCATGGATAACCTCGGCCGTCATTCATTGGAGAATCTAATTAAAGAACTGTACGACATGGCTGTTCCAATCCTGCTGGATTATGATCCAAGTGATTTTTATAGTTTGCAGCAGTTGTCTGAAATTCTGGTACTGGATGAGATGAAGCTAGTAGAGAAATTGGAGATGGGGCGTTTCAAGGGTGCATTTATTAATGAAGAAGGAAATTGGGTAAAACCCAAACCTGACAGGGCTGAGCTATTTCTATAATTGAAAAAAGAGACTCGTGTCAATTCCATAATGACCGAATATCCATTCTGCAATGGTACGCCGAATACGGCACATTGCAGTTTTTTTCATTAACGAACTGTCTACGAAGAAGTCTCAGCCGTTTCGTTTCACGACAAAAGAGTCTCCGCTTGGTCCCGGTGTTCCTGGAATGGAAACAACCTGTTTTTGCTGAATCATGATGCCTTTCTCTTTGACGATGAAGCCGGGGCAGCGACCGTTCAGGCGACAACACTTGAAGGTGACAGGCGTGATTTTTGCCATCCGGGAGATGGTGTTTCCCAATGATGGAGCTTCTACAATCCATTCCGCGGATGATTGCTGGCCTGCATATTGCTGAACGGTGCGGAAAGTCCAATTTTGGGTCAGGTTATGAAGTGTGATACACCAGCGAGTTCGATTGATTCTGTAAATGGCCGCTCTCATCCGATCTCCCGGTGATACAGGAAAAGGGATGATCGTTTCAACGTCCGGAAGAATTTCCCACCAGGCATAATAACTAGCTTGGCCGTTAACCCAATCATGGCCTGTTCCAGTCTGAATGAGATTGGAATTCTCGTATCCATCAATTCCGATCCAGGCTGAGGAGTATGAGGACTTGGACGATGGTAAAACAAAGGGCACGTTCCATTCAGCCGAGATACGTCTGAATTCAGCTTTGTCACCCGCTCGGGCATAACCACTCCAGTTGGAGGAAATCCACCCGAAGCGTAGTGAAGAATTTGTTTTGCCTGTATGAGGTATACAGGGTTTTCGGCGTTTGTTTCGATTATTCGCCATACGGCCACCTCCCATGTGAAAATAGAGACGAAATCATTCGTTCGATATTATCAAATGCATGGAAGACGAAAGAGGACATGGACAATCTGAGAAAGAAATAAGGTTTGAATGATTTTGAACGATATTTAGGGTTGAATGCGATGTTTGATGTCTATAAAATGTCGAATGTTGATGGTTTTTGAATGTTTTTAAATTAATTTGAATGAAAATGATTGTTTTTTGAGGATTTTATGTTACTATAAAAGCAGTTGGAGGAATGAAAATGCTAACTGAAGAACGATATGCTGCAATTATAGAGCGCTTACACGAAAGAGGCATTGTGAAACTACAAGAGCTCGTCGATGTGCTGGGTGCTTCTGAGTCAACGATACGGCGCGATTTGATTGATCTGGAGAGTCGTCAGATGCTGAAACGCATACATGGTGGTGCTGCTCTAGTGAATGAAAAGACGCCGGAACCCGGTATGGAAGAAAAAACGTTCAAAAACATTCAACAGAAAACGGCGATTGCTCGTTTAGCTGCGCAGGAAATCAACAATGGTGAATGTATCTATCTGGATGCAGGGACGACGACATTAGCCATGATTGCCTATATTGAGGCCAAGGACGTTACGGTAGTGACGAACGGACTTTCTCATGTAGAAGCGCTGGTAAGTAAACGAATACGCAGCTATCTGCTTGGCGGAATGATGAAAATCCACACCAAAGCCGTGATTGGCAGTATCGCATTACAGAACATGGACAACTTCCGTTTTGATAAATGTTTTATCGGAACCAACGGAGTGGATGCCGAAATGGGGTATACAACTCCCGATCCGGAGGAAGCCTTGATTAAAAGACGTGCACATCAATTGTCCGGGAAATCTTACGTGCTGGCTGATTCCAGCAAAATTGGGGAAATTACTTTTGCCAAACTGTTTGACCTTGAGGAGGCAGACTTGATCACAGAACGTATGCCGGAACACTGGCGCTCTGTAATCGCCCAGAAAACTAAAATAATTGAGGGATAGCCATGATATATACCGTAACACTTAATCCTTCCATTGATTACATCGTGGAAGTGGATGATCTGAAGCTTGGTGATTTGAATCGTATGAATCGGGACCTGAAACTTCCTGGAGGCAAAGGCATTAACGTATCGCGAGTGCTTAATCAACTGGGAGCCAAAAACACTGCACTCGGATTTCTGGGCGGGTTCACAGGCCGTTTCATTAATGACAAATTGCAGGAAGACAAGATTCTGACGGACTTCGTTACCATCGCAGATGATACCCGAATTAACATCAAGCTGAAGCATGGGGAAGAGACAGAGATTAACGGACTGGGACCAGCCATTCGACCAGAGGAAGCAGCGGGGTTGCTTAACAAGTTATCCGCATTGCAAAAAGGAGATATCGTCATTCTTTCGGGAAGTGTACCACCTTCACTGGGAGCTGAGTTCTACGATCGTCTGATCAACGTGTGCAAACAAACGAGTGCCGAATTTGTAATCGACACGACAGGACCCGCTTTAATGGATGCTTTGGTACATGAACCGCTGCTGGTGAAGCCGAACCATTACGAACTAGCTGAACTTTTCGGAGTAACCATCGACACTCAAGAGGAACTGGTGACCTATGGTCGCAAGCTTTTGGAAGCAGGTGCCAAACATGTGTTGATCTCCATGGCAGGAGAAGGAGCGCTGTTGATTACCAAAACAGATGTCTACCATGCGAGTGTTCCAAAAGGTGTCGTGAAAAACTCGGTTGGTGCTGGAGATTCCATGATCGGTGGATTCGTAGGTACATTTGGATTAAACGAAGACCTGCTTGAAGCGTTCCGAACGGGTGTGGCTTCGGGTAGTGCAACGGCTTTCTCAGATGATCTGGCGACACGTGAACTCATCGAAGAGCTGCGTACTCAAGTCACCATAACCAAAATATAGTCCGTACAAAATGAATGGAATACAGGCCCCTTTTTAGAATAGGGGATTCAGTTAATAGCAGATAACAGCGTAAGAAGTACAATTATAAGTCGGTCTGTATCACGCAGGCTGACTGAATTTAAGGGAGTGTACCAAATGAGAATAACAGACCTGATGATCCAGGAAACGATGATCATGGACCTGCAAGCCACGACGAAAGAAGAGGCTATTGATGAACTCATTGCAAGTATAAACCGTAGCGGACGTATTAATGATCCGGTTCTGTTTAAGGAAATGATTTATAAACGCGAAGCGGAATCCAGCACGGGGATTGGTGGCGGTATTGCCATGCCTCATGCCAAAACAACAGCAGTAAATGAACCAACAGTTGTATTTGCCAAGAGTCGGAAAGGACTTGATTTTGAAGCGCTTGATGATGAACCGGCTCATATATTCTTCATGATTGCAGCTCCAGAGGGGGCGGCCAATACACATCTTCGTACACTTGCGGCTCTTTCCAGGCTGTTGATTGATAGCGATTTCATCTCGCAGCTAATGAGCACGGACACTCCTGAAGAAGTGACTGCATTATTCGATGCCAAACAGGCGGAAGAAGCGGAGAAAAAAGCTGCCAAAGAAAAAGCCGAAGCGGAGAAAGCAGCAAATGCTGCAAATGGAACAAACGCTGTATCTGGCGCGGGCAATGCGAATGGACAGGAGCAGAATACATCAGGCCTTATTGTTGGTGATGCGGCATCTGAAGATTTTGTCGTTGCAGTAACCGCTTGCCCAACAGGTATTGCTCACACGTTCATGGCTGAAGACGCTCTCAAAAAGAAAGCACAGGAAATGGGCATTAATATCCGAGTAGAGACCAACGGTTCCGAAGGAGCACAGAACGTACTGACAGCTGATGAAATCGCTCGTGCCAAAGGGGTTATCATTGCGGCAGATAAAAATGTGGAAATGGCCCGCTTTGATGGCAAACCGGTATTACAAAGACCCGTAAGCGATGGCATTCGCAAATCCGAAGAACTGATTCGCAAAGCAGTTAACGGGGACGCTCCGATCTACCGAAGCCAAGGCGGCAACGGTGGGAAGGGTGAAGGAGAAAGCCAAGGCAAATTGAGCATGGGCAGCAAGATTTATAAAGATTTGATGAATGGGATCTCGCATATGCTTCCATTTGTTGTAGGTGGCGGGATTTTGCTCGCCATATCCTTCTTGTTTGAACAAATTGCGAGTCCGGACAATCCTATTGTGCAATTGTTGCAGACCATTGGTGGCGGGACCGGTGCGTTCCACTTCCTGATTCCTGTCCTTGCCGGATTTATTGCGATGAGTATTGGTGATCGTCCGGCCCTGATGCCTGGTATGGTCGGTGGATTGATGGCTGTGAATTCGAACGCTGGTTTCCTTGGTGGTCTGGCTGCCGGTTTCCTGGCAGGTTACGTTGTAATTGGTCTGCGCAAACTGTTTAAAGGACTGCCTAAAGCAATTGACGGATTGAAACCAATCCTGCTGTATCCTGTGTTCGGATTGCTTATCGTTGGTGCAATAAGTTTCTATGTCTTTGATCCAATCTTCGGTTCTCTTAACACATGGCTTGTAGATGCACTTGGAAACCTGGGTACTGGAAATGCTGTATTGCTTGGCTTGCTGCTTGGCGGCATGATGTCCATCGATATGGGTGGACCGTTTAACAAAGCGGCTTATACATTTGCTATCGGTGTATTCACATCCAGCGGAAATACAGATGGTGCTTGGATGGCAGCTGTTATGGCAGGCGGTATGGTACCGCCGCTGGCGATTGCACTCGCTACAACGTTCTTCAAATCCAAATTTACGGAGCAAGAACGCAAATCAGGTTTGACGAATTACGTGCTCGGATTTTCCTTCATCACGGAAGGCGCCATTCCATTTGCTGCGGCTGACCCGCTGCGTGTTCTGACTTCCTGTATTCTCGGTTCTGCTGTTGCAGGTGGACTGACTCAACTGTGGAGCATTAACGTACCTGCTCCGCATGGCGGAATCTTCGTTGCGGCACTGGCGAATCACGCATTACTCTTCCTGCTTGCTGTAGCAATCGGTGCAGTAATCTCCGGTCTGATTCTCGGACTGTGGAAAAAATCGCCGACCGTTGTGAAATAAGTCAAAGGGTAAAGTTTCCCTAAAAGTTATAAACAATCTCTATCTCATAGATTATTTAAAATAAGATGGCATCTCCTCAGTGAAATTCACTGGGGAGATGCTTTTTTATTTCGCTGCAGGTCATTCTGTGATAAGATAAATATTATCTAATTAATGAAACAACGTTTCATCTAATGAAACTATAAGGAGGGAACAGCATGTCTAATGATCAGATTAAAGGACAGGTACGCAAACAATTTGCGAAAAATGCGGAGAAATATGTGACTAGTGCCGGTCATGCCAAAGGGGATGATCTGGCATTGCTTGTGGCTTCATCTCAAGCAAGCTTGGATATGAAGGTGCTGGATATTGCCACTGGCGGAGGACATGTTGCCAATGCATTAGCTCCGCTTGTGGAGCAGGTTATCGCATTGGATTTAACGGATGAGATGTTACAAGTGGCTGAACATTTTATCCGGGGAAATGGGCACCAGAATGTGGATTTTGTTGCAGGAGATGCTGAACACGTCCCTTTCGATGATGATTTCTTTGACCTTGTGACCTGTCGCATTGCTGCACACCATTTTCCAGACGTACCTTCCTTTGTATCAGAGGCGCTTCGAGTAATGAAACCTGGTGGCAGACTGTTATTAATTGATAATGTGGCACCTGAACATGATGAGAATGACCAATTTTACAATGAAATCGAGAAGTGGCGTGATGGAAGTCATGTTCGGGCATGGCGTAAGACGGAATGGATACGGATGTTGGAGCTTGCCGGATTTCGAATGGAAACGATGGTTTCCTTTGAGAAACACTTTATATTTGAAGACTGGTGCAACAGGGCTGGACTTCCGGAGCCGGAAAGTAGAGAGCTTGAAGCAAGCATGCTGAGCGCGCCATCTGTAATTAAGAAGTATTTCAATTTTGAAGTGGCACAGCCTGGCAGACTCGTCAGCTTCAAAGGAGAGAGTGTATATATTCAGGCGGTAAAAGGAAAATAAGGTTTCGCCATCATTAATTAATTCGTTTAAGTGGGCAAAAGCAAAATCAAAAAAGGCAGAGGGCCCGCATAAGGGACATCTGCCTTTTTAGATCGTCGTCACATAATCAAGGTTTCAGTATAACTTTGGTACACTCGTCTTCGTGTTCGTAGAAAATCCGGTAAGCTTCCTTCGCATTCTCCAGCGCAATGCGGTGAGAGATGATCTCGGTAGGGTCGAATTCGCCAGCCGTGATTTTGCGGAAAAGCTCCGGCATATAGTGAATAACAGGGGCTTGTCCCATTCTCAGGTTGATGTTTCGTTCAAACAGATTGCCTAGGGGGAACATGTTATAGGTCGAGCCATAAACACCCGTCAGTTGCATCGTCCCGAATTTGCGCACAGCCTTGATACCGATCTCAATTGCACTTAATGTACCGCCTTGAATTTTCAGCTTCTGTCCAATTTCCTCCAAAGTGGATTTCTTGCCATCCATGCCTACACAGTCGATGACAACATCCGCTCCGCCTTGGGTTATTTCGCGAATATGTTCACCCATATCATCGTAATCTTCAAAATTAAATACTTCGGAATTATTCATTCGTTTGGCTTTGTCCAGTCGATACGGAAGACGATCCACAGCAATGACTCGCTTGGCACCTTTCATCCAGGCGAATTTTTGTGCCATCAGGCCAATCGGCCCGCTGCCAAGCACAGTTACAGTGTCTCCCGGCTTCACGCCGGCGTTCTCAACACTCCAGTACGCAGTAGGGAGCACATCGGACAAGAATAACAGGGCTTCATCCTCGAGCTCACATGATTCGGGAATCACAAAGGGCATGAAATTCCCATAAGGAACACGCAAAAATTCAGCCTGACCGCCCGGATAATTTCCGTATCGTTCCGTGAAGCCAAAATAACCTCCGGTATGAACCTCCGGATTGCGGTTTGAGTTATCGCACTGGCTCTCCATGTCGTGATTGCAATAAAAGCATTCGCCGCAGGAGATGTTAAAAGGCAACACCACACGATCTCCTTTTTTTACTCGCGTCACTTCAGGTCCTACTTCCTCAACAATGCCCATCGGCTCATGGCCGATGACATAATCCTTCTGGGCTGGCAGAGCTCCCTGATAAATATGAAGATCTGATCCACATATGGCTGTAGAAGTAATACGCACGATGATGTCATCCTTTTGCTGCAATCGTGGATCTTCCACCTCTTTGACTTGAATATCCTTGGTTCCTTGAAAAGTAACAGCTTTCATCTTCATATTCCTCCTAGATGTATTCCTATTAAACAACAGGCCACTTTTCTTTACGCAACGAATGGAGCAGTTCGGGGGAAGCGTTCAGGTTGTCATGCACTAGCTCTTCCGGGGTTAATGCCATCCATTGATTCAGGGAGATATCCTCAAAGCGGTCACTTCTAAACATCTCCAAAAACCATAACGTATCGGTGCCCGTATTCTGAATATAATGCCCCATGGCTACAGGAACGTATCCAACATCTCCAGCCCGATAGTCGAATGTGCGTGCAATGCCATTCCCTCCAAAAACCGTCATTCTTCCTTGCCCGGTCAAATAGTATTGCCATTCATCCGCATTGGGATGCCAGTGAAGTTCGCGCATACCTCCAGGCTTGATTTCCACGAGTGCTGCGGCAACGGTTGTTGAGATCGGAAAGTTAGTGGAGTCCACAATGCGCACACTGCCTCCCGGTGTAACGATCGGTTTCTGAGCTAATAGCCGATGTTTGAAGGAGAGCGGAACCGTGCCATAGGGGGACTGCACTTCCTGGCTTGAGAGGGAACCAGGGACCTGATCCTGAAAAATGTAAACCTGTTCTGTTGGCATGGATTGGAACGCGGATTCGGGTATGCCAAAATTGACGGACAACACTTCCGGTGGCGTATGCGCAAACCAATCAGAGATGGATAATGTATTCAGATCGGAGAAGGACCCATCATCAAATACAAGCAAAAACTCACATCCATCGGCCAAGCCCTGAATGGAATGGGGCAGACCTTTTGGGAAAAACCACAGATCTCCCGGCCCCACATCTGCAATAAAATTACGACCTTGCTGATCCACGGACGTAATTCGTGCCGTACCCCAGATCATATACGCCCATTCCGATTGCTGATGCCAGTGTAACTCCCGTACACCTCCAGGTGTAAGGCTCATATTCACACCAGCTAGTGTCGTAGCGATGGGCAGATCCCGTACCGTAATTTCGCGGGACCAGCCGCCATGGTTCAACTGCATATGTGTATCGGAAAAAGACATTCTCAGGTTGGGTAATAAGCCGTTGTCGGTTACCGGAGGTATCAGCATATCCGGATTTTGTAGATCTCTCATCACATCCCGAGGCCCCAGATCCGGACCTCCGGCACCGTCTTTTCGTATCGGCTGCGGTATAATTAATGGCTTGCCATTGTTGTTGTTTTCATTTTTCATATGCAGATTCCTCCAGTTCATCACTTCGTCCCATGACAGATGTCGGTATAGTGAAGATTATGAACCAGAGCCTGGCAATTATGAGGGACGGGAATAATCTGCGTTGGCGAAGTGGAAAATAACGTGAAAATTCACGATAGGTGGTGAGAGGAATGCGTAAACGTTTCAGGTTATTGCTTTACATCTGTTTCATTGTTGGGACTGTCGCTTCTTCAATCGCTGCGAGGCCACTGGAGGTTCTGGCCAGTCCGGATGACATAAGGAAAGACAATGTAGCTTCTTCACAGGAACAGTTGGCTTATTCGCTTGGGGTTCAGGCTTACATATACGGCTATCCGCTGGTAGTTATGGAACAAACGAGACAGATGGCTCTGAAAACAAGAGCCCCACTCAATCAGTTTTATTACTCCGGCATGCTGGCTTCTCCGCAATATCACGATATTGTAACTCCTAATAGCAATACACTTTATTTTAGTGCCTGGCTGGATCTCTCCAAAGGCCCGGTGATACTGAACGTTCCGGCTAACACGGATGACCGTTATTACACCGTTCAAATGCTCGATGCGTATACCAATACGTTCAGGAATGTGTCCAATCGTACGACAGAAAACAAGGCATGGCAGTTCACCATCGTTGGACCCGGTAGAAGCAGTGATATCAACAAAGCGTCCATCCATGCCCCAACGCCAATCGTTTGGCTGCTCGGACGTGTGCAAGTGAATGGTAAAGAGGATCTGAATCGTGCAGTTGCTTTCGAGAAACAATTCACCCTGTCAACGCCAACCAGTAATCCTTCCAGTGGTATAACAGACGGTTCGTCTTCGAATCAGATGTCTTCCATGAAGAACGATCCGTTCGTTTTCTATAAAATCATGACGGAACAGATTCGGCAAAATCCTCCGCCCGCCTGTGATGCAGTTCTGCTGGATCAGTTCAAGCTAATCGGCATTGATCCTGCCAAGGGATTTGAACCAGCTGATCTGAATGCTGCCACGAAAGCCGGACTGTTGCGTGCCGCAAAGGATGCGCAACGTATTATTGCAAATTCAGTCAAGTCGATTCCGACCACCAATGGATGGTATATCGGCCATGATATTGGAACCTATGGTACCCAATTTCTGCTGCGAGCTGTCGTTGCGTATTCCGGTTTGGGCGCCAATGTCCCGGAGGAAGAGCTATATGCACGTGCATTTGTAGATCAAAATGGGGAAAAGCTACATGGCAAGCAACGTTATGTGTTGCATTTTAACAAGAATGATCTTCCGCAGGTGACCGGATTTTGGTCTCTCACCCTGTATGGTTCGAATTTTTATCTGGTCGATAATGCCATTGGCAGATATTCGATTGGGGATTTGACGAAAGGTTTGCTGTACAATCCTGATGGTTCACTGGACCTTTATATTCAGCAGTCTGCTCCTGAAGGGAAGGAATCGAATTGGCTTCCTGCACCACCAGGAGACTTCAATTTGGTGCTAAGGATGTTTGCTCCGAAACCATCCATGCTGGAAGGGGAATATGAAGTACCTCCGGTCGCTCGGATACAATAAGAAGCCTGGATACCATACATGTAAGGAGTAAAATGAATCCAAAGGAACAACAAAAAGACGTGACCGATACGCTCGGTCCCGTCTTTTTGAAGAAAGCTCAGACACTTTTTTTGCTTACGGGATCGGTCTTGGAGTCAAGCTGCAAAAATTCATGCTCATAAATTTCATGTACTCTGTTCAAAATTGCCGAGCCTTGATCCGTAAAACGAAGATGGGCGGGTTTGTTTTTCATCAGGAACGTACCGGATGTAAGTTTGGTTTGCGCAATGGCAGCATTATAAAGCAGAGAAGCTCCGTGACTTGGATGTGGGAAGAACAGCTTCATGATTGGTTTGATATAAAAGGGCAGTCCAGATGTTTTATTACCTCTAAGTGTATTGTTGCCCCCGGGGTCCACACTGAGTAACCGAATTCCTTTAGCCGCAGGGGTAGAAGCAGCTTCGCGTGTCCATAAAGACAGTGCGAGCTTTGAAGTCGCATAAGGACCGAACAGTTTTTTGAACTCGGCTGGATGTTCCAGGATGTCCAGGTTAAACTGTTTAACCATATTGAACGCACTGGTGGATGTATTAATAACGGTTTTCAAGGTGCTTTTGTGAAGAAGATCCTGTAGTTCCATGTAAATGATGTACGGCACCACGGTCTGTAATTCAAAGTGCATTTCATGTCCCTGATCGGACAAACGAAGATCGTAACCGCTGCCCCCGGCATTATTGAACAACACATCGATGGTATCCGTTTCGGATTTAATTTGATTCAGTGCTTTTCTCAGATTATCGTACTGAGTAAGATTAGCTTGAACCCAACGGAGCTGACCGGAGCGCAATCCGTCCTGAATGTCACTGTCTTCCTTCGGAAAAGCGGAACGGTTAAGGCCGATAACTTGCCAGCCTTCCGCTAACAAGGTGCCGGTCAGTTCAAGACCGATTCCCGAAGTTGATCCTGTAATTAGGGCTGTACGACGTGTATGGTTTGAATTCATATAAATACCTCCTGAGTGAATGGTGTGACAGGGCCAATCTGTCTAATGCGCTCATTCTACAATTTGGAGTCGACTCCAAGTCAAGCGTGCTGTTGGTTTATATTTTAATTTTTTGGATGCGGTATCTATAAACGCATAACAACCTTGACTTGGAGCTGACTCCAAGTTGTAAGATAGAGATCAATGAAGGCGGAGGAGGTCGACGATGATGAATGATACTGAAGTGTTCTCCATTAAAGAGACGTCAGAACAGGCCGGGCTATCGGAAGACACCATTCGTTATTATGAGAAGATTGGACTTCTTCCCCGGGCTGAACGCAAGGCCAATCGCCATCGGGTATACCGTCCGGAGGACATCCAGACAATGAAGCTTATTACTTGTTTGAAAAAAACAGGCATGTCTCTGGAGGAGATGAAGCCTTATCTACAGATGTCGATGGATTCGGACCTTGAAGATTTCCCGGATGAGCGTGAAATGCTGCTGAACCATCGGAAAAAGATTGAAGCCCAGATTGCATCCTTGCAGCAGATCGTTGATTTTATCGATGAGAAGATGGAGAAGCGTAGCATGTTTCCGGATGAGTGCCCGATTACCGGGGAGAATCAGATGTCTGTATTTGAAAAGAAGAACATCTTCTCCTGAGCGCTGCTAGCCAGCGGAACAAAAAAACCACGTCATTATGACGTGGTTTTTTGGCTTATATTTAGCAGTCGATATGGAGTGTATGGCGAAGGCGCTTGATATCACTTTTGGGAGGAAGACCATACATGCGAGCGTACTCCCGACTGAATTGGGAAGGACTCTCGTACCCAACCTGGAATGCAGCATCGGCTGCATCGGTTGAACCTGCAAGCAGCATTCGCCGTGCCTCCTGCAATCGAATCTGTTTTTGATATTGCAGTGGGCTCATGGCGGTAATGGCTTTGAAATGATAATGCAATGAGGACGTACTCATGTTAATCGTGGAAGCCAATTGTTCGATTCGCAGTGGATGGGCGTATTCTGATTGGATCAAATCAATGACTTGAGCGATGTGCTGTGCATGACTGTTCTGAACTGAAAACTGCCTGATGGAGTGTCCATGTTCATCCTGAATCAGTCGATATAGAACCTCGCGGATCATAAGCGGTGCAAGTACGGGAATGTCTTCAGGTGTATCCAGCAGTCGAACCAATCGGATTACGGCTTCCAGAAGCGGAAGTTTGGTTGAACTTACAAACAATCCACGACGTGTTGAATTGTCGGGTTTGGTTTGTGTAGAGGGAGAATCCTGAATAAAATCAAAAATCTGACCTGAATCAAAATCAAGTCGCAGACAGAGATAGGGATGTTCTGTCGTAGCCTGTACAACTTGCCCTGAAATAGGCAAGTTTATGGAAGCAACCAAATACTGTGAAGAGTCATAGGTGTAGCTCTCTTGTCCGAGAATAACCAGTTTGGACCCTTGGGCCACAATGCACAGGGCGGGTTCGTGTACGGCATGAATGGGTTCTGAAACCTGGGAAGCACGGATCAAAGCAAGCGAAGAAATTGTTGTTAGATGAATCCCGTCTTCGTGGGTGAAACGGCCGATTAAGCGAGCCAATTCCTGCTGCTGCTGAATAATAGCTGTATCCTGTTCCATTTTTGAAAGCATGGATTGCTGGCCCTCCTTTCCTCGTACTCGTTTAACTATTTTAGAATGTGCTGGAGGAATAGGCAAGAATACTGTGGGATTCTTCTATCGCACATAGACTGATCCCTTACATAATGAAGGCAAACAATTGAATCTGTTGGCAATAGAAAGGAGTGTCGTGGAAATATGGTAGGCAATAGATCAGGAGATAGACAAGAAGTGAAGCACCCATATGTTGGGATGTGGGTGACGAAGGATGGGTACATCAGGCATGAGCTTCTCCCTGACGGTCGCTATGATGAAGCACGGGGAAATAGGCAAAGTGCATATCAAGGACGATATGTAGTCGATGGAGACCATATTGAATATGTCGATGATACTGGCTTTACCGCAGATGGAGACTTTAAGGACGGCGTGCTTTATCATGCGGGCATGATTTTGTACAGAGAAAATGCACAATAAATTATCTAATAGGGAGAGAAATCAACATGTCTAATGTAAAAGGGAAAGTCGTTGTGATCACTGGTGCAAGCAGCGGAATTGGGGAGGCAACGGCGTATGCGGGAGTCATGCCGCTATCACCCCTTGAAGCACTAAAAGTGGACGAGTGGAATCGTATGATTGATGTTAACATTCGCGGTGTTCTACACGGCATTGCAGTTGGGCTGCCTGTTATGAAAGAACAGGGTTCCGGCCAGTTTATTAATATCGCCTCCATCGGAGCTTATGCCGTGACACCAACAGCCGCGGTATATTGTGCAACCAAATACGCAGTCCGTGCGATCTCGGAGGGTCTGCGCCAGGAGGTAGGCGCAGATGTCCGCGTGACCCTTGTATCGCCAGGTGTGACTGAATCCGAACTTGCCGAATCCATCTCTGATGATGAAGCACGCGAGCTTATGAAAGATTATCGGCGCATATCCATTCCGGCCACGGCTATTGCTCAGAGTATTCTGTACGCGATCAACCAGCCGGCTGTGGTGGATGTGAATGAAATCGTGGTGAGACCCACAGCAAGCATGGCTTAAATCTCGCAGTAAGACACTAAAGATGTCCACAACCATATGTACGGGTTGGGGGCGTCTTTTTATACCCTGAAAGAGAGCTCGTCTGGGTTGCAATATGGTATAGTATGATCAAGTAACGCACCAGAGAGAGGGGAATAATACATTGACGCTGCAACAGCTAAAATATGTGATTGAAGTCGCCACGCGTGGCTCGATGAATGAAGCCGCCAAGCGGCTGTTTATTTCCCAGCCCAGCCTGTCGAATGCCATCCGGGATCTGGAGCAGGAGCTGCGAATTACCATTTTTGAACGCACGAATAAAGGGATAACCTTGTCCAAAGAAGGCGTGGAATTTCTAAGTTATGCACGCCAGGTAGTGGAGCAGGCGGAATTACTGGAGAATCGTTATTTGAACGCGAAGCCGTCTCCGCAACATTTTTCCGTCTCCACACAGCACTATGCGTTTGCAGTAAATGCCTTCGTGAAGCTGGTGCAGCAGTATGGACAGGATGAATATGAACTGGCTCTGCGGGAAACGAAAACGTATGAGATTATCCAGGATGTAAAAAGCCTGCGCAGCGAAATTGGCATACTATATCTGAATGAATTCAATTCCAAGGTAATTAACAAATTGCTTAAGGATGCGGGGCTGGTGTTCAACAGTCTGTTTGTTGCCAAGCCGCATATTTTTATCAGTGTGCAAAATCCGCTGGCGAAGCAGGAATCGGTTGCGATTGAACAGCTTCAGGATTATCCTTACCTGTCCTTTGACCAGGGGGAGTATAACTCCTTCCATTTTTCAGAGGAGATCCTGAGCACGCTTTCTCATCCCAAAAGCATACAGGTTAACGACCGAGCCACGCTGTTTAATCTGCTGATCGGTTTGAACGGATACACCATCTCAACAGGTGTGCTTAGTGCCGACCTGAATGGGAATGAGATTATCCCCGTCCCGCTGGAGTGTGAAGAGACCATTAATGTTGGCTGGATCAGCCATAAGAATGCTTCGCTTTCCAATCTGGGCGTGGAGTATGTCCAGGCTCTGCATGAGGCGATTCAATCCTAAATGGTCATGGGAAAACCGTTTCCGTTCCAGCGGAGTCGGTTTTTTTTTAGAAACACACTTATACTTATAATCATTGCGTAAAAGTACGAAGGGAGAACGGTCAGTGCGAGTTTTATACCGAAATAAGAGTGAACAGCATGAGTTGACGATATATGATACATCCAAGCTTTATGGAGATAAGGGCCGATTTCGTGTGCTAGAATTCTCCAATGCAGCAGTTCAGGGGGCAATGGATCTGGACGAGCCATCCCGAATGGTGCTGGAGTATCCAAGGGCGATGGTTCACCTGATTGAACGAAATAATCCCGATTATGAATCGGTTTTTATAATTGGACACGGCATCGGAACCCTATCAAGCTACTTGTCTAACCGTCAACTAAAAGTCGCTGAACTCGATGCGGAAGTCATTGAGCTCAGCAGAACTTTCTTTGGATATCGTGGAGATCATGTGTTGGTTGGTGACGGTCGTGAACTATTGGAGCAGGAGGCATCAGGCTCATACCATTATATTATTGTAGATGCTTTTACGGCTGCGGGAACACCTGCACAGTTTACTTCAAGCTCATTTTTCACGATGCTAAAAGACAAATTGCATTCTGGTGGTATCGTATTGCTGAATGTATTTGGGCGTGCGGGGTATGACAGACTGGTGAATGCGATTCATACCACGTTACAGGAACACTTCGCTTATACGCGCTCATTTGCATTGCCAGCTGAAACAACGGATGAAGTCCAAAATCGTATTTTGGTCGGTTGTGACGGACCGATTTCATTTCAAACGCGTCATATGGCTGGGTTTGTAGAACAGCAGCCTGGCGAGGGATATGTTATTGTGGATTCAAATGAATCTTAATCTCAAATACAGTTACAGATGATTTCGAAGAAAAGTGTCATATCATGTTATCAATTGTCATTAAATCGTCAATCTTACTATGTAATTATTCGAACTTCACAAACTATTTATTTCTTCTTAACAACTTTCATATAAGATAGAAGGAATATGCCTTTTCATGAAAAACCGGGGGAAGCAATAATGATCGCAAAGAATAAAACATCCAGATTAAGAAGAAAAGTAAGGGAGATCAAAAAAATCAGCCTTACCGCTCTGTTGAGTGGATTGGTCACCATTGCCGTTTTGATGACATTGACCATTATGTTTATTTCGTCTTATACATCCCAGAAGCAATCGCTGATTGATAATACGCTCTCACTTAATTATTCGAGTGCCGTGCAGATGAGCCAAACACTGGACTCGTTGTTTCAATCCATGCAGGGCAGTTTGAAGTATTCAGCCAACTATTTTCCGGATATAGACTATGCAGACGCCAAAAAACTAGATCCCACACTGGATTTGATTCGAAACAGCAGTAATTATTTCAATTCGGTTTCTCTGATAGATGAATCGGGAATAATCCGGGGTTCATCTCCTTATTTGGAAAAAAGCCTCGGACAGCCTATAACTTCTAATGCAGCGAAAAATGCGTTTAAATCGAGGTCTTCCTATATATCCGAAGCGTATCGTGCACCTTATTCGGAACGCAGAGTCGTTTTTGTGAGTGAACCGATCTTCAGTCCATCAGGTGAATTCAAAGGTTTAATTAGTGGGAGCATCTATCTACAGGAAAATAACATTTTGAATCTGTCATTTGGCAGCCAACTGAGGACCAGTAATGGCTCTTATTTTTATATTGTGGATGCCAACGGAACGTTGTTGTTTCACCCGGATACGGAAAGAATCGGTGAAAATCTAAGCAAAAATCAAGTGGTGCAGAAATTGCTTAACGACCAGACGGGCAAAGAACAATATAAGAATCTGGCGGGTGTAGATTCACTCGCAGGTTATTATAAGGTCCCGACAACAGATTGGGGAGTTGTCGT
Source organism: Paenibacillus sp. ov031 (assembly GCF_900143165.1). Taxonomy (NCBI): domain Bacteria; kingdom Bacillati; phylum Bacillota; class Bacilli; order Caryophanales; family Paenibacillaceae; genus Paenibacillus; species Paenibacillus sp. ov031. The sequence continues at coordinate 22,438 of NZ_FRDO01000001.1, forward strand.
TGTATCTCCAACCCAGATGGTATACGATCAGCTGAATCAACATATTCGCATGTTGCTGCTGTACACTTCAATTCCGTTTATCATTCTGACACTTATCGTTATTCGTGTAGCGCGCAAGCTGGCCAGTCCATTTGTTTATCTTGCAGACCTGGTTAACCAGGTGGATCAGGGTAAAGTAGATCTGCCTGTAATGAAGCCGCATTGGAACAGGGAAGCGGATTTGTTAACACGAACCGTGCTGACTGCATTGGCGAATTTTCGCAAGCAGAAGGATCAACTTACTTATGATGCCAGAACGGATGTATTAACCGGAATGACCAATCGTAGAACATTTGAAGAAGTCATTCAGCAGTGGATTGATGAAGAAGTTCCGTTCTCCATTGTGGTACTGGATATTGATCGCTTCAAATCCATAAACGATACGTATGGGCATCATGCGGGGGATCAGGTTCTGAAGCATATCGCGAATATCATTAAACTGTCAGTTCGGACGCAGGATATATGTTCCCGGTTTGGCGGGGAGGAGTTTGTTGTGTTATTGCGACATACGGATTCCAAAACAGCGTATCAGATTGCCGAGCATATCCGTGTATCGGTGGAACAAAGTATATTACCCATTGATCGTTCTGTGACCATTTCGGCAGGCATTGCCGAATATCCACTGCATTCCACAACGGCGACAGAGTTGTTCCATTTGGCGGATAATGCGTTATATCAAGCCAAGGAAGAGGGACGTAATCGGACCATTACCATTCAAACGGTCATAAAATAAGGTTTACTCATCTTTCATTTCGAAATCAAAAGAAGCTAATCCCATCTAAGAGAGGGATAGCTTCTTTTGTCTTTTGTTTAGACATCTTGTGATCTGGCCTGGACTTCATTTGTATACTGTTCTCCCCAGTCTCGCATGCTGTAAATAATCGGCTGGAGCGTTTCTCCAAACGGTGTAAGCGAATATTCCACTTTGGGTGGAACCTGAGGATAGATTTCCCTGTGAACAATTCCGCTGCTTTCCAGCTCTCTTAATTGGAGAGTTAACATCCGCTGAGTAATATCAGGGAATAACTTTCTAATCTCGTTGAATCTTAACGAGCCGGAGAATAGGTGATATAGAATCGCACCTTTCCATTTGCCTCCAATGACGCTCAGCGTGACTTCGACGGAACAGCCATAAGGCGAGGGGCACCCATCGGCCGGGTTTTTTCTCATTATAATTGCACCTCCAGTTCGTGGTGGTTATTTATAGTATCAATTTTAGTACTACAGCACATAAATGTACATATCACTCATCTATGAGCATATCACTTCTCCCTTGGATTATAAACCCCATCCCATACATCTGCATGAAGATAAAACAACAAAGAACCCCGGTTTCCTATCACGAAACACCGAGGTTCTCAGGAATGAAAGGCTTGATTAGAATAAAGTGTCCAGGGAGTAAGCTCCTGCACCCGCAAGTGCAACACCGATCAGTGATCCGAGCATAACCAGATTGTACTCGAATCCTCCGTTCAGATTCCAAAGTCCTTTACCTGCATGAACTTTTGCTATGGCAACAACCATAGGGATGATGAGCAAAATGACAGCAAAACCAGTCCACAGACCTGCTCCAAACAGGAATCCGCCGATCAACTCAATAAGGCCTCCACAGACAGCCATAACTCTTGCGGGCCTCAGACCAATCGCCCCGAAAAATTCGGCTGTTCCTGATATGCCTTCTCCACCAAACCAGCCAAACAGTTTCTTGCATGCATGACCCATCATAATGAAACCAATAACAAGTCGAATGATAAGTAATCCGGCGTCTAACATGTGCTTCTTTCCTCTTCTCTAGTTGTATAAAATGATTGGTCTTATATCGTATGAATGTCAGATCAACGACGCCAGAATGGTATCACATAACGCCATGGTTTCAATATTATCCTTACCACTGGAATGTGGATCAGATTTGTTCTGACAGCATTCCATAAAATGAGCCATCTCCCCTACAAATCCTCGTAAGTAGAGGTCGCGATAAGCGCCTGACATAGGAGAGCCGGAGGGAGTGAAAACAGTATCCTGCTCCTCAAGGGATTTCCAGGGAAGGTTATCCCCTGTACGAGATTGATGAACCGTAAGTGTATTAATCTCATCTGCTAACGCAAATCCGTAGTCAAAGGTGACTAGTACACTTTCGCTTTCGCGTGACCATGCACTCATGCCAACAAAGTAGGCACTGCCTACCACACCATGATCAAATTTCAGGGAAATGCTCTGGTTAATATGTTCTCCGTCCTTAACCGTTATGCCTGTTACCTGTATGGCTTCCCCGAACAGAAAACGCATCAGATCGACCATATGAATGGCAGCGAGCTTTATGAATTGTTCCTCATCCTTGCAGAATGGTGTGCTGTCTACAGCGAATTTCATTTGGAAAGAACGTGCTCTGCCCAATGATCCACCATCAATCAGTTCCTTGAGTTTCATGTAGACCGGAGCATATCGTTTCATAAATCCAACCATGACAACCACACCTGCCTTTTGGGCAGCTTCAGCCACAGCAGCAGCTTCGACAGCATTCCATCCGAGGGGTTTATCCACGTATACATTTTTGCCAGCCCGGATGCATTCAAGGGCAAGTGCTGTCTGATCCTCTGGTTGCGCCACAACAACGACGCCGTCACAGTCTTCATTCTGCAGCATCAGCTGAGTATTGTCATAGGCTTTCCCGCTGCTCCCAAAACGAAGGAGAGCCGCCTCGGACCGTTCAATACTGCGAGTGGCGATGGCCTGAATGTCTGCTCCTGCTTCAATAGCAGAAGGATATATATTCGTGGATGCATGGAATCCTGCACCGATAAAACAAAGTTTCGCTTTTTTCATGTGAACCTCTCCTTTAAATGCAGATCACCAATCACACTGATTAGATTTTGTAGCTTAAATGCTTCAGCATCTGTCCGGCAATGGTGTTGTTAACGCTATGAGGAACCGGCTGTGGTCCGAGGGTGAGATGCTGGCGTTGCTGTACAAGATATAGGAGGGAGGCGGCTTGTAGGGACAAGCCTAGATCCATCGTTTCGGCAGGGTTGCCGCTGCCACCAGCCAGGTTCAGCATCTCGCCTTGAGTAAGTAGCATGAGTCGGCGTCCGTTGGTTAATGTAAATTGTTCGATATCCGCTGTCAGTTGTTCCGTATGCTCCGCCTCCTGACGGAGACTTTCCAGATCCATCTCCCAAGAAAAATGTCCGGCATTGGCGAGGATCGTTCCATCATTCATTTGATTAAAATGTTCCTTCAAAATGGCGTTAGGACGGCCAGTGACAGTAATGTACACTTGGGCAAATGCAAATGTATCCTCCAATCGTGCCACTCTGAACCCATCCAGCGCCGCTTCCAGTCCAGCAATCGGATCGGTTTCAACAACGACGACCTGACTGCCCAGATTCCGCAAATATCTGGCGATGCCTCGTCCACAGGTTCCATAACCTACGATGACGAAACGACGTGTAGGCAGAATCAGGTTTGTAGTACGCATGAAACCTTCAATAATGGTCTGTCCAACACCATGTTCATTTTCCATGATTCTTTTGAGTGGACTATCATTAATAACAATGATGGGGAAAGGAATGTTCTCACCCGTCTCTTCACGCAGCAGATTGGCCCCGGTCGTTGTCTCCTCCGTACCACCAATAAGAGAGTTAGTATCATACTGTTGAATGAAGGTACGCGCCAGATCAGCTCCATTATCCATGAGGAGATGGGGTTGGTGACCAAGTACACTTTGGATATTTTGCAGGTGCTCATTGCGCCTGTCCGCACGTTGACCATATACCGTGATGCCTTCTTCTTGCAGAGCTGCTGCGACGGCGTCTTTGGTTGTACCCGGGCTGCCAGTCAATACAACGTTGGCTCCACCTGCTTGGAGTGTGCGGCATAATACAGCTGTTTTAGGTTCTACATGAATACATATACCGATGGTTAAACCAGCAAAAGGCAGCTCTTTGGCAAAATGGGATTTCAATTCCCCGAGCAGGGGCATATGCATTTCCGTCCAGTGAATGCTGCGTTTTCCTTCTTCAATACGTTCATGTGTTGTGTTCTTGATCGTCATGCAAAACTCCCCTTTTCTATGCAAGGTATAGCGTGTCCAACAGGACACTTGATCTGCTTAATGTCTACGATAGGGAGTTTGATGGGGTTAAAAAAGGACATATGTCCTATTCATTGCAGCTTGGAAAAAAGGTATTGCAAACTTATTTCAGAGCATGTATACTCTTAATTACGGTAAAACAAGAAATTGCTTGACCGGAGTACTTTTCATCCATGATGAGAAGATACATATTATGCGGTCGTGGCGGAATTGGCAGACGCGCACGGTTCAGGTCCGTGTGGGCTAACCCCCGTGGAGGTTCGAGTCCTCTCGACCGCATCGAAGAAAAAAGCTCGCAAAATTGCTCTAAAGGCAATTCGCGAGCTTTTTTTGTTTTTTTTATTTATTGAAAATGAATTGTTGCACACATAGGCCTGCAATCGCTCCAGTAATACCAAAGAGCGCAACACTTGCCATCACCTCATATGCCTGGAAGCGAAACAAAAAGGCGATGCCGCTGCCAAATGTCGTTCCTGCGAGAAATCCGAGAGAAATTCCTATTTCTTTGGTTAATTTCATAGGTTCACCTGCTTGGGAATGTGAGTTTGGGGTTTGCAAATTTTTAATACAGGAAGTAAAGTGTGATCAGGAAAATACTCACATTTTATTTCCTTTTTTCATTTTGTGGTTTTAACCATGTAATTATGCATGATATTTCTTAAGGGAGGTTAAAAACGGATGAATATGAACAAGCGAATTGCCGTATGGAACGAAGAAGCGCAAAATTGTACTTGTGGGCATGATCATCGGTTGGTGCAAATGCAGGTCTATCTGGAGCATGGAGCTATTCAGCGGTTACCTGGCTATTTGTCCGAGCAAGGGTACAGACATGTAACAGTGGTATATGATCGATTTACAGGTCCGGCAGCGGGACACGAGGTGGTAAAGAACATCCGAGAAGCGGGCGTTCATGTGGATGAGATATGCATGCCAGAGAACAAAGCAGGCGACGTGATCGCCGATGAGGGTGGGATTGTGCAGGTACTGCTCGGTGTGAAACAAGAAAGTCAGGCGATCATTGCTGCTGGTTCAGGGACCATTCATGATCTGGTGCGATTTGTTTGCTCCAAAATGAACAAGCCCTTTCTGTCAGTGCCTACAGCAGCTTCGGTTGACGGATTTACCTCAGCGGGTGCACCTCTTATTGTAAGCGGCGTCAAACAGACGTTCCAGGCGGTACCGCCTAAAGCTATTTTTGCGGACATCGATATTTTGGAGCAAGCCCCCCAAGAGATGAATGCAGCCGGATTCGGAGATATGCTTGGTAAATATACATCACTGGCGGACTGGGTGGTTTCCAGGGATCTGGGTGGAGAACCGTTCTGCCCCGTAGCTTATCGCATGACAGAAGAAGCACTAACTTCCTGTGTGGAGCATGTACAAGGGATCGCTGAAGGACGGGCCGATGGTGTGAGTGTATTGATGGATGCGCTGATTGCTTCCGGCATTTCCATGCTAATCATTGATCATTCTCGTCCGGCATCCGGTGGAGAACATCATCTGTCTCATCGGTGGGAGATGGATCTGATGGAGTCAGGGCACAAGCCTGTTTTGCATGGTGCCAAGGTGGGAGTGGCCTGTGCACTGCTTACCATAAAATACAAAGATCTTGCACAAAAATCCGACGAGCCGGTATTCCAGGTATACAATAATCTGCCGGATGCATCTCAGCTTATAGCTTGGCTTGAGCAAGTTGGGGGACCTACAACGACTGAACAACTAGGTGTATCCATGGAGATGGTGGAACATGCTTTCAACACAGCTCATTTGCTTCGTGATCGTTATACGGGACTGAAATATATCAACGAGATTCTAAACGTGGGTTCGAAATAAGGATGGGAAAAATAATATGAACAAGTGTTATCTTATGCATTTGGTTGTACGTACAAATTATGAGTGGATCCTGTAATGTACGAGACAAGGAAGTGTTGTTGTTTGCGCTAGAGGTGCTTGTGCTTAATTCGATAGCAACAAATCACATGAATTTTTGGGAAACACAGTCATACAGCGAATAAGGATAGATCGAACCAAACGTTATACGAGCTGAATTAGAGTTTGAATTAAGCCTACTCCCTTAAGGGACAGGCTTTTTTTATACTTTATATAAAGTGTTGGGTTAAATTGTTCGTACAAATATATTATGAAAATGAAGCTAACGACGAAGTTATATTTCTTTAAATGATCCATAATTTAATGGACTGGTTGGTTATCATCAATGAGGTACATATGGGTATAAGTCGTCACGCATTTCGACAATGGGATTTTCGCCTCGTTCAGAGAGCACGCTGTACCGGCCCAGGTTAAGGAGTGACTGGGAATGAAGGAATGATGCATCCAAAGCTGTTTGGAGGGCAGGAGGGCCGCTTATCGCCCCTGAGAGACGATGCTGAGTACACCCGACTGGAGAAATGGTAACCTAATAAAATTTGTACGATGAAAGTGGTATTTTAAAAAGGCTCTGTCTTTCCCAATGGGGAGAGGACAGAGCCTTTTGGTAGTTCGCTAATTTAGTTATTGTGGCGATCTTTCAAGATGACATCTGCGAACAAAATAGTTTTCGGGATGCGGAAAAATTGTTCCGCTTGTTCCTGAAACGCAGCAGAAGGCAGCGTTCCCTGATGCAGCCATTTGCGGAAAGTGCCGGGGTGAACCCCGATCCAGTGGCTGACATCTGTCACCGACAAATCATGGACCATACACAAGCCTGTTAGAATACGGTTGCTAACCGGAGAACGGGTCACCGTACGCTTCATGAAGCGGGAAGGCTCGGGCTGACAAATGACAGGGCTTTTGCGTACCACTTCTTCATTAAAAAGAATGTGGCGCGGGTAGCCGAGCAATTGGCATGCCTTGTCCAAATTGGTACTGCCGGGTATCCGTCCTTCATACACCCACGCGCTGACGCTGCGTGAAGAGATGGATAGATCTTCGGCGAGCTGAGACAACTTGATATCATTGGCCATCAGCACGGCAAGAAGAACACGGTTGCGGATTTGACAGCGTGTCGGTTTTCGGAATCGTTTAACACGGACGCCTTTTCCCAAATATTTACGGTTGATCAGAGACCACGCCTGGATGGAATGTTGTTCTGGTTGATTAGGCATATTTCCTCCGATTTTTTTAACCAAATACTACAATAAGTACGGGGGTACTTTCAAGTGCCGGGTGCACCTGTTTCAAAAGAGTGGATGCGCGAATCCGCTACAAAGGAGGAATTATGAACTAGACCAGACGCAATTCACATCCTAGTATATTCCTAGATTACAATGTTTCACTAAATTTAAGGGATCAAATAGATAATGAATAAAAATAAAATGAGTCTAATTACCTACTAGTGAGACTTTAGTACTTTTATCTATTTTTTGTTGATATGATGCGGTTTATTTCCCTGATTTACCCATAAATATTCGATTCCCGTTAAAGGAACCCATTTCCAATGTGCACAAATCTGAAATTAGAAATCCGCGTGACCAGCAAGGCATGTGGACTGTCAAAATCTCTTATTCTTACATATCTTGTATGGAGATCAAGTGAGAGGGAGAGGTGAGAAACGTGAGTCCATCCGTAAGTACCTTTGCTGCCATTTCAGGGGCGTTCATGACGTTTGCTTTTGGTGGATGGGATCAGCTGCTTAGCTTGCTGGCGGTTGCAATGGCTGTGGATTATATTACGGGTCTCGCTGCGGCAGTAAGAACGGGAAAAGGATTGAATAGTAATGTTGGATTCTGGGGACTCGCGCGCAAAGGTCTCATGCTGACGGTTATTCTGCTTGCCCACCGAATTGACATGCTCATGGGAACTGACATCATTAAAGGGGGAGCCATCTACTTTTATCTGGTGAATGAGCTGATATCCATTACCGAAAATTATGCCCGCATTGGGCTTCCATTGCCTGACAAGCTCAGACAGGCTATAGCGGTGCTGAAAAAACAGGAGGGATTGTCTGACAAGGAGTGGCCTCAACCACAGCCAAACGTGGAGAATAAGGAGACAAAAGAACAAGCAGCAGAAGTCGTACCGGAAAAACAGACAAACCAAAGTGAACAGACGGATAATATGTCTCAGGAGAAATCCAAGGCGAATGAAAGCAACCCCGATTAGATAGTCTTTGAAGAGAACGTTTCCAAGTATCCTTTCGTAATAGAGGACGTTATGATATATTTTGGATACAAGAAAATTCATTCATACCAATTATTATACTTAAATGAGGTGCTTGTCTGATGATTAAACATATTGTTCTGTTTAAAATGAAAGATCGTTCTCCTGAAAGTATCGAAGCGGCTGCGAATGTTCTTCGCAATCTGCAAGGGAAAATTGATGTTCTGATCTCGCTTGAAGTGGGTATTGACGTGCTTCGTTCGGACAGATCTTTTGACATCTCACTTACGGCAGAATTTGCATCACTGGAAGATCTTCAGGCATATCAGGTGCATCCGCTGCATCAGGAAGTCATCAAGTATATGAACGAGGTCAGAGAGCAGTCGATTGCAGTGGACTACGAAATCTAATCTGTTATTCATTCTATTTTGGATAAAGGGGACTCTGCATGAGCGATTTAAGAGACGTTATGGAATTTTTATATATTTTTGTCGTGTTTCTGATCGCTTGTCCTGTGATGTTATTTTGGCTGAAGCGAAGAGGAAAAAGGAACCGATAATTCACTGAACGGGAAGTGAACACATTGTATTACGTAAACAGAGAACAGATTGCCCGCCGGCTTGCTGCCGTACCGGAGGTGGCTGAAGGTCTTCGTCGCGCGTCACAAGCTTGGGATGGCAGTCTCATGCTGGGTCTGGTACAGGAACGCTGTCTTCATCTGGCGATTGAAATCGTTACGGATGTTGGGAGTTATCTCATTGATGGCTTCATCATGCGTGATGCGAGCAGTTATGACGATATTATTGAAATTAACCACGAAGAGAAAGTTTTTGATCATGCAACCTATGAGGTGCTTAGTCGCCTCGTATCGTTGCGCAAGCCGCTCGTTCAGGACTATTACAGCTGGGAGCGGTCTGAACTGCATCCGCTGAGCAGTGACTTGCCGGGCGTGCTTGAACATTTTTCCCATCAGGTCAATACCTATGTGGAAAAAGAACTCGGACCTTTCCAGACTGCACAGGCCGAGGGACAGAGCAAGGAATGAGGGGAAACAGCATGACGAACGAACGGAAAGAAGCTCGAGAAGTAAATAATGAAACGAATGACATACCTTCCGGGTTTCATCCGGTATATATGATTGAGCTGTTATTTCAGGAACGTCCCGTTATAGATCAGGGGCGTTTGCAGGATGCACTGAGCCGTCATACCGGACAAGTCCGGCTTGATGTGAAGCAGGGTAATGAGGAGCATAATCCTGAGATGCTGGTTTTCTACCACCTGGACCATAAGGTTTCTTTTCAGGAAGGTAATATTCCAGCACAGACTTGCATGCTCCCCATTACTGAAATTGTAGATCGTGCCCGCTTTGGAGGGGCTTTACAGCAAGCCTGGCATTGGCCAGAAGCAGGACAAACTATGGAAACGATCCAATATTCTATCCGACTTCATGATATGTTCACTGCTGCTATGCCGCGCAAACAACGACTCGAATTGTTCCAAAAGACGATTCAGGCTGTCATGGAAGTGTTGCCTTGTGAGGCGTTATACTGGTACGGCAGTGACAAATTAGTTGAACCAGAAGCTTATGTGCTGTCACAGGAGCGTGAGGAGCATCTCTACGCTGCGATGAATGTGCGCATGTATCAGGCTGGGGGCACGGAGGAACAGCGTCAGCTGGTTATGGACACGGTAGGTTTGTCGGCACTTGGTGTGCCTGATGTACAGTGTCATTTTATTGGACTCGATCCGGATACGGTAGCCCAGACATTACTGGGTGCCGCCTATTACATATTTGATCAGGGAGATGTTCTACAGGATGGACAGACGCTGGGATCTTCCGGCGGACGACGCTGGCGTTGTGAGCATCAGGCGGCGTTGATTGCACCAGGACGATATGTAATTGATCTGGACCCGGGTGATGAACATGCTGCTGCTCCGCTTGAGCCGGCGCGGCAGACCTGAGACATATCTCGATAACGTCAGAAGGTGCGAAGACGACATCCAGAATTTTTTTTGGTATCCGAGTGTCAGGTCAAGCCCTTGCTGCTTATACTGCATCAACAGAGTAGGCATTCGCCCGGATTGACGAGCAACAGGCCGTTGCTTAGTTATTCGGTACTTCATTTAAGGTAAAGGGAGAGATGAGACGTGAAGGATTCTAACAAAAGTTTGTTGTGGGGAGCATTAATCGGCTCGGTTGTAGGTTCAGTGACAGCTTTGCTGCTGGCGCCAAAATCCGGACGCGAACTTCGTCAAGATATTTCGGAAGGTGCACGTCAGGTGAGTGAGAAGGGTCAGGAACTGGCTAGCAAGGTAGGAGAACAAAGCGCACAGATCGTATCCAAAGTAAAAGAGACGGCAGATGTCGTTATCCAGGATATCCAATCGTGGCGCAATTGCGCTGAAGGTAAAGAAGTGCGCGTATCCGCCGTCATTACTGATTCCGATTCTTCCATCGATGCAGATGCAGCAAATGAGTCGGGCATTGAAGTCATTGCGAAGCTTCCTGCCGACGACTCCAAAGATAACATCTAAAGCTAAGCTTGAACGCGAGCAGGCTTTCCTCCATCTGGAGGGGAGCCTGCTTTGTTGTGCGTGGTCGTGTAGGAGTTGTACGATACGGCATTTTGTTTGAACCCTGCGATGAAATCGGGTAAGATGTAGGTACCTTTTTGCCTGAAAATTCATACGGTAGGAAGAAAGCTCTGGGAACCAATATGTTAACAGAACCAATTCAATGAAGAAGGAAGCGGTGTGTTCGTGCAGCAAGCAATCGCTATATTAGACTCCGGTGTAGGGGGATTGACGGTCGCCAAGGAAGTGATGCGTCAGCTCCCACGGGAAAAGATCATATATTTTGGAGATACTGCCCGGACACCGTACGGACCCCGTTCGTCCGAACAAGTTAAACAATTCACGGAACAAATCGTTGATTTCTTGATCCAGTTCGATCCGAAGGTTATCGTTATCGCCTGTAATACGGCTACGGCAGCAGCGCTCGACTATATTCGAGCCAAGGTGAATGTGCCTGTCATTGGTGTCATTCATCCTGGAGCACGAGCAGCCATCACAGCGACACGCACAGGACGCATCGGTGTCATTGGCACCGTGGGGACCATTGGAAGTGGTGCATATACGTCTGCACTCAAACAGTTGTCTCCCTATATTGATGTGGTCAGTCAGGCTTGTCCGGCACTTGTGCCACTGGTGGAGCAAGGCGAATTCCGTTCCAAGCAAACGACAAGTACGGTGGAGCAATCTCTAGGCCAGATTAAACAACAGCCGATTGATTGTCTTATTCTGGGTTGTACGCACTATCCTTTTCTCATGGATACCATTCAGGAGGTTATGGGGCAGGAAGTGAAGCTGATTAGTTCGGCAGATGAAACGGCAAGGGAAATCAGTACGATTTTGTATGATAAACGAAAGCTGGCCAGTGGGGATGAGACGCCGGTCCATCAGTTTTTTTGCACAGGGGACCCCCGCATGTTCCAGAATATTACCCGCCAATGGCTCGGAGAGCAGATCTCCAAAACGCCAGTTGTGTGGCAGGTTACCCAATTACCATAACTTTTTTTGATTTCAATGCTTATAAGAATCCCGGAACACTAAGTGTTCCGGGATTCTTTTGTTTATATCCGAAAGTATAAGAAGCTCAGATGTATCATCACGTTTTTCTTATGTTGGAGGGATTTACGCGATTCATGTCACATGACGGACAACCAGACCCGCATACATATTACATACAGTAAGGACACAGGCGAGAAAAGGACGGGAGATTACACAATTTCCTAAGGGAAAGGAGATCGACATGGAGCTGCAATGGATTATTGTTCAACAGGGAGATACCTTGTCGCGTATTGCGGCAGCGAACCATATGACGAAGGAGTTACTGGCTGCTCTCAACCCTGAAGCAGCGTCCCAGCCCTATTTGCTAACAGGACAGATGCTGCGCATTACGCCGGGAATGGGACGCAGGTATGCAGTGCAACCAGGGGAGAAAGTGGCTGTGATTGCATTACGTTTTGGAATGAATGAAGAAGAATTGCGCGAGGCCAACCCAGAAATAGCGAACATTCCGGACTGGTGCGGACGATGTATTCATATTCCAGATTCAAATGGAAAAACTATCGTCAAGTTGCAGGGAGAGTATGGTTATCGTGAAATGAGCCGTGATATCGGTTTGCTCGAAAAGAAGTATCCATTTATCGAGATTGGCTCCATTGGCAGCAGTGTCATGGGCAAGGATTTGCCTTATCTGCGTTTGGGTCAAGGCCCCAGACATATTCATGTCAACGCATCAGTTCATGCAAATGAGTGGCTGACAACGGCGGTTCTGATGCGGTTCATTGAAGAATATGCGAAGGCCTACAGTACACATACACCATGGCATCAATTCCAGACGGAACGCTGGATGCAGGAAACTACGCTGTGGGGTGTGCCCATGGTCAACCCGGATGGAGTTGAATTGGTGCAAGAGGGCGTGGTCAATGATCATCCCCATGCAGAAGAATTGTTGGCATGGAATGCTGGACGCTCCCATTTTACGCATTGGAAGTCTAATATCAGGGGAGTAGACCTTAACGATCAATTCCCGGCTTATTGGGAGGAAGAAGCAGCTAGAAGAGGGATAACGACACCAGGGCCCAGAGATTATGCAGGAACCGCTCCCTTATCGGAACCGGAGGCATGGGCACTTGCACAGTGGACCGAGCAGCATCATTTCGATGCTGTCGTTTCGCTGCACAGTCAGGGACAAGAAATTTATTGGAACTACCGAGATTTGGAGCCAAAGGAGAGTGCCCCGCTTTCACGCAGACTGGCAAGGGCTTCGGGATACAAGGCAGTTAAGCTGGGTGGAAGTGATGCAGGGTACAAAGACTGGTTCATTCAGAAGTTTCGAAAGCCCGGCTTCACGGTAGAAGTGGGACTTGGGGTCAACCCGCTGCCCATGGATCAGTTCGATGACATCTGCGTAGAGGTTGGCATGCTGTTGGCTGAATTATTAACAGATCGAGAGCACTAACAGGGAAGACCGGGAATCCATGAAATCTGACTTCACATAATCTGGATGGGAAGACATGAAACTTAAAGGTTCTCCACTCGTATAACAGGAACGGGCGCTGTGACCGGCGTTCGTTTTTTTAATCTGCATATTGCATCATTCGTTCCGGATCGCTCTGGAACGGGTAATGATGGGTGTGACTATAACGTGTTCTGTTTTATTTCAGTGCAATAATCATACGGAGGGGTTCATATGAAGTGGAGAAGACTGCTGTCATTCAAACGATGGACACAAGTATTCAAACGGCTGCCGCGTCTGTTGCGGGCTCCTCAGATCCCTTTGGGTGAGAAGCTGCTGTTCATCATCCCGGCGCTGCTCTACTGGGTGCTTCCTGACGTGATGCCGTTTATGCCTATAGATGATATCGGGGTTACGTTGTTGCTGATGAACTGGTTTGTAAGTCGTGCGGAGCGCAAATATCCGGTACTTACAGCGGGTGCGTCGTCTTAATCCGACACAAAATGGGTGGTTTTAACATCGATTTTGCATCAATGTTATTGCGAAGCGCAGTAATTTTCTTTACAATAGATGCTGGAGTTTAGAAATACTGAAAAATTGTTGGAACCAGCAATTACGATATAGGAGATGAATGAAATGAACTGCAAAATTACACGTAATGCCGCGAAAGTATTAAAACTTGAACTGGACAAGCCTGAGAACGAAGGTAAATTGCTGCGCGTTGTGATCACACATGCACATGGAGATCATGCCCACTACGGACTCGATATCGATACGCCAAAAGAAAATGATACGGTTGTATCTACTGATAAAGAGATCGACGTTATTCTTGAGAATGATCAGCCTTTGCTGGATGGCGTTAAAATTGATTACCTTTACTTCCCTGAAGAAGGCTTCGTTATTACGAATCCATCCCAAGGCAACCACGGCGACCACTAAGGGAGCGAAGAAGGGGAACTCATGGCTAACGATATCCGCGTATGCGAAAAATGTAATCATATCAGACTAAAATCGATTGTAGCCAAGTTGGAGAAAATGGCTCCGGATACGGAGATCAAAATTGGTTGCAAATCGTATTGCGGTCCCTGCGCGAAGCGTGCTTTTGTTTTCATCAACGGTAGGTACATCAGTGCTCCGTCAGAAGAAGAAGTGCTTGCAAAAGTAGCGAAATTCGTAAAGTAATTGTATGAATTTACATTGGGCAAACTTGTCCACGAAAGGAAAGAGAGGCCGCGGCCTCTCTTTTTTAGTTGTGATTAGGAACGGTACAGGGTTAGAACGTAAAGCCCTGCATCATTTCAAAAATCTTAAAGGTATCCTCTTGAATCTCAATGGCGATGATAGTATCGCTTTTTTTAAAATAATGAACATTCCCCATTCGCTCTTCTTCCACTTCAACCCATCCGGCTTCGGATAACTTCTCGAAATAATCGGAGGGTACATATAATCCCTGTTCTCCCCCGATATGTTTCAATTCATATTTAATGCCCGTTTTAATGTTTGGATTGTCTGAATATGTCGTTACGTTCAGCTGCTTTGCATTCACGGGGACCGGAATCTCGTTATTAATAGAGGAGCCTGTATATCCCGTTATTTCATACGTCGAAGGTGTACAGCCGCTGATGAGCAGCAATAAAGATAGCAGTATGAACATAATCCCAAAGTTCTTCAAACACACGCCTCCTTGTGAAAAGGTACTTATCAAATAAACGCAGTCAGACCGGAAAAGGTTATACACATCATGATATTTATCACTAATCGTTTAAGGGGAACAGTGAAGCGATCCGTCATTGTTTAGCAAAAGAAGAATAAGGAAGGCCGATGTCAACCATCCTAATGGGGTAACAGGAACATGATCCCAAGGAGGAATACTCATGCCGAAGCGTTATGATTCCAGTTTGCAAGCCGATACGACCGTATCCCAGGCGCAGAATGCAGTGAACAAACTTCATTATGCCGTTTCACAGGCAATGTCACATCCAACAGAACAGACCATTGAACAGGCAGAACGCCGTTTGGCGCATACCGAGCAGGCTATGCTTCAAGCTGAACGTTCGCTTGCAGGTCAGGGCGTTGAGCTGGCAGAAGAGATGTTCATTGAGGAGAAGAGAAGATTGAACTCGATCCAGAGTCAGAATGGGCAAGGGGATCTATAGGCGTTCCTGTCACACCAGAAACCCGCAGAGCAGCAGTGCTTTGCGGGTTATTCATGTCTCTTTTGAATGACCCCAAGAAGTGGATCTCAGTCAAACTGTGTGTAACGTGCCGCTTAAAATTTGGTGAGAAGGTTAATAGACCAAGAGCAGGCAAATTTCACACAGGAGGTACAGAATGACAAAACATATTACAGATTGTACGATTCTGAACAACGGAGTGACGATGCCATGGCTGGGATTTGGGACTTATCGAGCAAAAGGCAAGGAAGTACAGCAAGCAGTGGAGACTGCATTGGAAGTCGGATATCGGAGTATTGATACGGCGTCCGTTTATGGAAATGAAGAAGAAGTGGGACAAGCCATTGCGAGCAGCGGTATTACTCGGAATGAGCTGTTTGTGACAACCAAGCTGTGGAATGAGGATCAAGGGTTTGATTCGACCTTGAGAGCATTTGAGGCCAGCCAGAAGGCGCTTGGATTAAATGTCATTGATCTATACTTAATTCACTGGCCTGGTAGAGACCAGTATAAGGAGACGTGGAGAGCATTCGAACGTCTATATAGCGAAGGAAGTGTACGTGCCATTGGTGTAAGTAATTTCGAAGTACACCATTTGCGCGATATCATAGATGAAGGTGGAACGGTACCTGCGGTGAATCAGGTGGAACTGCATCCAGGTCTGATTCAACAGGAACTGCAGGATTTCTGCGGGGAGCAGGGCATTCAACTGGAGGCATGGAGCCCCATTATGAGAGGTAAACTGAACAAGGAATCGGCTTTAAAAAGTCTGGCCCAGAAATACGGAAAAACACCAGCGCAAGTTATTCTGCGTTGGGATATTCAGAACCAGATCGTGACGATTCCGAAGTCGGTTACCCCGGAGCGAATTCGCGAGAATGCGGACATCTTTGATTTTGAATTGACTCCTGATGAGCTGAAACTGATTGATGCGCTGGATTCGGATAAACGGACGGGACCACATCCGGATCAGCTGTTTTGGGATTGAGCGTGTAGCTCAATTCCAAAATGAGTGTTTAATGATCTGCTTGTGGATGTTCCGGTGACGGATCGTTCTTCGTGATATAAAATGAAAGCATAATCCTTTACAGTAGGCCACTACGTGTGCAGAACAATCTTTCGATCGCCGTTATCCCCGGATTTTTGGAATTCCCTATCTTCAAAGGGTAAAATCCAGTGATAAATGCGAAGTATATGCTTCCGTTGCAGCTTTCTTTCAGAAAGATTTTAGCGCCGCTTCTCCAGATTTGTTCTGCCCTCTCCGTTATAGTGTAAATTATGAGTTCATCTTAAGTGGATGGATTTAAAAGGGAAAAGTGAAAAAAGCAGCAGGTTCAGGGGATAACCCTTGATCCTGCTGCTTTTGTGTTATTTGGATTGGTCCGGTTGCGGAACCTCGCAGCCGTCTTCGGTGCATACTCCACTGCCATCTGCGTCAGTGGTGTTGGACTCTACCATGGTGAAGGGGGAACGCTCGTCCCATGCTTTCTGGATAGCGTCAAGGAACACCTCATCCGGTTGAGCGCCAGATACAGCGAACTTGCGATCAAATACGAAGAACGGCACACCCCGGATACCTAACTGTTCGCCTTCTGCCTGGTCGGCACGCACTTGGTCTGCGAATTGATTACTGGACAACACTTCTGCTGCTGTATTGCGATCCAGACCTACTTCTTCAGCCAACTCGATCAGTACATCGGAATTGCCGACATGTTTACCTTCAATGAAGATCGCTTGAAATAGTCGTTCGCTCAACTCAAGCATTTTTCCTTGTGTTTCTGCCCAATGCGTCAGACGGTGAGCAGAGAAGGAGTTGGTAGGGATCATCTCATCAATGTTGTATTCCAGTCCAGCCGTACGAGCATTGGCATTCATTTGGGCATTCATGCCGCGTGCCTGCTCCACACTCATATTGTATTTGGCAGCCAGATATTCTGCGTTGGTTTTGCCACTATTCAATTCAGCATTTGGATCGAGCTCAAAACTTTTGAACTGTAATTTCACATCATCGCGGTGGGGGAATTGTGCGAGTACATTCTCAAGACGACGTTTGCCAATATAACAGAAAGGACACATAAAGTCGGACCATATTTCAATATTCATTCATTAAAACCTCCATCATCTATAAATGAAACCAATACAGTTACAATTATATAGCGACTTTCCATCATTCGCAAGGTTGTGGTTATTACCAGCCTCGAAAAAAGAAGTGCCGAAGCATGCAACGGATTGCAGCCTCAACACTTATAATTTAACTTCTTACTTATCCCGGTATGCCTTGGTCCAATGATAAGGCTGAATTTCGTCCAACCTCTTGTAAATTAAAGCTCCATCCGGATCGTACACGGCAGCCTTCACGTCTTCTCCCCAGAAAAACAATCGTTCCTGGCACACACCACAAGGGGTGAGGACCTTGAATTCCGAGTGCTCATCGTCCCGTGCTACACAGATCGAGTGGGTGACCCGCTCGTTTAATTTGTGGGCTTCCAGATAGGCGCCTGTTTCCATACACAGATGCGTGGCGTCGTTAATCACTTCTGGAGCTACGCTGATTAACAGCGATCCAGCTTCGGTATAAACAGCAGCAGCGCCGCCCCACCCTTGAGGGTAGCGATGTTTGACAAAGTTTGCAGCTTCTTCGAACAGCTTTTGTTCGATATTGAATTGGTCAGGATGTGACGTCATGGTCATGCACTAGCTCCATTTCATTGTAGTATCGGGTTAACTTTAAACAAATGAATTATACAGTTCCGTCAGCTACCGTTCCATATCTGTTAGGATTCGGACGCAGGCGCTTGCTCCTCGCGAAAACGCGAGATCAGGTCAAACGTATTAACCGTATCTGACACATGCAGTCGCTTTGTTGCTTCATCATGACCAGATCGGCAAGCATTAATATCCGTTTTGGTACCAGTAGACAGATCGTAACAGGAGCCGCTGTCATAGATGTAATCATCCGAAGGGATATAGAACAAGGAGCCATCTGTAAATGCACCACTGCGCAATACCACCATACGGGAGGAACCGTCGTACACATCGTTGCCCATGTGGTAGTAGGATTGATCTGAAATACCGAGCAGATGCAGTACTGAAGGTGTAACATCCAGTTGTCCGGCAGGCTCGTCAATCGTTCCCGCTGCGGCTCCGTCAGGCAGATGCACCAGCAAAGGCACTTCGTTCATAATCTGCTCCATATCCAGATCAGTTAGTGAACGTCCGAGAAATTTCTCGTATTGTGGCTGCTCCTTAATGGAACTATCGTGATCCCCATAGAACATGAAGATCGTTTTGTCCCATAATCCCCGATTTTTCAGGTCTTCCACCATGTTACCGAGCGCAGAATCCACGTAATGAACGGATTGCAGATAGTTGCCAAACATCGTTCCTGTGAACTCACCCACATCCAGCTGCTGTTTATCTTGGGGTAACGCGTATGGATGATGACTGCTGAGTGTAATGAGGAATGAGTAGAAGGGCTCTGTAACCTCACTGCTCATTTTTTCAACCGATTGGCGGAAAAAGGACTCATCCGACAGCGACCAGCCAAGCGGGTCATCCTGTTCAAAATCATTTTTACTGTAAAACTTGTCATACTTCATATTCTGATACATCGTATAACGATTCCAAAATCCGCTCTCATAGGCATGAAATACATTCGTACTATAACCATGATCCTTCAAGATAGAAGGCAGAGAATCATAACTGTGGTCTGCGTAACGGACAAACGCGGATCCAACCGACAGTGGATGCAATGAAATATTGGCCCCAAAGTCAGCATCCGATGTTCGCCCCTGACCTGTCTGGTGATAAAAGTGACTGTAGTACTGGCTTTCCTTCATCAGCTCGTTAAAATGAGGCGTAATTTCCTGTCCGCCAATGCTCTGACCAATCATGAAATTCATGAAGGCTTCACCTTGGACAATGATCACATTGCTGTCTTTGTACTTGCCAAACATCTCATCCTTCAGTGGATCAGCCTGCTGTCTGCTGGCGAAATAAGCTTCCGCCTGTTCGAGATCGGCAGGATCGACCTCCGGTCCAGAGCCGAGCTGGTTTTTGGCATAGTTGTACAGATCATAGCCATGAAAAGCAAGAAGTCCGGTAACATTGTACATGGATACGTTCCACCAGTTGTTATCGAACAACCCTTTTGCCCAGGTTTTACTATAAAAATATATCGGACCAACCGCGAGCCCCAGACCCAATACCAGAGCAATGCTGCCTGCGGTGAGTCGACGACGCACACTTGATTTGCCTGAATTTGACGAGTAGGAGTTCAACCCGTTCGAATATGCGCTGGAACGTCCACGACGGTTACGTTTGCTGAACAACAGGATCGCTGCGTATGGGATAATCACAAGCCAATCGACGAAGAACCACAGATCACTGGCGTAAATAAGCGTAGCAATACTATCTCCCAAAGCGTCGACCTGTCTGGCTTGCATCAGCACAGGGATTGTTAGGAAATCCTGAAAATAGCGATAATAAACCATATCCGCATAGATCAGTGCAGTGAGCAGCAGATTGAGTATAACGAGTGATATAATCATACCCCGGCGAGGCAGCCACCAGGTCCAGAAGGATAGAAGCAGCAACGAACCGATGGCAATCACTTTGTCCAGAAGACCCATCGTAATGTTGTAAGCGTGCAGATTGTGGTGGAGCCACATTAATTTGAGCAGCATGAGTACAAGAAAAATAAGATATAACGTAAGTGGATGATTCAGAAGCCCACGCGGCGTAAGGCTGCGTGTTGGCTTAGTGACAAACATATATGTCTCCTCCCTGATGAATGGTTTTGTTAACGGAATGTAAAATAGGACTTTATCCATTATAGCGTGGTGTCATGGCTTTTCAACTATGCCCAGGGGAGAAAATCTTCATGCGGAAGCAATGTTAACAAGATCATCCATAAGTATCCCGAAATACATACAAAAAAACGCCCCAGCCGTGAACGGCAGGAGCGCTTGATCATTCCAATATTATTATTGTTGTGGTGTTTTATTACGTGGAGGCAGTGGGCCCAAATACTGATAATATTGGGTTTCAATGCGTCCGTTGAACAACTTACGGCGCTTGTCTGCCTTGTGTCCAAAGTCTTCCTCGAAAGATTTGGTCGACGTGATGGCAAAAAAGGACCATGTCGGTAAATCGAGGTAACTGCGCCCTAAAGAACGTAGCAGCTTCTGCACTTCTTTCTCTTCACTCAAACGTTCACCATATGGAGGGTTGGTAATAATGACACCATATTCGCCCTGTGGTCTTGCACGATGAGCGGGCAGGACGCTGACTTCAATATCTTTGGCGAAGCCGGCACTCTTGATTGCTGCCTGTGCTACTTCAATAGCTTCCGGATCGATGTCGCTGCCCGAAATTTGCAATGGAATATCGTCGCGAACCGCGTCAAATGCTTCTTCGCGCGCCTGTTCCCACAATTCTTCAGGAATGACAGCCCAGTTCTCGGAGTTGAAGGTTCGACGAAGTCCAGGTGCAATGTTCCAGCCGATCATGGCGGCTTCAATCAGCATGGTGCCTGAACCGCAACATGGATCATAGAATGGACGGGAAACATTCCAGCGGCTGAGCTGAATAAGTGCCGCAGCAAGCGTTTCTTTGAGTGGTGCTTCGGTTACGAGTTTACGATAACCCCGTTTATGCAGACCTGGTCCCGTCGTATCTAAAGTAAGCAGGGCGCGATCGTTCAGCAGAATGACCTCAATCACATAACGAGACCCATCCTCTGGGAACCACTCCGTGTCATAAGTCAGCTTCAGTTTCTCTACGATTGCTTTCTTCACGATCCCTTGTGATGCAGGCACACTGCTCAACTGAGATTTTTGGGAGCGACCTTCAACCGGAAATTCGCCATCGGCTGGAATCCATTCCTCCCAAGGTAATGCTTTGGTACCTTCAAATAATTCATCGAAAGTTGTCGCCGGGAATTCACCCATTTTGACCAACACCCGGTCGGAACTTCTCAGCCACAGATTACACCGGCAAATATCAATATAATCTCCAGTGAAGAAAACCCGGCCATTGTCGATCGTAACATCCTCATACCCCAGTTGCTTCAGTTCCCGGGCGACAACAGCCTCGAGTCCCATCGCCGAGGTCGCAATCAATTGCAATTGAGCCATGTGATTCATTTCAACTCCATTTCAAGCTGGGGAAGGAATATCCTTCTCTCAGCTGTATAGTGACGGTGCGGCCTTGCCGCTTTCCGTGAAAAAACTTACAATGAGAAATGCGGTGAGCTAATGCACTCATCTTTCGAGCCGATGCAGCAGTTCAACCGCCTGTGTTTGACAACAAACATTTATTATAGAACATTGGCATCCATATGGAAAGCAGTCCAAGTGTCCAAGGAGGATTTTAGCGGTGAATCTGACCCCTGACGAATATGTAAATCAATTATTTCAAGAGGATGATCTCTTGTTAAAGGTAAAAGAAGCCATCCGATCGAACGGCATGCCGGAAGTTTCGGTTGCAGCGGCTTATGGCCGTTTGCTCACTTTTCTCGCGAAGACATCGAAAGCGGAGGCTGTACTCGAAATTGGCGTGCTGGGCGGATACAGCGGAATTTGTCTTGCTCGCGGTTTAAGTGACGGGGGGACCCTGACTTCGCTTGAACTAAAAGAGCAATACGCAGCGATGGCTCGTGGTCATCTGGAGGAAGCAGGCTTTGGGGATAAAGTCGAATATCGAATTGGCCCCGCAGCTGACAGTCTGGAGCAGCTGGCACAGGAAGGACGTACCTTCGATTTCTTCTTCATTGATGCAGACAAGGAGAATTATCCCGTATACCTCGATTACGCCATTAAGCTCGCGCGGCCCGGGGCGGTCATTGTGGGAGATAACTGTTTCCTGCGCGGCCGTACGCTGAATTCAGACAAGCAGGGTCCGGCTGTCCTCGCGGTTCGACGCTTCAACGAGCAGATGGCCAGTGACCCGCGCCTCGTAACAACGATGCTGCCGGATTATGATGGTCTGGCTCTGGCCTGGGTGAAGTAAGAAAAGATGCAGATCCGTTAAAACGGATGGAATGCGCATTCAATTCGAAAAGAAAGAGACGATAACACTCCTGAATCTCAGAGTATTATCGTCTCTTTCTGCTTATTGGAGTGAAGTGATGAGAGCCTTATTAAACTTCCGGCGTTCCGTAAGTCTCGAACCATTTTTGGATCGTGTCAAAATCGTCGCTAAAGGACAGGCCGAGCATCAACAAAATGCGTGCTTGCTGAGGACTAAGGTTGTCACCGGCAATAACGCCTTTCCCACCGCCATATACACTGCCTGAACCTGTCCGAGTGGTCGTTACGAAGATTACTCCATCCTCGACCGCTTTGGTACGTGCTTGTCCCATCGCTCTGGAGATACCGCCAGCTCCGGTACCGGACGTTACGATCCCCTTGGCGCCGCCCTTCACAAATCCTTCAATAGCTTCGCCGCCAGCTTCCTGATAGGAAATCGCAATTTCCACCTTGGCGAGATCTGCCTTCGTGATTTTGCTCAGGTCGAATGCCGGTTTCAATGTACCTTCAGGCTTCAAGGCACGTGCAGGAGCACGGTAAATTCGAATGTTTTCTTCATCAATGTAACCTACTGCACCAAGCATCGGAGTTTCGAACGTGTCTGTTCGATAATCATTCGTTTTGGTCACGCCGCGTGCCAATTGAATGGTATCGTTCAACATTAGCACGGTCCCAAATGAAGTGGTGCGCCCGCTGCCTGCGAGCTTGATGGCGTTGTACAGATTGGCTTGTGCATCTGAGCCGATAACTGTCCAAGGGCGCATGGACCCTGTAATGATGACGGGTTTATCACTTTGTACGGTCATGTCAAGGAAGTAGGCGATTTCCTCCATGGTATCTGTACCGGTGGTAACTACAACGCTGTCATACTGAGCCAGAGCCTTGTCTACGGTTTGAGATAAGTCATAGAGATCAGCCATGGTATAAGAACCTGAACCTGAATTTCCGAATTGGAGTGTGCTAACATCTGCAATCTTCTGTTTGTCCGGTAAGGCGTCGACCATTTCTCCAATCGGGAGTGTGCCAGCTTTATAGTTCTGGAAGCTGGTTGCATCCTCGGATTGACCTGCAATCGTACCACCCGTTCCAATGACCAGAACATTAGGCAGAGCGGATTGTTTGAACGAATCTGATAGAGCAGGGATGGTCGTATTGCGAGCCGGAGTGGATGATGCGGCCTGAACCGCACTAGTTGTACCGCTCACTTCTACCGTAGCCGCCTGAGCCGCATAGGTCCCGATGGGGGACAGGGAAATGGTCAGAGCTGTCAAAGCGGCTGTGCTCCATACAGCCCAAGGACGAAGATTTGAAGTTTTTTTCATGAATAGCACTCTCCTTCAGGTTAGTTTCGTGTGATGTTTGTTGAGGTTGATATGTATATGAATTCAAATTGATTGTATTTCATGTTAAATAATATGACAATTGTAGATATAGATAGAGTAATCGGTTACATTGATAGAAATGTAGAGTATATAGCGTATTTATGAGGTTTTATGGATAAATATGAGAAGGTAAAAAAGAGAATGAGGAATATGAAATCATAATAAATAAACTTTTGTGTCATATTTTATTACATTTGAGTCTTTTGACCTGATAGATTTAGAAGGAAACTTTGGGGAAAGTGTTGCAGTATCGTCCATAGCTGAAGTGATCTTATCCAAAACGAATAGCGGGGGTATTAGTTAGCAAGTCTTGACGATTTTTGTAATACGTTCTAGGAAAAGAGGCTCAATTATTGCCAAATATTTGTATGCCCGCAGTGTTGAGTCTATAATATATGGTGATTTCAATATGTAAATAAATATATATTAATGATTGGAGGAGAAACGATGAACCGAGCACCCAGAAAGTATGCCAATTACATTCCGATCCGGGAGCTGGAGGCGGTGGAGCAGCAATTATTTCCCTTCCAGGTGTACGCTGAACTTCGTGACAATACTCCAGTCCGCTATGACAACCATCGAGAATGCTGGGATGTTTTCCGTTATGAAGATGTGCAATATGTGTTAAAAAATCCTAAACTGTTCTCTTCTGAACGTGATCGCGCAAACGCCAGCATGCTTACTACAGATCCGCCGAAGCACAAACAACTACGGGATCTGGTTAATCAGGCGTTCACACCTAGAGCGATCGAAGCGTTAGCTCCGCGTATTCAGGAAATCGCTGATGAATTATTGACTCCGCATTTTTCAGAAGGTCGTATGCGTCTTATCGATGATCTTGCTACTCCACTTCCAGTTATCGTGATCGCTGAATTGATTGGAGTCCCTGCAACGGATCGCCAGAAGTTCAAAGACTGGTCTGATGCACTCGTGAAGGGGGCGCGGGATGACAGTGACGAAGCTTTCCAGGAATTGATGGAAGAAAAGAAACGGAACCAGCAGGAGTTGGCGAGCTACTTCACGGCCATAATGGAAGAAAGACGTCAGCGACCAGAGGATGATCTGATCTCTATACTGCTTGCTGCAGAGATTGAAGGGGAGAAGCTAACGGCAGAGGAAGTGGTCGGATTTTGCATCTTGTTACTTGCTGCCGGTAATGAAACCACAACCAATCTGATTACCAATGCCGTTCGTATTCTGTTAGAGCAGCCTGAGCTTCAACAGCAGCTGCGAGAACATCCTGAACTTATCCCCACTGCGGTAGAGGAAACGTTGCGTTATTATCCGCCAATTGTGGCTATAGGGCGTATTGCCAAAGAAAACGTAGAATTGAACGGACAAACGATTCAGGCGGGGGAACAGGTGATATCCTGGGTAGGATCGGCCAACCGGGATAGCGCTCAATTCGATCAGGCAGAGAAGTTCGTGCCCGACCGCAAGCCGAACAGACATATGGGTTTTGGTTTTGGTATTCATTTCTGTCTCGGTGCGCCGCTTGCACGACTTGAGGCGAGGGTTGTACTTCAGACGATGCTTCGGCAAATGGAAGACATTCAGCTTGTGCCGGAAACCGTTCTGCAGCCGATTCAAAGTGCTTTTGTATTTGGAGTTAAAGAATACCCGATTCAATTCACAAGCCATCTGACTTAATGACTCAATGAATCAATTTTAAGGTTTGAACAAATGAATGCCAAAAGCCGCTTTCATGCCTAATAGGCGCTGAAAGCGGCTTTTTATAAGAACAAATAACATTGAATCCAAGCGTCAGGATTCTCTGATCAGAGGGGGCTTTTTGTACAGCTTGAGTCTTACCCACACCATGTTGAGCAGCAGCAGCCCACCAGAGACGATGAACAGTCCTTCGATGCCAATGAACCCGGCCATAAAGCCACCGATTACGGCTCCAAGCATGTTACCGAGCGCGAGTGTACTCGTATTAAAGCTGAAGGCCCGACTAATCATGCTATCTGGCGTATAGGAGCGAATGAGCGCGTTGACACTCGGAAGCAGGCCGCCCATGAACACACCCATCATGAAACGGACGATGATGAGCTGCCATACCGTCTGCACGAAAGCTTGAGGTATAAGCATGAGCCCTGTTCCTATGAGAGAGAAGGTAAGTACCTTGTGTGAACCTACCCTGTCACTGAGTTTCCCGAGTATCGGGGACATGGCCATGTTAGATAGTCCCGTGACTGCACCGACAAGCCCTGCCCAGAAGGCGACGTTGACATCCGAACCGTGTAACTTCTGTACATACAGCGGCAAGAGTGACATCGGGCTGATCATGGCAAATTGCAATAGGAATGTTACAGCGAATAGCGCAGGTAACTGGGGAGACTTGTTCAGTTCCTTCAGACCGGACAATACGGATTGTTCCGGCAGTTTGGCCGCTTCCTTGCGGTCAAACTTCTCTCTGACCAGGAACATGGCGAGCATGGAAGCCGCAAAGATCAGTCCGCCAGTAATATAGAAGATAGGGCGGAAGCCCACTGCATCAGCAAGCAAACCGCCGATCAGCGGACCTAGAATCGTACCGGCCACTTGGCCGGATTGGCTGATGCCCATGGCAAAACCCATGCGATCCTTCGGCGTTGTACCCGAGATCAATGCAACTGCTGCCGGGTTGAATCCGGAGATCGTACCGTTGAGCAGTCGTAATAAAAGGAGCTGCCATGGGTTCTGTGCAAAACCCATCAAGGCAATAACAATCGCCATCCCGAATCCGGAACGCAGCAACATAATTTTCCGTCCGTACTTGTCAGACAATTTGCCCCACAAGGGCTGGAACAAAAATGAGGTGAGGAAGTTGGCAGCAAATATAAATCCCGCCCATATGCCAATTTCATGCTCACCAACCACGCCAAGATCCCTGGCGAGATAAAGGGACAAAAACGGGGTAATCATGGTCATGCCCGAGTTGACCAGAAATTGTCCAAACCAAAGCACAATGAGGTTTACTTTCCACGTTTTCAAAGTGCTTTCACTTCCTTTCCGATCGTTTCTGCAACGTTTCAAAAAAACACGATTCTTTCATTATAACATAATTTGCATATAGATGAGGGGATGTAAGGAATGTCATAGTATTGTCATCGGAACAGATCGACACGTGGTTGTTACCGCTCTTTAAAAAGGGCATAATGTTATTTATGAGTCCAAAAACTATTGGAGGCTTCTTACATGAGTTATAATGATCGTCTGATTCAGGCCAGTTTCAAACAGCAGGTGGACCGTGTTCCCGTGTGGTACATGCGTCAGGCTGGGCGTTATGATCCCGAATATCGCAAGATTAAGGAAAAGTATTCTTTGCTCGAAATTTGCCGTCAACCTGAGCTAGCAGCTGAAGTTACACTCATGCCGGTACGTAAACTCGGTGTGGATGCGGCTATTTTGTATTCCGATATTATGAATCCGGTTGCTTCCCTCGGTATAGATTTTGATATTGTTAAAAATATTGGACCTGTTATAGACAATCCAATCCGCACGGCGGCAGATGTGGATCGTTTGCGTCCCATTGATGTTGAAGGAGATCTGTCTCATATTCTGGAGACGATTCGAATTCTGGACAAGGAACTGGATGTACCCCTGATTACGTTTGCCGGTGCACCGTTTACCATTGCCAGCTATTTGATTGAAGGCCGACCTTCCAAAGGGTACATACGGACCAAAACGATGATGTACAGTGAACCGGAAGTGTGGCATAAATTGATGCAAAAACTGGGCGATATGGTGATTACATATGTCCGTGCTCACATTGCGAACGGCGGCAAGGCATTCCAACTGTTCGACAGCTGGGTGGGCGCACTTTCGCCAAACGACTTTAGAACGTATGTGTTGCCGACGATTACTCGTATCTTTACCGAATTATCGGATTTGAATGTACCGAAAATTTATTTCCCGGGTGTGGCTTCTGGTGAATTGCTGCCAACCCTGCATGATCTGCAAGCTGATGTGATTGGGCTGGATTGGAGAGTATCGATCTCCGAGGGACGTAAACGACTGGGCGGAAAATTTGCTGTGCAAGGTAACTTGGACCCTTATGTGCTGACTGCACCGATGGATCTGATCAAGCAGCATGCCAAATTGATTATTGACGAAGGTATCAAGGAGCCAGGGTATATTTTCAATCTGGGGCACGGACTATTTCCTGAAGCGTCTTTGGATAAATTAAGAGAACTCACGGCGTATATTCATGAATATTCCGCTGAAGCATTGAAGACTGGGGTGACGGTTACTAATGACTAATACGGTAGGTGTACTGGTGATGTCGTATGGCACACCTGAGAATATGGAAAGTATCGAAGCGTACTACACACATATCCGGAGAGGACGTCCGCCTGAACCGGAACAACTGAAGGAATTAACCGACCGTTATGAAGCGATCGTTGGGGGTGTATTCCCTCTTCGAGAAAACACGGATAATCAGGTTAAGGCCCTCCAGGAGACGTTAAACAAGGATGACCGTTCCAATGAGGTTGAATTCCGTTGTTATCAAGGGTTGAAGCATGCGTATCCGTTCATTGAGGATGGCGTGGAACAGATGGCGAAGGACGGAATTCAGACTGCAATAGGCATCGTACTGGCACCACATTTCTCCACGATGAGTGTAGGGAGCTACATCAAGCGTGCTCGTGAGAAAGCGGAAGAACTCGGTATCCAGATGTCATTCATTGAGAGTTATCATCTGCATCCGAAATTGATTCAGGCTCTCTCCACACGTGTTAGCGCCAAATTGGATGCTTTTGAGGAAGCGGGGGCCAAGCGCGGGGATGTACGAGTGCTGTTCAGTGCACACAGTCTGCCTGCGCGAATTGTAGATATCGGTGATCCATATCCGCAGCAACTGCTGGAGACTTCGGAAGTCATTGCTTCCCGTTTAGGAATTACGAACTGGCAGTTCACGTGGCAAAGTGCGGGGCGGACGGCGGAGCCGTGGCTGGGCCCTGATATTCTGGACACACTTCAGGATCTTGCTCGTGAACAGGTGGAAGATGTGCTTGTAGCACCGATTGGATTCGTATCGGACCATCTGGAAGTGCTCTATGATCTTGATATTGAAGCTAAAGCGATTGCCAAAGAGATCGACATGCGCCTTATGCGTATCGATTCTCTCAATAGTGACCCACTTTACATGGAAACGTTAAGTGACGTCATTATTAGCAAGTGGCAGCAAGGAACGGATGAGTAATGGAAGACCATAAACGTCGTGTCGTTGTTGTCGGCGGAGGTCTGACCGGCCTAAGCGCGGCATTTTATATTCGGAAGCATTACCGGGAAGCAGGGGTTGAACCTGTCATCACCTTGGTTGAGAAGAGTTCTTCCATGGGTGGCATGATTGAAACGCTGCACCGGGATGGGTTCGTCATTGAGAAGGGACCAGATTCTTTCCTTGCCCGCAAAACGGCGATGATTGATTTGGCTAAAGAGCTGGAAATTGACCATGAACTGGTCAGCCAAAATCCGGAATCCAAAAAAACGTACATCATGCAGCGTGGCAAGCTGCATCCTATGCCGGCAGGACTCATTCTCGGTATTCCGACGGAGTTGAGACCTTTTCTGAGAAGTGGTCTTGTATCTCCGGCAGGCAAGCTGCGCGCATTAATGGATTTTGTCATCCCTCCCCGTCGTACAACAGAGGATGAATCGCTTGGTTATATGATTGAGCGCCGCCTTGGAGCGGAAGTGCTGGAAAACCTGACTGAACCGTTGCTCGCAGGCATCTATGCAGGTGATATGCGGCGATTGAGTCTTCAGGCAACCTTTCCGCAATTCGGTGAAGTGGAGCGGGATTATGGTAGTTTGATCCGAGGAATGATGACGGGCCGCAAACCGACAGAGACCCATACGGGAACGAAGAAAAGTGCTTTTCTGAACTTCCGTCAGGGCTTGCAGAGCCTGGTTCATGCGCTTGTACATGAGTTGCAGGACGTGGATCAACGGCTGAACACTTCCGTGAAATCTCTGGAGGTTCAGACTGGAGATGCGGCCAAGTATAGCATTCAACTGGATAACGGAGAACGTCTTGAAGCAGATGATGTAGTCATTACCGTGCCTACGTATGTTGCATCTGAACTGCTGCAACCACATGTGGATACAGCGGCTCTGGATGCAATCAATTACGTATCGGTAGCGAATGTGGTGCTGGCTTTTGAGAAAAAGGATATCGAACATGTATTTGATGGGTCTGGTTTCCTCGTTCCGCGTAAGGAAGGTCGAAATATTACAGCATGTACTTGGACATCAACCAAGTGGCTGCACACCAGCCCAGATGACAAAGTACTGCTTCGCTGTTATGTTGGCCGTTCCGGAGACGAACAGAATGTGGAGCTCCCGGATGATGCACTAACAGATCTGGTACTCAAGGACTTGCGTGAAACAATGGGCGTTGAGGCCGTTCCGATCTTCTCGGAAATTACTCGGCTCCGCAAATCCATGCCACAGTATCCGGTAGGTCATCTGCAGCAGATTGCAGCACTGCGCGAACAACTTGGCAGCAAATTGCCGGGGGTATACATTGCCGGCGCTGGTTATGAAGGGGTAGGCTTGCCTGACTGTATCAAACAGGCTAAGGAAATGTCAGTTCAAGCTACGCAATTGATTGCTGCAAAGTAATTAACGTATTTGGCTGTCTCGAACGTAGATTTTTTCTACAGGGAGACGGCCTTTTTTGCACCATAAAGCGAAAAGGGGAGAGGTCTGAACTCTATCAATATTTGCAGTTCCAAGGAATGATGGAAATCCAGAATATGCCTGATATAATATGATAAGGATTGCTGTGAAGAAGAGGAGCTGCCTATGTATCCCCCAAGATCAAAACGAAGTGTACAAAAGAAAAAAGTGAAACGTGCCCGAAAACGCCGGATTTGGATCATTAATCTGGTATTGATTGCTGCAATTGGACTCGTCGGCATCTATTACGCAGTAGGCATGCAGGAGCAGCAAATAGACCCGGCGGTGACAGAAACGGCTGTGAATCAGGAACCTGTGAATGAAGAAAGCCCTCAGGGCGGTGATCAGGTGAATTCACCTGACACGGATTCGGAGGCAAGTAATACCCCGGATGAAGAATCGGAGGATTCTGATAAACAGGTAACTGAAAATTCCGGCGCTACGTCGGGTGAGAAAAAGCCTGATGCTACAGGCTCCGAGGCAAATGGAAAGACGGATACAGGAACGGAAAAACCGACGGATACTCCCGCTTCTTCCGGCTCAAAGGGAAGCGAAGGTGCCGGAACTGGGGCGACACAGCCATCTCATTCGGCGAAGGATGTAACCATTAACTTTGTTGGGGATATTCAGTTTTCCGGCAAAGTGGCTGAATTGTTGGAGAAGAACGGTTATGACTATCCCTTTGCAAAGCTTGGCAACTTGTTCAAGGAAGATGATTTGACCATTGGAAACCTTGAAACTCCCGTAACCCTTGGTGGAACTGGTGCTGTAGACAAAACCTATGTATACAAGTCTTCGCCAAAAGCGCTCGAAGCAATGGCTTCAGCAGGATTTGATGCTGTGAATTTGGCCAACAATCATATTTTGGATCAAGGTGTAGAAGGTTTGGTCGATACGTTAACTTACCTTGAGCAATATGGTATAGCGCATACAGGAGCCGGTATGAACAGGGATGAGGCTTATGCACCTGCATATCTGGAACGCAAAGGCATGAAGATTGCACTGCTTGGATTCAGCCGGGTTGTACCTGAAACAAGCTGGAAAGCGGAAGGGAATCGGGCCGGTGTTGCCGAAGCTTACGATTCTACAGGTGCAGTAAAGGCGATTCAGGAAGCCCGTGAAAAAGCTGATCTGGTTATCGTTGTTGCACATTGGGGAGAGGAACGGGTCAGCACTCCAAATAATGATCAGACTCGACTGTCTCATGAATTTGTAGATGCCGGAGCGGATCTGGTCATAGGTGGGCATCCCCATGTCTTGCAAGGGGTAGAGTACTACAAAGGCAAATGGATTGCATATAGTACAGGCAACTTTATTTTCTCGAAATCAACGACAGAGGAAACGTGGAAAACAGCGGTTTTTCAGGCGAGCTGTAGTAAGGATGCCAAATGCAGCATGAAGGTTATCCCTTATGAAGCGGGGTTGGGTCAGGCCATTCCGATGGTGGATCAAGCCAACAAATTGTTACTGGAGCAGATGGCCCAGCTCTCGCCAGGTATTCGTTTTGATGCGAACGGATTCGCATCGCCAAATTAAGATGCATTTTTTTGAGGAGGGGATGGAATGAACAACCTTTGTGTAGCGCACCGTGGATTTTCGTCCATTGCACCAGAAAATACGATGGCTGCATTTCTGCTTGCCATGGAACAGCCAGAGGTTCAGTGGATGGAACTGGATGTACAGTTATCACGTGATGGTGTGCCGGTTGTTATTCATGATTTTACGTTAAATCGGACCACGAACGGTGAAGGCTTCGTACGAGAGACGGACTGGGCGGATATACAGCAGCTTGATGCGGGATCATGGAAAGGAAAAGCCTATAAAGGGGAACGTGTTCCTGCGCTTAGTGAAGTGCTGGACCGCACCTGTGGCAAAGTGAGATTGAATATCGAATTGAAAACGCAAGGTAATATGTATCCCGGTCTGCCGGCAGCGGTTATTCATGAGGTGAGGAAGAGACATATGCAGCATGATGTGGTCATCACTTCGTTTGAACCTGCGGCTCTGGTTGAAGTGAAGAAACTGGCCCCTGAGTTCAAAACAGGTTTGATTATTGATGCACGGCCAGGGGATCTGGCAGCAGTGCTGCGGCAGATGAATTGCAGTTTTCTTTCCATCGGGTACACCAATGTGGACAAATCGCTGATGCGTGAGATGCGTATGGAAGGCATTCAGGTAATGGCTTGGACAGTGGACGACAAAATCATCATGAAGCGGCTTGCGGCGATTGATCCGGAGCTGATGTTATGTACAAACCGGCCTGATGTGTGGGAACAGGCTTTTCAGGAAACGAGCAGCCGATTTTTCAGACCATAAACTCCAATTTTTTGAATAGCGAAAATATGATATGTACTTATATAATAAAAAGATGAACATGATCCATATACGCTAATGAATCCGATAAAGGTGGTCGTAAACCCATGCTGACAAACATTCGAAATGTATACTGTGTAGGACGAAATTATAAACTTCATGCAGAAGAATTGGGTAACGCGGTTCCGGATGAACCGATGATCTTTATGAAGCCTTCCCATGCGGTTGTGGCCTTGAATAGTGAAACGCTGCAATTGCCTGCGACAAAGGGCGAAGTTCATTATGAGGCTGAACTAGTAATCCAAATCGGGCGGAGTTATGAGCCGGGTATGGCAGTGGATGAATTGGTTGACTCGTATGCGTTTGGCATTGATTTTACATTACGTGACGTACAGACGGTTATTAAAAAAAAGGGCCATCCGTGGACAGCGGCCAAAGGGTTCAAGAACTCGGCTCCGGTTACTGCATTCCAGCCATTTCCGGGGGCCCAGGCTCTTCTTGAGAAAGACTTTACACTCACCAAGAACGGTGCCGAGGTCCAACGTGGCAATATTCGTAACATGATCTTCAGTCTACAGGACATTGTGGATTATGTAGGTCATCATTACGGCCTGGGACCTGGAGATGTCATCTTTACAGGTACACCAGAAGGGGTTGGACCAACGGCAGCAGGAGATGTGCTTGAACTGGCCTGGGACGGCGAATCCTTGGGTAAATGCACGATTGCAGCAGCAGTTCAGTAAGTATCATGCATCATCAATCTGCTTACTTAGAGTAAATATGAAACAGATAAAAGGGGCGCTTCGACGCTCCTTTTTGCCATGCCCTCATTCTCTGCCATAGCACATGGGAGACTTTTCATTTACGCCAAGTTGTAGGCTGTATTGGCACTCTCCGTGACCAACTCCTCCAGTTCACTGCTTTGCACTGCGTGTTGCTCCGCGCTAATACTTCCACTTGCAAGTCGTTGATCTAATTGCTCCTTGAGCTGCCTTATTTGCAATGCGACAACCTCGGTGAAATCAGCATCATTTTCATCTGCAATCATCCTCAGCGATTTACCCGCGCACAGATCCTGAACCAAGTCATCTTCCGACTGTTGATTCAGAGCACTCAGCAACTCATCTCCGCTCTCGTCTTTGGTATCGATGTTAACGATGGACCATTTCGTCAAAGGTATTGGGGATATCGCTGATCTGCCCCAGGCTGTTCCGGCGAAGGACATGGTAACAATCATTGTTCCGACAATGATTACGCGCTTCATATTCATATGTGTTATCCTCATTTCTATGGTTAAGTACGAACTGAATCGTAGCTGGTTTGATGTAACGCTCTGAGGATAGTGTAACCGGGAAAGCTGAAGTGAAACTTAAAACCGGATAAGTTATCTAAATATGAGGGACATCTGGCTACGAAAAAACAAATTTAAATTCATACTTGACAGGTTGGGTTAGTGGGTTATATGATGAACTCAATTATTTTAACACTAATTAAATGAACAGTGAAATAATTTGAACTGAAGCGAGCTGATTGGACCACCAAAGGCTCCCGGGACTACTCCACTATGGAATGTCCGCGGGAGCCTTTTTTCGTATTTGCTGTCGTTTCAGTTAGACAGGAGGATGAAATGAGCAATAACGACTGGGAAGCGTTGGAGAAGACAGATTGGTTGTTTCGTAAAATGGTCAGACGATTCGTGAAAGAACGAGATCGTATATCGGTAGAGGGGGTCAGTTTACCGGGCATGCTCATCCTGCACAAAATCATTCGTGAAGGGGAACAGCGGTTAGGGGATTTGGCTGAACAACTGGACTTCACTTCAGGTGCCATTACAGCTTTAACAGACAAGTTGGAGAAAAAGGGACTTACGATCCGCAGGCGCAAGGAAGATGACCGTCGGACGGTATTGCTCGATATTACTTCCAGTGGGCGGGAGATGTTTGCACGGAACAGCAATATCGGTGCCCGATGTATCACGCTTCTGTTTGAGGGCTTTACGACGGAGGAACTGGAGCAGCAAAGCCAATTTTATGAGCGGGTGATAGCGAATCTGGAGGGGTTCTCGGATACGCTGCTGGAATTGGCAGAGAACAACGGGAAGCAGGAACACGATCCGTCCATCAAAAGTGACCCTGAACAGAAGCAGAGGGAGAATACCGGAAAGAGCAATTATCTCAGTTATTAACGTTTGATCCGATGTGAAAACAAACAAACCAAGGGAGAGATGATCAATGGGGCATTCAACAATTTATCCAACCGGGGCAACCGTATATAACCCTGATAAGGCTTGGGGCGGTTATACCGTCTATCAGGCAGGCGAGGAAGGTGTTGTACTGATTGATATGAATGGTAAGGAGGTTCACCTGTGGAAGGGGCTGCTGGGCTTTCCGGCCAAAGTTTTCCCTGGTGGCTTCGTATTGGGCAGCACGGGGCGGAGAGATCCGAAGTTTGGTATCCAGGACAACGTCGATTTGGTTCAGGTGGATTGGGAAGGCAATATTGTATGGAAATACAACAGCTACGAACACATTGAAGATCCAGGATATGAACCATTGTGGTACGCACGTCAGCACCATGATTTCCAACGTGAAGGCAATCCTGTCGGATATTACGCCCCCGGGCTTGCACCAAAGACACAGAGCGGGAAGACTTTGATTCTTGCTCATAAAAATGTGAACAACCCGTCCATTTCGGATAAGCCTTTGCTCGATGATGCGATTATAGAAGTGGATTGGGAGGGCAATGTATTATGGGAATGGCTGCCGAACGAGCACTTTGAGGAACTTGGATTCGATGAGGCCGCCCGTAATGTTCTGTTCCGTGACCCGAACACACGCTCATTTGGACATCTCGGTGGTGGGGTGGGGGATTGGCTACATATTAATTCAGCTTCTTATGTTGGTCCAAACCATTTCTATGAACATGGAGACGAGCGGTTCCATCCCGACAATATTATCTGGGATGCCAGAGAAGCAAATATTATCGCAATAACCGACAGACAGAGTGGAAAGATCGTATGGAGACTAGGGCCGGATTACTCTTTGCCTGAAGTAAAGCATATTGGCACCATTATTGGACAGCACCATGCACATATCATCCCTAAAGGTTTGCCTGGGGAGGGGAATCTGCTGGTATTCGACAATGGCGGCTGGGCTGGTTATGGCCTGCCCAATCCGGCTTCTCCATACGGCTTGAAACACGCCGTTCGCGATCATTCACGCGTACTGGAGATCAATCCGGTGACGCTGGAGATCGTTTGGCAATATACATCCGCAGAAGCCGGATTTTCCGTTCCGACAGATTCCTATAAATTTTATAGTCCGTATATCAGCTCCGCTCAGCGCCTGCCTAATGGTAACACGCTAATTACGGAAGGCTCCAATGGCAGATTGTTCGAGGTTACATCCGAGTATGAGCTGGTTTGGGAATATATTTCCCCTTATAAGGATGGACGGAACACCAATATGGTCTATCGTTCGTATCGCGTGCCTTATCACTGGGTACCACAGCTGGAGAAGCCCCAAGAGGTTGCTATTGAAGCCATTGATGTTTCCGCCTACAGAGTGCCGGGAGCAGCGCCCAAAGGTTCTTCATCCGTTGTAAGTGTTGAAGTAACACTGCCGTTTGTTGAAGGTGCAGCCTGTGTGGCAACGTCAGGTGAAGGCAAGTAAGGTGGCGAAGAGCGATGAACAATGATTAGAACGAATGGGGTGCATATTGTGAGAAAACCATCCACCTTAACTGGTGCGTTATTAATGCTCTTATCCATGTTATTGATATTATCGGGATGTTCTGCAAACGAATCGGTATCCGAAGCAAAGGGTGCCTCCGGCACAGAGGCCCAAAAAGTGAAAGTCCGGATCGCAGATACAAGTACGAACCCAACATTCAGGGTAGCCATTGCCAAAGGTTTCTTTGCAAACCACGGCATTGATGCAGAGAGCATTACGTTTGGTTCGCCAGCGGAAGGTGTAAATGCACTGTTTATCAAGCAGGTGGATATTGCGTACGGAGCTGACTTTCCTGTATTGAATGCTTTGGCAAAAGGGGATTACTCTGTCATTGCTTCCGCAGGTCAGGCTACGAATGAAGCGGCAGCTGCGTGGAAGTTGTATGCCAAGAATGATATACAGAGTGGAGCCGATCTGAAAGGTAAAAAAGTAAGTTTCATCCGCGGTACGTTTATTCCTTATCTGTGGGATGAATATTTGAAGGACCAGGGACTGGAACTAACTGATGTAACCCAGGTGGGTCAGGGAGCATTTGACGAAGCCTACATTGCACTAAAGCAGGGCGATCTAGATGCAACCTGGGTCATTGGTTCCGCCTTGACTGATAAATTCGATGCGCTTGAAGGTGTGCATCAGCTCACCGATATGTCCCAAACCCCTGTACGTCTTGGGATGGGGCTCGTAGCAAGCAATGAATTCATCCAGGGGAGCCCTGAAACGGTGAGTGGTTTTCTAGCGGCGCTGAATGAAGCCTCCGTGTATGCCCAGGCACATCCTGAAGAGGTTGCAGACCTGATGTATAAGGAAACCAAGCAGCCTAAGGAGGCCACATTGAAGGATCTGCCAATCAATCCATGGGAAGTTGGATTTACCCAGGCAGCTTATGACAGTCTGGCAGGGCAGAAGCAATATATGGTGGATAACGGGATCATCGAACACGATTTCGATCTCGATAACAAACTGAACCTGGAGCTCCTGAAGCGGGCACTGCCAGATAAAGTGACTTATAGCAAATAACTCGCAAATTGCATTGGAGGTGTTCTCATGTCCTTACCTGCAGATCAGCATACGATTCGTATCGAGCAGCTTCGTAAAACATACAATGCCCCCACCCATGGGGATGTACACTATATTATCAAGGATGTCGATCTGGTCATCAAGGGAGGGGAATTCTTTGTCCTGCTCGGTCCCAGCGGATGTGGCAAGTCCACGCTTCTAAATATGATTGCAGGCTTTATCTCTAAGTCGGGCGGTCAGCTCAAGGTGGATAATAAGGAGATTGATAGGCCAGGCAAGGATCGGGCCATGGTATTCCAGCAGGCGGATTCTTCTCTTTTCCCGTGGCTTACCGTAAGGGAGAATGTGGAGTTTGGACTTCGGATGTCCAAGGTGCCAAAATCTCAGCGGCGTACGATATCAGACCGATACATCGAGCTTGTTGGACTGGGTAGTCATGAAGCCAAATTTCCGAAGGAGCTGTCAGGTGGCATGAAGCAGCGGGTGCAATTGGCCCGGGTGCTAGCCAACGATTCGGCCATCCTGTTGATGGATGAACCCTTTGGAGCATTGGATGCAATGACTCGGCGTACGATGCAGAAAGAGCTGGTCAATATTTGGCAGGAAACCCACAAGACCGTTATTTTTGTCACTCATGATATTCAGGAGGCGCTCTTGCTGGGTCAGCGGATAGGAATTATGTCAGTAGGGCCTTCTTCCAAGATAACGGATATTTACGACAATACTCTGTCTTATCCAAGGAACATTGCCTCATCTGAGTTCAACACGCTATATGATCAGATTCAAAGCCATTTTGAAGAATAATTGAGGTGATAGCAAGATGAGATGGTTGGAGAAGAAGTGGGTGTCTATCCCTCTATTGTGGGTGACGGTTATTCTGATTTGGCAGCTTGGAGCCATGCTCTATGGACCCGACGTGATTCCCGGTCCTTGGGATACGATTCTTGGTGCTCGCGAACTGATTGCTGACGGTACACTGATGCAGTATATCGGAATTAGCTTTACACGTGTGCTTGCGGGTTGGGTACTTGGCAGTGTGATAGCGATCCCGGTAGGGCTGATTATCGGCAAGGTTCATATGATCCGGCTGTTTGCCGAACCTTTCCTTAATTTTATCCGCTTTATTCCGCCGATTGCATTCATTACTCTATTCCTGGTCTGGTTCGGAATCGGGGAGCAATCGAAGATTGCACTCATCATGTATGCAACGTTCTTCATCGTTGTGTTAAACACGCTGACAGGTGTACTCTCCATTGAAGAAGACAAGGTCCGGTCAGCCCGCAGTATGGGAGCCAACGAATGGCAGATTTTGCTGCATGTCGTTGTTCCGGCGACGACTCCGTATATCTTCACGGGGGTACGACTGGCAATGGGCACTTCCTATATGGCTATTATCGGCGCAGAGATGATTGCTGCGAATGAAGGCGTGGGTTATCTGATCTGGAATTCCCGATTATTCTTTCGCACAGATTGGATCTTTGTCGGCCTGATTTCTCTGGGCTTTATGGGCTTCCTCACCGATCGGTTGTTCAATTGGTTTGGTCGCAGCGTGCTCTACCGTTATGGTGTAATTGGTGGGACGAAGCGGGTCTGAACTGGAACTTGAGGTGATGTAATCCTCGAATTCTTGGTCAAACGGAAGAAGGATCACTCATCTCAGTTTTATCGCAATATCATAGACCTGATTTGGTAGCTTTCAAAGCTGCTGAATCAGGTTTTTTGTATGCGGGGCTAGGGAGTTTCGGCATTGGGATCAAACCGTGGTATAATTGAATTTCAAAAATATAAAACGTCATGTGGGCCATGGATGCTGCCACATGCAGGAGAACTTATGGACTGGATTATTGGCGCCGTATGCGCTTTTATTGTGGCGGGTGCTGCCTACGCGAAGAAGTCGCTAACCCTGTCCGGCTGCCTCGCGGCTGTGATCATGGGTACGATATATTACGGAGCGGGCAACCTGTTCTGGTTTGGAACACTGCTGTTGTTTTTTATTACCTCAACGCTGTTCTCCAAATTTCGCAAGGATCGCAAGCAGGAGCTTGAGAAATCGTATGCCAAGACGGGTAATCGTGATGCTGGACAGGTTATGGCTAACGGTGGAATCGGCATGTTTCTTGTTCTGGGGAACTGGGTCCTCCCACACCCAGCCTGGATGTATGCTTTTATCGGTGTCATGGCTACCGTTACTTCAGATACATGGGCAACCGAGTGGGGAAGTCTCAGCCGTAAGCCACCACGCTCTGTCGTGACGTGGAAGGTGCTGACTCCAGGTACCTCTGGAGGTGTTTCATTACTTGGGACACTAGCTGCTGCCATAGGCGGAGCTCTAATTGGGGCAGGAGCGTTCTTCTTTTCCTCGATTGCCGGGATCGAAGGCTTGAGTCTGCTTAGCTGGACGTGTGTCGGCCTTATCGGCGGATTGGCTGGAGCTTTTGCCGATTCCTATCTGGGCGCAACGGTTCAGTATATGTATCGTTGTACTGTGTGCGGCCGTGAGGTCGAGGTAAGTGAGCATTGTGGACACAAAACCGTTCGATCGCGTGGCTGGTCTTGGATGAGTAATGATCTGGTAAACGTGCTCAGTTCATTGATCGGCGGATGTTTGGCGATCGGTTTGGGTATCATTTTGGCGTCGTAGGGAGGGAGTGCGTTTGAGCACTGTGCAAGGAGACAAATCGGAGGCTATTCTGGATGCAGCTTACGGTATTTTCGGTTCAAAAGGATTCTATGAGACGAAAATGTCCGATATTGCGGACGAAGCGGGCATCGCGAAAGGCACCATTTATTTATATTTTAAAAATAAGGAACAATTATTTGTTGCTGTATCCAAGCGTGACTGCGACAATTTTATCAGTCGCCTGGTTTATGCGTTAAACTCACATCAGAGTACGGGGGATAAGCTCGGTGCGATAGCCAAGACTCACCTGACGTATTATTATGAGCGTCGCAATCATACCAAGATGTTTTTCATGGCGCCCAATAATGATCCGGATCTGATGAAATTCATGAAGGCATTTATGAATGAATATATGAGCATGGTGCGTGAGGTGTTAGAGAATGCTGGCGTACCTGAGCCTGTGCTGCTTGCAGAAGCTTATATCGGGATTCTCGATCGGCTAAAGATGGATATTATGCTGAATCCAGAGTTTAACGAGGAACATCTGAACAAACGAATTGCCTTTGCAGCAGCTCTGTTTCTGGACGGATGTCGTTCCTTTTTGCAAGTATAGCGTGAGTGAGCGTAGTTGCATTGCATCTTAAGTGCAGCTTCATATTGAATTTATTTTACAGAGAAGTAGGTTACGACCAATGAACATAATGACGGTAGAGCAAGTTGCGAAAAGCTATGGCGAGAAAATATTGTTTAAAGACGCCTCATTCGGTATGGGCGATCAGGACAAGATTGGTGTCGTTGGTGTCAATGGAACCGGGAAGTCCACATTCTTGCGTGTCATTGCAGGTATGGAGCCAGCGGATGAGGGACAGATCTCGATTGGTAATGACGTGCGTATACAGTTCCTGGCACAGAATCCGCAGTTTAACCCGGATAATACGGTCTTGCAACAAGTATTCGAGGGCGACAGCCCGGAGATGAAAACGGTACGTGAGTATACAGAAACAATGGAGCTACTGGAACTTAATCCTTCCGATCCGGCGCTGCAAGAGCGTTTGCTGCGCTTGAACCAGGAGATGGAGCAGCTTCAGGTCTGGCAGATGGAAAGTGAAGCGAAGAGCATTCTGTCCAAACTGGGCATTCGTCAATTCGATGCGCTGATGGGTACGTTGTCTGGTGGACAGCGCAAACGGGTAGCGCTTGCCTCTGCACTGATTCATCCCTGCGAACTGCTCATTCTGGATGAGCCTACGAACCATATTGATAATGATTCCGTAGTTTGGCTGGAACAGTATTTGCAAAAACGGCGTGGCGCCCTGCTCATGATCACGCATGATCGGTATTTCCTGGATCGTGTAGCAAATGTGATGCTGGAGCTGGATCATGGACGTTTATTCCGATATGAGGCCAACTATACTCGCTACCTGGAACTGAAGGCTGAGCGTGAAGAGCGTGAATCCGCATCTGAACAAAAGCGGCAAAATCTGCTGCGTACGGAGCTCGCCTGGATTCGTCGCGGTGCAAAAGCACGGACCACGAAACAAAAAGCGAGAATTGATCGTTTCGAAGAGTTAAAGGATCAACAAGGACCAAATCGGTCAGGCTCTTTGGAGGTATCGGTGGGTTCCACTCGTTTGGGTAAAAAAATACTGGAGATCGAGCATCTGTGCAAATCGGCAGATGGCCGCAAATTGATTGAAGATCTCAGTTACATTGCGGTACCTGGTGACCGGGTAGGTATTGTCGGTCCGAATGGCAGTGGTAAATCAACCTTACTGCAAATGATCTCCGGCAAGCTTGAACCTGATGCCGGGGAGGTTGTTGTGGGCCCGACGGTTAATCTGGGCTACTTCACTCAGGAGCATCAGGAGATGAATGAATCTCTGCGGGTTATTGAGTACATCAAGGAAGTGGCTGAGAATGTGAAAACGGCCGATGGATCTCTCATTACTGCAGCTCAGATGCTGGAACGTTTCCTCTTCACCCCTGCGTCACAGTGGACACCAATCTCCCGTCTGTCTGGCGGAGAAAAGCGCCGTCTATACCTGCTGCGTGTACTGATGGCTGCACCGAATGTTCTGCTACTGGATGAGCCGACGAACGACCTGGACATTCAGACACTCGCTGTACTCGAAGATTACCTGGATGATTTCCCGGGTGTTGTATTTGTCGTATCCCATGACCGGTACTTCCTGGATCGGACGGTGGATAAAGTACTGTCTTTTGAAGGTGGCGGTGCTGTGCGTGTACATGTCGGGGACTATAGTGAATATGCAGAATGGATGCTGAAAAATGCCCCTGGATCTTCTCAGGAAAGTGCGACGGGAACAGCAGCTAAAGTGAAACCGGCTACGGTGGAAAGTAAACCTGCTGCCTCGGCGGCGAAACCTAAGCTGAAGTTCAGCTTCAAGGAACAGCGTGAATATGACCAGATTGATGAGAATATCGAGAAGGCTGAAGCCAATCTCGCCCGAATTAATAAAGAGATGGAAGAATCGTTCAGCAATTCAGCTCGTCTGCAGGAGTTAATGGCAGAGCAGGCGGAGGCGGAGCGTCATTTGGATGAACTGATGGAACGCTGGACAGTTCTGAATGAGCTTGCGGAACAGATTGAAAACAGCAAGTCTTAAAGTATATTTTATTGAATCGTCCTCTCTTCAAAAGCGACTTGCAGTTGTCTTTTGGGGGAGGGCGATTTTTTTTGAATTGATGTAAATGAATTTATATGAAACGTTAACCATATTCAAACCGTTTATTAAATAAAGAATTCCATAGAAGGGGGAGAACTCCACATCCATGTACAGAGAACTGAATGAACAATTGGCAGTGATCAAGGAAAAGGGAAGAATGTACGAGAAATGGAATGATCGGCTGGAGAAGCTGAATCAGGAGGAAGCGGAATGGAAAACGAAAGTACAGCAGCGTCTGGAGCACCTACAGAAGGAACAAAACGATGTTGATCGACTCAACAGCATGACTTTATCAGCATTCTTTTATCATTTAATCGGCAAAAAAGAGGATCGACTGGAGAAAGAAGAACTGGAGTTGATGGAAAGTAAGGCAGAGTACGATACAGCAAGCCAGATGTTAACGGATATCCAGGAGCAGCGTTCGCGTGTGCAACAGGAGCTGGACGGACAGCGGCAATATCAATTCTGGCAAAGTGATTACAAGGTGTTATGGGGCAAAAAGGAAAACGATCTGCTGGAGAAAGATGCAGAATTGCAGCAAATGGCTGAGGATCGGGAACATCTCTCAGGAGAGCTTCAGGAGCTGAATGAGGCGGATCGAGAGGGGCAGTATCTGCTCGATGCACTTGAACGCGCTGAAAAGGCTTTGTCCTCTGCGGGAAATTGGGGAGTATACGACATGATGGGTGGGGGTATGATCTCGACTCATATTAAGCGCAGTAGAATGGATGATGCTCAGGTTGCCATTATGGATGCCGGAAGACGTCTTCGCCGATTTCAGAAGGAGCTAGAGGATGTGAAGATGGCTGTAAACACGGAATTACACCTTGGAGGCCTGCTTTCATTCGCAGACTATTTCTTCGATAATCTCTTTGTAGACTGGATGGTTCAAGACAAAATTCGCAAAGCAGAAACACAGGTGAAGGATGGACTGAGTGCAGTGCGAAGCACGATGCGTGTACTGAAGAATCAGATTCGGGAGCACAAGGTGATGTTGGAACTTCTGGAACGTAGGTATTGCGAACATATTGAACGAGCGAATTAAGCCATCTCAAAGAAGAAGGACACTTCCAGCTTGCCTCTAAACGGAGAAGCTGAAGTGTCCTTTTTTATATGATATAGGTGAATTATAGATGATCCATGTCGGCATGCCCAACAAAATCGAGATCACAACTCTGATCATTTATTCAAATGCTGTATTGCCATTCTACTTGTCCATGTGTGTGTTCACAATTTATTTGGTTGTAATATATGCAGCCAGTAGTCTCGCTGTAT
Source organism: Paenibacillus sp. ov031 (assembly GCF_900143165.1). Taxonomy (NCBI): domain Bacteria; kingdom Bacillati; phylum Bacillota; class Bacilli; order Caryophanales; family Paenibacillaceae; genus Paenibacillus; species Paenibacillus sp. ov031. Next base: position 66,587 of record NZ_FRDO01000001.1, read on the forward strand.
TCAGGACAGCGTCTTTATGCGTACGTTCCATGGAGTGAGAAGCGTGAACGCCCGGCCCAATCAATGCGGCGCGAATGTTATTTCCTCCACGTAATGCTGCGCTGCCATCGGAGCCGTATTGTGGATAAATATCAACAACATAATCAAGGTTTGCTTGTTTGGCAAGTTCGATCAGTCGAGTGGTCATATCGTAGTCATATGGTCCGGACGAATCCTTGGCACAGATGGATACATCCGTCTCTTTGCAGCTAAGGTCGTCACCCATTGCGCCCATGTCTACAGCAATCAATTCGCTGATTTCGGCAGGAATATAAGATGCTCCGTGTCCAACTTCTTCGTAGTTCGAGATAAGTAGCGAAACGTTATGTATTGGTTTCCAGTTTTCTCGATGTGCAGATTCCAGGATACCGAACAAGGCAGCTACGCTGGCTTTATCATCAAGGTGACGCGATTTGATATATCCGCTGGGCGTAATGACCGCACGGGCATCGAAGGAAATAAAGTCCCCTACAGAGATACCCAATGCTAGAACATCTTCCTTGGAAGAGACCACTTCATCAATACGCACTTCCATATGGCTCTCGCTTCGCTCAAACGTGCGTGCATCTGGATAGACGTGTACAGATGGGTGCAGGGAGAGGATGGTGCCTGTATAGGTCTTTCCATCACGTGTGTGGATGGTGCAATACTCATTCTCGATACTGTTCATGGTAAACCCACCGACAGAAGTGAGCTTCAGTGTGCCGTAGGAAGTGATGGAACGCACCATGGCTCCCAATGTATCCACATGTGCGCTCAGTCCGATCGTTCTGGAAGAATCCTGCCCAGGCAATGTGAGCACAGCTCCGCCTTTGTTGTTCAATTCAAAAACGATATTAAGTGATTCAGCTTCCTTGCGGATCATCTCAATAATATCGTGGGTATAGCCACTAGGGCTGGGAGTATCGAGTAACTTTTTCAGAAAAGATAGGACATAGGATTCGTCAATGGTAAAACTCATATAGAAATTTCCTCCTCGTTAATAAATATGCAGAAAGTTGTTCTAAAAAGAGAATACAGCCTGTCTGGCAGAATGTACAATTCCATTCTCGATAGCCAGCAGGCTGCCTCTGATGTGTTACAGCGTACCCGAAGGATTTCCTTTTCGTTGACTCTGAATGGAATCGGACTCCACAGAAGCGTTGTCCGAATCGGTCGTTCCGAATGTATCCATCGATTTAAACGAATCCAGAGAGGAGGAAGAGCTGCTTGCTGCGGAGCTTTCCAATTCGGATACACGCAGCTTCAATTGCTTGTTCTCGCGTTGCAGTCGATATTGGCGGAAGATGCCATAAGACCCTACAATGATTCCACCGATTAGGGTGCATCCAAGAATGAGCAGAATCAGCGGGATTTGAACCGTGTTAAATAGCAGGTTGACTTGAACGGAATCCACATTAATGACCGCAAAAATTCCGGTAAGTAATGCAAAAACGAGACCTGCGATGAGTGCCCATTGCATTTTCATGGTGGTGCCTCCTTGTTGAACAATTCAGAACTATGTAAGCAATTACCCTAATTCATGGAGCTTGCATCTTGCTTGATTATAAAATCCCTTGCCCATTTGGGCAAGGGATCAGGTCACATGGACGAGAAAGCAACCTTATTTCGTTAGTTGTTCCATTTGCTCAATCAGTTCCTTGAACACACTCATAGCTTCGCGAATCGGCTCTGGCGTAGACATATCCACTCCTGCTTTTTTCAGGATGTTGATGGAATAGTCACTGCCACCGCTCTTGAGGAATCCAAGATAACGGTCCACGGCAGGTTGGCCTTCTTCCAGAATTTGCTTGGAGAAACTGGTCGCTGCTGAGAAGCCGGTCGCATATTTGTACACGTAGAAGCTGTTATAGAAGTGGGGAATTCGAGCCCATTCCATCTCAATATCTTTGTCCACAACCATGCTGTTTCCATGGTATTTGACGTTAAGGTCATAATAAATTTCCGAAAGCAACTGAGGTGTAAGAGCTTCACCCTGTTCAGCACGCTCGTGAATAATTTTTTCGAATTCTGCAAACATGGTTTGACGGAATACGGTGGTACGGAACTGATCTGCATAATACGTCAGCAAGTACAGCTTTTCCTTCGGATCCGTCGATTTATTGAGCAGATAATCCATCAACAAGGCTTCATTCGTTGTGGATGCAACCTCAGCCAGGAAAATGGTGTACTGTGCATCACGATACGGAAGTGTAGTGTCTGAATAGTGGGAATGCAGTGCGTGGCCCATTTCATGTGCCAATGTAAACATGCTATTCAGGTTATCTTTGTGATTCAACAAGACGTAAGGGTGGGTGCCGTAGGCTCCCCAACTGTATGCGCCTGAACGTTTATTCTCATTTTCGTATACATCAATCCAGCGATCATCATAGCCGGCCTGTAATGCGTCTGCATAATCCTTGCCAAGCGGCTTCAAGCCATCTTTAACCGTTTGTTTTGCTTCCTCGTAGGTAATGTCCATTTTGTATTCATCCACCAATGGGGCGAAAAGGTCATACATATGCAACTTATCTACGCCGAGCAATTTTTTGCGAAGGTCCATATAACGGTGTAACAGCGGAAGGCTCTCATGAATCGTATCCACAAGATTGGTATAGACATCCTTCGGAATGTTGTCGCCGTAAAGGGACATTTCCATGACGGAAGGGTATTTCCGAACATCGGCATAAAACATGTTTTTAGTTACGTTAGCGTTCAGAGCTGCAGCAATGGTGTTCTTTTGCTTAGCATAGGTTTCATACACCGCTTTGAAGGCACGTTCGCGAACTTCCCGATTCGGATTTTCCAAGAACTGAATATAGCTGCCATGAGTCAGTTCCACTTCGTTTCCATGCTCATCCTTGATTTTCGGGAACTTGAGATCTGCGTTGTTCAACATGCTAAAGATGGTCTGTGGTGCCTGGGACAGGTTACCCACCTGTGCGAGCAATGCTTCCTCGGCTTGGCTCAGTACATGAGCCTTTTCACGTTTCATCTCTTCCAATGTGAACTTATAGGCAGAGAGTTTCTCGTTGGAGATGAGGGCATCCAACTGATCATCCGGAAGGGACAAGATTTCGGGTGTAACATAAGATAGTGCTTCACCAACCTGCACGCTTAACTTTTGTGCTTTTTGGGACAGGTTTTGATATGTAGGGTTAGCTGTGTCTTCATCTTGATGCATCCGTGCATACACAAAGAGGCGTTCGGTTTTGAGACTGATCTCATCTTCGAGTTCAAAACAGCTTTTGAGTGTCTCAGGTTTGTTCAGTTTGCCCTTGAATTCGGAGGCTTTCTTGGTCAAAGACGATACTTCTTCATATTCCTGATCCCAAGCTTTCTGATCGGCAAATAGATCTTCCAGTTTCCATGTTTGTTCAGTAGGTACCTCGGAACGTTTCAATAGTTGACTCATGGGAATCCTCCTTTGATGAAGTGAAGAATATATAGACGAAGCTGCCTTCGTCCCACTCGCTTGTGCGGAGAGAGACGAAGGAATCAGACTAAGTACCAGCAGAATGAACAGCGATTTGCGGTATTTCAACGGCCTTCCTCCTCACTATACGAATAATCCCGTATAGTATGACCTGAGGGGCATTGAAATATTTGAAGAAGCTAGGCTCCCATATTGACCAAAAAGTAAACGATCAGGAAAAATGCGAAACAAATCAGCAGGGTGGCAATCAGAGCCATGCCCCGTCTTAAACGATCCGGGATGGAGTTGCGTCCCAGAATCAGCACGATTCCTAGGGAAAAAGCAAGAATAATAAAGATGACAACATTGCTTGAGTCAAGCTGCATGGGCTAGACCCCTTTGAAGGCAGCCATCAGTTGACGCCATTCGTCCTCGCGGTTCTCAAAATCTTCTTTTGGGAAGCGACGTTCAGCCCAGTGCATCAACGCAGGACGGCTGAGGAATGTATGGCATTCTTCTCCCCATTCTTCCGAGATTTCACGAAGCACCAGATATTTGCCTTGAACTTCTACGGTCATCATATTCCACTTGTCTGTTTTGTATATTTCATGTTTTTTTATCATAGGTAGTCTCCAAACTAACGGTTTTGGTAAAATGATACCGTACCCTTGGATTCAAAGCAAATTTTTTCGACTTTTATGGAAAAGATAAATTGCAATGTAGAAGGTCATACAGTATAATAAGGGTATTCGCCATAGATGGCGATATTTTTAGGAGGTTTTTCATTTGAAAGGTACAGTTAAATGGTTTAACGCAGAAAAAGGCTATGGCTTTATTTCAGTTGAAGGCGGCGAGGACGTATTCGTACATTTCTCCGCAATCCAAGGCGACGGCTTTAAAACATTGGAAGAAGGTCAAGCGGTAGAATTCGAAATTACTGATGGAAACCGTGGTCCTCAAGCAGCTAACGTAAACAAATTGTAAGAATATTTCCGGTTAAACGGATTTCTTATAAATGATTGGCTTCTAGCTGAATATATGAACCCAAGCGCAGTCCCCCCCATGGGAGGCTGTGCTTTTTTTGATATGTTTTGATATGTTGAGATCCATAAGGGAAATCCTTGTTGGATGCTTATGTGCGGCTAGTCATGCTTGACCAAAGCTTCATGGAAAATCCAACAAGTGCGGCCAGGGAAAACGCCATCGCAGTGAGATAGAAGGTGTTTCTGTTGGTATGCTCCAGCAGCAATCCTCCCAGTGTTCCGCTGAGCAGACCGGAAGCGCTGGACCACACAATGGTGAACAGGGCCATACCAGTGGCGCGATAGCCATCCGGAACAAGGCGGGTAATATAACGGACTGCAGTCACGTAGAAGATGCCAAAGGTCACGCTATGCATCGTCTGAATAGCAACGACTGCCGCGGGTGTATCTGAGATGGACATCAGAAATAAGCGAATCGTATACATCAGTGCAGCGATCGTGAGCAAAGGAAGTTCTTTGTAGCGTTTGCCGTATCTGCTTAGCAGCAAAAACACTGGAATCTCACTGACCGAAGAGATCAACAGGGACCAGCCGATCAGCCCTTCACTGGCACCTAGATCTTTCAGCGTAATGGTAAGAAAGGCTTCATTCATCCGGTGACCCAGAGCGAGCAGGAAAACGCAACCGAAAAAGGTGAGGACATCCCTTCGTTTCAAGATGGACCACAGACCCGAAAGATCCATTTTAGTGCTGCTGCCCGAAGGCTGCTCTTTTAATCGAAAACCGATCAGAAGAGTAGTCGCGGCCAGGGCGATACATACCCACATCGTCCATCCCGGTCCGAAAGATCCGAGAAAATATCCAATGCTTAACGCAAAGAACGCATATCCGATCGAGCCAAATACACGAATGGAAGTGAAATTACGTCCATACTTGCTCGCGGTTGTAATCGCCATCGTATCGGAAAGTGGATAAACCGGGTAGTAGAAAAAGTAAAACAGGGCCACCAGTACAAACACCTGACCAAAGGTTGTGGCATTGGCAAGCATGACACCTGTGATCAGTTGCCCGGCAAGCAAGATGATCATCACTTTGCGTACAGTTTTGTAGCGGTCACTGGCCATACTCCAGAACATGTTGGAGAATACGGAGACTAGAGGACCGATTCCGTAGAGGTAACCGATTTCGGCCCGACTGAATCCCAGATGACTGAAGTAAAGCTGGAAATACGATACCACCAGTACAGTGGAACCGAAGATGGTGAACATAAGTGCCCGCAGCCAGTTTTGATCTGGCCGGGCGGTATGACTTGATTTCATGATGAAAGCTCCATTCTTGATTACAGTTCAAATTTATTATCCCTTGAGGGAAGATGATTTTCCGGATGAGGGTACAGACATGGTAGGTTCCTTCTGTGTACGCCGGATGACAAGCCAGACAATGACAAGCTCGGCAAGCAGTCCGAGGGATTGAGCCACTGCACCGATCATGCCGTTCCACGCAGGGAATATACTGACCAGAATGAGCAGGACGATCACCGTACATATGGCATTGGCCGTCTGGGAGCGGAACATCGTTTTGGTCTGTCCGCGCAGCAGAATCAAACCATTGCTGAAGTCGAGAAAAGGTGAAATCAGCGGAAACAGTACAAACGCACGCAGCGTCCACAAACTTTGCTGTAGCAGATTGCCCTGAACGCTCATTACATTTTCCAATACCCACGGTCCAATCGGGGTGTAAGCAATCGATACGGTCATGGCAAAAGGAACAAATCCGGTGACCAGTGCGAACTTCTTCACCAGTTTGGCATCAACAAGATAGAAATTCAGCACGATTTGGTGAATGTATGTAAAAAAGCTTAGCATCAGCTGCATCAGGCTACTCGCAACGGCAAAGGAAGAGATGGCCAGAGCAATCCCGGTCGTTTTGCCAAGAACGATATTAATAACGGGTCCGATAAACAGGGCCACGAAACTGGATAATAATAGCGGCTTGTAAAAGCGAAAGACGTCTGCCTTGTTTTCAACGGGATGATCCTCCAACTTGGCTGGCATCTTGCGTTTGATGCTGTTACCTTCAAGAAAACTGACCAAAGCCTCAATCATCATACCCGCGGCAAAAATGATAGCGCCTACACGTCCACTGTCAATGCTGTCTGTATATATGAAATACAAGGACAGGCCATACATGCCGGCAAGACGGAATAACATGCCGATCGTCAGCCATTTTGTACGGTTATTCGTAATAATGATGCCCTGATAGATATTGCGGATGACCGAAAAGATGCTGACATACATGAGAATCTCGTAGACGTCGATCACTTTGGATAACAGATCCGGGCTTACGCCAAACAGATATTTGAATACACCTGTTCCAATGGGAGAATATACGATGAGAAATCCGATGAGAAGTACACAAGCGAGAAATATTTTGGTCACAAACGTGAGGGCCTGAAAGGAAAGGCGATCCCGAACCAGCGCCGAACAGGTTTGACGCAGCAGGGTTGAAGGGCGCTCGGTGAGAGTTAGCAGGCTACCGGCGATAGCGTAGCTGGCAATGACCGTCTCGGGATGAGCAGAACGTGCGAGTGTGCTGTTAATGATTACGTGCGAGATGGTAACGAGAGAGGCGGATATGCCCAGCGGCACAAAAAATGCAAATAACCGTCTCCACGAAAGTGGTTCACTTGACGTCATGTCAACGACTCCTTTGATGGATGAAATATGCCTAGTATATCACAAAGCCTTGGAAGCGGATGCGATTTTTTGTGCGGAATATGCGGGAGATCATTTGTACAATTAAGGGGATCATATTATAATAGGATTGGTTAAAAATCGCTCTAATACGTATTCAACCAAGTGGAGGCACATTTATTTTGAGCCAATCAAATCGAAATCGTCATCAATATCCGCGTGGACCGTTGGCATTGATGAGAGGGGTGTACAAATACACCATTCCGGAAACGCGGAAGGAATTGGATGGATGGCGTGCCCAGGCTGAGAAAATTCCGAATGAGGAATTGCGCAATCAGGCACTGTCCAGTCTCAGGGACAAGCAGTTCCACTGTGAAGGCGGGACCGTTTATGCTTTACCTGATTTGCCGAACAGGCACATTCTGATTCCACTGATCGTTTCATATCAGACTATTAGTGATTATTTGGACAATCTGTGTGATCGCAGTACATCGATGGACCCGAATGACTTTCGGCTTCTCCATCAATCAATGCTTGATGCGGTAGATCCCGAAGCAACCCCTGTCAATTATTACGCGCTCCGTGAGGAGCAGGATGATGGTGGATACCTAAGGAATCTGGTGACCTCATGTCAGGAGCTGACCCGTCAGCTGCCAGGCTATGCATCCGCCAAGCCTCAAATTCAGGATCTGGCAGGCCTATACACGGACCTGCAGGTATATAAGCACATCAAGCCGGAACTGAGAGAAACGGCATTGCTGGAATGGTGGTCGGAACATCGTCACCGCACACCTCAGTTCCGTTGGAACGAATTTGCCGCCGCTACCGGCTCTACGCTGGGCGTATTCATGCTGTTTCTGGCTGCGAGTGATGATCAGCTGACAGAAGAGCAGGCGGCTTCGATCCACACTGCCTATTTTCCTCATGTATGCGCATTGCACATTATGCTCGATTATTTAATCGATCAGGATGAAGATCGCATCGGAGGAGATCTCAACTTCTGCAATTATTATGAGAATGTGGAGACAATGCTGGACCGAATTGCTTTTATTGTGGAGATGGCCCGCAGTGATGTGCAGAAGATTCCGGGAAGTGCGTTTCACCGGATGATTATCGAAGGACTGCTTGCCATTTACCTGTCTGATCCCAAAGTCAGCGAACAACAGGAAGTTCGCGTCGTTTCCAAGCGTTTGATGAAGAATAGTCCGATGACAAGAGTATTTTTCTTTATCTTTAGCCGCTGGATTCGTAAGCATATGTAAGTCAGGCGTATTGTGGTGGGAGCCTGAAGTGAAACTAGAGGAGGAAGAAACATCATGACAGCAGTAAAGAAAATCGCAGTTTTAACGAGCGGTGGTGATTCACAAGGGATGAACGCGGCTGTTCGTGCGGTTGTTCGCAGCGGACTGTTTCACGGTCTCGAAGTGTACGGGGTTCAACGTGGATACCAGGGTCTTTTGAATAACGATATTTTCCCAATGGACTTGCGGAGTGTAGGGGATATCATCCAGCGTGGGGGAACGGTTCTGCAATCGGCACGCTGCAAGGAATTCTATACCGCTGAAGGTCAGCAAAAAGGTGCGGACATTCTGCGTGCACGCGGCATTGACGGGCTGGTTGTTATTGGTGGGGACGGTTCATACAACGGCGCCAACAAACTGAGCAAGCTGGGCATCAACACGATGGGTCTTCCGGGAACGATTGATAATGACGTTTCTTTCACCGATTACACGATCGGATTCGATACAGCAGTAAGCGTAGTAGTAGATGCAGTTAACAAATTGCGCGATACCATGTCTTCACACGAACGTTCTTCCATCGTTGAAGTAATGGGTCGTCACTGTGGCGATATCGCTTTACATGCAGGACTCGCATCGGGTGCAGAAACGATTCTTGTACCGGAAGTTCCGTTTGACATGGACGAAGTGGCAGATCGCATGAAAGCCAACTTTGCACATGGCAAACGCCACAGTATCATCATCGTTGCTGAAGGCGTGGGCAAAGGTGAGGATGTAGCAAAAGAACTGATGGAACGCTGCCCAACATATGAGCCACGTGTAACTGTTTTGGGTCACATTCAGCGTGGAGGTACGCCAACTCCGTTTGACCGTAACCTTGCCAGTCGTCTTGGAGATTTCGCTGTTCGCAGTCTGATTGCAGGTGAGACAGACAAAGGTTGCGGTATTATCAAGGGAGAACTGACCCTGACCGATATTGATAAAGTTGTTAATACGAAAAAAGACTTCGATATGGTGACTTACGAGCTTGCACAGCGTTTGTCCCAATAATCCAGTTATCATCAAAAGTTCAAAACAAAAAGAGCACAGTCCCGATTTACAGCGGGCTGTGCTCTTTTTGTTATATTTCCATTATTTATTTTCAGCCATACGAACCGAGGCTTGCTTCTGCACAAGGAACAATCTCCAGAGAAGCGCCGTTGCTCCAACGGCGAGGCCGGCAATGAGTCCAACCCAGTATCCAAAGGCACCGAGTGAAGTATACGTAGCCGTGATGTAGCCGACAGGTAGACCGATGATCCAGTACGCGACAAACGTTATGATCAATGCAGGATTCACGTCCTTGTAGCCCCGAAGTGCTCCCTGCGTTGGGGTGGCAATGGCATCAGAGATTTGAAAGAAGATGGCGTAAATCAGGAAATGCTGTGTCAAAGCAATAACCTCGTGATCATTCGAGTACACGCCTGCAATTTGTTCCCCGAATACCAGTAATACCACAGCTGTTAACAGAGAGAGCCCAATGGCACCTCCGATACCCAGGAGACTATATTGCTTTGCGTCTCTCACACGCCCTGCACCCGCCTCATAGCCCACAAGAATTGTAAGGGCCATACATATACTCACAGGCAGCATATACAGCGTAGAAGCGAAATTCAGGGCTGCCTGGTGGGCAGCAATCGTAATAGTGTCGAACCGGCTCATTAATAATGTGACTGCTGCAAAGATGGAAGTTTCAAAAAAAGTAGCGAAACCGATGGGAACGCCGATCTTGAGCAGCTCTTTCCATTTGGTCAATGAAATTTTGGGCATTTTCCGAAAGATACCATATTGGGCAAAGGGCTCAATCCGGTGTACGAAAAAGAGGCTGAGGAGAAAAATGAGCCAATATGTACTTGCTGTAGCCACACCTGCTCCAACACCTCCCAGTTGTGGGAAGCCCCAACGTCCGAAGATAAGTAAATAGTTCAGGAAGATGTTTACTGGCAGCGAAACCAGCGTAATCATCATGGTGATCCGTGTCTGTCCCAGTGCATCCATAAAACTCCGCAGCACAGTGTAGCCGAAAAGGGGGATAACCCCAAAAGCCAAAGCACACAGGAAATAGAAGGCGACTTGGGCAACTCGGGGCTCCAAAGGCATTCCGTTTAGAATCGGACTGAGCAGCAATGTGCCTGCTGCAAGAACGACGATTCCGACCGCCACACCGAGATATAAGGCTTGAATGACGCTATGACCAATCTTGTCATTACGCTTCGAACCGAGCAGGTGGGAGACGACAGGTGTAATGCCAATCAGAATACCACTTAGTCCTGTCTGCACCGGCAACCACAGACTTGTGCCAATGGCGACACCCGCGAGATCAGCAGGGGAGAACTTGCCTGACATATTGGTATCGAAAAACGACATGGCAGAGAGGGCGATTTGTGTGGTGAAGATGGGTAGAAATATAATCAGGAATTGCTTTACTTTTTGAGAAAAGCTGGTGGTGGTCATGTTCACTGGCAGTGCCTCACTTCTTAAGAGTTATCACTAAACTGTCATGTACGGACAGCTATTTATTGTAGTAGATTTTGCCCGATTTGAATAGGGAGGGGAACGTGGTTGTGTGGAAGGTAAGGTTGAGAGCATAGTAAAAAACCTCGTTCCAGAGAATATGGAACGAGGTTATTGGAGTAAAGTGAACAAAAAAGAGTGTATTATTTATAGTTTACATCTGGTGTATATCGATTGGAGGCATTCCAGAGCAGGTACTCATCCACATCCATGTCTTTCATCGCGCGAATTTGGTCCTCTACCTGTTTTTTGCCGTATTTGATGTAATGTCCACTGCCTAACCAGCTCGCTGTAAAGTCCTGAATCCATGGGCGGATAACGGGTTTCAGCTCCTTGGTTGGATCCAGTTTCTTATGTGTATCTTTCATGGAGCCTTTGATGGTTGTATAGGGATCTTTGTCAGGGTCCTTCACACCGTACCAGCCGGTGGAGTAGTGACTTGGGTAAACCATCGGCGAGATGACATCCACGTTTTCAGATATCTTCACAAAATCCTGTCCAATACCCTCGGCTGCTGGAACAGAGGCGGCGTAACCGAATATATCAACCGAGACTCGAACACCCAGCGGTGCGAGCTCCTTGCGTGCATACTGCACGAATTCGGCTACAATGTCGACCCGGGACTTTTCAGACTTGGTGTATTTCAATGCGTCTGCACGCGTTTCAAAACCTTCCGGAAAACGAACATAGTCGAACTGGATTTCCTTAAATCCCAATTTAGCAGCTTCCTTGGCAATCTCTATATTGTAATCCCATACTTCCTTGCTGTAGGGATTCACGAAGCTGTCGCCTTTACCATTGGCCCATACAGAACCGTCCTTATTGCGGAAAGAGAGCTCCGGATTTTTCTTGGCGAGAATCGTATCCTTAAATACTACCACTCGTGCGATCGGGTAAACATCATGTTTTTGCAGACGTTTCATCAAGGCATCAATATCACGGATAAAAGGCTGAGATTTGCCCATTTCCTGTAACGTCTTGTTCTCCGTAGGGTAAGTTATGTATCCGAGATCGTCCTTGATATCAATGACCATGGAATTGAGCTCTGTGTTATCCATTAGATCGAGTAATGATGTCATCCGTGCACCACCGGCGCTGTAAGCCGTCACATAGATGCCTTTGACAACGGGTGCATCGGGTTGTGGGTCAATTTTGGCAGGTGGTTTATCCGCATCAATAACGACTTGATCTTTTTGAGATTGAATGATGGCGGTGTTGAAACTGTTTGTTAATGATTGAAAGGGTTGATTCCCTTGATCAGCTGTAGCTGGTGTACCACTGAAGGTTCCCCAGGCCATAGCCAGTAAAGCCCAAAACATGTTCATTCATTTCCACTCCCCTATGTGCATTCCATGTTTGAATTATACAATAAAGCCTCTGGGCTTTTAACCATATTATTCAAGTGATGAAACACATGGGGAAAATGAAAACCGCTTCCTGTTGAGGGGTAACCCCCACAAGAAGCGGCGTGATCAATCTAAAAAAATTATTGAATGTAGATCTCATTTTGATGCTCACAAATACTGTACTGAATGATTTCCATTGCGTCTCCCTGTTCCAGGATGCCCAGCCCATCCCGGAGAACAATCAGTGAGTCGAGCTCATTCGGTTTTAAGAAAGGGAGCATTTCCGGGCACCATTTGTTGACGATTTCAAACAGTTTTACCGTTTCCATATCCACAATAATCACCCTTCCCTACTCGAATTCCAAAATGGTAAGTCATTCGGCGCGATTCGGAAAAGCACATGGTTCTGTGAAATTGAAGGGCACATTCTGCTATACAACATATTTAGGAGCCGTACAACGTTATTATACCACAATGTTTAGAATTGTTAACCGTACATCTGTCTCAACTTCGGCGGAAAGAGCCCATAACTCCAACCGTTTCCACAATATTAACAAAGGCGTTCGGATCCGTTTCCTTGATAATTCGTTTGATTTCAACGAGTTCGTAGCGAGTAGTCACTGTCATTAACATGTCCTTTTCGATGTCTGTATATGCTCCCTGGGTTTTGATTTTGGTGACCCCACGAGGGCGAACAAGCAATTTTTTCAACATCGCTTCGGTTTCATTGGTAATAATGTACAATGTGACTTTGACATGGCTGATATGAATCAGATCCAGCACTTTACCTGTGATATAAATCGATACCATGGAGGCAAGCGCGATGTTCCAGTCATCATTCAGATATCCTGCCAGCATAATAATGGCTCCGTTCATGCCAGCCATTACCGTACCAATCGGGAAATCACGATTACGGGTGAAAATGGAACCAACAATGTCCAGCCCGCCCGTCGAGCCGCCGACTCGGAAAGAAACTCCGGTACCTAGTCCCACTAACACGCCGCCAAATACACAGCTCAGAAGGGGGTCTGTTGCCACAGCAAAAACAGGCAGAAGCGCGATGAACCATGAAGTGGCTGCTACCGAAACAATACTTAATGTAATGAAGCGTCGTCCAAGAATAAACCAACCTGCAATGAGCAGAGGGATGTTCAGAACAAAATACATTATACTAAGATTCAAATTCGTAAAATAGCCGAGAAGCATGGAAATACCGGATACCCCGCCGCTAAGAAGCTGATGGGGAACCAAAAACCAGTTGAAGCCGCAGGCAATAGCTGCAGCACCCAATACGATCACTAAAAAGTGCCAAATCATTTTGGGCAATTTAATCACCTCATTTATATTTAAAGCCAGATTGCTGGTAATCTTGAATTGTTTTGTGATATAATAATTTGTGGATATTCTTGAGTAGGAAACTTTTCCTAAATGGAGCAATAAAATTTTGAAATGTTTCAAACACATGTATGTAGTTTTAGTCTTATGTTTGGGACCCATTCATGGAATTATATTCGTTCGTGAAAATAATTTGGCTTGATGGGATACCCTATAAATATTAACGCTACTTAAGAATACAGACAACAAAGTGGATTGTCCACCATGTCCACCATATAAAAGGAGCATGAATAATTTTGACAAATTTAAATTTCACAGATTTCAATCTTGAACCACTGGTGCTGCAAGCCATCACTGAGCTCGGGTTTGAAGAAGCAACACCGATCCAATCCAAAGCGATTCCTTTGGCACTCGAAGGCAGAGATTTGATTGGTCAAGCACAAACAGGTACGGGTAAAACAGCTGCATTCGGTATTCCGTTGATCAGCAAAATCACTAAAAGTGACGAGAAAATCCGCGCCCTCATTATGGCACCTACACGTGAACTTGCAATCCAAGTTGCTGAAGAAATCGAAAAACTCACTCGCTTCAAAGGTCTGCGCTCCCTGCCAATCTACGGCGGACAAGATATCGTTCGTCAGATTCGTGCATTGAAAAGAAAACCACAGATTATTATTGGTACACCTGGACGTCTCCTTGACCACATCAACCGCAAAACAATCAAACTTGATGATGTACAAACTGTTGTATTGGATGAAGCAGATGAAATGCTCGACATGGGTTTCATGGAGGATATTCAATCCATCCTGAAACAAGTTCCAGACGAGCGCCAAACAATGCTGTTCTCAGCAACAATGCCTCCTAACATTCAAAAATTGGCACAACAATTCTTGAACAATCCTGAGCACATTTCTGTGATCCCGAAACATGTTAGTGCACCATTGATTGACCAATCTTATATCGAAGTACCTGAGCGTCAAAAATTCGAAGCACTTAGCCGTTTGTTGGATATGGAATCTCCTGAGCTGGCGATCGTATTCGGACGTACAAAACGTCGTGTTGACGAATTGGCTGAAGCTTTGCAAAAACGTGGATATTCTGCAGACGGTCTTCATGGTGACTTGTCCCAGAATCAACGTGATGCGGTAATGCGTAAGTTCCGTGACGGCAGCATTGACGTTCTCGTTGCAACAGACGTGGCTGCACGTGGTCTCGATGTATCCGGCGTAACTCACGTTGTGAACTTTGACCTTCCGCAAGATCCGGAGAGCTATGTTCACCGTATCGGCCGTACAGGTCGTGCGGGTAAAGAGGGTGCTGCATGGTCTTTCGTTACTCCGCGTGAGATCGACCACCTGCACTTTATCGAGCGTGTAACACGTCACCGTATTCCGCGCAAACCACTGCCAACAATGGCTGAGGCTGTAGAAGGAAAACAACGTTTGACAGCTGAGCGTTTGCTCGAAATCGTACAATCTGGCGAACTGAACGAATACAAAGGTATCGCGATTCAAATGCTTGAGCAATATGATTCTGTTCAACTGTTGTCAGCTGCTCTGAAGCTCCTGACAGGTGACAAAAAAGATGCTCAAGTTGATCTGACTCCTGAAGATCCGATCCGTGCAAAACGTCGTAAACCGGATGTTCGCTCTGGCGGACGCAAACCATCTGGTTACAGCGGCAACCGCAGCAGCAGTGGTGGTGGCGGTAGTTACAACCGTGATCGCAACAGCAGTGGCGGCGGACGTGGTGGATACAACCGCGAT
Organism: Paenibacillus sp. ov031; assembly: GCF_900143165.1. Taxonomy (NCBI): domain Bacteria; kingdom Bacillati; phylum Bacillota; class Bacilli; order Caryophanales; family Paenibacillaceae; genus Paenibacillus; species Paenibacillus sp. ov031. The sequence goes on from NZ_FRDO01000001.1 coordinate 81,934, forward strand.
CGTAACAGCAGTGGAACTGGAAGTGGAAGTGGAAGCAGAGAAGGTGGTTACAACCGTGACCGCAAACCGCGTCCAAGCAACAACGAAGGACGTCGTCCTGCCAAAGATTCTTCTTTCGAATAATATACAAGTGTGAACTGGAAAATGGGGCAGGGCGACTGCTCCATTTTTTTATGTGCAGATTATGCCAAACCAGTGAGCCGTCGATCTCTTTTCGGGAAGGGCTGGCTTTTCCTATCTATAATAAGGTATATTAATATTATTAGAATTAAGGCTAGACGCAAGGCTGCGGAGGAGGAGAATTGTTTGGAATTTAAAGGAGCTATGGGTGGGATCTACCGACTTACAGAGTGGATTACGAGACTTGCCGCAACCAATCTGTTGTGGGCTATTTGTTCGTCTCCGTTCTTGTTTTTCTTGTTTATGAAACTGCTCGTGATGCAGCAGAACCTGGCTAACGAATCACTACAAATGAACTGGGCTATAGCCATTGTGGCACCGCTTACACTATTTCCGGCAACGTCGGCGCTGTTTACGGTTGTTCGTAAATGGAATATGGGTGATACGGACGTGCCGATCTTCCGTACTTTCTTTGTAGGTTACAAAGAGAACTACAAGCAGAGTTTAATCGGAGGCATCTTCTATACATTGCTGTTTGCCATCATGTATCTGGATTACACAGTATACATGACACAATTCAAGAATATGCAGCTGGTTGGAATTATTATGCTCGTACTGTTGCTGCTGCTCTTTGTTTCTCTCTTTAACTTCTTCTCGATGGTTGTACATTACCACATGTCCATCGGATTGATTATCAAAAATGCGGTTCTATTGACGCTGATTAGACCATTCCGTGTATTTTCCACGTTGTTGGGAAGTGGATTGTTGTTCTATATCGGTTTTCGTTATCCGGTCTTGTTCATCTTCTTCATTATTAGTATTGTTGCCTGGTTTGCTTTCTTCAACTTCTACGCAACGTTTAATAAGATGCAGGAGCAGATGGAGAAGATGCAGCTGAAGAAAGAAGAAGAGGAAGCTGCACAAGCCGCTGAACAGGCAGGGGAGTCAGTTGAGACGATAGAGACGGCTGAACCATCTGAGCTTAAATCATCTGACGAAAAACACGATAATCTCCAAAAATAAAACATGAGCTGTCACCATTTACTTTTTACACAGTTAGGGATATAATAATTGTACATCCTGCGATGTACGTTTCGGTTATTCGTTGTTTTGAACCAATGATGATGTCTTCGGGAGATCAATACAGAATGTTGCTGAAACGCCCTGTCTATATGACATGGGGACTTCAAAAAACATTTTTGCGGCCACCCACCTGCCAAGCAGGTTCATAAGACAATGTAGCCGGACGGCATAGGCGGGTTCCTATTTTATCATGTACAGCACCCTGACTCTTTCCTCTAATCGAGGAATTTCAGGGTGCTTTTTATTTGAGCTTATTTTGTTGAATAGGCTGTATTTTGTTAAAAGTGTCGCTTGCCCTTTTGTTACTACATGAACAATGTTACACTAGTATACATAAATGGAACGGTTACATTCAAAGGAGGAAGGGTCTTGACCTTAAAGAGAACGCTCGTCGGTATCATCCGCAGCATGGAGGGAACCAGCGATCGAGCCAAGGATCCCAAATTAAAAACACGGTATTATAACTTATCCAAAGACAGAGCCTGGGAAGAGGTTTCTTCGACACTCAAAAAAATTCCGGGTTATAAAGTGCTGCATGAAGTGCCTTCTGTAGGAGAGGTCATACTGGAGAAGCGGACTACCTTTGGACGGACGATGGATATTACGGTTTCCATTATATCGGTAAGTCCTGTACGCAGTGCGGTCGATATGTATTCGGCTTCACGTGGTTCACTTGGAGATCTGGGTTCTAATTATCGCACGATCATGAACTTGTTCTCCGTATTGGATAAGAAGCTAAGTAAGTATAAGTCAAATGATTGAAATAGATGGGTGAATAACAAAAAGCGAGAGAAGGTTAACCTTCCTCGCTTTTGTTCTGAACGTGAACTACCTTTTACAGCAAGGCTTTTACAGCGGAAATCGCTTGCTCGAAGTTAGGGGAGTCTGTCATTTCAGGCAGATATTCCACATATGTAATTCGGTCTTCAGCATCCAGCACGAAGATGGAGCGCATGTCCAATTGGAATTCTTTGATCAGAACACCGTAGTCTTCACCGAATGAACGTGTTTTGTAATCAGACAGTGTTACGACGCGATCAACTCCGGCTGCTCCACACCAGCGTGCTTGTGCAAATGGGAGGTCAACGCTTACTGTCAATACGACAACATTGTCTCCAAGATCTCCTGCTTCAACGTTGAAGCGACGGGTTTGGGCATCGCATACGCCAGTATCCAGTGAAGGAACAACGCTGATTAATTTGATTTTACCTGCGAAGTCTTTCAAGGATGCATCTTCAACCAGGTTTTTACTCAGTGTAAAATCGGGTGCTTGATCGCCCACTTTCAATTCGGGTCCGATCAATGTAATAGGGTTGCCTTTAAAGGTGGCTGCGCCTGTACGTTCTTGTGCCATAATAATGTTCCTCCTTATAAGTTGGTGATCCGTGCCAAAATCCATTATAATCTTTTATGAAAGGCATTGTCCAATTCGGACGAAGGATCATTAGAATGGGTCAGACTTACAGGCCGATCTGAACAGGGTGGAGTGAAAGCAGAAACTTATGATATTTATAAGGTATGAGAACTGGAAAAGTTATTTGAAATTTTTTCCTTTGACGTCGATTCTTTTAATTGCCAATGTTGTTATGTTTATTGTATTGAGTTTGAACGGTGGTTCCACAAACAGTATGACGTTGCTTAAGTTTGGAGCGCTTGTTAACCACGAGTTATTTGCAGCAGATTGGTGGCGTTACATTACGTCCATGTTCTTGCATGCTGGTTTCAGTCATTTGTTGTTTAACAGCTTTGCTCTCATCGTATTTGCACCACCAATGGAACGGCTGCTTGGGTCGGTAAGATATGGTGTGTTGTACTTGGGTGGAGGCATTCTGGGCAACATTCTGGCTGTTGCGTGGTATAACTCGGTTGGAGCGACGACAATCTCGGTGGGTGCTTCAGGAGCAATCTATGCAATCTATGGTGCGTTTCTGTATGTAGCTTTGTTCCAGCGGACAATGATGGACGAGACCTCACGTAAAACGTTGTATACACTGCTTGTATTCGGAATTATTTTTTCCTTTGCCATGACAGGCATTAACTGGATGGCGCATTTGGGTGGGTTGTTAGGTGGATTCTTCATTTATGGACTTCTCATCCGCTTGTGGAAACCCCGCAGCTTTAAGCAGTAGTCGGATTGATCTGAAGACGGAATGCAATCAAGGATAAGTAGGGTATAGCAGATTGGAGAGATCAGTGGCAGTGGAATTAAGACAGTTGCATTACTTTTTGAAAGTGGCACAGAAGGAGCATGTTACGCAGGCGGCGGAGGAATTGCACGTAGCGCAGTCTGCGGTGAGTCGTCAGATTCATCAGCTGGAGGAAGAACTGGGAGTAGACCTCTTTATGCAAAAAGGGCGAAATCTGCAGTTGACCGCCGTTGGGCAGCTCTTTTGCAAACGGGTTGAAGGTATATTGAAAGATCTGGACAAAGCGGTCGGGGAGGTTCATGAGTTTCTCGACCCGGAGCATGGTGAAATTCGTATCGGTTTTCCTCATAGTCTCGGTATTCACTTGATTCCTTCGGTTGTAGCAGCGTTCCGTCAGCGTTATCCTAACGTCAAATTCAGATTCAAGCAAGGCATGTTCCCAACGCTCATTCGTGATGTGTTATCGGCTGAAGTGGACTTGGCATTTATATCTCCATTTCCGGAAAAGCACGACCAGGTAGATGGTGACATTGTGCTTACGGAAGAACTGCATGCAATCCTTCCGCCCAATCATCCATTGGCTGGTGAAGAGAGCATTGCGTTAGAGCAACTTAAAGATGATAAGTTTGTATTATTCAGTAAAGGGTATTCTCTGCGTCCGATTGTTTGGCACGCATGTCTTGAAGCAGGGTTTACGCCCAAGATTGCTTTTGAGGGTGAAGAGACGGATACCATTCGTGGGCTGGTTGCTGCTGGTATGGGAGTGAGTTTACTGCCAGAAATGGCGCTTTTCCAGACGAATCCGCTGCAACCGGCACATGTAGCCATTTCTCATCCCAAAGTCACGCGTACGATTGGGTTGATCCATCGAGCGGATGACAAGCTTCCGCTTGTTGCGCAGTCATTTCGTTCATTCTTGCTTAATTATTTCGGTTTACAGCAAAACAATACCCCATCCGATTAACGGTGGGGTATTGTTTTTTTGTTTTTGTATTGAATTAGTCGCGGCTATTGAAAATTCCGATGTAACGAACCAGTTCCAGCAATGAGATTAACGCTGCAGCGACGTAAGTTAATGCTGCGGCATTCAATACTTTGGCGACGCCTCTTTCTTCTTCGTTCCGGATATAACCTTCCGATACCATAATCTCTCTTGCGCGATTACTAGCATTAAACTCAACCGGCAACGTAATGAGTTGGAACGCAACGGTTACGGAGAAGAAAATAATACCAATACCGACAAGGTTCATTGCATTAAAGATGAATCCGGCAATGAGCAAGAAGGGCGCAAGTCCGGATGCAAAGTTGACGATCGGGAAAATCCGGTGACGTAGTGCCAACATCGGATAACTTTCCTTGTGCTGGATCGCATGGCCAACTTCGTGACACGCAACGGAGACAGCTGAGATTGAATTTTCATAATATACAGGCTCAGACAACCTTACGACACGATTGATTGGATCGTAGTGATCGGAGAGTGCTCCACGCACGGGTTCAATAGGGACGTCGTGTAGGCCATTGGAATCAAGCATGTGACGGGCAGCATCGTAACCGGTCATTCCATTCAGGTTTTTAACATTAGACCAACGATTGAATGTACTCTTAACGCGAAATTGCGCCCATAAGGAGAGCAAAAAGGCGATAATGATCAAAACGAACATACCGTTATTAAAACTCATATTCATTCCTCCGCTTTCTAAATAATAAGCTACATCATGGTGTTCTCAAGCAAGATTTTCAAAGCTTCCATCGTACCAGCACTTTTGGTGAGCAGTCCGGCCATCATCTTGCGTGCTTGTACAGGTTTCATCTCGCCTAGCAGCGGTTTAAGCTCATTCACCTCTCGCTCCAGCTGTTGCACGTGGAGCTCCAATGTTGTCAGTTTGCTGGCAACCTGTTCTTCCGTGCTCACCAGACTCCACTTCTCAAGAGATTGTTTAATCTCGTCGAGACTATATTTCTCTTGTTTCATGTGTACAATACGTTCGAGCCTGGTTAAAGTTTCATTACTATAAAGACGATAGTTTTTTTCTGTGCGCTCTTCAGGAGCGATGAGACCGAGCTTTGTGTAATAATCAATCGTCCGTTCGCTCACACCTGCAGTTTTGGCAAGTTCGCCAATCCGAAACAATTTCATATCCCCAATGATATTCACCTCGCTTGCAAGTTCAAATGTAGGGAATTGTAGATTCCAGTTGCGGCTTTGCATAACCCGCCCAATTTTTTTCTTACTATTAGTTATGATACATGATCTTTAACCATACAGTCAAACGTTACGCTTTGGCGGCTGTCAAGCTGCGTTTCTATATCTATGTACTCATGGGACATGATTATGTACTTAAGTGCAAGAAAAAGACGTATGACTTTATTCCCAGAAATATTTTTCAATTTTGCTGAAAATACTCTTGTCAAATTTCCTGTCTTCTGCTTATAATGGCATTAAGAGTTTCACGATATGTGAAGAAACTTAACATAAGAGGGAGTGGGGTATATGAGAAAGAAATGGTTGGTTTCGGTGTTAATAATGCTTACTTTATTGGCTTTCCCGGTCAGCGCATTTGCAGCTGCGGAGGGGCCGACTAACATCGAACTTCAAAGCGGTCTGAACTCAGCCTTTACGTTTCTGGCTGTTGTGCTGGTTTTCCTGATGCAAGGGGGATTTGCTTTACTTGAAGCGGGTTCAACTCGAATGAAAAACGCAGGACACATTGCGGGTAAAACAATCCTGACATTGGGAATTTCAGTTATTGCCTTCTGGGCTCTAGGCTTCGGTCTTGGTTTCGGTAATGGTAACAGTTTCTTCGGAACAACCGGATTTTTCCTGAGTGGGGACGGAATGGCTGCTTCGTTCGAATCACTGGCCTTCTCTGATGTTCCGCTAACAATCAAGTTTGTATTCCATCTTGCCTTTGCAGCAGTATCCCTGGCCATTGCCTGCGGTGGTATGGCTGAACGTGCAAAGATGAGTGTATATATCGTTTTCGGTACGCTGTACACCATTATCATGTATCCGGTTGTTGCTCACTGGGTATGGGGCGGCGGCTGGTTGGCTGAGCTTGGTATGCAAGACTTTGCAGGTTCGACGGTTGTCCACTTGACAGGTGCAACTGCCGCACTGGTAGCTACCATCTTGTTGAAGCCGCGTATCGGCAAATATAACAAAGATGGTAAACCTAACATCATTCCAGGTCATAACCAAGTTTATTCGGTACTCGGTGTAATTATCCTTTGGATCGGTTGGTTCGGTTTCAACCCAGGTAGTACATTATCTGCCATGGGTGATGGATTCTTCGGTTATGTAGCATTGACTACAAACGTAGCTGCGGCTGCTGGTGGTGTTGCAGCACTGTTGATCTCATGGGCTGTATTGGGTAAATCTGATATTCCTAGCATGCTGAACGGGGTGCTTGCGGCACTCGTTGCCATCACAGGTGCTTGTGCTTTCGTTGAACCATGGGCAGCGCTGGTTATTGGTGCTCTGGCAGGTATTATCACATTCTTCACTGCTCAATTCTTTGAGCGTAAAGGAATTGATGATCCAATCTACGCCTTCTCTGTACACGGTATTGCCGGTATGTGGGGAGCGATCTCCACAGGTTTGTTTGCAACACCAGAACTTGCTGAGAATGCAGGCGTAGGTCAAGCGGGTCTGTTCTATGGTGGCGGTTTCCACCAACTGGGCGTTCAGCTTCTGGGTCTGGCAGGCGCATTTGCCTTCGTACTGATTATGTCCTTCATTATTCTCGGTGGTATGAAAGCTATCATGGGAATCCGTGTAACGGAAGAAGAAGAAACGATGGGTCTGGATTTAAGTGAGCATGGTACTTACGGGTACCCTGAACAAATGAAAAATGTAGAAACTAAATCCAATGGCGGTACGTTCAGCTCCTAAGAGGAATGATTGCTGAATCATGCTTCAAGGAGGCTGGACATGATGGAACCCATCCCGTATATAAATCAATCCTGGTCCTATCAGGGAATAGATGGTGCGGCATCTTCTCAAGAACTGCGCCAGGCACGTGTGATATTGCAGAATGAGCTCCAGGAACTGTTGTCCGCTTCCTTGTCGCCGATTGAATGGTACCAGACGGTAAATGAACTGCATGACAGGGTTGCTCGGCGGGCAGTAGAGTTATGCATCCAGGGGATGGTAGAGGAAGGCTTAGGCCGACCTCCCGTCCCCTATGCCTTTATCGTATTTGGCAGTTCCGGCAGGCAAGAAGCGACGTTATGGAGTGATCAGGATAATGGCATGATTATCAGCGATACCCCGGATGAGGGGAAAGAGGTATATTTTGCCGAACTTGGACTTCGAATGACCGATATGTTGGAGGCACTTGGCTACGCCAAATGTGAAGGCAAAGTGATGTGCTCGGAGCCTTTATGGAGGAAAACGCTGGAGTCATGGAAGGAACAACTGAAAGCATGGGGATCGGACCTGTCATGGGAGCCGGTTCGCAATCTGATTATCGCTTCAGACATGCGTTTTGTTGCAGGTGAGCCACAGCTTGCGGAGGAATGGATTTCTGCATTTTACGAAGGATTCAGATCGGTTCCTGAGCTTTCTGATGCTGTGCTGCGCAATACCGTTAAACATAAGGCAACACTGAACATCCTCGGAAGGGTAGTGACCGAACGATTCGGTGAACATGCAGGTGGATTCGATGTGAAATACGGCTTGTATATTCCGCTGGTGAACAGTGCGCGTTTTCTGGCTTTACAGCACGGTATCAAAGAAACGTCCACGCTCAAGCGGATTCAGAGATTGGTATCACTCGAAGCAGTTCCGCTTACTTTGCTGGATTCAGCTCAGCGAGCCTTTATGACGGCTTTGAAACTGCGACGCAGTACACCCGTTGTGATGAAACAGGGGTTACAGCATAGCGGTGGTTTCCTAAATGAGAGACAGTTGAAGGAAAAACAAATGCTTTATGAACTCCGGGATACGTTAGGGTTGGTGCGGCGAGTACATCGTGCGCTGCAAAGACAACTTCGTTTTGCAGAAAGGAGACGTCCATGAGAGAGCCGGCAAGGGGCAATACTGGATTCTGGAATTCGCTGCGCCAGGGAGGGGTTCCTTCCGCCATCGCTTCCATAATGGGAGCCCCTACGGCGCAACATATGGCGTTCATCCGTTCGATGATGAGAGAACAGCGCAGACCCGAGGTACTGCACACACCCTTGAACGAATTGAATGCTGTCGTATTCGATCTAGAAACGACGGGCTTCTCTCCTCAGCATGGGGATGAGATCCTTTCCTTTGGGGCGGTGCGTATTAATGGCGGTGTGATGTTGGAGAATGAGCAGTTCTATACGTTGGTTCAGTCCAAAGTCTCCGTTCCGGAACATATTACTGAACTGACGGGAATTACTCAGGAAATGACGATGCATGCTCCGTCGTTGCTAGAAGGCTTGCATGACTTCATGTCTTTTGTTGGCGGAAGTGTACTGGTTGCCCATGCAAGCGCGCATGATCGGGCTTTTCTGAATGCGGCCTTGTGGCGGACATCCAAAGTAAGGTTAACGCACCGGCTCATCGATACGATGATGCTGGCACGTTGGCTAGAACCAAACAGGCCGGGCTATGGTCTGGATGAATTGCTGGAATCCAAAAGCATTCCGATCTATGGACGCCACCATGCTTTGGAGGACGCTAAAATGACTGCACAGTTATGGTCCTGTTACCTGGAGGATATGTCTCGCAAAAATGTAGAAACATTGGGTGATCTGTACACCCAGTTAAGTCACGCATAGCTGGGCGGGCTGTAAGTTGTATGATTGGTCATAGCTCATTCCAATGCTTGAATCAACATTTGAATGAATTTGATAACCATTTAGAAGCATCTTTGATTGTGTACCAGTTGTCTGATCAGGCGAGCCTATAAAATATACCTGGAGTAGTCTGGCGAAAATCGGTAGGTTACGCAGATCCTCATTGGAAGGTACGGGAGTGGTTCGGGGGTGGGAGTGAAAGAGTCCGATAAGTTGTGGCTCATTGAACACACACCGGATCCATTCTGCATCATCCAATGCAAAATGGTGCAGCGGGTCAGGCGCTACGTTACGAATGGGCTGAAACCGACTGATTCGTATGCCGCCCGCTGCGGCTTCACCCAGCACAACCCCGCAGGTTTCCTGTGGCAGTGAAGCGAACATGTACTTAGACATCTCCTGTTCTACGGAGGAAGGGATGTATAAGGTGTTTTGCTGCCCGTGAAGTGCTGCCATTTGTATTCACCCCTCTCTCTTTGGCTCCTGCTTCGGCAGGAGTCCTTTTTTATTTTATTTTGTGTGACTCCGATTGTAAAATTTTAAAGGAAAAGGGTACAATATGATAGAGATCTTGAAATATCTCACATGTTAGAAGAGCGTGAATCTCAATATGTTTGATTATACAAAAGGGTGGCTGGTCATGAAACGAAATATATACATACTGCTGGGTGTTGTTTTGCTTGTGGGCATTGCTTTGGCCCAAAATGCAGATAACGGAATCGCAGCCGTGTTTAAGCAAGAGGAGCCAATGCCGACGGAGACGGGGCCTAAAGCGGGTTTACTGGCACCAGCATTCTCTTTGAAAGCCATGGATGGGAAAACCTACGCTGTAGGTGGAGCCAAGGAAAAGGCCATCTTCGTCAGTTTCTGGGCATCCTGGTGTGAACCGTGCAAGCAGGAAGCTCCTGCGCTCAATACATTGGCAGCGAAATACAAGGAGAAACTGGATCTCTACGGTGTGAATGTAACTTCGTACGATAAAATCAGGGATGCCAAAGCTTTTGTAGATGAATACAAACTGACGTTCCCTATTCTGCTCGATGAAGACGGAACAGCATATGCCAAATATAACGGTTTAGCTTTTCCAACGAATGTACTGATTGATTCCCGAGGAGTCGTTCAGGAAATTATCTTGGGGATTTTGCCTGAGAAAGAGTTGGAGCGCAAAATCAAGGAGTTAATTGAGGATTAACCAAGCAAGAAGCTAGTCAAGCGAGAAGCAAAAGCGCCTGTCTTCCAATGTTTTTTGGAGACAGACGCTTCTTTTATTTTCCGGGAAATATGCATTAATGGTTGCTTAGTCCGTGAGCAGGGATGTTGACTACGCCAGGCTCGTCCTGCAATTTTTCTTGAAGAAGGGCATAACGGAAACTGTGTACGAGGGCTTCCCAGCTCGCTTCAATCACGTTCTCGGATACACCGACTGTATTCCACGTGTTTTCCGTGTTTTTAGATTCAATTAATACACGAACCTTTGCGGCAGTAGCATCTTTCTCATCCAGAACACGTACTTTATAGTCGGACAGATGCATGTTGGCAAGGGAAGGGAAATACTGCACAAGTGCTTTCCGAAGTGCGTTATCCAGTGCATTAACCGGACCGTTGCCTTCAGCTGCGGTATACGCACTTGTTCCGCCTACGTTAAGTTTAACAAAGGCTTCCGAAACAACAGACTTGCCAGCCACTTTTTCAACAAGCATCTTGAACGATTCAAAGGTAAACAATTCTTTCATGTCACCGTTGGCTTCACGAATCAACAATTCAAGAGAGGCATCGGCGCCTTCGAACTGATAGCCCTGATGTTCCAGATCTTTGATTTTCTCAATGATCTGACGTGAGTTGGCACTGCTTGGATCGAATTCAAGACCCAGTTCCTGTGCTTTGGACACAATGTTACTTTGTCCTGCCAGTTCGGAAACGAGCACACGCTGTTTATTACCAACCAACTCAGGAACGATGTGTTCGTAAGTTCGGGAATCACGCAAGATGGCAGAGACGTGAATACCGCCCTTGTGAGCGAAAGCAGCATTTCCGACATAAGGCTGGTTGATTGGCATATTTACGTTGGCAATCTCACTGACATAACGGGCAACATTCGTGAGCTGTCTCATTGAATCCTCAGAAACGCACTCATATCCAAGCTTCAGTTGCAGGTTAGGGATAATGGAAGCCAGATTAGCATTACCACATCTCTCTCCATAACCGTTCATCGTACCTTGCACCTGTCTGGCACCAGCTTGTACAGCGCTTAAGGTGTTGGCTACAGCAAGTTCACAGTCATTATGTGTATGAATGCCCAGATGGGCTTGCGGAAGTCGTCCAGCGAGAGTGGACACGATCTCGTACACTTCATGCGGCATCGTTCCACCGTTGGTGTCACACATTACAAGCCAGTCCGCTCCAGCTTCATGGGCTTTGGTCAATACAGCCTGTGCATATTCTGGATTGTTCTTAAATCCATCGAAGAAATGCTCTGCATCAAAAATGACTTCCATATCGTTTTGTTTCAGATAGGCAATGGAGTCGTAGATCATCGACAGATTTTCTTCCAAAGTGGTCTGCAAAGCAGTGTGTACGTGGAAATCCCACGACTTGCCTACCAGAGTCGCTGCCTGAGCACCGGATTCAATCATGCGCTTCAAGTTGGCGTCTTCACTGGCGATGCTACCTTTACGACGCGTACTGCCAAAAGCGACAACCTTCGCGTTCAGGTTCAGTTCCTTGACTCTTTTGAAAAACTCAATGTCCTTGGTGTTGCTGCCTGGAATTCCGCCTTCAATATAATGAGCACCCAGGTCATCGAGCTTCTTGGCAATTTTGAGCTTGTCATCTGCCGATAAGCTGACTCCCTCCCCTTGTGTGCCGTCACGTAAAGTCGTATCGAAGATGGAGATGGCCTTTGACATGAAGATCCTCCTTTAAGATGAAGCGCTTTTTTTAGAAAGTTTAATGGTGTGTTTAAAAAACATATGGGCATGTTGGTGACGAATCCTTCGATTCTGTACCGCTACACTGTATTAAATTCAAAGTGTAGATTTGTCCTAAAATCGTGAATTTGTATAATTAATTATTATAGCACCATTATCGCCAAATGCTACATCGAATTCACCATTTGGTGTAACAAATGATGGATTGTAGAGTTAAGTGAGCTGTAAACGTAGTCTTGTAATATGTTATGCTTCATCTAAATACAAGTATTCCAGGATTGCATAGGGATTCAAATCCTGTCTTTATAAATGGAGGGAAGAGGATGCATTTTGTGTGGGAGAATACAATTATTTCATTCATTATAATTGCTATTATCGTCGTTGCCGTGTGGGGTATCATTCGATCGATCGTTAAATCTCGCCGATAACAAGGGGATATAAATGATTTTTACATAAGGGAATTTGATATAATAGAGTAGAGATTGCATGTAACGGAATTGTGTATACGAAAGGGCGGTGGGGATCATGTCTTCAGACCAAACGCATAACAACATTAATGTAGATCGATATTATCCTACCGCCGGACGAGTGATTTTGCATGTCGATATGAATGCTTTTTATTGCTCTGTACATGAAGCCGAGGAACCGGAATTATATAGAGGAAAAGCGACGGCCGTTGCTGGCAGTAGTGAAGTGCGCAAAGGTGTCATTGTAACTTGTTCTTACACGGCACGAAGCAGGGGTATTTCCACAGGTATGGTCGTTCATCAAGCATTGAAGAAATGTCCTGACTTAATTGTGATTCGTCCGGATTTTCATTTATATCGTAGGTATTCGAAAGAATTCATGAAAATAGCTTACAGTTATACACCATTGCTTGAAGCGACCTCAATCGATGAGTGTTACCTCGATATTACGGGGTCCAGACAGTTTGGTACACCGCTGGAGATTGCGGAAAGTATTCAGACCAGAATCCGGGATGAGCTGGGGATGCCCTGTTCGATCGGAATTGCACCCAACAAGCTGCTTGCCAAGATGGCCTCTGATTTGAAAAAGCCTAATGGCATTTCGATTTTGCGGATGAGGGATGTACCTCAGATTTTGTGGCATAGACCTTGTAACGAGATGTTTGGGATCGGGAAAAAGACAGCGGAAAAGCTGAAGAAGCTGGGCATTGAAACCATAGGCCAGCTGGCCAAATCAGACGAGCGGATGTTAACCGATGTGTTTGGAATTAATGGTTCTTGGTTAAAAAATTCAGCAAACGGCATTAATCATTCGGCAGTTCAGGCTGAACGTGAAGCGAACAAATCGATCGGACATACAACAACGCTGCCTGCGGATATATCTGAAATGGATGATGTACATCGGGTTTTGTTGAATATAAGTGACCAGGTTGCCAGACGGTTGCGCAAGCACGAAATGCTCAGTCAGGGCATTCAGATTACGATTCGTACACCGGATATGAAGACGATTACGAGATCACGGATGATGGAAGTGCCTACTGAAGATGCTTCGATCATATACCGGGAGGCCTGTGCTTTATTTGCGAAACATTGGCGCGGCGGGAAGCCTGTTCGTATGTTGGGTGTGACCCTCCAAACGCTGATTCCACGTGAGGAGTCCGCGATACAGCTTGATCTGTTTGAATATGAGCAGAAACCGAAGAAGGAAAACCTGATTCGCATTATGGATCAGTTACGTGACAAATTTGGTGAGAATGCTGTCGTTACAGCTGGCATGCTGGGGGATGATCCTTCCGTATTACTGCGCAATCATAAAGTCCGGGGAACATCGCTGCAAAAAGATAATTTGCAAAGTCTCGATTAAATAGGGCATAATGGAGTCTTGAGGCTGTTAAAATTATTTGTAATAACTCTTACTTTGTATTAATATGTTTCTAGATAAAAATACTGTACGTTTTTGAATAATAGGAGGAGAGATTGGTAATGAGTAAATTTACTTGGGTAGAAAAAGATACATGTATTGCGTGCGGAGCGTGCGGAGCAACGGCGCCAGACATTTATGACTATGATGATGAAGGTTTGGCAGAAGTGATCTTCGATGGAGATGCCAACAAAGGGATCAAAGCAATTCCGGATGACTTGTTCGACGACATGCAGGATGCTTGCGACGGCTGCCCTACGGACTCCATTAAAGTTGCGGATGAACCTTTCAACAAAGAAGGTTAATTCCTTTCATATGAACATACAAGAGTACATTCTTCTGTCATTGGGACAGTCGAATGTGCTTTTTTTGTCGAATGTTGAGGCTTAGATCCGGGTACTCAAGTCCTATGGATTTCTTGTCATCATTTGCCGATATATATAGAAACGGAAAAAGGCGAAATGATGGAGGATCGGATGCAAAATACTCATCTACGAACATATGTAAAGAAACATCCAGATAATAAAATGGCCTGGTATTTACTCGGTAAGGAATATTTGGGTGAAGGGCAGGAAGCCAAGGCGAACTATTGTTTTCAACAGGCGGGTGAAGTCTACGAGGCTTTCGAACGAAGCAAGGCACCGGCAGATATATGGGTGGATTATCAGGAGAAGCTGGTTGAGATGGCTGAGCAAAAGGAGAAAAAACATCGTGTTCGCAAGATGTGGCTTACCCTGCTTATGCTGCTTGTACTGGCAGGATTACCACCTGCAGACGCTCCTGGTTTCAATCGGGATGCAGCCGAGGCTTTGGCTTCAGCGTTGGAATCGACGGACGATTCCATGGATAGCGAATCAGGGAATAACCCGATGGAAGACTTGGCTCTTGTTGCAAAATCCAATGTGTTTACAGCTGGAGCATTCGGTGGAGGGGACCAGGGTGAGGCTGCACTTGCAGCTGCATGGTCAGGCTCTGGTGCGAAAGTACAGACATCGGCTGTGCTTGGAATGCAGGTCGCAGGTAACTGGACATTATGGAAGCGAAATATGGCGGTGAAATACATCGTTCAGACAAACAGCAGTGGCAAATTAACGGCACAGAGTTATGATGCCAAACAGTGTAACTGTGAACCGCCGGAAGTATCACCGGAGATCAAGCGTCTGGCACAAGCCTGGACAGCCAAACAGGAATCCGCTGCAGCTCTGTCGAGTGCAATGATTACATATAAAAAACAAAACGGTAGCTGGCCGAAAAGTGTGGCGCAACTTGCCCAGCCGTTTCCAAATAATATTCTGGGCGATACTGCACCTGGCATGACCCGGATGTTTTCGGCACTACTTGCCATGCATCAACAAGGGCAAATGGGAAAAGGGAAAAACACAGGTGAGGGAACACGTGAAGGTTCAGATTTGCCGCAAGGCAAAAACGCTGCATTTGTGGATACGTTAGGCGGAAAGCCTTTTTTACAGGATCGGCTTGAAATCATCGTGGACAAGAGCAGACATAAGCTTGCGCTGATTAGTGGCGACACCATTATTCGTAATTACGAGGTGGGGCTCGGAGGAGATCGCACTCCAGAGGGTTCGTTTGTCATTTCAGACAAGGTTGTAAATCCAAATGGTCGCTCTAATGGCGAATTTGGAAGTAGGGGCATGCAGCTATCGGAGACGAATTATGCCATCCATGGGACCAACGAGCCAAACAGTATCGGGCTGGATGAATCCCTTGGATGTGTGAGAATGAGTACTGAAGATGTGGAAGAGCTATTTGCTCTTGCTCCTCAGGGAACTCCGGTACGCATCGGGAAAGATCTGCTGCCAGAGACAGCTATGGTTCCAGAAGCGAAGGATCGCTACCGGTACACACTTGTTCCCAAGCAAAATAATCCGAATAAGACGTATCATTGGTTGAATTAAACGATAAACCAAGTGATTCAGACCGAAGAAAACGTAAAATCCATGCTGGATTGGTATGTAGATGCAGAAACAGTCGGTTGAAGCATTTACAGGTTGGCGATAATAATAAGCGCACCAATGATAATGATCAGTCCACCGACGCTGGCTGCGGTCCAGATAATGGCTTTCCGGTTGACCTCATCTTTCTTTTGCTGCAAAGTAGGTGGTTTGCGTTTGGGAGCCATGGGCTGTTCCTCCTTCATGGAATAAGGCTATATAGATGTAGCCATGCTCCCATTGTAAAGAATTCAACTCGCCATTTCCAGTAGGCGGGTGGATTTCTTGTGAGCATTTTGCATAATACGATTCCTTCTGTCTATGCTCAAACTACTTTCCTTTTGAAGAAGAAACGGATAGACTTGTGTATAGAGTGTTTTTTTACATATGAAAAAGACGGAAAGCAGTTTTTTCAGCGTACCAGACCAGAACGGAGTGAGTGATTTGTTATACAGAAGTCTTGCTAAACCCTTGTTGTTCAAAATGGACCCTGAGCAGGCCCATCATCTAATTATCGGCGGCCTCAGTGGAATGGGGAGTATTCGCCCGGTTCCTTCCGGTTTGCGTGTCATGTATGGCGTGCGTGAAACATCGGATCTGGCTGTGGATATGTTTGGATGTCATTTTCCTACACCTGTAGGACTTGCGGCTGGTTTGGACAAAAACGGACAGGCTGTAACGGGCTTTTCTTCCATCGGGTTTGGCTTCATGGAAGTGGGCACAGTCACACCGCTTGCACAGCCAGGTAACGACCAGCCACGGTTATTCCGCCTGCCTCCCGATGAGGCATTGGTGAACCGGATGGGATTCAATAACCTTGGAGCCGAAGCGATGGCGGGTGAATTGGCACGCCTCACGGAGCGCCGTATTCCAGTGGCCGTAAATATAGGTAAAAATAAGGCGACATCGAATGAAGAAGCACATTTGGATTATGCAAAATGCATTCGAGCGCTATACGATTATGCGGACCTGTTTGTGGTGAATATCAGTTCACCAAATACACCGGATTTGCGTAATCTGCAACATGGGAATGAACTGAAGGAATTGCTTGCCGCTGTGATGAATGAGATGGAGACGCAGCGCAAGAGAGCGGGCGGTTCCGTTAAAACGGTACTGGTCAAAATCGCACCTGATGTGAATGACCAGGAGCTTCAATATATGGTAAGTACCATTGCAGATAGTGGAGTTGCCGGTATCATCGCAACGAATACAACGATCAGCCGCGAGGGTCTGTCTCATCAGCATGCTAAAGAGACAGGTGGACTAAGTGGCAAGCCGCTGCGTGATCGTTCCACGGAAATCATTCGCCAAATCTATCGCCAGACAGAAGGCAAACTGCCAATCATCGGATCGGGGGGCATTTTCACAAGCGAAGATGCTTACGAAAAGATTAAAGCAGGGGCCAGCCTGGTGGAAATATATACGGCATTGATCTATGAAGGACCTGAAGTGAACCGGCGCATTCATGCCGGACTGCGTGAATTGCTGCGCAAAGACGGTTACAGTCATATTTCGGAAGCTGTCGGTGCAGAGCATCGTTAAGCAATGTTTCGGAGTTCCCCGGATTGGAAATTAGAAGCGTGGAAGAGGGTAATGTCGTACGGGACTCTTCCCCCCGCTTAACATCATGTATAATGGATAAGAACAGGGGAAGCTATAGAGACAGGAGGCATAAGCATGGACGGTAGAGACTGGGGTACATTTTTACTTCCTTATGAACAAGCGGTAGAGGAATTGAAAGTTAAGTTTAAAACGATGCGGGCGGAGCTTAAGAAAAGGGAAGAATACGCCCCGATCGAATTCGTTACCGGTCGTGTCAAAAAAATATCCAGCATTCTGGAGAAATCCAGACGCCTGAATGTGCCGCTTGATCAGGTGGAAACAGGCATTGAGGATATTGCAGGTATCCGCATTATGTGCCAGTTTGTGGATGATATTCGGCGGGTAGCCGAGTATATACGTGGACGTAAGGATTTGACGGTATTAATCGAGAAAGATTATATCACCAATTTCAAAGAAAGCGGCTACCGCAGTTTCCATATGATTATTGAGTATCCTGTTCAGACGGCTCTCGGGCAGAAGAATGTACTGGCCGAGATTCAGATTCGGACGCTGGCGATGAACTTCTGGGCCACGATCGAGCACTCCCTTAGTTACAAGTTTCGGGAGAGTCTGCCGGATGATATGCGCGCACGATTGAAAAAGACGGCGGAAGCCGCTTTTGTACTCGATAATGAGATGTCGGCGATCCGTCTGCAAATTCTGGAGGCGCAAAAGGCCTTTGAAGATGACTCCAATATTGTATCAAGAACGCTGAGCATCATACATCAATTGTATTTCTACCACCTCGTGAACGAAGCGATAGAGGCACAAAAGCGCTTCAATGACTGCTGGGAGCGTCATGATATGGAAGGGTTAAAAGACCTTCTGGATGATGTAAAAGCACTTCTGAATGCGGCTAGAAAGGGCGAAAACCCGGATGAGCAGCTATGAGCCGCTGTATGTT
Organism: Paenibacillus sp. ov031; assembly: GCF_900143165.1. Classification (NCBI taxonomy): domain Bacteria; kingdom Bacillati; phylum Bacillota; class Bacilli; order Caryophanales; family Paenibacillaceae; genus Paenibacillus; species Paenibacillus sp. ov031. The sequence goes on from NZ_FRDO01000001.1 coordinate 100,328, forward strand.
GACTATCTGATCTACTTCAATCGCGATCGGGACTACTTTGAATGCCATGAGGTATTGGAAGAACTGTGGCTTGAACGGGATCGAGATTCTCTGTACAAAGGATTGCTACAGATTGCAGTGGGGCTGTATCATTTCAGGAATGATAACCTTCGCGGAGGACGCATGATGTTACAGAGTTCGGTAGATCTGTTAAAGTCATATCCGGAAACTTCGCGAGGTATTGCCCTTGGACCGTTGGTGCAGGAAGTACAGGAGCTGGTTCATGGACTTTCGGGTCCTGAGCCGCAGAAGTTTCCTTACAGAGACTTGCATATTCAGATTCAGGATGAGGTACTGGTGCAGGAGGTTCGAGAACGAGCTCTTGAACTGAAGCCTAATATTCCCCAACGCCGGAGTCCTACACGTGGACGAATCTATGAAGAGAAGATGAAAGCATTGCAGCAGGAGCAGAACTTGCAGAGCGAGTAAGCTTGTAATACAAAGACATCATTCACTTTATCATTAACATGTTCTCAGACATATGATCTATAAAAAACACCCCGACCGTTCCTCTAGAGGAGTTGGCCGGGGTGTTCGATATTAAAGGACATCATTAAAGGTTGGAATGATTCCAGAGCTTGTCCATGAAAAGGACAATATAATCCATGCGGGTCCATCAAATCCACGAAGGGAATATACGATTAGCTTGCCGATGGAGTGGCACTGCCTTTATATTTCTCGAAAAATTGCTTGTAGTCATCCAGTGTATAACCGTTGGCACTGCCATTTTCCTGCAGCCCGCCAACCATGCGGTCTTTCTCAACACCATCCTGATAATATACCAGAGTTGGTGTGTACTCAATGTTATAATCGGTCCAACCGGAATCGAATTCACGCAGATTGAACTGTGGTAGTTGAATGCCTTCCTCATCGACCAGTGGCATCAACTGAGGTGTTGTCGCACGGCAGTGTGAGCAGTCGGAGGCAAAGAAATAGACAAAGAAGCTGTCTTTGTTATCAATTCTAGCTTTCAGATCGTCAGGCAAAATAATTTGTTGGTAGTTCGGATCGTCCAGCAATTCGCGTGTTGCAGGATTAAGCTTGGAAGCGGCGATGCCATAAGCATTCCCCACAGCGTCCATTTGTTTCTTGGATTGCTGGTTCACCAGGACAAGTGCTGCAATCAAAACGACGAAAATACCCAGGAAAATAAGGATCGCAGCGCTTTTCTTTTTCTTCTTGGATTTCATTAAGACATCCCCCATCGATCATATCGAAATATAGTTTTGGCAAAAATACGGGATGGGATAATATGCATAAACACCCGAATTTTTGCACATCAATCAATCTACTTGCCATTATACTACATTACACGCTGTAGTGGAATATGTATGAAGCAATAGGAAAGCATTGCCCGGATATGATAACATAGAACTATATGCAATTTTAACAAGACAGGATGAGTGGGATTATGGCTGTACAGCTGCCTTCGATATTTGCCGAGCGAATGAAAAGCTTGTTAGGCGATGAATTTGAACAATTTATGAAATCTTATGAGCAGTCGCCACATGCGGGGCTGAGAGTGAATACGTTAAAAATATCGCTGGAACAATTCAAGGAAATTGCTCCATTTGATATGCGACCCATTCCGTGGTGCGGAACGGGTTTTTATGTGCCTCATGGAGTTAAGCCGGGGTTACACCCTTATTATCATGCGGGTTTGTATTATATCCAGGAACCAAGCGCCATGGCCCCAGTTGAATTATTGGATGTGAAACCCGGGGAACGTGTGCTGGATCTATGTGCGGCTCCTGGCGGAAAAACAACCCAGATCGCTGCCAAGCTTCAGGGGAAAGGTGTGCTCGTTACGAATGATATCCATGCGGAACGTACGAAAGCCCTCGCCAAAAACGTGGAATTGTATGGAATACGCAATGCCGTTGTATTGAATGAATCACCGGAACGGATTGCGAATGCATTTTCTCATTATTTTGATAAAGTGTTAATCGATGCGCCTTGTTCGGGTGAGGGTATGTTCCGTAAAGATGAGGACATGGTGAAATCCTGGGAAAATCATTCGGTGGAAAAATGTGTGCTGATGCAGCGCGATATTCTGGAGACTGCGGCCAAACTGCTTGCTCCAGGGGGTACCATCGTATATTCCACATGTACATTTGCACCAGAGGAAAATGAAGCGATGATAGCGGAATTCCTGAACATCAATCCTGATTTTGTGGTGAATGACATCCCGGAAAGTGCAGGATTTGCGCCAGGACGTGCGGAATGGGTGCGGCAGATGTTGCCCGAAAAAGCAGAAGAGACGGAATCTGTGCTGGACCAAACGCGCGGCACTGCGAGGTTGTGGCCTCATCTCTTGGAGGGGGAGGGACATTATGTTGCTGTATTGCAGCATCGTGCGGAATCTCTTATCGAAGAAGACGGAAATCAAGAAGAGTGCAGCGTTTTACAAAATGGACAGGCAGTGGGCGCAGATTTCACCGAACCAAGTGAATTGGTAGAACCATTTATCCGTGTATCTGCACCAATCAGTAAAGAAGAGCGGAAACGGGAACGTCTAATGAGAACCGAATCTAGAGAACGCGATAATAAGCATACCCGTGGTGGCAAGGCTCAGGGAAAACAGGGCAAAGGAAACGAACGTGGTGGTCGTAAAAACGAACGGGCTCAGGGGCGAGGAACCGACCAGGCAAATGTCGATCTAGGAACGGTGTATGCTCAATTTGTACAAGAAAATCTGGAAATCGAGCTTGCTGGAGAAACGGTGTATTATGGCGATCGAGTGTATCAATCTTCTGTGGGTGCTGCCCGTCTGGAAGGGCTCAAGGTTATTCGACCAGGGTGGTTTATGGGTACCGTAAAGAATGGGCGATTTGTGCCCTCTCATCCGCTTGCATGCGCTTTGAATGCAGCCGAAGCCCAGAGATCCGTTAACCTATCTTCCGCAGACGGTGAAGCAGTAAGGTATCTCAAAGGAGAGACGTTGAACATCGAAGAATCACGAGTTGAACGTCAAGCAGATACGGCGGCCAAAGGTTATGTGTTGGTGTGTGTGGACGGATTTGCGGCTGGCTGGGGGAAATGGCTGGATGGTGTACTGAAAAATGAATATCCGGCAGGCTGGAGGTGGACATCGGTATGAGTGGAAAAGGCAAACAAACGCTGCGTCTGGATAAAATATTGAGTCATATGGGCGTGGGGTCACGAAGTGAGCTCAAAAAGATGGTAAAACAGGGCAGAATCCGTGTGGACGGTAAACCGGTGAAAGACAGCGGTGTGCAGGTTAATCCAGACGTAAACGTAATTGAAGCTGACGGAGAGCGGATTGTGTATCGTGAAATGATCTACCTGATGCTTCACAAACCACCTGGCGTGGTGTCGGCAACCGAAGATAATCGGGATAAAACGGTGATTGATCTGCTGCGTAAAGAGGAGCGTGTCTTCGATCCGTTCCCTGTGGGACGACTCGACAAAGATACCGAGGGCCTGCTCATTCTAACGAATGATGGGCCACTTGCCCATGATCTGTTGTCCCCGCGCAAACATGTGCCCAAGACGTATGAAGCCCGTGTGCTGGGAAATGTTGAAGAAGAAGATATTGAAAAATTCAAAGCCGGCATTCAGCTGGATGATGGATATGAGACGTTGCCTGCGGAACTGACTGTGCTGGATCGTGAGGAAACGGAAGAGGGCGTGTTTTCTTCCATTTCATTGATCATTCATGAGGGCAAGTTCCACCAGGTGAAGAGAATGTTCCAGGCTGTTGGCAAACGTGTGGTTTATCTGAAACGTGTTGCCATGGGTGACCTGGAGCTGGATGCCAATCTTGAAATTGGCAGTTATCGCGAATTAACCGCTGACGAGTTAGAACGTTTGCGGAAGTAATAGTTCCCTACTTCGCGAAGCGAAGCAAGGAGTCTGGGCAGTGTACGAAGCCTTGCCCACCGTGCCAAAGGTGCGTCAGCTCCCGTCCTTCGCGAAGCGGAGCAGGGAGCCGGGCAGAAGGCGAAGCCCTGCCCGTAATGGTCCCGCTTGAGCTTGGGCGGGGCCGCCGCTGTCAAGCGGCAGACCCGGCAACCAAGCGCTCCCACACCGACCGTCACATAGCAAGATCGAAACCGCCGCCGGTAAACGAGACGGGAGTCCAGAGGGCAGAGCCCTCTGGGGCCCTCCCTCGGAAGGGAGGGTTTGGGTGGGTGCGACTCTTTTACAGATAAGGAATGAAGACAATGACAATTAAATTAATCGCACTGGATGTCGATGGAACGCTGCTTAATGATCATCATGAACTTACCGAATTGACGCAAGAGACCTTAATTCGTGCTTCCCGTCAGGGAGCTGAGATTGTTCTGTGTTCAGGCAGAGGTCCTGCGAACACGATCCCGTTTATGGAGCAGATGGGACTTGACGGATATGTCATTACACATAATGGGGCAGTAACTGCACAGGTTCAGACTCGTGAAGTGGTGCACCATTTTGCCATGGATGGACAGGGGCTGGAGCCTTTTATATCTTACTGCCGTGCGCAAGGTGTACATTTTGACATCAACACGGCGTTTGGACTCTATGTGGATCAGCCCGAAGGTTTGGAGTTACAGGTACGCGAAATGTATCAAAACTTCATGGCAGAGCCATTAAAGCTGCCGCAATGGGCGGATATGACAGAGCCGCTTGCGAAATTCACAGCGTTTGGACCCATCGAGCAGATGAATGCGGTGCAACAGGAGTGGTCGACCTGGAATCTTCCATATTATATGACGCGTAGCGGTGATTTTTTCATTGATCTTATGCATCCAGAAGCCTCCAAAGGTGCAGCTCTAAAAAGACTGGCCGAAGCAAAAGGAATTCTTCCTTCCGAGATCATGGCGGTAGGTAACTACTACAATGACATCACCATGTTGACCTTTGCAGGCAAAGGGGTTGCGATGGACAATTCCCCGGAAGAAGTCAAGGCAGCTGCGGATGAGGTTACACTTTCGAACAACGATCAGGGTGTGGCCCACGCTATCCAAAAATATGTGTTGTCCGTCTAATAGTTCGCTCTTAAAATCTGAATAGCGTTGTATCTTATAAACTGTCGCTCTCAAGGGTAACCTAATAGAATAACGTTAGGAACCGAGGAGGACAGGTGCATGGAACTGAAAGTAGAGCTGATTCCTGATCTTCGAACATCAGGTGGCGAAGTACAGGATATTATGGTGGGCGGTCAATATATGGGTTCGCTGCTGCTTGTGTTCAGGGAAGGAGATCGGGTATCCGGCAGCCTTCAGATTGAGCAGAATTCGCTACCTGACGAGACAGAACAATATATTGTGGAGCAGGTGCACGAATATATTCGTTCTCTCGCGGATGCGGTAAGTGCTGCTGAGTATGAAGTGCTTGTAAGCTGCGGTACATTGTATTCTGTGTTACAGAAGCCAGAGTCTCAAACGGATATGTTCAATCAGTCGTCACGGTCTGAAGATAGCTACAGTCACGATGGACAGAATGATCGGGCTGGTGTAAATGAAGTACACGTAATTCCTGGCTCACAAGCCGAATCATTTACATATGAAGACCCGGAACATTTGCTTGAAATGGAGCTGGTAAGCGCCGGACGCAGCATATCTACCTATGTATTTAATGACGCCAATGGACAGGAACTGGCTGAAGCCTCTCTGAAACAATATGGCGCTGATGTGCAGGGTGAGATCCATTGGTATGATGAACCGGCAGAGAATTATCAGGATGCGGCTGCCGAGCTGCTGGTACGAGAGCTGGATGAAGAAATCATCGATACAATTACGATCCGCATGTGGCATCAAGGGCAGGAGATGGAATCGGCGGAATGGGTGCACCGGGATTTTGCGGATGAGGATGAGATAGAGTCTGAAGAAGATCTCGAAGAGATTGAAGCAGCTGAAGAAGCCTGTTATGTAATGTTGGTGCGCAAAGATCGGGAGTTTCGGGTATATGAACTGTTTCTACAAGAACGCGGAGGGTTACCTGTAGGTACAGCAACGATTGATACCTCAGAAGCGGATTTGTCAGGCTATATTGATTATCAGGTACCCGGCACAAGTGTTCAGCGAAAGAGTCTGGTTGAAGTTCTGATGCGAGAGCTGGACAAAGAGCTTGAGTTTGATACATTACATCTCACGATGTTATACCGAAATCAAATTATTGATGAAGCGAAGATTGAAGGGTAAGAGGCACAGCCTCTTGCCTTTTTTGTTTTCTTTTTGACGAACAAGCCATTTCCCGGTATAGTACCGTTAGTTTAAGAGAGACCTGGAAGTGGAGGAGAATCATGAAGCACTCATTCAGTATCACAACAGACTACATTAATGATGAATTTAAGGCATTGCAGGCTCAGCCGGAAGACACGGAGGATGTGATGTCCCTGCTCATGGAAACAGCCGAGTGGTTGCGGAGCCAGGGCTCTTCTCAATGGAATGCGTTGTTAAAAGGTGAGGATTCTCATAATACGGCGGAGGCCATTCAGCGTGGCGACGTATTTGTATTTAAAAAGGGTTCTGACGTAGCTGGCATGGTTATTTTGATGAGCCAGCCAAGTGCATGGGATGTGCATTTATGGGGAAGCAAAGCGCATGCCGGGGATGGTGCACTTTATCTGCACCGATTAGCCATCCGCAGAAAGTACGCCCAGAGTGGATTGGGAAGGGCGATTTTGCAATGGTCCAGCAGCGGGATACAGTTTGAGGACAAACATATTGTCCGATTGGATTGCGGAGCCGAGAACGCGACATTGAACGCATTCTATGGGCGTAACGACTATACCTTTGTGGGAGAGACAGACGGCTTCAGTACGTACGAGAAGGCGGTCACACACTTGTCTGTATAAACGCTGTATTCAAACATAAGAAGTACATTCAAAAAGCCGGGGGCTACCATTGCTCACTGGCTTTCATTTGTATGTCGGCAAAAGAGGCTTAACTTTCAAAATCATACATCCGCTTCTTAGCCGAGCATCTTCTGAATATGTTGTATATACGACTCCGAAGTGAGGGCGTACGCTCAAACAAGATGAATAAGATAACGTATAGTAGAATAAAGGCAGACAGAGAGCGATGATTTCCATTGGAATTGCCCCCAGTACCTAACAGTACTCGTAATATCGTCAGCGTCAGATGCAACATGGTACAATTGATATTGAAATGAATTCTATTATTCGGCTGTAAATGAGCGAGTGATAAGAAATCTCATTTTGTACCTTTACTGAACATATGTTCTGATATATCATGATTGAAGATGTAATGAAAAGATTTATGCTAGAAAGGGGGAAACTAACGGTGAGATTGCTGCAGGCGCTTTTCTTTCCTCCGGAGCAGCCCGGAGGTGTATCCTCTATGATTCCGTATATGCAAGAGAGGTTTACAACCCCGAGGTGGGAGATGGATCTGTTCTCGTTGCCTAAGCGAATTCGCAACAAGGGCAGGGAAGATATCCAGTTTGAGACGTTCGATTGGACCCAATATCAGGATAGTCCTATCGTGCAAAAATATATGCAAACCTACCGGGATTATTTGTGGTGGACCAAGCTGCGTATTCAGAAGCCTTACGATCTGATTCATGCCCATCATCCTATTGCGGGGCTTGCAATGAAGAAGGTTTTCCCGGATGTTCCTCTCATTCAAACGATCCACTCCAGTTATGAGCGAGAGCTGATACTGAATGGAAGAATTGAGCCGAACGGACCGGAGCATCAATTCCTGCTGGCCATCTATGGTGAGCTGGAGCACCAGACGGAGCGGTTGTTAACGGTATCGGATTCTTTCCGTCGTTATCTGGCGCCTTATGTACAGCATCCCGATGTTATCGGTGTGATTCCGAATGGTTTTGATGAGAAAAGGTTTAAGCCAATTCCCCATGAGAACGCGATACCACAGCTGGTCACCGTATGCCGTCTGGTTCCGGCGAAAGGGCTGGATATTCTGTTCAAAGCCTGCGCCGAACTGAAAGCCCGGGGACATGATTATGTGCTTCATATTATTGGGGACGGACCGATCCGTCCAGACTTGGAAGAATTGGCCCAGCGGCTGGGCATTTATAATGAGACTATTTTTTATGGTTACACGCTGCACCCTGAGGAATTCATGCCATTTTTTGATATCTTTGTACTTCCTTCGCGGGCGGAGGCGTTCGGGTCTGTTTTCGCGGAAGCAGCGCTTAGCTGTCTTGCCCTTGTAGGTACAGATGTTGGCGGCATACCCGAACAGATCGAGAACGGCAGTAACGGCTTGCTGGTGCCTTCAGAAGATCCGTCTGCACTGGCAGAAGCGCTGGAGAAGGTGATGGTTGACCCGGCGTACCGTTATGAGCTCGCTCGTTCGGCATGCGAGAAGGCCAAAACCCATTACTCTTTGGGCAGATCGGTCAATGAACTGAAAAAAATGTATTTGCAATTCTCGAGCCAGTTTTAACTTCTGGAAAGGGAAAAGAAGGAAGCCGCTGTGTGAACAGCGGCTTTTTTTATGTTTAGGGAAATGATACTTCGCAACAAAAATACGTTGTTATAGGTGTTTGTTACGACCTCGAAAGCTTCCCCATCGATCCATTACTAATTTTGCACCCCAGACCAGTGCCAAACTGCCGAAAATGGGGTAAAGGATAGAGAGCAGGGAGCTGAACCCAAACTGGCTAAGCGAATAACATAGCAGCATGATGGCCAGTATGATTAGTTTGGGATGTACGTGGACATGCTGTCTGAGTTGGAGGGTCATTCCATAAATATCGGCTACAAATGTACTGAAGATTTCCATAAAAATCAGGGATACATAGATAGACTGGACTACCCATCCAAGTTGAAAGGCAATGCTGCCCATTGGAATTTCAAATTGCGTGATGCCAGGCATCTGGGCTGACATGGCGAAGTGGGCTGCCATAAGCATGAATCCTACACCAATCCCGCCCAGAACGCCGCCCCATTTCAGTACCTTTCGGCTGCGAATCTGATTCCCCACCGGAACAAGAACAGCTTGGGCAAGTGCCAGGTTGAATGAAGTATACAACAGAGGAGATAACCAGACCTGGATTGGATTGCTGTCCGTGGTTAATGTAATAAATCGGTTTGCGCCGGGATGATGTATGGTGCTGGTGATCATAAGCAGAGAGAGCAGGAGCATCATTGGCACTACGATACTGTTCATTTGCAGAATAGCCTGAATGCCCCGTCCAAGCAGCAGATATGTACCGATAAGGGTAACAATCAGTCCGGTCTGGTAATGAAGCCCCAGATGCTCTACAAAGACCGACCCTGCTCCGGCCAGCATGACACTGTTTACTCCGATGAGAATAAGAAGGGTAACCCAGGTAATCCAGTTTCCTGCTTTATGACCGAATAGATGCTTGTTGAGATCTTCGTATGAGCGCGAGCCGGTATCATGGGCAATCAGCATCATTTTTGTACCTAACCAGACAAAGAGCATGGTCGATAAGCCAATGGTAATGGTGGCCCATTTGCCATACTGGGTAAAAAACTGCAATATCTCCTGTCCTGTTGCAAAGCCGGCTCCTACTACCGTTCCAATGTATGTAAATGCGATCTGCAGCACCCGAAATGCCTGTTTCATGCGTTTCCCCTCTCAGGCCCCTGAATAGTTTGGACATGCGGGTGCCATGGTACAAGGTATGCTTGACCCATCAAAGTCATGACAATTGAAGTGTGACATAGGGTCATTTCTATGCTCTGGACAAGAGCAAAGGCAATTTCGCTTGAACTGATAGCCGGATCTATGATACTTTTACGTCATAGGATAGGCTTGGGAGGTCAAATTATGGAAGTATTGAAACAACGAATTTTACAAGAAGGTGTAGTCATGTCAGATCAGGTGCTGAAGCTGGATGGTCTGCTGAATCACCAGATTGATCCTGCATTGACGATGGAAATGGGACGTGAATTTGCCGCTCGTTTTCGTGAAAGTGGTGTAACTCGGGTCATTACAGTGGAGTCTTCCGGGATTCCGGTCGCCTTTGCTGCCGCACATGAACTGGGTGTTCCTCTGGTATTTGCCCGTCGCAAAAAAACACTTTTGGCTGACCCCGACGCCTACTGTGAAAGAGTACCTTCTTTTACCAAAGGGATCGTAACAGATATTATGGTGTCCCGCGAATATATTCATGAGAATGACCGTATTTTGTTTATTGACGATATCATTGCGAATGGCGATGCCGCTCGTGGTGTCATCAAAATTATCGAACGTTCGGGAGCGGAACTGGTTGGATTCGGTGTCGTGGTCGAAAAATGTTTTCAGGCCGGAGCGCGCACTATTCGTGAGCAGGGCATCCCGGTTGAAGCGTTGGTGCGCATTCGTTCACTGAACGATGGCACCGTGCAATTTGACGATAACGAATTGTGACTTTTTAAAGGAAAAAGTGCCTATTTTTATAACAATGCCTTTGCATGACCGCTGATTTCATTTATAATGGGGTTATGTTAGGGAGAGGAGGCAACACCATGGGTAACCAACCGGCAACAGAACAATTTTTTATTGATAAGCTGGCGGAATCGAAAGTACATTTTGAGCGTGCCCTGGATTGTAAACATACGGAATTCGATGACCTTTATCCCTATATGATTGAACATCCTCAATTTTTCTGGTACAAACGCTACGTTGCCTGGTCAGAATTGCTGACGATTGTAGGCTTGTGCGAAGAGTTGTCCTTCTCTTGGAAAGAACAATTTACACCGCATCAAGTGGAGTACCTTGAAGAACGTGTGATGTCCGCCAAAGTGCTTGATTTTTGGTTTGAGAAGAACGACAGCAAAGAGCACGCGCAGCGGTAACTTTCAGTCGGGACATACTTTCGAATGACATGACAGTCCAATACAGTCACGTGAGACCTAAATGACTTTTCATTTAGGTCTCTTTTTGTAAATAATTTTTTTGGGAAAGTAGGCGCCATAAATATGATCAGTGATGCACAATTGGATGCACTGCGTTTATCGGGTGAAAAAGTAAGGGTAGTACGGGACGAGATTCAGTCCAATGATGTGACAGGTATTGTAGTGGCTTGGGACGGGGAGCAGGTACTCATTCGCCGTCAGAATCGTCGTGTGGTCAAGCTTGATCGGAATTACCGATATCAATTGTTCAGCGAACCACGCGAGAGCCTGCTCGAAGAATAGGACATGCCTATTTAGGTTCATTTACCATGGATGTTTTGGCATAATTACACCTCTCCGGAGAGAAGATAGGTACAGTGAGAGCTTGTAACATATCAGCCGAGAGGATGTGCGGTAACCATGACACTGATGAATGATAAGGTTCATGCCTATAAAGATCAGATTGGTGAATTAAGCGATGTGCTGCCAGCTGTGGTGAAGTCTTATCATGAGTTCACTGGAGAATGCTTTCAGGCAGGGGCGATTGATGCCAAGACCAAACAGCTGATTGCGCTGGGTATTGGACTGTTTGCGAACAATGAGGTATGTACGTTTTACCATGTGGAAGAGGCACGTGCCAAAGGAGCGACCGATCAGGAGATTATGGAGACGGTTGCTGTGGCTGGAGCGGTAGGTGGAGGCCATGCGCTGTCTCAGGGTGCAATGAGAGTACAGAAGGCTTTACATTAAGTATAGAAGTCTACAGCACACCGGATTTGTAAACAAAAGCCCCAAACAAAGAGGAGGTCCCGGATTCACCCGGAGCCTCCTCTTTGCACTATATCAAATCAAACTTATATTTTGCCCAGCATTTTGTTATACATAAATTGTCCTGTTACCCGGCGTGCTGTTACGTAACGATCATTGAAGTAAGGATTGGATAATTGTGTGATGCTGACACCCTTGCTGCTTGAAGCATGAGCGAACTGTCCGCCCCCGATATATACACCTGTATGTGAAATGCCATTGCCCATCGTATTAAAGAATACCATGTCACCAGTACGCAGATTAGCTTTGGATACCGGAGTTCCGGCCTTAGCTTGTTGCTGGGAAGTGCGTGGTAATTCAATGCTATATTTGTTGAAAATATATCTCATAAATCCAGAGCAATCAAATCCGGCCATTGTTGTGCCGCCCCATTTGTAAGGTATGCCTGTCATGTTGTTAACGACGGTGTTGATACTGCTTGCCTCTGTGCTTGCTGCACCGGATGTAAATAGAACTGCTGCTCCAAAAATGGAGATGATAAGCTTTTTCAAAATTTTTGTTCTCCCTTCGATGCCTACGGAGTTAGCTAAGGGTTCGGTAGAAGGTTCCCTATATTTCCTATGTATAAGAATAATTCACCCAAAATGGTTCCCCCGTTTTCAAACATGAAACTCGGCAAATGAATAATTAAGTTTTTGTAACCTTTTGAAACTATATTGCATAAATGCGAAAATGTCAAACCGATTTTGAACACTTCTTATCATCTCAATGTTAACGGAATTATCGCTATTTATGTAGAAATAACTCGAATATTGGGTTTTAATAGATGACAAAAAAGTAACTACTGTTTCAAATGGAGAAAAATTGGATGATTTATTGGCTTTCTCACATTTCGATTAGACGATACCTATAGGTTAAGATAAAGAATTTGTTACATATTGTTGCAATTATTGACAAAATTTATTGTTTTGCATAGAATTCTTTTTGTATAATCCACTTATTGGATGAAAAGAAATAGTTTGAGTTTAAAAACAAATATAAGGAGGGGAGACGCTCAAGGAAAACAGTTTGCAGAAAATGAATTGGGGAGTGTTCTAAACGATGTTGAAGGCACAAGCAAGGTTTGCATCTTTGGTAATGGCATGTACAATGATTTTCTCTGTTGTCGGAATGGTATTTCAGCCTGCTGCTAAGGTATCTGCTGCAGACGCATCTGGAACGACAGCAAGTATCTCAGATATTTTGAAGAATCAACGTCCTGACGGGGGATGGAAGAAGGATTACAAAAAACAAGTGGTGAGTGGGCCAAATCTACAATTGATAATAAAGCTACATACTCAGAAATTAGAAGATTAGCCAAGGAATTTAAAAAGACAAATGATCCGCGATATTCGGCTGCTGCCATCAAAGGAATCAACTTTTTGTTAAATATGCAGTACTCCAATGGAGGATGGCCACAAGTATACCAGAGCTCAGGCTATCACAAACACATTACCTTCAACGACGATGCCATGATTAATGTCATGTACATGCTGGATGAAGTAGGTGCACGTAAAGGTGATTTCTCATTCATCGACAGCTCTCTTGCGGATCGCAGTAAAAAATCAGTTGCCAAAGGTGTAGATGCTATTCTCAATACACAGGTTGTAGCAAATGGTAAACTGACTGCATGGGGACAGCAGCATGATTCCAGCTCCCTAAAACCTGCAGGAGCAAGGATTTATGAAGTGCCTTCTCTAAGTGCTGGAGAGAGCAGTACGATTGTAAAGTTTTTGAAAACAAGACCGTCGAACTCGAAAATTAAGGCTTCCATTCAAGCGGCAGAAGCCTGGTTCAACAACGTGAAAATTACAGGATACAAGTATGTCAGAGAAAACGGAGATAGCAAACTCGTAGCTGATTCAGGTGCATCGCCAATTTGGGCACGTTTTTACGAAATTGGAACGGATAAACCGATCTTCGTAGGACGTGATGGGGTTGTGAAATACAAACTCAGCGATATCGATAAGGAAAGAAGAGGCGGGTATGCCTGGTATGGCAACTGGCCTTCAAAGATATAATTTATAAAAAGCTTTATCATTGAGGCGAAATTATATTTTTTTTGTTGACACTAATTACCTGCACATGATATATTATCTCTTGTCGCCGCGATATAATTTCTCGGAGATAAGACATACGCGGTCGTGGCGGAATTGGCAGACGCGCACGGTTCAGGTCCGTGTGGGCTAACCCCCGTGGAGGTTCGAGTCCTCTCGACCGCATCATATGTAACACGAAAAAGGTTCCGAGAATGGCATTGCTGCCACTCTCGGGACCTTTTTTATTTGTTTACAGATTTTGATCTTTGCTTTTCCTGATTCTTTTCAACCCATTCCCTCGGCTTGAGCAAAGATGAAGCTTCCATTTGTTTATTTATCCATTAATGGAAATATGTTTGTTCTGCGACGGTTTGCCCCTATATTTCAGGTTAATTGTACGTAAAATACCGAATTGTACCTATCTTGGGAATGCCTCATCCACTATTCTCTTCTCGTGTGGAAGCGCTATCAACAGGAATTTGAATGACCAAATTCAGAGGGGGTAGGGATAATTTGAAACGAATCGGAAAAAGGATGGCAATGTGTTTCATGGTATTTATGATTGCGGCGGTGCAGTTCGGGATTATGGGAACGACAGGTAATGTGGCACAAGCAGCAGATAAGAGTCTGGCCCAAAAGCCGTATATGGGTTGGAGCAGTTACAGCATGCAGGTATATGACGGGCCGGGTAACTGGACATCGGCCGAGAGTATAAAGAAGCAATCGGACGCCATGCGTGAGAAGCTTCAAGCCCATGGATATGAATACATTAATATTGATGCTGGCTGGAACGGTGACGAAGATGAATACGGCCGTCCTATTCCGAGTACTGTTCTTTATCCAAATGGATTTCAGGAGGTCATTGATTACGTCCATAATAACGGACAGAAGATCGGAATCTATCTGATTCCGGGATTATCAATCACCGCCTATGATAAAAATCTTGAGGTTTATGGGTCGGGCGGGGCATGTCGTATGCAAGATATTGCAGTAAAACCGCTCGTTGTTATGGATGCTTGGGATTCGTACACGTACAAAATTGATTTTTCGAACCCTTGCTCACAGAAGTACATTGACTCCATCGCGGATCTTCTTGGCGAGTGGGGTATCAACTTTGTCAAATTCGACAGTGTGACGCCAGGATCGGGAATCAATAATCTGAGCCGGGATGCACGTGGTGATGTGGAGGCATGGTCCAAAGCCCTGGACAGAAATAACATCTGGTTTGAGCTTTCCTGGGCGCTTGATCACAATTACGTGGACTTCTGGAAAAAGTATGCAAACGGCTGGAGGATCGACTGGGACGTTGAAGCTTACGACAGCAGTAAGGGATTGACCGAATGGTCGAGTATTTCCCGCTTGTTCCCCATCGCTGCCCTCTGGTGGCGGGATGCAGGTCCCGGAGGCTGGAACGACTTCGATTCACTGAATGTCGGGAATGGCTCGATGGATGGTCTGACCAAGGTTGAGCGGCAAACGGCCACGACCTTCTGGTCTATCTCTTCAGCACCGCTTTATACAGGTGATGATTTAACAAGGCTGGACAGCTATGGATTGGAATTGCTTACGAATGACGAAGTCATTGCCGTCAATCAGGCTGGACGTCCAGGCCATCCGGTTTCCATGGAGACCAAGCAGCAGGTTTGGTATGCCAATAACGGAGATGGTACTTACAGTGTAGCCTTGTTCAATTTGGGCGACCAGAGTGCGGAGGTAAAAGTCAAATGGAGCGATCTTGGCCTCAACGGTCCGGCTTCTGTCCGTGATCTCTGGAGCCATTCCGAGCTGGGGAATTTTAATCATGAATTCAGTGGCGGCGTGCTAGAACCCCATGCTTCCCGGATGCTTAAAGTAACCGCACTGAACGGCACATCAGCCGTCAATGACGATGATACAGGCATGCTCTATAGCGGGGATTGGCAGCGCAACGGGGGCAAGGAGCAGACAGATGGGAGACAGGATCTGAGCATAGCGATTACGGATTCCTCTGGCACTGGTCCAGCGAATAGCAGTCAAGGGGGTGCCTTGGACGCTGAAGCTGACAATGCTGTAAATTCAATCTCTGTGGAAGATGCCACTGTTACCAATGAGGTCTACATTAATGATGATGACAGCAGTATTAAATACACGGGCTCATGGAACTCCAATACCGGCAGAAGTTACGGTGATTACAATGGCGATGTGCATTTTACTGAAAAAGACGGCGATTATTTTGAGTATAGTTTCACGGGCACAGGCATTGAACTGCTGACGGAGAAGGATAAAGACCAAGGAGACATGATTGTCACCCTCGATAATGGAGCATCTGAAACTGTAAACGCCTATACCAGTGGAGAAAGGGAAGTCCAGCAGGTTTTGTACAGCAAACTTGATTTGGACAACGGCCCACATACCTTGAAGGTGGTCAAGGGCTCGGGCCAGTATATGTTGCTGGATGCGCTTAGAGTAACCATGGAAATTCCTCCTGGAGGGCAGAACAGCACCATTAGTCCGACCTCTGCAAACTTTGACAAGGAGACGGAACAACAGAAGGATGTCACCGTGAGGCTGTCCTTGAACGGCAATATGCTGACCGGCGTTGAAAATGATGGGGTGCTGCTCAGTGATGACGACTACACGGTGGTCAATGACAAGCTGACTATCAGGAAGCAGTACCTCACGCAGCTGCCTAAAGGGACAACGAGTCTAAACGTAATCTTTAGCGCGGGTGATCCCCAGTCTTTGGCAATAAGGATCAGCGATACTACGGGCATTCGATTTATAATGATCAATAACGACGATCCGGCAATCAAGTACAACGGCTCCTGGTCACGAAGCACTGGCAGAGGTTTGGGTGACTATAAGGACGATGTGCAGTATACCGAAAAAAACGATGATTCTTTTGAATACACCTTCAAGGGAACGGGGATCCAGTTATTTACGGAGGTTGACCAGTCACAGGGAGACATGGATATCTATGTTGACGACCAATTCAAGGAAACAGTCAGCGCCCATCGTAACGGTCGGCTGGCACAGCAGAACCTGTACAGCATATCGGGGCTGCCGGATGGGCAGCACACGCTCAAGGCAGTGAAGAAATCGGGGGAGTATATGCTGCTCGATATGCTCAAAGTTGAGCTTCCGAATCTAATTAATCCGGTAACCGCGGATTTCGACAAGTCAGCTTCCGCTCAGACAGACATTGATGTGACGCTGCTGCAACAGGTGGAAAGCTTCAGTGGTATTACTAACGGATCACTTGATCTGGTTCCGGGGTCCGATTATACAGTTGCAGGGAACCGAGTTACACTGAAAAAATCGTATCTTGCTGCGCAGTCAGTGGGGACGCTGAACCTCAGCTTTGCCTTCGGCGGTGATTATCTCAATGATGTGCATTCCACGGTGGTGGACGGGGATTCTTTCGAATACACCTTCAAGGGCACTGGAATAAGTATGATTACACCGACTGGACCAGAACAGGGCGAAGTGGACATTTATGTAGACGGACAGCTGGTGCAGACCGTGAACGCCTACAGTCCAAGCCGGCAGATTCAGCAGGAGATTTACAGCATTTCAGGACTGGCAAAAGGCCAGCATACACTCAAAGCTGTGAAGAAATCCGGTGAGCTCATGCTGGCCGATCAACTGAAATTTACTGTCCCTACTGGAAACGGTGAACCAACGAATCCGTCGAATCCAGGTGGTCCATCCAATCCAAGTGGACCATCGACTCCAGTCGTCCAGCCTTCAGACACTTCTGTGCCTGCGCCGGCTCCTGAATCCGGAACTACAGACAAGACAACAGAAACGGAGGGTGGTCAGGATATTCCGTATAAAAAGTATATTCAAGGTTATCCGGGCGGGTTGTTCAAGCCGGATAACAAACTCACCCGTGCAGAAATGGCAACCATACTCGCAATGGTATCTGAGAAAGAAGGCACAGGATCTGCTATTGCATTCAGTGACGTTAAATCTGAATATTGGGGAGCCGACGCCATTGCTAAGGTAAGCAAGATAGGGCTGATGAGTGGTTATAAGGATGGAACGTTTAAGCCAAATCAGTCATTGACTCGTGCGGAGATGGCCACTCTCGTAGCCCTTCTCGGTCCGGATTCCGAGAATTCAGGCGATGGATTTTCTGATATCAGCAGCCACTGGGCCAAGGAAGCCATTTTGAAAGCGCAAAGCGCAGGCATTCTGAGAGGCTATAAAGATGGAACTTTTCGACCGAATGCTTTACTGACAAGAGCGGAAGCCGTTGTAGCAATCAACAGAGCTTTGGGCAGAGCACCGCTCACGAACGTTTCGCAGCCACAGTGGAAGGATGTTCCTTCCACACACTGGGCCTTTGGCGATGTTGAAGCAGCATCCGCCGATCAGGTTGTAAAAGCCCGATCAGAGGTGGAAGAACCAAAGAAGAAATGATGTAAACTAGGATTGGGGGGCCATCTCGGCCCCTTTTTTCTGAATGATAAGGAGTTATCATCTCAAACCAAAGAACTTCGGAAATGTTAAAAAAAGCAATGATAATCGTCTTTTTATCGTTGCCTTTTATTCATTCCCGAATGAAACACGATTGAAGAATGAGATAAAACAATTGACTAACCCGGAAAATATTATTATCTTTGATAACGCTACCAATACCTCAAGGAGGGGGAGGAGGGTTACCCATTAAATATTCCAATGTTTTTCGTAAATTTTTAATTTCCTACGTGATCATTTTGGTTATACCCAGCATTGGCGGTTATATGTCTTATCTAACTTCCATCTCCGTAACACAGTCCATTTCCATTGAGAATAGTGTTACCCAACTCCAGAAAAGCCAGGAAATATTGGAGGGCCGCATGGCGGAAGTGGAGGGCTTCACCCGACAGCTTGCAGTTAATCAGGAACTGAACGTTCTTATGAATGAAAGGGACAACGAAACCAACGTATATGGAATATGGAGAACGATGGAGAATGTGTTGACCTTTGGACAGACCAATGATTTTCTGCAAAATTATTATATTTATCTTGCGAATTACAATCTAATTTTGACCCCGGGCTCTTCTTACAGACCGAATCACTATTACACTGATTTTCGTTATAACGATCTTTCGTTGGAAGAATGGATGAAGGACGTGTTGGGGAAGACCCACCGGAGTGAGATTAAACCGCTTAGTTCCTATGTCAGTAGGGGGAAGCAGACTTCGGTAATCACATATATGCAGTCATTGCCTCTGGACAGCTTCAATGATTCTTCACCGGCTGTCGCCGTTGTAATCATTGACGAGAAAATGATTCTTAGTCTGTTGTCCAGCCTGAATGACCGATACGGTGGCTGGGTTCATATCAGTGATGCGGAGGGCAATACCATTGCACTGCAAGGGAGCTCCGAGCCCGAGATGGTGAAAATGGCCTCTGACTCTCATTTTGATCCAAGCAGAGTCAGCCAGTTCTATGGGGATGATCTTGTGATTACTACAAGATCTGATAAGAACGGATGGGTATACCAGGCGGGTATTCCCCGTCATGTCCTGATGGAGAATGCAAACAGGATCAAGGGGATGACGATGCTGATTACGGGCGGCACACTGCTCATCGGACTGATTGTTGGACTTGTGCTGGCTTATCGCAACAGCGTTCCAATCAATCGACTGTTAAGTGTAATGAAAGAGCAGTTTGGGAAGGATGAATCGGCTCCCAAAAATGAATTTGACTTTTTGAGTGGAAATATCGCTGCTATGCTCACCAAGAACAAGCTGCTTGAATCCGAATTAAATCGCCAGCTCCCACTGGTCAGGGATGCCTTCCTGAAGCGGCTGATCTCCGGCGAATTCAAATCGCGGGATGAGATTCTTTCCGCTGCCGAACAGGCAGATATTAATTTGTATCAAGGCACGGGATATGCTGGAATTGTCCAGATTAAGGGTTATGCCAGTATGGACAGCGTCGAGATCCTGAATGAACTGAATGCCTCCCGATTACTGTTGAAGCAGGCTTTGGCTGAACTGGACGTGGATGTCCTGATGACCGATATGGGTTCGGATAAAGTGGTCATCCTGTTCTTTTCCAAGGAAACCGACTCCGAATTGGATCGTGAAAAGGAAGATATCACGCATATCATGGAGAATCTGGCACAGTATGTGTTCAATGAATACAGGATCACCATCCAGTCAGGATTCGGAAATCTCTTCACATCGTTGACAGAGGTCAGCCTTTCCTTTGATCAGGCCAATCAGGCGCTGGAGTATGCAGTCTACATGAACAAAAAAGGTATGATGTGGAACAACGAAGCCCAAACCGAAAATACAACGTATTATTACCCGCTGGATTCGGAGCAGCGACTGATTGGCACCATTCGTGCAGGAGAACTTGAAGAGGCCAAACGGATTGTCGATGCAATCATTGTGCAGAACATGGAGCAGCGGGAACTGTCCATGGAAATGAAGCATCAACTTGTTGGAGAAATGAAGGGGACTTTTCTCAAGTTGCTGGATCAAAAGGCGTTTACGGAATATGCCTCCATCGAGAATGTGAAACGGCGGGTCATTGATATTGGTTCCTCGGAGCCGCTCGAAACGATCAAAGCTGAGTTTTATGAGATCATGGAAGAGCTCTGCTCCGTTATTGCAAACAAGAAGAAGGATGCTCATATTCAAATCATCAAACAGATTAAGGAATATACTGCGAAAATGTATTCAGATACAGAGCTGACTCTGTATCGGGTGGCAGAGCATGTGGAGCGGCCTGAGAAATACATTTCTCAATTGTTCAAAGAGTTTACGGGGGTTAATTTCTCCGATCACCTGATCAAAGTCCGAATGGATCAGGCTGTGATTTTGTTGAAAGAGAGCAATTATACTGTTGACGAGATTGCGTCACGGGTAGGTTACAATAGTTCTCACTCCTTTAGGAGGGCCTTCAAACGATTGAATGGCGTTTCGCCCAGTGTGTATAGACAATCGGTTGACGATTAAATGAAAGGAAGACCCATAGACTGTGTTGTCCGTGTTCCGGACAATGCGGTCTTTTTTTGCGAATACGCCTCCGTAATGGAAAAATGGCTGTCGTACTGCGGATGTGTGCCCCCAAAAACAGGATAACTGTACGTGTAACGGCGCAGGTGTACCTGTTTATAGGACATCAAAATCGACTATGATCAGAATCAAGAAAGCGCTATCATAATTTACGCATCGCAGACAGCTAGTAAGGGGGGATTGTTCTGGAGAAGGAAATCGTATTAAATCACAAGACATCAACACAGCCGAAGGCACCTGGTTTTCTGACCAATGCCCGCAAAAGAATGATGAAGCACTGGCAGTTACACCTACTGGTGATTCCGCCCTTGCTATTTTTTCTCATCTTCAAGTATTATCCGATGATCAATGCGGTTCTTGCCTTTAAGGACTATAACGTCATCAAGGGGATATGGGGAAGTGATTGGGTTGGTTTTCAAAACTTTCGTCTGTTCTTTGAGAACCCATTATTTTGGACCCTGGTGAAGAACACCATTTTACTTAGCGGTTATTTAGTGTTGGCCGGATTTCCAATTCCGATTGTGCTCGCACTCATGATTAATGAGGTACGCGGAGCCAAGTTCAAGAAATTCGTCCAACTCGTATCTTTTGCACCCTATTTCATCTCAACAGTCGTGATGGTGTCCATGATTATGCTGTTCCTGGCACCACGGCTTGGATTTGTGAACATCGCCATGAACTTCTTTGGGCTGGATTCCGTGAATTTTCTGGGTGAGCCGGGCATGTTCCGTTCGATCTATGTCTGGTCCGACATTTGGCAGACTGCGGGCTACAGTGCGGTTATTTATTTGGCAGCACTTGCCGGAATCGATCCCACATTGTACGAAGCGGCTAAAGTCGATGGGGCCTCGCGTTTTCAAAAAATCCGTCACGTGGATCTGCCCGGGCTGGTGCCAACCATTGTCATTATTTTGATCCTGAATGTCGGAAATGTCATGGCGATTGGCTTTGAGAAAGTCTACCTGTTACAGAATCCGCTCAATCTGGCTAATTCTGAAATCATTGCAACTTATGTCTACCGAGTCGGCCTGTTGAATGCCAACTATAGCTTCGCAACTGCGGTGGGGCTGTTCAACTCACTGATCAATCTGGTCTTACTGGTTACGGTGAATGGTTTGGCGAAGAGAGTTACTAAGAATAGCATTTGGTAGGAAAGGAGTTCACCTATGGCTGCAAACGTTCAAACCAAGATTAAAGAGTCCGCTGTGGACAAAACGTTTCTGATTACAATTTACATTTTGCTCAGTATCGTGGCGCTGGTGGTCATTTACCCATTGATATTTATCGTCAGCAGCTCAATCAGCAGCCCGGCAGCAGTAACTTCCGGTCGAGTATGGCTGTGGCCCGTAGATATCTCCTTCAACGGTTACAAGGCATTATTTAATACACCTGAGATTCTCATCGGCTACGGTAACTCCATTTTCTATACGGTCGCAGGTACCCTGATCAGTGTAGCGTTGACCATCATGATTGCTTATCCGTTGTCACGCAAAACCTTTTTCGGCAGGAACACCTTGATGATGATCATTACCTTTACCATGATTTTCAGTGGTGGGCTGATTCCAACTTATATGGTTGTGAAGCAGCTTCATCTGATTGATACTCGCTGGGCGTTACTGATCCCAAATGCAATCTGGGTATGGCAGGTTATTATTGCTCGCTCGTTCTTTCAATCTTCTATTCCGGGGGAGCTTCTGGAAGCCAGTGAAATTGACGGCTGTAGTGATATGCGGTTCATCTGGAGTGTTGTACTCCCGTTATCGAAGCCGATCATCGCCGTGCTGGTTCTCATGTATGCTGTGGGGCAGTGGAATGCGTACTTTGATGCCCTGATCTACCTCAAATCGGCAGACCTGTTCCCGCTGCAACTCATCTTGCGAAGTATCATCATTCAAAATAATGGTTCGGGTGCCATGGACGTCGCGAAAATGGTGGAAAGACAGCAGCTTACCGAACTGTTAAAATATTCGTTAATTGTGGTCGCCACTTTGCCTGTACTTGTCATCTATCCATTTGTACAGCGTCATTTTGTACAGGGGATGCTGGTCGGTTCTGTTAAAGGTTGATCCTTAGATTCGGTGTATGGAGAAAGAAGATATAGACAGTTCATACGCAAGGTACCATCGTCTCAACTGGTAAACTACAAAAAGGGAGTGATCAGATTTGAAGAAAAGTATGGTAACGTTATTGATGCTGGTAGTGGCATTCACAGTTGTCATGAGCGGATGTTCCAATGGTAGCTCATCTACAGCACAACCGGGGAGCTCGGAAGAGGGCGGCAAGGTGAATATCAGCGTGTTCGCGGTTCAGGACTCTAGCATTGATATTCCGACCAATAAATTCACTGCATTTGTGGAAGACAAATTCAATATCAAATTCAATTGGGAGATCAACCCATCGGATGGAGCCAAGGAAAAGCGGCAAATCTCGCTGGCAAGCGGCGACTATCCTGATGCCTATCTGCTAACCCACTATATAGACCAATTCTCTCAGGCAGATCTGCTGAAGTATGGCAAGCAGGGGGTGCTCGTTCCTTTGAACGATCTCATTGATCAATACGCTCCCAACATCAAAGCAGCTATGGAGAAGAACCCTAATTTGAAAACGCTTAATACAGCACCTGATGGCAATATCTATGGACTTGTTGCATATACGGAATGTTTCCACTGCTCCTACCCGAGTAAGATGTGGATTAATACCGAGTGGCTGAAAAAGCTGAATCTGGAAATGCCAAAGACGACCGAAGAATTCAAAAACGTGCTGCAAGCTTTCAAGACGCAGGACCCGAACGGAAACGGCAAAGCAGATGAGGTACCTCTGAGTGGTTCCATAGAGGAGTTCGGCGTACGAATTATTCCGTTCCTGATGAATGCATTTGTCTATGATGATGACCGAAACTACCTGCAAATGGAAAATGGAAAAGTTCAATCTGCGGCAATTACACCTGAATGGAAAGAAGGATTGACTTACATTAAGTCCCTCTTTGATGCAGGTCTGATTGACCCTGGCGCATTCACACAAAACGCAGAAGCGTTCAAGAAAATCGGTGAAAATGCTGACGCTGAAATTTTGGGTGCTGGTGCAGCTATGCATCCCGCAATTTTCGTGAACATTGACGAAGGCAATACTCGCTCGGCGCACTATAACCCGCTGGCGCCGATTTCTGGACCACAGGGTGTGTCCTATGCGACGCATGATGCGGGCGGTGTATCTCCAGGAGCGAAATTTGTAATCACAAACAAGGCAAGTGAAGAAGCGCAAATTGCCCTGATCAAAATGGTTGACTACATGTTCACACCAGAAGGTCAAACGAACGGTGCAAGCGGTATGAAGGGGATTGACTGGACTGACCCGGTGGAAGGTGATGTGGCACTGGGTAAAGACGTTAAACCTGTAGTGAAACAAATCCCTATGGCTGAGGGTGAGGCACCACGTAATGCGGGCTGGAGTGGTATGGCTCACTTCTATATGCCAAAAGAATATCGTGATACCTTCGTTCAAGGCACAGATATTTATGCATCCAATGGTTATGAGCGCAGATTATATGACGCATCGCTGTTGTACGAAGGGCATGAGCCGAAAGAGCTGTTCCCGATCTGGTCCGTCTGGATTGATCCAAACGAAATTGACGAAGCCAGTTTGCTGCAAACCAACATCAGAAACTACATTGAGCAAAATGAATTGCAATTCATCACAGGCAACAAGGACTTGAATAAGGACTGGGATGCTTATGTGAAAGGTTTACAGAACCTGAAGCTCGATCGTTATCTAGAAATTTTGCAAAAAGCATATGATACAAGCAAGTAATTAAGAGGGATATCGGAATCAGGTGCCTATGATGTACCGGCACCTGATTTTCCTTGTATTTAGGCAGAAGCGAAGTATGATGATGGAGTATATGTGATGATAGAGAAGAAGCAATGGATGTGTTACATACCAAGAAGGGTGGGATCATCATTTCTGTGACAGAACAAGAAGATATCACGAATTTCACGACGATAAGTTTGACGGATTATGGCGCTGTGCCTGACTCTGAGTTGGACACCCAGCCAGCCATGGCTCGTGCCATTCAGGCGGCGGCCGAAATTTCTGGTCCGGTGGTGCTGGACTGTGCGAGAGGCAGATATCATTTCTACCCGGAGGAGGCGATTCGGGCGCCTTATTATATCTCCAATACGACGAGTGAAGAAGAGAATCCAGACGTAACCAAGACCATTGCCATTTTGCTGAAAGGGATGAACGATGTAACCCTGGAGGGCAACGGCTCCCTGTTTATTTTCCACGGCAAACAGACCCTGTTTTTGCTGGACAAATGCACCAATGTAGAGATTCGCAACCTGCGTACAGACTATTACCAGCCGACGGTGACGGAGATGACGATTATCGCAAGCGGAAAGCATTATTTCGATGCGCGGGTTCACCCCGATTCCCGTTATCAGATTCGGGACAACAAGCTAACCTGGCTCGGTGAAGGCTGGAGTTTTGCGGAAGGTCCCATGCAAACCTATGATCCATTGCGGAATACAACCTGGCGAATCGACAATTGGCTGGAATTGGCCCAATCTGTGGAAGAGCTTGAGCCCATGACCATCCGTTTGCATTTTGATTTTCAACCTGATGTGGTCCCTGGTCATGTGCTACAAAACCGCGATGGCATTCGTGATCAAGTTGGAGCTTTTATGACCGAATGCTCGGATATAACGTGGAGAGACGTGAGTCTGCATTTTCTGCACGGACTCGGGGTCGTCGGACAGTTCAGCACAAATCTGACCTTCTCAAGGATGAACCTGGCGCCCCGTACCGAAACGGAACGTACGGTTGCCGGCTTTGCGGATTTTCTGCACATCTCCAGCTGCAGAGGCAAGGTTGCCGTAAGGGACAGCTATTTTTCCGGTTCGCATGATGATCCTGTCAATGTCCACGGTACCTATTTACGAATTGTAGATCAGCCAGCAGTGGATTGCGTGAAGGTTCAATTTATGCATCCCCAGACGTATGGGTTTCCAGCATTTTATCCTGGTGATGAAATCGAATTTGTCCGTTCCGGTTCGTTGACGACCTACGCCTCCAATAATGTGGTTGCGGTTGAGCGTTTAAGTGCTCGTGAGCTTTTACTGACTCTTGCTCATCCGGTACCGGACGGTATTGGCAGCCATGATGTCATTGAGAATGTAACCTGGACACCAGAAGTGGAAATTACAAATAATCATTTTGCCCGAGTACCAACACGAGGCATCCTCGTAACGACTCGTCGGAAAGTGCTGATTACCGGGAATACGTTTGAACGCATGTCCATGAATGCCATTTTGATTGCGGTGGATGCCGAGTCCTGGTATGAGTCCGGAAGGGTAGAGGATGTGACGATCTCCGATAACCATTTTATTGAATGTGGCGGCAGTGAGCATCCCGTGATATTCATATCCCCGGAGAATGTGGTGGTTGATGAGAGCGCTCCGGTCCACCGACAGGTCGTTATCCTGAATAACCGTTTCGAAACTTGTAGTGATGTCCCGATTCTAAGCGCCAAATCCACTCGTGGGTTGGTTTTCAAGTCGAATAAAATATGTTCCTCCAGCGAGACAGGAAAGTTATCCGGCGTTGAAGAAGCAGTCTATGCAATAGCCTGCAGCGAGGTTGACATTGCGGATAATACGTTCACTAATGTTCCTGAAGGAATTGACTAGCAATTGAGAAATCATGAGGGAGAGTGCACATGAAACTTCAATATGACAAACCTGCACATGTATGGACGGAAGGGCTTCCCATTGGTAATGGCCGTCTGGGCGGTATGATCTTTGGTGGAGTGGAGCAGGAGAAAATCAGCTTAAATGAGGATACTTTATGGTCCGGTTATCCGAAGAACGGCAACAATCCTGGCGCAAAGGACGCTCTGCCAAAGGTCCGCAAGCTGTTACAGGAGGAACGTTATACAGAAGCGGACACGCTGACCAGAGAAATGATGGGACCTTACACTCAATCGTACCTGCCTTTCGGGGATTTACTCCTACGTTTTGAGCACGGGAACATCTATCATTCCTATAAGCGGACGCTGGATGTAGAACATGCAGTGCACAGCCTTGAATATCAGATTGGCCATGTTATATATACCCGTGAAATGTTTGCGTCGCATCCTGATCAGGTACTTGTACTGCGGCTGGCTGCGAGTGTGGAAGGTGCGTTGAATGTACATGCGTCACTGGATAGCCCGCTTCGGCATGTGACTAGTGTTAGGGAAGGCCGCTTTGTTATGGAAGGAACGGCCCCTGAACATGTCGATCCCAGCTATGTTGCAAGCGACGATCCGATCCGATACGGTGACCCCGGAAATAACAAGGGCATGGTCTTTGAAGGACAGCTAGCGGTAAAGACAGAGGATGGACAGGTAACGGTAGATGGCAGTGGAATTCATGTATTGGGTGCGACAACGGCAACCTTTTATTTCAGTGCGGCTACAAGTTTTAATGGTATGGATGCCATTCCGGGAGTCGATGGAAAAGATGCTTCCTTCACTGCAAGTTCATTTCTGAATGAGGCGGTAGCCAAGCCGTATGACAGCCTGCTTGACTCCCATATTGCGGATTACCGTTTACTGTTCGATCGTGTGAAGCTTCAGCTGGGGAATTCACCTGCTCCGGAGCAGATGTCCACTGAACAGCGGATTACGACCTATGGGGCGGAGGATCCGGGGCTTGTGGAGCTTCTCTTTCATTATGGGCGCTACTTGCTGATCGCAAGCTCCCGTCCGGGAACGCAGGCTGCGAATCTTCAGGGCATATGGAATGCAGTAACTCGTCCTCCATGGAGCAGCAATTACACGCTGAATATTAATACTGAAATGAACTATTGGCCGGCTGAAATATGCAATTTGGCTGAATGCCATGAGCCATTGCTGGACTTGATCAGCAATTTGGCGAAGAAGGGCGTTGAGACCGCACAGGTCAACTATGGTACCCGAGGCTGGACCACGCATCATAACACGGATATTTGGGGACAGACGGCACCGGTGGGCAATTATGGTGACGGTGATCCAAGCTGGGCTTTCTGGCCGATGGGAGGTATTTGGCTGACCCAGCATTTATGGGAGCATTATGCCTTCAGCGGAGATGAGACGTATTTGCGGAATTCCGCGTATCCAGTGATGAAGGAAGCTGCGCTGTTCGCACTGGACTGGCTCATTGACGATGGTAGCGGTCACCTTGTGACTTCGCCTTCAACTTCGCCGGAGCATAAATTCCGGACAGCGGAAGGTGTAGCAGCGGTCAGTCCGGGTTCAACCATGGATATCTCATTAATCTGGGAGTTGTTCACCAACTGTATTGAAGCCTCGGAAATACTTGGAACGGACCTGGATTTCAGAAAAGAACTGGTGAGCATTCGCGAACGCCTTCTGCCGCTGCAAGTCGGGAAATATGGCCAATTGCAGGAGTGGGCGAAGGACTATGAGGATGAGGACATTTACCACCGGCATACCTCGCATCTGGTAGGCGTGTATCCGGGTCGACAGCTTTCGGACGAAGAGACACCAGAGTTGTTTGTCGCCGCCAGAACCTCCCTTGAGCGGCGGGGAGACGAAAGCACGGGTTGGAGCCTGGGATGGCGTGTTGCACTTTGGAGCCGTTTCAGGGAAGGAAATCGTTCCCTGCATCTGCTCTCCAACATGCTGCGTCTGGTCAGAGATGGAGCGTCGGAACAATACAACCATGGCGGTGTATATCCGAATCTTCTGGGCGCACATCCTCCGTTTCAGATCGACGGCAACTTCGCGGCCTCTGCCGGGATAGCCGAGATGCTGCTGCAATCTCACCGTCCTTATATGGAACTGCTACCTGCACTGCCGGATGCTTGGCAACAGGGCAACGTTTCCGGCCTGCGTGCCCGAGGTGGATTTGAGGTCAGTATCCGGTGGGACAACGGACAACTCGTAGAAGCGCACATCACTTCACACCTGGGTCGGGAGTGTGTGCTTAGAGGTGAAGGCCCAATTGTGGTAACGCTTGACGGCAGCGTGGTTGAGACGGAGAACACCGATTTAAATATCATAAGTTTCCCTACATCTGCAGGACGTACCTACAAGATTAAGTTGAGTTAAATCGCGTTATGGATCGGAAGATCGTTGCATAGAAAATGCTCTATTCGGTCTTTATAATGAGGGCAGACTTGGGCAGGAGAGACATAATCAGCTCCGCTCAGGGCACAGCATGCAACAATAAGGAGGCATATGATGCTAACTAGCGATACAGCCGTACAAGTGCAGCAACAGAATGTTAATCTTGTAAGCGTTACAAATGGCCACGTGAGCCTGGAGATCAATCTTGAAAATGGTGAAGTGTCCTTCATCGGCAACCATTCTTCCCATGTGAAGGGCATTCGTAGTGCTTTTCGCTGGCAGGGCCGGGAATACAGCACGGATCATTATCAGAACCATGAGCTGACGGCACAGGAAGATATTGTTCGAGAAGGATTTGGAAAAGGCATCCGCTTGGTCGTTCTGCATAAAGCCTCGTTGCTGCCGCAACTGGAGCAGCATTTCTATATGTATGAATCCTCACCGTATGTACTGGTGCAGACCGCTATAGTCGGCGATGAAGAGCTTAAGGCGAATCGCATGGCTGTCATCCAATCCAAAACCATATCACTCGGCGGAGAATCCGGCCAGAATGAACCAAGCATTCTGCGTGTTCCGTTTGACAACGATAAATGGGTCAGATATACGGTGGTTAAGCCGCCGCTTGATATGGAGAGTTATGAGGCGACAGCCTTGTTCGCGCCCGACAGCCGCCGGGGAATTGTGATGGGTTCCCTTACGCATAAGGTATGGAAAACAGGGATTCGTATGCAAAGCGAAAAAAGCGGACAAATTGAGGGACTTGATCTGTACGGCGGTGCGGTGGGTGAACTGACTCGCGATTCCCAGCCTCATGGTTATGTGAAGGGAAAAAGAGTTGAATCTCCATTGGTATTCGTCGGGTTCTATGAAGACTACCGTGAAGGTCTTGAAGCCTACGGTAGGGCTAATAGCTGGATTGAGGCTCAATTACCTTGGGAGGGCGGTGTCCCCATCGGATGGAACAGCTGGTCTGCGGCTATGAGTGATCTGGACTATGATCTATATACAGCGACCAGCGATTTTCTGAAAAATGAAGTGCAGCCGCTTGGATTCGAGAATGAGGATACGTTATATATCAACTTTGATGCTTTCTGGGACAATTTTACGCCGGAAGAGATGAAGAGCGCACTGGACCGAGTACGGCAAAACGGACATAGAGCGGGAACGTACTGGACCCCATTTGCCTTCTGGGGAGGACCTGATCAGTTCGGTCAAGCGGTCGAAGGAACGAACGGCAAGTACACCTATGCAGATATCCTGCTGCGTGACAGTGAGGGCGAAATTCTGCCAGATGTAGACGGTGGTCTGGCGATAGACCCGACACATCCTGGCAACCTGCAAAGAATCGACTGGTTCACGGATAAATTCATCTCGGAAGGTTTCGAATATATCAAACTGGATTTCTTGGCACATGGCTCGTTGGAGGGACAGCACCACAATCCGAATATTACAACAGGGATCGCGGCTTATCATTATGGCATGTCTTATTTGCAGCATAAGCTCTCGCCAGAAGTAATCGGACGGCCATTTTTCATTAACTTGTCCATCGCTCCATTATTTCCATATGCTTTTGCCCACAGCCGCCGTATTTCCTGTGATGTCTTCGGTACACTTGCGGATACGGAATATCTGCTGAACTCGCTGACACACGGTTGGTGGATGAGCAATACGCTCTATCGCTACAATGATCCGGATCATTCGGTGTTATACAAGAGCTTCAACCAGGAAGCTACCGGCTGGTCTGAAGGACGTAGCCGCCTGACTGCTTCAGTCATTGCCGGTACGGTGCTTCTACTCGGGGATGACTTCCGCAAAGAGGATGCTGCCGAACGAGCAAAAGAATGGCTTGGTAACAAGGAGATTTTGAACGTTGCTCGTATGGGCAAAACCTTCCGACCAGTTGAAGGTGATTTTGGGAAGCTGTCTTCTGACGTGTTTGTCCTTGAATCGTCGGAAGAGAAAAGTTTCTATCTCGCCGTCTTCAACTTTGATGCTGCACAGGCCGCGGTGAAATCCGTCTCGCTGGAGCGGGCCGGACTAAACACCAATGCCGTTTACAGTTTGCAAGATCTGTGGGAAGGCTCACAAGGGGAAACGTCTGGAGAGCTTACGGTCTCACTGGAACCGGCGGAATCCAAAATCTTCAGATTGACCGTGAAGGGAAACTGACCTGGGAGAAATGATAACCCAGAGAAGTAAACGGTTTTAGAATATAAAAACAAAGTCAAACGCGCGCTTTTGTATCTCACAGATCGCGCGTTTGTCTGTTTTGGGTCATGAGTTTATCTGTATAGATAATCATTATTGGACTGGAGGACATGATATGAACGATTTTACTTTATGGTATTCAACCCCTGCAGCGGATTGGTCTCAAGGCCTGCCGCTGGGCAATGGAAGAATAGGGG
The DNA here is from genome assembly GCF_900143165.1 of Paenibacillus sp. ov031. Classification (NCBI taxonomy): domain Bacteria; kingdom Bacillati; phylum Bacillota; class Bacilli; order Caryophanales; family Paenibacillaceae; genus Paenibacillus; species Paenibacillus sp. ov031. The sequence continues at coordinate 131,506 of NZ_FRDO01000001.1, forward strand.
CGGTTGTTATGGCGTCTTCGCATCGAGAAGTATGGAGTATGAGCGAGGTCACCTACTGGTCGGGTCGAATTGATCCGGAGCACCCTTCCGAAGGAGGCAAGGCTGCACTTCAAGAGATGCGAGATCATTTTTTCTCTGGGGATTATGATGGAGGAGACCGTCTTGCCAAGCAGCATTTACAGCCAAAGAAACGTAATTTCGGCACCCATCTTGGATTATGTGATGTTGTTATTGATTTTGGGAAGAAGAATTCGGGTTCTGATGAAACTGGAAGCTTCCAACGCGAGCTGGATCTGACTCATGCGCTGGCCGGGGCGTTCTGGAAAGATGATGACATCACGATTCTTCGTGAAGTTTTCGCTTCTCACGCCGATGATATAGTGGCCTCAAGAATTTGGAGCAATGTTCAGGGTTGCGTATCCTTTACACTTGGCTTACAGGCAGGCACGGACTCATTCAAGGTAGTAGCCTTAGATGACAACACGCTTGAATTCCAAGGGCAGGCAACGGAAAATGTACATAGTGATGGGACTTGCGGCGTATGGGCCAAGGGTTTGGTCAAGTTGGTTGTATCCGGGGGTACCATCGTAAGTAGAGATGGTCGATTGAACGTGACCGGAGCGGATGAGGCATGGATTTATTTTAGTGTAAGCACGGATTATCGCCGTACAGATCAGGATTGGAAAACAGAGAACGAGTATACGCTGATGAAGGCTTTAAACAAGGGGTATGCCTTGCTTAGGGAGGATCATATCCGCGATTACGGCAAGCAATATGACAAGGTTGATATTCAGTTGGGGCTCAAGGGGAAATCCGGTCTGGCTACAGATCAACGTATTCGTTTGTTGGAACAGGGTAATGGGGATGAAGATCCGCAGCTGTACGCATTGTTTTTTCAATATGGACGGTATCTGACCATTGCGGGGTCTCGCGAGAACTCTCCGCTGCCACTCCATCTCCAAGGAATCTGGAATGATGGTGAAGCGTGCCGAATGGGCTGGAGCTGTGATTATCACCTTGATATGAATACCCAGATGAATTATTACCCCACAGAGATTACGAATCTAGGAGAGAGCCATCTTCCGTTATTTAGGTATGTTGAGGATCTGGCACAGGCGGGCAGGGAAACGGCTCGTAATGTATATGGATGCGATGGGTGGGTCGCTCATGTCTTCTCCAATATATGGGGCTTTACGTTGCCTGGATGGGAGACCTCATGGGGGCTGAACGTTACAGGCGGATTATGGCTGGCTACACACCTGATTGAGCATTATGAGTATAGTCAGGATCGTGTTTTCCTAGAGAATGTGGCCTATCCTGTACTTAAGGAATCCGCGGCTTTCTATCTGGACTACATGTGTGAGCATCCTCGGAACGGTTGGCTGGTGACGGGTCCTTCCAATTCGCCGGAAAATCATTTCTATTCTGATAATTCGAGAGAGGGGGCACAGCAGCTGTCCATGGGAACGACAATGGACCAGATGCTGGTGCGCAGGCTCTTCGAATTTTGTCTTAATTCAGTTGAACTTTTGAACAAAGACGAGGAACTTGGACGCAAGCTGGAAGAAGCAATCAGCAAGCTACCACCTCTACAGATCGGGAAGAAAGGTCAGTTACAGGAGTGGCTGGAGGATTATGAGGAGGTGCAGCCGGAGCATCGGCATTTGTCTCATATGTATGCGCTGTATCCGGACAATCAGATTACACCTGACCATACACCGGAACTCAGTACTGCAGCACGAGTAACGCTGGAGAACCGCATGGTCCAGGAAGAGCTGGAGGATGTTGAATTTACAGCTGCTTTGTTTGGACTGGGTTTTGCGAGATTGCACGATGGGGAGACGGCATATAAACACCTCTCACATTTGATCGGCGGCCTGTGCTTCGATAATCTGTTCACCTATTCCAAATCCGGAATTGCTGGAGCAGAGAGCAATATTTTCGTCGTTGATGGAAATTTCGGCGGTACAGCTGTCGTAGCGGAGATGCTGCTGCAAAGTTATGCGGGCGAGATCCACCTTCTCCCAGCGCTTCCACAGGCATGGAGCACCGGCTCGATAACTGGGCTGAGAGCAAAAGGAAATGCCGAGGTTGACATCGTCTGGGAGAATGGAAAGCTGACCTCTACGAACATTCACACTTTCTCGCCGGGAACGTTCACCATTTGTTGGGGCAACCATAGAACGATCCTTCATGCCGAAGCAGGCGAAAGTTACTATTTCAATAGCGAGCTGGAGTTGGTAAAATAACGATCTATACTTGAAAATAACTTTCATTTATATGGACCATGGTCCAACGGGGGGAAAAACATATAATAGAGACAGAAAGAGACAAAGGGAGGGGACGTTGATGTACAGTATTTTTTTGGTAGACGATGAAGAACTGGGACTTGAGATGATGAGGGATTACATTCGTTGGGAAGAGATGGGTATCTATATCATGGGAACGGCGAGTAACGGCAGGGAGGCCTTGGAGAAGATTGAGGCCACCCAGCCTGATATCGTTCTTACCGATGTTCAGATGCCGATAATGAACGGTATTGATCTGGCGAGAAATATACATGAGAGCTACGACTCGATCCAGGTGATGTTTCTGACCGGGCACGATGAATTTCAATATGTAAAATCGGCTATCAACGTAGGGGCCGTGGGATATATGCTAAAACCTTTGGATTTAAACGAAATTGAAAGCGTTATCAGTAAAGTTAAACAGCGTTGTGAAGAAGTTGCAATGAAGAACCGTTCCATGGAGGCAGCCAAAGCCAATATCCTGAAGGAGTTATCTTACGAAAAAAATGAGGATCGTGCTCTTGATCTCGCTTTTAGTTTCAGCCGTCTAACCCGACAACCGGAGACCACCCGATATGCAATGGCCTTGTTCAGTATCGATCCCAAGGAGGCTGAAGAGGAACAGCAAAGTCTGGAGGAATGTACAGGACGGCTGGTGTCTTTTCTCGACCATTTCTTCAAGGCGAAGAACCTGAAAGCGATCTTTGTGGATTACAAGGAAGGAGAGACGGGTGTATTTATGGAAGCGGCCCAGCAGCCGGGACATTATGCGTGGGAAGACTTGGCTGAGGCTATTCGTAGTGCCCTCGATTTTACGGTGACGGCAGCTGTAGGAGGACAAGAGACAGAGTTATCCCATATTCACTGTCTGTACGAACAGACACGCATCGTTTTGAATGAGCGTTTCTATGAAGGTACAGGCACCATTATTCATGCGGAGTCGCTTTCAAACCAGTTTTATACGGAGCATATGCCCCCTTTTGAACAAAAGGAATGGTTTGAGGCCATTAACCGACTGGATTTTGAATGGGCGGCACAGAAGCTGCACGGGTATATTGAGGGATTGGCAACACTGCGAGTTAAGAAGAAATTCATCTGCGACTGGTCGATAGATCTCGTTAATGAGCTGCTGGAGCAGCTTCATAAACCTGTTCCGAAGCGGGCTGAGCTGTATCATTCCATCTATAATGCACTGACTCTGCATGAGATCGAGGATCTGATTCTCGGTACTGCGGAAGATGCCGTGAGTATGCTGGGTGAGCGGTTTATGGACAAAAATGCAAAATTGATTCACAAGGTCCGTACTCTCATCGATCAGAATTACAATCAGCCGATTACCATCAACAGCCTGTCTGATCAGGTCTATTTGTCACCAAACTATTTGAGATCCATTTTTAAGGACAAAACAGGGATGACAATTCACGATTATCTGACACGCATCAGACTGGATAAAGCCAGGGAACTGCTGGCAGATGGCTCGCTCAAGATTCACGATATCGCGCAGAACGTGGGCTATGAAAGTTCATCTTATTTTATATCTCTTTTCCTGAAGACAGAGGGCGTAACACCCAACGAATACAGGAAAAGTATATGAAGATACAGGCTGTCTGGTAACGATCACGATCCTCCCGTTTTCCTTGAACATGATTTGGATAGGCTCCCTCTTACTAACCCATGATATGGCGAATGAAAGAGGCTTTCCTGTATGAATAGTAACATTGTGGTATGGAACATCCCCCTCCTCCTTTTTACAATTAGGCATATAGGAAAGGAAGGAGGAGAGAGGGGATTTAACAGCTCTTTATGAAAGCGATTACAGATGATGGCTGTGAACCGCCGCAGGATAGGCATATGGAGACCTAACTCAATCATAAGAAAATGGAGGCATGTTATGTTGGGACGGATTATGAAAAAAGGATTTGTGTTCTTTATCATTTTTTGCTTGGTAGTTGGCGGGGGCCAGTTCGTCCGAACAGCTCACGCCGATGATATGAATACCTATGAAGCCGAGGCCGAGGGAAATATTTTGCTTGGTAACGCGAAAATCTCTGATAGCCCGACGGCTTCAGGCGGCAAAAAGGTCGGAGGCATGTACCAAGGCAGTTCCTTGCAATTTAACAATGTTACTGTAAGTGAGACAGGAAATTATAAGATTTCCGTTGACTACATTTCAGGTGATTCGCGGCCGTTCAATATTAGTGCGAATGGCGGGGAGAAGCAATTTGAAGAACCGCCCAAGACAGTCGACTGGGATACGGTGGGAACGTATGATGTGACTCTTCCGTTGAACGCGGGTACCAACACAATCCTGATTGATGACAACAACTGGTATTCTCCCGACATCGACAAGATTGTGATCCGCGGTTTGGACAGTGACCACCCGGGAGAAGGTGGCGGAGACGACTGGAAGAAAAATCTGCATGGTGCAATCATTGAGGCAGAAGCAGCCGACAATATTTTGAAAGGCAATGCCAAGGTGGTGGACAGCAGTATCAGTTCAGGCGGAAAAAAAGTAACGGATCTGAACAAAAACAGTTCACTGCAATTTACGAATGTTACTGTACCGGCAGATGGTACATATTTGATCCGAATATCTTATATTTCTGGTGACCAGCGACCTGTCTATATGCAGGTGAACAATGAGACGGATGAGATGATTGATCTGCCCAAAACGGCAAGCTGGAATACGGTAGGCACGTATGATGCAGAAGCTTCCCTCGATAAGGGAGTTAATACCATTACGTTCTCGGATCATGATGGGTACTCCCCCGATTTTGACCGAATCGAAGTAATCCCGTATACGCTTAGCTATGAAGCCGAAGATTCGGGCAATACACTGACTGGTGAAGCGCGTGTAACAGAGAGTCCGAATGCTTCCGGAGGCAAAAAGGTCGGCTACCTGAATGGCGGGAGCTCCTTGACGTTCAATAAAATTATAGCCCCAATGACAGGTGATTACCGCGTTAAGGTAGATTATTTTTCCGGTGATCCGCGGAGTTTCTATGTCCATGCGAATGATGGGGAAGAGCAGTTCCACGACCTGCCTAAAACCCCGGATTGGGATACGGTAGGTACGTATGATCTTACCCTCCCATTAACTGAGGGCGAGAATACGATTACCTTTTCAGATAACAATGGCTATTCTCCCGATCTGGACCGGATTATCGTAGAGCCTGCGATAGAGACAGAACCCGAAAATCCAGGTGAAGGAGATGACGATCTGGGAACACCGGGTGACTCGCAACAATACGGGGATATCACGGTGACTGATTACACGTATGGCCTTCTGGTATCGAACGGACAATACGAAGTGTCTTATAATACCCAGACTGGATTCGTCGGCTATAGCTGGGCAGAAGGGCAGAAGATGCGGGGGATTTTCAGCAGCATTAAACTTGGTGACGGCCTTGTGGAAACCAAAGGTTATGAGAGTCATAAGAGCGGTGGAACACCTGTGGAGATTCAGGATGGATTCGGCAAAGGCATTGAGTTGAACTTTGTTCATACGTCAATTGGCAATCCAACCCTGAAGCAGGTCTATCGGTTTTATAAAGATAAATCGTATTTCCTCAACCGTCTGGATGCCTTCAGTGATACAGAGATCCAAAGTAATTACATGTCACCAATTACCGTAAAAAATTCGGGTGGTGTGGATATCGGCGTAAGCTCGGATAATCGTGTGCTTACAGTACCTTTTGACAATGACGCCTGGATTCGCTATAAATCTCAAACGATGAACCGGGCGGATACCAGTTACGAAATGACAACGGTATTCAATAACTCAACACGTAACGGTCTTGTGATTGGTTCAGTAACCCATGACACCTGGAAGACCGGTATTGACTGGAAAGGCTCAGCTAATCGTCTGAATGAATTTGCTGTGTATGGTGGTGCAGCGAGTGACGTTACTCGCGACACCCAACCACATGGCAGCCTGACCGGTACTGAGCTGTCCTCACCATTGATTATGGTAGGTGGTTTCAGTGATTACCGCACAGGACTTGAAGAATACGGAAAAGCCAATGCGATTATTACACCTCCGCTGGCGTTGAATCCGGAGCTGCCACAAGGTGTTCCAGTAGGTTGGAATAGCTGGGGAGCTTATGATAGCGGGCTTTCGTATCAGAACGTAGTGGATGTGTCCAATTATTTCAAGAATAACCTTAAGAAATTCAACAATAACGGAAATGTATTCATTAATATGGATTCCTACTGGGATAATCTAAGTGATGCAGAGCTTGCCCAAGCCGTATCTGTAATTAAGGACAATGGTCAGCATGCAGGAATCTATTGGGGACCATTTGTATATTGGGGCAACGATATGAGCCAAACGGTAGATGGTACCAACGGGCAATATACGTATGGTGATATTGTGCTCAAGGATGCTCAGGGGAAACCTCTGCCTACGCTGGATGGAGCATATGCACTGGATGTGACACATCCGGGGAGTCAAATGCGTATGAATTATTTTCTGGATAAGTTTAAATCACTTGGATTCACATTCATCAAACTGGATTTCCTGACCCATGGATCACTGGAAGGCCAACACTATGACACTACCGTGACGACAGGAATCCAGGCATACAATGAAGGGATGCGTTATGTCGAAGAGCGATTGGATGGGAAAATGTTTATTAGTGCGTCCATTGCACCGATTTTTCCAAGTCAATACGCGCATAGCAGACGGATCTCTTGTGACACCTATGGCAAAATCAATGAGACGGAGTACATGCTCAATTCATTGACATATGGTTTCTGGCAAAATGGAACGATCTATTCTTATACAGACCCAGATCATTTGGCATTAAGCAGTGCTTCAAGCCTGGAGGAAGCCCGTAGTCGGGTAAATTCCGGTGTGATTGCCGGCACGGTGATGATGGATTCCGATGATGTGAACGATCCCAAGGCACAGGAATACATGACAGCATTGTACAATAACACGGATGTTCTTCAGGTGGCGCTGAAAGGAAAAGCATTCAAGCCGCTTGAAGGGAATACGAATGCAAATGCTGCGGATACGTTTGTTCTGAAAGACGGCAATAATTATTACCTTGCCGTATTTAATTACAGCGCCAATAGTTCAGCGAACAAAACGATTAATTTGGGTCGTGCCGGATTGAATGAATCCAAATCCTACACGTTACAAGATTTGTGGACAGGTGAATCTTCGTCAGCCACGGGTTCATGGTCCATCTCGCTTGGACCGGCTGAATCGAAGTTGGTTAAATTGACCGAAAAACCAGTCAATCCGGAAAATCCAGGCAACCCAGGCAACCCAAGCAACCCAGGGAATCCTGGCAACAATGGAAATAACAACAATACTAGTGGAAACTCCGGCAATAGCACTGTTCAGGAGAAGGATACAGCAAAACTGGTCATCACAGCCGATATGCTGAAAGTGGACAGTGGGGCAGGGAAAGCCGTTGTGGACATCAAGGCTGGTACTCAGGAGCTACAATTGTCATCTGCTGTTTTACACCAGCTCGGCGACCGTGCACTGGAAGTGAAATCAGGCAAATTAACCCTGCAAGTACCTGCGAGTTTGTTCCAGCAGCTGTTGAGCAAGCTACCAGCGGGGCAACAGGAAGATAGTACCATTTCCTTGAAAATGGTTCCGCTTGGCAGCAAGGCCAAGGAGGTCATTGCTGCAGTGGAATCATCTTCCCGGGCAACGGTTTCCCTTAAGGGAGAAATCTATGAATTCAGCCTTTCGGTAACAACTAAATCTGGTACAACCGAAACACTCTCTGCGTTCAATCATCCGGTTACGCTGAGTCTGGAAGCGGCTGAAGGCTTCGACCCTTCACAGGGGGGGATTTATTATATTAACGAAAATGGGAAATTGGAATTTCTCAAATCGGATTACGTGAATGGCGTATTAACGACTAAAGTGAGCCACTTCAGCAAGTATGCCGTTCTGGAACTGAATCGGACGTTTGCCGATGTTCCGGCCAATCATTGGGCTAGCTCTGTAATCAAGGAGTTAGCAGTGAAGGGGTATGTTGAAGGCACAAACGAAGATCAATTTGAGCCAGGTCGGGCAGTCACTCGCGCTGAATTCACCGCCATGCTCGTTCATTCTCTGGGACTGACCGTAGCAGGGGAATTACAATTTACAGATGTAGCGACAGATGCCTGGTACGCGGAACCCATCGCGATTGCGACCCAAGCTGGTATTGTCAACGGCCGAAGCGCAACCAGTTTCCAGCCGGACGCACGGATTACCCGAGAGGAAATCACGGTGATGCTGATGAAAGCATACGAACTGAATGATGGGAAAGTGCCTGTTGGTTCTACAGACATCTTGTTTACAGATATGGCTCAGGTTTCTTCATGGGCAACTGCTTCGGTAAAGGATGCAGCCCAACTAGGACTAGTTCAAGGCCAAAGACAGGGGCAGTTTGTGCCTAAAGGGATAGCTTCCCGTGCAGAGGCGGCTCAGGTCATCTATAACCTGATTTTGAAGTAAGATTTAAGGCTGCGAATTGCATCGCAGCCTTATTTTCATAATTTGAAATGAGAGATGATTTCCCCTATGGATTGTAAGAATGCGATATGGCTAATTTAACTCCTGCTTCCTACAATAATAGGTATGTTCACAACACACAGCACGAGGGAAACAGGAACTCGAAAGGATGATAAACTTGACGATTCAATATAATGAACAACTACGTATATTTGCAATACAGACGCAAAATTCGTCCTACATTTTCGGAATTAATGAGAGGGAACACCTCCAGCATCTGTATTGGGGTAACCCCGTGGACATCGAGGACAGCGCTCCGTTGCTCCTTCTACAATCCCATAGCTCTTTTGACGCGGAAGTGGAAGGAGAGGTGGAGGAGTACAGCTTCTGGGGAGGAGCATCTTATACAGAGCCATCTCTGAAGCTGCGTATGTCTGATGGTGTCCGCGATCTTCAGGTAAAGTATGACCGTCACGAAATCATTGAACAAGATGGCAGACAGACGTTGATTATCACGTTGAAGGATCAGGTCTATACACTTGAAACGCAGCTGATATATCGGGTCATCCCGGAATTCGACCTGGTGGAGCGTTACGCCAATATCGTAAATACGGGACAGGAGGATATCGTGCTGGAAAGTATGCATTCCGCAGCCTGGACATTGCCATATCTCCAGGATTACCGCCTGACGCATGTTACAGGGAAATGGTCGGGTGAATTCCAACTGCGCAATACCGTTTTGACAGAGGGAAAAAAGATACTTGAATCGCGGAGAGGTTTCACGGACGGTCATGCCAACCCATGGTTTGCGATTGATGATGGTCTTTCGACAGAAAGCGGCGGCGGGGTATGGTTTGGTGCTCTGGCCTGGAGCGGCAACTGGAAGATTGTTGCGGAGAAGACCCCATTCACGCATGTGCGGGTAACAGGTGGCATCAATGATTTTGACAATGAATGGTTGCTGGGTGCGGGCGAAACGTTTGAGACGCCTGTCTTTGTCGGCGGATTCAGCCCAGAAGGCTTTGGCGGAATGAGCCACCGCTTGCATAAATATCAATACAATTACATACTGCCTCGCAGTGAAATCGGGAAAGTGCTGTACAACTCCTGGGAAGCTACCTACTTCGATGTTAACGCACAGGACCAAATGGCGCTTGCCGAGCGGGCAGCCAAGATGGGCGTGGAGCTGTTCGTCGTGGATGACGGCTGGTTTGGACAGCGGCATTCCGACCGAGCGGGGTTGGGCGACTGGAACGTGAATATGGAGAAGTTCCCGAACGGACTTGTTGAGCTGATTGACCGGGTTCACGGACTTGGGATGGAGTTCGGCATATGGGTAGAGCCGGAGTCGGTCAACCCAGATAGTGATCTCTATAGAGCACATCCAGACTGGGTATATCATTTTGAGACCCGGGGACGTACGGAGCTTCGCAATCAGCTGCTGCTGAATATTTCCAAGCCGGAGGTTAAGCAATACATTATCGATTTTATGACCGAACTGCTTGGCAACCATGAGATTAAGTTCATTAAATGGGACATGAACCGGACCATCACAGAACCTGGCATGAAGGGGCACCCTATTAACCGCCAGAAAGAAGTATGGGTAAGGCATGTTCAGAGTCTCTATGATATCTGGGCACAGCTGAGAGCCAAGTTCCCGGATGTGGAGTTTGAGACTTGCGCAGGAGGTGGCTCGCGAATTGATTTGGGTATCTTCCGTTATGCCGACCAGTCCTGGCCGAGTGACAATACGGATGCGTTCGACCGTCTGAGCATTCAGGAAGGCTTCTCCTATACGTACGCACCACGTATGATGACCTGTTGGGTAACTGAGTCACCTACAGGAATGAACGGTCGAAACGTCTCCCTGAAGTATCGTTTCCACAGTGCAATGATGGGCACGCTTGGTATTGGCTCCAATCTGAACGAGTGGAGTGATGAATGGATCGAGCAGTCCGGGGAATTCATCGGTCAGTACAAAGCCATTCGCCACCTCGTACAATTCGGCAGACAATTCCGTCTGACTGAGCTTCGCCATAAGGGGGTTACGGCTGTCCAGTACAGCGATGCTGCCGCAAGTGAACATGTTCTGTTCGCTTTTCTTCACTCGCAGAAGCTGGGTGAACCGTTGCCTAGACTCCGTTTGGCAGGACTTCATGCTAACAAGACCTATCTCATTGAAGAGCTGGGATTATCGGTCAGTGGCCGTGCGCTGATGAACATCGGGGTGGAGCTGCCTCTACGTGGCGATTTCGATAGCTTGGTGTATCGTATCCGTGAGCAGGTATAAAAGGATGCTGTAGAATGGTTTAAAAGGAGTGCTTTGCAAGCCAATAGTGGCTGCATTGCACTCCTTTTTTATTGGATCTCTTTTTGTGGCAGACGGATTTGGACCGTGGTTCCCATGCCTAGTTTGCTATACACTTTTACACCGTAATATTCACCAAATTTCAGCTTAATTCTCCGATCCACATTTGAAATGCCATAGCCGCGTCCTTCTTTCTCTTCAAACAAAGACTGAAGCGTCTCACGCCGCATGCCCATTCCATCGTCTATAACAGATAAGATGATACTATTGTTCTCGATGACGCCCTTGATATGGATATTTAGGGGCCGATCCTGGTTCCAAAGTGCATGAATCACTGCATTCTCCACAAAAGGCTGTAACGCAAGCTTTACGGTCGAGTAGGGCAAGATCGATTGATCTATCGTGTAGGTGATATTCAGCTTGCCTTTAAATCGTATAAGCTGAATGGCATTATAGCTCTGCGTCAATTTCAATTCCTCATTGATGGTCAGGATGCTCTTTCCTTTATTCAGGGATATCCGATAAAACTTGGCTAGATGAAGGACCATATCCTGGATCTGCGGATCCTGATGCTTTACGGCCAGAGAGGAGATCGAGCCGAGTGTGTTATACAGAAAGTGAGGATTGATCTGAGCTTGAAGCAGGTCAAGCTCGGCTTCCTTACTCTGTAGCTCCTTCTGGTAGACCTCCGTAACCAGACTTTTCAGCCGGGTTGTCATCTGTTCGAATGCAAAGTGAAGCTGTCCTATCTCATCATTGCCCATTTGTTCCTCATGGGTAGGATTGAAATCCCCCCGTTCAATGCGCCGAATCATCCGAATTAACGTCCTGATACGTTTGCTGAACAGCGATGCAGTAATATAAATGAGCAACAGCGCCACGCCGATGAAGCCCAGTGAAATTTTGATAATAAGCTGAGAGAGAGATTTGGCATCTTTGATAATACTGTCGTAAGGGAAGATGGACACCGTTTTCCAGCCATTTTTAAGCGTGTTATAGACCGCTAGAGCCTTCACGTCTTGATAAGTTGTATCAAATCTGCCTGAAGGCGTCTCGTCAAAATTTTGATGAAGCAATTCGGGCAAGCTTGTATTGATTAACTGTTTGTCCGCTGAAGAAAGAATAATGCCCTTGTCATTTATAATAAAGATATCTTTGCCGCCTGCTTCTTTTTCCATGAGAGAGTAGATGACAGACTCGGAAATTTGAAAGACCAGCATTCCGTAGGGATACTGATTACTGTTGTTGTTCAGCAGCCGGGCAAGCGTAAACATGGCGGGACTATTCTCTGTCTGCGGCGATGAGAGATGAATAATGTTCCCATAGGATTGTTTCAATTTGTGGAACAGTTCCGTGTTCTGAACTTCGGGTGTAATCGGCCGGATATAATAATTGTCTTTGGGCAGAGATGGATTGTCTGAATAAATGAATGCGCTATCAAAATCGGGGTAGGCAGCCATCACGGTGTCGATTCGATTGCCAATATAATTATAGACATCCAAATAAGACGGATCATCCTGATACTCGTTCGTAAGGTAATTGGCAAGGCGGTTATCCAAATAAATGGAGGCGGAAATATGTTCGTAGCTATCCAGTTTATTCTCCAGATTTTTAGTGATCTGAGCTGTGGAGTTCGTCATGTTGATGTAGATCTGCTCGGTAAGTTTCGTTTTGGTAAGTTCATAGGAAAAATAAACCAATAACATCATTGGAATGATGGTGACGAGTACAAATACCATAAATAGTTTGGAACGAAAGCTCAGGTTAACAAAAGGCATGTATATGTATTTTCGATAGAATTGGCGCATTTGGAAGCCCTCTCTTGACTGATTATTCGTTGCACAATTCATCATAGCAGAGTGAATATGGAAAACCAATCCTCTCTTTTTACAAAAACATCTTTAAAAAGCGGTATCTTTCGGAGAATTCGACTATGGCAAGCGATCTGCGTCAAATTTATGATAAATAGGAGGGAAGTTGAATCAAGATATGGCCGGCCATGCTGCTGTATAGAAAAAGGGAGGGTACTTAATGCATAAGGTAAGCGCTATCAAAACAGTCAGGAGCAATAATCTGATAAGCAGACTAAAAGAGCAAAAATGGTTATTCGTGCTTATGCTTCCTGCCTTCATTGCGACATTGCTATTTTCCTATGGTCCGATGTTCGGACTGTATATGGCGTTTACGAATTATCAGCCGGGTGGGGGATCTTTTTTATACCAGTTCTTCCATGCCGAATTTGTAGGTTTCCAGTGGTTTGAGTATTTCTTTACAACAGGGGATTTCTATCGGGTTATGCGTAATACGCTTGCGACAAGCTTGCTGACGCTGTTCTTCGGATTTCCTGCGCCAATCATTCTCGCGCTTGTACTTAATGAAGCGAGACAGGGATTTTTCAAACGTTTTGTACAGACGGTTTCTTATCTGCCGCATTTTATCTCATGGGTTATTGCAGCCAACATTGTAATTACGCTGCTTGCTTCGGATGGAATGCTTAACAATATTCTGGTTCTGCTGGGCATTGTCAAAGAACCAGTCGCATTTTTGCAGAACGGGCCTCTATTCTGGTGGATTATCGCATTGTCGAACATGTGGAAAGAGATGGGGTTCAGCGCCATTATGTATCTCGCCGCAATCGCATCCATTAATCCGGAGCTCTACGAAGCGGCCAGGGTGGACGGAGCCAGCCGATTTAAGCAAATGTGGCATATAACGCTGCCATCCATGCGCCCTACAATTGTCATATTGGCTATTCTCGCGGTTGGAGGCATTTTGAATGCAGGATTTGAACAGCAATACCTGCTGCAAAATAATACCGTGCTTGAATACTCCGAAGTTATTGATATTTATGCTTACAAATACGGACTACAGAACAGCATGTTCTCTTACGGTGCTGCCGTGGGGATGTTCAAATCCGTTGTTGCCTTTATTCTTGTCCTCATCGTGAACCGGATTTCCAGAAAAGTGAACGACCAGGCGTTGTTCTAACTACAAAAGACAGAGGGGAGCGCTTGTGATGATTCTGAACAGATTCGGGGATCGTATTTTCAAAATTATTGTGTATTTCATTCTTATTCTCGTATTACTGGTTACATTTCTTCCGTTTTGGAATATACTCGTTCTTTCATTGAACAGCGCGGAGGATACGGTACGGGGCGGCGTTTACTTGTGGCCCAGGGACTTGACCTTGGACAGCTATCAGCAGATTTTGAAAGATAGTGAGATTTTAAACGGGCTGTGGGTAACCGTCAAACGGACGCTGATTGGCGCACCGCTATCGGTTCTCGTCATTACGATGCTTGCGTATCCGCTAAGTCGGCGGAATCTGGTTGGTCGCAAAGGCTGGAACCTGTACTTTATCTTTACCATGTATTTCAGTGGTGGACTCATTCCTTTCTACATGGTGCTTAAGGCACTGAACATGATCGATACATTTTCGGTGTTCATTTTGCCAAGTTTGATGAATGTCTTCTATATGATTATTGTCCGTACCTTTATGGAGCAGCTGCCCCATGAGATTGAAGAATCGGCCAGGGTAGATGGGGCTAACGATCTGACGATTTTCTTCCGGATTGTGATGCCGCTGACAACACCTGTACTTGCCACAATAGGACTTTTTCAAGCGATTGGGCATTGGAATGCCTGGTTTGATTCCTATGCGTTCACCTACAGCTCGGACCTGAAGACCCTGCAGGCCGTGCTCGTTAAAATCTTGAATCAATTTCAGACTGGCGGCATGATTTCACAATCGCAGATGCTGGCCAACTCTGCTAAACGAAATGCTGTTTCGAGTGATACCATTCGAATGGCTGCTACCATGGTGGCCACCTTACCAATCGTTATGGTGTACCCGTTCCTGCAAAAATACTTTGTTAAAGGCATGACTTTGGGAGCTGTTAAGAGTTAATCTATTCCGTGATCCGGTTGCAGGGAAGGCTTGTCCGGTGGCTTCTCCCTGAAAGGGGGTGGGCAAAGATCGTTTTGGAAATGCTCAATCTAGCACTACAGGAATTTATTCATTGGGAGGAATTAGGGTGTCAATGATAAAGACAAAAAAATGGATGAACATGGGAATTACGGCTGCATTAGTCGTTGGTTTACTTGCGGGCTGCTCCTCCAATGATGGGGAGAATAATACAGCGGGTAAAGATGGGGAACAAGGGCCGATTACGCTGACGTGGTTTGATGGCAATACCAAAGGAGAACCATTTACCGATGCAATTGCCCAGGAAATTACCAAAAAGACGGGCATAGAGATCTCCATCCAACAACCAACAGGTAATCCAACGGAAAAACTAAGCTTGATGCTCGCCAGTGGTGACTATCCGGATGTGGTGGTCATGAGTCGGGGAGACGCTTCACTTGATAAGTACATTTCAAGCGGTGCATTCATTCCACTGGATGAGTTAATTGAAAAGTATGGTTCTGACTTGAAAGAGATGTATGGCGAAACCTTGACCAAAACACGTTATACAGACGGCAAGAACTACTATCTGGCAAACTGGTATGGACTCGACAGTGATCCGGTCTTCGGTATGCTGATGAGACAAAACCTGCTGGAAGAGTTTCTTCCAGACAAAGCAGATGGTTCAAAGCCACTTACAACGGATGAGTTTGAAGCACTCCTGAAAAATTTTAAAGAAAAATACAACACGATTGATGGCAAAGAGTCCATTCCCATGACGATGAACGGTGAGAACATGGGCGCGAATTTGGGAACATTCAAAGGCATGTGGGGCTTAAAAGCCTACTATGACAACAATGGACGTCTGCAATATGATGTTAAAGACCCCAAATATCGCGAGATGCTGTTATATATCAATCGCTTATATAGAGAAGGTCTGATTGAGAAGGAATTTGCGATCAGCAAAACACAGACTTGGATTCAAAAGCTGACGACTGGCGCAGTATTCTCTACACCAGGTGCCTATTGGGACCCAGGTAACGGCAATGGCGCCTTGAAGAAAGATGGCGGGGAAAAAAATCAGTTGTTCGCATACAAGGTTGTTGCTCCAGGTGTAGACCCGGCTCAAACAACATTTGGCCCAAGAAGCTCGCTTGGATGGGATGCCATTGCGATTACCAAAAACAACAAACACCCGGAAGAAACCATAAAGCTGTTTAATTATCTGGCGAGTGATGAAGGACAGCATTTGCTGCTGTGGGGCAAGGAAGGCGAGCAATACACTATGGTGGATGGCAAGCGACAACCGGACCCTGCATTCCTGAAAAGCTTCAAGGATAACTGGGATGATACGGTGAAGAAAAGTGGCGTTCGTAAATGGTTATGGTTTGTCAAAAATGGCCTGGATCCAAATGGACAGCCGTACGACATGGCCGTTAAATTCCAACGCAGTGAAGTGGATGAACTGGCCCTCAAGAGTCTTGGTGATTCCGTATGGGATACAGCACAGTATGATAACCTGAATCCGGATGGGGGAACACCTCAAGCACTGACGGCCCAGAAGGTGAAGGATATTATGGATCAGAGCATCACGAGAGCCATTATTGCTCCAAGTGAAGCTGAAGCCAACTCCGTATTTGACAAGATGCTGGAGGATATGAAGAAGGCTGGCGATGAGAAAGTGGAAGATATCATTAACGAGAAATATGCTCAGCGTATGGAACTGTGGTCTTCCAAGTAATTGAAGAGTAAATTTGGTACTAAGAAGCGTCCCGGGATGGTCAGGGACGCTTCTTATTTATGGTCACATTTTACAAGATACGCTAAAACGTCGCTTTAACAATGGAGATGATATCTCCTGCTACGGTTGAGATCTTGCCAACCTGACCAGAAAACATATATTGTTCACCAGAAGAAACTGTGCACAATGCCCCTTCTGCCCATGAGATATAGAAGGTTAGGGAAGTACCAGCTTCGCTCTCAATCTCGATCCAATCCGTCTCCCCATCCACAAAAGCCGCGCTGACAAGGAAGCCTCCCACAGCACGGAGAGTATGGAACTCTGCTTTTTGTCCATTCGGCCAGTTGGGAAAGAAGCGCAGGGTGCCATTATAACTTTGAAGAAGGCATTCATTGATAACGGCAGGCAGGGAGAAATTTTCGAACCAGATGCCCATGCGTGACATGAAATCGAAGTTCTCCGTGTCAGCATAGCGACCACCGCTCATCAGGACCCGATCTGTACAAGTACCGTTTGATAGCAGACAATACTGGATTTGACGCTTGAAGCGTTCCAGATCCAACACGCCAAGCCGGGCTCCGGCAAGATGAAAGAATACCAGTTCATTCCCGCCTTCGTTGCGGTGGTTAAGGTAGGAGTTTACTGCGGTCTGATATTCCTCCTCTGACGAATGAAGCCCGTGATCTTCACCTGGAAATACAGTCGTAATAGGAATCGGGACGTTATACACCACGTCAGGATCTTCCCCCTCCACCGACACAAAGACTGGACCGTTGCGTGATTCGGCTGTGGGATAAGAAGGGAACTGGTTTAAAATCTCCTCTACATTCTCTAGCAGTTCCTGCTCGGATTCTATCCTTTCAAGAACACCGCAGGCCTGGGTGAACGCATTGAACAGAAATCGTGTCAGAGTCAGGTCGATCAGGCAGTCTTTGTTTTTGGCAAAGCCGGGTGAAATCTCATATAGCTCCGGCACCACCGTCGGAAAAATGTGATAATTACCATCTCCCCAACGTTCACCCTGTGCTTCCGGACGATTCATGTAATCGACCATGAACAGCACGGCTTCTTTCATGGGTTGAAATGCACGATCACGCAGGAACGTCACGTCCATGGAATATAGATAGTGCCACCATAGACTTTGTACGGTCCAAGGCGTCTCACAGATTTCCCATCCCCAGTGCGGGACAGGGTAGGGCATCATGGACATCTCAACAGGATAGGCTGAGTGGGGGAAATAAGCTCCGCTTAGTCCGTAATAATCACGTGCCCATGCTCGGCTGATGGGAAGTACATGATCAACCATATCCACGTAGGGCAGATGTTTGTCCAGATGATTGCTGGAGAATGAGAGCCAAAATGGCTGCTGTGTGTTGTAATTCATGTGGTAATCCCCATGCCAGTCTGCACCGATGGTACGGTAGCTCCAGTTGGCGAATAGGCCTGGACAGGTAACGCCCTCTCTCACGGCACAATTAAAAAAGTAAAGATTGTGGTACCAGATACGCTCCAGAAATTCATCTTCCAGAGAGACGGAGGAGCGGCTCCAATAATCACGCCACATTACATTCGATTCTTCCTTAGCTTGACTAAAGGAAGATAGTTCTGGCGGGTCGGCCTCAATATTGAGTTCACTGTAAAGGCCTTCCCACAGCTCTGCGCAGGCCAAAAAGCCTTGTACAGATTCTCCCAGAGTAGAGCCGTTGACTGCGGGCGTCTGATGATGCAAAGCATGTTCCTTCATTGCTGTTAATCCAGACGAGCTAATAGCGAGCCGGAAAGCTCTATCTTTTTCATGTGTGATATAGGGCGTAGCGGGATGCTCAACATGCGGCAAAATTTGCGTAAATGACTGTCTACCCGTAATTTCGCTGGTTACGACTGCTGCTTGAGGAAATTCAGGCGGTGTTTCGGGATCAGGAATGAGCTTGATCTCCTCGAATAAGGGAACCAGAGCACCCGTCGCGGCATCGCTTACTTTCATCCAGACCCGGTCGTGCGCTCCTTCCACAAAGAGTTCGAATACAGCAGGTTTGCCATCGATCAGGAAATCAATCGTGCAAAGGCCGTTGGCAATGTCCATGGCATGGCCGATGACTTCGGCCTTTCGCCGATCATACCGCAGCAGAAGTGACCCGCAGGGCATGGGCTTGGGATATGCCTTACTGTAATTTTGCCCGGCCATCTCACAATACTGTTTGTACCACGGATGATCCGTTAATTGCGGTAAATCTGCTGGCAGAGCAGCAAATCTTTCATATACCTCTTGGAAAGTCATGAGCTCTTCACCGTGTTCTTCGGCGAGACGAATATCCCATACATTGTTGTGTCCAAAATGGAGCATCACAGCGTCAGGACGGGTTGTTACGACAATACCCAGTCCCCCATTGCCCAGTAGTGCGCCTTCAAAAAAATCCGGCGCAGGACCAGTGAAGGAAATGGGATGCTGCTTGGCCCGTTCATAGCCTCTGTTCTTTTTTATCTCGTTTTTTCTCTTCGTTAGACTATCCTTCTTCTGCACAATTCGTCCTCCTCATGAAGTCATGCGATGTACAGTTATTACTGTATCTGAACAGCAGTTAGCTGTATTTAGCAAGACGTCCATGATTTGCACGATCGTCAGATCAATTGGTGCTCTGCTGATATGTACCTCTAGTCCCCAATTGTACCTTTCGATGATGGAGATGAAAGGTTAACATCGAGAAAAACGGAGTCGGAAAGGAAACTTCCAATGAATTTTGCTTCCTTGCATCCCTATGTATATTTGGCGACCCGATACCCTTTTGCGAAGGGACAGTCGAGTTCTCCACGAATTTGTTATACCAGTTCCATTTACTTGATCAGCGAAGGGTATGGGATATTAAGTATAAATGGTCTGAGCAGCAAGCTCGGTCCTGGTTCGCTGGTCTATATTCCAGCAGGGCAATTACATGAATGGGTGGCTGATGGGGATAACCCTATGGTACATCTGTGTTGTTATTTTGATTGGCACTATGTGGAGCGAAAAGCGGTATTTGATAAGGCCTGTCCGATCTGTTATCCGCCGCAGGTGTTGCAACAAGCTTTTGTTGGCCCAGCCTTTCCATATGAACTTAGGGAGATTTCAAAGGTGGAGTCGCTGCGAATCTGGCAGGATCTGTTCCAAGACTTTTATAAAAGTGGTTCATACACCAATGAGCAGACTTTTATGCGGAGCTTGACGATTCAGCGTCATTTTCAGACGTTTATCGACTATTTTCTGAACTGCTGCATGGAGAAGGGGAATTTAATCCCTGATCGCCGGATAGCCCATATTCTTAAAATTTTGGAGAAGGACTTACTTCACGGAGCACCCAAGCCGCTGGATATCTATCACAAAAGTCTCAAAATGAGCCGTGGTCATTTTTTCGAGCTGTTCAGGAAATCTACAGGATACTCCCCCATCCAGTATATGAATCACTTTCGTATTGGACGGGCGAAGTATGATTTGCTTCACACGACATTAAATATCACTCAAATTGCTGAAAAATATCATTTTAGCTCGGTTCATTACTTCTCTCGCCTTTTTCATCAACTGACAGGTCAGGCTCCTCGCCAATATCGCTTATATCATTCCAACACAGCGGCCTTCAGCGCTCCATTGGAATGAACAGGCTTTTTTTGTCTACATATTCCCCCTTCATTGTTCAAATAATGATGGGACAGAACAAAGGAGGGAACGATGGATGAATAAGGCCGGACGAAAAGGGTGGTCCTGCACCTGGAAATTTAAAATGTCAGTGGTACTCACAGGTACGATATTCATGGTTTATGGTTTTGGCTTTTCTGCCAGCAGTGCGGAATCACAAATTCGTTCAGGGCAGCCAGAGCAAATGTTAATGGAGCAAACCTTAATACAAGTACCTGGTTCAACTTCAGGTCAGATATCACCAACTCCGGCAGACAAATCGCAGCGTAAACGAATGGCGATCATCATTGATGATGCGGGGAATGACATGAAAGGTACTTCTGAAATTTTGGCGACCCCGGTTAAGTTAACGTTGGCCGTGATGCCATTCTTGCCAACGACGAAGAAAGATGCGATTGCCGCACATGAAAAAGGAATGGATGTGATTGTTCACATGCCAATGGAGCCCAAAAAGGGAAGACCAGAATGGCTTGGGCCAGGTGCGATCACATCCAATCTGACGGATGAGGAAGTGCGTGATCGAGTCGAGAAAGCCATAGATGAAGTTCCTTATGCCGTCGGCATGAACAACCATATGGGTTCCAAAATTACGTCTGATAAACGGATCATGTCCATTGTATTGGATGTATGTCAAGAGCGCGGGCTATTTTTTGTGGATAGTCGTACCAATTTTCGATC
This sequence comes from Paenibacillus sp. ov031, assembly GCF_900143165.1. Classification (NCBI taxonomy): domain Bacteria; kingdom Bacillati; phylum Bacillota; class Bacilli; order Caryophanales; family Paenibacillaceae; genus Paenibacillus; species Paenibacillus sp. ov031. The sequence continues at coordinate 152,558 of NZ_FRDO01000001.1, forward strand.
TGTGGTAGGGGAATTGGCCATCACCAAAAACATGCCACCCGTCGGCAACGATATTTTTCTAGATGACCACAATTCCAAACAACAAATACGCAAGCAAATGGATTTGGCAGCCCAACGTGCTCTCGACAAAGATGTGTGTGTAGTGATCGGTCACGTTGGTCATACCGGATTAAATACCTCTGCTGTCGTCCATGAATCCGTATCTCGGCTCAAAGGTCAGATTGAGTTCGTCGGTATTAGCGATCTGGTCCGAGATGTGTGGCATTGGCAAGCTGAGCCTAAACTGCCGACAGATAATAAATAATGCCATTAGCAATGGACTGTGCAATCCGTTTCTGTTCGCCCGGGTCGCTGATCATTGCGCGATCGTGTGCATTGCTCAGAAATCCGGTTTCAACAATTACAGCGGGTTGCTTCACATGATTTAACAGGTAAAAGGGCTTGCCCCATACCACATCGCGCTCCGTCTTGTACAATTGATTTAGCTGATTCTGAATGGAACTTGCGAGCATGTAGCTTCGTCCTTCGTTCTGATGTAAAACAACTGGGCCACGAGCAGCTGATCTTGGACTCCAGTTGGCATGGATACTGACGACGATGTCGGTGCTGACCTCTTCGCTAAGGCTTTTGCGTTGAGCCAAATCTCTGCGATGGCGTGAGCGACTGTTTAACCAGCGATTCTCGTCACTCAGCGCATAGTCGCCAAGTCGGTTGATGATGACTGCATAACCCTTGCTGCGAAGCAGAAGATACACTTTTTGGCTAATGGCTAGGTTGATGTCTTTTTCCAGTACGCCATGGTCTGTTGTTCCACCGTCAATGCCGCCATGACCAACGTCTAGAAGGATGACAGGTGCTGCAAACGCATGATGAGTGGAGTGATAGGCATCCCCATCGGTTACCGGCAGCATGGATGGGCTTATGGGTGATTGTTGTGAATGCAATGTAGGCAGATCGGTTAAGGCAAATTTTGCCGCGCTGGCATGGGAGGTCAGAGGGATGGAACTGATGCTGATTAGCAATGCCATCGATGCGGCCAGCAGCTTATACATGAGAATACACGCTCCTTCTTGAAATAGGTATCTTATGCCATAAGTGAGTGGATGGATACCTTTGGCATTAGACTGTGCATTCTTCTGTTTTTCATACTCTTGCAGCAAAAAAAATGTTTATTGATGATCGCTTCTGCACACAATAGAGATAACACAAGCCCCGGCTTTGCCGGAGCTAAGGAGGCAGAGGTTATGGCCAAAAGTGATGAGCTGGTGAAATACATTACAGAGCGAGTCGTTCATTATATCGACACTCCGAAGGATGAGCGTAAAGGACGCACCAAAGCCAAAGAGCCGTGGACAATGAAGTGGTTTGGAATGATTCCTTTTGCTGTATCTCTATGGGTTGGAAAAAAGGAAAAAGCAATGAATTCGCAGGGGAAAATGCAGAAACGAAGCTCTTCAGGTAAAGGGTGAATCAAGAACCAACATAGGTAGTAGCTTCTTCCAAAGAAAAAGACGCATTCCTATGAAGAACCAGAGGAAGGCGTCTTATTTGTTGTATAGATCGGTCAAGGTTTCACAGCATAGAAATGCCCGTCCCGCAGCAAAGTCTGAAGAGGTACAAATCGTCTTACCGAAGTATTCCCGCCAATAGCTACATATTGTTTTTGAACGGTTCCACGGTCGTCACGCCAGATTTGATAACCACTGACAGGCAAAGCCCCGCCATAAAAGACATTTTTCTCATCTGCAGAGAAAATGATCTTCTTATGCTCTTTCCATTGCTGATTCAATGTCTTTACGCCATTGATCGAAAGTGCTTTTGAAGTGATCCATAACAGATTGTCCGCGGGATCAAAGAGAGGTTGCAGATCCATGGAGTCAACGGACAACGACAACGAGGAGACTTGTGGCGAATCCTCGGGGGTCATCACGACAGCTTGTACAGATATTGACCTTATGAACTTCATTCGACTCGTAGCCTGCCGTGAGTCCGTATCCAGTGCATCCAAAATACCCGTTGGTAAGGTGTCGCCGTTGGTTGCGTCAATATAGATTGCATCATCGTTAGGTCTCTCCACTTTCCAATAAGCGAGCAGGGGAGGCGCATAACGTAATTGAAGCCCTCCTCCGTCATTAATCATCTTCTTCAAGTCCAGTTGCTGTCGATCCAGAGCTTGATCCAACAAGGAAATGTTGTACGGTCGTTGTTCTCCCTGACCGTACTCGGTAAGTTGAAATTGTCCTTGGTCATTAGCGGAAATGATCATATAACCAACAGGTGACTCTCCAACATTAGCGTATACCAACCAGCTGCGTGTGCCTGGACCGAGGGGATAAAAGTCCAATTGAGCATGATTCCAATGGTTCCCCTCATGTTCAGTACTTAGAATGATGGCTTGCTCGCGAGCAAATTGTTGTACTGCATCAGGAGCCAGTGTGTCGGAATGAAGTTCCGCCGTACTTGTGGCCAATGTAGTGGGTAGTACGGACCTAGTTGCATTTTGGATTCCAGCACCTTCAGCTTGCAGTAAGGGGAGCAGGGTGATTATACATAGAAAACACATTACAATGCCGGTTATACGGCGAATCACGTTCCATCCCTTGTGGAAGGGTCGTTTCATGCTAACACCTACTTTTCTGGGGTACATATCCTGACAAAACGGACTCCATTTTCGCTACGTGCTCGTTTCTAATTCCATTTTAGAGGACAGGTTATGCAAAGGTTGCTGCAACCTGTCGGGCTGCCACTCATGAATAAACACTACTTTTGCCGTCATTTGCGGGAAAAGTAGTGTCTTCGTCGTCTATCTCAAATGAAACATGCCGCTGCTAATCGCGGTCACCTTCACTTTGGGCTCATATTGCCAGATCATTTCGGTACGCCGTGTTTCATATTGCAGCTTCATAGCTTCCCGGTCCATGACCGCTTGGCGGGCTTTCTCCTGTCCCGGGTCCGTTTCTGGTTCTGCCTGAACAGCAGCTTCAGCAGCGAGTTCGACATCTGCTCCAATCATCACGCCAGTTGGTTCGACGGGCTGTAGATGTGCTTTCTGGATACGAGTAGGGCCGGAGCGAGAAGTCTGAATTTGGGTAAATGGCCCGGTCCCTGCATGTTCCTGATCCGTTGAACTACCGTCTGTGCTGGAGGCAGAGGTTGTATCAACGTCGACCTCAGGGGTGTCCTCTCTAAGAACTGCTTCATAGTACGTATCCACAACAGCAAGCTCCAGATCAAGCCGTTCTTTGGCTTTCTCTGCCCAGCTATAGTCGAGTTCCAGCAAGCGATTTGTCAAATGCGATTCCAGAGCTGCCCCGGCATCGGCTAGCGATACTTTGGCGGTCTGTACGTGCATGTTCTCCGCCAGCCTTGGGCTAAGGTCACGCCTGTTCAGTTTCGAGCCGAACTTCTCGACAATTTCCCCTGTTCTGAGGGAAATGCCGATAAAATGAAGTTCCTCTTTTTTCAGATCACAGGCGAATTCCACTTTAAAACACACACCAAGCCATGGCTCATATACTGCTGGCGCGGTAGCTCGCAATTGCCTTTTTGCAGCCTGTTCGAACAGGTTCACGAATGCGCCGCCTTCACGTGCTGCATTGAAGATCTGCTGCAACCTGCGACTGCCATATACAACATCTTCTTTCAAAATCCGTCCGGGTCCCAGCTGAGGCAGAGAAGGGACAATACCGAAGTACCGACCTAGAATGGTATCTTTGGGAGCCTCGGGGGTACCGGTACCTGGTGAGGTTGGAGGAGCTAACTGTGCAGCTTTTGCTTCTTCAGCTTCCAACGCTTGCTGATGGGCATCCGGATCAAAGACGAATGTAAAGGACATCGTCTCCGCAGGTGCACCGGTTCGCTCCACAAATCCCCAATAATACGGACGGTTGGTTAATGCCTTGTCGGCTTCAGGTGAAAGTTTTACCGTAACATGGGCAGGAGAACGCTCCATAATCTGACAATCAAGTGTTTCCAGGTAAGTGAGCACATACGCTTGCACTTCATGGGGTGACATGGTCATGATCAGAGGCCTCCTTTACGAATATCAAGCCCGGATACGGCTGGTGCTTCATCTGCGACTTCGCGCTGAATGGAGTTCAACGATTGTCCAAGCGAGTCCATTTTACGGCGGATATCCTCTTCGTTTTGTGATTCAAGCATGATTTTGTACAAACTCTTTTCGATCGATTCCTTCTTCTCCAGCCGCTCCAGAATGACATCCAATCCACCAATAACCATCTCGAACATATTGATCTTCTCATGAAGCAGATTCAGAATATGCTCCTCGATTGTACCTGTCGTCGAAAGGTTGTAGATGTTCACATCATTCTGCTGTCCCAATCGGTGTACGCGACCGATCCGCTGCTCAACTCGCATGGGATTCCAGGGCAGGTCGAAGTTGATCATGTGATGGCAAAATTGCAGGTTGATACCCTCACCGCCCGCCTCGGTTGCAATCATCGCTTGTACGCGACCACGGAAGAGGTCCATCATCCAGTCTTTTTTACCACGGTTCATGCCGCCCCGGTAGGGAACAGCGGTTAGGCCGTTGTTGCGAAAATAATTGAGCAAATACTCCTGCGTGGCACGGTATTCGGTGAAAATAATAACCTTCTCATTCATGTCACGAACGAGTTCCATCGTTTTTTCGGCTTTCGTATTTTCCTTGATCGCTTTAATATGGGCAACGAGCTCCCAAATCTTATCCCTCAGTGGGGAGTCCAGTGGAAGCTTCTTCGACAGATTGACCAACGTCACAAACACGGCATCCCGACTGCTGCATACTTCTCGCTGCAACGTCACTAGCGAAAGCATGCTGCTCAGATTGCCGCCGGCTTCCTGGTACTGATCCTTCACAAAGGAAGTCACCCCATCGTAAAGGGCTTGTTCTTCAGGCGAAAGCTGCAAATTCACATTGGACACGTTCCGTTTGGTAAATTGAACAGGTCCTTCACCGCGACGGTTACGGATCATGACTTTGGACAACTCATCCTTGAGCTGCTCCTGATTTTTCGGAATACGTTTGTCGACGACAAAGTTGGCTGCAAAATCACCCTGACGGCCAAGCTGTCCCGGCTTGAGCAGATTAATGAGGTTGAACAGCTCGCTCATGTCATTCTGTACCGGTGTAGCCGTAAGCAGCAGGCAATACTTTTTCCGCAATTTCAGCATGAATTGATAGTTCGTTGTTTTTTTATTTTTGAGCTTATGAGCCTCGTCGATAATAATCATGTCGTAATCTGTATTCAGCAGCATATCTTTATGCGGGTCACGCTTTGCTGTATCCATAGAGGCAACCACGATTTCATTTTGCCAGGAATAGGCTTTTTTCTGTGCAATCGCTGGGATGCCAAATTTGGAATTCAGCTCCCGGACCCATTGTAGTACAAGTGACGCAGGCACGAGAATGAGCACTTTGGATACAAGTCCACGGACCATATATTCTTTCAAAATCAGGCCAGCTTCAATCGTTTTGCCAAGTCCAACCTCATCGGCGAGAATGGCACGGCCTGACATTTCAAACAGTACTCTGCGTGCAGTATCCATCTGGTGTGGAAGAGGGGTGAGTCCCTGTAAATGCTTCAGACATTGGATTTCATCAAAGTTGGGAATCAGATTCGTCTCTTCGGCTTGAATGCCAAGTTGAAAGAGTCTGTAATCGCCCCAAGGGCCGCCTTTATCGAGTCTGGACTCCAGTTGGGTGATCCAGCTGCGATCGAATTCAAGCGGAACGGGTAGTTCTGCTGCAGGTTGATTAAGTTGATGCGGGTTTTTCCGGTTCATGGTGCTTCCTCCCCTGCCATTCGTGATGACGTTTTATTCGTAGGTAATAGTATTGACGAATGAGAGGCAGTTCATAACCAACCTTGGAATAAGGGGTGATTTCAATCAGAAAGTTTGGAAGGGTTGTAAAATGATAGGTATTCACGTATGTTGATGAATAGTCACTTTACTTAAGTAGAGTGACTATTATATCTCAAACTATATCCTGAATATGAAGGAGGAGAATCTGTTTATGCTTTCATTGATTTTTGATATGGATGGTACGTTATTTCAGACAGATCGAATATTGGAAACTTCTCTACATGACACTTTTAATCATCTGAGATCAAAGGGATTGTGGGAGCAGAATACGCCAATAGAAAAGTACCGTGAGATTATGGGAGTTCCTCTGCCCGTCGTCTGGGAGAATTTATTGCCCGGATACTCGGACCAGATTAGACAACAAGCAAATGAATGGTTTCATGAAAAGTTAATTGCCAATATCGAGGCAGGCCATGGAGCACTATATCCGTACGTAGAAGAGTTCTTTCAATACTGCAAAGAGAAGAGTATACCGATATACATAGCGAGTAATGGACAAATCGAATACTTGAATGCCATCGTAACCTATTATCATTTGGATGAGTGGGTAACGGAAACCTTCAGCATACAGCAGATTTCATCACAAAATAAATCTGATCTCGTACGCTCCATCGTGGAGAAATATAAGATCACTCATGGGATGGTTATCGGGGATCGATTGTCTGACATTAAGGCGGCGAAGGATAATGATTTAATTTCCATTGGATGTAATTTTGACTTTGCTCAAGCCGATGAACTAGCTCAGGCGGATCGGGTTATTGATAGCATTGAGGGGTTGAAGACTTTAATCGGTGTACTGTAAAATGGATGCAACAAAAAAGCGGCCCATGTGGCCGCTTTATTAATTATTTAAAGAGATTAACTCCAATATTTCTTGATAATTTCATCGCGTCCGGAATAAATCCGGGATTCTTTATAATATTTCGGATCTTTGCGATGGAAATTTTGATGATATTCTTCTGCCGGATAAAATACGGAGGCTTCCTCAATGGCAGTAACGACAGGTTTATCGAATCGGCCTGTGTTGGCAAGTTCCTCTCGGGATTTCAGGGCCAATTGGCGTTGCTCTTCATTGTGATACAGGATGGCAGCCCGATATTGGCTTTTGCGATCATTACCCTGACCCGTGGCATCTGTGGGATCGATCTGCGGCCAGTACAGCTCAAGCAATTTCTCATATGGGAAAATGGCTGGATCAAACGAGATTTGCACAACTTCCAAATGCCCCGTTTCCCCGGTCAATACTTGCTCATATGTAGGGTTTTCTACGGTTCCACCCATGTATCCGGATATAATCCCGTGAATGCCGGGCTGCTCTTCAAAGGGACTTACCATACACCAGAAACATCCCCCGGCAAACGTTGCTTTTTCAATCACTGCTATTCCCCATTTCTCAGTTGTGTTTAATCAAGATTACTATGAATACTAGTCATAACGCAATCCATTTGATAGTTCACCCAGCCTCTTCTTTTCAAAAAGTGATTTGTGATAAGGAAGTAATTCTTTCTCATCCTTTACTTATATTGTATAATAATGGATGAGAAAAACGGCCTAGTGCTGCTTTGGGGCCAATTAAAAACGAAGAGGTGATCAGATGCGGAAACCGATAGATGAACCTATGTTTTATTCATATCCAGGCATGGTGGCGGTAGTGACGTCTCGTCATAAGGACATGCAGAATGTGATGGCCTCAGGCTGGCATACCTATATTGGGTCGTCTCCCGGAATTTACGGGATATCGCTGAGGAAGGAAACGTACTCTTATGAATTGATTGAGCAGAGTGGAGTATTCGGGGTACACTTCCTTCCGGGTCATCATTCGGAGTGGATTCAGGCTGCGGGAACCTTCAGTGGAAGAGACACAGACAAATTCTCGAAATTCGGGATTACATACGAAGAAGGAATTAAAGTGAAAGTACCCATTCTGACTGAATCTTATTTTGCTTACGAGTGCAAGGTAATCGATATCACAACATATGGGGATCATGAATGGATTGCAGGTGAAGTATTACAGCGGTATCAAGACCCGGAATACTTCTTGGAAAATGGAATGGTTAATCTGGACAAATTGCAGATTCCAATGTACGTAGGACGATCCTCTTATCGGATTCTTGATGGGAGTGCGGAGGAGAAGGTTCATCCGTTTTACCTCTAGGGTCCTAGGCACCAAGATGCAATTATGAGCAAAACTTTCAATCCGGCAAGAGATAGGTTTATAATGGTTATTGGCTGCTGAGCAAGTCGGCAGCCTTTTCCTATTGGCATAAGTGTACACTCCAGACCCTCAGAAGGATCTGCTCAGATATGAAATAAAAGGTAAGGTAATATTAGCCATTCTATGAAAAATGCTGTATTTAACAATAAAATTAGAGTATGATTTTACAGCTATATATGCTTGGCAGGAAAGGTTACATCGTTTCACTGGATTGTAACTATTACTGTAATTTGTGAATAATCTTTCGGGCGTATAATGCTAAACGGGACATAACGACAAAGATATAAAGAAATCGTAATCATAAAACATCATGGTTAAGTAACACGTCTTCTTTATGTTGTAAATGAATGATGGAAGGTGCAATACGTATGTTAATGACAACCAGAACCACAAGGAGTTCTCGAACGCCCCAGACATGGATGATGTCGACTCACATTGTCAAGGAGGGGCTCGCATGTCACAATCGTTGAAAAGCAAGCGGCATATGAACGGACTGGATGGTTTGCGAGCCATCGCTGTGCTTGCAGTAATAGGGTATCATCTGAATTTAGGTTTTATTCCGGGCGGTTTGCTCGGTGTAGGCATTTTCTTTGTTCTATCAGGGTATTTGATTACAGATATTCTTTTGACACAATGGCAGGAGCATGGCCGGATTTCGCTCGGTGATTTCTGGGTGCGAAGAGTAAGGCGCTTGTTACCTGGCATGATCACGATGACTGCAGTGGTGATGATTTGGCTGCTTTGCACAGATCCATCTCGACTGGCTGCGTTGCGTGGTGACATTGTCTCGGGAGTATTATACATAAGCAATTGGTGGTATATCTTTCATAACGTTTCCTATTTCGAAAGTTTCGGCCCTCCATCACCCTTTGGACATTTCTGGTCGCTGGCTGTGGAAGAACAGTTTTACATTGTTTGGCCCCTTCTACTGGTCGCAGCAATCGTTTTGTTCAAAAGAAAGGGATGGCTGGTCGTCTTTATTGTCGTGGCAGCTGAATTGTCTGCTGGTGCGATGGCCATTATGTATAATCCGGATCTAGACCCGAGCCGTGTTTATTACGGAACAGACACAAGAGCATTCGCCTTACTGGCTGGTGCTGCACTGGCCGTGGTTTGGCCGAGTCGCAAACTATCGTCATCCCTTGCCCGCATCAATCGCCTTGTCCTGGACGTGTTAGGTTTAGCTGCGCTGGCTTGGTTAATCTACATGATGCTGAATAGCAGTGAGTACGACCCTTCATTGTATCGAGGAGGAATGGTGCTTCAGGCCATTGCGACGACATTGCTCGTAGCTGTACTGGCTCATCCTTCATCCTTCCTGGCACGGCTCATTGGCGCCAAGCCATTGCGCTGGATCGGGGAACGATCCTATGGATTATATTTGTGGCACTATCCTGTCATTATTCTAACGAGTCCAACGGTAGACACGGGTGGAGCACATCCTGTGCGAATGGTTTTGCAGGTTGCAGCAACGGTTGCACTGGCCTCCTTGTCACTTAAATATATTGAAAATCCAATTCGTCATAACGGATTTCGTGATTCCTGGTCCCGGTTATGGGGAAGAGGGCGCAATGCAACAGGTATTCGCAACGTATGGTGGAAGCGCGCTGGATTGCTGATGAGTATTCTGTTGATGTGCTTTACGGTGTCACAGATGATGATTACGTCAGCAGCGAATTCTGATTCCCATTCGGTATCGATGTCGGCCACGCTGAATGGAGATCATTCCGTAACGGAGGAAAAGGGGCAGGACGTTCTTCCAGCAACAGTGAGCACCTCCGGGGCCAACAACCAACCTGCGCCACAGAAAAACGATAAACCAGCGGCGAACGCTGGAGATCCACCAGGCAAAGGAGAACAGCAAACGACGAAGCCAGGTAATGCTCCGAAATCTGAGGAACCAACTTCAGGTGAGCAGAAAGGATCAACTCCTGGCGACTCGAACCATGCTGTTGGTAAACCCAAAGGAAGCACCGACAATCCTGGAAATCCAGAAGACAGCGGTAATGAACAACCCGAGGATCCTGTCAATACATCAGATTCGTCCAAAGAGCAAGAGGAAACAGCCCCTCCAGCCAAAGATGGCAAGATTCATTATACGGTCATTGGAGATTCAGTTATTTTGGACGCCAAGCCTTATCTTGAACAAACCATTTCGGGCGTGCACGTGGACGGTCATATCGGCCGTCAGATGTGGGAGGCTGCCGATGTACTGGATGGCCTGAAGAGAAATAACCAAATGGGCAGTCAGGTCGTACTGGAGCTTGGAACAAACGGTTCCTTCAATTCCAAAAGTCTGAATTCTGTGCTGGATTATTTGAAAGATGAAGAACATGTTTATCTGGTTACTGTGCGAGTCCCTCGCCCATGGGAACGAACCGTGAATAAAGCACTGAACGAAGCGGCGTCCGATTATAGCAATGTATCTCTCATTGACTGGCACACTGCAAGTGAAGGACATGACGAATATTTCGAAAAAGATGGCGTACATCTGACGAAGGAAGGTTCGGAAGCTTTTGCGGCACTTGTGAAAGAGAGTATGAAATAAATCAGAACTTATCTATTCATTTATTTATAAATTCATGAATGTTTACGGACCCAAATTAGAGATATTCAGGTTAACTCCACAAAGAACAAAACAGCCGATGCTTCCCCAACAGGGAGTCATCGGCTGTTTGTTGATTTACGCGGTGCGTGAATAACACGCCCCATTATTGAAAAGATTCGTACCGCTGCTGGAACGAAGACTCCATCTCCAGTTGCCTAGCCAACTGCTGCTTCACTTTTTCTCCACGTCGGGCCTGCAGCTCTTGCAGCCGTTCTGTAGAAGTGAATTGATCGGCTGCCATATCAATGAGCAGCTCAGCGAGCACGTCCGCATCTTCCAATGCGGCATTCAATCCAAAAGCGCCCGTTGGAGTCATTGTGTGAGCAGCATCACCAAGCAAGACCACATTGTCCTGCGCCCACGAATCGACGAAACTGCTCTCAACGGATAACAAAACAAAATCACTCCATGTCTGGATATGTTGAGCTACCGAATCAGCGAGACAGGGGAAGGCCGCCACGAGTTTCTGTACAAAGGGAGCAAAAGGCTGTTCACGCAGCTTGGAGAAGGACCCTTGCGGGATGTTCCATCCGATCTGTACGTATCCTCCAAATTGTGAGAATAGCGCCAACTGCTGACCATCCATACTGGCCATTCGAACAGCAGGTTCCCAGCCTGCTGGAGCAGGAATGCGAGCCCATAACAGATCGTATCCATGTTTGCGGATATCCGGGGTCAGACCAGCGTGTCTGCGTACAGCTGAATATCTGCCATCTGCACCAACAATAACCGCTGCTTCAATGGAAGCAGGCCGTCCTTCTTGCCGAATGTTGATTCCAACCGTGTGGTCAGCCTTATTCCGTAATAATCCAGTCATAACCGTATTATAAAGGACTTGTTCGTTTTCCTGGTTCTGTGATTGTGACACGATGACTTCCAGCAGATGATCCTGAGGCACATGAATGCCCACATGGGATTCTTGCTCTTCAGGGAAAATGGTGTGGATGATCTGACCGTTCTCCCAATATTGAATTTGCTCCAGAGGCAGCACGCCACGCTGGGTGACAGAAGGGTATAACCCATGTTTATTCAATACATGTTCACCATCTGCATTAAGCACTTCGCCACGAAACGACTTAAGAAGGTGCGGCTGGCGCTCGATCAGAATGGTGGATATTCCCTGCCGTTTCAGCAGGAATGAGAGTAGCGCCCCTCCAGGGCCAGCTCCCACAATACAAACGTCAGTTTTTAAATACGTATTTTGATTCATGTGTAAAATTCCCTTGCAATATAATGGATGAATAACCTATTACTTTATAATAACAGATTTATAAAAATCATTAAGTAACTAAAAGTAACTTTAAAGATATACGTTATTATAAACAAATTCAATCCAATAATGCAATAGAATCCTTCTATTTCTCTACAGGAAGGAGGATTCAAGCCTGCGGTACTGCTTTTCAGCTTATGAGCGCAGGCTTGATAAGAACAGCAAATTCTTTTAAGGGAAATACTCTGATATCTATGTGATCAGTCGGTTGGTTATGCGAGCCACGCGTTCTCCCAGAGCTTTACCCAGTGCTATGCCCTGTTCGCTGAGCAGATCATCACTGTCCACCGGACAAGTCACCCCAACACCATAATAGGAGCCATATAATGCATTATCTGCAAAGTTTCCAGGTAGTCCGGTAATGATCATGCCCTGATGTAGCATGGGTGTCAGCAGATGAATCAACGTTGACTCCAGTCCACCATGCTCGGTTGCGATGGTACAGAACACCGCACCTACTTTGTCTACAAGCTTGCCCTCTGCCCAGAGGTAGCCCAGCTTGTCGATCCAATTTTTCAACCCGGAGCTGATGGAGCCAAAATGTCCGGGGCAGCCCCAGATAATGGCGTCCATTTCCACCAGCTTGTAAATGTCGGCTTCTTCTGTGGAATGCAAATGAACGGTTGCACCATGCACGCTGGCTGCGCCAGCAGCAATCGACTCGGCAAGCGCTCGTGTATGACCGCCTTCACTATCGAAAACAATATAAATGTTCATTGCTTGATTCCTCCTTGTGTGGTTATCTGTTCATGCTATAAGGTAGCTTGTCACATGAAACGGCAAAATAAGCATGAACTTTACAGACAAGTAAAGGGTTTTGGGAAACAAGCGCATTTTTCACAAACAAAATAGTACAAATATGTTACAATATAAGGTAGGTTATGATCAAAGGTAGGAGGAACGTTTATGAGCCCGGATACGGAGCGAAACTCTCAATTGGCAAATGTCGATCAATTGTTGGAGGCCTTCTTCAGATATAAAAATAAAGTATTGGATCAGCAGCAAAGAAATGAAACAAACTGCAAATTGAATCCGACGAAAAGTCATATATTGGGCATGATTTTGCGTGAAGAACGCTGTATGGCTGTGGATGTGGCCAGACAACTTAGTCTATCTTCTGGAGCAACCACAATTGTGCTGAATCAACTGGAGAGCGAAGGTCTGATCCAGCGGGTGCGCAGTGAAGAGGACCGAAGAATTGTATGGTTGTCTTTAACTGAAGATGGGAAGCAGCTTGCAAGAACGTTGATTAATAATCGCGGTCGGATGACGTGGGAACTTTTGCAGGCGCTTACGGAAGAGGAACAACTGCAGATGTTTGGCATGCTGAAGAAAATTGAGCTGAAACTGCTGGAAAAAATGAAAACGTTGGAACAAACGCATCGCTAAATATATGGTGTGTAAAACGCCAGCCTTCAAGAATTTGAGCCCGCTTTGGGACTTGAATCTTGAAGGCTGGCGTTTTAATTTTTTCAATTAAAGATGGAAACGTTGAATGTGATCAGTCAGACCTTCCTGGATCAGAATTTCCTTCTGTTTTTTACCGAGCAGGTCAAAATGGGGGAAAGGCTGACGCCGATGGATGTAACGTGGGTCGAGTCCATGCTCTCTACACCAGTCCTCAAGCCGTTTCAGATCCGAACAGCCCACTTTGGTCACACTGGTAATGCCCGGAAAACGGTTGTCGATCCAGAAATGAGTGAGATAGGCAAGGTCGCCACGAGATACACGTTCTTTCCACTCGGCCAGCTCCTGTCGTTTAATTCCAAATGCCATAGACACCAAGTTCCTTTCCAAACGGGTATTGTCCTGAGCATATTGTAACATCTTATAAACAGAACCAATCAGAAATCTGCAATCGGACTGTTGTCCATTCGCTTTGGACGGGTATTAATATGACAACATTTTTATAATAAACTTTGGTTTATGTTAAAATAAGGTACACAAAATGGTTTTCACCACTTCATTATACGGAAAGGGATTGTCATCATGGAACTATTTATCGCCGTGCTTGTTTTGCTGGTACTGATCGGTTTATCGAATATTTTGAACCGATTTGTACCCTTTATCCCCATTCCGTTGATTCAGATTGTTCTCGGTGTAGCCATTGCACTATTACCTGCGGGTGTGCATCTGCCACTGAATCCGGAATTGTTTTTCGTACTCTTTATCGCTCCGTTGCTGTACAACGACGGGAAGCGAACACCGAGGCACGAGCTGTGGAATCTAAGAGCGCCCATCCTTTTGCTGGCCCTGGGCCTTGTATTTGTAACGGTTGTCGTGGCAGGATATGCCATTCACTGGCTCATTCCAACCATTCCGCTTCCTGCGGCTTTTGCACTTGCGGCAATTCTGTCCCCGACAGACGCTGTGGCTGTAGGCGCTATGGCAGGTCGTGTGCATTTACCCAAGAGCATACATAGGCTTCTTGAGGGAGAAGCATTAATGAATGATGCATCCGGTCTGGTTGCATTCAAATTTGCGATTGCCGCCACGGTTACAGGGGTATTTTCCCTGGCTCAGGCGTCATTTAGTTTTATACTTATCGCGATTGGCGGGTTGCTGATTGGTGCCTTATTATCATTCCTGTTGATCCGATTGGGTGTCTGGATTCGGCGTCTGGGGATGGAAGATGTAACGATTCATATGTTATTGCAAATTCTAACGCCCTTCGTCATTTATCTGGTCAGTGAAGAGGTCGGTGTTTCAGGCATTCTTGCGGTCGTCGCTGGCGGGATCATTCATGCTATTGAGCGTGATCGGACCGAGTCTGTACAACTGAAGATGCAGGTGGTATCTGCCAGTACCTGGTCTGTCATTTTATTTATTTTGAACGGATTGGTCTTTGTCATTCTGGGGGTACAGATCCCGGATGTGCTGAGTACCATCTTCGAGAATGTCTCGTTTGATAACCTTCAAGTACTCGGATATGTGGGCCTCATTTCAGTGCTATTGTTGGTACTTCGTTTTGTCTGGATCTATCTGTTCTGGAAAGGAAATGAAAATTCCGGTGAGGCGTTGTCGAGCGGGAAGCCTCGGCTGAAAGAAGTTACGATCATTACTCTTTCGGGTGTGAGAGGGGCTGTAACGCTGGCGGGGGCATTCTCCATTCCTTATGTTCTCCAAGACGGGTCTCCTTTTCCTGAAAGGGATCTGATCATTTTCCTGGCCGCAGGTGTGATACTGTTCACTCTGATTGCTGCAAGTGTGTTCCTTCCTATTCTTGCGAAGAACGAAGATAAAGCAGAAGAAGGTACACCGCAAACGACGGAACGAAAAGCACAGGATATTATGCTTAATGCTGCCATTCGTGCAGTGAAGTCGGAAATGAACGACCAGAATAAAGCTGCTGCGCTTGCGGTTGTTTCCGATCTGTCGAAGTATATCAGGCAGGCGGCTGGCGAGCTTACTGCCGGTAAGCGCAAGGACATTTTAAAACAGGAAACAGCCATTAATCTCATCGGTACACGGGCTGAACGCAAAGAAATTGAGAATATGATGGATGAAAATGTAATTGCTTCGGAAGCCGCCTTTAGATGTAACAGTTGGTTGGATCGAAAGGAAATGATGCTTGCAAACCGCACGAATACACAGATGATGTTCTCACTCAGTGAAATTGGACGATTGTTTGGACATGTGTTTACGAATCGTTCACGGAAGCCGGATCAGCCATTTATGATTGAAAATGCAGATCTGTTCCGTCAAGTGAAGATGCGTACCTCTGAAGCAGCGATCAAGGCGATTCGTGCTCATATGAACGATAGTAACCGGATTGTGGCTCTGTCGGTCATCTCTAGATATGAGCGGGTAATTGCCAAATTACGCACCTGGAATCAGGGCAAAACGGAAGATCCATTTGATCAGGAAAAGCTGGAATTGCAAATGGTGGCGATGCAGGAGCAGCGCAATACCATACAGCAGCTATACGAAAATGGCGAAATTAACCGCGATGTGGCTGCAAAACTCCGCCGTTTCATCAATGATGTGGAAGCTACAGCGCTGAAAAACACCTAATCCGATAAACCCGATATTTTAAATATGCTTAACCCTCTGATATAATATATGTGAGTTACCAACGCTCAGAAAAGGAGATGGATGAGACATGGCAGAACAACGTACTCGCTTGGGCAAAACCGATCTGATTGTTAACCCGATTGGATTGGGGGCTAATGCAGTAGGAGGACATAACATCTATCCGAATATGCTGAATGATGAGACAGGTAAGGATGTCGTTCGTACAGCTTTGAAACAGGGCATTAACTTTTTGGATACTGCTTTCATCTATGGACCTGAGCATTCAGAACGCTTAATTGGTGAAGTGCTGAAAGAAACGGGTCAGCGTCAAGATACTATTATAGCAACAAAAGCTGCACATAAATTCGTGGATGGCAACGTAGTCTTTGATAACTCGCCTGCTTTCCTCAAAACCTCTGTAGATGAGGCATTGAAACGCTTGCAGACAGATTATATTGACTTGTTCTATATTCATTTCCCGGATGAACTTACACCGAAGGATGAGGCTGTAGGTGCGCTGAAACGTTTGAAGGACGAAGGTAAAATCCGTGCCATCGGAGTTTCCAATTTCTCCATTGATCAGCTGCGTGAGGCAAATCGGAATGGAGATGTGGATGTGCTGCAGTCTGAATACAATTTGTTCAAAAGAGAAGCGGAGAAGGAATTGCTGCCCTATACGGCAGAGCATGACATTTCTTTTGTACCTTACTTCCCTCTGGCAGCAGGTCTGCTGGGTGGCAAATATAATCGTGATACAACCTTCCAGGATGGACGGGCAAAGAACCCGTTATTCACAGGGGAAGCCTTTATTCAGAATCTGGACAAGGTGGAACAACTACGCAGCATTGCACAGTCCAAGGATGCTGAGGTCGCCCATCTCGTTCTGGCCTGGTACCTGACTCAGCCGTCCATTGATGCGCTCATTCCTGGTGCCAAGAAACCAGAGCAGGTCATCAACAATCTGAAAACACTGGATGTTGAGCTCACAGCTGAGGAAATTGCAGTCATTGATCAAATATTTCGTTAAATAGTTCTGGTGAATCGGGAAATGCTAACAGGGAGTTTACGTTTGAAGATAAAGAGAGGACATAAACATGAACCTGAAGGCAGCCCGATGCATCGGATTGTGTACGCTGGTTTTTTTGCTTGGCAGCAGTTCTGCCTACGCCAAACCTGTGCAGAAGAACCGACAGTATTATGAGGAACGGGGAGAGATTGTGTGGGAGGTTCCCACACATGACAAACTCATCGCACTGACCTTTGATGATGGGCCAGATCCGGTCCAGACCCCGCAAATTCTGGCTTTACTCGAGCAGTATCAGGCCAAAGGCACTTTTTTTGTGCTTGGCAAATGGGCGGAAAAGTTTCCTGACCTGATCAAACAGGAGCAGCGGGAAGGACATGAAATCGCCAATCATACGTATGCACATACGTACGCGGTCAGGTCAACAAGGGCGGATAAGTACAGCCATGAAATGAACATAGCGGAGAAATCCATTGTTGGAGCAGGGGCGCAGCGTCCGACGTTGTTTAGACCCCCGGGAGGCTATTACAATGACATGGTCATTCAGGTCGCCAAGCAGCAAGGCTATACGATTGTGCTATGGTCCTGGCATCAGGACACACGTGATTGGGCTTCACCAGGCGTATCAGCCATTGTGAACAAAGTGCTGAAGAACGCACGTAACGGGGACATTGTTCTGTTTCATGACAAGGTGGAGGGCAAGTCCCAGACGGTTGCTGCGCTAAAAACGATTCTGCCTAAGCTGCAGGAGCAAGGTTATCGTTTTGTAACCGTATCGGAACTGCTTGCTGTTAAGGCGAGAGAGGCTGCCAAGGATGACAATTCATCCTTACCCCAGCATCCATAGCGCAAGCCAAAAACCGCAGGTCTCTGGATTAAAGAGACTTGCGGTTTTTTATTGTTTCAATTGATCTAAGTGAAGCTTGCGGATCTGATCTGTGATACAGGGTTGTATAGGGGATATAGGGTGGTCCAACGCCATTTTAGCGTTCAGTTTTGACTTTACGAGGACGGGAGCGAGCCCGCCGCAGGAATAACGACAGAAACAGACCAATGATCGAAATCCAGGTCGCTACAATGAAAGCATCATTAATGCCTTCAATGGTTGACGTCTGAACAGCGATACCATAGAGCTGCTGTAATGCTAGACTGGTGCCTTGTTCAGGCGGCATTCCTGCCGCAGTAGCCATTTGCGTGCCAAGCATACCGACTTGTTCTGTCAGTGCTACATTGGTTGTAGTCACGGTGTTGCTGTAATCCGCCAAATGAATACCTGCACGTGTCGCCATCACAGTAATGAGCAGGGCGGTCCCGATTGAACCTGCGACCTGTCTGACCGTATTGGACATGGCCGTACCATGACTGGTGAGATGAGGCGGCAATTGATTTAACCCCTCTGTCTGTACAGACATCATCAGCATGGACATGCCGAAGCTCCGGAACGTGTATAGCATCATGATGTGACCATAAGGCGTCTCCCCCGTCAACTTACTAAACTCAAAGGTGGTGATGGCAGTAATGATCAAACCGACAATGGCTAGGGGGCGAGAGCCAATCCGGTCAAACAGCGCTCCTGAGATGGGAGACATGACGCCCATTAGCAATGCACCAGGCAGTAACAACAACCCGGATTGCAGGGGAGAGAATCCCCTTATATTTTGCAGATAGATCGGTAGCAGCAGCATCCCGCCAAAGAGTGCCATGTTAATCGTTGCACTGACCAGCGTCGAGATGGTGAAGATGTCGTATTTGAATACACGAAATTCCAGCAGGGGGTTCTTCATAGCCGTTTCTCGGAGAACAAAGAAGACGATGAAGAGCACGCCGATAATGAGTGTCAACAGCACTGTCGCGCTGGTCCAGCCTTTATCTCCGGCAGAGCTGAATCCATATAACAGAAAGCCGAAACCGATGGTGGAGAATAATGCGCCAAAACCATCAAATTTCGGCGAAGTAAGCTTGGACACATTTCTCAGCCAAATGAAGGCAAACAAAATATCAAGCAAGGCAAGCGGAATGACCATATAGAACAGAATGCGCCATGTATAATGTTCCACGATCCATCCAGATAATGTCGGGCCAATAGCCGGAGCAAACATCATGGCAATACCCATCGTGCCCATGGCAGTTCCCCGTTTCTCAGGAGGGAAAACAGTCAGAAACACGTTCATAACCAAAGGCATAATAATACCAGCCCCACTGGCTTGTACGATACGACCGATGAGCATGACCGTAAATCCAGGACTGATGGCACAGATCAGCGAACCTAACGTAAACAACAGCATCGCAGTCACGAATAATTTGCGGGTTCCGAACGATTCAATCAAGTAGGCGGTAATCGGAATGAGTACCCCGTTCACCAGCAAATAGGCTGTGGACAGCCACTGCACGGTCGTTGCTGATACGTTAAAGTCATTCATCAGATGGGGGATGGCTACATTGAGCAAAGTCTGGTTCAGAATGGCGATAAAGGCGCCGAGCAGCAGGACAGCGATGGTTTTCCCAAGAGGTACTTGATTATCCATCAGCAGCCTTAGATATGAACGCGCACGGTAGCGCTCATGCCGGGAACCACACCCAGTCCTTTATATCCTTCGATCGTAATGATGATCGGGATGACTTGTGTTACTTTGGTGTAATTCGCATTGGTATTGGACGACGGCAGTAGTGAAAAGGAGGACGCAGTGGCAAGTCCGATCTGGTCTACTTTGCCAGTCAATGTGGTGTCTGGAAAAGCATCGACATATACATCGACGATCTGACCCGCTTTAATTTTATCAATCGCGGTCTCGTCTACATTGGCCGTCACGTACAGGTTATTGAAATCATAGGCCCGTGCGAGGGGCGTACCTGCAGATACTAGTGAATTTTCGACGGCGGTCTGTTGTACAATGGTGCCATCAACAGGCATCGTCACGGATGTTGATTTTCCCGCAGCGGTGACGGTGGCAACGGTATCGCCTGCATTAAATGTTGTACCTACCTTGCCTTTCCAGGATCGAAGCTCACCGCCTACTGCGGAAGCCACGGAGATAGGCTGCCCGGTAACAAGCGCATTATCGGTTTTAACGTAGCTGGTGGATTGGTTGTAATAGTAGATCCCGGCAGCCCCGGCTCCCAAAATCACCAGTATAACAATGATATTGATCAAAATGGCACGTGAATTCATGCTGATCATTCCTCCTCAATTCGGTTTTCTGTAAACCTTCTCTTTGATTGGTGCTGAAAGTCTTCTGCTGACAATCCTGTTTGGAGCATTCCCGCTACTTTGTCGCTCTATACGAAACAAGGTGAAATATTATTCGCAGAATAGGGCACCAATATATTGATTAAGGCTGCCTACAGGCGGATGATAAGGAGGATGCTCATATGTTGATCATTTTGGTGGTAATTGTTGTTATTGGGGTTGTGTTTCTGATGATTTATAACTCCAGATCGTCCCGCAAGGCTGCAGAAGCAAGAGCTTCCAAAATAACAGAGATGGATGAAGGGCCTGTCCTGCTGCATGAAGAAGATCGATCCCGGAAGGAAGACAGAATTTACGAACAGGCAGAGCATAAAGAAGTTTTGGAACATGAGGATCGTAGGCAAACAGAAATTCATCAGATGGATTCTACATCGGAAGTGACCCCTTCACCACAGAAAAGAGAGACGCAGACTACAGATGGTGATCAAGCTTATCGCCAAGCATTGCTTCATTTCCGTAAACCTGCCGAAGTGGAAGACGAAACGGTGCTGACGGAGACAAAAGAACCTGAAAAGAGTGCAGATGAAGTCTATCGATCGGCTCTGAAAGTGATGAAAAGCAAATCTTCTGATCCCTCTTCAAAGCGGAAATAACAGTTCAGTTATGTTTTTGAACATTGGTCATGGCTTTCGTTTTCAATCCAAAACGTCTACAATAGATGAAGCTTTCTAAATTATGGCTACATGACATGGAATACGTTGAAGAGGAGAGGGAAACCCATGAATGGACAACAACGAGTAAATATCAAACCGGGTCTTGAAGTGGATATCGTGCTCAAGCAAGATCAGCCGACAGGCAAACTGACACGCGGTATCGTGAAGGATTTGTTGACCAAATCGCCCACACACCCGCATGGGATCAAAGTGCGTTTGACCAGTGGACAGGTGGGTCGAGTGAAACAAGTCGTTACAGGAGCGTCAGAATGAGCCGCTACCCGAGGGTGTGACATGATTACAACTACGGATGTAATGGCACATTTGGCCTCGGGGAACGAGCGTCAGCAGGATGCGTATAAGGTGTTGCAATCCAGTGGATTGTTAAGCATATTGGCAGCTTATCAGCCTTATCCGGCTGGAACAGTGCCGATTGATATTGATATTCCTGGAAGTGATCTTGATCTATTATGTGAGGCAGCGGATCTCGAGGCGTTCCAAACATTGGTGCACCAACATCTGGGCGGAATGCAGGGTTTTCGATGCGACAGGGGGGATGGCCATGCTGGCCAGCGTCCTTATGTGACCTGTAGTGTGGAAATTGGAAACTGGCCTGTAGAGATTTTCGCTCAGTCCCTATCTGTACGCAGGCAGAATGCTTATATTCACATGCTGGTAGAGTGGGGATTGTTGCAACTCTGGGGTGCAGCAGGACATCGGGAAATTCGCAAACTGAAGCTGGAAGGCTTGAAGACGGAGCCTGCATTCGCTACTGTATTAGGACTTCAGGGAGACCCGTATGAGGAAATGCTTCATCTGGCCGCAATGAGTAAGGATGAGCTTTGGCAATGGGCCCGCTTGCGTACGTCTTTTCAGTTCGAATAGCACGGTTAAGTAATCAGATTAGAAAGATAGCAACGATAGTAGTAACTGTTAATCCCAGCAGTACCGGTTTCAGATTGCGTCGTGCCAGTTCAAATGGACTGACTCCACAGATGGCAGCAGCTGGAATTAAGGCCCATGGAATTAAGGTCCCACCGCCTACCCATATGGCGGCGACCTGACCCAGTGCCGTCAATACAGGTGCGGAATCTGCCGAGCCTGCAAACATGGACGCAATGGAGCCGACCAGGGATATTCCAGAGAACCCCGAACCATCCATTCCCGTGACCGCTCCGGTCACAGTCATCGTTATAGCACCTACCGTATTATTCAATGGCACTAGCCCTGCAAGAGCAACCCCTAAATCATTCACAATCCCGTGTGATCCAGCAGGCAGCGGGTTGTTGAACAGTTCTGTGATCGCAGCATCCCCAAGATAAAAGAAAGCGGCAATCGGGATAACAGGACCAAACACCTTGAATCCGAACTGAAATCCTTCAATTAAATAGTTTGTTGTTTCTTCCGGACCTGTATGACGATGCGCGGCAAGTGATACGGCAATCAGAATGAGCACGGCCGTTCCACCAATTAGTGCTGTGGCATCACCGCCTTGTAATTTAAGTAAAAACATCAGAATGACGTCGACTAAGAATAACAATGGGATGATCAGAGCGAATGCCTTTTGCAAACGTGGGGGCATTGCTTGACGTTGAACGGCTGGCTCCTCGGAAATCGGCGCAGAGTCTGACGAAGGTGGATGAACGGTTACTGCTTCACCAGAGATCGGATCACTGAGTTTAACGGGGGAACCTGACTTCATCTCCTTGCGCAGCATCCAGAATGCCGTTACGGTAGACACCGTCCCCATCACTATGACAAGTGGGATACTTGCAGTCATAACAGCGGTAACGGGAAGGCCAGCTGCATCAGCTGTCAGTTTGGGTGCCCCTTGGATAATGTAATCCCCTGATAAGGCAATGCCGTGACCGAACAGATTCATGGCAATGGCAGCGCCGATGGGAGGAAGTCCGACTCGTACTGCTACCGGAAGAAGTACAGCTCCAACCAGGGCAACGGCAGGAGAGGGCCAGAAAAACAGTGATACGATCATCATAATGAATCCAATTCCCCAATAGGCGACCTGTGGAGAACGGATGAACCGGGTGAGTGGTGTCACCATGACTTCATTGATCCCCGTCCGGATTAATACCCGGCTCATGGCGACAATGATCGAGATGATAAAAATGGTGCTGAGCAGCTCCTTGGCTGCGTAGATAAAACTGCTGAAGATTCCGGAAACCGATCCGCTTAATGTTTCAGTCGCCAGGAGTCCAATGGTCATGATACCTGCGACACAAATGATGGTTGTGTCTCTACGCCGAACCATGACGGCGATAATCAAGACGATAAAAGCCAGATATACATAATGCAATGGGACGAGTTGTATATTCATCGGACATGCCTCCTTACATCCTTGATGTCAATCCAAGGAGTGATATATCGTATGCATGTCATCACCGGGCGTTCGTGGAGTGTGGAGCAGGATTTTTTTTACAGATGGAGAACTAATTAGAGCATGGACCCTCGAACACGTACTGTAAGCCAAGAGCAAGTCACCAGAATTGACACTGACAGGTCACGGAACCACATAGACAGATGCAAGCAAGTATGACTACAATAAACATGCCATTATAAGGAAGAAGATGGAAGAAATACAGTGGTAGAGCATCAAAAAAACAGGAGAAATCGCTTGATCTTGATAGCGGTTACAACAATGTGTAAAAGAACTGAAATCTAGATTAAACAAAAGGGCGGGAATTCATGAATTTCATCCGTTCACTGCGCTTTAAGTTTATTGTGGGTCTGACATTGATCATGCTGCCACTATTCATGCTGCTATATTACAACAACGTATATGCCATGAAAGTTGTACGTGATCAAGTGTCTCTCACCAATATGAATCATCTTGCAAAGAGTGTGGAGCAGAACGAGCGTGTGCTGCAGGAGACCAATCGGTATTTATACAGTCTGGGCGAGCGAGACCCGGACATTATTTCCCTGTTTTTTCTCAAATACGGCAGCGGTGATTATATTATTGCGAAACAGCGCATTATGAACAAATTCATGACCGATATCGGATTTTATAATCTGATCGATTCATTTTTTCTGTACGATGCCGTGAATGACGATCTGTTACTCGCTACCTCGGGCAATTATGATGTCAAAATGTCGATTGTGCAGGAGAGCATGCCGGTCCAGATGCAGCAGCTGGAGGGGGAAATCCAGAAGCCAGAGTGGAGCATCGTTCGGGGAGGCACATGGAATGCCTTGGTCAAAACGGTGCGGATCAATGCCCAGTTCTATGCGGGAGCGCTGGTGGACATGAATGCACTGAATCACCCCGAGCAATTCACGGAGTCCGGTGACCGGGGAGGTGCAGTCATCGTGGGAGCAGATGGCGGGGCGCTGTCCGATTCAGCCCTGAACTCGGCACAAATCAAACTGGCCGCAGCCCATATCACGGGATTGAATAATCCGTACCAGGTGATCTCTGAAGTGACGTCTATAGGCAGTGCACGTCAGTACCTGATGCTTGGCATTCCCTCAGCCATGTCTGAGATGAACTATGTTGTCCTGCTGCCAGAGGAGGATATGATGCGAAACCTGCCATTTTTTCAGCAGATCATTCGCCTGCTTCCGATTGGTGCAGCAGTCATCCTGATAACAGCTATGATTTTTCTCAGGCAGCTCCTGTTCCGTCCAATGAATGTGCTCATACGTGGGATGAGGAGGGTCAGCCGAGGAGAACTTGATGTGAGGCTTGAGACGCCGTCTTCATCTGAACTGGAGTTTGTCACACACAGCTTCAATCAGATGACAAGTGAGATCCAGCATCTGAAGATAGATGTGTATGAGGAACAATTGCGCACAAGAGAAGCAGAGTTTAAACAATTGCAGATGCAGATTAATCCTCACTTTTACCTGAATTCATTGAATATCATTCATAGCCTGGCTTCGTTGCAAAAGCATGAGCTGGTGCAGCAGATGGCGGGGCATCTGGCAGATTATTTCAGGTTCAGCCTGCGTGCAGGCAAACGTGTTATTCGATTGGATGAAGAATTGGAACATATCAGTCATTATTTGGAGATTCAGAAGCTGAGGTTTCCCAACAAGCTGGATTTCGTTCTGGATGTCGGACCGGATCTGGGGCATTATGTGCTGCCGCCTTTAACGATTCAGCCTTTTGTGGAGAACGCCATTATTCATGGCTTCCAGCGGCGCAAAGAGCCTTTTGTTATTTGCATAAGAGCATGGAAGTCGAAAACGTTATCTGATCCTGAACCGTCTTCGGTTCTTCAACTTTCAATTACAGATAACGGTGTTGGATTTGAGCAAGACATACTGGAGCGCCTGCAACAGGGGCAATACGCCGAAGATCCGGGTGGACAGCACATTGGCATCTGGAACGTTATTCATCGGCTGCTTGTAAAGTACGGCGAACATGCCGGATTGCAGTTCAGCAATCAGACTGAAGGAGGGGCAGCAGTCCATATTCATATGCCCGCTCAGACGGAAGAAGAAGAAGGGAGAGCCTATGCGGAACCTGTTGATCGTGGATGATGAAGTATACGCCTTGCAAGCGATGGTGGAAGGGGTGAACTGGAGCCTGGCCGGAATCGACCAGGTATTCAGTGCTGGTGATGCGGAAGAAGCGAGAATGCTGATGAAATCCCATCCCATTGATATTATGATCTGTGATATTGAGATGCCGGGTGAAACGGGACTGGATCTGCAAAGCTGGGTGTTAAAGCATGATCCCGGCATGCAGACGATTTTTCTTACAGGTCATGCCCTGTTCGATTATGCCCAGACGGCAATCAAGCTGAACAGCTTCGATTATGTGCTGAAGCCTGCTCCCGCAGACCAGCTGATCAAGGTTGTGAGCCAGGCAATGGACAAAATCAAGGATGACGAGCAGCGTTCCCGCACCAATGAAGTATATGAGACGGTGTACAAACGCTGGCAAACGCATAAACCACTGTTGACCGAGCGTTTCTGGAAAGACGCCATCTCACAGCGCGTAACCTTAACCCAGCAAAAGCTGCAGGAGCTGGCCGAGGTCTATGGAGCCGAGATTGATCCGCACGTGCGCGTGTTGCCGATTGTCATTTCCGTCGAAGAATGGGTGCGAGACTTCGATCTGCGTGACGAGGAGGTGCTGGAATATGCGCTCCGCAATGCTGCCAAGGAAATGCTGCTTGGTGACAAACCTGGGGAAGTGTTTCAGGATCACAGTGGGCTAAATATTGTGCTTGCATACGAACAGGACGGTATCATACCTACGGCGAGTGAAATGGCACAAGGATGTCAGAGCTATATTCAGGAGTGTGGTACCTATTTTTATTGTCGATTGTCCTGTTACGTCGGAGTCCCGGTTGCTGTTACAGATTTACAGGGGATGCTGAATGAGCTGATGGACATGGAGCGTCGCAATATCAACGAGCTTGAAGGGGTCTTCATCTATGACGAGGTAGGCCGAGATACGGAGGATCGTTTTCTGCCAATACCGTGGTTCTCCGAGCTGTCCATCCTGTTCGAAACGGGAAAGTTTGACGACCTGCGCGAGCGTGTGGACGAAATCTTTGAATTACTGGCTTCACAGGAGCGTTTGTCACCGGAAATTCTGCGCTTGTATTATCATGCGATGCTGCATGTAATCTACCCGTTGCTGCATCAGAAAAATGTATCTGTACGCAGCCTGTATCCCGGAGAACGGGAGCCGGAAGAAAACGTTGTGACACGTTCTTTGCCCCAACTGAAGCAGTGGACATCAGACCTGATCAGTCGTGCCATACCGGTATTGTACCCGGACGATCACAGTCCAATGACGATTGTGGACCAGTTATGCATTTACATTGAAAATCATATTGGTGAAGAGTTGATGCGAGAAGAACTTGCATCCTTTGCCGGATTTAATCCAGCCTATCTATCCCGCCTTTTTCGTAAAGAAAAGGGCATGTCGCTTTCCGAATTCATTCTCCAGCGCAGAGTAGCCAAAGCGAAGACATTATTGTCCCAGTCTACTGTGAAAGTGACGGATATCGCAGGCAAGGTCGGTTACTACAATTACTCTCATTTTACGAAAATGTTCAAAAAGTGCACGGGCATTACCCCACAGGAGTTTCGCAAACAGTCCCGAACGGTACAGATTTGACGCAGCATGCTGCGTCTTTTGTTTTTTTGTGCCCTAAAGTCATAATTTGATCAGTGAACAGGTCACCACAGCAGATAGTGGACCTGAACGCCCCGCCGTATACTTGAACCACAGGAGACACAGCGGTGTTTCATCCTGAGGATGAAATTCAAGAGGAGTGAGGGAGAACAAGTTATGAAGACACAACCCCAGGTGGGTAAGGCAGCACGTCTATCGGATGGAAGGGACATACCGGTTCGAAAACGAAAGTCTGTCCTGTACAATCTAGGTAAATTCAAGGTTTTGTATCTCATGTTTGTGCCAGGCATTCTGTTTCTGCTGGTGAACAACTATATGCCGATGTTCGGCGTTCTGATTGCATTCAAAAATGTAAACTATGCCGACGGTATTTGGGGCAGTCCGTGGAGCGGCTGGGATAATTTCAAGTATTTATTCTCCACCAGCGATGCTTGGGAGATCACACGTAATACGCTCGCATATAACACGGTATTTATTGCTCTGAATTTATTTGTAGGTGTAGGGCTTGCGATTTTGTTGAATGAAGTGAAGAACAAGGCGATGTCCAAATTGTATCAGTCACTCATGCTGCTTCCGTATTTTCTGTCGATGATTGTAGTCAGCTATCTGGTGCTCGCGTTTCTCGGCAAGGATTCGGGTTTCATGAACTCAACGATTCTTCAGCTCTTTGGCGGACAACCAATTGACTGGTATTCGGAGCCCAAGTACTGGCCGTACATTTTGCCACTGGTGAACACATGGAAGAATATCGGTTATTATGCCGTCATTTATCTGGCAGCAGTGGTAGGCATCGATGAGGAATATTATGAAGCAGCCGTGCTGGATGGCGCGAGCAAGTGGCATCAGATTCGCTTCATTACCGTTCCGTTTCTCGTACCGCTGATCGTGATTATGACATTGCTGCAGATCGGTCGTATTTTCTACGCGGATTTCAGTCTGTTCTACCAGGTTCCGCTGGAATCGGGCGCATTGTTCCCGGTTACGAACGTTCTGGATACGTATGTGTACCGAACCTTCCTTATTGGAGGCGATATCGGGATGTCCTCGGCAGCCGGGCTGTATCAGGCTGTTGTCGGATTTGTACTTGTTCTCGTATCCAATACCATCGTTAGGAGAATGGACAAAGATAATGCATTATTTTGAGAGGAGGCAAGCCAGCTGTGAAATCACGTGATCCATTAGCCGTGTCGCGGCGTTCCGCGTCTATCATACACGCTATGTTTATATTCTATGCCATTGCCTGCATCGTGCCGATCCTGCTTGTCTTCGCGATCTCATTCTCGGACGAGACGACGGTCATTGCAAACGGGTATAAGCTGATTCCGGAGAAGTTTAGCCTGACTGCCTATGAGTTTCTGTTCAAGGACATGGATCAGATCATCCATTCCTATGGCATTTCAATTATCGTAACCGTGATAGGTACAATAACGAGTGTTGCACTGACTGCATTGTACGCATATCCGCTTTCCCGAAGAGATTTGCCGTATCGTGGGTGGTTCGCCTTTTTCATCTTTTTCACCATGCTGTTCAATGGCGGTCTGGTCCCTTGGTATCTCGTCTATGTAAACGTACTGGATTTGAAAAACTCGATTCTGGCACTGATCATGCCGCTGCTGTTGTCGCCGTTCTTCGTGCTGGTCATGCGTACGTTCTTCGCTAATTCCATTCCGGTATCGATTCTTGAATCGGCACGGATTGATGGAGCGGGTGAATTGAGAACGTTTACACGTATTGTGCTTCCGCTCTCCCTTCCGGTGATGGCGACCGTTGCACTGTTCAGCACATTGAATTACTGGAACGACTGGTATCTCAGCATGATTTTTATATCTGATAACCGGACGATCAGTCTTCAGTACCTTATGTACCGGACGCTGCTCGATATTCAATATTTAACATCCAACTCCAATGTCTCTTCACAGATTTCGTCACAGGGCGGATTGCTAAATCTGCCGAATAAAACACTGCAGATGGCGATGGCTGTTGTCGGTATTGGTCCAATCGTACTGGCATATCCATTCTTCCAGCGGTATTTCATCAAAGGCCTAACCGTAGGCGCAGTGAAGGGATAACTCCGGCCGGTTAGCGGAGAGGGCAACGGATAATTGAAGATGGACCTGAGAGGGCATATACAAAAAGCAGCGAGTACAGACACGCCGGAGGGCCGGCAAGCGAACGGACTTTTGCAGATTGGGGAACATTGCGAATTGGGGCAATCGGTTGCAGGGTCCAACATATGACGGGAGGGGTTCACTTGGTTAGAACGTTTAAGGTATGGCCGCGTTTCGCGGCAGCAGTTATGGCGCTGAGCCTGGTGCTGGCAGGTTGCTCATCAGACAAAGGCGGAACAACACCGGAAGCACAGGGTGGCGGTGCAGCGGAGACTGGGGGCAAGCCCTATGAAGTGACGTTGTATTATCCAGGGACACCACAGAAAGATGTAGCTCTGGTGGAAGCCGAGATCAACAAAAAGATGGAGCCCAAGATCGGTGCAACACTCAAGATTAATGCGATCGACTGGGGGCAGTGGGATAACAAGCTGAATCTTATGATCTCTTCCGGCGAAAAATCAGACATTATTTTCACAGCTGCTTGGCAAAATTATACGGTCAATGTGGCAAAAGGAGCTTTCTTGCCGCTCAATGATCTGCTTGACAAGTATGGGCAGGATATCAAGAAAAATCTCGATCCAGCCTTTCTGGAAGGTTCTCAGGTGGATGGCGTAAACTATGGCGTTCCTACCAACAAGGAGTTAGCTGCGACGCGTGGTGTACTCGTACGCAAAGATCTGGCTGACAAATACAAGCTCGATCTGACCGCAGTAAAAACATGGGCTGACCTGGAGCCGCTGCTCAAAACAATCAAGGAAAACGAACCAGGCATCACTCCATTCTATATGTCCAATACCAATGGTAACGGGCTGTTAGAAAATCTGGACTGGGATTATCTTGGTGATGCATCCGTTCCAGGCGTCATCTCCAAAACAGCGGGTACAACGACGGTACTGAATGAAGTGGAGACCCCTGAATTCAAGGAAGCGGCTGAGCTTGCACGCAAGTGGTATCAGGCTGGATACATTAACAGTGATGCAGCAACTTCCAATGTATTCCCGAAAGATCAGGCGAAGGCAGGCAAGGCCTTCCTGTGGACCGATGGCATGAAGCCGGGCAAGGATAAGGAAGAAGAAGGGTATGTCGGATATCCATTGACCCAGATCGAGATGACACAGCCTACGATTACAACCGGAGATGCTTCCGGTGCGATGCTGGCGATCTCCCGTTCCTCTGAGCAGCCGGAGAAGGCGATGCAAGTCATTAACCTGCTGCATTCCGACAAAGAAATCAACAACCTGCTCAACTTCGGAATTGAAGGCACACATTATGTGAAGAAAGACGGCCAGGACAACATTATTACCTTGCCGGAAGGTGTAGATGCGAACAGTCGCACATATAATCCTGGTGCACAATGGCAGCTAGGTAACCAGTTCCTGAACTATCTCTGGGATAATGAAGATCCGCAGAAATGGGAAAAGTTCAAGGAGTTTAATGCCAAAGGCGTTAAGTCACCTGCACTGGGCTTTACGTTCAATAGCCAATCCGTCAAAAACGAAATTGCTGCGGTCAACAACGTGAACAAACAGTTCAAACCGGGTATGACCTCGGGTGCAGTAGATCCGAATGAGATGATCCCGAAATATCTGGAGAAGTTGAAAGCCGCAGGTATTGATAAAATCATTGCAGCCAAACAAGAACAGCTCGACGCATTCCTGTCGAAAAAGTAGAATTGAGTTGCAAAACCAAAGACGTTTTCGGTTAAAAACCGGAGCGTCTTTTTTTATTTGGATCGTAAACCATAATAAGGAAATATATGATATAATCAGGTGGTTGATTAGGGGGTGTTCGTGTGTCGAGAACCAGACTTGTGTTCTCTGCGATGTTATTGCTGTTTGGCATCATTTTTACGTTTAAGCATCACCTCGGTTTCTCTGTGGGGGACACGATGTTGTCTGCTATAGGCATGTCGCCTTATACCACATCCTATGTAAGTGGTGTGCATATCACGTTATTTTTTGGAATGGGTATATTAGCGTGCAGCTACTATCTTACACGCAAAGAAATCATGCCATTATATCCGGTTCTGGCCAAACGGCTCTGGCTGATCGTTCTCGCTATTGTTCTCAGTTATTCCTACATGACGGATAAATTGATGTATGTAGCCAAATGGGGGGCATCCGGTATCAATGGTGTTTCCTATGTCCAAAACGATAGCTCCTGTACCTATGATGTACTGGAAAATGGCATTACACGAGTAAACTGTGACCTGACACTCAAAAATTACACCAGAGAGCCTGTAGCAGCTGTGCTTTTGCCTGACTTGGCCCGCAGTTACAAACACCAGGATGATCCGCTCTATGAATCCCTGCAATCTGTCCAGCTGAAGCCTGTGCATATAGAGATTGAGCCGCATGGAACATTTAAAGGTCAACTGGCGTTTTCCGGTTTGGCTGCCTCCCCACTGCGAGTCAAAGGAAAGCTAACCGATATTGTAATGGATGTCGCCGTAGATGGAGAGAACACTGTGTTTGACTACGATATTCCATAATGATTTTGCGTTAGCAAGATAGAATGAATACATAAGAAGAGCATTGCGAATTAGAAGAAATTAATCAATATATAGTGTTTAGAAAGGAGCTGGCGGTTGTCAGCTCTTTTTTTGCGTGGAAGTTGCAATTAGTGCAGAAAAGTTGGTTTTGTCACCTTTATGTATGTATATGGTAACGCTTACGATATATAGACAGTCTCTTTAAAGAGATTAAGTCAGGAATAACAGATGTGCTGTGGAGCGGATTCGCCTAGAAAAAATAGTTTATGTTTAACGCTTTCATCGTTAAAATTAGATTCACTGACTAATGAAGGCAAGGTGAGGTAAGCAGATGTCATACCGGACGAATCTATTTTCCAAAATGGTCATTTTAATTCTAATTATGCTGGTTCCAGTCGTGCTGCTGTACTGGTATTCCAACCATAAAACGACAGCAGTTCTGCGGGATGAACTCAATCGCTCCAACAGTAACCAACTGGAATTTTTTCAAAATCAAGTGAACACACACATCGAGTTGTTATCCTCGTGGCCGAATCTGCTCATCCATGATCCTGATATTGCGAGCTTCCGGCGGATCTACGCCGACAGTAAATATTTCGATCTGGATACGATCAATTTGGTTAAACGTATTCAGAACAAGCTGAGCATCCAGGAGAGTTCATCCAACTGGACAACGAAACTGTACCTCTATTCGCCGACGCTGGGCAGAGTCATCTCTGAAAGAGATGCTGGCTATTATGATCAGCAGACGCTGAGAGGCAACATATCTTCCGGATGGAATGTTCGAAAGACTCAGGAAGGGGAAGATGATAAATTCATCTTCAGCTGGATCACCGTATCTCCGTACGGCATTAGCGATCCCGCAGCCAATGCGCAAACCGTGATTAAGCTAGAATTCGACAGTGACAACATTCGAGATATGTTGGACAAATTCAAGGACGATGGTCGCCATGATCCATTTTATTACCGGGAAGAGACGGGGGTCATCTATAACCGCACCTCGGATCGTGCCCTGACAGGTCAGCTGATGGACAAGCTGGCCATTGATAAGCTTAAGGATGTGGATAACCGGACGGTAGTCATTAACGGCGAGCCTTATATGGTTAATACGGTAAAGTCCAGCACGACCGGCTGGTATCTGGTCGATTACATGCCACTATCGGCTATTCTGAAGCCGATTCATCAATCTAATATACTGTTCTACTCAGCGATGATCTGTCTGCTATTGATGAGCTTTGCCGTAGCCTATCTGTTATATGTACAGGTCCAAGTTCCTGTCAAACAGTTGATTCGTGGATTCCAACGATTGAAGCAGGAGGATTATTCAGTCCGAATTACACCCAAAGGACGCAATGAATTCAGCTTTTTGTCCGAACGATTTAACTCCATGGTGGCGCAGATTCAGCAGTTGTTTGAACACGTGTACCTGGAACAGATTCATGTGCGTGAAGCCCGTCTGAAACAGCTGCAATCGCAGATTAATCCACACTTTTTCTATAATTGTTTCTCATTCATTACGAGCATGGCCAAGCTGAAGCGTGTCGATGCCGTCGTTGCCATGTCGCATAATCTGTCCCGATACTATCGGTATACGACGAGGCAGGAGCGTGATGTGGTACCGCTCACAGAGGAAATTGAGTTCGTCACCTGTTATCTGGAGATTCAGCAGATGCGTATGGACCGAATACGTTTCAAAATTGACTTATCGGAAGACCTCTTAAGGCAAGAGGTGCCTCCTCTAATCGTACAGCCACTGGTGGAAAATGCGGTCATTCATGGAATTGAAGCCGATGCCGAAGCTGGGGAAATACGGGTGTCCGGAGAACAGAGAAATGGCATGATGATTCTTACCGTAGATGACGACGGGCAAGGTATGGATGACTTGGCCCGGCAGATGCTGCTCCACAAACTCACAGGCGGTATGGACCAAGAGATGGGATGTGGGTTGTGGAACGTTAACCAGCGTCTTCAGCTCAGGTATGGGGAGCAGGCGGGAATTAGCGTCACGGAATCACCGCTTGGTGGGCTGCGTGTTACCTTGTCCTGGCCTACTGACGAAAAACATCTTATTGAATAGAAGGATAGAAATAGAGACGCCATATGACCACAGAATTAGAACTATAGAAAGAATGCACTGCATAACGAAGCAGATAGGGAGTGACTGTCTTGATTGATATTTTACTGGTGGATGATGAAACGTATGTAACTGAAAGTCTAGAATTGACCATTCCTTGGGGCGAGCTCGGGGTTACGACGGTTTTGCGTGCAGCATCTGGCAAGGAGGCGCTGCAGATCTTGGAAGAGAATGCAGTGGACCTTGTGGTGACCGATATTCGAATGCCGGGCATGTCCGGGCTGGAACTGGTGGAGGAGGTAAGCAGTCGATGGGCGCATATCCGCTGTATTCTGCTGACCGGGCATAGTGATTTTCAATATGCCAAAAAAGCAATTCAGCTGCAAGCTGCCGATTATATTCTCAAGCCAGTGAACGATGAGGAATTCATGGCTTCGGTCTCCGCTGCCATCACGTCCCTTCGGGATGATTGGGATGAATTTGATAAATACCATCGGTTGTTATATAGCCGGAAGTCAGATTATAAAATTTTGCGGGAGAATCTGATGCACGATTTGTTATTGGGCCGCGAGATTACAGCACGGGCACTGGGTGAACAGCTTGAGAAGTATGAGATTGTGCTTCAGCCGGATCAACCGGCAGTTATGATGCTAATTCGCCTTACAGGCCGGTTCTCGGCAATGGACCAGCAATCACTGGATTTGATGGAGTTTGCGGTTGGCAATATTGCCGAAGAGGTGTTTGGTCCCCAATTCAACGTATGGTTTGGACGAGGTCCTCATGAGAGTTTGGTCATGATGATACAGAATCAGGACTGGACAGAGCCTGCTCAGACCAATGTGGAAGAACTGAAACAGCCAGTTGGAACTTTCCGCGAGCATGTCATTCGATATCTGCAAGGCGATCTATCCATGGTGGTTACTGCACCGTTTCAATTTGCCGATCTGACAACCGCTTATCGTAAAGGTTTGGGATCACTCGTACTATCGGGTCCAGAGGAAAATACAATCATTTACATGGATAAAGAGCTGTCCAAACGACCGGAGAACGATGCGGCTCAAGCGCTTGAAGAGCTCTATAAGCCACCCGTTCTGCCTCAATTGCTTGAAACCAAACAGTGGGAGGCTGCGGCACGTAAACTGAATGCTGTCTTTGATGCAGCGGACCGTGTATGTCTCTCCAGAGAGCATGTATATGAGATGTATTTGTCAGTAACGAATGCTTTTATGTACATTGCGCACAAGCAGGGGCATCTCGTACATGAGATTGATCATGCGGGATTTGATCTGCTATTGGCACATCAGTTGATTCAATCACCTGACAAGCTTCGCCGCTGGGCGACTGAGATGCTTGCCAAGTTGCAGGAGGAGCTGTCGGATCAGGAAGGCGTGCAGAGTCGCAGACACGTCATCAAGCAGGTTCAGGAGATGGTAACCAGAGACGCAGGACAGGATCTATCCGTGAAGATGATCGCAGACAAGGTGTATTTGCATCCCGTTTATTTGTCCAAGATCTACAAAGCCGAGACAGGTGAGGGGCTGGGCGATTATATGATTCGCATGCGGATGGAGCGTGCATTGTATTTGCTCAAAAACACCAACAAAAAGATATACGAGATTACCAGTGAACTTGGGTACCAAAATCCGCAATATTTCAGCAAAATGTTCAAAAAACATTACGGCATGACACCGAATGAATATCGGGATCAGGCATAATTTCAACATCATTCCAATATATAGGTTGCCAAAGGTGCAGAAATCTTGTTTTCGTGACATAGGCTGAAAGACCCGGCAGGCCTATAATGAAAGGGTAACCAAAATGATTGAAGGGGGAACAACATTGAGAGCGAAATCCACGAAAAAGAGATTACTGTCGCTTCTCGCAACGGCGGTGTGTCTGACCGGCGTCCTTGCAGGCTGTACAGGAGGAAATAGCGGAGGAGATAGCGAGGCATCAAGTACGCCAGCTATTGAAAACGAATACAAAGAAAAATATGATCCTGCAGTAACGATTACAACGGCATGGGGAATTGATCCTGAGCTAAAATTCAAAAATGGCGAATCGATGGAAAATAACGTAGCAACCAAGTGGGCCAAAGATCAATTTGGCATCGACATCAAATCCTTGTGGTCTGTAACGGATACGAACAACGCATTTGCGACAAAACTTCGTCTTGCTATGTCATCCGGTCAGGAGATGCCTGAAGTGGTAATGGTAGGGGACAACCTGCTTGCACAGGATCTGATTGATTCTGGCATGTACCAGGAAGCGGGTCCGCTGTTCGACAAATACGCTTCCGACACATGGAAAAAAGCGATGGAGCAGGATCCCAATGTATGGAACCAGTATAGCCGTGACGGCAAAAGAATGGGTATTCCCGTACTGGACTATGCGTACAACAATGATTACCTGCTGTGGATTCGCCAGGACTGGCTGGACAAGCTGAATCTGGAGGCGCCAAAAACAATCGATGAACTGGAAAAAGTCATGGATGCGTTCAAAAATCAAAATCCGGATGGCTTAGCTCCAGATAAGGTCATTCCGCTCAGCATTGGTTTCAAAACATCCATGAACACATGGATGGGAGATCCATCCTGGATCTTTGGTGCATACGGAACATTGCCGTTCCAATGGAATGTAGCTGAAGACGGCAAGCTGGAGTATGGTTCCATCAATCCTGGCATGAAGCAAGGTCTGACCAAATTGAGCGAATGGCTCAAAAAAGGTTACATCCCGCAGGAAGCAGCATTGTGGGATGAAAACAAAACAGCCGAGCCAGCAGTGGCAGGTACAGCCGGTATTATCCCAGGTCCATACTGGATGAGTGGATGGCCGCTTCTGGATACAGTGAAAAATGTGCCAAGTGCCGTTTGGAAACCGATTGAAATCCCGACCGGTCCAGAAGGCAAAGCTATGCGTCATGGTACACAGTTTGTTAACGGCGTCATTCTGATCAAGAAAGACATGGAGCACCCTGAAGCGTTCTTCACGTATGAGAACTACCTGTTCGACAATTATGCAGACCCGGCACCGGGTAGCCAGTATGATAACGGTCTATTTGCAAAGTATGACTATCAATTGGATGCCAATGGCAAACAATTGCCGATTGACCAAATTGAAGGCGGATATGTGAACGTTGTACGTTATTTGCTCGTTCGTGACGGCGCCCGTATTCCCGATGCTCAGATGAAAGCCCTGCTCAATCTGGCAGATGGCAAAGAGCCTGAGACGAAGCTTGAGAAGGATGTTGCTGTCAACTACGGTAAAGAGACCCCTGCCGCAGCGAAAGTGTTGCTCAGTCAGGAAGAAATCTCCTACAAAAACATGTTCACAGGTCCTACAACAGCGACAATGAAATCCAAGCTGGACTACCTGAACAAAATTGAGAATCAAGCCTTCAACGAAATTATTTATGGCAAAAATCCGGTAGATGCGTTCGATACATTTGTACAAACGTGGAAATCGGGTGGCGGCGACCAAATCACACAAGAGGTCAACGAATGGTATGACAGTGTGAAAAAATAAGGATACAGCAGCGTGCAGACCAACCAGGTCTGTGCGCTTTTTTGTCGTTATGAGAGCCTGATTTGCTTCGGGGAGTTGCGGGTCAGCAGTGGATGAATGACTGGAATGACAGCGAGTCCAAACTGGTTGCTTTTGTGCCATTTATATTGCTTTTATGTGCTGTTTGACCTATGCAAACGGTTGATATAATCGCAGTATAAGCCGCTCAGGGAGCACTTGAGTAGGAAGAATTACAGGG
The DNA here is from genome assembly GCF_900143165.1 of Paenibacillus sp. ov031. Classification (NCBI taxonomy): domain Bacteria; kingdom Bacillati; phylum Bacillota; class Bacilli; order Caryophanales; family Paenibacillaceae; genus Paenibacillus; species Paenibacillus sp. ov031. The sequence goes on from NZ_FRDO01000001.1 coordinate 190,005, forward strand.
GGAGCAATCATGAGAACTTTAAAACGAACTTGGCCATTTCACGTAATGCTGCTGCCAGCCATCATCTTTTTGATCATATTCAGCTATGTGCCTATGGGCGGAATCGTTATGGCATTTCAGAACTACAAACCATGGCTCGGCATCAGCGGCTCGGAGTGGGTCGGGCTAGATAATTTTAGATATTTGTTTGAACGCGAAGACAGCCTGCAAGTCATATGGAATACTCTGATCATTGCTGTACTCAAACTCATTTTTAACTTGTTTGTCCCGTTTGTGTTCGCGATTTTGTTGAATGAAGTTCGCAAGATGGCGATCCAGCGAACGATCCAAACCTTGGTGTATCTGCCTCACTTCTTGTCTTGGGTTATCCTGGGCGGAATTCTGATTGATCTGTTATCCACCGGAGGACTGGTGAACCGGGTACTCGGAACATTCGGACTTGGGCCATATTTCTTCCTTGGAGATAACAGCTGGTTCCGACCGACGATCATTCTAACGGATGTGTGGAAAGAATTCGGCTATAACATGATTGTCTTCTTGGCTGCCCTTGCCGGCATTAACCCAGCGCTGTATGAAGCAGCAGAGATTGACGGAGCGGGTCGCTGGAAACAGACACTGCATATTACCATCCCGTCTCTTGTACCGATGCTGATGGTGGTTGGAACACTGGCACTGGGTAACGTGCTTAACGCTGGGTTCGATCAGATTTTCAATCTGTACAACCCGCTCGTATATCAAACGGGCGACATTATTGATACATTCGTTTATCGCTCGGCGCTGGAAAACGGAGAGATGGGCTTCGCGACCGCAATTGGATTATTTAAATCGGTCATCAGCATGGTCTTGATCCTTGTATCATACAGCTTAGCCAAAAAATACGCCGGATACCGCATATTCTAATCGAATGAACAGAGAAAGAAGGGACCACGATGTATCATAAATCAACGCCTTATCGCGTGTTCAATGTCATCAATATTTGTTTTCTCATTTTGGTTGCCATTATGTGTATTGTACCGATGATTCACGTTCTGGCTGTATCCTTCAGTAACAAGGCTGCCGCAGATGCCAATCTCGTTAACCTCTGGCCGGTAGGGTTCTCACTTGAAGCATACAAAAAAACGATGAATAACCCCATTTTCCTAAACTCTCTCTGGATTTCCTTGCTTCGGACAGTCATTGGTACGGGAATTACGTTGCTGATCACCTTTTTGGCAGCGTACCCGTTGTCGAAAGAAAATAATGAATTTAAAGGAAGAACCGTCTATTCATGGATTTTTGTTTTTAGTATGATCTTCAATGGGGGACTCGTTCCCTTCTATATGGTCATCCAGAAGATCGGCCTGATGGATTCCTTCTGGGTGCTGGTGCTTCCGGGAGCGGTTAACACCTTCCTCGTTATTCTGATGCTAAACTTCTTCCGGGGTATTCCGAAAGAGCTTGAGGAAGCGGCGCTGATGGATGGAGCCAATCACTTCAGAACGTTGTTCAGTATCTTCCTGCCGATTTCCATGCCATCTATCGCAACGATTGCATTGTTCAGCATGGTGTTCCACTGGAACTCATGGTTTGACGGATTGCTCTACATGAACAATGCCAAGGATTATCCGCTGGCCACTTTCATGCAGACCGTAATTATCAAACGTGATATGAGTACGATGGCCATGAACCCGAAAGAGATGGAAACCATTTCTCAAACCACAGTAAGAGCGGCACAAATTTTTATTGGAAGTGCGCCAATCCTCATTGTGTATCCATTCCTGCAGCGCTTCTTTGTCAAAGGTATGACCTTGGGTTCAGTTAAAGGCTAAACCTGCATCTAAATTAAACGGAGGTTGATGAAGTGAGCAATTTAAAGGAAGAGGCATTCGTTCTCGGAATGGATGTGTCATTTATGGATGAAATTGAGCAGCATGGTGGGACCTATCGTGATGAGCATGGGCAGCAGGCGGACTTGCTGACCCTTCTCAAGCTGGGTGATGCCAATGCAATCCGGTTGCGAATCTGGAATGATCCTGTAGGCGGATTCTGTAATCTGGAGCGGACGGTAGCGGTAGCCAAACGGATCAAGGAACAAGGATTACAATTTTTGCTGGATTTTCATTATTCGGATCGCTGGGCTGATCCAGCCAATCAATGGAAGCCGAAGGCATGGGAGAAGCTGTCCTATGAGGAACTACAACGTGAGGTATGTACCTATACGGCGGATGTGCTGAGAACACTCAAGGAGCATGATGCATTGCCGGACATGGTGCAGGTGGGGAACGAAATAACACCTGGCATGTTATGGGATGAAGGACATGTTGGTGGGGAAGAGCATGATACCGATGAACAGTGGGAGCGTTTTGCTGGACTTGTGAAGTATGGCATCGCTGCTGTTAAATCGGTTGATTCGGAAATCAAAATTATGATTCATATAGACCGCGGTGGTGATAATGCGGAGAGTCGCAAGTTTTATGATCGGTTTGAGGCGCTAGGTGTGGAGTTCGATATCATTGGGCTCTCATATTACCCTTGGTGGCATGGAACACTGGATGCACTGCGGGATAATCTGCATGACTTGGCTGAACGCTACGGCAAACCAATCAATGTTGTTGAAACCGCTTATCCTTGGACATTGGAGCAGCCTGAAGGTCACGAGTGGATTCTGAATCAGGAAGAACTGTTACTGCCCGGGTATCCGGCAAGTGTGGAAGGACAGACACGTTATCTGAAGGATTTGCTGCAGATTATTCGTGAGGTTCCCGGCGGTCTAGGAGCGGGATTCTATTACTGGGAGCCTGCCTGGATTCCTAGCAAGGAAGAGTGGTCTGTTGGACATCCGAATAACTGGGGCAACCTGACGATGTTTGACTTCAAGGGTCAGAAGTTGCAATCGTTTTCAGCGCTGAAGGCTGGAGAGGGAAATGACACTACATTGGATGAGCAGCCGAGTGCTGCATTGATCAAATAGATAATTAAAATGAAATGAATAAGGAGTTGTCAGCATGACATACAAATATCCACCTGTGAGTTCCAAAGTACCTCATATGTTACATGGTGCAGATTATAACCCGGAGCAATGGCTACGCTATCCTGAAGTCCTTGAGGAAGATATCCGATTGATGAAGCTTGCCAAATGTAATGTGATGTCCATTGGCATCTTCTCATGGGTATCCCTTGAACCGGAGGAAGGCGTGTACACGTTTGAATGGCTGGATCAAGTGCTGGATCGTTTTGCGGCCAATGGAATTTATGCATTTCTGGCTACCCCAAGCGGTGCAAGACCTGCCTGGATGTCCGCCAAGTATCCAGAAGTGTTGCGTGTTGGGGCCAATCGGGTTCGCAACCTGCATGGCTTCCGTCACAACCACTGTTACACATCTCCGGTATACCGAGAGAAGGTTACTGCAATCAATACAAAACTTGCAGAACGTTACTCGGATCATCCGGCAGTAATTGGCTGGCACATTTCCAATGAATTTGGCGGGGATTGCCACTGTGATTATTGTCAGGATGCTTTTCGCGGCTGGGTGAAAAACAAATACGGCACACTGGACGAGTTGAATCACTCTTGGTGGACGACATTCTGGAGCCATACCGTGACAGACTGGAAACAAGTGGAGTCTCCTGCCCCGCATGGAGAGACACAGGTCCATGCGATGAATCTGGACTGGCGCAGGTTTGTCACCGATCAGACCGCTGATTTTATCGTGCACGAAACGAAACCGCTGAAGGCCAAAAATCCCGATCTGCCGGTAACGACCAACCTGATGGAGTTTTATGAAGGATTGAACTACTGGAAATTCGCTGACATTCTGGATTTTCTGTCATGGGACAGTTATCCGACATGGCATGATGCGGACGAAGAAGATACGCTGGCATCCAGAGTGGCGATGATGCATGATATCGTTCGTTCCATCAAGGGCGGGCAGCCGTTTTTATTGATGGAGAGCACACCAAGCTCAACCAACTGGCAAGAGACCAGCAAATTGAAACGTCCGGGTATGCATTTGCTGGCATCTCTGCAAGCTGTAGCACACGGCTCGGACAGTGTACAGTACTTCCAGTGGAGGAAGAGTCGGGGTTCCAGTGAAAAGCTTCATGGAGCGGTTGTAGATCATGTTGGGCATGAACATACCCGCGTGTTCCAGGATGTAACTGACGTAGGAGCAGCACTAGAAGGAATGCAGGCGGTGGTTGGAACGTCCGTTCCGGCTGAGGTTGCCATCATCTTCGACTGGGAAAACCGCTGGGCAGTAAAGGATTCCCAAGGGCCGCGTAACATCGGAGTGAAGTACGAGCAGACGGTCGAATGGCATTATGATGCATTTTGGAAAAAAGGTGTGCCTGTGGACGTCATCGACATGGATACTGATCTCTCCAAGTACAAACTGCTCATCGCACCTATGCTCTATCTGGTACGTGAAGGAGTGGGCGAACGCATTGAGCGATTCGTGGAAAATGGTGGTACATTTGTAGCCACGTATTGGTCAGGTATCGTAAATGAGAATGATCTGTGCTTCCTGGGAGGATTCCCTGGACCGCTTCGCAAGACGCTGGGGATCTGGTCAGAAGAGATCGACGGCTTGCATGACCGTGATCTGAATGGGATTGTGCCTGTGAAGGACAACGAGCTTCAACTGAATGCCGAATATGATGCTTTCGAATTATGTGACCTGATTCATCTGGAAGGTGCAGAAGCTCTGGCGACATATCGCTCCGACTTCTATGCCGGACGGCCTGCTTTGACCGTTAATCGTCTTGGCTCAGGTAAAGCCTATTATATGGCTACACGTTTCAAAGCTCCATTTTACGATGATTTCTATGGCAGTCTAATCGCTGATCTGGGTATAGAGCGTGCTCTTGAAACTCAGCTTCCTGCTGGAGTTACGGCACACATTCGTACAGATGGCACAGCGGATTATGTATTTGTGCAGAACTACACACCGGAGACGAAGCAAGTACAACTGGACAACCAGTCCTATCGTGATCTGCTGAGTGATGATGCTGTAGAGGGCAGCCTGGATTTGGAACCATATGATATCCGAGTATTGCGCAGAGCGGCTGAGCGTAAATAATATATTTGTTACTCATTTGGCTGGAAAATGTAGGGATAACAGCGATCGAAAGGTTGTTCTATCATCGGAGTGGCAAGTGTAAATATTCTTTAGTTTAACTTATATAGTGTGCAGAAGGGCCACCCTTAACGTCTCGATCAGACGGATAGGGTAGTCCTTTTTGTCGTATTTAGATCACAATGAGTACTTTTTCTGGGCAAGATAAAGGATAAACGTGTCCGCGCAGCGAAGACAAACAGGTAACATTGCAACTCATGACTTTCAGTCTGGGAGGAATTGGAATGAATCAAAGGAATTTAGACGGTAACAGCTTTATTATTCGGCTGGAAATGACAACAAAAGACATCAAGTTTGGTGAAGTGGCCTCGGCCATCTCGGAAGCTGGCGGAGACATTATCGCCATCGACGTAATTTCGACCAATCAGGATGTAAGTGTGCGCGACTTAACTGTCGCTGTAACGGATGCACAAGATAACAGCAAAATTATAGAAGGGGTGCGCCAGCTTAAAGGAGCATCCATCATAAACGTATCGGACCGGACGTTCCTGCTGCACTTGGGCGGCAAGATCGAAGTTACTCCGAAGGTCCCGATTCATAACCGTGAAGACCTGTCACGTGTATATACACCGGATGTGGCCCGGGTATGTTCGGCTATATCAGAAGAGCCCGGAAAGGCATTTTCGCTGACAATCAAGCGGAATACGGTTGCCGTAGTATCCGATGGTAGTGCCGTGCTTGGCCTTGGCAACATTGGACCACGTGCCGCGATGCCAGTCATGGAAGGTAAAGCGATGTTGTTCAAACAGTTTGCAGGAGTGGACGCTTTCCCGATCTGCCTGGATACACAGGATACCGAGGAAATCATTCGAACTGTGAAAGCGATCTCACCAGCGTTTGGCGGGATTAACCTAGAGGATATTTCTTCACCACGTTGCTTCGAAATTGAGCGTCGCCTGAATGAGGAACTGGACATCCCGGTATTTCATGATGACCAGCACGGTACAGCAGTTGTGTTGTATGCAGGTCTGATCAATGCGCTCAAGCTGGTTGGTAAATCCATCACGGATGTGAAAATTGTCGTCTGTGGTATCGGTGCAGCAGGTGTGGCATGCAGTAATATTCTGCTGTCCGCGGGTGCGAGTCGGGTTGTCGGGGTGGATCGTGATGGTGCGCTGGTACGGACGAATACCTATGAAAATGAAGTATGGAGCGACTATGCGGCTCGTACCAATCCGGAACTGGAGACAGGTTCACTTCGTGACGTGATTCGCGGAGCAGATGTCTTCATCGGTCTGTCGCGCGGTAACCTGTTAACCCGTGAAGATGTGCAAACCATGGCCGCTGATCCAATTGTTTTCGCCATGGCGAATCCTGTACCGGAAATTATGCCGTCTGTGGTGGAAGACATCGTGGCTGTCATGGCGACAGGCCGCTCAGATTATCCGAATCAGATCAATAACGTATTGTGTTTCCCAGGTATGTTCAGAGCCGTTCTGGATTGCCGTGCCAGTGAGATTAATGAAGAGATGAAGCTCGCAGCAGCTCAGGCGATTGCTTCAGCCATTTCCGATGAAGAGCGCACCCGCTATTATATTATTCCGAGTGTGTTTAACGATAAAATCGTCAAATCGATGCGCAATCGCGTGATTGAAGCAGCGGTCAAAACGGGTGTGGCAAGACGTATCCCGCGTGAACAAACTCGCGAAGGCGGGGACGTGTAAGATGCAAGAGAATTCCCCTCAACATCTGAACCTACACACGCAACAATTAGGGCATGGGGATCAGGTTGATGGAACGTTAACAGGAGAGGCTATTCTTCGGGCGGCTCGTGCTTTTGTACAGGGAGATGCGGCCGCACATACGGATGGTCATGACTGGCCGCATATCGAGCGGGTGACCGCACTTGCGGTCGAGCTTGCACACCGTATGGGTGCCGATCCCTTTATCTGTGAACTCGCTGCATTGCTTCATGATGTGCCGGATGAGAAGCTTAACGAAAGTCTTGAAGCCGGAATGGCGAAGCTGAATGCATGGCTGGATACCCAGCCGCTTGAAGCGGGTACACGGGAAGCTGTGGTACGCATCATTAGTTCCATTTCCTATGCAGGAGGGCAGCGACCTGCCGTCTCATCCCTGGAAGCCCAGGTGGTGCAGGATGCGGATCGCCTGGATGCGCTGGGCGCTATTGGTATTGCGCGTACGTTTGCTTTTGCCGGCGCGAGAGGTCGTGAGATGTATGATCCCGCCCTTCCGCCACGAGAGCAGATGACGCGGGAGGAATACCGGAATGGACGCAGTACAACGATCAATCACTTTTACGAAAAGCTGTTTAAGCTAAAAGATCTGATGAATACGTCCTATGGCAAGGAACTGGCAGAGCAGCGTCATGACTTTATGGTGCAGTTTGTGGAGCAGTTCAAGCGTGAATGGGAAGGAAGGTTTTCATAACTTTCTCCGTTTGAGTTAAACATACAATACCCCCTACTTCCGAGAGTGGAGTGTGGGGTATTGTTTTGTGTACATAGAAGTAGTAGGGAATGGAATTTAACTCATCAACAGGATACAGGGCATGGTAACCCAAAGGCTTCCATGATACAATAAATCGTTCTCCTGAATTGATTTCGGGCAAAAAAAGAAATATGGGGTAATAATGATAATGATCATCCAACGAATGAAATCAGTTTCGAAAAAGAGGAGGGGTCACCATGTCATTTGGTGCACGTGTACTTAAGACAGGGATTGCGGTCACGCTGGCCCTGTACCTTAGCAGCATGTTCCTGAACCCGCAATCTCCCGTTCCCGCCGCAATTGCGGCCATCTTTGCGATGCAGCCATCCATTTATCGTTCCTGGAAGTATTTCCTGGATCAGCTGCAGACCACCACACTTGGGGCAATTGTGGCCCTGCTGGGAGGCATGGTGCTGTCCAATGAGCCCATCGCCGTCGGGTTAATTATTGTGCTGGTTATTATGATTTGTCTTAAATTGAATATGGGCGAAACGGTTGGCCTGACGCTGGTAACCGTTGTATCAATTATGGAAGCGTCGGGTGACTGGCATTTTGCATTGAACCGTTTCCTGCTGACACTTGTCGGCATTGTATCTGCTTTTCTTATTAATATTACCGTATTTCCACCCAAGCCGAAGATTCAGTTCGTGAAACAGATTCAGAGTGTGTTCAGTGGCATGTCACTGCTGCTGCGGACATCGATCTCGGATGAGATTAAGGAAGTGGTGTTCCGGGATGAGAAAAATAATCTGGGCGGTTCCATTAAATCTTTGTCAGATAAATATAATTTGTTTGAAGAAGAACAGAAGAAGATGAAACGTTCCACATTCAGCGAGACCCGGCAGATGGTCGTATACAAACAGATGCTGCTGAGTCTGCAAAAAGGATTCGATGTGCTGGATTCGGTAGAACGCCATTATTTCCAGGCATCGCGAACACCGGAAATGGATCAGTTCTTTGATACACATCTGGAGCTTGTTATCAAATTCCATGAACATGCGCTGCTCAAATTCGAGGATAAGCTGAAACCGAACGGGGAAGAGGCGGCACAGTTCATTTTGGATAATGATCGCTTCATGGAGCAGGCCATTTCCCAGTTTGATATTGATCAGGAAGGGATGCTGAGACTGTCCATCGTAGCTGCCGCGATCTATGACTATGGCTATCAACTAGAACGATTGAACCGGCTTGCCGAACATGTGCATAGTGCCAGTGAAGACAAGGAGTCACAGGATAAAATTCTGAATTGGCTTAAATGGCCGTAAACATGGTAGTACAGTTTGCGGTGATGTGGTTTCATCATATACAATGGAACCACAACCAGCCCGGACAGCGTGTCCGGGTTGTTTTGTCATACATAGCGCAAACCTTGCGCAACCAACTCAATCGAACCGAGGTAGATACGTATGAATTTAACACAGCTTGACCCTAAATGGACGCAGTGGTTCAATGGACAGGATCTGGAGCAGAAGCAGCACGAAGCGATGCAATTACTGACTGTGTCCGAAGATGGCTGGCCACATCAGGCGATGATCAGTATGGGGGAAGTTATTGCCGTCACGCCCAACCTGCTGAGACTGGCTTTATGGCCGGGAACACAGACAAGTATGAATATGAGTCGAACAGGCAAGGCTACCTTGATTGCTGTTCATCAGAAATGCTTGTTATCTATTCGTCTAGATGTGACTTCACTGCCACAACTCATGGAAGCTGTGCATCCGAGAGATCGTTTCGAGGCTAAGGTGTTAAACGTTCGTGTAGATCATGCACCTTATGCGGAGATTACTTCAGGGATAACATTTCAGTTAAAAGATGAGTCTGGGGCCATCACACGCTGGAGAGAGACCATTGAAGAATTACGACAATAGTATAGGAGCGTTCTATATTCAACCAATTTGAGGGTAATAATAGAATGAAGACAACAAAAAACGCCTCCGCTTGCATCGGGACGTTGTCACTGGTACAATAAAAAATGGTTTTCAGAAAATTAGAACTAATTAACATAAAATAAAAATGTTTACTTTCTAATTAATTATACCATAGCCTTTTCGGGCTTGTCAAATGGGCTTTTGAGGACACAATCCGGGGAAAGAGGGGCGTATTAATATATGAGTACAGACCAGCAATGGAGCGAGGAGCAACAGCGGGTCAACATTGTAACAGAACAGATCGATCGGAAAATCGACATCCTAGAAAAAGAGGTAGGTTCCTTCAGGGACGAAGTTGTGGGGATGAGAAAAGATTTCTGGGACGAAGTCACCATGAACTTCAGCGAAGCGGATGACGTGGGTGAGACCTCCACCAGTATGAGGCAGCAATCACAGGTTCTATCGGATCGGGAGCGCAGTCATCTGAATACGGCAGCAGCGCTGGACAAAATGAAACGGCTGCATCATTCACCGTATTTTGGACGCATTGATTTTAAGGAAAGTGGCTATTCAAATGCAGAGCGAATCTATCTGGGGATCGCATCATTGCTGGATGAGAAGGAGGAGTCCTTCCTTGTCTATGACTGGCGTGCACCCATATCGAACCTGTATTACGATGGTGCGCCAGGTCCGGTCACGTATCATACACCGAGTGGTGAGATCCGTGGCGATATTGAGATGAAGCGGCAGTTTGTTATTCGGGACGGGCGTATCCGTTTTATGTTCGACACCGGAGTTACGATTGGGGACGAACTGTTACAGGCCGTTCTCAGTCGAACCTCGGATGCACAGATGAAAAGCATTGTGGCGACCATCCAGAAGGAGCAGAATCGGATTATCCGTAATGACCGGACTCGCATGCTGATCGTTCAGGGAGCTGCTGGCAGTGGTAAAACATCCGCTGCACTCCAGCGTGTGGCGTATCTTCTCTATAAATACCGCGAGCATCTGCAAGCAGATCAGATGGTCCTTTTTTCGCCAAACCCAATGTTCAACAGTTATGTTTCTACCGTACTACCTGAGCTTGGGGAGGAAAATATGCTGCAAACGACCTTCCAGGAGTATCTGGAACGCCGTCTGGGCCGTGAATATCAGCTGGAAGACCCATTCATTCAGCTTGAATATGTACTGACCGGAACAGAAGATCCTCAGTATGAAGCACGCATGTCCGGCATTCGATTCAAGTCATCCGAATCTTTCCTGAAGGTGATAACACGTTATAAGGACAGCATGATGTCGGAAGGCATGAAGTTCAAGCCGGTTCGTTTCCAGGGACGGGCTGTGGTTACAGCTGAGGCCATGGCGGAGAAATTCTATAGCTTCGAGCCATCCGTCAAACTGGTGAATCGATTGGAAATCCTGCGGGACTGGATGCTGAAAGAGTTATCGGCCTTTGGCAAAGGTGAATTGGAAGCCCCTTGGGTAGATCAACAAATGGATCTGATGGAGCCGGAAGATCTGCAACGGGCCTATCAGCGCCTCAAGCGAAAGCAAAAAGGGAAGTCGGACACGTTCGATGATTTCCAGCAGGAACGGGAGATCCTTGCCCGGATGGTGGTCAGTGATCGGCTCAAGCCTTTACGCAAATGGATCAAATCGCTACGTTTTGTCGATGTCCGTCAACTGTACGCGCACTTATTCAACGACCGGGCCCAGATGGTTCGCCTGTTGGGAGAGGAAGAACTGCCTTCACATTGGGAAGAGATTAGTGAGATGACACTTCGCAGACTGAAAGTACAGGAGCTGGCCTATGAGGATATCACACCTTATTTGTATCTGCGTGAGTTGCTGCTTGGTTTCCATATTAACTCCAATATCCGCCATGTGATCATAGACGAGGCGCAGGATTACTCTGCCTTCCAGCTGGCCTTTATGAAAAGATTGTTCCCGAGATCGAAAATCACCGCACTTGGAGATTTTAATCAAGCTATCTATGCTCACTCTTCGGTATTGAGTGGTACGGGACCGCTGACTAACCTGTATGGACCGGAAAATACGGAAGTGATCGAGCTGACGAGAAGTTATCGTTCAACACAGGAGATCGTGGAGTTTACACGCGGCATGGTTCCCGGTGGAGAAGAGATCGTTCCATTTAACCGAGGCGGGGAGAAGCCGAAAGTGATCGTTTCTTCCAATGAACAGGAGCATCTGGATGTTATTACAGCCGATCTCAAGCATCTGATTCAGGAAGGGTATGAATCAGTTGCGGTCATCTGCAAAACCGCGGAAGAGAGCAAGGACATTCATGAGGCGTTAAGCAAAGTACTGCCTGCGGCACCGAAACTGATCAAGAAAACAACACTTGCCTTTGAACGGGGTGTTCATGTCATCCCAGCGTATCTGGCCAAAGGTGTGGAGTTTGATGCCGTTCTGATCTATGACGGATCTGCATCGCAATATGCGCAGGAACATGAACGTAAGCTGTTCTATACGGCATGTACCCGTGCAATGCATTTACTGCATGTCTATTGCATGGGTAAACCGAGCCCATTTATTACATCCCAGTCCGAGGAATTGTATGATATGGGCAAGGTATCTGCGGCTCAGGCCGATTGACTTCGTCTTTCAGGTTCATGAAGAAGGCTTCCGTTCGATGGGACGGGAGTCTTTCTGTGTATTGCGGAATATGATGTGGGGAATAAGAAGCTCCATGGGGATGGTCTTTGGTGTGAGAAGTATGGAGTAGAACACTGGACATAATTGGACATAGTAATTTCATCTCTTCTGACATGAGATCAGGCGGATTAGGTTTCATGGATAAAAAATGATCCATCCTTTGTGTTCATGTACAATAGGTGTGAATTTTCTTTACACATGACGGCGAGACTCATATAATCGTAACAATCTATTTTTTTTTGGATCGTTTATTTAATGAAGGAGGCAGCAACATGAACACACCATCTTTTGAACGCCCATTAATGGCGGATTGCGTACCGGATCTGGTGGCAACAGCACGGGGAGACTTGCCTGCTACCTTGGTCATTCGGGGCGGAACGCTGGTTAATGTGGTTTCGGGTGAAATTTTGCCGGGCATGTCTGTAGCGGTACAGGGAGCCCGGATTGCATATGTTGGTAAAGATGTAAGCCATACAATTGGAGAGAATACACGCATCATTGAGGCTGAAGGCAAATACATTGCTCCCGGATTGCTGGATGGGCACTGTCACATTGAAAGTACACAAATGAAAGTAACGGAGTTTGCGAGAGCCGTTCTACCTTCCGGTACAACGGGAGGGTTCTTTGACCCGCATGAGATCTCCAATGTGCTTGGACTCAAAGGTCTGCGATTGATGCTGGATGAAGCACGGACGACGCCAATGGCTGCTTATATGCAGGTGGCTTCCTGTGTTCCTTCCACACATCCTGGACTGGAGACAACAGGCGCTTATATTGGACCGGAAGAAGTGGCGGAAGCCCTCTCCTGGGGTCCGGATATGATTGGTCTCGGTGAAGTGATGAACTTCCCTGGGGTCGTGTACGGGGACGAGACGATGATCGGTGAGATTCAGGCGACGCTCCGAGCGGGCAAGGTGGCAGACGGTCACTTCACCTGGGCAGCGGATGACTGGCGTCTGCCAGCCTACGCAGCAAGCGGCGTTACGGGGGATCATGAATGTGTTACGAAGGAAGATGTAGTGGAACGCCTGCGGCTTGGCATGTACGCCAAAATGCGTCAGGGCTCTGCTTGGCATGACGTTGCGGAAACGATCAAAGCCTGTACAGAGCTTGGCCTGGATACACGTCGCATGATGCTGGTGACTGATGACCGGAGTTCGGAATCGCTGCTCAAAGAAGGCCATATGGACTTTGTTGTGCGTTTGGCCATTTCTCAAGGAGTGAAGCCGGTTACCGCTTTCCAGATGGCAACGATTAATACGGCTGAACGTTTCGGTGTAGCACGCGATATTGGTGCGGTTATTCCGGGGAATATCGCCGACATTATTTTGCTGGATGGACGCTTGGCTGATGTCCGTGTAGGCATGACGATTGCCGCAGGGCATATCGTGGCAGAGAACGGCAAAATGACAGCGGTCTGGGACAGCTTCACATATCCGGAAGAGGCGCTGAACACCGTGAAACTGGAAGCCAACATCCGGCCGAAGGATATGGAGCTGTCTGCGCCGATTACCGAAGGTACGATTGGAGCGAAAGTCATTCATGTGACGGAGAATCATGTGGATACCAAGGAGAAGCATGTTAATGTCACGGTAGAACATGGCAATGTCGTCGTTTCAACATCAGGTGAAATCTGCAAAATTGCAGTGCTGGAGCGTCACAAACAAACGGGCAATCGCGCCGTTGCTCTTGTTGGGGGCATAGGCTTCACAGGTCCTGCGGCCATTGCGATGACCGTTGCGCATGACAGCCACAATCTGCTCATTATCGGGAATGATGACGCATTGATGGCTGAAGCGGGCAACCGGGTCATTGGAATGCAGGGCGGCGTAGCTGTCGTGACTGCCTCTGGTGTGACTGAATTCCCGCTGCGCATTGCAGGCTTGATGTCCACGGAATCTTTTGAAGTGGTAGCAGCTCAATCTGCGGCTGTCAGTGAAGCGTTACAGTCTGCGGGCTGTACGTTAAATAATGCGTTTATGACGCTATCTCTGCTGGCACTTGTTGTTATTCCGGAATTGCGCTTGTCTGATAAAGGACTGGTACGCATTTCGGCAGAAGGCATTGAGCTGGTATCCCTGTTTGATGAGATGGTGGAGAATACACCGGCTGCTCCAGCTGGTAATTAATGAATAATAGCGTATCCATTCTTCCTTGAAATGGGAAGAGAAGTGTAGGTCGCCTTTGGGCGGCCTTTTTTTATTTTCAGAGGAAAACGCTTACTAGGTCTTGAGTCGTCTGTTGTACATATGCAAAAATTAACCCATGTTGGGGTGGAATTAGGCTTAAATTAAAAAGTTTTTCATAAATGAGACTTTAGAACTATAAATACAGAAGTGTGAATACCCGAAATAATGTTATATGATTCTTTCGTCGTGAGTCTAAGAGATGATGTTGCATATAAAAGCAATGTAAATAGTCGTACATCGAAATCGTATCCAATGAATGAATATAAAACGACAGAATTTCATCGAGATTTGCACGATAGAGCTGCATAACATCAAAGGGAGTGTACAAATATGAAAAGCAAAAGAAGATACCAATTCATCTTGTTAATCAGTTGTTTCATGCTGTTTGTAGGGAATACTTATGTTTGCAAGGCCACTGCACTTGGCTCAGTCGACAGTTATGAAACCATCCATGGAACGGTACAGGGAACCGTAAGAGCAACCTGGGTATGGGACACGACGCAGATTCAAAGTAACCCTCAGCTAGTGCTGAAGTTTGCCACAACGAACAAAATCAATACGATCTACCTACAAATGAATCGGGATGTAAAGCTTCCGTACTATACGGATTTTATTCGTAGGGCCAGAGAGAAAAATATTGCCGTAGACGTTATGGATGGAAGACCTGCTTGGGGACTGACGGAGAGCCGGGATCAAATTGCAGATTTTCTGGACTGGGTTGAAGCGTATCAAAATCAAGTAGAGCCCAATGAGAAGTTTGCCGGCATCCATTTGGACATTGAACCTCATGTACATCCAGAGTGGAAAACCAATCAAGCCAGTGTGATTACGCAGTGGCAGGGGAACGTTCAATACATTGTCGATCGGGCCGCACGGATGAAGATGCCTGTTGCCGCTGACCTGCCTTTCTGGCTGGATGGTTATAAAATTCCGGGTTCCACGATGAATGTAAGCAGCTGGATGATCCGCAAGTTTGACTCGATTACCATTATGGCTTACCGGGATACCGCTGCGGCCATCTATAATGTAGCGAAGGATGAGCTTGAGGAAGCGTCACTTTTGGGTAAAACGGTATCGATCGCCGTGGAGACCAAGCAAAGCAAGGAAGGCGATTTTATTACCTTTTATGAAGAGGGTACAGCGTATATGGAGGCACAGCTTAAGCTGGTCGAGAAAATGGCAAGTGTGCACTCGTCCTTTAACGGATTCTCTGTGCATGAGTACAGCTCATGGGAGACTTTGAAAAAGTAAAATGGAGTTCCATTCATCAGAATGATAAAGAAGGTGCTTACGACCGAACAGGTTGTAGCACCTTCTTTGCATCTTCTATCTGAAATATAAGTGGAGAGCATTGAACAATCGTCAATTCAATGTGCTGAGTACCGCACCGGATAGGAGTTTAAGCTTAGACCAGTGCAGGTTCCATCGCCACTTTCTCATAAAACATTTTGCGATATTGGGACGGGGTAATATTCTTGTGTTTCTTGAATGTTGTAATGAAGTAGCTCAAATGCTCGAACCCAACGTCCATGGCAATATCCACAATTTTGTGATCGGTATTCTCAAGCTGAACACAGGCCTGCTGGATGCGATAATAGTTGATATAGTCGACCGGACTTTTCTGCACCATCTGTTTGAAAAAGCGGCAAAAATGTCCTTCGCTCATGTTGGCCTCATCTGCCAGTTCTTTTAACTTGAGTGGTTCGGGGTAACGATTGTGAATATAGCTTAGAACTGATTTCAGGCGCTCCACTTTATCGTGGCTGCCTGACGGAACGGTCCCTTTGAGTGCAGCAGGTCTCATATGTTCAAACATTTGTGCAAATATTAAATAGAGGTAAGCTTTGGTTGTCATCTCGCAGGTTGGTGTGCCAGTGGCATGATCGGCGAAAATTCGTTTCAAATGAAAAATGATTTCTTGCCCCCACGCTTCATCGGTTTGGATATGGTAAGGGGGAAGAACTGTTTTATGCACTAGCGGGCCAATGAACTTCTCCTGTACGGCATCAAACGTCCGACTGCCTAACAGCTCCGGATTAAATACAATGGATGAAAAAACACAGGGGACATCGCCTTTAAGGTAGCCTGCGTGAATTTCCCCCCGATTAATAAAGATGGCTTCTCCCGCCTGAACCTCTACCGTATTCATATCAATTTGAAAAACAGCACTGCCCTGAGTCACCATGGTGAACTCCATCTCGTCATGCCAATGGCAATCGAGAATGCTGTCGCCATTCAATTGTTGAATATCCGGGTACACACTGACTGGATACATGGCATTGCCGTGAATCCGGTCTTCCCGTAATCGTTCACGTTCCATATGAGAATCTCCTTTTGCATCATTATTAATGTAAACGTTCCCATAGATTGGTGGTGTTTATAAAGAATCGGATATGAAATATCAGAATCGTGATATATTTGGTCAAAATATGAGAAGAAATTCGTTATTAATGTCAATATTATTATAGTATAACCGAAGGGGGAAAGAAAACATGAAATTTACTGATGGATTCTGGATGACTCGTGAAGGGTACCACGTTCAAAACCCGACTGACATTCGTGATATTGTGCAAAAAGAGGATTCTTTAACCGTACATGCGGCTACTAAATATATTCGTACCAAAGGCGACACGTTGAACGGTACATTACTTAAAGCAACATACAGCTCCCCTATGCCTAACGTTATTCGCGTAACCTTGAATCACCATAAGGGCAGAGTGAAAAAAGGGCCTGAATTTGAGCTTAACCATCAAGATGTGAAAGTAGACATCTCGAAAAATGAACAAGGCGCTGTTTTGAAAAGCGGCAATCTGGAAGTTCAAATCGACAAAACGAACGGTTGGGACGTCAGCTTCCTGTATGGAGGAAAACGGATTACAGGTAGCGGTCAAAGAGCGGCTGGTTATATTACAGGTCCAAGTAAGGAAGCGTACTTCCGCGAGCAGCTTGATCTCGGCATTGGTGAATACGTTTACGGACTTGGTGAGCGCTTTACGCCGTTTGTTAAGAATGGCCAAGTGGTGGACACTTGGAATGAGGACGGCGGTACAAGCAGTGAGCAGTCCTATAAGAATATTCCTTTCTACTTGTCCAACAAAGGATATGGCGTATTTGTAAACCATCCTGAACGCGTATCGTATGAGATTGCATCTGAGAATGTATCTAAAGTGCAGTTCAGCGTAGAAGGCGAGACTTTGGAATACTTCATTATCGGTGGGGACAATCCAAAGGATGTACTTGATAATTATACGAAATTAACAGGTAAACCAGCGCTTCCACCGGCATGGACGTTTGGTCTGTGGCTGACAACATCATTCACAACGGATTATGATGAAGCAACGGTTAACCATTTCGTAGATGGCATGGCTGAACGTGATCTTCCGCTTTCTGTATTCCATTTTGACTGCTTCTGGATGAAGGAATACCAATGGTCTGATTTCGTATGGGATGAAGCGATGTTCCCAGATCCGGAAGGTATGCTTGCACGTCTGAAAGAAAAAGGACTCAAAATCTGCGCGTGGATCAATCCATACATTGCAGAAAAATCCTACTTGTTCGATGAAGGTATGGAGAACGGTTATCTGGTAAAAACAGCGGATGGCAGCGTATGGCAATGGGATTTGTGGCAAGCAGGTATGGCACTGGTTGATTTCACGAACCCAGATGCTGTTAATTGGTATAAGAGCAAGCTGGAAGTCCTGCTTGATCAAGGTGTTGATTCATTCAAAACAGACTTCGGTGAAAGAATTCCGACAGATGTCGTGTACTTCGATGGCTCTGATCCGGTTAAAATGCACAACTATTATACACAGCTCTATAACAAAGCTGTATTTGAATTGCTGGAAGATAAGATTGGCAAAAACGAGGCTGCCCTGTTTGCACGCTCTGCAACAGCAGGTGGTCAACAGTTCCCGGTTCACTGGGGCGGAGATTGCTCTTCTACTTATGAATCCATGGCTGAATCACTTCGAGGCGGCCTCTCACTTGGACTTTCCGGTTTCGGATTCTGGAGCCATGATATTAGCGGCTTTGAAAGTACAGCGACCCCTGACGTATACAAACGCTGGGTACAATTCGGACTTTTATCTTCTCACAGCCGCCTACACGGAAGCACTTCGTATCGTGTGCCTTGGCTGTTTGACGAGGAATCCGTGGACGTTGTTCGTGACTTTACCAAACTCAAAATCAGCCTGATGCCGTATCTTTACAATTCTGCGGTCGAGTCGACTGTAAAAGGTATTCCAATGATGCGCGCTATGCTGCTTGATTTCCCAGAGGATCCAACAACATATAGCCTGGATACACAATACATGTTTGGTGATTCGATTCTGGTGGCTCCAATCTTCAACAAGGAGGGTGATGTTCGTTATTACCTGCCTGAAGGTACATGGACCAACTATCTGACAGGTGCCAAAGTTGAAGGTGGACGTTGGATTAGCGAAAACCATGACTTCAAAACACTGCCAATGATGGTTAAGCCAAACAGCCTGATTGCTGTTGGTGCTGTGGATAGCAAACCGGATTATGACTTTGCGGACAATGTGTCCCTTCACTTGTTCGAACTGGCTGACAGCAACTCCGCTCAAGCGGTGGTTGTAAACCAAAGTGGTGAGCAGGAGCTGGTTGTTAACGTATCACGTAACGGTTCTGTTCTGGAAGTTCGTGCTGAAGGTGCAGGCAAAACATGGAATCTCGTGCTGCGTGGCATTGAGAGTGTATCCGGCGTAGAGGGTGGTTCCCAAATGTCTGGTGCAAATGGTGTTGTCGTTACGGCAGCAGCAGGTGCTAGCTCGCTTACAATTCAACTGTAATGTTTATTGGATGAACAGAAGGACGGTACCGCAAGGTGCCGTCTGTTTGTCTACTGTCGTGCCATG
Source organism: Paenibacillus sp. ov031 (assembly GCF_900143165.1). Classification (NCBI taxonomy): domain Bacteria; kingdom Bacillati; phylum Bacillota; class Bacilli; order Caryophanales; family Paenibacillaceae; genus Paenibacillus; species Paenibacillus sp. ov031. The sequence continues at coordinate 209,180 of NZ_FRDO01000001.1, forward strand.
GAAGTATGGTTCTAACAAAGAAATGGTAGTATCATTTAGTTGCTAGCGACAGATAAAGATAGGGGATTATATCAAATGAGTACAACGAATTCAGGTTTACACCAAACCATTACAGCAGAGATGCTGCATCAGTTGGTAGAAAACACTTTTGGAACCGCTACCATTGTGAAGAGTTTTGCACTTTTACAGGGTGGACTTTTTAATACAACGTATCGAATTCAGCTTGAACATGCGTCGTACACGGATGTGATCTTACGTTTGGCTCCAGAGCGTGTAGAATTGCCATTGGGCTCTGCTGGAGATCCGTTATTTTCATTTGAACGGACGATGATGTCTGCTGAACCTGTCGTTTATGAATATTACCGTAAAGCAGGCATTCCCGCTCCAAACATTATTGCCTGTAATGACAGTGGATCGATCATTCCGAGAACCTACATGTTTATGGAGTTTATCCCCAGTAATCAATTGGATCATCCATCGATCTCGGAGTCAGATAAAGAGCGATTATATCATCAGCTCGGCGCTTATACCGCTGTCATGCATCAGATTGAGGGTGCATCGTTTGGTTGGCCGCAAGGGAATGGGACGATTAAAGGCTCGGATCATTGGTCCGAGGTGCTACACTCTTTTGCAGAAGAGACGGCACTCAAAGCTTCACAAGCCGGGTATATGCCAGGTGTGGGAGAAGAAATCGCAGATATGTTCATAACCAATAAGGATTTATTTGATCAGGTGACTGTTCCGGTTCTTGTTCATAATGATCTGTGGGAAGCCAACGTGCTTGTTCATGAGGAGAACGGGCAGCTAAACATAGCCGCCATCATTGATGGGGATCGTTCCATGTTTGCGGACAGGGCGTTTGAGGCGATTTTATCGACAGAATCATCAGCTGGTTTTCATGAAGGTTATGGCCGGCCACAGGATATGTCCGATAAGGGACAGGCACGCCTTCTTGCCTATCGCATACTTTCCTCTTACTTTAACGCATATGTGCATGAACATCAGGTGGATCAGCCGGAGGCAGGAGAGAAGTATCGTGAGCGTACACTGGATCTATTGAAAGAATGGAAGGGACTCAAACTTAACGAATAAGAAGGAGGGTTTAGTATGAAAGAGTATATGCAATATCCGATGTGGGACGCAGCATTACCATTGGAAGAACGATTGAATGACTTGATTGCGCGTCTGACAACGGAGGAGAAAATCCGATTAATTCCTACACGCGAAGCCGCAGTACCCCGATTGGGAATACCCGGTTACAATGTGGGAGGCGAAGCGGCTCACGGGGTTGCCTGGATAGGTGAGGCTACCGTTTTTCCGCAGCCGCTCGGTCTGTCGAGCACCTGGAATACCAAGCTCATGCGCGAAATTGGTTCCGTCATCGGAGATGAAGCCAGAGCATACCACCATCGTGCACCGGAGCGTCACGGCTTGACCTTATGGGCGCCAACTGTCGATCTGGAACGTGATCCCCGTTGGGGGAGAACGGAAGAAGGATATGGTGAGGACCCCGTACTGACAGGTGAAATGTCGGCAGCTCTTGTGAAGGGTATGCAGGGTAATCATTCTTTCTATCTTAAAATGGTAGCGACGTTGAAGCACTTTTTTGCCAACAATAACGAGAAGGATCGGTTGAATTGTTCATCCAGCATCGATCCGCGGAACTTGCGTGAATATTATTTAAAAGCATTCGAGACGCCTTTCGTAGAAGGCGGGGCCTTTTCCATGATGACAGCCTACAATTCGATCAACGGCACACCCGCTATTGAAAGTCCATATGTGAATGATGTGGTCAAGGGTGAGTGGGCTATGCCTGGATTTATCGTGTGTGACGGGGGAGATTTGTCCCAGACGGTCAATTATCACGGTTATCATGCTACGCATGCGGAATCGGCAGCAGGGGCTATAAAGGCAGGTGTGGACTGTCTGACGGACGAGGTTGACTTGGTAGTATCTGCCTTGGAAGAGGCGCTTGAGCGTAACTTGCTGGAGGTCGAGGATCTTGACCGGGCCATTCGTAATATTTTTGGCGTGCGGATGCGGCTTGGACAACTGGATCAGACGGGACTTAACCCGTATGCTTCAATATCGGAATCTGTATTGTGTGCGCCTGAACATGCCAAATTAAGTTATAGAGCAGCAGCCGAGTCTATCGTTTTACTCAAAAATGACGGACTGCTTCCTCTCCAATCGGAAAGATTACAGAAGGTTAGCGTAATCGGTCCCCTCGCGGATGTGGTCTATACCGATTGGTATAGCGGCACACTGCCTTATCGTGTTACCGTTTTGGAAGGACTACGCAAGCAGCTTGCTGGAGCTGAAATATCTTTTGCAGATGGGAATGATCGCATCAGCCTGAAGACAGCCGATGGAAAGGTGATCACGCTCGGTGCTGAAGGAAAGCTTGTAGCCGTGCCGGAAGGTAGTGCGGAGGCCGCTGAGTTCATCCATCAGGACTGGGGCTGGGGAAGTCATACGCTTCGCAGTGTGAAAAATAATCGCTATGTTTCGTTAACCGAACAGGGCATCTATCAGGCGAATGCGCCGGAGATTGGTGGCTGGTTCGTCAAGGAAGTGGTACAGATTGATTCACAAGCGGATGGAACCAGCACGTTGCGTACGTGGAACGGACTGCCACTGAGGCTGGATGAACATCAGGGGCAACTGGTGCTGTCCCCAACGCCGGAACAAAAAGACGAGGACTTGAGTTCATCTGGTAATCCGGATGCCGTAGAAGGGAAGCAGAAACCTCCTGTGTTCAAGCTGGACATTGTTGCTAACGGAATAGAGCAGGCGAAAAAAGCTGCTCAGAATAGTGACGTTTCTATCGTTGTTGTAGGTAATAGTCCATATATTAACGGCAAAGAGGAGATCGATCGCCCAAGTCTGCTGCTTCCGCCTGAGCAGGCCCGACTGGTAAGAGAAGTCTGCCAAGTGAACCCGAATACGGTCGTTGTCATTGTTGGCAGTTATCCATTTGCACTGCAAGAGTTAAAAGACGTGGCTCCGGCAATCGTATACCTGACGCATGCAGGCCAAGAATTGGGGAATGCGGTTACGGATGTTCTGCTCGGTAATTATGCTCCTGCTGGTAGACTGAATATGACATGGTATGAGGATGAATCACAGCTGCCTGACATCATGGATTACGACATTATTCATAACGGTACAACCTATATGTATCATGAAGGTCCAGTCCTGTATCCCTTTGGTCATGGATTAACCTATTCGGAATTTGAGTATAAGGCGATTCGAGTGGAGCGGGCACAGGGATCTTCTGGAGATGATGTGCTGAAGATTGAAGTGCAGGTCGAGAACAAAGGGGCACGTGCCAGCGATGAAGTGGTGCAGGTGTACGGGCACGCCCAAACTTCACGGGTGAAGCGACCACAACGTCAGTTGATCGCTTTCCGACGCATTCATCTTGCTTCTGGCGCCGTGGAAACTCTATCTTTCGAAATTCCTGTTCAAAAACTGGCCTTCTGGGATGTAACTCGAGACAAATATTGTCTTGAATCCGCCGCCTGGTCGATCATGGCTGGACGTTCCTCAGCAGATATTCGTCAGACCGCAGAAATTCTCATCGAGGGTGAAACTATTCCTGCACGCGCGCTGAATCTGCCTACATTTGCGGAAAATTACGATGCATATGCAGGCGTTCTGTTGGATGAGTGTCTGGAAGGGCGTTCAGCCGTCCGAGCCATTGCTTCAGGCGAACCGCTGTATCATGAAGGTCGTTCTTCCTGGATTTCATTCCACGACAATGTTTTCCGGCAAGCTAGTGCGTTTGAGGGTCGGGTGGCAGCCTTCGGAGAGGGTGGCGAATTGGAGATTCGGGCGGAAGGTCCGGAAGGCCCACTGCTCGGCACTTGTGTCGTTCCTGGTCCCGCTGGAACAGTCAACGGGAAGAATCTTCAGTGGAGCACAGTTCGCTGTTCCCTGAAGGGAGAGCGTGAGATTGACCAGCTCTGCATTGTTTTCAGGGGCGGTGCAGCCCTTCAGCAATTTGTGTTGAAATAAGTTGATTTGTTGATCTTCATAATGCATGGCCAAAAGGCTGTCCTGGCACTGAATTTAGTGCGACAGCCTTTTTGCGCTGTTATCCCCAGTGACCTTTTTTACATAGGCCGTATATTCAACTGCAGAACAACCCACAATAACGTTGTTGTTTTCTGATTCTGTAAAGGTGGTTGAGGTATGAAAGATAAAAAGTGGGACCTCGTCGCACTCGCTTCCATCCCGGTTATTATGACACTGGGTAACTCTATGCTGATCCCCATCCTTCCGCAGATTGAGCGTGAATTGAAAGTGTCCTCATTCAAGGTCAGCATGTTAATTACGGTTTATGCGGTCGTCGCAATCCTGCTCATTCCACTTGCAGGATATCTGTCGGATCGATTCGGCAGGAAAGCCGTTATTATCCCCAGTCTCATCATTGCAGCCGCAGGAGGCGCGGTAGCAGGAGGAGCAGCCTGGATGCTAGATGGAAATGTGGCATACTGGAGTATTCTCGGTGGCAGACTTTTGCAAGGGATAGGAGCAGCAGGGGCTTTCCCGATTGTCATTCCATTGGTGGGTGATATGTTCGATGATGAAAACGAGGTAAGTAAAAGCCTTGGCATTATTGAAACCTCGAATACCTTCGGCAAGGTACTAAGTCCGATTTTGGGTGCAGCTTTGGCTGTATGGATTTGGTATTTGCCTTTTATGGCTATTCCGGTACTTTGTGTGCTTTCATTGGTTCTGGTTATTTTTCTGGTGAAAACACCCAAGAGGAAGGAAGAACCAAAGAGCTTTCCCGAATTTGTTGCTTCCATCCGCAGTGTGCTGAAAGAAAAGGGCCGCTGGCTGTATGCGATTTTTGCGATTGGCGGTATTTGCATGTTTGTTCTCTTTGGTGTGCTCTTTTATCTATCGGAGACGTTGGAATCGGAGTTCAAATTAAAGGGTGTACTTAAAGGACTTGTACTTGCTATACCACTGGCAGCCTTGTGTCTGGCGTCTTTCTTTGCTGGAAAATGGATAGGAAAGAACAAGACACGGATGAAATGGCTTGGTTTTATCGGACTTGCTGTTTTAACTGTATCTCTTGGCGTGATCGGGCTTTTTGACAACATTTATGTAGTTGTTGGTTTGTTCACCCTTGGTGGAGCGGGAATAGGCGCTACGCTGCCATGTCTGGATGCTATGGTTACTGAAGGGGTGGACAAGGAACAACGCGGCACCATCACGGCGTTATTCAGCAGCATGCGTTTTATCGGTGTGTCTCTCGGTCCTCCTGTCGTGTCATTGTTGATCTCTTCCCACCATTTCCTTCTGTTTGGTATTCTCGCCGCGTCGGGGGCGGTGGGAGGGCTACTCACGTTATTGGCAGTCAAGCCAGATAAGGGAAATCAGCCCACATCAGGCAGTGGTCAAAATCAACGTGAACGTGATTATGATGAAGTGAAACAGCCCAGTGGTTATCTGCCGGGGCGGAGAAAGAAAAGTCCACTCTGAATTAAAATATAAAAACGCGTTTACTCTGAGGGATGTATCTTTCCTCACAGAGTAAACGCGTTTTAATGAATCGAAGGATAACAGTGTAGTTACATCAATTATCTTTTTGCTGAGTAGTTGTGTTCTTCTCGGTTGCAGTCTCGGTAAGCTCATGCCGATCGGAATCCTGGGCAGCGATATGTGTATGCGTCAATAACGGATGCACAGGCACCGCAAACCCTCCATTTCGTTTCCCTTGAATCAGGTATATCAGGAGGAATAGAATCATGAACACAATGGAATAACGGTACATATCGGTATAACTGGTTATGGAAGCAATAGCGCCCAGCAGAAGTGCTCCCAGAGCAATCCCCAGATCCAGCGTATTCAGAAACATGCCGTTAGCCATACCGCGCTGTGAAGGGGAGACAATCTGAATCATCCAGGTCTGCATGGAAGACTGTATTGAACCATATCCAATTCCATATAAAAATGCAGCGACAAACAAGATGGACATCGACGAAGCGTAAGAGAGCGTGATCAGTCCAGCAGCGATGAATATCGCTCCGGGAATCAGTAAGGCTTTTGGACCTTTACTGTCATAGATCCGACCTGCAAACGGTCTAACCAGCAGTACAGCGAGAGCATTAAACAAAAAGAACAGTGCAGGGTTAGCCAGGTTGGCTTCCTTTCCGTACAAAACGATGAATCCGACCAGTCCGCCATACGTGATGGACAGTAAACAATTCAGTACACTTGGCAGAATCAGTTTGCGATTGAAAGGCGTCTTTACTTTGGTGCCTGATATCGCAGCTGTTCCAACAGGAGGTGTTGGTATCACCTCATCATTGACCCTACGAGCTTTCTTGCGTGTCAGTGAATAGCTGAGCGGATAGATGACCACAATAACACCTGCCGTACATAACATGAGTGTCATGAACCCGGCACCCTGAAGCAACGTGACCCCAATAATGGGACCCATGGACATGGCCAGACTTGTAGACAGGCCGAAATAGCCCATACCTTCACCCATCCGTTTCACAGGCACAATATCCGACGCCATAGTCGGGAAAGCCGTGCTACTCATACCGAATCCGATACCGAACACCATGCGCAGCAATAACAGGACCGCAATCCCAGCAGCAAAATAATATCCAAGTGTAGCGAGTAAGGCAACTGTCAGGCCAATATAGATCATGGCATTACGAAGACCCTTCTCCAATGCTTTGGCTGAATAGAGCCGGGCAGCAATGGCGCTAAGGGCAAAAAGACAGGTGAAGAGGCTGACTTCAAAGGCATTGGCGTGAAAACGGTCCTGCACATAAGAAGGCAGTGGGGATACAATCATGTGGAGTTGTAGAAAGAGTAGAAAGTTACATAACATGAGCAGGATAAAATCGGTGGTCCATAGTTTGACTTGCGATGATTGTGATTTCATTAGTTGTTCATTCCCCCTGGTGTAAAATTCGTTACAGGTTGCTGTTCATGAGGGAAAGAGTATGTCTAAATGCTTCCATCTGGTCTTCGGGTATACCTTCAATCAGATTTTTATTCATTTCTCTTTCGAGCGGAACAAGCTGGTCAAGCAATATCTTTCCTTCATCGGTCAAGTAGAGCAAGTAGGCTCTGCGATCCTGTTCGCTGGTCCGGCGTTCGACCCAGCCTTTCTTTTCCAACAGATCAATAATGCGGGCAGTTGTGGGCTGGTCCTTATAAACGCGATTGGCGACTTCCTTCTGGTTCACGCCTTCGCCTCTGCCGATATTGAACAGAACGGAAAACTGCTCTGTCGTAATATCATAGGGTTTGAATCGTATGGCTAGTACAGCCGACGCCTTGCGATGTGTCATGCCCAGCATGAATCCAATGGATTGATCGAGTGAATAATCGTTCCCCATATAATCCTCTCTTTCTTAAAATAAAAATAGTCTCAATTCATTTACTTGTTATAACAACTATATGCTAAACAATTAATTTTGTCAAAACGGATTTATGAATATCGGCGTCATGATAACACCCTTTCATATGAGATTGGCAGTGGAATAATGTTTTATGTGAACATTGAAATATGCAAACGTTGGTAAATATTGATAAAATAGAAGTGCCGCTGTATCGCGGTAATTGGGCCACATGATGGTGAGGTTACGAAGACGAATCCGCTCCAGCTGATTCTGGAGCTGACTGAGGAGAGCTGAGTATGCTGAAGAACATTCCCGCAATAATACCTCCGGAACTGCTGAAGATCATGTCTGAAATGGGTCATGGAGACGAACTAGTACTGGCTGATGGCAACTTCCCCGCAGCCAGTCATGCCCAGCGGTTGATTCGCTGTGATGCGCTGGGTACCGTGGAGTTACTGGATGCCATTTTAAGTTTGTATCCACTCGATACGTACGCTGAGCGGCCAGCAGCCGTTATGCAGGTCGTCAAGGGGGATCAGGTGGTGCCTATCATCTGGGAAGACTATCGCAGGCTGATCCTTGACCATGAGGGCATCACGGATGCCTTTGATCATGAAGAGCGTTTTGCTTTTTATGAGCGGGCTTCTCGCGCCTATGTCATTGTTGCAACCGGTGAACGTGCGCAGTATGCCAATTTGATTTTGAAAAAAGGTGTCATTTTTCCAGATACAGAGCCTTACCCACAAGCGAAAAAAGTTGAACTGAACTGAATCCAAGCTCAAGGCGACGGGGCGGCAGAAGCCTCGCTCGCCTTTTTGCTTTTCCCAAATCGCAGCCAATAAACAACAACATATAATATAGGCATACTCTCGATAAGCACGGCATATGTAGCAATGGCGTAAGAACGAATGGCTAATTCATAGGAAGCCGCGTCTTTTGCATATTGAAGCACATAAGAAGCCGCAGTTCCGGCTAGCAAGTAAACTACCGTTTTTTCCTGCCGAACTCCGGTAAGTTTAGCAAGACAAACGGAGGCGACGTATAACAGAAACGAGCTGCGAGTAAACATGGTCGTAGACCAGATGGCAATTAGGAAAGGGTCCAGGTTATCCAGAAAATCGCCGTAACGGGCAAAACGTATCATCTCCAGCAAAGGGTAGCGAAGACTGCTGGCTTCGTAAGGTCCAAAATTCATTAACGTAAACATCCAGAACACGATAATGAATAATGCAAGCGTAGAACCTGCAAATAACATACTTCGTAGAAGCGGCCGCCTGAAAGCAATGGCAGGGGCGAGGAACAGGAACATCATCCATTCGGAAAACCAGGGCATGGTTGAAATCGAGCCTGTTAAAATTTCTTTCAGATCATGATGCGTTACCATGGCAAGCAGTACATCAGGATTCCCCCCACCCATTACAGCAGGCATGAGAAAAGTAGAGGTGAAGATTTGCACCAGGAATATCCCTTCTGATAAATAGACAATGGTAATCAAACCTGAGCGCGCTGAAAGGCTGATACATAAAATAGTTACGGTTGCTGTCAGCCATATGGGTGTCTCGGGTAAATACATGGATTGCAGAAAAACGATGAAATTCTCTACGTCAACGGATATCAAATACAGGCACAGTAATACAATGAGGCCGAGGAACAGCTTGTGAACGGCCTTGCCCACAATTTCTTCACCGAAATCAATCCAGGGTCGATCAGGGTAAACCGCTCCCAATCTGTATGTGAAAAAGAGAAGAATCAGACTGATCGCAAACCCGCCAAGGATGGATATCCACCCTTGATAACCGCTCATTTTGAACAAGCGCTGCAGAAGAAAAGCGATGGGTTCGGAATACAGGTAGACAAACATAAAACGGTACGCTTGTCCGGCAGACAATTTGATCATGGCGTGCTCCTTTCTTAGCCAAACAAGCGGTCTGCCCAGCCAAAGACCAGCCTGATGACATCATTGGGATTAGGCCATCCCGGTACAGAGACAGCCAACGTATTCCACAGCAGAAATATCCCCAGCAGAATGAAATAGGCCCGTTTCATTCCTTTTTTGCTGGACTTGATCATGGGCCACTCCAGTATGTACAGTACGGCAAACAAAACAACAGCAATCATTGGTTTACCTCCTAAAGTGGCCTGAAGCTTTCCTCTGTTCCTATCAGTAGCTGGATTCCGAACCTACGAACTGGATGTTGATTTGGGCATGCACGTTAAACTGCAATTCGTTTTTGACATAATCATTCCAAACGGGACGCAACTTTTCCCAGATCTGAGGATATGCCCATTCCAGGCGATAACCGAGCATTAGAATATCGGCGTTCTTGCGTTGGCCACTCCTTATTGCGTCGGTTAGATAGGCACTCACTTTTTCATTGGCCTTTTGCTCGATCTGATTCACGCCCACAATATCTTTGACCTTGAGAATCGGAATCACGGAATTCAGTTCTGCCTGCCCCCGCAAAGTGATGTCGAAGAAAGGCTGTCCGTTGACAAGCCTGACCTTAATTTTGGAATTCATATTATAGATCGTCATGCTCGCTTTTTCTTTATCGGTTTCCACGGAAAGGGCCACGGAATCCAATTTGCGATTGGCCCAGGCTATGGTCCTTGCTTCATTCGCCGAGATTGAATCGACCATCTTCATCTGTTTGAAAAGAGCACCACCTATTTGACTGGTCCATTGCTTTCGTTTATTATCCTCACTTGCCATCGAAGTTCCTTTCGATTCCAGAAAGGGGGCGGCAAAGCCCTGATTCATTTTGTCAGCCATAAGTACACTGAGCATTTGCGTCTTTAACATGTTTTCTTGGGTTGCAAATTCTCTTAACACATCACTAGGTGTTTCCTCGAAAACGGGAGTCAGATCAGCCACGTCTCTGGCTCTGCCCTTCGCAACCATGACGTAACTGCTAAGATGGAACAAAGGTTCACGTGAGATCCATTCCATCGCATCTTGAATGCCCTCTCTGGCGTATGCCTCACCGAATACCACTACCCGTGTGTGCCCCCAGGAAATCTTTCGTGTGAGATCGGTTTGGATTTTCTCTATGGCGTCAGCGATGGTGGATGCGGTAGCCGAAACGAGAGCATATGGATTTTTTCCGGGTCCGCCCGTACCTTCCGGAGAGAGACGGTTGGGAAGTGGCATACTTAATGAAATATCGATTTCACCCGGTTTTTCACCCTTATCCACATACATGGTTGTAATAAACGTACGTTCATTTATTTCAACTTTGGACCAGCAGCCACTGCAAAGTAACACGCATACCAAAACGACACTCAGTTTGGGCATAATCATCCACGTTTTCATGTTTTTTGCCTTTTCTTATTCGCATCTTCGTAAGCTGCTGGTCGCTTCTTCATTAGGAACCAAGGCACACGAACGATAGTATCCTTGATATCACGCAGCACGAGGGGGGCAAATGGCTGCATGTATGGCACGCCAAATGAACGCAGACTAACCATATACCAATAGATCAGATAGATCGAGATCACGATGCCGAACAGACCCAGCGTTCCACCCATAAACAGCACCGGAAATCGAAGCAGCCGGAAGGCCAGTCCGAGCTCGAAATGCGGGATGATAAAGGCGGCAATACCTGTGATAGATACGACAATAACCAGTGGTGCTGAGACAATTCCAGCCTGTACAGCCGCCTGACCAATAACAATCCCACCGATAATAGACACCGTTTGGCCCAGTGGCTTCGGAATACGAATCCCCGCTTCGCGCAAACCTTCAAAGGTCACTTCCATAATGAGCGCTTCAATCAAGGCAGGGAAAGGAATGTTTTCTCTAGCAGAAGCGATCGTAATCAGCAGGTTGGTCGGAATGATTTCCGGGTGAAATGTAGTTACGGCGACATAAAAGGATGGAAGCAGGAAGGCTATAAAGGCAAACAACAGACGAATAAGTCTAATAAAGGAGGCAGAATAAAATCGTTGATAATAGTCTTCCGAAGACTGCATTAAAGAGAAAAAAGTAACCGGAATGAGCAGGGAGAACGGTGTTCCATCCTGCATGACCCCAATCCGTCCTTCAACCAGTGCAGCAGCCACCGTATCCGGTCTTTCCGTATATTGATATTGTGGAAACGGAGAAAGAGGATGGTCCTCCAGAAATTCAGATAGATAACTTACACCCAGGCTGCTATCCATATCGATATTACCAAGACTTTCCAATACATTTTCCAGAATGTCTGGCTTGCATAACCCTTGGATATATACAACGAACACCTCGGTTTTGGTGTATTTTCCAATGGTGAATTTGATCATCTTCAAATCAGGGTGTTTGATTTTGTGCCGAAGCAGAGACATGTTCACATGAATATCTTCAATGAAGGCTTCCTGAGGGCCAACAATTACAACTTCATTGGTTGATTCCGCTACGGAACGCCTTTGATAATTTTGAAGTGCAAAATGAATCATTCCCGAAATACCCTCGATATATAAGGCTGCATTACCTGACACGATATCATCCACAATTGCTTCTGGTGAATTCGAGTGGTGGCTGTTAAGGGTGAAAAATGATCCGGTCAGGACTCGGGTAATGAATTGATGATCTATTTCATTTCTCGAGGCTTCCTCAAGCAGTGGTTTGACGATGGCTTCCCGCATAGTAGGGGTATCTACAATGGACTGAATATAGATGAGTTCACAATGGAAAGGTCCAATTTGAAAAGGCTGATAGATTATGTCGGCAACACCCAACAGATTAGCTCTAACCTGTTCATAGATATTGTCTTTTTCCATTTCAGTTTCGCCTCCCTATGCTGTAATGCCGAGCCTGTAATCTGACTATAGTGTGCGACGCTTCCAATGAAATATACTTTTAAGTTTGGATTATCGAAATATATTACAAACTTTGATGCAGATGATGAATGGGGAGATCGTCAGATCTGCCTTAAAATAAGAGGATGGAATGAAGTAAGTAGACGATTTTTATGAGGAGTTGAGGGAAGATGGCGTATCGGATCAGACTTGCTGAGCTTAGCGATGTTAACGGAGTGGCACAGTTGTTCAATGACTATAGAGTGTTTTACGATCAGCCTACGGATCTGGAGGGAGCAAGTGAATACATAAAAGAACGAATGGAACGGAATGAATCCGTTATTTTGGTTGCCGAATCGGAATTGGAGACAGAAAAGGAAGAGGAGTGCAGTCTGACGAATAAACCCTTAGCGGGTGAGTTTGGTGGGTTTATACAGCTCTATCCTAGCTTTAGTTCAGTGTCCATGAGGCCAATCTGGGTACTAAATGATCTGTACGTACATGCGGATCATCGCCAGAGAGGAATTGCACGTAAGTTGCTGGAAGCTGCACGACTATGGGGAATTGAGAGTGGGGCTGTACGAATAGTGCTCTCTACGGCGATCAGTAACAAGAAGGCTCAGGTATTATATGAGTCGGAAGGCTATACGCTGGACACCAAGTTCATGTATTATGAACTTCATATATAAGATAGACTTTGAGAAACCTGAAGTTGAGGATAAGCAGGAGGGATTAGCACAAGATGATGCAATGGATAGCCATGATTACGATGTTGATCGATCATATAGGAGCCGTCTTTTATCCACAGGTCGGTGAGCTGCGAATCATTGGTCGAATTGCTTTTCCAATCTATGCTTTTGCCGTTTATATCGGTTATAAACATACTCGCAACGTACAAAAATACATATGGCGGTTGTTCTGGATTGCAGTGATTTCTCAATTGCCGTTTATGGTGGCTTTTAATCATTTTTCGCTGAATGTGGTATGGACATTATGGTCTGCTCTGCTTGTATTGCTTGTGCTCGATAAACTTCCGGTCCGTTTGCTGGGAATTCCGATTGTGATCGTGGCTGGTTTGGTCATGGAGATGACCCATATGGATTATGGTATGTATGGCTTACTGCTTGTATTGCTATTCCGTTACTTCCAGGGCCCAGTACTAGTAATGGCTCATTTGCTCTTAAATGTGCTGTATATTTATCTGCACAGCAGCTCTATTCAGATGTACAGCGTGATTGCTACGGCAGGAATTGCAATGGCCCAGTATTATAACGCAGGCTTCCGTCTGAAAGGTCCGCGTTGGATTTGGCGTTATTTTTATCCTGCACATTTGGCTGTCATTGCTTTGATCCGCTTGATTTGAGAATTCTTCACGAAGAAAAGAAGCCACCTTATCCGTCATCACTGACGTTGAGGTGGCTTCTTTATATTCATTAATGGATGCAATATAGGCATTCACTTTCATTCACTTTATTGGAGTTATTCCATTGTTGGCGAAGTACCAAACTGCGGTCGGACGGCCTTAGGGAAATAACCAATCTCGATGGCATGTTCCATCATTTTTGAGATGAAACGATCATCAGTTTTGGCGCATATAATGCCGGCTGGTTCTACATAGGCGGTTGTTACAGGAGAAGCATATACGTATGCAGAATCCTTGGCACCGTCTCCTTCAAGCTGGGCGATAGCCAGTTGAAGTGCCTCAGGGTCCTTGCTGACACTGCCATCGAACAACCAGTTGGTGTATTCTGCAAAAGGCAGAGTCTCTACTTCATAGCCGGCCCGATTCACAGAACGAATCAGATCATCGTAGCTGATAGGTTCCGGATTACAGATATGGAATACACGTCCTGCTGTGTCCTGGCGTAATGCCAGATGCACAATGGCCTGACTTGCATAATCAATAGGTGTAAAATCAACCATCCAGTCGGCTGCCGGTGCCTTGCCCAGCAATAACATCGCTTTAATCATGCGATAAAAGGCGTTGCTATCAATATTAGACTGGAAACGTCCCGTCTCGGAATGACATGTCAGGTTACCTGCACGATAGATGCTAACAGGTACACCTTCTTCAGCAGCAATCATAAGCACTTTCTCGGCTTCAAGCTTGCTGTCCGAGTACAGGTTGTCCACGTGCAGGTCCGCTGGGAAGCGATCATATTGCAATGATGACTCCCACTGTCCACTGAGTGCAAGATCTTCCGGTATCCCCATCGTGGATACATGGTGGAAGGAGGCACCTGGTTTGCTGCGAACGAGTTTGAGCAATGCAGTGGTTCCATCCACATTGGTTTTGGCGAATTGTGCTGCATCCCCGAAATGTCGTACATCCGCGGCGCAGTGTATCACACGGTCAATTCGTTCTTGCACGTAAGTTGTCTGCTCGACTGAAAGACCAAGATTCAGTTGCTCCAGATCGCCTTCAATAATCTCGACGCGGGATGCGAGGAGAGGTAGAAGCTCCGGTCCAAAGTAACCTTTCATGACGCTGCTTAGTCGTTCCATCGCAGAGCTTCCGTCTGCGGGACGGCGCACAAGAGTATAGATGCGTGTATTCGAAGTTAGAATCAACTGTTGCAGCACATGGGATCCAAGATATCCGGTAGCCCCGGTAAGGAGTACATGCTCGGGATTCAGAATTTCAGGATATCCAATCTGGGATCTCAGCTCTACAGGATGTTCTGACAATTGGGTGATCATGCCCTCATTCACTGAGGAATGGGCAGTTTCTTCTGTAGTTTGAGCCAGCTTCTCCACACGTTGTGCCAAGGCACGAACCGTCTTCTCGGCAAAAAAGTCGGCAATTTTCAGCTGCGGATAATGCGGCTTCAGAATAACCAGCACATGGATAACCCGAAGAGAATCACCGCCAATGGCGAAGAAGCTATCCTCCACACCAAAGTCATCGTGCTGAAGAATTTCTTTCCATGCTTCCAGAATAATTACTTCGGTTTCCGTCTCTGGCAGTACCCGATCAGGTCGATCTTCATGACGCTCTACGTGAGGCAGAGCTACCATCGCTTTACGATTGATTTTCCCTGTCGGTGCGATTGGCATTTCATCGAGCTGACAGATCCATTTGGGTACAAAATAGGAAGGAAGCTTCACCGTTAGCTCCGCTTTAATATCCGCAACGGAAAGTGTACTGCCGTCCTTGGATGTAAAGTATCCTACGAGCATGTTTTGACCATCCGATTCCTTCTTGGGAATCACGGCCACATCCTGAACCTGATCCAGACGGGCAAAATGATCCTCGATCTCTCCAATCTCAATCCGGTGACCCCGGATTTTTAACTGGGAGTCGCTGCGTCCGACATATTCCAGCAGTCCGGTATCGAGCATTTTGGCAATATCGCCAGACTTATAGATTTTCTCATCGATGGCAAATGGATTATCAATGAATGCCTGCGCTGTACGCTCTGGCTGGTTCAGATAACCTTTGGCCAGGGCGGGTGTTGCTATATATACCTCGCCGGGAACGCCTACCGGGCATAATTGCTGTTCTTCATTGACGATATACACTTTATAGTTATGAATCGGTCTGCCGATTGGAATGTTAACGACACTTTCCGGAACTTGCTCACTAATTCGGTGAGTCGCTGTCGCTACTGTACATTCCGTAGGTCCGTATACATTGACGATATCAATCTGGTTGCCGAATTTGCGCTGGAAGGCACGAACCTGTTCACCGTACAGTGCTTCTCCAGCCACGGTAATGATTTTGACTTTGGCCAGCTTGTGGAAGCCTTCATCAGACAGGAAGGAAGCAAGCTGGTTGAAAAAGATGGTTGGCAGTATCGTAATAATTGTTGTGCCTGTGCGCTCAATTGCACTCGCAAATTCTTCAACGGATACACGTTCTTCCGCCGACAACAAGTACAGTTCTGCTCCGTAGAACAAGGCGCCAATCGTATCCCACACTGATGCATCGAAGCTGTATGTAGCAAACTGGGTTAATACGTCACCTGGTTGAATATCGCAATCTCGCTGCACCACACTACCAAGATTGGCTACACCCCGATGGGCAATAAGCGCACCTTTGGGCTTGCCGGTAGATCCCGAGGTATAAATGATGTACGCCAGGTCGTCTGGCTCAATATCGAGATTGGGGTTACTTGCAGCGAATCCGGCAAGGCGTCCATCTACGGCCAGGATTTGGCGAACGCTAGTAATTCCTGAGAATAACCGTGAAGCTTCAGGTAAAGAGGACTCTTTGGTCAGGACAAAGGATGAAGCTGTATCTTCGACAATATAACTGTTGCGTTCTTGTGGGTGCTCAGGATCGACAGGAACGTATACTCCGCCAGCTTTGAGAATACCGAGCAAAGAAATAATTGTTTCCAAACTCCGCTCCATAAAGATGCTGACGAATTCTCCTTTTTGCAATCCGTTGGATAACAGCACACGGGCAACCTGATTGGCACGTTCATTCAATTCTCTATAGGTGTAACTGCCAGTTGGTGAAGTAATTGCTGGAGATTCAGGATATTCGGCTGCTGTTGCTTCGAACCAGCCATGAATCGTCTGATGTTCTGGTTCGTGAACGGCGGTATCATTCATTTCTCGGTATAGTAACCGGTCTGAAGCGGATAAAATGTCCACTGTGCCGATGGCCTTGTCTTGGTCACGCAACATAGCCAGTAAAAGAGTCTGATAATACTCTGCATATCTTGTGACCGTAGATTCATTAAGAAGTGAACTGTCATAGAACAGATCCAGCGTGAGCATATCCTGATCATCACGGATATTCCAATTTAACAATTGAGGAGCTTTAGGGAGCTGTACGCTGTTATACATGAACAGCGTTTCCGGATTACCTCCCGCTTGCAGCGTGTAATGCAGCTGGAGTTGATCTGAAATCTGATGAATCAGTTCGATAAAGGTTAACTTTCCTTGAATCTGCAATAACACATGGGAGGCTAGCTGATCGGGAGCCAGCGTGCCGATGGCAAGTTCCTGCTCAGCTGATAAACGGAACAACAAGGCTGCGTAGGCAGACAATAATGCTGGATAAACGCCCTCTGAACCGAATTTTTGTTTCAGTTCCCGACCCAGGGACGATTCCAATGAAATATGAGCAGACTCATAAGTGAATGCTTGTTGACGGCGCCCAAAATCCAGTGGAATCTGAAGAACCGCTAGGCCAGATTCCACTGTTTGGGTAGATGATGATTGATTTTCGACCACTTCAGTTGTTCCTCCTTGGTTCAAACCGTTCAAGTTGTGGGTTGAATTATTGTTTACTTACATTAAAATGCGAAATCAGTTCTTGCAGTTCCTCAGACATGTTGTTCAAACGGGTAGAGGAATCAACAAGTGTAATCAGAGATGCTTTTTGTTCATCTACGGATGAAGAGATCCGTTCACTGTTGTCAGCTGTCTTACTCACACTCGCAGACAAATCATCCGCAGTTGCGGTCATTTCTTCTGTACCTGCAGAGATTTCTTCTGTAGCACTCGATACTTCCTGAATCTGATTCGATACTTTCTTGGCTGCTTCCAGAATCTCTTCGAACAATTGACCGGTTTGATCAGCTACGCTGAGTCCGGTATCCACTTCAGACGTTCCTTGTTCCATCGCACGAACGGCTTGTCTGATTTCAGCCTGGATCTCTTGGATCAGTACAGCAACCTGGCTCGTGGATTGTTCGGACTGCTCAGCAAGCTTACGGACTTCACCTGCTACAACTGCGAATCCTCGACCTTCTTCACCAACACGTGCTGCTTCAATAGATGCGTTGAGTGCAAGCAAGTTCGTCTGGCTGGAAATGCCTGAGATGATATTCAGAATATCGCCAATTTCCTGAGAGCGGCTCTCCAGAACCTGAATGGCCGAAGCGGTGTTTTTAACAGATTCCGTAATCAGATTCATCTGTTCGGATACCTGACGAACCACACTGTTTCCTTGTTGGGATCGACGTTCCATCTCATAGGCCTCGTCAGCTACACTCGCTGAACTGCTGGCAATAGTTTGAATGACGATAGCCATCTCGGACATCGCACGGGCACTATCCCGGGTTGCCTGTTCCTGTGCACGAATGTTGGATGTAATCTGAGTAACGTTGCTATTAATAGAATCAGCATTCTCGCTGTTTCTCTCCGAGACTTCATACAGTTCCTTAGCAGACTCGTTAACTTCTTGCGAAGTGATTTGCACTTTGACGATGGTATCGTTGATCTTGCGAACCATTGTATTGAACTTTTCGTTCACAATGCCCAGATCGTCTTTGCCTGTCGGAATTTTGACATTCAAATTACCCCGGCTTACGTCATCAATCCCTTTGATCAGGTGACGAATAGGGGAAAGCGTGTTTTTGACAACAAGATATTGGATAATCAGGAACAACAGCAGGAACGCTACCAGGATGATAATTCCGTTCTTGAGCAATTTGTTCAGTCCGGCAGGTACTGCTGATGCGTCTGCATCGACTGCAAAGTAAGAGTAAATCTTGCCGTTGCTATCCTTGATCGGGTAAGCAATGGTTGTCCAGGTTCCGAAATCATCGGAATAAAATGTGGTGAACGTTGGGCGATCGGTATTCACCATTTCTTTCAGTGCATTTGCCACAACGACTGGCTGTTCATACATGTCGCCGATATTTACATTTTCACTCTGGAAGGCTTCCTTCAGATTGGTTGGCATGGCAACAAGGGAAGTTAACCGTTGGTTATCTCCACCCAGCTCGACGCCAAAGATGTAGGCTTGTGCAATGTTAGGATAATATTGCTGCATTTCATCGAAATAGGCACGCAATTTGGTTTGGGTTTTTCCATCATAATTGGCTTCTGCAATAGCAGCCTGCACTTCGGTGGAATCAATGCCTTCTGCCCATTTTTTAGTAATTTGTTCTACCTGACCATGTAGTTGGTCTACGAGGATTGTTTTTTGAAAGTAATAGCTGCTGGCAATAAGTGCCACGCCGATGATAATAATGTTAGTAAATGAAAGCAACAGATTTTTGGAGAAAAAAGACATGCTTTTCCAACTTAATGATTTCACTAAAGTCCACTCCTGATCTTCTTTGAATTGATAATATGTTGGTGCCTTCATGTTGCAAATTAAGTCATTCCAGTATCCCCTCCAAAGGCATAATGTGCGACCATGGTCTTGGGTTCCTGGTCGCTATGTAGAGATATTTTTACCTAGATACCCATAGGTGTCTAATTATTAAAACACATCTATACTTAATATGTCGTATAAAATGTCGTCAAATTGAATAGTTTTGTTAAAACTTTTTTAATATTTTACGTACTTATGGACATATGAAAGTAAGAAGTAGGTATTTAGAACTGTTTATTTAAAATAATTCCCATTTTTTAGTTTCATTCTGTATTCTATAACATGGTGGGTTAAAAAACATCCTAAAACATTGAAAAAATAGTGAAAACGACAGAAAACGGACTTTCTTTTGCCACACAAATCAGATATCAGGGAGGAGAATCTAACCAAGAATGTACATAAGCAACATTATTGATACATGTGAAGCAGAGAAACAGGCCAAGTTTCCCAGTTGAACACGTCATGCACAGATATACATCGGAAGCGGTTTTATCTATAATAACTACAGTATGCATTTCTCAAATCATGAGCAGGCGGGGGTTTATAGATGAATCTTAAACAGATAGCAGCTGAGCGCGCGGCAGAGTATGTTCAAGATGGAATGAAGGTTGGATTGGGTACAGGGTCAACGGCGTATTACGCTATTTGTCGAATTGGTGAGCGAGTACGTGAAGGGTTGAACATTCAGGCTGTAGCTACTTCGGAAGCATCGGACAAGCTTGCCAAAGAGTGGGGAATTCCGATCGTTCCATTTGATCAAATTGGACGTCTGGATCTGACCATTGATGGTGCAGATGAAGTAGATCCTGAGTTTAACCTGATCAAAGGTGGCGGCGGTGCGCTTTTACGTGAGAAAATTGTAGCTGCAAACAGCGACAAACTGATTATTGTGGCCGATGGCAGCAAAGCCGTACAAAAGCTGGGAAAATTCCCGTTGCCAGTTGAAGTGGTTCCGTTTGCTTCAGAGTGGACCTTCCAGGCGCTGGAGAAACTCGGGTGTCATCCAGAATGGCGTATGGATGGGGATCAACGTTACCTTACGGATAATGGCAACCTCATTGCAGATTGCCGCATGGAAGCCATAGAGCATGCTGCAGAGCTTAACATTCAGTTAAATATGCTCCCAGGTGTTGTCGATAATGGACTGTTTATTAAAATGGCGGACACCGTCATTCTTGCGAAGGATGATGGCAGCATCGATGAGCGTCATCGTTCATGAACGGAAAGTGAGGTCATTGCATAGATGAGGGAAAACCCGTTAGTGGATGGTGAGATTGTTCTTCGATGTGTGGAGAAAGAGGATCTGACTGAACTCTATGAATTGATCTACAGTGAAGACGTACCGGAATGGAAACAATGGGATGCGCCATATTATGCCCTTGAACATGAGAGCTACGAAGACTTCGAACGGAGCATGTTAAGAAGACTTGGAGCAACTCAGAACAATTCTGATCCGGACTCCATTCGAATTATTGAGCTGAATGGCCGAATCGTCGGTACAATCAGCTATTATTGGGAACATCGTCCATCCATGTGGCTGGAAATGGGAATAGTGTTATATCGATCAGCCCAATGGGGGCGCGGGATCGGCACGCGAGTACTTCAGATGTGGTCCAGTCACTTATTCGAGCAATTGCCCGTGGCCCGGGTTGGATTGACAACCTGGTCAGGCAATGAAAGAATGATGCGTTCAGCTTCGAAGGCGGGACTGCAGGTGGAAGGACGTATGCGCAAATGCCGCATCGTGGATGGCAAACATTATGATTCAATTCGTATGGGAATGCTGCGCGAAGAGTGGGAGCAGATGAAATCTGCAGGCGCAGGTCGAAATGTAAACAACTGATGGAGGATTAAGAAATGCCGAACAACGAGGACAATCGGGAACTGTCTTTACAATTATTTGTGGTTCTCGCTCGCGCATACAATTCCGTTACATCCAGGTCCAACCGGGATATCCAGAGTCATGGACTGAATACAACAGAATTTGGCGTGCTTGATTTGTTATACCATAAAGGGCCGCAGGCGTTGCAAAAGATCGGTGAGAAAGTGTTAATGTCCAGTGGCAATATCACGTATGTTGTGGACAAGCTTCAGAACAAAAATCTGCTGATTCGTCGAGCATCCAAGGAAGATCGGCGTGTCATATACGCTGAATTGACGGAGGAAGGAAGACATTTGTTTACACAAATCTTTCCTCAGCACCACCAGGTGATCATTGATGCGGTGGATGGACTGGAACCTTCGGAAAAGGCAGATGCGATTCGTTTGTTAAAAAAGCTTGGACTCGCTGCAGAGGGGAAAACTGACTTGCGTTAATAACGCAGGTCAGTTTTTTTATATGAATGTATGCCATTCGTCGTTCATGTATAATGAATAGAGGGATTGTATTTGAACGGGGAAGATCGAAGCTGCTGAAGCTTTTGCAAACGATTGGATGAGTGAAGCCTTCGTATAAGCAGTATGGCATAATTCGCGATTAGGAGAGTGATCATGTGATGTCTAATGAACATGGCAAGATGAAATCATCGCACAGAACGATTGAATCGTTATCCAATCAGATGATTCACGGTAAGGAGAACCAGAAGCAGATTCGTACATCCCTTCCGATATCAATCTTGCTAGCAGACGATAACGTCATCAATCGGCAGGTTGTGCAGATGCAGCTCAAAAAGCTGGGCATGACCGAAGTGCATACCGTCTCCAATGGGGAAGAGGCTAGTGAAGCTTTTCTCAGCAATAAATATAGTATGATCCTGATGGATAACATGATGCCTGTAATGGATGGACTGGAGGCGACACGCCATATCAGAGCTTTAGAACAGGATAAGATGTGGCATCCCACTCCGATTATTGCGATGACAGGAAATGTGATGGATGGAGAGAAAGAGAAATGTTTTGAAGCCGGGATGGATGATTTTATTGGTAAACCCTTCACCCTTGAAGCTCTAAACAACGTGATCCAGAAGTGGCAACCATCATCCATGTCTGAAGAAATTACGAAACGATAAATAATATACATACATGTTTCACGTGGAAGATCGACTGAAAGAGAGGGAAATGTTCATGTTATTATACAGCCTTGCCGTTCTGGTCCTAATCGTTCTTGCCTTACTATGGTTAGGTGGACTTTACTTCTTCAAAACCGCCATTCGGCGTGCTCCAAAATCATTTTTGGTTGATAATCCGAATCTGATGCCCGAACCGGATAACGAAATAATCAGCAGTGCTTCTGACTTGACGTGGCTTGATACGCAGCCAACCGAAGATATATATATTGAATCACATGATGGATTAAAGCTGCATGGAACATGGCTTCCTTCCCACTACGGATCGCAGCGACCAACGGTTATCCTGGCCCATGGCTATTCGGGAAAAGGCAGAGAAATGGCGGGTTTTGCCCGCTTTTATGCTGAAAAACGGGGCTACAATGTGTTGATGCCGGATGATCGGGGTCATGGCCAAAGTGAGGGCAATATCATCGGATTCGGCTGGCTGGATCGTAAAGATTATGTTCAATGGGTCCATTGGGTTCTGAGCAAGGTTGGTACGGAGACGGAGATCATTTTGCATGGAATTTCGATGGGAGGCGCTACAGTATTGATGACAGGTGGTGAAGCTCTCCCTGATCAGGTAAAGGCCATCGTATCGGATTGTGCTTATACCTCCGTGAAGGAGGAGCTGACCTTCCAGCTCAAGCAGCTATACAAGCTGCCCGCATTTCCGTTTATTCCCGTTACAAGTTTCATTTCCAAATGGAAGGCGGGCTACTTCTTTGGGGAGGCATCGGCACTAAATCAACTCGCCAAAGTTCAAGTTCCGGTTCTTTTTATTCATGGTGAGGCAGATACGTTTGTACCGACGGAAATGGTCTATAGACTATTTGAAGCATGTCCGACAGAAAAGGAACTGTTGACTATTCCCCGTGCGGGTCATGGAACAGCATTTCAAGTGGATCGTACCCGATACGAGCAGGTACTTGAATCCTTTTTGACAAAGAACCAGCAGCATTCTCCTGATTCCAATTAAGCATCCTGGGTATTAAGTAGAAGATGTACTTAAGGGGAGGTGCGAGATGCCCTATACACCTAGAGTTTGTTCGTATTGTCAGCCTGAACAACCGTACATGATTGAAAATGATGAATTTATATTGGATCGATATTCAATTGTGTTGCTTGTTCTGATGACACTGTTTCTTCCTCCCGTAGCCATGACCATCGGCGGCGTGATGTTATTTAATGACAATACGTATAAGCAGGATACGGGTAAATTGTTCGTCACCGGGGCATTTGTAGTGATGGTTATTCTCATCATTATTCTGTTTGCAGGTTCGGGGACATTGACGATTAACATCTAAGCTATGGAGGTGCTTGTATGGCAAATGAACAATTTGAGGCTGCACGGAAAGCAGAGGCAGGTTACCATTCTAACTTCTATCAGAATAATGAATTATTCGCGTCCGGTACCTGGATGGCGAGACCCATGCCGATGGTTATGGATATGCTTGAGCGTTTGCTTACCCATAAGACAGAGCTGCGTGTTCTCGATTTGGGATGTGGTGTAGGCAGACATACGATACCCATTGCGCAGCGTCTTGGGCAAACAAATAGTGAAGTTATCGGGGTGGATTTGCTGGATGAGGCTGTAGATGGACTTCGTAAATATGCGAAAGAATATCAGGTTGATCATATCGTGCAAGTAGAGAAGGCGGATGTTGAGCATTACGCTGTCAAGCCGGATCATTTTGATTATATTGCTGCTTGCTCTTGCCTGGAACATGTTTCAAATAAACAAGCCTTAGTGGAGGCTATTGAACGTTTGCAAGTGGGAACTCGTACAGGCGGCATTCATTGTATCACGATGAGTACGAGTGTAGAGGAAAAGGAAATCAACACAGGCCGGGAGATTAAGCCGTTGATTGAATTGAATCTGCCCACAGCTGAGGCTATAGCATTGCTGGAGAAGGTTTATGCTAATTGGAACATTCTGCTTCAGGAACATGTAACACAGACGATCGAAGAGGAAAAATATGATGAACCGACACAGTTCCGTTGTGAACTGCTTCGTTTCGCTGCACAGAAGCAATAGTAGCCTGCCGGGATCGCGTAGTAAGGTCCCGGTAGTTCGTATTACTCGGCAGCTTAATAGAACATCACGAGAAGCATCATGGGATAGGGGACATCATCACACCAGAACATGGGGGATCAGAATGAGTACATATGTGATTGGCATGGATGGCGGGGGAAGTCATACACGTGTGGCATTGGCCGATGAGAACGGAAAGGTTTTGTCTTATGTGCAAATAGGCGGTTGCAACCGCTATCATGATGCCAATGCAGAGCAGAACGTATTGGAGGGCATCGCTGAAGCTATTCGCAGAGCTGGGCTAGAAGTGGATCAGATTGCTTCCATTCAGGCGGGGATGGCAGGCCTGGATCAGCCAGAAGATACAGTCTGGGCTGAAGCTTTACTCGCTCAAACCGGGATATTAGGCAGAATCAGCGCAGTAAATGACACGCATATTGCACATACGGCAGCCTTTGGCGGTGAGCCAGGCATCGTAGCTATTGGGGGCACAGGCTCTCTGATTCTCGGTAAAACGGAACAAGGGATCTGGCTCCGCAATGACCAGTTCGGCCACTATGCACCAACAGCAGCTCGTTTTTTGGCTTATGACGCGGTGCATTCCATCCTTGCGGGACGTTATGGTCCGCAGGACCAACCCTGGATCGAACAGATATTAGCCTATTGGAATGTAACTTCAATTCCGGAGCTTGCTGCACTGGGCGTATCAGGTTTTGCTGAAAATAGACAGGCCATCAATCGGATATTTGGTCAAATGGCTCCTTTAGTTACCGAAGCAGCAACCGAAAATATTCCCCTTGCGGTCAGAGTATGTGATTCAGCAGCGGATACGGCCGTTGTGGGTATTCTTATGCTTGCATCGTGTTTTAAAGATCAGCAGGTGCGCATGACGCTTACAGGAAGTTGTCTGAGTACACCTTATATGGTGGAGGCCGTTCGAAAGGGGCTGGATGCAGCCTATAAACCGGGTCGACAACAGATTCATTACATTACCAGCCATGTGCCGGCAGTCGGTGGTGCGCTGCTGGATGCATATCATTTGGTAGGAATTCAGGTGCCTGAAGGTATCACGTCTGATCTCCAATCGGAGCTGAAACGGCATACGACTTGAACTTTTAAAGGCTAACGACTACAATACGATAACGGAATCAAGCAAGTTATAGGAGGAATCAGGGTGTTAATTCAATTGAAATCACGCATACAGGAGCCGGAAGTGCAGGAGCTGTTGTCCTACTCGGTCTTTCCCGACCCGGATCACCTGAATCGTGCGTTACAACAGTATGTTAATAAGGACGAGCTGCATTTGGACGGTTATGAAGACGAAGGCCAGCTGATCGGTCTGATTGGATATGAAAGTACAGGAACGAGTGAGATCACTATTCATCACATCGCTGTCCTGCCTGAGAACCGTTTTAAAAATTATGGTCGTGGCATGATTTCACAGGTGCTGGCCAAATATAACCCCGACAGACTGATCGCTGAGACCGATGTGGAAGCGGTAGAGTTTTATCGAAATACGGGATTCGTAGTGTACAGCCTGGGTGAGCTGTATCCGGGTGTGGAGCGATTCCGCTGTGTATTAGAGAAGGACGAGGAGCAAGACGAAGACTAGTAACTGTCTACTACTGTGTAACGTAAAGAGAGCATAATCATAACAGGATGTTGGATTTGGCGAAGCAGCTGAGTCGGACGTCCTGTTTTTTTGTCGTTTGTTTGAAAAAATAGGAAAAACGTATTGCTTTGCAATATAGTTTCATTATAGAATAGTTTCATTGAAGAATAGTTCTATGAGTGAACTATATTTTTAGGGAAGGAGAATGAAGAATGAACACACCGGATGCTAGAAGTTTGGTTAACCGCTATTTGGATGCTTCTTTCCTGGTAACCAAACGGTTTGATACCCAGATACGTGAACGCCTGGGCCAAACCATTACCACAGATCAGTTCTGTGCACTTCGTATGATTGAGGAGAAACCGTTATGTACGCCTTCTGATCTGGCAGAGCTTTTGTGTGTAGGCAAGAGCAGTATCACTGCTCTGGTCAACAAGCTGGTGGATCGGGATCTGGTCCATCGGGCCGGGGATGAGCGTGACCGCAGAGTTGTTTATTTGACCCTGACGGACAATGGACGTGAAGTATACAGGGAAACGGAACAGGAAATACAGCAGCTTCTGGAGCCGTATTTGGTCCATTTCAAACCGGAAGAGGTTCAGAATTTCATTGAATCTTTTGAGAAGCTCGCAGCTTTGCTAACGCATGAAGGAGGACAGGAGAACGAATGAGAACGATTTTGAAAGCGCGATGGTGGTTGATGGGGCTATGGGTCGTTGTGGCCGCCGTATTAATGTTCACCGCCCCTAACATGAGTGAATTGATTCGGGAAAAGGGACAGTTTTCGGTTCCTGAAGGACACTCTTCCACCCAGGCAGCGGCGATTCTGGAAGAAGCCGCTGCACAAAAGGGTGAGCAGCAGGGCAGCCAGTTGGCTCTTGTATTTTATAATCCGGATGGTTTGGGTGCCGAGGGTAAAGAAGAGGCAGAACAGGCCGTTAAGAAACTGGAGGCCGAAAAAGAGAAACTGGGCATTCTGTCCATACTGGAACCGTTCTCTCAACCAGAATTATCAGACAAAATGATCTCTGCCGATGGCAAGACGATCTTAACGTCGCTTTCTATTGATCAGGGAGATCGTACAGTCAATGAAATGCGCGAAGATCTCAATGAAGCTTTGTCATCGGTCAATGTGGAGCATTACATAACCGGTAAAGGTTTAATTGATGAGGATACGGTGGAAAGCTCCCAAGAAGGACTCAAAAAATCGGAGTACATTACCGTAGTATTTATTTTGCTCATCCTATTCCTTGTATTCCGCTCTTTTGTCGCTCCATTTGTTCCACTGCTTACGGTAGGGATCAGCTACATTGTTTCACAGCAGATTGTCGCGTTCCTTGTGGACGGTCTAGACTTCCCTATTTCGACATTTACGCAGATCTTTATGGTGGCAGTCATGTTCGGGATCGGTACGGACTATTGCATCCTGTTGATTAGCCGGTTCAAGGAAGAATTGGCTCATCATGAAAATACGTGGGATGCCATTATTGCTACGTACCGTACAGCAGGCAAAACGGTATTCTTCTCCGCACTCGCCGTGCTGGTTGGATTCATTGCCATTGGTTTTGCTCAGTTTATGTTGTATCGTTCCGCGGTAGCGGTTGCTGTCGGTATTGCCGTGATGATGCTGGCATTAGTCACGATTGTTCCATTTTTCATGGCAGTGCTGGGCAAAAGACTGTTCTGGCCTTCCAAGGGTTCACTGGAACATGCCGAGAGCAAGATTTATGGTGCAGCCGGTCGTTTCTCCCTAAAACGTCCATGGGCAGCCCTGCTCATCGTTGCAGCGGTATGTGTGCCATTGCTGGCAACTTACGACGGCAAACTGTCGTTTAACAGTCTTGATGAGATTGGTGAGAAATATGATTCGGTCAAAGCATTCAATATCATTTCGGACAGCTTCGGTCCGGGTGAATCCTTGCCGGGTCAGGTCGTTATTCAAAATGATGAAGCTATGGATAACGCCAAGTATATGGCGCTCGCCGAAAAGATTAGCCGGGAAGTGGAGAAGGTGCCAGGGATCTCTGGTGTCCGCAGCATGACACGTCCAACCGGTGATGAGATCAAAGATTTTGAAGTGACACAACAAGTAGGGACATTGTCTGATGGTTTGGGCGAAGGTAAAACGGGTCTGGATAAAATCCGTGATGGTCTGAGCGAAGCCAGCACTCAGTTAAGCAAAAATGAACCCCAACTTAAAGAAGCAGCGGATGGGGCTGGAGAACTGACCAAAGGTACTTCACAGTTGCAGTCTGGTATTACACAGCTGTCGGAAGGACTTCAGCAGATTGAAAAAGGCATTCGTGACGGCTCCTCAGGCGCCGGTGATCTAAAAGCAGGTTTGCAGAAAGCCAAAACGAGTGCAGATCAACTTGCACAGGCCAACAATCAGCTGCTTCAAGCCTATCGTCAGGCAGGAGCAGGTGTCGCAGCGCTGGGTGATGGTGTAGGTGAACTGCAACAACAACTCAAAGGTGTATCTACAGCGTTGACCAGCTTGAATGAATCGTTCACAGCGCTTGAAGAGCGCTATCCTGATTTGCTGCAAGACGCCGATTATCAGCGGGTCAAAGGCACCCTTGGTGAAACAGGTACCGGCACAGCACAGCTCGCTCAAGGTTTGGGTCAAATTCAAACCAAGCTAGGCGAAGCCGCGGCTGGAATCAATCAGGCTAACAAAGGCTATGCCTCCGCAGCTTCCGGACAGAAGGCACTTGCCGATGGTCTGGGTCAGATTGTGACGGGAATCAGTCAGTTACAATCCGGTCTCAAACAGGCCGCTGACGGTCAAGGTAAAGTGATTAGTGAAATTCCTTCCATCCAGAACGGACTTGGTCAGCTTCAGGGTGGTCAGGAGAAAATTCAGCAAGGCTTCTCGGATCTGAGTGGTCAACTGACTCAATTGACAGATGGTCTTAATCAGAGTGTAGATGGAATCGAACAGGTTTCAGGTGGACTCGATTCAGCACAGGACTACCTGACACAATTGCAAAACTCACCTGATTCCGATCTGGCAGGCTGGTATGTTCCTGAAGAAGCACTGAATAGTAAGGACTTCACACAGGTATTCGATACGTATCTGTCCAAAGATCGGAAAACGATGACGATTGACGTTATTTTTGCCGAGAATCCATATGGAACTGAAGCGATTGATCGTGTTCCGGATATCGAAGCTGCTGTACATCGTGCTGTACAGGGAAGTGCGCTTGAAAAAGCAGATATTGCCATTGGCGGGGTAACCAGTACATTTGCAGATCTGCAGGAAGTCTCCAACAATGACTACACACGCACAGTTATGCTGATGCTTGCAGGAACGTTTATCATTCTGGTCCTGCTGCTCCGTTCGGTTATTATGCCGCTGTATCTGATTGTCTCGTTGTTGCTGGCTTATTTCACATCCATGGCCCTGACTGAAGCGATCTTTGTGAATATACTTGGGTTCGCGGGCATCAGTTGGGTTACGCCGTTCTTCGGCTTTGTCATGCTTATTGCACTGGGAGTGGATTACAGCATCTTCCTGATGGACCGGTTCAATGAGAACAAAGGTATGAGAGTACAGGATGCCATGTTGTATGCCATGAAAAACATGGGTACGGTCATCCTGTCTGCAGCCGTCATTCTGAGTGGTACCTTTGCCGCAATGTATCCATCGGGAGTTCTTTCGATGATGCAGATTGCGACGGTTGTACTCAGCGGACTGATCTTGTATTCTCTGTTGTTCCTGCCATTCTTCGTTCCTGTAATGGTGAAAATGTTTGGCCGTGCCAACTGGTGGCCATTCCCGAATAAGGAACAGGCAGATTCCGTTGATTCGGATCGTAACATAGGCATGTAATTAAATGATATATGAACAGCCCCGCTGGATTCCCGGCGGGGCTTTCTGTATGGTTTTGAACAATCCTTTATGAAACGGACAAATAAATGTGTATGCCTACGGACACCATCCCGCGCCTTGTCTCCGTTCCTCTCATACGATATATAGGAATTGTATATGGAGTAGTTTATAACACAGCAGAGAGGGGCGGCGGGATGGTATATCGATATGTGGCTATAGGAGATTCATTAACGGTAGGTACAGGAGCGCTGCTGGGCACCGGCTTTGTTCCTTTATATCGGAGAATGGCAGAAACGAATGTGCGTACGTTTGTATCCATGGATAATTTGGGAGTGAATGGACTTACGTCAGGGGAAATGCTGCAGATGATATCCAACAATCCAAGAGTGCGGCAATCGCTGCGTGAGGCGGATATTATTACGTTGTCGATTGGTGGGAACGATCTGATTCGTACATTCAAAGCGAGCGGCGGGATCCCGAATGCAAGTAAGATGACACAGGTGCTTGGGGATACTCGCAGTAACGTGTCCCAGATTATGAGGCATATCCGGCAGTTGAAAGGAAACAGTGTATATATGGTCCGTACGATTGGGTTGTACAACCCGTATCCGCAAGCGGCTGAAGCTGCATATTGGGTGCGGCAATATAATTCCTTTCTGAATAGTGCAGGATCGGGGAACTATGCCTGTGCTCAGGTCTATGACCGGTTTGAAGGGCGTGAACGTGAACTGTTATTTTGGGACAGGGTTCATCCAAATGCAAAAGGATATCGCGTGATTGCAGAACAGTTGAATCGTACAGGATACTATCCATTTGCCTGATCAGCTGGCAGTGAAGCTTAGAATGACTATTACCTCGAAGCTGACTAGACCGAAAGAAATACTTCCGTTAAGATGAGGACATATAGAGGTTGTATTACGTGAGATAAAGGAGTTATTTTTGGTGCACATCATCGATTCAGGTTCCCTAAACGATTCAGAACAGCAGCTCATATCCACCGTTTTATCCTCATATGGCTTCACGTCCAACTGGAAAGCTCAGCGTGGAAAGGGAGGCATGAACAACTCTACCTTCATGGTAGAGATGGGCCAAGAATGTTACGTGCTGAGGCAGTATGAAACGCATAATGATCGAATGAAAATTGCTTTTGAACACGAGGTGCTGTCTGCCTTGTCACGTTCAGAGTTTGAGCTTGATGTGCCTGCGCCCGTTAACCTTCCTGATGAGAAGCATGCAACATTTCTTGCTGTGCAGGATCATTCCTCGGGCCGGAGCAAAATCGTGACGTTGTTCCATTATCGTGAGGGTCATAATCCCGTGTGGAATACACCCGACCAGCTCAGTGGGCTGGGCAGGGCGGGTGGCATGCTGTCTTCCGTTATGGCGCGCCTTCCCATATCCCTGGCTCCCGTTTATCCGCCCTATTATCAGATTCAGGAGGCTTACCCGCTCTGTTCACCGGAGAAATTGTTACAACTATGCACCTCACCCCCGGATACGCTGATGGCATGTGCGGATGACTTGCAGAAGCTGAAGGTTGTATTGCCAAACTTATTCAATACGCTGCGAGGTATGGAGCTTTTACCACATCAATTGGTCCATGGGGATTTGAATGCATCCAATGTATTGGCAGACTCTCAGGATATCATATGTGCTATTTTGGATTTTGAATTTGCCACATGGGATCTGCGGGTAATGGAGCTTGCTGTGCCCATGTCTGACCTTCTGACGATGGACAAGGAGCAGGCATGGATGTGGGAGGCTTTGGAGGGACTGATCCAGGGGTTCAGGCAACAGGTCAGCCTGGAACCAGAGGAGCTGAGCGTGATTCCGGCGCTTATTTTGCTTCGAAGTCTGGATGTCGTGATGCATTTTATCAGTCGATTGTTCGAAGGTACAGATGAGCCTGATGTGGCTGTGCAGCAAATCAGGAAGCTGAGAGAACGGGTAGACTGGATGAAAGGTAATGAGGAACGACTGCGTGAGCTGCTGACCTAGCTCTGCAACATGGGATGTATGACAAAAGTGCACTGATTTCTGCCTTGAGGCAATTATCAGTGCACTTTTTATTTGGTGAAATTTTTTATCACGAATGAATGGAATGGATGCGTACATTTCAAATTCACGACGTCGAATCCATTGCTCAATCTAACGTAATCAAACAGCTTTACAGTCCACGCTTGCGGAACCAGCTGCGAACAGCCCAGCGACGTTCCTGGCGCTTCTTATATTTTGGCAGGGAGCGATACACGTTCAGTGATTGCTCGTAGGCTTGCTTTGCATCTGCAGTACGTCCAAGGGAGCGGTACACCGAGCCGAGCAGATAATATGCTTCACTGGATGAAGAATGAATCTCCTGGAATTGCTGAACGTATGCCAGCGCTTTGTCCCGGTGAGTATCCTTGAACGCACCTGCAAGTGTTAGATAAGGACGTCCATATTTCACTCTTGGATTAATAGCCAGTGCCTGCAAAATATGACGTTCGCCTTCTTCCGTTTGGCCCAGATGAAGTTCAGTTGTGCCCAACGCCTCCCAATATTCGGCTGATTGCTCGTAAGGACGTTCCAGTTCCAGCAGCAAGGCATGAGCTTCGCTATAACGTTTACGTTCAATCAACAGACGGGCCAGATCCAGCTTGGAAGAGACTTCATTCGGACTCATGGCAAGCTGCTGCCGGAGCCGTGAGATGTTACGCATACGTTTAAGTGGCTTCATGAAGCTTGGCATCACTCCGACATAGCGACGATCCAGGAAATACAGAATGATGAGGAAAATAATAACCGCCAAGAACGGATTGCCTACAATCCGCCACAGCAGGCCAAAGATTAGAAATTTAATCAGCACGACAAAGTCAACTCCAATTATGATGTAATCGCATTTCGAACACTTAAAATATATTTGGATTGGTCCAGCGGGTTAACTCCTCTGCGTTTCCGCGTATGGGTCTGATCCGAAGGACAATCCTGGTACCCGGCAAAAGAAGTCGTGAGCACCCCGCGTCCGCTCGTCTCTGAGCGGAGCTTCACCGGATAATCCATGGAGCTTGCCAGAGGCATACGTCCTTCAACGATGCATCGACCGCCTCCGATGATCGGCGCTTCAAAGGTTGCTCGCATATGTACCAGATCACTGAGCGCTTTACCGCCGTACTCCTCGGGGACCGTTAACCGGAAATTCAGAATGGGTTCCAGCAGGGTCGTGCCTATGCTTGCCAACCCGTCCATAATCCCCATCGGCGTGGCTACCACAAAATCCAGTGGGTGGGTATGCCAGACATGATGCTCACCTTCGATTAGCGTAATGCGCAGGTCGGTAACCTCCCACCCCAATAACCCCTGAGATAGCGCTTCGGGAATGCGGCGCTCCACTTCATTCTGATAACGAAGCAGAAGATGATCCGTCCGGACGGTGGATGAGTAGATCAGACCGCTACCACGTGGCAAAGGCTCAATGCTGAATCGAAGAATGGCCCAGCAAGGCTTGGGCATCGTATACGCGATGAATCCTTCCCCTGAAGAACGAGGAGTCTCCTTATAGATGACGGACGGCGGGTCAAATACGACATCCAGTCCGAAACGACTCATCAGCAGGCTGGACAGAATTTCAAGCTGAATGGTTCCCATGACTTTAAGATGCAGTTCCCGTTCTTCAGGCAACCATTGCAAATCGAGCAGGGGATCTTCATCCGTCAGCTCTTGCAGTGCCGCTACAAGGTCAGGATAACGAGCCGTGTCTTTACCATGTACCTGCACGGTCAACAAGGGAACAGCCAGCTGGGGTACAGGAGGCACACCTTCGGGGCTGCCAATAATATCACCAACATGGGTTTCGCTTAGTCCGTACAGTGTGGCGATCTGTCCAGCATGAACAGCACCCGTATCCGCCCATTTCCGACCATCCATTCGGCGAATCTGTGTCACTTTCTCTTCCAGCCCCCGAGTGGAGTTATAGATCGTATCCCGATTATACACACTGCCACCATACATGCGAACATAGGCTGTACGGCCCATCGTTTTATCCCGTTCAATTTTGAATACAACCCCGGATACTGAAGGTTCTTGAGGCTGCGCAGGTGCAGGAAGAAATTCGATGATGGCATCCAGCAGCTCCGTTATGCCGATTCCTTTGCCCGAAGCACCATAACAAATGGGGAACACTTCGCCCTGATGCACCTTTTTGCAAAATGCTTCATCTAGCTGGTCAGCTGGCAGCGTTTCACCATTAATGTAGGCTTCCATCAGATCTTCGTCGAGTTCGGCCAATAATTCAAAAAGGCCGGGGATAGAAGAAGAACCCTTCACTTGCGCATGGCTCTCATTCCATAAAGGAACACCTCTTCATTCATCCGAAAGGTTTGGATTTCGCATACGAAGGGAGAGAGACTGGAGCGGATCTGATCGATAACCGTCTCAGCAGAAGCGCCAACCCGATCCATTTTGTTAATATAAATCAGGGTAGGAATTCCAAGCGAGCGGAGAGCATGCCAGATGGTCTCGCTTTGGGATTGGACCCCTTCCACGGCGGACACAATCAGTACGGCTCCGTCCATAACGCGCAGGGATCGCTCTACCTCAGAGCTGAAATCGATATGACCCGGCGTATCAATCAGATCAATAATCGTATCTTTCCAGATCAAAGAGGTCATAGCCGCCTGTACGGAAATGCCTCGTTCCTTTTCAATATCCAGAGAGTCTGTGGCTGTTGTTCCATCATCTACGCGACCTGGACTACGTACGACACCGCTTTGAAATAACATATGTTCTGTCGTTGTTGTTTTCCCTGCATCGACGTGTGCGAAGATGCCGATATTTCTGCGATTCAATTCGTTTAACATGGGATGTAAGGCTCCTCTGGCAGCAGAAACGCATCGTTTCCGACATTGTAATTCAGTATTATAACATACCACACGAATAGTATGGAAGAATATGTTACACACAGACAAATCTCTACATTTCAGGATGTTGTGACAATCACGTTTGATGCTGATTCTTCATGGTTTTACGGTAGGCAGCGGGTGTGGTACCCGTCAGTTTCTTGAATTGTCGATAAAAATGGGGCAGGCTCTCAAAGCCGCAGGCATCGGCAACAACGGTCATTGTCTCATCACTTCGAAGCAGGTGCTCTTTCGCCATAATGACCCGGCGGGCCAACGCATAGTCAGTTAGTGTCATACCAGTATACCTTTTGAACGCACGGCTGAAGTGCGCCGGGGATACGGCTGCCTGCCGTGCCAGTTCCGGTAAAGAAAGGCCACTGCGCAGCTCTTCATCCATATGAGTCAGCGTAGAGGAGAGCCAGCTTGGTCCAGGAACACTTCTGGCAGGACTTGCAGGACCAACTGCCTCCAATCGCTCCAGATAAATAAGTAAGAGTTGCAACCGCAGCAGAGCGGCGTGGGCACTCAGGTGATGTTCTAACTGGAATTCTGCATGAATGTCGTCAATTAATGCAGCAACCTGGGCTTGCTCCTTGGCATCCAGATGTCTCTTGTACACCCTGCGTTTGCGGCAGCGTTCAAATAGAGAGAGCATGGCTGACGCATTGCCTCCCGCTGTGGAAGCCAGTAATCCTGGACTGAAGAATAAGGCCGACGAAGTCACCAGATTCCCGGCATCAGGCAATGCGCGATGTACCGTGCTGCCAGGAATGATGAACAAATCACCCTCCTGCATGTCTTCAAGACCGGTATCAATGAAAATGGTGCCTTGACCCCGATATACATAAATAATTTCATGCCAGTCATGAAGATGATCCGGCAACTCGTTCTGGGGGGACTTGGTATCTGCATACACCAGACGAAAGGGAATCCCCGATTCCGCCTGAATGGTTGTACGAACGGGCGAACGTTCCATTCGATCTCCTTTCAAAACAGTGCTTACAAAAAAAAAGTGGTTATTTCTGATCATGAAAGAGTATATTTACCGCAATATAAGCAATTAAATTTCCTTTTATTGATGATACAATGAATTTAAAGCGTTTTCAATGGAAGTTAAGCGGCTGTGTGCCGTGCAGCGGGACATCTGATGTTGACAAATAAAACGATGAGGTGAGTGTTCATGTCGGCGAGCACGAAAAGACCAAGGCTAAAGCTGAATCTGCTTGGAAGTGATAGCCAGCGCAAGTGCAAAGAAGTGATGGAACGTCCCGTAAAGGTACTACAGATTGGGGAAGGCAACTTTCTGCGTGGGTTTGCAGATTGGATGCTTCATGAGAGTGCCAGACAAGGCAAATTCCATGGAAGTGTTGCGGTGACCCAGCCTCGGCCTGGGGGAAAGGCAAAGCTGGAACAAATTCGTGATCAGGACGGATTGTATACGATGATTACCCGGGGGCTGTCACAGGGAAAAGCAGTGGAACGGACGGAAATGATCTCGATTTTTTCACAGTGTATTAATCCATACGAAGAATGGCAGGATTTTCTGAAACTAGCGGAATTGCCCTCCCTGGAGTTTGTCATCTCCAATACAACCGAATCGGGATTGAAATATACGCATTCAGAGTACACGCAGGGTGAACCGATACTATCATTTCCGGGTAAGCTGACGGTCTTCTTGCATCAACGTTATCTGCGGTTTGATGGGGACCCATCCCGAGGGTTGATTCACCTGCCGTGTGAGTTGCTTGAGGGCAACGGGGATGTACTGCGCAGTTGTGTGCTGCAGCATAGTGAAGATTTCGGTTATTCTGAAGGCTTCCGTTCATGGATTGAGAACCATAACTTGTTCCTGAACAATCTGGTTGACCGGATTGTCACGGGTGCACCGACTTCGGAAGAAGCCGATTCCCTGACCAATCGCTGGGGATACGAGGATCAACTGGTCAATACGGCAGAGCCATATTATTTCTGGGCCATTCAGGCAGATGAAGCACTGGATAAGAAACTCCCCCTGAAACAGGCGGGACTCAACGTACATTGGGTGAAGGATTTGAAACCTTTTCAGCTGCGCAAGGTTCGTATTTTGAATGGTGCTCATACCCTCATGTCTTCGCTCGGCATTCTGCAAGGCAAGGAACATGTGAGAGAAACGATGGAAGACCCAGAGTTTGGCTCTTGGGTCAGAGAAGCGGTACATCAGGAGATCGTGCCTGCACTGGATATGCCGGATCATTATCTGGATCAGTACGCAGGGGAAGTGTTTGAACGTTTCCTCAATCCGTATATTAATCACAAGCTGCAGGATATTGCATTAAATACAGTAGGAAAGTTCAAGGTCCGTGTGCTGCCTACACTTTTGGCCTATGAGCAAAATCAGGGAACCTGGCCGGCTCGGCTCGTGAAAGGATTTGCGGGATTATTGTGTCTGTATCGTCCAGTGAACACGCCGGACGGTTATATGGCACAACGATTGAACGGTGAGTCTGTCCTGCTTCGGGATGATGCGGATGTACTGGCTGCACTCGCCATACATTGGGATCGTTATGATCCTCTGAAGAGGGATACGCAGCAATTAGACCAGAGTGTCGCTGCTGTATTATCTGATGTATCGATCTGGGGAGAGAATCTGGATGATCGACAGGGGCTTCGCGAAGCACTCGTTCACGAAATTGGTTTGCTGGAAGGTGAGAGTTAATGAACACAACACGTACAGTCAATGACTGGATTGCGATTCAACCGCAGGATGATGTCATTATAGCTCTTCGGGATTATGTAAAAGGGGAAAGTATTATACTGCCAGACAGCACTACTTTTACATTAAGGGAAGATGTGCCCAAAGGTCATAAAATTGCTGTGCATACCCTCGCACCGGGCGAGGATGTGATGAAATATGGTTTTTCCATTGGGATAGCCAAGGAACAGATCGAACAAGGGAGCTGGATTCACAGTCACAATCTGAAAACAGGACTTCACGGTTTACTTGAATACCAGTATCAGCCGGGACCATCTGTCCAGACGGACATGCCTCCGGAACATCTACGTTCATTTGATGGGTATCTGCGTCCTAACGGTGAAGCAGGTATCCGTAATGAAATCTGGATTGTAAATACGGTCGGCTGCATTAATAAAGTATGTGAGGCATTGGCTCGTATGGGCCTGTCGCAGTTCGGCAGCAGGGTGGATGGTGTATATCATTTCCCACACCCATTCGGATGCTCGCAGCTTGGAGATGACCTGAAATATACGCAGCAGGTATTGGCTTCCCTGGTGGAACACCCGAATGCTGGCGGCGTGCTGGTCATTGGTCTGGGTTGCGAAAATAATCAGGTAGACCAGTTCCGCGAATGTATCGCACCGGAATATCAGGGGAAAGTCCGTTTTCTCAAAGCGCAGGAAACAGATGACGAACTTGAGGAAGGACTGCGTCTGATGGAAGAACTCGTGGAGCTCGTCGAACATGAACAGCGTCAGCCGCTACCTTTGAGCAAGCTCAAAATTGGATTGAAGTGCGGCGGTTCGGACGGTCTGTCCGGGATTACGGCGAACCCGCTCGTTGGCTCCGTTGCGGATATGCTGGTTGCTGCCGGAGGTACGGCTATTTTGACCGAAGTTCCCGAGATGTTTGGTGCAGAGACCATTCTGATGAATCGGGCGGCCAATGAGCAGGTGTTTGATAATTTGGTAGACTTGGTGAACGGCTTCAAGCAATACTTTGTGAACCACGGTCAGAATATATATGAAAATCCTTCACCAGGGAATAAAGCAGGCGGGATTACCACGCTGGAAGAAAAGTCTTTGGGATGTACGCAAAAGGGAGGACGTTCTTCCGTAGTTGATGTACTTCGTTACGGCAAACGTGTCACTCAAACCGGCCTGAACATCGTGGAGGCTCCGGGGAATGATCTCGTGTCTGTTACAGCACTGTCAGCTGCGGGTGCGCACATTGTTCTTTTCACGACAGGTCGCGGAACGCCGTTTGGAGGCCCGGTACCTACTGTCAAGATTGCAACCCAATCTGACCTCGCAAATCGGAAAAAGCACTGGATCGATTTTAACGCAGGTCAACTGCTGGAAGGTAAGACGATGGAAGACGTGAAAGTGCAGCTGTTCAGTCAACTGATCGATATTGCTTCAGGACGTGCGCATACGCTTAGCGAGCAGCATGGATTTCGGGAAATTGCGATATTCAAGGATGGAGTTATCCTGTAATTGTACTCGTTCGTTGCTTTATATCTGTTGCATGTATAGTAAAGGTATATACAGCAAATCCCGGTGGCCCTCTTCGGCTTCCGGGATTTGTCGTTTATAAGTATTTCAATCAATGTATCGCAAAAGATTTTTTGATTTTGGTCAGTGCGGCAGCAGAAGTGTGTTTCTCCAATTGCTGTACCAGGAGTTCGCTCGCATCTGCAACGCTGCCCTCAAACGGTTCAATACCTTGACGCTTCATCCAGCAGCCTGAGGTCTCATAAGCAGAGCTGTTCCAAGCGACCTTGCCTTCAGCGAGGCCTTCTTTTTCTTTGGTGCCGCAGATGACAATGGCGCTAATGCCTTGAAGGTCCAGCAGCCCCTGGTCAAATGCTTTTTTGTCCTCTTTGGCTCCAAAATCTGCTTGTGAACGCAGCGTCCGTCCATCAATCCCCTCATGCTTCTCGATTATCTCATACAGTTTGAATGCTTCTCGAGAGAGCAAACCCGCGTCATATTGTTCCTCCATGACTCTGGAGTCCGCTAGCAGACGGTGTACCCATGGGAAATATTCGCGTGAGACAAGAATGGCTTTCTTTTTGAGAAATTTGCCATAAGCAGCGATCCCTTCCTCAGCCAGACGTGAACGCCACAACCAGGGATCAAGCGCGTTATCTTTGTGCCAGTTTTCTTGAGGCGTTATGGAGGACAGTGAAGGGTATTCAGGAAATAAAGGGGCGAGTGGGAGCAGTCCCACAGCCTCTATTCGCTGCACAGCTTCTTCGTAAGTTACGATCGATTCATGCTCATTCATCATGATTTTGGCAAGCTCCTTTTTAGCGTGTGCTACAACGATTATTGTTGGAGGTAAGATACATCTGGTATACTTCCTCGGCATGTTTGCGAATCTCGCAGCGAAGGTTCTCGGGTTCAAGTACTTCTGCTTCACTTCCAAGTCGATAAAAGAATCGTACGGCCCAAGCCCACTCACCGGGAGGGCAGAGAAAGGACAGTTCCCATACATCCGGAGCAATCTCGGTCATCCGTTCGCCAATATGCTTGTCCTGTTCTGCCTCGATCATTCCGCTGTAACTCAGACGTGCGGTAACACGTGTCGGAGAAGGTTCGGGAGATTTCGGTTTGCTGCGCTGTCGCTTTGCCTGTTCTGCCAGCTGTTGTGATTCAAGCATCTCAACCGGTGTAATGTCCAGAATGCGGTCTGCCCTGAACAGGCGCTGTTCACCGTGCTCCTCTGAATACGCTTCACAATACCAGAAACCGGCTGAAGCATACACTCGAATGGGGCAGATCGTTAGCCAGCGTTGACGGGAAGCAGAGCGGTACAACATACGCAGCCACCCTTGTTCCGGGATACAAGCCATAAGCGGTTCCAGATGATGAAGGATGTAGTTTCGTTCGGGAACATCATGCTTCAGTTGTTTGAGCATGGGATCCATCCTTGCTTTGACATCATCCGGAATAATGCTTTTGATTTTGTCCATTAATGTCCAGCGTTTCTCTTGAAAAGGGGTATCTGCATAATGGCTTAGGCCTTCGAGAGCAAAGATGAGAGTAGCTGCTTCAACCGGGTCTAATTGCAGTGGGGGCAGTACATACCCCTCCATAAGTCTGAAGCCGCCTCCGGGACCGGAGATAGCAATGATCGGGACATTCATCTCTGAGAGAGATTGGATATCCCGCAGGATGGTACGGCGGGAAACTTCAAACTTTTCTGCAAGTGAATGTGCCGTTTCGTGACCGTGCTGCAATGCCATAACGATGGCGGCAAGCCGATTTGTTCTATTCATGTCAGCCACTCCGTTTCGAGGGTTGCGCCGCCGGAAAGGATGCTGGAGTGTTCCTCCCATTGTAGCAGTGTATAAGTGACATCATGATTGTCACCAATATTTCGCAGCATTATATTATTTATTCTATACAGTGCAGCGCCTACTTTCGGAGGGCCGCTTCCTTTTCCCGGCGGGGCGTCGTTAAATTGTGTGTCTCGTCCAATTCGCTTCGCTTCTCGGTATTTCCTTCTAACCGATAGCCTCACAAATAATGACAAAAAACCGTATCCGGTCTAAACGGATACGGGAAGTAGCAGATTGAAACAAGTTCAATCATATAATACTTTAAATTTTAACAATTGACACGCTTTTAAGCCACAAATAACGATCAGTGCGATCTCCATGTAACATGTTGTATCATCGATTTTCGAATATTATTTCATTTCAAGCAGTTGTACACCGCGTCCTTCAATCTCGATCGTACCTGAAAGGGACCGATCTGTGAGCAAATCATGAGCCTCTGCTTTACCCAAATCATAGGATTGAGCGGTAGCATTGTGATTCATGACAAACAGGTACTGTTGTCCATCCTTGGTACGAGCAGTCACTTCGACACCTTCCGGAGTATCCAGAAGAGAAGCAATATTTTTGGTTGCAGCCAGTTGTCCCAGCAAGCCGTCCAGGAATCGATCTTCCGGGTCGGAAGCTACGTACCAGGCTTCACCTTGACCAAATGTGTTACGGGTTACCACAGGCATGCCTTTGTAGAAGTCGTCTCCATACTCGGCAATGATCTCTGCACCTTCACTGTGCAGCAAGTCACACAACATGCCGCAACCATAGTCTCCTTGAAGATCGCCATAAGCCTCTTTCATGACCATACGGTTTCTTTGCTCAGGCAGCAGTGCATCAATTTCTTCAACCCAGATACCGAGCAGTTTGCGAAGTTCACCCGGATAACCCCCGGTTGTTACGATATCACTCTCATTGACGATACCACTGAAGAAGGTTGTCAGGAATGTACCACCTGCTTCAACGAACTTCTCCAGTTTGGACGCAAAGCCTGGTTTAACCATATAGAGCACCGGAGCGAGCACGATGTCGTATTTGCTGATATCGGTATCCACACTAACGATGTCCACCTGAATGTTGCGGCGGAAGAAGGCAGCGTAGTATTTGTGAATTTGATCTACATAGTTCAGTGCAACCGTAGGTCCGCTGGATTTCTCGATTGCCCACCAGTTATCCCAGTCAAACACAATCGCGACTTTGGCATCCACAGTAGCATCCAGCGTTTTGTCTCCCAGCAACTGTAACTCCTTGCCCAGCTCCGCGACTTCACGGAATACACGGGTATGCTCATGTCCTACATGTTCAATGACTGCACCGTGATATTTCTCGCAGGCGCCCACAGAGCGGCGGAGCTGGAAGAACATGATCGTATCCGCACCATGGGCAACGGACTGGTAGCTCCACAGACGCATGACGCCGGGGCGTTTCAATGAGTTATAAGGCTGCCAGTTCTGCTGGCTTGGTGTCTGCTCCATGAGCATGAACGGCTGTCCGTCCTTCAATCCACGCATCAGATCATGAGCCATAGCTGTGAAACTTACCGGAGTCGCAAGACCCGGATAGCTGTCCCAGGAGACGATATCCATATATTTGGCCCATTTGAAATAGTCCAGCTGTTTGAAGAATCCCATCAGATTGGTCGTAACGACCGAATCCGGGATATGTTTTTTGATCGCATCATATTCCAGACGGTAACAATCGAGCATACTGTCGGAGTTGAAGCGGGAGTAATCAAGTGAGATGCCCTGGAAGGTGGAATTGTTGTTTCCCCAGTGCTCGCTCAGGTTACTTGGCAGTACAATCTCATCCCAATCGTAGAATGTATGCCCCCAGAAATTGGAGTTCCATGCTTTGTTGAGCTGCTCCAGGGTCTGATAACGTTCTTTGAGATACACGCGGAACGCTTTCTCGCAGTTATCACAATAACAGTCGCCGCCATATTCGTTGGAGATATGCCATACAAGCACACCAGGGTGATCCTTATAACGTTCCGCCAGCTTGTCTGCAATTTTCTCGGAGTATTTGCGGTAGGTTGGGCTATTCGGACAGGAGTTATGCCGTCCACCGAATTTGCGTTTACGTCCATCTGCATCCACACGCAGTACATCCGGGTATTTCTTCGCCATCCATGCTGGATGAGCAGCAGTGCTTGTCGCTAGGCAAATGTAAACGCCGCTTTCATAGAGACTGTTAATTAACTGGTCGAGTCCTTCAAAATTATAAGTGACTTCATCAGGCTGAATCAGTGCCCATGAAAATACGTTGATGGTCGCAATATCAATACCTGCCAATTGGAACATGCGCAGATCTTCAAGATGAGTCTCATGATCCCATTGTTCAGGGTTATAGTCGCCGCCGTAGAACATTTTGGGTAACTTGCTGCTAATCAAATGTGTTCACCTCTTGTATAAGAATAAATCTATACTATATGATGGATATGACTTTTAAAATATAAGAAAAGTAATGAGACATATAAGAATACGGAACTGTAATTTTGCTTTTTGTTCAAAGGAGAGAATCCCTATGCTCATCACACCCGATCATCGGCGCTATTTTATGACCCCACGGGATCAGCCGCTTCCGCTCTACATCGAGAGTATAGGATATAACGGCAATCAGGAGAATGTGTACAGACCTGCTGGATATCCTTGTTATCACTGGCTCCAGACGGTAAAGGGAGCTGGAGAGTTCAGATTTGCAGGTTCAACTGTACAGCTAGGGGAGACATCCGGCATTTTGCTGCCGCCGAATGAGCCTCACGAGTATGTGCGCTCGCAAGGAGAATGGGAGACCCTCTACATTACATTTGGAGGCTCCCAGTGCCCGGCCATTACAGAGTCGCTTGGTTTGGGGGAGGCAGCCCTTCACCAGTGGGACTCAGAGAGCCCGCTTGAATATTATGGCAGGGAAGTGCTGGGTTCCATCAGCAGTGACCAGGATTTGTCCGGTTTGGAAGCGTCAGCGGACATGTACCGATTTCTGATTTTGCTCAAAAAACATGGCATGACGGGCAGTCGTTCTTCGATCTCCCATGCCGTGGAACGGCTGGCTCCGTTAATTTCATTTATGAATGAACACTATGCCGATCCCGAAATCGGTCTTGAACAGATGGCCGCCATACCAGGCATTACGCCTAGGCATTTGAATACCCTTTTCAAACAATCCTTTGGCATGACCGCCTACAGTTATTTCATTCTCCTTCGTATTCGCAAATCGAAAGAATGGATGACAGGGGACAGCAAACTGACCGTCAAGGAAACGGCAGCGAAGGTTGGTTTTCGGGATGCGAGTCATTTTGTGGCTACGTTTCGGCGGATTGAGGGCGTAACTCCTGAGCAGTATCGAACGTTATATTAATCATTCTGAGGTTTAAATGTGCTATAAAACACTGTTCAAGTATGAGGATTCCGTGTAACCTGTTACAAATTGAACAAAAAGTGATGCCAGGAAGGTATTGATGCGCAAGGGTGCTTCCCGTTATGATGATATCGATTCCTTAGATTGGAAAATGACTATACGGATCAACGTATCCGTTCAACTTAGAGAGGATGATAGAAGTGATAACAACTATACCATTGTGGGACCATGCAGCACCTTATGCGGCCAAGGGTCATGAGGATGAAATGCCCCATCTGATTCCATTTATTCAGCCGGGTTCCGAGAGCGCTGTCATTATATGTCCGGGTGGGGGTTATGGATTTTTGGCCGATCATGAAGGAGCCCCAATCGCTGAATTGCTGAACCGTGCTGGAATTAGCGCATTTGTGCTGAAGTACCGTGTGGCGCCCCACCAGCATCCGGCACCCATGACAGATGGTCAGCGTGCGATTCGTTATGTACGGGCTCATGCCGAGCAATATGGCATTCAACCTTCCAAAATTGCCGTACTTGGTTTCTCGGCGGGCGGTCATCTTACAGCCACGTTGGGAACCTTGTATGACGAGGGTCAACCAGATCACGAGGACCCTATTGAAAGGGAGAGTTCACGCCCGGATCGGGTTATTCTTTGTTATCCGGTAATAACGATGGACTCCTATGGACATGCCGGTTCTCGTGAAAATCTGCTTGGGTCAGATGTGTCTGCTGAACAGATCAAGGCTTTCAGTGCAGAGCAGCAGGTGAAAGCAGATGCTCCTGAAGCATTCATCTGGCATACGAGTGATGATCAAGCGGTCCCTGTAGAAAACAGTTTGCGTTACGCGCTTGCTCTGGGTGCACACGGCATTCCTTATGACTTGCATGTATTC
This sequence comes from Paenibacillus sp. ov031, assembly GCF_900143165.1. Classification (NCBI taxonomy): domain Bacteria; kingdom Bacillati; phylum Bacillota; class Bacilli; order Caryophanales; family Paenibacillaceae; genus Paenibacillus; species Paenibacillus sp. ov031. The sequence goes on from NZ_FRDO01000001.1 coordinate 254,092, forward strand.
GAAAAAGGTTCACATGGTCTGGGATTGGCAGAGGATGATCATGCCGTTCGGGCTTGGTCTGATCTGTGCCTGACCTGGCTTAAGAATCAAGGGTGGTAACCCGGCACTTGGCTGATCTATGTCTTTCCTGAATATGAAATGTGAATACGAGTGATCTCACATATTTTAACGCTTATGAGAGCGAAGGAGAAAACGACAATGAAATTGCAAAAGAATGATAAGCTGCTTTTTATCGGAGATTCAATCACAGATTGTGGCCGTGAACATCCTGTTGGTGAAGGGAGTTCTGGACTGGGGCACGGCTATGTGGCGCAAGTGTATGCCTTGCTGCGTTCCATCTATCCGGAATTGATGCTGCGGATTCAGAATGTGGGTAATAGTGGGAATACAATCCGGGATTTGAAGCAGCGCTGGGACCGTGATGTGCTTGATCTCAAACCGGATTGGCTAACGATTATGATCGGGATCAATGATGTATGGCGTCAATTTGACAATCCGTTATCCACAGAATCGCAAGTTTTTCTGGAAGAGTATGAATCCACACTACGAGATCTGGTTGCTTCTGTTCGTCCTGGGTTGAAAGGACTTGTTCTGATGTCTCCTTATTATTTGGAAGCCAATCCGGAAGATCCGATGCGGGCTACGATGGATATATACGGTGAGGCTGTTCGTAGAGTAGCCGCTGAAAATGACGCCATTTTCGTGGATACACAGGCTGCATTTACTCCATTCTGGGATCATTTCTATACGTCTGTGCTGACTTACGATCGGGTTCATCCCGATGCAACAGGCCATATGGTGCTTTCCAAAGCGTTCTTGGATGCCATTGGTTTCGAATGGTCAGGCGGCGTCAAATCTTAAAAAGGACGTGATGGCATGAGCGATTTGAACATTGCAGTACATACCCCGGCACTGTTGGGCGAAGGTCCTAGCTGGGATGCTGAACACAATCGATTATTATGGGTGGATATTGAAAGCTACAAGATCCATGTATACGTTCCAGCTACAGGAGAAGATCGGACTTATGATGTTGGCGAGCATGTAGGTGCGGTTGTGCCATACCATGATGATGAGGTTGTCGTTGCTTTGCGCAGTGGCTTCCACAGCTATAACTTGCTCACGGGAGAGTTACAGCCGATTGAAGATCCGGAGAAAGGCAAGGACAACAACCGTTTCAATGACGGGAAGTGTGACGCTCTTGGACGCTTCTGGGCAGGGACGATGAGCATGAACAATGAAAGCAAGGCAGGGGCATTTTATTGCCTGGAGGAAGGACAGCCTGTTCGAACGTTGTTCAGGGATGTATCCACATCCAATGGTTTGGGCTGGAGCCCGGATCAACAGAAGATGTATTACATTGATACGCCGACACGATCCATTGACCGTTTTGATTTTGATCTGGCTGCTGGAGAGATAACGAACCGGACAAGTGTAATTGCTATACCGGAGGAATTTGGCTATCCGGATGGAATGACTGTAGACAGTGAGGGAATGCTGTGGGTTGCCCACTGGGGCGGAGGAAGAGTTACTCGCTGGAATCCGCATACAGCAGAGCTGATGCAACAGATTGAGGTACCTGCAGATCAGGTGACATCCTGCTGTTTCGGAGGGCCGGAGTTGGAGGACTTATATATTACGACTGCCCGAATCGGTATTCGAGAAGAGCGGCTGACGGAGACGCCGAATGCTGGATCTCTATTTGTAATTAAACCGGGTGTGAAAGGGCAGAAAACCTACGCTTTTGGCGGGGGAGCACAGTCGGATACCGAATAAATGAAGGACATAGTGTTACTAGAATTTTGTTCTTCGTCTATAAAATATTTATCAATGGAGAAGGGTGCTGTTTAAACAGCATCCTTTTTTTATGTTTTCAAAAGCGATATGCAGAAAAAAATACAAAAAATAGAATTTGGGCAGAAGGGGTTTTTTAATTGCCATCGAATGTTATTTATTGCAAGGTTAATCCAATGAATGGTAATCAAAATTGATTTATGAAAGCGTTTTATAAAAATAGAGAGGAGGTGGGGCTGGTTGCCTGTTCCAATGCATTAAATGTCTGACACTGCACTCATCAACATGATGACACAGCGGGGTTTACCGGATGCGATGAACATATTGAAGAGGAGGCTAAGTAATTATGAAAACGTTTTTGGGAAAGCTGCGGGTGATGAGTTTGACGATTGCTGTTGCAGCAGTTTCGTTGGGAGTACTCGTTGGAACAACAGATGCGGCACCGAATGATTCATACCAGTGGAAAAATGTCGTGACCGGGGCTGGTGGGGGTTTTGTGCCGGGGATTATTTTCAATGAGTCAGAGAAAGATTTGATCTATGCCCGGACGGATATTGGGGGAGCCTATCGCTGGAATCCTGCGAATGAGAGTTGGATTCCACTCACCGATTTTGTTGGCTGGGATGATTGGAACAAAAACGGTGTCGATGCGCTGGCAACAGACCCGGTTGATCCGAATCGAGTGTATATGGCTGTCGGCACGTACACGAATTCATGGGACAAAAACAACGGCTCCATCCTGCGCTCTACGGACCGCGGTGATACTTGGCAGACCACCACTCTTCCGTTCAAAGTCGGCGGTAACATGCCGGGACGTTCCATGGGGGAACGCCTGACCGTTGATCCGAATAAAAATAGCATTTTGTATTTTGGTGCACGTAGTGGCAACGGACTCTGGAAAAGTACGGATTACGGCGTAACCTGGAACAAAGTAACGAGCTTCCCGAATCCCGGTACGTATGTAGAAGACCCGTCTTATGAATATACCAGTGACATCGTGGGTCTTTCTTGGATCACGTTTGACAAATCAACAGGTTCTGCTGGACAGGCAACACAGACCATCTATGTCGGGGTAGCCGACAAAAATCAAAGCATATACCGCAGTACAAATGGAGGCGCAACGTGGACTGCTGTTGCTGGACAGCCTACAGGGTATTTACCTCATCACGGAGAACTGGATGCCAATGGAAATCTCTATATTTCATACAGCGATGGTGCAGGCCCTTATGATGGGGAAAAGGGAGACCTCTGGAAACTAAATACGACTACAGGGGTATGGACCAACATTAGTCCAGTGCCGAGCAGCAGCTCGGACAATTATTTTGGATACGGCGGACTGGCTGTAGATGCTCAGCATCCTGGTACACTGATGGTGGCGACCCTCAACTCTTGGTGGCCTGACGCGAATCTGTTCCGCAGTACGGACAGTGGAGCTACTTGGACCCGCATTTGGGAATTTGAAGGATATCCAAACCGTAAAATGCGCTATACACAGGATATTTCGGCCGCTCCTTGGTTGACCTTTGGGACGAATCCTGCACCGCCTGAAGTTTCTCCAAAGCTGGGCTGGATGATTGGCGATCTGGAGATTGACCCGTTTGACTCTGACCGCATGATGTATGGAACAGGTGCGACCATCTACGGCACGAAAAATCTGACAGACTGGGATGACGGCAACAAAATCAATATTTCAGTGATGGCCAAAGGGGTCGAGGAGATCGCGGTTCTGGATCTGATCAGCCCGCCAAGCGGTGCACATTTGTTAAGTGGGGTAGGGGATGTCTCGGGATTCCGTCATAACAATCTGGATCAGTCACCAGCTACGATGTTTACCAGCCCCAACTACTCTTCTACGGAAAGTCTGGATTTTGCAGAGTTAAGTCCGAATACCATGGTTCGCGTTGGTAAAGCAGACTATACTGCTGATCCGAATGCAAAATCCATTGGTTTATCCAGCGATGGTGGGACCACGTGGTATAAGGCAAACGCAGAGCCTGCCGGTACAACCGGAGGAGGAACCGTAGCTATCTCGGCAAATGGTAATCGACTTGTATGGAGCACGTCGGACAAGGGTGTGCATTATTCCACTGGCGGCAACTCATGGACAGCGAGTTCAGGTATTCCCGCACAGGCAAAAGTGATCTCCGACCGGGTGAATCCGAACAAATTCTATGGATTTGCTGCCGGTAAAGTCTATGTGAGCACCAATGGTGGTGCCTCCTTCACTGCATCTGCGGCAACTGGGCTTCCGGTAGAAGGTAATGCAGATCTGGATGCTGTTCCAGGAACGGAAGGCGAACTTTGGTTTGCAGGCGGCAGTGAAGAGGAAGGGCCATATGGTCTGTGGCATTCCACCGATTCAGGAGCGACCTTTACCAAGATTGCAAATGTGGAGGAAGCGGACAGCATCGGTTTTGGTAAAGCGGCACCTGGGCAGAACGTGGTCGCGCTGTACACGATTGCTAAGATTGATGGAACACGTGGATTTTTCCGTTCCGATGACGGCGGGGCGAATTGGGTACGGATTAACGATAATCAGCATCAATATGCACGTGTGACCACGATTACAGGTGATCCACGTTTGTATGGAAGAGTGTATCTGGGTACGAATGGACGAGGCATTTTATATGCTGACCGTATTGGTGGGAACAATGGCGGTGGAGAAGGTGGAGGCGAGACTCCGGTGAACAGTTCGGCCATCACACCAGTGAATGCGGAATTTGATAAAAATACAGGCAATCAGGTAGATATTCCTGTAACGTTGACACTGAACGGAAACACTTTTAGTGCAATACGTAATGGCAATACAACGCTGGTTTCAGGTACGGATTACACATTATCGGGCAATCAGGTCGTGTTGAGTAAAACCTATCTGGCTTCTTTGTCCAAGGGAAGCGCGGCGTTAACCTTTCATTTCAATGCAGGCAATGATGCGATCCTAAATCTGACGATCAAAGACACGACGGCTGTACCCGCAGGAGCCATTCGAATTGAGATGTTTAATGGAACGACTTCAGCAACGGGGAACTCCATTAATCCTAAGATCAAATTAACGAATACAGGTACTTCGGCCATTAATCTTTCCGACGTCAAAATTCGTTACTATTATACGATCAATGGCGCTCAAGCCCAAAACTTTTTCTGTGACTGGGCAACAGCTGGAAACGACAATGTTACAGGGGCGTTTAGCGCGCTGTCGACCCCAGTGACCGGAGCAGATTCCGTGCTGGAGATTGGCTTCAAAACTTCTGCGGGTTCATTGGCAGCGGGGCAAAGTACTGAAATTCAGGCACGGTTCTCCAAAACAGACTGGACCAACTACACTCAGACGGATGATTATTCGTTTGCTCCAAGTCAAACAGCCTATACTGACTGGAACAAAGTAACGGGATATATTGCCGGAAGTCTTCAATGGGGTATCGAACCTTAGACCTGAACTTGAAATGAAAGTATGACTTAATTTAAACGTATATCGATAAGAAGTCCTGGCTCGCCGAAAATGATTCATGGCGGGCCGGGGCTTCTTATTTTGTCGAAATATAGTGTACACTAAAGTGAGTTTCCGTTAGCATTTTGCATTATTCGAATCAACTCACTCCCGGGTACAAGATAAAGACGAATAGATGCATTTCGATCTATATCTTGCTGATTAAAAGTCGCTCTATGGATTTATGCAAAATGCCTACCATTGCTTAAACGTTCATTTTGAGATATAAAAAGAAGTACAAAACTTTTAAATTAATGTAACCGCTAACACGGGGAAGCCATTCTATCCGATATATGATGGTATATCTTGAACAGACATAGAAGAAAGATTAGACAAGGGGGTCAAGGGTCATGAACCGGTTGTGTAAGGTGCTGATTGTTGACGATGAGTTTCTTGTAAGGCAAGGCATTAAGCACCATATGAACTGGGAAGCTGAAGGTTTTCAGATTGTAGGTGAAGCTTCCAACGGGGAAGAAGGGCTTGAACAGGTACACTCATTACAGCCGGATATTGTCATTACGGACATCGTAATGCCTGTGATGGATGGGGAAACATTTGTCCGGACGTTAAAAGCCAGTCATCCGCAGATTGAGGTTATCGTACTTAGCAGCTTCAGTGAATTTGAATATGTACGTTCAACGCTCCAAAATGGAGCAGCAGACTATATATTGAAACCGAAACTGGATACTAATGAATTATTACAAGTACTTCAGCGTACGGCTGGCAAAATTCCCGAATTGCAGTTTGAGCCTTCTCATGATGGGTGGAGGCTCGGACAACTGATGGAGAAAATGCTGTCCGGTTTTACGTTGGATGAGGATAATGAGTTGCTTATGATTAGGGAGACGTTTCCTCACCGATGCTTCCGCTTACTCGTATATAAGCCGCAGGATACACAAGTACGTGTGCACAAGCTGGATAACGAGCAATTGGAGTCCAAGTTACGGGATCTGCTCCCCGACGTGGAGTGCGCAATCGTTCCGGCCGAAGGTACCTCGCCAGTGGTGCTCCTTAATGTTGAGTCTGCGAAGGATGAATGGATGGTGCAGCGAATTAAGGAGTTGGCGAGCGAGAATAAGGACGGGCAGGACGGACCTTGCTGGGTGCTGAGCGACAGCTTCTCTTCATTTGAAGAGATGGGGGACGTATATCGAACACGTCTGATCAAGCTAATGGAGTATCGCTTTTATTATGAGGACCGATCTATTCTGGTGTATGGCGAACTTCCGCCTCTTCACCCTGCAGGATATCAGTTCAATGTGAACATGTTTTTGCAGCATGTGAAGCGAAATCGAACAGAAGCCGCAAGAGAATATTTGCAGGAGCATGCCCTTACGTTGGGGCGGGATTATATTGCGGATGTGTTTGAAATTAAGTCCTTTCTGGGCAATCTGATCTTTAACGTGACCATTACCTTGGCTGATATGGATGTGCAGTCCGCTGCACTGGAAGAGAGCAAGTATGCCTATTTCAAACATGTGGATGGCGCCTCTAGTCTAACAGAAGCGATGAATGTGCTGGATCAGTTCATGGCTGAGGTACAGGAGTGCACGACTGGAGAGGGCGCAAGACGAAGTGATCCGAATATGAAAATGCTGCTGGAATATATGCATCAGCACTTTGATCAGCCACTCGGACTTGCCGAAGTAGCCAAGCATTTTCATTTTAATCCATCGTACTTGTCCAGTTATTTCTCTTCACACAAAAAAGAAGGCTTTAACGAATATTTGAATAAAATTCGGATAGAAAAGGCAGAGGAACTGCTCCGCTCAGACGATGTTACCATTTCCGAAATTAGCAGCATGGTAGGGTATTCCGACCACAGTTACTTTTGCAAAGTGTTCAAAAAATTTACCGGACTGTCACCGAGCCGATACCGGCGAAAATTCTGGGCATAACGTCAGAAGGAAGAACTAAATGAAGAAATGGATGAATGCATTCTCAAGGCTTGGACTTTTCCCAAAACTGTTCCTCGTTATGTTCGTTAGCATCATTCTTGTCTCCGTGCTCATTCTATGGACATCGATTCATATGTCGACCAAGCTGTTTACCGAGACGTTCAGTATTACGAACTCCAAGGTACTTAGCCAGATCAAAACGAACTTTGAATCCTTCAACGATGCGATTGCTGCTGTATCCAATAATGTTAGCCAAAGCGGGGCAATTCGTGGTTATCTGTCTGAGGGGGAGGGTGACTCCCTCACGATGGCAAAATCCTACTATAATATGAGAGAAACGATGGACCGGATTCAATCAATTACGGAGTCCTATGAAGTTGGTATAACGATTAGCGGTATTAATGGGCGTACGTATTCCACCGATCGATCTCATCTTCGTTTATCAGCAGATGAATTGAAAGAGCAGCCGATTACGCTGGAAGCAGCGGCCAGTCCGAACCGGATCATTTTTGACGACTATCAGACGAATGATGAGACTGCCCAGCAGATGATCTCAGCGACCAAGGCATTGACGGATCGTGCTGAAAACCGACTCTATGGTACGTTGTATGTCACCATGAGAGAGAACGCATTTCGTCAGTTCTATAGCAGTTTCACGAGCAGGGGCAACGATGTGGTTATCCTGAATGATGCGGGTGAGATTGTATCATCCAATCGTGAAGAGTGGATCGGCACCACTCAACTCGAATTGCTGACCTATGCCAGAGAAATGAATAACGAAAGTGTAAAAGGTGTAAATGCGCGGGTCATGGATCAGGACAGTGTGGTATTGTCCGAGTACTTACCATTTTATCGGTTTTATATCGTAAATGTGGTCGATAAGGATCTCGCGATGGGGCAGCTGATTGACATGAAGACGATTGCTCTGATCTGTGCAGCCATTGTAGCCGGAGCGCTCATACTCGTGTTCCTTATTACGAATCAGATCACCAAGTCGCTGCGCCGACTTGTGAAGCAGATGTCCAATATAACCAAAAGTGATCTGGACAACTATATTCCAGTCAGTGGAAGTTATGAGAGTCGACAGTTAGGTCACGCCTATAACTACATGCTGGACGAACTTCATGACTATGTGGATCAGCTGGTACTTACACAGCGGGAGCAACGAAATGCAGAGCTGGCGGCGCTGCAAAGCCAGATTAATCCTCATTTCCTGTACAATACCCTGGCTTCCGTGAAAGTCCTGGTTCAGCAAGGCAACAAGGATAGGGCTGCCGAAACCATTAATGCGCTGATCTCCTTATTGCAGAATACGATTAGTAACGTGAGTGAGACGATAACGGTGGAGCAAGAAGTCGAAAACCTGAAAAACTATGTATTCATTAATCATGTCCGATACGGAGGGCGCATTAAAGCAGCCTTCTACGTAGCTCCGGATTGTACACATTATCATGTACCCAAACTGGTGATTCAGCCCTTTATCGAGAATGCCTTCTTCCATGGATTCATTTCCAAGGAAACAGGCACCATCCATGTGATGGTCTCCAGAGCCGGAGAGTCATTGATTTGCGAGATTATGGATAACGGGGACGGGATAGAAGGATTCTCCATGGGTGAGTCGCTGCCCAATCCGAAGAATAATCGGCAATTGTTTAGTGGTATTGGTATCCGGAATGTACATGATCGCATAGAGCTATTGTACGGGGCACCTTATGGTGTAACCATAATGAGCAAACCGGGAGAGGGAACAAGGGTTACTGTTACACTTCCGTTGATTACGAGCTAATAATAGCTTTTGAGTGAATACAAGGTCGTTATTTTTATGAAAAGGTGGCTTTATAGAAGGTCTTCCTGGGTTGTCGATGACAACACGGGAGGGCCTTTTTGGTGCTCAGAGCGTAAGGATTCAGCCCAGACTTGTAAAATATTCAGATTAAAAAAGTACAAAATCAAAAGAAATTACAAAAAAACAAATTAAATGCAAGCGGTTTCTGTAAAGGTTTTCATTGAGGCAATAAGATGACAAATCAACACAAAATTATTACTAACGAATGAAGATTTGGGAATGATAAGATGAATTCATCGAGAGCAAACGCTTTCAGAAAACGCAAACAAATTACACACAAAGAGGTCGAAGGGGAGTTGAATCGTTTGAAAAAAATGTGGGTACTGATGCTCGTTACTGTCCTGCTGTTGTCTGCATGTTCTTCCGGTGGTGGAGGGAACAAGGCAAGTGAGGGTGAAAAAACCTCTAATGAAATTACGATCTGGGCTTGGGACAAAGCGTTTAACGTCGCTGCATTAGAAACAGCAAAAGAAGCCTATCAAAAACAAAATCCTGATCTGAAAATCAACATCATTGAATATGCTCAAGCTGACATTATCCAAAAGCTGAATACAGGTTTGAACTCGGGAACAAGCAGCGGCCTTCCGAACATTGTTCTGATTGAAGATTACCGTGCACAAAGTTTCCTGAACGCTTACCCTGATGCATTTAAAGATATGTCCTCTACAATCAAAGCTTCCGATTTCGCAGAGTACAAACTGGGACCAACCGCTTTTGATGGCAAACAGTTTGGTGTTCCGTTTGACTCTGGTGTAACAGGTCTCTACTACAGAACAGATTTGCTGGAGCAAGCAGGCTACAAAGCAGCTGACCTTCAGGACATCACATGGGATGATTACATCAAAATCGGTAAAGATGTGAAAGCCAAAACTGGCAAAGATCTGATCACACTTGATCCTAACGATTTGGGTCTGATCCGTATGATGATTCAATCCGCAGGTTCATGGTATTCCAAAGAAGATGGTAAAACACCTGATCTGGCTGGCAATGCAGCACTGAAAGAAGCATTTGTAACGTACAAAGCAATGATGGATGCAAATATCGTTAAGTTGAACTCCGACTGGAGCCAATTCGTGGCAGCATTCAACAATGGTGATGTTGCTACCATTCCTACAGGAAACTGGATTACACCATCCGTGCGTCAAGAAGCATCGCAATCCGGCAAATGGGCGGTAGCACCACTTCCTAAAATGGCTGGACAATCGAATTCTGTACACGCATCGAACTTGGGTGGCAGCTCTTGGTACGTCATGAATAATGTTGCTGGTGCAGACCAAGCTGCTGACTTCATGGGTAAAACATTCGGTTCTGATAAACAATTGTATCAAGATTTGCTGAACAACATTGGTGCGATCGGCACGTACAAACCGGCGGCAGAAGGCGAAGCATTTGATAAAGCCGACGAGTTCTTCGGTGGACAAAAAGTGTTTGCTGACTTTGCAAAATGGACGCAAGAAATCCCTAGCGTAAACTACGGTATCAACACATATGCCATCGAGGACATTCTGGTTGTTGAAATGCAAAACTTCCTGAACGGCAAAGCGATTGATGACGTTCTGGCTGATGCACAGAAACAAGCTGAAGCACAATTAAACTAAGATGATCCACGGTAACTTATAGAACCCAAGGAAGCATCGGAGCCGTTCCACTGTCTGGCACAAGCAATAGCCGACCCGGACATGGTGGAGGCTCCCTGGGTTCTATCCATGTTACACGGAGAGAGAGGAGCCGCACTGTGAAAGCCAAAGCCATGAATACAGGAGACAGTCTGCAAAAGAAAAATAATTTGACTGGATGGGCTTTTATATCGCTCGCTGTTATCGGGATCGTTGCATTTTACTTTTATCCGATGCTGCAAGCGCTGCTCTTATCGTTCAAGTCGGGTGTAGGAGCCAATCTTGAATTTACGGGCCTAGCTAACTATAAAAGATTATTCATTGATACAACGTTCCGTACTGCCGTATCCAATACATTTCTGTACTTGATTATTCAAGTGCCTGTCATGATTATTCTCGGTTTGTTTATTTCCGTTTTATTGAATGACAGTACGTTGCGCTTCCGTAGCTTCTTCCGTACTGCTATCTTCCTACCTTGCGTAACCTCATTGGTTGCCTACTCTGTCGTATTCAAATATCTGTTCTCTTCTGACGGAATGGTTAACCAATTCCTGATGAATCTGCACGTGATTGCTGAACCGATTCAATGGATCACTGACCCGTTCTGGGCTAAAATTACGATTATAATCGCCGTTACTTGGCGTTGGACCGGATATAACATGATTTTCTATCTGTCATCTCTTCAGAACATTGATCAGTCGATCTATGAAGCTGCACGGATTGATGGCGCGAATGCTTTCACGCAATTTTTCAAAATTACCGTTCCATTGCTCAAACCGATTATCCTGTTCACCTCCATTACATCGACGATTGGTACATTACAAATTTTCGATGAGATTATGAACATCACCAAAGGTGGTCCGGGTAATGCGACGATGTCCATCTCCCAGTACATCTATAACCTTTCGTTTAAATATTCACCGGACTTCGGATATGCGGCAACCGTTTCGTATTCCATCGTGCTGATGATTATCGTATTGTCCATTATCCAGTTCAAAGTGGCAGGTGAGAGAAATGGCTAAAGCAAAACGTATATTCACATATGTCTTCTTGTCCATCGTTGCATTTGTGTCCATCTTCCCATTCTTCTGGATGCTTGTCAGTTCGACCAATGCTTCTGTTGATGTCACCAAAGGCAGACTGCTTCCTGGATCGGCTTTCCTTGATAACTTCAACAAATTGCTGGATTCAACCAATCTGGTACAGGCTCTTGGAAATTCGGCGATTGTTTCCGTTATTTCCACGATTCTTGCTTTGCTGATTGGTTCCTTGGCCGGTTATGGATTCGAAGTATATCGGACGAAATCACGTGATATCGTATTTAACATTCTGTTGCTGTCGATGATGATTCCGTTCGCAGCGCTGATGGTTCCTTTATACCGGATGTTTGCTACGATCTCTGGTTTTGCACCGTTCATCGGTATCAACACCATGGCCGCAGTTATTCTGCCGACCATCACAACGGCGTTCCTAATCTTCTTCTTCCGTCAGAACACCAAAATGTTCCCGAAAGAGATGCTTGAAGCTGGCCGGATTGATGGTTTGAGCGAAATTGGGATCTTCCTGAAGATCTACATGCCAACGATGAAAACAACATATGCAGCCGCTGCGATCATCACATTCATGAGCAGCTGGAATAACTACCTGTGGCCTCTCGTGGTGCTGCAAACGCCAGACCAACAGACGATTCCGTTGTTAATCTCGAACCTCGGTTCCAGCTATTCACCGGATTATGGTGTCATCATGACCGCCATCGTCATCGCGACATTACCGACAGCCATTGTATTCTTCATTATGCAAAAACACTTTGTCGCAGGTATGGTTGGTTCCGTTAAGTAATGCATCATCATTAAACCGTCTGAATGGACGTCAATGTAGAAGAGGAGAGAAGAGGACGCCAGACATGGCGTGCCTCTGTCTTTCTGTTTGTTTATGTTTGTTTCGTAAAAGGAAAATAAGAATCTGTACTGAATAAGTAATAAATATATTTGTTTCAAGAGGGAGAGAGAGCCGAATGAAAGCAACACATGCAGATATTAACTGGCTGGGCGATGTAAGCGTTTTTGAAGTAAACCGCCTTAACGCTTACTCGGATCATCGCTATTACCGTACTATGGAAGAAGCGAAAGCATCCGGTGAAATGGCTATGCGCTACAACCTTAACGGAACGTGGAAATTTAATTATGCAATCCGTCCGGATTGCCGCCCCGAAGCTTTTTATAAGCAGGAGTTCTCCAATGCTGGTTGGGATGATATTGAAGTACCGGGGCATATTCAGCTCCAAGGCTACGGTCAGATCCAATACGTAAATACTCAATACCCTTGGGATGGCTTAAACGATCTGCGTCCACCTGCATTGCCGCAGGACCAAAACCCGGTAGGCAGTTATATTCGCACATTCCATTTGCCAACAGGCTGGCAGAACAGTCCGGTATATATTTCGTTTCAGGGTGTAGAATCTGCATTCTATGTATGGCTTAACGGACAGTTTGTCGGGTATGGGGAAGACAGCTTTACACCATCCGATTTTGATCTGACACCATTCCTCCAGGACGGAGAGAATAAACTGGCTGTGGAAGTGTATCAACGCAGCACAGGCAGTTGGTTGGAGGATCAGGATTTCTGGCGGTTCTCAGGCATTTTCAGAGATGTGTATCTGTATACTGTGCCGGCTGCGCATATTCGCGATGTGCGGGTTGTAACGGATTTGGACAAGTCTTATACCCATGGTACGTTAAACGTGGATCTGAAGCTTGAAGGAAAAGCTGCTGCTGGAGCCAAAGTGAACGCTGAACTAAGGGATGCTGAAGGCAACACGGTGAAAACATTTGGCGGGATTGAAGTTACCAATGGTCTGGTGAGTCTTCGTGAGGAGATTGGCCAAGTAAACCTGTGGAGCGCGGAGATTCCTTACCTGTATCGTCTGTACATTCAAGTATATGATGCAGCGGGCGAACTGGTGGAAGTTCTACCTCAGGCCGTTGGCTTCCGAACATTTGAAATGATCGATAAAGTGATGCACATCAATGGTAAACGTATTGTCTTCAAAGGGGTAAACCGTCACGAATTCAATCCGCGTCGCGGACGCGCTGTAACCAAGGAAGATATGCTGTGGGATGTTCAGACGATCAAACAAAACAATATGAACGCTGTTCGTACATCTCACTATCCAAACCAAAGCCTATGGTATGAACTGTGTGATGAATATGGATTGTATGTGATTGATGAAATGAACCTGGAGACACACGGATCATGGCAAAAACTGGGTGCAGTTGAGCCTTCGTGGGTTATTCCTGGCGACCGTCCAGAGTGGCATGATATCGTTATGGATCGTGCGGTGTCGATGGTAGAGCGGGATAAAAATCATCCGTCCATTCTGATCTGGTCTTGTGGTAACGAGTCTCATGGTGGTGAAGTGATTTATAAAGTTTCGCAATATTTCAAATCGGCTGATCCTACACGTCTTGTTCATTATGAAGGTGTGTTCCACGATCGTCGCTTCAACGACACGAGCGATATGGAATCACGTATGTATGCCAAACCGGCCGACATTGAGGAATTCTTGAACGCGAATCCGGAAAAGCCATATATCAGCTGTGAGTATATGCATGCCATGGGTAACTCCATTGGCGGTATGCATAAGTATACGGAACTCGAAGACAAGTATCCGATGTATCAGGGCGGATTCATTTGGGATTACATTGATCAAGCCATATACAAAAAAGATCGTTACGGCAAAGAGTTCCTTGCTTATGGCGGAGATTTCGGTGATCGTCCTTCGGACTATTCGTTCTGTGGAGACGGCATTGTGTACGCAGACCGCAGAGTGTCTGCCAAGATGCAGGAAGTCAAATTCCTGTACCAGAACATCAAGCTGTTCCCGGATCGGGAAGGCGTGAAAATCGTTAACGATAATTTGTTTGCAGACACATCTGAATTCGAACTGGTATACAGTCTGGATCGGGAAGGTCACGAAGTGCTGCATGGAACGTTTGAGGTAAACGTGGGTCCACAAAGCGAGACCGTTGTGAAACTTCCACTTGATGTGGAATCTCTTGCTGGCGGGGAATACGCAGTGAATACCGCGTTTGTATTAAAAGCAGCAACATTGTGGGCAGAAAAAGGCGAGGAAGTTGCCTTTGGACAGTTTGTATTTGCTCAGGAAAAGTCGGAAATTGTGGAGTCCGATCTGAACCTGACAAATGAAATTCAGGTCGTTGAAGGGGACGTTAATATCGGGGTAAGGGTAGGTCAGACCCATGTCCTGTTCTCCAAGGCTTTCGGAACATTGGTATCCCTGAAGCTGTCAGGTCAAGAGACGATTGCACAGCCTCCAATGCCATTGTTCTGGCGTGCGACCACCGATAATGATAAGGGTACTGCTATGGGCTTCGAGCTTGGGGCTTGGTATGCTGCAAGTCTGCTGCCTAGATGTGTGAACTGGAAAGCGGAACAAAACACGGATCAATATCGGATCGAATTCACGTACAAACTTAATATTTCGGCAGATGTACAAGTGAAAGTGGCTTATACCGTCCGTGCAGATGGTAGTGTGCATGTGCATAATACGTATAAAGGAACGGCAGGTCTGCCAGATCTTCCGATTCATGCGCTCTCCTTCAAAACTTCGCCGGACTTTGAAAATGTGGAATGGCTGGCGATGGGACCTGAAGAAAACTATGCGGACCGTGCATTTGGCGCTCGTCTGGGTATCCATGACAGCAAAGTAGCGGATACCGTTGCTCCATATCTTGTACCGCAGGAGTCGGGCAACCGTACGGGTGTACGTTGGGCTAAATTGACCGACAACGCGGGACGTGGCTTTAAAATTGAATCTGCTGCAGCTCCAGTTGAGCTGAATGTATCTCCTTATACGGCATTTGAGCTGGAGAATGCCCAACATGCGTATGAGCTGCCTCCGGTGCATTATACGGTTGTAACGGTAGCCGGCAAACAAATGGGCGTAGGTGGTGACGATAGCTGGGGAGCACCGGTTCATCCGGAATACCGCATCATCTCGGACGGCGAACTGCAATTTGAATTTGTCATTCGTGCGCTGTAATAGCGCTATATAAGATGTAGCTAAAGGACAGAGGTCTCCAAAACTGGGGGCCTCTGTTTGCTGTTATCAGATGATGAGCTATGAAACCGCTACCGTACCTGTCTCGTACTGTACTGGACATGGATAAAGGAGGGGTTTATTTTGAGCAGAAAAGCAAAGACGGGTGTATGGGTAACGGTACTCGTTATACTAGGCATCATTGTGGGATGCTTCATCTGGTATTTCAATACGGCTTCAGGTGAACGTGCGCTGAAAACGATGCGATCCAACAACTCCGGGGGTCTGGAACGTGTGGTTAACGTATACAGTAATTCGGGAGAATTGATTCATACGTATGAGGGTAAGATTGATTTGCAAGATACGGAGTATGGAAATAAGGTACTTTTTGATCTGGATGGCAAACGGATTGTGATCTATAACGCGACAGTGATTAGTGAAGAGAAGTAAATGAGGGGCGGTGCAAGAGTTCAGGCAGGAGCATTCCGATGACACTCTTTCGCTCATATGGTAAAATTAAGGAAATGAAGTGGAGAGGTGATGAGAGGCATGTTCATGGAGATGTTGTTGGCCCTGATTGCCATACTCGGAATGGTCGCATTCTATTGCTTAATCGCTTATTTCCTAATTCGTCTTATTTCCAGAAAAGCATTCAAGCGTACGTTAACCAAGTATGAAACAATTGAAATATTGGTATGGGCAGCAATGGTGTTTTTTGCTATTGTGATGATTAAGAATCAGTCATGGAATATGTTGCTGCCTGTAGTTCTCCTTATGGTTTCAATGATTAACCTGCACCGTTCAAATCGGAAATACAGAGAGATGAGCAAAGAGATGAACAAAGAGGGACTTTAATATGATACTGGATAAGTCGACAGACACCTCAGGGTTAACACAGGTTGCCGCACTTTCGGATGAATTGCAGCCTGTGTTTGATAAAGCAGAAAGTAAATATCAAGCGTGTGGCATTGAGCTGTTCTTTGTTTTCAGATGTCTGCCTGAAGAATATGAAAGAAAATCGACGGTCAGATATGCAAAGAGAGACAATACGATTTACTTTGATATGACAGTCAGTGAGGATCAGTATAAAACGTTTAGCAAAAGCAGACAGCGATATGAGCTGAGTCATTATTTCTATGCTTTTCTGAACGACAAACTAAAGAAATATAAGATCAAACACTTGGACCATACGGAATTTATCAATGACATGGAAGAATGGCTGAAAGATATTGGATGGTTACAATCGCAATTCGAGGCCAGTATGGATGAATATAGGCAATAGGTTGTCTGAGGGCAACATTTTTATAATTGGTCAATGCGGTTATGGTACATAATATTGGATAACAAAAGAAGCTCTCTTTCGAGAGCTTCTTTTTCGTTAGTCTATTATTTTCGGTGTCTGCTCTCATTTTTTGGTGTTTGTTTCTTGTTAGAAATATTTAAAAAGGTCATATACTAACTATAAAACATAGTTGAAAGAAATTATTACTAATGCTAATCCAAGGAACGGAGCGAAATGAATACTTTTTTATTCTACTCCCTTAGTTCAGTGGCAGATTACCAAAGGAAAGTTTGGAATCGGCGGTTCGATTCCGTCAGGGAGCTTACAACGTGTTAAGTCATAAAATTCAAATAAGGAGTGGTTGAAATGTCAAAGCACGACGCAAGCGCAATAGGGCTGGGCAATCCAATGCTGGTTGAGGTTGTTGGTAGCGATGAACCGGGTGGGGGTAGCGGAGAAACAGTCACCATCCTGGAAGCAGGAGCGGCAGCGGGGAACGAATCCTACCCATCTACAGGAGTCGCGGAGAGAAAGATCGATATCACCATTTACTTTGGTGGATCAGCAGCAGGCACGACAAGCACGTTTTCCACGTTCTTAATCGATATTAATAACCGTCAAACGGTGTTGCCTGGTATCCGCTCCAATGTGAGCATCGCACAAGTGACAACAGCCAATGTGGGCGACGTTGTTGATTACAGTATTCCACAAGGTTGTAGATTGCGGATTGACTACACAGCTCCAACGGGAGGAACATTGTCTATCAAAGGAGTTGTCCTAGTCGTGCCGGACGCTAACAAAGTAGCAAGTGCGGCATTAGGTGAGGCCGGAAACGTCCGTCGAGCAGTGGAAACGATCAACGTTGATCTGACGAACGACACCAGACTTGACCGGACTGGTGTTACTGGCATATCCACAATGCTGCAAGATTACGTTAATCGTTCAATCAAGGATTACACCATGAAAAATGGGAATAACGTCAGTGTTCCGGTAACTATTGAAATCAAAATGCCTCCTGGACGATTCAAGATTGACAATACGATTGTGTTTGATGGCAGCCAGCCGAACAACCCAAACATGAGTGATGTTATTACATTTTCATTGCGTGGTGCTGGTGGTAAAAGCGGAACAAACTTCACCAGTGCGCCGGGGTTGCTTCAAATGTTTGATTTCAAGTATGGACGGATCAATCTCCATGATATGCGATTCTACGGGGATGGCACAGGCAAGGCGACACTATTCGCTGAAACCGGACGCACATCCAGGGATTCAAGTTCCGGCAATACTCAGGGCGATGTGTTCATCCAACAAAGCGTCGTAAGTAACTGTGAGTGGTATTACTTCAATCGGGTGTGGAAAGCCTCTCATTTGATCGATACAGCCTTTTATGATTGCGGAATAATGAACATGGTTGGAACAAACCCAATCGCCTTTGAAATTCCTTTGAGAACAGCGGATAACGTGAACAACCTCATGTTCTACCGTGTTCACTTCGAAGGCTGCAATGGTGGTACGTTCTTCAAGGCTATAGGAGGTGACCCTGGTCTTTCACTTACGCACAGCAACATTTCATTTTTCGGTTGCCATTTCGAGACTCGATTTTACAACACGACCATATTGGAGATAACTCACGCCTACGCAATCGGGTTTTACAACACACAGTTTACACAGAATAACACCCAGGGCACTGAACTGACTGCGGCCGATGTTGTGCCGATGTTTAAACTGCAAGACATCACAGGTCTGGTGTTTGATAACTGTTTGATAGCACGCCAGGTATTTACTCTTCCTGCTAATGCGGCTAATAAAATGTTCGACCTAGGCGGAAGAGTTAAAGGGTTACGCATCCAAGGTGGGTTTATGGATAGCGGCAACAACAACGTAAACCAATCGACTAGCCACCTGATGCAGTCTAATGCAACGAAGCCTTATCGTGATACTGGTGATCCATGGGCGTTGTTCGTCGATGTTCCGTTTGTTGACCCCTCGGTGCCGCCGCTAAACAGCGACAAACACACTTGGGTCAACTCAGCAGCAAGGAATGAGAAGTGGGGTTCGAGATTCAGCACAGGTAAGGACCTGGAATTTGGCTTCACGAACAATACAGCCCTTAACTACGGCTGGACTACAACAGCCCTACAGATCACAGAGCAAGGAGCGTTAAGAGCTACGGCCTACGCTGGTCCTAAAAAGACAATTGCAGCTAATGCTACAGCTAAATTTGCGGTTGCGAACAAATACAACTTGAATCGGCGCGGGTTTTATCTAGTTTACGCCGACCACAACATAGCCACGTACTGTATGTTCTTTTCCGATGGAGCTAATGTATTCCCAGTGACAGGATCAACAAATGTTACCGTAGCCGCTGCTGAATCATCGGACGCGAGCAAGCTTAACGTTTACCTGGATAGCAATAAGGACATTTCAGTCAAGAACCTATTCGCTTATTCAGTAAACGTTGTTGTTACTCATTTAGGTACATAGGTAAATATATGCCCGAAAAGCTGTAAGAGGTGGCGGCGAAGTAGGGCGTATCCTTAAAAAAAATCGTGGTGTAGGCATGAAAAAGAGTATTGTACATTTGTTTGTTTGCCCGGCAGTGATAATACTCGTAGGATGTACCGCCACGTTTTAATAGGTACGCTCTTTATGCGTGTATAGTTTTTTTTCGTCCGTCAATGTCAGACCGGTGGATATGAACCGATTCCCCCAAAGAAAGCAACAATTGGAGGGAAGAGCAAACTGCTGATATAGCAGACTGCTTTGATGAAAAATAAGTAGATTACCAAAGGCAGGGTGTGTTTACTAACCACCCCCTATGCTGAAGGTGTGATTCATAGTATGAATGGCATAATGTTCTGTTTGTAGAGAAGTCTTCAGGTGATTGGTGTGCGGTACTTGACGATTTAACGAAGGCTTTGAACTTGGGTCAAACAGAAGCAATTAGAAATGCTTCCAGATGATCTAATTTCGAATCACGTGGTTCTAACTGGGGAGTACTCTCGAAAAATGCTGATTTTCAATGAATACGTCATTTACGAAACAGTTTTTGAAAGCCGTAAGAAAGAAGCCAAGGAATTTAAACGATGGACAAAAGAACTGTTACGTAATCTTCATAAAGATTCAGGACGGATTCGAAGTCTTCCGGAAGCTTAATTAAGAAGAAATTGCACCCAATACGAATTGCTTCATTATTTTCAATCAAAACACAGTAAAATATTGATATATCAATGTTTTGGATAACAAAAATAGGCCCTCTTTCGAGGGCCTATTTTTCATGGGAGAGGAGTTAATTTGGTTCATGAGTTCACATATATAATCGTGAAACGCTTGGTAGATTAAGCTTTTCATAAAATATGGAGTAGAGTAGAAATGCTGATTTTGGGTACTTTTTGCGAATTTGGCACCCAATTTGCACCCAATATCAGTATGGGGGCAGAAGGGCACTATTGCGACTTTCTAGTGGGCTTGAACATGTCCTCAAATACATCAGCAGCAGCCTTGTCCACTGATTTGAAGATATGTCCTTATATCTCCAGCATCTTGGTGTTTGTGTGGCCTACACGCTTGGCTATGGCCTCTGAGTGAACCTTCTTGAAGATCATCCAAGATACCGATGTATGTCGCAGGTCGTGTAATCTGATCGGTTTCAGATTGTGTTTGCGGTAGAAGTCTATCCAACGTTTAGTCAGGCGCTGAGGATCGGACGGGTGACCACTTAATTGGCAGAACAGAAACTCCATACCTTTTGGGGCCGTCCACTTGTCACCAAGCTTTAATTTCGCTTTCTTCCATTCCGTCCTGTATAGCTTCAATTCTTCAATAGTGGCTGCTGAAAGAGCGATTTTACGATTGGATTGCTTGTTTTTTGGCCCTTTAATAACCGGCACGCCTTTCTTGAGCATGGGAATAGTTTGCTTAATATCAATATATCCTTCATCCAGGTTTATGTTCTTCCACTCAAGCCCGGCAAGCTCCCCGCGCCTCATACCTGTGGTCACTGCCAACATTATTAATATTCGGACCTCTAACGCTTCTTCTTCCAGTGCGATAAACAAGTCTTCTATCTCTTTTTCTTCGTAATACTCCATTTCCTTGACGTCATCTTCCTTAGGCTTCTTAACGCCACTCATGGGGTTATCTTTCAAGACGCGCCATTCTACTGCCTTGGCAAAGATACTGCGCAGAACTCGATAATTATACACGATGGTAGCCGATCCAAGCGGTTTTCCGTTCTTCCTTATGCTGGCCTCCGGGGTTCGAAGGTAATCCAGATAATCAGTAATTTGCAGTGTCTTAATCTTCTCCATGTGTTTCTGACCAAAATAGGGAATGATCCGGCGTTCAACATGAAATTTATAATTGCCCTGGGTCTTTTCTTCAAGCTCGACCTCAACGAATTTCTTAATCCATATTTCAACAAAAGCTTTGAACGTCAATTTTTCTGGCCGGATGTATAGCCCGGCTTCGACTTCCATTTTGAATTTCACAAGTTCTTCATCAAGATGGTTTTGTAATCTGCGTGGAGCACGAAGTAAATCCGGATCTTCAACCCGAATTGTCTTTCTTTCAAAATCACGTTCTCCTTGCCCGTCAGTGCCGAGCTCAACCGTGAGTCGCCAAGAGTTCTTGCCGCGTTTTTCAATGCTACCTTTTGCCATGGATTTAAACCTCCCTATATCCGTTTTAAGGCATTTATTGTGCGAGGGGTGTAATCTATTTCGCTTATGTAGATAGAATAAGTTTTGTGTGTTCCAAGATACGGAATCAAGCTCAAACGATCTGTGAAGCGAAAGCATTAACGATTTCTTAGGTAAATCTTTCGTAAAAGAGGGTGTAACCTTTAATTTGTCGAATATTGCTCTCAGAAGGAGGTGTAACATGAATTGGAATCGATCAGGTTATCAGAACAAGTTCAGTAAACAGCAGATGATGATTATGGACAAAGGAAAACAGGTCCAAAAAATACATGAAAAATCATCTGAAGAAAAAGAGATGTCAAGAGTACAAGAAGCTATCATTCATTTACTTCAAACAGAGGGATCAGCAATGACTCAGGTAGAAATTGCAGCGAAGTTAGATGAAAAAGATCTAACTGTACTTAAAGCGTTGAATAATATCGATAAGAAAGCAGTTAAACTTGTCGTAACACCAATTGATGAATCGGGTAACAGCTCACGATGGGAATATGTTAAAACAAGTCGCCAGTAGGCGGCTTGTTTATTTCAGCGTGCTATGCACAATATACAATGTTATACATAAATCATGAATGCTAGCGGTGGAGAATCATACACCACTAAATAACGCCATGAAAATAACTTAGTGGTGGAGAGTTATACCCCATTAGTGGTGGACGATTATACCCCCAAGAAAGAAAAAAGAAATAAAAGAATAAAAGATATAAAGATATAAAGATATATATAAGAGAATCATCAACTGCATATCCAATCCATGTATAAACACTCGTATAAAAAGCGGGTGTTTTTGTAGTTCACAGATAGAGTAGAAATAGAGGCAACATCACAAAGGAGATAAACAGGAATCAGATGTCGCTTATGTATTGAGCAGAGTGTACAGGTAATATTAAACATGTCCCTCACGATTCTTGTGATTGATATACTTTTCAAGAACCTCATCCAGGTTATGAGCTACAGCACCGTGCCTGTCCAATACCTTTTGTATTACACATTTAGCAATTTGCCTGAGGATACGATCTGATTGTTCTGGCGTACCTTCACAGATGTACTCAATTGAGAATGACTTTTTTCAACGGTAGAGTCCGGAGAGATCCGGAAAGCGGCGGTTTGATTCCGTCAGGGAGCATGACATGTGAAGATAAGAAGTTCGTTTATCTGGAGATGAGGATCGCTAAGAGTGTTAAGATGTGGAATTTGACATATGCTGGGCTATTAAGCTAGCCAGCTTTTGTGGAGTTTAAACTATGAATCCTCTTATATCATTCTAGTTTCGCAGGTTCGTGAATCATTACCTTTCTCCTTTTGTTAATTTTACCCTGTACAAGATCGACAGAAATAGGTACTATATGGAATGTTGATAGGAAAATATAACTACATCAGGGGGATATTCCAATGAAAAATAAGTTAAAAGGCCTAGTTCTTGGCGTGGCTATCGGAACAATGCTTACAGGTGCGACTGCTTATGCTGGGACTAGCGCTAAACTAAACGTGGTTTTAGAAAATGTTAAGCTCATGTTTGACGGGGTTCAGAAGGAAACGACTCGGTCGATTATATATAATGGACAGATGTATGTTCCGGCCAAAACAATGGCTGAGGGTATGGGGGAGCAATTCTCTTACGATGGTAAAACTAAAACAGCTTGGGTTGGTAAGAAACATGGTTCATTTAAGTATTTAAGTGATATGAGCTATGCGAGAGTTGATGCTAGAAATGAATGGTATGTGACTTTTAACAAAGATTACAATGGTGGAGCGATTGCCATAGGAGATGGCGAGCAATTCAAATATAAGAAAGGAATTTCCGGTAAATTACTTAGTAATACCGATTACGCGAATCCGTCTTCTGTAACCTACAATTTAAACGGAAAATTTAAAAAACTTTCTGGATTTGCTGGCATTGATGACGCAACGAGAAATTATAATGGCACAATGGATGTCGTTGTTATAGGTGATGGAACAGAATTGGCAAGATTTGAGGGGATTAAAGGCGGGGACAATCCGAGAAACGTAGACGTTGATATTACTGGTGTAGTTCAGCTGAAGATACTTTTTGAAGCAACTTCCGATTCAACTGAGGAAGTTTGGGGCGTATTAGCAGAAGCAAAAGTAATTCAATAAGTGTATTTTAAGACACTATGACAAAGTCGCTCAAATGAGCGGCTTTTTCTTTTGGTCAGCACAAGAAGGGAGTGATGCCATATTCATTTGACGTAAGAAAGAACAGCACGAATTACTCCAATAAAAAACATTAGTTAGGAGTGAGTAGAAAACATGTACACGCAGCCTCATCCAGAAAGTGATGCCACAAAAGTTTATGTGGTGAATGCGAATGACATTAGTCATGGAGAAGGTGGAGGTAGTGGAGGAACTGCCGACCCTGAGATCATTACAATCCTGGGTGCCGGTGCAGCAGCAAATACAGCTAACTATCCTGCATCAGGGTCCGTTAAGAAGTCTACAGACATTACCGTCACATATGGTAGCTCTACTGCAGCGACAACCGGGACGTTTACGACATTCCTGGTCGACATCAATGATCGGGAAAGTGTGTTGCCTGGAATTCGCAGCAATATCAGTATCGCTCAAGTTACGAGTGCAAATGTTGGGGACGTAGTTGATTACACTATTCCAGCAGGGTGCAAGTTACGGATCAAGTACAGCGCTCCTGCTGGTGGAGGAACACTCTCCATTAAGGGAGTTGTGTAACCGTGGCAGATAAATCTTCAAAAATCGCAGGTGCTGCGCTTGGAACGGCTGAGAGCGCCCTTTCCAGATATAACGGAAATAGCATGGCCTGTATCGGTGATTCGCTCTTTGGGCTTGGTTTTGACGCAGCATCTTCTGGTATTGGCGCCTCGGTCTGGCCTCATCAATTCATGATGATGTCCGGTGGTCGGATTAAATTTGCTTACAATGCTGGAGTATCTGGCGAAAGGACTGATCAGATCCTTGCCAGATTTCAAACGGCTGTCATTGACCGCAAACCTTCCTTTGTTTTCATCTGCGGCGGAACGAATGACTACATCCAGGGTTACGCGGTTGCTGATACGCTCAACAACATTGAGAAGATGGTTAAAATGGGCTTGGAATCTCGAATTACTCCGGTTCTCAGCACGGTACCGCCGAAACAGGACGGCGATCACTTGAAGATCCAACAGCACAACGTTGGACTCAGAAAGATGGCCCAAAAGTATGGGCTTCACCTGATCGACATCTATACCATCTTGGTCGATCCAGCTACAGGCGATATTCGGACACAGTACAAGTCAGATGATCGGCATTACAACATTGCAGGCGCTAAGGCTATAGGCCAAATTGTAGCTAATGAGTTTTTGCCCAAATTGCCTGCATATGTATTGGACTTGCCTGGAATGAATAATGGTCCGCGTAACCTTCTCAAGAATAGTTTATTCGTCACTGCTGGAACAGGTGGACTTGCAGGGAGTTGGTCACTTAATGGCACAGCAGTTGATGTAACATCAAGTCTTGTGGCAGCCACGGATCCAATCAGAGGAAATTGGTTGGTTATGGACAAGACAGCAGCAACCGCGTCAGCAGGTTCGAAGAACTACTATCAGCAGATAACAACAGGTTTCAAGTTTGGTGACCGCATCCTCTTCATGGGTCGATTCAAATCAGAGTTTGAAGCGAGCACATCCAAATTAACTGTTCAACTGCAGTGGACAGGTGCTTCAGGTTTTATTCGGGCACTCAATGCATGGGCTACTGACAATGACGGAGTGTTTAATATTGAGGCTACTGTGCCAGCTGGAACGACTGCATTAACAGTAACTATGGCTTTGAACGACGGTTTGGGTAAGGTGAGTTTTGCTCAGTTGGCTGTGTATAACCTGACAAACGATCCGTATTAATTAGGGTAATCTATTGCCTGAAAAGCCGCAGGAGGTGACGGCGAAGTAGGGCACATTACTCTTTTGTTATGTGCAGGATACATATGGTTCTTGTCGAACTTAAATGGATAACCGGCATTGCTTGGGTATCTGAGTAATTAAACATTTTGCTCTTTAATTGGCATACTCCGAAAGTTCAGGGGACGGCGGTTCGATTCCGTCGGAGAGCTTACATCAAGTTAATACTCCAAGAAAATAAAATAACTAAAAGGAGTTGTTGACATGCCAATTAATAAAGGGAACGTTGGAGACGCGAATGATGAAATCAGTGTAACCGCTGAATCGGTGGACTTGCTATCTGATTTAGATTTTTTCAATGTAAAATTATTTGGGGCTATCGGTGACGGTCAATCACATCCGTTATCAAGCATTTACACATCACTTGAACAGGCCAAAATTAAATATCCTGATGCAAAATCTTTATGTGACGAAATTGATGCTAGTGCCATACAAGCTGCGTTTAATGCGGCATCGGAGCAGACAATTGGACTCAACACAGGCGGTACGGTTTATTTCCCAAAAGGGCGCTACGTTTGCAACATACCTATATACACCCGAGATGCTTCGGTAGATGGTGACCCACAAGCTGCCACCCTAGTATTTTCTGAGCTTGGGGCAGGTGTGGCGGCAATAACAGTAGACCGCACCTCAGG
The DNA here is from genome assembly GCF_900143165.1 of Paenibacillus sp. ov031. Taxonomy (NCBI): domain Bacteria; kingdom Bacillati; phylum Bacillota; class Bacilli; order Caryophanales; family Paenibacillaceae; genus Paenibacillus; species Paenibacillus sp. ov031. Next base: position 280,332 of record NZ_FRDO01000001.1, read on the forward strand.
TAAAAGACAGGTATGGAGAAACATATATGTTGTTGGGCCCGGAACTTGGAGCAGTGCTAATCGTGGGGTTCGTACCGCATGGTGTACAGGTATCAAAGTTGTAAACACAGCTATGCCTCTATTTGAGAACATAGCAATACGTCATTTCGGTTGGGGTATGGATTGGGCTAGTGATGCAGGACACATTAAGCTATTCCATACAAACATTGAGTACTGTTGGTATGGAATTTATGTGTCACATAACTCTGGTGACTATTGGGTGGATATGTCCACGGTAAATCAGAACGTCTTCGCTAATTTTGCCACCCATGCCAATTCTGGTATTGAAGCCCTGTCAATGCGAAGTAGTCATTGTGGGTACTCACCTTACAGCTTCTACTGCGAACCTGAACCTGCTACAACTAACAGTGTAAATACTTTCTTGAAGGACTTAGTACTGGATCATGTGCGATTTGAGCAAGTAGGTAATGGCGTCATCTACAGCGACCCTTCCATGAGTTCCAACCCGCGTTGTGAGGGTATACGCATACTGGATATGGGTTTCAGTTGGGATGCTGATAAAGGGAAATGGTTAGAGCTAGAAAACTGGCCTCGCGACTACGCTATCGATATAGGGTTTGCAACTACTTCCCCGATCTATATCCATAATGATAGCTACCCCTTCACGAAAGGGAAAGTGAACATGATGCGTATCAGAGATCAGCACGGCTCTGCCCCTGTTACAATTGTAGGTTCAAAAAACACAGCAGAAGACGTTGAAGTTGTGAGCGGAATAAAACGGGTGACAGTAGGTAGTGACTTCGTAATGCAGCAAGCGGCGAAGTATGCACCCCAACAACACTTACTAACCAGAAGTGACCGTCCTAATGACACGTTTGAACTCAATATGACACAAGACGGGGCAACCGGAGCGGGGTTCCAACTAGCCCATCTTAAAAGTGGTGTGCGTACGGAAATCATGTATGCCACAGACGCTAACACGTTACGGTTCCGCAGACCTATGATACTGGATGAACTGCTAAACCCTGCCCGTTCAGCCACAACCTTACTGAACGCCCGTGAAGGCTCAGTGTATATCGACACGAGTAACGCAGGGTATGAGTGTGTAAGAACTTACCTAGGAGGACGATGGAACAGACGTGGCGTGGGTACAGCAATGCCTACTACAGGAAGCTGGCAGCGTTCAGATTACATCGAAAACGCTGCGGTGGCAATTGCATCCGGGACGGTCATTAAAGGTTGGTTGAGAATTACATCAGGAACGAATAACGTACTTGGTACTGACTGGGTGGAAGACAAGATAACAGTATAATTACAGGGGTGAGCCTATGCCCGAAAAGCTGTATTAGTATGGCGAAGTAGGGCGTACTCTTCATGCATAATATACATCGATATACATAAATCATGAATGCTAGTGGGGGACAATCATACCCCTCTAAATAACACATCAAAAATAACTTTGTGGGGGGAGAGTTGTACCCCTCTAGTGGGGGACGATTGTACCCCCAAGAAAGAAAAAAGAAATAAAAGAATAAAAGATATAAAGATATATATATAAGAGAAATTCAATTGCATATCAAAACCATGCATAAACACTCGTATAAAAGAACGGGTGTAATTTGTTGTTCATTAAAACGAACGGAGGATGAGATATGAACCAATGGTGGAAACGGAAGGATCATAGGAAGAAGCCAATGCCTCAATCGATTTTCTGTATTGATGATGAAACAAATAAAGTATCCATCCTTGAAGATCCATCAGCCAAGCTATATGAAGATCAGAGACTATTCGATAACCGTATTGAATTGCTCGATCTGCTTATGAAAGGCAAAGGAAATGGACTGGCGAGTGAACGTGCTGATTACAACAAGAAGGTCAATGAGTTGATTACAGAGTTAATGCAGCAGGTCAAGGTGTATGAACCACCTGACAACGGCAAGGATATCTTGGAACAACAGGAGACGAACTACAGGGCACCGTAGAGACGTTTAAGTTTTAAGATGAATAAATACACGAATAATATATTTGAACGGGATTAGAGAGGCGCTGAGACGTTCACGGGTCCCTCTGGAGGATAAATTAGGGTACGGGTGCGAATGACCCCGAAATACCTCCAGTTTTATTTTTTAGTTTTCACTTCCGCTTCTGACTCTCTCAGACAGTCTCAGAGGCTTATAGAGTGAGTTTCTACTAATAATGCACCAAATACCTATACCTGACATAAAAACGTCTTAAAACGGAAGCGAGGGGCCGATACTGGCAAAAGGAAAATCAGAACCCGATGAGACTGTCAAAATTCCTGGTATTGTGTTTTGCATAAGGAAGGTCGTTAACCCTGAGGGATCGAAACTAATGTATTGAAGGAGGGAAATACCTTGCTAAGGATAGTAGATTACATAGCTAAAAGAAAAAAAAGAAGATGGCCTTAATGAATTTGATTATCAGGCAAAGGCAGTGAACACGAGCATTTGTGTGAACTATGTATTTGAGTATTTCAACAATTATCTTACTGAGAGCGTAACAGATGAAAAAACATATCTCCAGTCGGAGAAACTTGGGAAGTATCGGAGTCAGTTAGAGATGTTTGATTCTGAAACAGCAGAATGGCTTGTACAAATGTATGATGACCATGGAAAAATGTTGAATCACGCTATTAATAATTTTCTGAAAAAACAGGAGCTGTTTCTGATCTATAATTCTGATGCAGAATTCCGGAGTGTTTCCTACGAATGTTACACTTTTTTGAGTAAAAAGCATCCTTATTTAAGGGATCATACTGAGATGCTGTTCATTTATATCAAAGAGCATCATGGGATTAGAAGTCAGGAAAGAAATGGAGTTAAAATTCCATATATTAATGGAGTTAAAATTCCATATATTAATGAAGAAATAAATAATTGGCTAGAAGAGACATGGAGAAAGCATCAAGTGAACTTGTGGAAGTTTACTTACGATTGGATGATTAAATTTTATGAAGAAGAGAAGTTGTGGCCAGCAACACATCGAAAAAAAGTAATGATTCTTGGAGAAATTATGAGTATGACTACAAGCAGAAGAGTAATCTTTTCAATTTAAATGAGTTGTATAGAAGATTGCCTAAGAAGTCCTTCATTCGAGGCAAAAAGCAGGAGTTGGAGATTTTGATGATGTACAACTGGCTTTTTGATGTTGTTGGAGATGAAGAGTTTTGGGATGAATACATTTCGAAAGTGATTGAGAATTCATAATGTCATTTATAGAAGAGTGATAACTATGAAAGTGAGTCCAGAATTAATAAAGCAACTAAACGAACTATTGAATGCCTACACACAGGACGTGAAGAATGCGGGTTTAAAGCCGTCCGCAGAGAGAACATATCTACTTCACGCCGAGAATTTCGTGCGCTGGTGTAACGGGGATTTTGTTCCTGGGGCCAGATTAAAAGAAGCTCGTAAATGAAATAGAGTAAAACTAAAGCGCCCAGACAGGGCGCTTTTTTAAGTCTATATGTATTATTTTATCATTCTTGCCGCCAAGGGACCCACGAAAAATCGTGGTTCTCTGGAGGTGTGTTAACACCCAGTCAGCAACAGAGATTATTTGTTTTTCTTACGACGCTTTAATGTGAAGAATGGGATGTTGAAAAATTTAATTTCAATTACATCAGAAAAATCATATTTTCTCAAGTTTGCCGACCTCCTCTCCTATTCGATGAGATCGCAGTTACTATTATAATTGAGATACCAGTAATAGGAAAGTGGAATTTAAATGAGAAAGGAATGAGTAAGTCGATGACCGTTAAAAAGTCACCAAAACTGATTAAGTATTTTGAGCATGGAGAACTGACTCAAACAACTGCACACTATGTCAGGCTTTGAATGATCTATCAGCAGAAGGCTGGGAGTTCTTTGTAAAGGTGAGCAAGGTTATATTTTGAGGAAACGAACTGAAAAGCAAGAACCATAACCACTTGAATAGATGAAGTATGGTTATATTAACAAGAGTTAGACATAAAGGGTGCTCACTTAATGAGAGCCCTTATTTCTATCCGAGAAGCTTTTCATTAAAAGTAACCAAAACTCCAACGCTATTGATTTACTTCAGGAATCCTTGGGTTATCTACTTCACATATAAGTGGTAAAAACAAAATACTCACATTATTAGTATGACACAATTTTATATCATCTAGATTGGATGATGGGCATCTTCTTTTTTTCTTTCGATCCCGACCTTACTTGTAGTAACCCCGCCGACTTGCACTCACTTTGATTATGTAAGAATTTCACATCTGTCAGATTGACAGGTATAACCTAATCCTACAAAGAAAATAACAATTATAAGAAAAGCAAAGTGCTGATACAGCATCTTACATTTGATGTGGATAATTAAATTGCCGTGGGATGTGGGTTGAATACACATCCTCTATACTGCTGGTGGGGGCGTTATCGGTCTTAATACATAATCTGTCTGCTGTAAAAGCAGTTTGCATATTCAATGAAGGTAATTAACTACGGACATGAAATTAGATTCGTCGAGAAGCACCCCGGTTATTGGTGGGCGGTGGCTTCAGATATAGCAAATGTACTGAACTACTCACAAGTAACAAACATGCTCCGCAAATTAAAATCGGCACAGAAGGGTCTTCACTTAATGAATACCCTTGGCGGCTACCAAGAAATTTCGGTCATTTCTGAAACAGGGATTTACAAAGTAATAATGCGCTCCCGACGTAAAGAAGCTGAGGAATTTGAGGATTGGGTTCTTGAAACATTACGGACGCTTCGCCAATCAACTGGTCTCGAAGGTTCCCAAGTGTTCCGTATGCTTGATAAGAATAAAACGCACCCAATTCGCACCCAATAACGAATATGGTAATGAAATTCAATCGTTAGGAATGGATAAAAACCTTGATAAATAAGGGTTTAGACAACAAAAAGAAGCCCTCTTTCGAGAGCTTCTTTTTCATGGGAGAGGAGAAACCGGACGAAGAGCTTATGGGGAAACGTAAGTCTTCTCCGCGGTTGTCTACGACACTTGTGATGTCGATAATTACAGGATGGCCGGAAAGTTTCCTTTTTATACATATCCGTCAACAATTGCGTCAACAATTTTCTAGAGAGAAAGCAGACGCACTATTTTTCAAACTGAACCCGATTGTGGTACGATAGCTTTATCAATAAACTTACATAGAGAGAAAAGGTGACTCATCAGTGAGAGTGGTATCTGGGAGTGCGAAAGGCAGACCGCTGAAGGCTGTTCCTGGCACAGGGACGCGGCCGACCACCGACAAGGTGAAGGAAGCGTTGTTTAGTATGATTGGCCCTTATTTTGAGGGCGGTACAGCATTGGATCTGTTTGCAGGCAGTGGAGGTCTCGGTATTGAGGCGCTGAGCCGCGGCATGGACAAGGCTGTTTTTGTTGACTTGGAATCGAAAAGTATTGAAGTGATCCGTGCAAATCTGAAAGCAACCAAGCTGGAAGATCAGGCGGCCATATACCGGAATGATGCCAGTCGTGCATTGAAGGCGCTCGCCAAGCGAAACACACAATTTGATCTCGTATTTCTTGATCCACCCTACCGTATGAAAAATGGGGACGAGTTAATGCTTACGATGCACGAACTGGATCTGCTTGAACCGGAAGCGACCATTGTGCTTGAATATGAATCCAAATATAGTTACCCTGAGCAATTCGGCCCGTTTGAACAAACGCGCAAGGCATTGTATGGGGAGACAGCTGTATCCATCTATTATTATGCACCTACTGCAACAACAGAAGATGGAGAACCTAGCGCAGCAGAAGAGGAGGCTCCTCATGAGTGAAATGATACATCGTCAGGAACGAATTGCCGTATATCCAGGCAGTTTTGATCCCGTAACTATGGGCCATCTGGACATTATTGCCCGGGCGTCGAAGCAGTTCGATCGCGTCATCGTGGCTGTATTGAATAATATGAGCAAAAATCCATTATTTACGGTGGAAGAACGCAAGAGTCTTATTACGGAAGTCACGAGTCATCTGCCTAATGTGGAGGTGGACAGCTTCCGTGATCTGACGGCAAATTATGTACGGCAAAAAGATGCTCAGGTCATTGTCCGTGGTATCCGCTCGGTGACGGATTTTGAATATGAGCTTCAGCTGGCTTCGACGAACAGCAAGTTAAATCCGGATGCGGAAACCATTTTTATGATGACCAATCCGAAATATTCTTATCTGAGCTCCAGCATCGTCAAGGAAATTGCCCACTACCACGGAGATGTCACCGATCTGGTCTCACCTGAAGTGGAAGCTGCGCTGCGTCAGAAAATTAGCGAGAAAACCGGCGGTTAAACCAGAAGGTCAGCCCGGATAGGCAGATCATGACGGTGAGCAGCAATGCCAGACCGATACAGGCAACAGGGAAACCATTCCAGACGGCATCGATGATGTCGGAGGTGTTCATGCCTACCAGGGACTGCTTGGTTAGGAAAGGTGCCAAACCATTGCCCGGATTGTTCTGAAACGTAGCCCAGACTTCGGAACTGTAACGGCTGAATGGCAGCCACAGCAGCAAGCTGATGAAAAATGCAACCAATGCATGAAGCAGGCGGATTCCGGCAAAATACAACATGGACGTTGTGGCAAGTCCCGCAGCTTTCAGCACGGCGGAGACTTGCAGATGAGAGCACAGACCACCCCAGCCGAGAACAGCTGCAAGCAAAGACATTAGCAGAACGGGTGTCAGTGGGCTCTGACTCAGATGATAAGTTCCGAGATGCAGTTCCAGCAGTGAGGGCCAAAAAGCAACTGAAGTACCGGGGGTGATATAGAGAGTGAGCAGCCGAACAAACACGGCAAACACAATCATATATCCTCCGGTCATCATTAAAGTTTGTACAGCTTGGGAGACCGTGTCTCCAAGCAATTTGCCGAACCCGCGTCCGTCACGTTTCTGGGCTTCGCGGGCTGCAAGCATCATTTGTGACCATAGGCTCCGTCGTTTATACGAAGAAGGGTTTGCAGTTGGGAATTCTTCCCCTTTTGATTCCTTGGGTAGGAGTCGTACTCCGATCATGGCTGCAATCCATCCACTAACCCAGTGAACGATCAGAAGGAAATATCCAGAAGCAGGCTGATGAAGAAAAGCTGCACCGATGACAAGTATAATCATCAATGGATTGGCAAAATGAGATGCTGATGCGACAATACCCGCCTGTTTGGCGGTAATTTGTTGATCCTGCACTAGGCGGGAGGCGGTATCTGCTCCTGCCGGAAAGCCGCCACACATGCCGACAACAATGGCCAGTCCGGCTTTGCCCGGCAGACGGAACCACCGCTGCATTAATGGCCCTAATAAGACGCCAAGTGCGTGGGTAAGGCCGAATGCAGTCAGCATTTGGGATAACATCAGAAATGGAAGCATGGCAGGAAAGATGATTTTCCACCAAATGTCTAAACCTTGAATAGAGGCATCGAATGCATCTTTCGGAGATACAACTACTGCAATTACCAGCAATAAAGCGCCTGTACTCATAAGTACCGTTCGTAACGGTCCAGAGACCGTAACTTCGCTCTGCATTGTCATTGTTTCACCTCATATGGATCGTGCCGCATACACTCGGCCAGGATTAGTTGTGGACGGCCGAATGACGTCCGTGGACGCTTCGGCCTTGACCGGATAAGCTACTGTAAACAGCGGCCTATCCGGCCTGTACCATTGTATGCAAAAGCATGAGAGTGTTAGACTTATAATTATTGAAAGATACGCAAAGAACGGGGGCTCATGCAATGAATCGGATTCGGAAATCTGGCGGATTCAGAGCTTCGATCTTTGTGATCGTGGTGGCTCTGGTCGTCTATGTTGCGGTATATATGCCAACGCCATATATCATTTATATGCCTGGCAGTGCCGACGAAGTAAAACCCATGGTTACCGTGAAAGAGGGGGATAAGGAAGAACGCGGTGTGTTTATGATGACGACAGTGTCAGCAACATACGCCAATGTGTTTTTGCTAGGAACCTCCTTGTTTAATCGAAATGCTCAAGTGGATAAAAAAGAAGATCGGCTGCGCGGCAAAAGCGAAGCGGAATATTCTGCCGAACAGGTCTGGTTCATGAGTGATTCACAATCCTCGGCCATGGAGGCGGCTTATGAGCAGGCGGGAGTGAAATACTCCATTGTTCCTGAGCATATTTTTGTATTTGGGCTGTCCGAAGATCCAAAACCTAAGGGAGATATTGAGCCCGGAGATATTATTTTGGGTGTAAACGGAACGGCAACTCCGGACAATACAGTGCTGTCTGAGCAGTTAAAGAACAAAAAGGTCGGAGAAACGGTTGAGATGCAATTGGAGCGAGGCGGAGAGACCATCAGCCGCGACGTTCAACTGATTGAAGTGAAAGACAGCAAAACCGGTGAAGTTCGCCCGGCATTGGGTGTCATGATCGGTGCGGTTCAGAAAGTGAAAGCAGAAGATCCGGATAAACAGATTTCCTTCACGGATACTCAGGTAGGTGGTCCATCTGCCGGACTGATGTTCACCCTGGAGATTTACAATCAGTTGACCCCTGGAGATTTGACGAAAGGTCACCGGATTGCTGGCACTGGAACTATTAACAAAGAAGGTGTGGTTGGCGCAATTGGTGGCGTTGTGCACAAAATTGTTGCGGCAGACCGGAAAGAAGCGGAGTTTTTCTTTGTGCCGAAGGATAATTATAAAGAAGCTGAAACTAAGGCTGAACAAATTGGCACCAAAATGAAACTCATTCCTGTTAGCACAGTGGATGATGCGCTGGCTTATCTGAAAACCTTGTCTGTCAAATCCTAAAACAATTATTCGCAACGAATAATGCTTGAACCAATATGAGAATGATGTGAAATCCCCCTATTGCAACGATGCCGAATCGGTGTGCGATAGGGGGATTTTGTTTGAGTAGTCGATATTAAACAACGCAAAAACTTGTGAGTCGATCCATTGAACTTGGGGCTTCGAAATCGTTTATGTTGAACCAGCTATGGATATGACTGAACGTAGAGTTAAAGTCTCACAGGTGGTTCATAGTAGTCGCTGTACATCATGCGTGTATTGATGTGTTCACAGGCGAGTGAATATGCTGCCTGAGCTTGTACATCCAGTTCCAACTGGTTATGGACAAAGGTTGATGGTTTCAGCAGAACGGGCAGAGAAGCCGTCTTTTTCATCTGTTTCAAAAGGCCCTGTCCTTGTGCATTAAACCCGAGCACTCGAAGATACGCTGGCCCTTCAGCCAGCTTCTCGGGCGAACATTCGGCCTTGGTATGATTCAGCAGGATATGGGTCAGCATGCGCTGTAGCTTTGTGCGTGTGTACCGTTTCGTTTTAAGTGCGTTCAGCAACGCCTCGACTGAAGGCTCCGGGAGCTGAGCAAGTGAACGGCTCAGCCTGTGTTCGAGTCCTTCCGTGACCTCGGCGATCTGCTCCAGCTCGGAGGCACGGCGTGTGGCCGCGATGTGCAGCAGCGGCTGTGCAAAGCGCTCCCAGTGCACGGGAGCGCGCCCTTCCTGCCATTCGCGCCGCAGAATGGCAAGGGTTGCCGCCGGCACGTATGGCGCGGCGGCTTCGGGCCCGTCCGCCATCAGCAGGCGGCGGACGGCGGTTGCACTGGCGATCGCCCCCGGTCCGGGCGTCGCCTCATGATACGCGGCACCGGTACGCGCCGCCGTAAAGGGCTTGATCGCGCTGCCCAGCCGCTGCAGCGCGATCAGGTAATGCAGCCCAAGCGAATTGTTGGGCTGCCCCAGCAGTGCAGCGGCGTCTTCCGCATCGACGCCGCCAGGCGCCAGTGCCGCCGCCGCACCTGCGTATGCGGCGGGATAGCTGGCGCCTTCCCGCAGGCGGCGCGCGATATCCTCGCGCAGCCCTGCGGGCTCCACAGCCAGCACGCGCGCAATGCGCTGCAGGCTGTCCAGGTCGCCGGACTCGCTGCCAAAGCAGAGCGAGTCCACCACGCCTGTGCGGTGCAGAAGTGACACCGCACCAAAGGCGAACCACTCGGCCGGTTGTACAGCATAGGCAACCGGCAGTTCAACCACCAGATCGGCGCCAGCATGCAGCGCCATCTCAGTGCGTGCCCTTTTGCCCACGATGGCGGGTTCGCCGCGCTGGAGGAAAGGGCCGCTCATCACAGCCACAACAACGTCTGCTCCACTGAGCCGCCTTGCTTCACTCAGATGGTAGACATGTCCGTTATGTAAAGGGTTATATTCAACAATGACGCCAACGGCTTTCATATGAGAACGCGCTCCTTTCGGTAAATATTCAAATGGGGATCAATCTTTCTCTTCCTAGCCCGATAATATGTGAGCTCATCTTGTTCCATAATAGGACATGGATATACCTTTGTTCAAATCATATCGCATTGTGTACAACGAAAAAGAAAAGAATCCTTCAGGTCGATATAGCCCCAACCCGCCTTCAAAATGCATGACTTGTAGTTTAACTTACAGTAAGCCTATAATGTATCAGAGATCGAATGCGGATTAGGATCGTCAATTTCAAAAAGGGTGTAAAGTTAAAAGTGTTGACAAACGTCTTGAAAAATCGGTATAATGATTTTTGTTTGTTAAGTCAATTTCATAATACTTTTAACGATGAATCGTCAGATTACATACAGTCAGGAATTTGATGTGTTGCAAGAGTCAGGTTTGACCTGTATAACTGTCGTTAGGCGTTTAACTTTAATTATGAGATTGGTTTCGTTTGGAGTGATGGGAAATGTTAATGCCATTTCGCAAAGTGGCTACCAGTGATGGTCCCCTGCAGTTTAATGAACAGTGGGATATCAAGGAACTGGTTTCTAACCGACAAGATATCACAGCCGTTACCTCGCTGACTGCAGATTTATCTGCAGAGTTCAGAGAGGGAGACGTTGTGGATGTTCATGGCAAGCTGACAGTAGGAGTGGACATGTTGTGCTCCCGGTGTCTTAAGCCGATTAATGAACATTTTCATATTGATTTTCATGAGCAATTCAAGAAAGGAAAGCAGCCAGAGGAATTGCACGAAGACGACGATACTTTCTATGTGGATGGAGATAGCGTTGATCTGAAGGGTTATGCTGAGGAAGCTTTTCTGCTGAATCTTCCGTTTATACCGCTGTGTAGCGATACATGCAAAGGGTTATGCCCCAAGTGTGGCCATGAGCTGAACGAAGGTGACTGCGGTTGTGATAACCAAGTTATCGATCCGCGGCTTGCAGGGCTCAAGGATTTTTTTAAATGAGCATGATTGAAAATCGAACATTGTAACAACTACCTGCAAAGGTTTATTTTGATAAGGAGGTGGGAATAATGGCAGTACCTCAACGGAGAACATCCAAGACGCGTCGCGACAAACGTCGCACTCACTTTAAATTGGCAGTACCGGGTATGGTGAAATGTGAACAATGTGGCGAGCTGAAGCTTAGTCACCACGTATGCAAAGTGTGCGGAACGTACAAAGCAAGAGAGATCATCTCTCAATAATAGCTAGACATCAAGTAGCACTTCATTTCGATGAGGTGCTACTTTTTTTAGACTATAGCATCGCAAAAATAACTACCTTTACCTGTATTCTATCTTCGTGAATATAGTTCAATATACGTTTTTGATATTTTAGTAAGGCTCGTTACTGGTTGTGTTCGGGGCTGTGAAGCCAGGCTACGCAAGGCAGGATTGTTTTTGTTCACCCAGCCTTTCTTTTTGACACGGGATGAGATATACTATAGTTTAGTACCAGGTTCTAAGATTTGACGTTACATAAACATGAACCATGATTCGTGTGAGAACGACCCTGCTGAACAGGGATGCAACTATAGAAGCAACGTGAAAGAGTATTGAACTGACCGGATTGGGCGGTTCCTTAAACGATACAGCGGGGGGTGTCAGGCATCGAACGTGTACCGAAGAGACAGAGGCAGCAGCAGTTAACCAAAATGATCGAAGACAACCCGTTTGTGACGGATCAGGAACTTACACGCCAATTGAAGGTGAGTATTCAGACGATTCGTCTCGACAGACTGGAGCTTGGGATTCCCGAGCTTCGGGAGCGGATGAAACTGATGGCGGAGCGTTCCTATGATCAGGTGCGCTCGTTGCCCCTGCATGAGATTATCGGTGATATTGTGGACTTGCAACTGGACAAGAGTGGGATTTCCTTGTTTGAGATTAAGGAAGAACATGTATTTTCGAGAACGGGCATTGCTCGAGGACACTATGTTTTTGCACAGGCCAACTCGTTGGCTGTAGCCGTTATTAATGACGAGATTGCTTTGACGGCGTCCGCAGACATTCGTTTTGTTCGTTCGGTTCATTTGGCCGAGAAATGTATTGCGAAGGCCTACGTGAGATCGATTCTGGGTCAAAAGGGCAAAGCCAAAGTAGAAGTGTTCACTTATGTGGGTGAAGAAATGGTGTTTCAAGGCAACTTTGTAATCTACCATTCAGGTGGAGAAGACAGCGTAGAAGGAGGTCATTTGGGATGAAAATCGTCATTGATGCCATGGGAGGCGATAACGCACCTGCGTCAACAGTAGAAGGTGCGATCGCCGCGGCTACGGAATGGGCGGATACACAGATCGTCCTGGTCGGCGATGAAGCCAAGCTGGAACCTCTTCTGAGTCAGTCAGGTGCCAAACCTGCTAATCTGACGATTCGGCATGCTTCCGAAGTGATCGGTTCGGATGATGAACCAGTAAAGGCAGTCCGTCGTAAGAAGGATGCCTCCATGGTGGTTGCAGGTCGTATGCTTAAGGAAGGCGAAGCAGACGCCATGATCTCTGCGGGCAATACCGGAGCGCTGATGACAGCCGGCTTGCTTGTGGTAGGTCGTATGGAAGGTATTGAGCGCCCGGCGCTTGCACCCATGATTCCAACGATCGATGATGTGGGTGTACTTGCACTTGATCTTGGTGCGAATATGGATGCCAAACCGGAACACCTCGCACAGTATGGTCTGATGGGGAGCTTGTATCGGCAAAAAGTGCAGGGAATCGCGTCACCAAGAGTGGGCCTGCTCAATGTGGGAACGGAGCCCGGTAAGGGGAATGAGTTGACCAAACAAGCCTATCCTTTGCTGGAGCAACTTCCGATTCGTTTTGTTGGTAACGTAGAGGCCCGTGATGTGCTTACAGGTGCGTGTGATGTGCTTGTATGTGATGGATTTGCCGGAAATATATTGCTGAAATCGCTCGAAGGCACAGCAGGTGCCATTTTCGCTCTGCTTAAGGAACAATTCTCATCATCGCTCAAAAGCAAACTGGCTGCTGCTGTGCTCATGCCTGAGCTGCGCGGTTTGAAACGGAAACTGGATTATACCGAGCATGGTGGTGCACCACTCCTCGGCTTGAGCAGACTTGTGGTGAAAAGTCATGGATCGGCTGATGGCAATGCCATCAAAAATGCTGTGCGCCAAGCACGGATTGCAGTACAGAACCAGCTGGTGGAGAGCATATCTAAGGAAATTAGCGGGAAGTGAGTGAAGACATGAATAATTTGCGCCCGGTAGGGGTTATCGGTACTGGTAAATATGTACCTGAGAAAATTTTGACAAACAGCGATTTGGAGAAAATGGTAGATACGAATGATGAGTGGATCGTCAGTCGTACAGGAATCAAGGAGCGTCACATCGCTGCACCGGATCAGGCGACTTCAGATCTGGCATACGAGGCAGCTATCAAAGCACTTGAGTCTGCTGGCATGACTGGCAGCGATCTTGATCTGATTATTGTGGCAACTATTACACCGGATTCTTCATTCCCTTCTACTGCTTGTATTTTGCAAGATAAGCTTGGTGCCAAGGGCGCTGCGGCATTTGACTTGTCTGCTGCCTGCTCCGGATTTGTATACGGTCTGGCAACAGCAACGAGCTTTATCCAAAGCGGCATGTACAACAATGCACTTGTTATTGGTGCAGATTGCTTGTCTCGCATTACTGACTATACCGACCGTAATACCTGTGTGCTGTTTGGCGATGGCGCCGGTGCGGTTATCGTTGGTGAAGTGCCGGAAGGCCGTGGATTTAAATCATTCGATCTCGGAGCTGAAGGTGCGGGCGGAAGCCTGCTTCAAATGGAGGGCGGAGGTTCCCGTCTGCCTGCATCCGTAGAAACGGTTGAGAACAAAAAACATTATATTTACATGAATGGCCGTGAAGTGTTTAAATTTGCAGTACGGGTGATGGGTACAGCGACGATCGAAGTTCTGCGCAAGGCTGGCCTGGAACGTACGGACGTGGATCTGTTTGTTCCTCACCAAGCCAATATCCGGATTATCCAATCTGCAATGCAGCGACTTGAGCTTCCTGAAGAGAAAGTTGTAGTCAACGTGGATAAATACGCCAACACATCTGCAGCCTCCATTCCGCTTGCTCTGGTAGAAGCTGCTGAAGAAGGCCGCATGAAAGCCGGAGATACTGTGCTCATGGTTGGTTTCGGTGGCGGATTGACGTGGGGCGCATCAGTACTCGTTTGGTAAACTAGACAGCTGGGAGAGATGAATTGGATGGGTAAAATAGCATTTGTATTTCCCGGACAGGGATCGCAGGCTGTGGGCATGGCCAAGGACGCGTATGAGTCTGTGCCTGCGGCAACAGAGATTTTTCGCACAGCCGATGAAACGCTAGGTTTCGCGCTGAGCAATCTTGTTTTTGAGGGACCAGAGACCGAGTTGAAACAGACATCGAATACACAACCGGCTCTGCTGACAGCAAGTATTGCATTGCTTGAGGCTTTTAAAGAAAAAGGAATTCAGCCTGATTATACGGCCGGACACAGTCTGGGTGAATACAGTGCACTGGTCGCGGCGGGCGTTCTTTCGTTCGCGGACGCGGTAAGCATTGTGCGGGCACGCGGTCAATATATGGAACAGGCTGTTCCTGGTGGACAGGGTGCAATGGCTGCGGTATTGGGTGCGGATCGGGAAGCGCTGGGGGTGCTTTGCCGGGACGTATCCGAAAGTGGTCATGTGGTTGAACTTGCCAACATCAACTGTCCGGGACAAATCGTGATTTCCGGTGTGAAGGAAGGGGTATCTGCTGTCGCTGAACGGGTCAAAGAAGCGGGCGGCAAACGTGCCATCACACTTGAAGTAAGCGGTCCGTTCCATTCTTCCTTAATGAAGGATGCAGCAGAGAAGCTGGCTGAGAAACTGAAAACTGTTTCGTTCTCACCTGGGGATGTCCCTGTAGTTGCAAATGTGACTGCAAGACCTGTGGAGGACGGTAAGGTTCAGGATTTATTGACAGCTCAGGTCTATTCTCCGGTTTTATGGGAAGACAGTGTGACATGGCTTATTGAGCAAGGTGTAGATACCTTTATCGAGATTGGTTCTGGCAGTGTGTTAACAGGTTTGATTAAAAAAACAGATAAAACCGTTAAACTGTACAATGTAAACAGTCTTGAGACGCTCGAAGCAACGGCAGCTGCACTAATTTGATTAACCATGATTAGATTTGGGGAAAGGAGGAATGATTATGTCTAAACCATTACAAGGCAAAAATGCGCTCGTTACCGGTGCATCCCGTGGTATTGGGCGCAGTATTGCACTCGCTTTGGCCGAGGCTGGCGCCAACGTGGCCGTGAATTATGCGGGCAGTCAAGCGGCAGCTGAGGAAGTAGCGGAAGCGATTCGTGCCAAAGGTGTCCAGGCAATTACGATTCAAGCGAATGTGGGCCAGATGGACGAAGCCGAACAAATGGTCAAAGCTACCATTGAGGCATGGGGCAACGTTGATATTCTTGTCAACAATGCTGGAATTACCCGTGATAATCTGATCATGCGTATGAAGGAAGAGGAATTTGATCAGGTGATCGAAACCAACCTCAAAGGGGTGTTTAACTGCCTTAAGGCGGTTACACGTCCAATGATGAAGCAACGGTCTGGTAGAATTATCAATATCTCCTCTGTTGTGGGTGTGCTCGGAAATGCTGGACAAGCAAACTATGTTGCTGCCAAGGCAGGGGTCATCGGTTTGACGAAGGCATCTGCTCGTGAGCTTGCCTCCCGCGGCATCACAGTTAACTGCGTTGCACCAGGATTTATTGAGACCGATATGACGAAGGAATTGTCCCAGGAGATCGTGGACAACATGTTGAACGGTATTCCGTTGTCCCGTCTGGGCCAACCGGATGAAATCGCCGGTGTTGTCACGTTCCTGGCTTCAGAAGCTTCATCTTATATGACAGGGCAGACACTGCATGTTGATGGTGGCATGTACATGTAATTCTTCCCGGACTTGAACAATAGTCGGGGAACAGGCGCTGGACGATCCGAAATGCCGGAAAAAGGCCGGGTTCCCCGGCCGGGAGCCGCATATGTCTTCTATGGCATTTTGCCTGCGATTCTCGTATAATACCAAGGAGGAGGTGAACCGGATGTCCGATGTATTGGAGCGTGTAAAACGCATCGTCGTCGACCGCTTGGGCGCAGACGAAGCTGAAGTTACACTTGAAGCATCTTTCAAAGAAGATTTGGGTGCTGATTCTTTGGATGTAGTGGAATTGGTCATGGAATTGGAAGATGAATTCGATTTGGAAATCTCTGATGAAGATGCAGAAAAAATCACGACCGTAGGTGAAGTTGTAAACTACATACAATCTCATACCTAAAGTCAATTCAGTCCCGCACCTGTTTTCGAACAGGCGGGACTTCTCATCATTCATTGGTTTTTCTCATTCCGCAAGCGGCGCTGGTCAAACGGATCTCCGGGTCCTGCTTGGCTAGACGTCTGCTTGCGGATATTCCCACAAAATAATTGCGTAATGCAGTCGATATAGAGGTGAGTCGGTTTGAAACAAAGAGTTGTAATTACCGGAATGGGCGTAATGACATCGCTCGGAAAAGATTTGGAAACGTTCTGGGGCAGTTTAATGGCAGGTAAGTCCGGAATCTCTCAGATTGAGGCGTTTGATGTAAGTGAATATACCACTCAAATTGCAGCCGAGATCAAGGATTTCAACCCGGAAGAATACATGGATCGCAAAGATGCACGTAAAATGGACCGTTTTGTTCAGTTCGCTGTAGCAGCTGGTTTCAAAGCCGTTGAAGACAGTGGTCTGAAAATTGACGAGAACATTGATGCAGAGCGTTTTGGTGTGTCGATCGGATCGGGTATCGGTGGATTGGGTACTTGGGAGGACCAACATAATGCATTGCTGCAAAAAGGTCCTAAACGCGTAAGCCCATTTTTCATTCCGATGATGATCTCCAACATGGCTTCTGGCCAGATGTCGATTTCTCTCGGGGCGAAAGGTCCTAACATCAACGTGGTAACGGCATGTGCTACAGGAACACACTCCATTGGAGATTCCTTCAAGCTGATTGCAAACGGTGATGCGGATGCAATGATTTGTGGCGGTGCGGAAGCAACCATTAGACCAACTGGTCTGGCTGGGTTCTGTGCAATGCGTGCCATGTCTACACGTAATGATGATCCGGCTAAGTCGAGCCGTCCTTTTGATACAGAACGTGACGGGTTTGTTATGGGCGAGGGCGCGGGAGTTCTGATCCTTGAATCCCTTGAACATGCTCAAAAACGTGGTGCTCGTATTTATGGCGAAGTAATTGGTTACGGTCTCACTGGCGATGCACATCACATGACGGAGCCTGATCCGGATGGAGCAGCTCGTTGCATGAAGATGGCTCTGCGTAATGCGGGTATCGAACCAGAAGAAGTGGACTATATCAATGCACACGGTACATCAACACCTGTAGGTGACAGATCCGAAACGCTTGCGATCAAAAAAGCGTTTGGCGATCATGCGTACAAGCTTGCTGTAAGTTCAACCAAATCGATGACAGGTCATATGCTTGGTGCTGCTGGTGGCGTGGAAGCCGTAATCTGCGGATTGTCGCTGACACATCAGACGCTTGCTCCAACAATCAACCTGGAAAATCAGGACCCGGATTGTGATCTGGATTATGTTCCAAACGTTCCACGTCAAACTAAAGTCAACATTGCCATGTCCAATTCATTTGGGTTCGGCGGTCACAATGCCACCATTATTCTCAAAAAATTTGAAGCATAAGGGGCTAGTTCGTTTGAGTGAAGATCTGAAGCAGTTACAACACAAACTTCAAATCAAATTTGACAACAGGCAGCTTTTAAAACAAGCGTTTACCCATGCTTCTTATGTAAACGAACACCGGTTCAGTCAGCATCAGGATAACGAGCGTCTGGAGTTTCTGGGCGATGCGGTACTGGAACTGACTGTGTCGGAATACTTGTATCACTTGTTTCCTAACCGGCCGGAAGGTGAATTAACTAAGCTGCGGGCATCCATTGTCTGCGAGCCTTCCCTCGTCAAATTTGCTGAAGCGTTGGGTTTTGGGCAGTATGTACTTCTTGGTAAAGGTGAGGAACTGACGGGAGGACGAACTAGACCGGCTTTGTTAGCGGATGTGTTTGAATCTTTCATCGGTGCATTATATCTGGATCAGGGATTGGCGCCTGTCCGGACATTTCTGGATCAGCATGTATTTCCGTTGATCGTTCTGGGCAGCAAATTGCAAATGAGCGATTACAAAACGGAATTGCAGGAACTCACTCAGCATCACAATATGGGAGCTCTGGAATACCGTATTGTTGAGGAACGGGGCCCTGCCCATGAACGGGAGTTTGTCTCCGAGGTCCATATGGGTCAAGAACGGCTTGGCAGAGGTACAGGACGTTCCAAAAAGGAAGCCGAACAACAGGCTGCATCCGCAGCACTGGATCGACTGAAGCTTCCGGAAGCCTGAGCTTTACCGTAAGCGCATAGACAAACGAAGAGCAAAGAGCAGCCCGCGGGTCCGCCTGGCGGAATTTATCGGCCGGACTGCTTTTTGCTCTTTTTTTTGTAAGGAGGATCAGGATTTTCTTTTCCTGTTCGATAACTAGGCGCTGAATGCAACATTTGAAATTTGCAAGAGGAGGTGACGGGAAACCCTATGTTTTTGAAACGGATTGAACTGGGTGGATTCAAGTCATTCGCCGACAAAACGGAAATGGAATTCGTTCGTGGCATAACCGCTGTTGTGGGCCCGAACGGAAGTGGAAAAAGTAACATTTCAGACGGCATACGCTGGGTTCTTGGGGAACAAAGCGCCAAATCACTGCGTGGTGGCAAAATGGAAGATATCATTTTTGCCGGCAGTGATGCACGGAAGGCTGTTAACTATGGTGAAGTTTCGTTGACGCTGGATAACGAAGATCACGCGCTTGCTTTGGATTTTGGCGAAGTAACGGTAACGCGTCGTGTACATCGCAGCGGAGACAGTGAATATTTTATCAACAAGCAGTCGTGTCGGTTGAAGGATATTACCGAATTGTTTATGGATACCGGGATCGGAAAGGAAGCTTACTCGATTATTGGACAGGGGCGAATCGAAGAGATTCTGAGTACCCGTTCAGAGGATCGCAGGGGGATCTTTGAAGAGGCATCAGGTATTGTTAAATATAAATCTCGCAAACGGGATGCTACTCGCAAACTGGATGAGACGGAACAGAATTTATTGCGCATTCATGACCTGGTCACCGAGCTAGAAGACCAGATTGGTCCGTTAAAGGAACAATCGGAGAAAGCAATCCATTATAAGGAATTGCGTGGACAGCTGAAATCGCAGGAAATCTCTATGTATGTTTATCAGATTGAACAAATTCACGCTTCCTGGAGCAAAGCAAACCAACGACTAGAATCGTTGAAACAGGAAGAAGTAGGATTGGCGGCTATCGTCTCCACTCATGATGCCAAGCTGGAAAGTGACCGAAATGCACTGCGTACGCTGGAGACGGAGACGGAACAGCTGCAATCGGCCTTATTGCAATTCAGTGAAGCAACGGAGAAGAGCGAAGGGCTAGGAGAACTACTCAAGGAGCGTTCGCGTCATCTGCAGACGAACCAGGAACAGCTTAAAGTGACGCTTGCAGCGAGTGAAGAGAGACATCGGGAGCGTGAAGCCGAGTTACTTGCATTACGCGAAAAGTTTGCCAAGCTTGAACTGGAATTGAGTGACGTAAGAAACCGCCTATCCGAAGAAGAGGCCAAACTTATCGGTGTTACTGGCGGCATTAGCCAACAGCAGGAGGAAAGCCTTAAGGGCAACTTGCTGGAACTGATGAATCAGATGGCTCAGACACGAAATGAAATTCGTTACGCGGACCAACAGAAAGAAACGCTGGAACGGCGAATGAATCGCGCGACTGAGGAATCCGGCAAGTGGGAAGGCCAGAAGGAAACGCTGGAAGCCCGCAAAACGGAGATTGAGAAAAAAGTTGTTCGTTTGGGCAAGGAAATCAGTGATCTGCGCGGTGGATATATTACGGAAAGTGAACGTCTCCAATCGTTGCAGAAGCTGCTCGAAGAAAGTCGGGGAACTGTCCGTAAATGGGAGCAGAAGCGTGAAGCCCAGGTCTCCCGTCGCGATACAATGAAAGAGATGCAGGATGATTTTGACGGTTTCATGTTGGGTGTCAAAGAAGTTCTTAAGGCATCACGCAAAGGTACACTGAACGGGGTTCATGGAGCCGTTGCAGAGCTCGTTAAAGTGCCTGAGAAGATCGAACTTGCGGTTGAGACAGCGATGGGCGCTTCCCTGCAGCATGTCGTCATGGAGAATGAATCGGTTTCCAGACAGGCGATCGCTTTTCTGAAACAACGTCAATTGGGCAGAGCTACGTTCCTCCCGCTGGATGTTATTCGTGCACGTACCATTGGTGCGGGTGAACGTTCGATGATCGAAGGCATGGATGGTTTTGTGGGAATTGGTGCGGATCTCGTACAATACGAAGAACGTTATGCTGCGATCATTGGAAGCTTACTCGGAAATGTCATTATTGCGGAGAAGTTGGAGGATGCCAATAAGATCGCGGCTCGCTGCCAATATCGTTTCCGGGTCGTAACCCTGGAAGGCGATGTGGTTAACGCGGGTGGTTCGATGACTGGTGGTAGCCAGCACAAGAAAAATGTAAGTCTGCTCAGTCGCAAACGGCAGCTGGACCAGCTGGACCAGGATATTTTGGATACCGAAAATCAGATCGTAAAACTTCATCGCAGTGTGGATGATGTAAAAACTCAACTGGAGCAGTGCCAGGACAAGCTGGACGAGCTGCGTCAGTCTGGAGACGACACCCGGAATGCAGAACAGCAGGCTTCAATGGAAATGAAGCAGGTTGAGCATGAGCTGCGTCACGTGCTGGAACAGGTTGCCGTAGCTGGGCAGGAGAAGAGTGGCTTTACCGAAGAAATCAAAGAGATGGATACAGCTCGCGATGTTGCCGTGAAGAAGCTGGAGCAGCTTGAGGAAGAAGAGAAGGCGACCCATAGGGCCATTCATGCCGCAGAATTTGCGCGTAAAGCGAATGAATCGGCGAAGGAGGAATTGCAGACCCAACTCACTGATCTGAAAGTCCGAGAGGGGAAACTGGATCAGGAACGATTCTCCAACGAGGAGCAATTGCGTCGTCTGGAGCGCGAAGTGGATTCACTGGTGAAGGATCTTCGTCAAAATCGTACGTTGCTGGCCTCCATGGAAGCCGATCTGAAGAAAACAGAGACTGAGAGTGTTAAACAGATTGAAGATCTTAACCAATACAAGCTGAAAAAAGCGGAATCTGCACAGGAGCTGGACTTCAAGCGTGCTGCCCGAAGCGAGCTGTCGAAGAAGCTTGAGCTTGCCGAGAGTGAAACGAAGGAACAGCGCACACAGCTGAAAGCTGTGGAGGAACAGATGCGACAAACGGAAATTTCCGTGAACAGACTTGATGTTGAGTTGGAAAATATTCTGCGCAAACTGATGGATGAGTATGAGCTCGGCTATGAACTCGCCAAAGAGCGTTATCCAGTACCAGAAGATGTGGAGAGCACACAAGCTGAGGTTCAGAAACTGAAGCGCAGCATTGCAGCTCTTGGCGACGTCAATCTGGGAGCCATCGAGGAATTCCAGCGGGTTAACGAACGGTATGAGTTCCTCAGCACGCAGAAGAATGACCTGGTTGAAGCCAAAACAACGTTGTATCAGGTTATTCGAGAGATGGAAGACGAGATGGCCAAACGATTCAAGGCAACATTTGATGCGATTCGCCGAGAGTTTGGCGCAGTCTTCACCAAGCTGTTTGGCGGAGGGCGCGCGGATCTTGTATTGATGGACCCTGAGCGTTTGCTCGATACGGGCATTGATATCGTCGCACAGCCGCCAGGCAAAAAGCTGCAAAACCTGCAGCTATTATCCGGTGGGGAACGAGCGTTGACCGCGATGGCACTCTTATTCGCTATTCTGCATGTTAAGCCGGTACCGTTCTGCGTACTGGATGAAGTAGAAGCGGCGCTGGATGAAGCTAACGTGGTGCGTTTTGCCCAGTATTTGCGTGAGTTCTCGGAACAAACACAATTCATCGTTGTTACACACCGCAAAGGCACAATGGAAGAAGCGGATGTACTGTATGGTGTCACGATGGAAGAGGGCGGAGTATCCAAGCTCGTTTCGGTTAAACTGGAAGATGAGGAAGCTGTCATTGCCTAATCTTTGAGTTGGTTGTCACGCATGAACTCATCTAATATCATTTAAACTAAGAAATGTACACGATGGAGGGGCTTTATGAGTTTTTTTAAAAAGCTGAGAGACAGCATTGCAAGCAAAACGGAGTCGGTTACCAAACAGTTCAAGGACGGATTGGAAAAGACGCGTAAAGGCCTTGTAGAGAAAGTATCGGATCTCGTTATCCGTCGCAAAAAAATCGACGAGGAATTCTATGAAGAATTGGAAGAGATTCTGATTGGAGCCGACGTAGGTGTCAATACGGTCATGAAACTGATTGAAGATCTGCGTGATGAGGTCAAAAAACGTAAAATTGAGGATGCGGCTGAACTACAGCCTGTATTGTCCGAAAAACTGACGGGTTTGCTTCGTGGCGAGCAGAATAATGAACTGAAAATGAATCCGGATGGCATTACGGTCATTTTGTTTGTTGGTGTTAATGGTGTTGGTAAAACAACAACGATTGGTAAGCTGGCCCATCGCTTCAAACAGCAGGGTAAAAAGGTCATTATGGCAGCAGGTGATACGTTCCGTGCCGGAGCGATCGAACAACTCGAAGTATGGGGACAACGTGCTGGTGTGGAAGTCATCAAGCAACAATCAGGTTCTGACCCTGCAGCTGTAATGTATGATGCTGTACAGGCTGCAAAGCAGCGGGGTGCTGATGTATTGCTCTGTGATACAGCAGGCCGTCTGCAAAATAAATCCAATCTGATGGACGAACTCAACAAAATCTATCGTGTCATTCAACGTGAAATTCCGGAAGCGCCTCATGAAGTATTAATGGTGCTGGATGCAACTACAGGTCAGAATGCACTGAATCAGGCCAAACTCTTTGGAGAGAAGAGCGGGGTAACTGGACTTGTACTGACGAAGCTGGATGGTACCGCCAAAGGTGGTATTGTTGTTGCAATTCGTCAGGAGTTGGATCTGCCTGTGAAGCTGGTCGGACTGGGTGAGAAAATTGATGATCTGCAGCCATTCGACTCGGAGCAATTCGTACATGCGTTGTTTGCCGGATTGATTCAAGAACAGCCAGCTGAAAGTGCTGAAGAAGAGGAAGCTAATTCCTAGAATCATTAATAAATAGGATAGCGTTAACCGTATTGCCAGTGATATACGTGATAAGTGTCACGTGTAATGTCACTGGCAATACGTGTATAATGGGAATAAAGCAGGCAATGCTAAAGGGTTAGAAAGGACGGTTGAAAATGGCCAATACTCATACCTATTCTCGCCGTGAAGAAGTCGCCAATGCGGTGACACATGGAATCGGCGCTGCACTCAGTGTAGCTGCACTGGTGATATTGATTGTATTTGCAAGTATGAAAGGCACGGCTTGGCATGTGGTCAGTTTCACTATCTACGGGATCACCATGCTGCTGCTATATACGAGCTCTACACTCGTGCATGCATGGAAAGATGGAAAAGTGAAAGACTTATTTGAGATTTTCGACCATTCTTCCATATATTTGTTTATTGCGGGATCGTACACTCCACTTTTGTTTATTGCTGTTCGCGGCACACTTGGATGGACCCTGTTCGGTATAATCTGGGGAGTCGCATTATTCGGCGTAATCTTTAAGGCGTTTTTTACGAAAAGGTTTCTGTTCATGTCCACGATTTTCTATATTGCGATGGGCTGGCTCATCGTTATTGCCTGGCAACCGCTTATGACTGCCATCCCTACAGGGGGAATTGTGCTGCTGGTTGCTGGAGGTCTGATGTATACACTGGGGACGCTTTTTTATGTTTGGCGTGGATTTCCGTACCACCATGCGATTTGGCATCTCTTTGTGCTCGCAGGCAGTATTCTTCATTTCTTTATGGTACTTCTGTACCTGACACCACTTCGGTAGGCCACGGTAGATAGCGTAAAACGAATCGGCTCCATCTGTGGAGACCCATTCGTTTTTTTTTGTTCTATATAATGACACAGCAGGCTGAATTCTACTGTAGATGAATGGCTAAGATCAACCTTGTAGGCACGAAAAATGAGTGTAAAATGAACGTTTTTATTGTGACAAGTATTTTTGCTTGACAACCTGATTTGTTTTAGGTATTATTAGGAACGTTGCAAGAGTGTAAAGTGTTTTTCCTTGACGAAGGGAGTGCCCCGTTATGAGTCAAGAAAACCGGCTTGAGAAGACAAACCGGATTAACTTGCTGTTTGCTTTCTATGAACGGTTGCTTACCGAGAAACAGCAGACTTTTCTAAAGTATTACTTTCATGATGATTTCTCGCTGGGCGAGATTGCAGCCGAGTTCGAGATCAGCCGCCAGGCGGTATACGAGCATATCAAGCGTGCCGAACAAGTGCTGGAAAATTACGAAAGCAAGCTTGGCTTGCTGGAGAAGCACGAACGGCGCAACCGTAATCTTGAAGATTTGCAAAATGCATTGGAGCGCGCAGGCGTTTCCATTGATAACAACAAACAAATAAACGATATTATTCATCAACTCAGAGAGTAGTTCGTAAGAGTTGAATGAAACGTATCGGTCCTGAAAACAGTATTACAGCTTAAGGAGGTGGGATCATGGCATTTGAAGGATTAACGACCCGATTGCAGAATGTGTTCAGCAAGCTGCGTGGCAAAGGCAAGGTGTCTGATGAAGATGTTGCCGAAGCTATGCGCGAGGTACGTCTGGCATTGCTCGAAGCGGATGTAAACTTCAAAGTGGTCAAGGAATTCATCGCCAAGGTGAAAGAGAAGGCTGTTGGCAAAGAAGTGATGGAGAGCTTCACGCCAGGAATGGTCATTATCGACATCGTAAACAAGGAACTGACGGATTTGATGGGTGGAAGCCAATCGAAGCTGGCTAAAGCGAACAAACCGCCTACGGTACTGATGATGGTTGGTTTGCAGGGTGCAGGTAAAACGACCACATCCGGTAAACTGGCTAAAATGCTGCAAAAGCAGAATAGTAGACCGTTGCTTGTTGCAGGAGATATTTATCGTCCAGCAGCGATCAAGCAGTTGCAAGTGCTCGGCGAGCAGATCAAAGCGCCGGTATTCACACTGGGAGATCAGACAAGCCCTGTAGAAATTGCACGTCAGGGTCTGCAGCATGCCAAGGACAACGGCAATGACTATGTCATTATCGATACGGCTGGACGCCTGCATGTTGATGAAGAACTGATGGAAGAGCTTCGTCAGATTCACAGCGTAGTAAATCCCGATGAAGTATTACTTGTCGTAGACAGCATGACAGGTCAGGATGCAGTTAATGTGGCAGAACATTTTAACCAGCAGCTTAATCTGACGGGTGTCGTTTTGACCAAGCTTGACGGAGATACTCGTGGTGGTGCCGCGCTTTCCGTTAAAGCAGTCACCGGTTGCCCAATCAAGTTTGCTTCCCTTGGTGAGAAACTTGATGCACTGGAACCTTTCCATCCGGAGCGCATGGCTTCACGTATTCTTGGTATGGGTGATATGCTCTCTCTGATTGAGAAAGCACAGTCCAACATTGATACCGATAAAGCCAAGGAAATGGAACGGAAGATGCGTAATGCAGAATTCACGTTTGAAGATTTCCTGGAGCAAATGGATCAAGTGAAAAAACTGGGGCCAATCGATCAGATCATGGATATGATTCCTGGTATGGGCAAGATGAAACAAGCCAAGGACCTGAAGGTTGATGATAAACAGATGGGCCGGATCGAAGCGATCGTGTACTCCATGACGACCGAGGAGAAACGTAACCCTGATATGATCAACCATAGCCGCCGGAAGCGGATTGCTACAGGTAGTGGAACATCCCTGGCCGAAGTAAACCGTCTGATCAAGCAGTTTGATGAGATGCGCCGCATGATGAAACAGTTCTCGGATATGATGGGACCTAAAGGCGGCAAGAACAAAGCGATGAAGCAGCTCAAAGGTTTGGGCAAAGGAATGAAGTTTCCTTTCCGTTGATTCTGGGAGCAGCTGAACGATATACAGATTTCATTGAAGGAGGTGAATTTTCAAATGGCAGTTCGTATTCGTCTGAAACGTATGGGTGCTCACAAAGCTCCTTTCTACCGCGTAGTGGTATCGGATTCCCGTTCCCCACGTGACGGTCGTTTTATCGAGGAGATCGGTTACTACAACCCGGTTGAACAACCGGCTGTTGTTAAGATCGATGAAGATAAAGCATTGCAATGGCTTCAAAACGGTGCACAAGCATCTGACACTGTCCGCAACTTGCTGAGCAAAGCGGGCGTGATGAAGAAGTTCCACGAGTCTAAATTGACTAAATAAGGTGCTGATTCGGAGGGTCCTCTATGGAAGAATTAGTAAGCATAATTGCTAAGGCTTTGGTCGATCATCCGGAAGATGTGGCGGTTCGGACGGTTGAGAAAGACCGGCTTGTCGTTTATGAGTTAACCGTTCATCCTGACGATGTTGGGAAAGTGATTGGTAAACAGGGGCGAATCGCAAAGTCTCTTCGTACAGTCGTCACATCAGCAGCAGTTAAGATGGATAAACGGGTAACCGTTGATATCATATCTTAAAGATATACGAAAGGGGGTTAGGATGCATGTCCTAGCCCCTTTTCGTGCATGCTGAAACTTAAATAATAGGATTGAAAAAGCTCGTCAAGTATGATTATCTGCGGAAGTAGTGAAGGGTACGGAATCGATTCTGAAGAAGCGTTAGGATAACAGCGATACGAAGAACGATCCGTAACCAGAACGGCTGCGGGAGATCATCACATATACGTACCAATATGAATGGATTGTAGGAGGAAAGTATGGCAGAGTTTATGAATGTAGGTAAAATCGTCAATACGCATGGAATTCGTGGCGAGGTGAGAATCATGCCTTTAACTGATTTTCCGGAAGTGCGTTTTGCGAAAAATGCAGAGTTGTTTTTCTTTACACCAGATAATCATCCAGTTATGGTTAACGTGGAATCTGCACGTTTGCATAAGAATATGTATATTCTTCGTCTGAAAGAGTATGGCAACATTAATGAAGTAGAGAAGTTTAAAGGCGGCATGGCCAAAGTGTTAAAAGAGAATCTGGCAGAGCTGGAGGAAGGTGAATACTACTTCCATCAAATCGTTGGGTGTTCTGTCATCACCGAAGAGGGCGAAACACTTGGAACCATCTCTGAGATTTTGACTCCTGGAGCGAATGATGTATGGGTTGTCAAAACGCCTGCAGGTAAAGAAATTCTGCTTCCGGTTATTGATGATGTTGTTCTTGATGTGGATGTTACAGAGAAGCAAGTCAAGGTTCACCTGATGGAAGGGCTGCTATAACATGAAAGTGGATGTATTAACCCTATTCCCGGAAATGTTTGACGGTGTATTCGGAACCAGCATTCTGGGCAAAGCCCAAACCAAAGGGCTTGTATCTCTGGGAGCAACAAACTTTCGGAATTTTGCGACCAATAAACATAATACAGTTGACGATGCACCTTACGGCGGTGGTGGAGGTATGGTATTAAAGCCAGATCCGATCTTTGCTGCTGTTGAGGATGTATTAGAACAACGGGGCGAAGCTGCGGCAACGATGAAACCGCCACGTATTATTCTGATGTGTCCGCAAGGTGAGACGTTCACACAGAAAAAAGCAGAGGAACTTGTACAAGAAGATCATCTGATTTTTATTTGCGGACATTATGAAGGCTATGATGAGCGTATCCGTGAGTTTCTCGTGACGGATGAATTGTCGATTGGTGATTACGTGCTGACGGGTGGCGAGCTGCCTGCGATGGTGGCGATTGATAGTATTGTGCGCCTTATTCCGGGTGTACTGGGTAATGAGACAAGTGCTGTAACGGATTCATTCAGTACCGGATTGCTCGAATACCCGCACTACACACGTCCTCCGGAATTTAGAGGTATGAAGGTGCCCGATATGTTGTTATCTGGACATCATCTGAATATTGAGGCATGGCGCAGGGAGCAATCCTTGCTTCGTACGCTGGAACGCAGACCGGATATGTTGGAGACGGCGGACTTGACGGACAAAGAACGAGTTTGGTTAAACAAGCTTCGTTCCGATCGTGAAAAGAATGCAGAGTAATTTGATATTATCTCGTTTGAGCTCGTAAAATAATCTCATTCGAAATCTTGAAAGACCAACCTTGTGATATGAAGGTTGGTCTTTTTCTGTATTGAACACTTTTGCCGCTTTGAACATTTTTGCATGTTCCGAAATAGGGTTGTATAAACTGAAAAATTTCTTTATGGTGATCTCAGCTAGAAGCGTATGAAGACGACATGCTGAGGAGGAAGATTATGAATCATCAGCCTTATGAAGTTGGCAGAGTGGATATTAGCGAAGCTGGAGAGCGTTGCAAGATGCTTCTGGGAGATCTAAATGGAGATGGCAGGCTTGAGATGCTGTTGGTGCAGGCAGATGGGGGCATAGACGACCGTTACGTTCCGCATCAGGTATGCTGTTTGTCGGCATATGATCTGGATGGAACATTAATGTGGCAGGTCGGAACACCGGACCCGGATGCAGGTGGTCCAGGATCAGACTATCCCGCTCAGATTGTAGATTGGGATGGGGACGGAAATAATGAAGTGCTGTGTGTAATGAACAAACAATTTCTTATTCTGGACGGAAGAACCGGAGAGATAAAGAAACGTCATGATTTGCCTGGAGAGCAAGCGCATGACTGTCTTATTCTTGCAAACCTGACTGGTGACCAACACACGATGGATATCCTGCTGAAGGATCGGTATAAGACGTTATGGGCATTAGATCACGATTTCAATTTGTTGTGGAAGCATGAAGGCAATATAGGTCATTTTCCGTGGGTCTACGATATCGATGGGGATGGC
This sequence comes from Paenibacillus sp. ov031, assembly GCF_900143165.1. Taxonomy (NCBI): domain Bacteria; kingdom Bacillati; phylum Bacillota; class Bacilli; order Caryophanales; family Paenibacillaceae; genus Paenibacillus; species Paenibacillus sp. ov031. The sequence continues at coordinate 309,602 of NZ_FRDO01000001.1, forward strand.
AAGGATGAAGTGATGGCCGGGTATGACATGCTGGATCATGATGGAACATTATTATGGTCCTGTCAGAATCTTGATGATCACGCAGACTGTATATGGTTTGGCGATGTGGACGAGGACGGGGAGGTTGAAATTGTTATCGGTGGCAGTGTCACGGTGATGATGGATCGGTACGGTAATGAAAAATGGCGTTATGAGGATTCGATTGAATCACAGCATATTGCATTGGGGAAATTTTATAGAGAAAGACAAGGATTACAGATTGCTGGCCTGGATCGGATTATTCGTGGAGATGAGAATGGCAAGGATGGAATGTTTATGCTGGATAGCGACGGAAAGGAACTTTGGAAAGAAGATCGTAAAACGCGTGGATGGTTAACCATTATTGAGCCTGTACGTAACTGGGATGACAGCGGGCTTGACTATATTATGGCTTATCGCCGAGGTGGGGGTGTCCTGCCATCTTTGATCAATGGTAATATGCAAACGGTTGCAACGTTCGGAAAAGATGGCTATGCCTTACATGCCGACTTGTGTCAGAGCGGAAGGGAGCAGGTCATCATCTATGATGCACATGAAGCCGTAATCTATTCCAGCTCAATGAGGGATGTAACCACTCCAACCTCTTTGGACATAAAAAGAGCCCAGCTTCAGCCGAAAAGGCTGTATAGCTCGACTCTTTATCCAGGCGGGGAAGTTTCAATCTAGCTTAATGACTGATCTCTACGACAGGAAGGATTTCCTGTTGGTCTGATTCAGGATGGAGCAATGCAGCCAAATCGGTTCCTGTCGTAACCGTTAATCGTGGGAGCTTCATAGGATTATCCCCAGGTCGAACAAAGCCTGAACGTACGGAAAAGGCCATACGATACCCATTTTGCTGCAGTTGATAGATCATCTGCGTGCTGGTATAACCGAAAGGGTAGGCAAGATACGGCGTATCAATACCAGTTTCTTTCATTAGCTTGACGTCATTATTCAGCAGTTTTGTGTCGAGTCCGACGGGCACGTTGTCGCCGCAACGCATATATCCCTTGTGATGCAGATTATAGGTATGGCTGTTGAACTCAAAGACGTCTTTAGCGGCCTGCATCTCCTGTTTGGAGATAAACGTTTTTTTGGCTGGATCAAAAGCCGAAGGCTGATCCTGAATTTTGCTGCCGATTACAAACAGGGAAGCATGGAAATTATATTTTTTGAGCACAGGGTAGGCTAAAGTATAATTGTTCTGATACCCATCATCAAAGGTGATGACAATAGATTTTTGGGGCAGGGAGATCTGTCCGTTCACGTATTGTTCAAGCTGCTCCAGTGTAATTGTGTTGTAGCCTTCTTCATGCAAATATTTCATGTTTTCTTCGAAGTCTTCCAGATTAATGATCGATTTGTTGTTTGTTTCATGATTATTAATTTTGGGCTGTATGTAATGATACATCAGTACAGGTACTTCAGTAGCTGAACCTTGTGCGATGTGAAAGGTAGCCAGATCAAGTGCAGGTTTGCTGGAATAATCGGAGTGAGACATTAGAAATGCCTTACGTTTGACCATATCCCAGGACGTGCATGCTTTGTGAGACATTGCATTGGTAGGATGAGTTACCGCATACGCATACATTGTAATGGTACAAGTGAGTAATGCGAGTGCAGCAAGAGCAATTTTTTTGAAGTATTTCATAATTCGTTTGGTTCTCCTTTTGCCATTTCATTTCTGCGTGGAATTACATTTAGATGCATCAGCACGTAATCCAACAAGCTATATCATAGACGATCTTTCTTGACAGAAAGTTACAGTATTTTTTCCGTCTAATGCTTGACTTATTCAAGAATACTAATTATTACAATCCATAGGGCGAAGCTTTGATGTGCATAAAGGAATTGTGTAGAAAAGCGCATGGACAGGTGTATTTTAATGGAATTGTAATGAGACTATAATAAAATTCAGGACGTATTTAAGATGAACGTATAACGGATAACGTCTAATTGGAGTAAAGGAAATTAATAAGGATTAAAGGGCATTGAAGAACCAGAGAGTTCTGTCAGCAATTTGTTTATTTTTCCTTGTGTTTTGTTATGGTGCGTGATACAATAAGTCTGTTATGTGGAATACGGCGGTCCTCTATGGATAATGAAGGAGACAAGGTGTTCTCTGGAAGAAGTATGAACGCCTGTACGGAAGGAGGGAGTCATAGATGAATATCGTTCAAGCGATTACACAAGAACAACTTCGTAAGGATATTCCGAGTTTTCGTCCTGGTGACACTTTGAAAGTGCACGTTAAGGTAATCGAGGGAACTCGTGAGCGTATCCAATTGTTCGAAGGTGTTGTGATTAAACGCCGTGGTGGTGGAATCAGTGAGACTTTTACAGTTCGTAAAATTTCTTACGGTGTAGGTGTGGAAAGAGCTTTCCCGCTTCATTCCCCTAAAATCGATAGAATCGAAGTGGCTCGCCGTGGTAAAGTGCGTCGTGCGAAGCTTTATTATCTTCGTGAACTACGCGGTAAAGCAGCGAGAATTAAAGAAATTCGTTAATATAACGGATACCGGGGAGGGCTTGGAGACAAGCCCTTTTCGTTTTTGTCCGGGAAAAGTTGAACCGGAGGTGCACTTCCGAGTAAAATGGTATGGCGGCACACGCGCGAATAGTCCGGGAGGCTTGTGAAATCAGTTATTGAGGGACATTTGAATTGTGGATTAAATGTACTGGTAATGCTTGCGTGTAAGATTACATAACTGATGATGTGTAAAAACTGCTATAACATGTACTGTGAAGAGAGGAAGATCATTAATGGAACAGGAAGTTCAACAGGACCAGGGCAATACTGCCGAAGAGAAAGGCAGTCGATCCAAAAAAGCCAAAAATGAAATTTTCGAATGGCTCAAAGCCATCGTGATCGCACTAGTACTTGTCATTTTGATTCGGTGGTTACTGTTCAAACCGTTTGTTGTGGACGGGCCTTCCATGCAGCCGAATTTTCATACAGGTGAACGTGTGATCGTCAATGAAATTTTATATGATATCAGAGAACCACAGCGCGGAGAAGTAATCGTATTCCACGTTCCAACCGAAGGCCGTGATTTCATTAAACGTGTCATTGCTGTCGCTGGTGATACCGTTGAGGTTCAGGACGATACAGTTCTCGTCAATGGTAAAAAAGTCGATGAGACTTACATTCAGGGAGCAATTGATGCTGCTGAAGCGAACGGTGGAACCTATAACGTGAAGGACTTCCCTAATGAGCAATTCCCGGATGGGAAAGTACCTGAAGGTCATGTTTTTGTAATGGGGGACAACCGTCCGAACAGTACAGATAGCCGTATGATCGGTTATGTGTCACTGACGGATATTGTAGGTCGTGCAGATGTGATTTTCTGGCCGATCGGCGATATCAAATGGATTAACCATTAATATGAATGCAGGATATATAAGCAAAATATAAAGTGTACACCAAAACGTAGAGGGCAGAACTAATCTGGGGATAATAGAAATCTAAGATTGTTTTGCCAGCGAAATGATGCGGTGTGCATGTCGTAGAAAAAGCTTGTATATCAACAAATAATGAGGTGAAGACAAGGTGACGATTCAATGGTTTCCAGGTCATATGACCCGAGCCAGACGCCAGATTCAGGATAAGTTAAAGCTGATTGACGTGGTCATCGAACTGCTGGATGCCCGTCTGCCTGTCTCCAGCCGCAACCCGATGATTGACGAGATTTTACAGGGCAAACCCCGGATGATTTTGTTGAATAAGTCCGACTTGGCGGATGCGAAAGTGACGCAAGAATGGATTGAATATTTCAAAAAAGAGGGAATCACTGCTTTCCCTGTAGATGCTTCAACAGGTACCAACGTGAAAGACATCCCAACGCAAGCGAAGCTTCTCCTTAAAGAAAAAATTGATCGTCAAATAGCTAAAGGGATTAACCCGAGAGCGGTTCGTGGACTGATTGTTGGTATTCCAAACGTGGGTAAATCCACGCTAATTAACCGACTAGCTGGACGGAACATTGCGGCAACGGGAGATCGTCCTGGTGTGACGAAGGGACAACAGTGGATCAAAGTTGGTAAAGAAATGGAACTGCTGGATACCCCGGGTATTCTTTGGCCGAAATTTGAAGATCAAAACGTGGGTTATCGTCTTGCAGTAACAGGTGCAATTAAGGAAGAGATTCTGAATGCAGAAGACATCGCCTTTTTTGGCATCAGTTATCTAATGCGTTATTACTGGGATTCTCTTGAAGAACGCTATGGACTTCAGGAGTTCTCCAAGGATGCGGATGATTCGGACAGCGTTGTTGCGATTATGGAACAGGTTGGTCGTATACGTGGTTGTGTGGTAAGTGGTGGGCGTATCGATTTGGAAAAGGCATCGCGAGCATTTCTGCGTGAATTGCGTGCGGGCAAAATGGGACGTTTCTCTATGGAAGCTCCTTATTAAATAAGAGACAACTGCCGAAAGAAGCGGCCGTTACCGGATTACCGGGAGCGGTCGCTTTTTGCCATACTGGAATTTAAAATAAAGGAACTTTGATTGATCTGGAAGGTGATTCTAGAAAATTGCACTTTATGGGATTGTATTGAACGTATATCTGGCTCTCTTAAAACATGCTATGATGAGGGATGAAGATTTAGCCTGCTCAATGCTGAATATCTTCAATTTAAGCCATCAGATACCGATAAAATAATAACTCACCATCGTATTATCATATGCTTTACAGAAGCTTATTTCTTATTTAATAGGATCTGATACAACAAAAATCGGGAATCTACGTCTATATAATAAAATGATATAAAAGTGATGTGTTGAAGCAAGAGTGGGCAGAGGAGATGATACCGTAATGAATGAAATGAATGAGTTAATTGAATTGACGCAACTGGATGCCCTGGTTGAACCGAAAAAGAATAAAAAAGAAATGGTGGAGCCCAAAGATCTGCTGATCTATGAGCGTGAATATTGGGAAAGTGGATTTGAACGTATTGCCGGAATTGATGAAGTGGGACGCGGTTGTTTATTTGGAGATGTAGTAGCGGCAGCCGTTATTTTACCTCGTGATCTGATTTTGGAAGGGGTTAATGATTCCAAGAAATTAACGGAGAAAAAGCGCGATGCATTATATGACATTATAATGGAAAAGGCGGTGTCAGTGGGAATCGGTTATGCAGATGCGGAAACGATTGATCAATTGAATATTAAACAGGCTGCAAGGCTTGCCATGAAACGTGCGGTAGAAGCACTTGAGGGCGTGCCTGACTACCTGTTGGTAGATGCCGAAAAGGTAGATGTGAATATACCGCAGTTGTCCATTATAAAAGGCGATGCAAACAGTCAATCCATTGCGGCAGCATCCATTATTGCGAAGGTTACCCGGGATAGGTTTTGCAAGGAGGATTGGGATACGTTATATCCGGAATATGGTTTATCGATACATAAGGGATATGCAACGAAATTTCATCGTGAACAAATTATGGCTCGTGGTGCTACACCCATGCATCGTCGCAGTTTTCTCGGCAATCTGCTCGGAGAACAGCACACTTTATTTTAATTAAACCATTCACGGAGGGAGGGGTAAGGGTATGAATATAAGTTCCGTGATTCGTGGGCTGCTGGGAGATAGTAAACCGGGAAATGCCAAGCCACTGGAGTTAAAGGAAGGTCAGGTTGTAAGGGGTTCTGTGGTTAGTGTATCCGATGATGGAGCAGATGCGGTTCTTCAGATTCAGGGTGTACAGGTGCGTGCAAAATTAGAAACTCCGCTTCGGCCAGGTGAAACAACACTGCTTCAGGTCCAGCCTCCAGGTGAAAATGGCGTAACGGTAATGAAACCGCTGACGGGTACATTGGCAGAACTGCCACAGGCATCTTTGAACAATTTGCTTCAGGAGGTAGGTTTGCCGGATACCAAGGGGAATCGGGAACTGCTGTTAGCTATGCAGCGAAGCGGATTACCTTTGACCAAGGATAATGTAGCCATGGTTCAAAATATGATGACAACCAAACCTGCACAGGTGCCTGTTGAAGAATGGGTGCAGGCAACAGGTATTGCTTTTCAGCGTGGTCTTCCGGTTACAGCGGAAACGGTAAAGGGTCTACATCAAGCTGTTTTTGGCCCGCCACTACATCAGTTGTTGAAGGGCTTGGCTGAACAGCTGGAGTCCATGCTGACACAAACCGCGGGTAAAACGCTGCCGACTGGTGAACAGGCAGCTACGGTTAAGAATAACATTATGGCTGGAGCGCCTGTACCGTTAAACGGAGAGCTGGCGGGAGAAACGGTAGCTGCGTCAGGCAGTAACCGTCAGGTAGGAGGGGCAACCGGATTGTCCGCGCAACTTGTGCCTGGTGCAGTCGCTGGTGATGCTCAAATGGCAGATGGATCTGTGGATACTGCTGGTGGCGCGGTTAAAGGCAATGGACAGACTGGTGCAGGAAATGCAGAGAATGCTGGGCTTAAAGCAGGGGCCAGCCATGTTGGAACTGCTGGCATGGTGGGTACAGGTATTCCGGCAGGAACTGGAATACCTGGTGAGAGCCCGCGTGCAGCTGACGCGGGCGTTGCTGGGAGCCGCCCGGGCGCGACGGGGGCGGCTGTGGAGGTTGCTGCTGGCCGAGTGATAGCGGGCCAGCCTGAGGGTGGCGCGGCCGGGCGAACCGACGGCCGCGCTGAAACGCCTGCTGCTGCGGGGCATACCGCTTCCGCAGCAGGGCAGGCGGCGCCAGCAGCTCCATCGGCAGCGCAGCTGGCGCCCAAGCTGCTGGCGCTGCTGGACGCGCTGCGCAGCGCGTCCACAGCCGCACCGGCACAGCCGGGTGCGGCGACGCAGGCCGCCCCTGCATCGCAGGGCGGCCAGGCGGCTGCGGCTGCCGGAGGCGTGCCGCAGCCTTTGCCAGCCGGCGCGGATGCGCTGCCGGCTGGCGGTAGTGCCGCAGCACCTGCGGGAGCTGCGGCGGCGCCCGTCACCCACGAGGGGGACCCGTGGGTGGGGCGCGTGTTGAAGCTGCTCGGTGCGGAGCACGAGCAGCAGGCAGTGCACGGCGCGGCTGCGCAGGCGCGCGTGGGGGATGTGGCGAGTCCGGGAACCGCGGACACGCTAAAGGGCTTGCTGCTGCAGCTTGCCAGCAGCGAGGGTGCACCTGCGACGCTCAAAGATGCCGCCGGACAGGCTGTGCAATTTCTAACAGGTCAGCAGTTATTGCTAACAACAGATCGCAGTGCTACCTTTGCCCAGATGCACTGGTTTATCCCCATTACCGGTCCTGACGGAGAAGAGACGGCTTCCGTTCAGATTCAATCACGCCGTGGGCAACGCGGTGAATTGGATGCATCCAACTGCCGCCTTTGGTTTGATCTAGACATGAAAAGTCTTGGTCCAACGCTGGTGGATGTGCATGTTGTTAATAATATCGTCAGTTTGCGTGTACTTAATAACGGCGAAGGAATGGGATCGCTCCTTGAAAGTGGACGCGATGAGATCCATAAGGCGCTGGACAAGCTGGGTTATCAGTTGCTGACTTTCAAGGCGGAACCCTGGCCTGTTGGCCAGGAACCGGGTGCCGAACGGAAAATGAATGCCTCGGACTACAGTCCTGAACGATACAAAGGGGTGGACATGCGGGTATGAAAGAGGATTCGCAACCGGACCTGATGTCCAAAAAGGCCGTTGCTTTAAAATATGTACCTGGTGAGAGCGAAGCACCAGTGGTCGTAGCCAAAGGCCGTGGCAAAGTGGCAGAAGCCATTCTGGATAAAGCCAAGGAAAATGGTGTGCCTGTTCAGGAGGATGCTGCACTTGTCGAAGTGCTTTCCAAACTGGATTTGGATGAACAGATCCCGTCGGAACTGTATCAACTGGTGGCCGAAGTGTTGACCTACATTTATCGTGCTGACCGTCTGGCTTCTGGACGAGAGGAAGAGGAATCATGGTAGAGCACAGATCAGAACAGGGTCCAGCTTCAAAACTGACACGTCAGCAAAAAGGGCGATTGGGTGAAGAAGCTGCTTGCGACTGGCTTCGTGAGCATGATTATCGCATTTTGAAGCGCAATTGGCGCTGCCGAAGCGGAGAGATTGATATCGTTGCTTCTCATGAAGGAATGATTATTTTTATTGAAGTCCGCAGTAGAAGTGGAACTGGACTGTATGGAACACCCCAGGAGTCCGTAGATATTCGTAAAATGCAGCAGGTACGTGCAACTGCATCTGTATATTTGCAAATGACGGGAGAGACAAATCATCAAATCCGTTTCGATGTGATCGCTGTCATACTGGATAAAACAGGCGAAACCGTCTCGGTTGAACATATTATTAATGCATTTTGAGTTGCTGCTATATGCACGATTATTTTGATGTGTAACCCACAAGAAAGACACTTGAAAAAGTGATTCTCTTGTGGGTTGTTTTTATTTTGAGCAGGAAACGGTTAAAAGAAATTAAGAACATAACTACTGTATATATCACAATGTTGATACAATTCGTATCAATGTATAAGTAATCGGACCTATCCCCATTGTTATTATTCCAATTTCCGGTCGTTAATGGACTACATCTACTTAATAATTTGCTAAATAAGATTTCAAACGATGTATTTTTAATTCAGTCTACTCTACTGAGTTATCTGTTATAAAGCACTCGGTTCGCTGTGTTTTCTAAGTTGTTGCTAAACGACTAAAAAGATTGGAGTACTTAAAATAAATAGATACAAAATGTATCATTTATAATAAAATGAGAAAAGAAAATATAAAAAAGAGGTGTGAACTATGAAAGAAATTAAATCTGCTGCCGGAAAGAAAGAGAAACAGGTGTGGGAGACCCCACGAATGGAAGTGCTAGATATTAGTGAAACCATGAACGGTGGCGAGGGGATTTGGCAATATGTATGGGGCGGAGAATTTTGGAAGCTCGAAATGCTAGTCAGTTAGATAGATATAAGAATTTCATATTGTCAATCATATTTACTACTATATTTGGATGAGGTGAACGATTGTCATGAGTAGTCAATGGAAATGGATGGTTCGTTTAAGTGTGTTTTTATTATTTTCTGGGGTGCTTGGTCTGCTGCATTCTGAAACGACATATGCAGCTTCCAAAGACGCTTCTGTTAGGGAAATGGGGAATCGTCCCGCTCAAACTGCGTATATTATTGGGAATATTACTGATAACGATGGTTTTCCAGTAAAAGATGTGAACGTACATATTACGCAGGAAACGGGTGGGGCACAAAAACAAATAGTGAAAACCGATTCTAGGGGAGATTTTCGGTTTGAAACAGCGATAAGTGAAAGCACATATTTTTCCATTAAAGCGCTAGCCAAGGGATACTTGGATTCAGGAAAGAATTTTAGTTATATTATCTTGAATCCGGGGGGGACAGAAGTAGTGAATTTAGTAATCTTCGAGCCAGCCACCATTGTAGGCAAAGTTACTGATCAATCAGGAAAACCTGTTGTAGGTGCTGTCATTAAAGCAACAACAGTCAGCCAATCTGTAAAGACAGACAGGGAGGGCAACTATGCGATTTCAGGAATAGATAATTATGCCTACAATGAAATTACGATACAGGTTGATGCAAAAGGCTATGTGTTTTACACAAGATATTTATCTGTAGGTACTGGGAGTACAATGACATTGAACATAGTACTGCAAGATGCGGCGGACGTTAGTGGATTGGTGCAAGATGAACAGGGGAGGCCGGTTGCAGGGGCAACCGTATCTCTTGATAATTTCAAGACGAAAACAGACAAACAAGGCAAGTATTCCATAAATCGACTGCGTCCGGAATCAAGCACAATCTCTGTTGAGGCGGATGGTTATATCAAGCAAACGATTAGGGTAACTTTGGTCAAAGGACCTAACAATACTTTTGATTTTATTCTCAAGAGTAATGTGGACAAAACCCCGCCTGTAACCAAATATGCTTTAGTTCCTTTAACAGAGGTATCCAACGGAAAACAATATATTAATGGATTTAATTTTAAGTTAAAGGCAACGGACGAAGTTGACGGATCTGGCTTGAAAATGACCCAGTACAGAATCAACGGTGGGGAATGGATCACGTTTACCGGACCAATAAAAATCTATGCTCCTGATGTCAAAACAGTGGAGTATTTCAGTACAGATGTCGCCGGCAACCAGGAAAAAATAAACAAAATGGATTTTGTGAATGGGAAATTTGAAGGAGCAGGATCATACTCGTTCTGAAGGAACAGGATCATACCCGTATTGATTAAAAGTTATCTATAATGAAGAAAGGCGACGTTGACTCTAAGAATCCCTCCGCGGGGGAAGAGTCGAAGTCGCCTTTTGCATCCGAAATAACCAGAACGAAATAATGTTATCCGGATTCCTTTGAATCCAATGAACCGATCAGTGTATAATCAAGAGGGTAATCCAGTTTTGCTGCACCGTTTGATTTTTCATAAATGAGTTGATTCGCATCGCAGGCTCGAACTGCGGTCACGGATAATTTTTTATAACCTGGGAGGCATGGTCATGAGTAAATCTACCCAAACGGGTAACGCCGTAAGAGAAGCCATTCAAAATCGTCGTACAGTCAAAAAGTTTAAAAAAGAAGCTGTTCCCACACAGCAGATTATTGATTTGTTGGACACAGCCGTATGGGCACCCAATCATAAATTGCGTGAGCCGTGGCGGTTTTTATTGTTTAGCGGAAATGGACTGAATAAGCTGGCAGAAGCGATTGATGCAGAGATGGGAGAGGATAACAAGTTCTCTGCCAATATCAAGCAGGTCCCTGCCGTCATGCTTGTCGTTATGGAAGAAGATCCGCGCCAGAATATCTGGGATGAAGATTTTGCAGCAGTAAGTGCATTGGTGCAAAACTTCCTACTCGCGGCATGGAGTGAAGACATTGGTACGTTCTGGGTAACCAAGCCTTTCCTCTATGGACCCAAATTCCGTAAGACACTTGGGATTCAGGCTGGGGAAAAAATTATCGGCATGGTTTACATGGGGTATCCAGAGGTTATTCCTTCTGCCAAAGAACGTACACCAGCAAAAGACAAGCTGACTATATTTGAATAATTGATATCTTGTTCGCTATTTATTCAAAAGAAGATGCTTTATGAAAAACCCCTGCACGTATGCCTCTCATACAGAGGAAATATATGCAGGGGTATTTGACTTGTTAATTTATATAACCTTAAGTTTGAAATCTATAGATGTCTGGCTTGAACGTATCATGATGCAAGATAATGAGGGCAATATATTTTTCCTTAAAGCTTCATTTATTACCTGAATGACCCTCGCTCAAAATAAATTCAAATCCAGTTGACGATACTGTATCGCCTCAGCCACATGAGCTGTCAAAATGACGCCTTCATGGTCCAAGTCTGCGATCGTCTGGGCCATCTTAATAATTCGATCATGTGCACGCATGCTCAGGTTCAGTGCTTGCAGTGTTTGCTGGAGCAGTTGGTCTGCTTCTTCAGGCAGACGGATCGTTCGACGCAGAAGGGTTCCTGATAGCTGGCTGTTCCAGCGAACAGAACTATTCGCATATCGTGCGGCCTGAATATGATGAGCATGAATGACTTTGGCCTGCATTTCCGCAGATGAAGGAGACGCGCCAGCCTTACGCCACTCCCCAGGGGGAGGAACTTCGACCTGAAGGTCGATGCGATCTAGTAGTGGTCCCGAGATTTTGGCACGGTAGGCGGCAACACGGGCAGGACTGCATATACATCTTTGATCCTCCGATTGGGCAGAGAGATAACCGCAAGGACAAGGATTCATAGAACAGGCGAGCATAAATTGTGCTGGAAATGTGAACGCGGCTCTCGCCCGACTAATGGTGACTTTACGATCCTCCAATGGTTGTCTTAACACTTCTAGGACTTGCCGCTGAAACTCAGGCAGCTCATCCAGAAACAATATACCCCGGTGGGCAAGACTTACTTCACCCGGTTTGGGGATGCCGCCGCCTCCAATTAGACCTGAAGTGGAGATCGTATGGTGTGGAGAGCGAAAGGGTCTATCTGCGATGAGACCATTCGAGGTATCTTTAAGCTTGCCTGCGGCACTTAGCACTTTGGTTACTTCCAGCGCTTCGTCTTCGGACAATGGTGGGAGAATCGTAGGCAGTCGTTTAATTAACATCGTTTTCCCTGTTCCTGGTGGTCCGACGAGCAAAATATTGTGCATGCCTGCGGCGGCAATCATGAGTGCACGCTTTACGTGATGTTGTCCCAGAACATCACTATAATCATCGTCCAACGATGGAGATCGCATTGGACGCTCATGGCGCTCCATATCACGGACATTGGGATGCAGAGCAGACAGATGAGCGTAATCTTTTAAAACAACAGGTCCGGTATTCTGCAGCAGTCCTTCCTTGTTCTTTGAATTTGTTTCCTGTTCAGGTACGATATCTTGCAAGTGACGAATACCATATATCTGGATACCCCGAATTAGCGAGGCCTCTTCCAGATTATCGGCGGGCAGAAGAACGGAGGTAAAGCCTAGCCGTTTTGCCAAATCTACCATGGACAAAATGCCAGGCACAGATCTCACTGAACCGTCCAATGCCAACTCACCCACCACCAATGTCCGTTCCTGTGCAGGAAGTACTAGCTGACCACTTGTCGTAAGTAAACCAATAGCAATGGCAAGATCAAAAGAAGATCCTTCCTTGCGCAGATCAGCGGGGGCCAGATTAATCGTAATCCGTTGCAACGGATACTGGTAACCACAGTTTTTTATAGCGGCACGAACACGTTCAACCGCTTCACGAATAGCCGAATCCGGCAATCCGATAATAGACGTCTGGGGTAGCCCATTCGACAAATCTGTTTCCACTTCAATTAAAACGCCGTCAATTCCATATAAACAGGCACTATGCAGTTTTCCGTACATAATAAAAGAAACACCTCACTTCGTCCTTGGCGCGCATAATACAGGCCAGTCTACGAATTAAGGTGCTTCCTCAGCTTCTAACAAGCATTTTATATAAAAGAAATCAGGGCGTCAACCCGTCATTGTCATAGCTGCTGTATATCTATCCCTGACTCCTGAATTGTTTACAGTTTCCGCATGAAGTTTCTAGCAGAAGTATAGAATGTTCAGTTCTGAATCAATGTCGCGCTTTAGTGAAAAAGGATGTAGATGCTGGTTGAGCTATATTAACATATCAATAGTTTTTTTGTTACGTTGTCATATGATTTCGATCGTATATGCTCCAAATTATATTTTATACAATTCAATTTAACACTATTAAATTGAAAAGTAAAATCATTTGTGCTCAATTATTCTGTTTTTTTTCTAATTTATGATAAGATAGATGAAGGGCTCCTTATAATTCGCCGAATTATAGCGGATATAACAGTTTTAAGCCTCTATTATTAAGGTATATAGAATGCACAATAGGTAGGTGAGACAGTTATATGCAGAATGAAAGTTTGAAGCTGGATAACCAATTATGCTTTGCCATATACGCTTGTTCACGTGAAATTACGAAGATGTACCAGCCCTACCTTGAGGTGCTTGGTGTAACTTATTCTCAATACTTGGTCTTGATGGTATTGTGGGAACGTGAAGAATGTACGGTTAAGGAAATCGGAGAGGCACTTTACCTCGATTCAGGGACTTTGACGCCTCTTCTGAAACGTTTGCAGTCAGCAGGACTTATTCATCGTGAACGTTCAGCTCAGGACGAACGGAAAGTATTGATTACCCTTACAGACGCTGGGCGGGAACTTCGCCATAAAGCTTTGTCTATACCTGAAGCGATTCAGGAAGATGCATGTCTGAACAGTTCAGAGTTTGAATCTCTACTGGGACAGTTCAAAGGCCTTCTGGAGAAAGTCCATCAGACCAATACCAAAGTAGCCAGAAAATAAAATGCATCATTAGTAATACTATTAAAAAAACCTTGGCTTATTAGCTAAGGTTTTTTCCATTAATATCCAAGCATTCACAATATGGGATCATACCCATATCAAAATACTGTCTATTAACCATTACTTTTTTAAGGAAAGCGTTTTAAAAACATGTTACAATGAATTGGGTTTAAGTGAAAATAGTCAACATTTGTCTTTTGTTAGTCTACCAACCCGCCTTGTTGCAGTCATGTTGATAGGAGGATTCGAGAATGAATATCCATGAATATCAAGGAAAAGAAGTACTGAAACAGTATGGAGTCACCGTTCCAAACGGAAAGGTTGCTTATACAGTCGATGAAGCGGTTTCGGCCGCAGAGGCACTGGGCAGTCCAGTGACTGTAGTCAAAGCGCAAATTCATGCAGGTGGCCGGGGGAAAGCCGGCGGTGTGAAAGTAGCGAAAAGTATCGACGAAGTTCGTGCTTACGCATCCGAAATTTTGGGAAAAGTATTGGTAACACACCAGACTGGACCTGAAGGTAAAGAAGTGAAGCGTCTTCTGATTGAAGAAGGATGCGATATCCGCAAAGAGTATTATGTGGGTGTTGTTGTGGACCGTGCCACAGGCCGCGTCGTAATGATGGCTTCCGAAGAAGGCGGTACAGAGATCGAAGAAGTAGCTGAAGCTACACCTGAGAAAATTTTCAAAGAAATTATTGACCCTGCAATTGGATTGCAAGTGTTCCAAGCACGTAAACTGGCGTACAGCATTCGTATTCCGAATGAGTTGGTGAACAAAGCGGTTAAGTTTATGCTTGCATTGTACAAAGCATTTTTCGAAAAAGATTGCTCCATTGCCGAGATCAATCCACTCGTTGTTACCGGAGATGGAAACGTTATCGCGCTGGATGCAAAATTGAATTTTGATTCCAACGCCTTGTTCCGTCACAAAGACATTTTGGAATTGCGTGATCTGGATGAAGAAGACGAAAAAGAAATCGAAGCTTCCAAATACGACCTGAGCTACATAGCACTTGATGGCAACATCGGCTGTATGGTCAATGGTGCGGGACTTGCGATGGCGACGATGGATATCATCAAATACTATGGCGGCGACCCGGCTAACTTCCTCGATGTTGGGGGCGGTGCTACAACAGAGAAAGTGACCGAAGCTTTCAAAATCATTTTGTCTGACGCCAAAGTGGCGGGTATCTTCGTTAACATTTTTGGCGGAATTATGCGTTGTGATGTCATTGCCAATGGTGTTGTTGAAGCCGCGAAGCAGCTTGGCCTGACTAAACCGCTGGTTGTTCGTCTTGAAGGAACTAACGTGGAGCTTGGTAAACGTATTTTGGGTGAATCCGGCCTGAATATCGTTCCTGCTGATTCCATGGCCGATGGTGCACAGAAAATTGTTGCCCTCGTAAAATAAGTTCATTCCTGGGCAAATTGCTGCCTTAGTTCCGGAGCTGTCCGGCACTTGAAAAATAACCGTAAGGATGTGAAGCAACGTGAGTATTTTGATTGATAAAAATACAAAAGTCATTACGCAAGGCATTACGGGTTCAACGGGAATGTTCCACACGAAGGGCGCATTGGACTACGGAACCCAGATGGTAGGTGGCGTTACACCGGGTAAAGGCGGAACCAATGTTGATATCACGCTGGAAGATGGCAAAGTAGTCAGTCTGCCGGTGTTTAATACAGTACAGGAAGCGAAGGAAGCTACTGGCGCAACAGCGAGCGTCATCTACGTTCCTCCGGCATTTGCAGCGGATTCCATCATGGAAGCTGTTGACGCAGAGCTGGATCTCGTGATCTGTATTACAGAAGGTATCCCGGTACTTGATATGGTCAAGGTTGACCGTTTCATGGAAGGAAAAGATACCGTTCTGATCGGACCAAACTGTCCGGGCGTTATTACACCAGGTGAATGCAAAATCGGCATCATGCCAGGTTATATTCATATGCCTGGTCACGTTGGCGTGGTTTCCCGTAGTGGAACACTCACCTATGAAGCCGTTCATCAATTGTCTGCGCGTGGAATTGGACAATCTTCTGCTGTGGGAATCGGTGGTGACCCGGTTAAAGGCTCCGAGTTCATTGATATCCTGAAACGGTTCAATGAAGATCCGCAGACACGTGCTGTTATTATGATTGGTGAAATCGGTGGTACGGCTGAAGAAGATGCTGCGGAGTGGGTACGCGATAACATGACCAAACCGGTAGTCGGCTTCATCGGTGGTGTTACGGCGCCTCCAGGCAAACGTATGGGTCATGCGGGTGCTATTATCTCTGGCGGTAAAGGTACAGCCAAAGAAAAAATTGCGAAACTGGAATCTTGCGGAATCAAAGTTGCTCCGACGCCAGCTGAAATGGGCTCGACTCTTGTGAGCGTACTTGAAGAACGCGGAATTCTGGATTTGTGCACGACACATTAATTCTTTTTCGTTATAATAGAAGAAACGGTGCAGGGAAATTATTTTTCTGGTGAGCCGACTATTGATAATGCGGAAAAGGTAAGCAACCTTTTGTCCTGAACAGGGCGAAGGGTTGCTTTTTTGCGTTTTTTTACGGGGTATAAAAGGGAGCTGTTGTCTGCCTGTAAGAGTAAACGCTTGCAATCCGTTGTCACTTAACACACAATATGAGGGAAGATTTTCTTCCCGCTATGGGAGGTTTCTGATTATGGAAGAGAGATGGATTTTGGTTGGACTGCATGAAACGGATGGTATTGGTAAGAAAACAATCTCGAAACTGCTATCAGGACAACATCAATTGACGGATTTTCTAGATTATAAAGAAGGAGATTGGATTGCCGCGGGTTTACGCAAGGATCAGGCTGTGCGTCTAACCAAGCAATTCAATATCGACTGGATTGAGCAGAGACAAGAGGGTGTTTATAAACAGGGAATTGAGATCGTTACCTATCTGGATCAAGACTACCCCATATTAATGAAGGAAACCGTTCAGCCACCCTGGGTAATGTACGGTCGAGGAGATATGAATCTGTTGCACGCTCAATCCATTGCAATGGTAGGAACACGTATGCCTACAGTATACGGACGTAAAATTGGTGAAAAACTGGCAGAGCAACTATGCAAGGCAGGGCTGACCATTGTAAGCGGGCTTGCCAGAGGAATAGATAGTGTGTGCCACGATGCAACTCTTCGTGCAAACGGCAAAACCATTGCGGTATTTGGGACAGGCATTGATAACATCTATCCACCGGAAAATACAAGTCTTGCCGAACGAATTGCCGAAACAGGGCTGCTTTTATCAGAATATCCTCCGGGTACACGTGCGCGTCAGGGATTATTCCCGGAACGTAATCGGATCATTGCAGGGTTAACTCTCGGTACGCTAGTCGTTGAGGCTGATATCCGAAGTGGATCACTCATTACAGCTGATGCTGCACTCGAAGCGGGAAGAGACGTGTTTGCAGTCCCAGGTCCCATTACATCTCCCAAAAGCCGAGGCTCGCACAATCTGATTCGTCAGGGGGCAAAATTGGTGACCTGTGCCACAGATTTATTGGAAGAGTTTCGATTGGACTTGCCAAAAGCGGAGCAACTTCCTTACAATAGAGGACGTTCGGCGGAAAGCAGTGAAACTTCCAATCAAGGAATATTCCCTGTCGTAAAACTATCTTCAGATGAACAACGTGTTATTTATCTGCTAGAGCAGGAAGAGCAATCACTGGATCAACTTGTGGAACAGCTCAACTGGGATTTTGGACATTTGCATTCAGTTCTGTTATCTTTAATCATAAAAAAGCAGATTAGCCAATTACCTGGAACCAAATACGCGAGGGTATGACGATGCTGCGATCAAGGCAGCATGTGAAAATAGATTATTAGCGGAAGTTAGTCCTGCTGCTAATGAAGTATGAATCATAAAAACAAGCAGCAGTTTCATGACTGAGAGGAGGATGAACCTATGGCGGATGCACTCGTAATCGTGGAGTCGCCCTCAAAGGCGAAGACGATCGGCAAATATTTAGGCAGCAAGTTCATCGTAAAAGCTTCGATGGGGCATGTACGCGATTTGCCAAAGAGTCAGATCGGCGTTGAGGTAGAGAATGATTTTAATCCGAAATATATTACGATCCGCGGTAAAGGTTCAATTTTGAAAGAACTGAAGGATGCACGAAAGAAAGTGAAAAAAGTGTATCTCGCAGCTGACCCGGATCGCGAAGGTGAGGCTATTGCTTGGCATTTGGCCCATGCACTTGAACTGGATGAAACTGCGGATTGCCGAGTAGTATTTAATGAAATTACGAAACAGGCTGTCAAAGATGCGTTCAAAACGCCGCGTAAGATCAATATGGATCTGGTTAACGCGCAGCAGGCCAGACGTATTCTGGATCGGCTTGTAGGATATAAAATTAGTCCGTTATTATGGAAGAAAGTCAAAAAAGGATTGTCCGCTGGTCGCGTTCAGTCCGTGGCCGTCAAAATCATTTTGGATCGTGAAAATGAAATCAATGATTTTGAACCGGAAGAGTACTGGAGCATTACTGCCAAACTGACTGCGGACGGAAATCCGTTTGAAGCCAAGTTCCATCAGTTGAACGGTACCAAAACCGAACTTGGCAGTGAGGCAGAAGTACAGGCCATTTTAAAACAGATCGAGGGCGCTTCTTTTACAGTCAAAGAAGTTAAAGAGAAGGAACGCAGCCGTAACCCTTCTGCTCCGTTTACAACGAGTTCCTTGCAGCAGGAAGCCGCACGTAAATTGAATTTCAGAGCTTCCAAAACGATGTCTGTCGCCCAACAGCTGTATGAAGGCGTAGACCTCGGAAAAGAAGGCACAGTCGGTCTCATTACGTATATGCGTACGGACTCTACCCGAATTGCAGCATCGGCTCAGGAAGAAGCCAAGGAATACATTATTGGCAAGTATGGTGAGCCATTTGCACCAGAGACGCCTAGAAACTATTCCAAAAAAGCAGCCAATGCTCAAGACGCGCATGAAGCGATTCGTCCAACGTCGATTTTGCGTGATCCGGATTCCATTAAATCGTTTATGAGTCGTGATCAATTCCGGTTGTACAAACTGGTTTGGGAACGTTTTATAGCGAGCCAGATGTCATCTGCCGTTCTGGATACACTCTCCGTGGACATTGCTGCAGGAGATACGATTTTCCGGGCAGCGGGTTCGAAGGTTCGTTTCCAGGGATTCATGAAGGTGTATGTAGAAGGTAACGATGACGGTACAACGGAAGAAGATCGTCTGCTGCCTCCGCTGAAAAATGGAGATGTGCTGGAGAATCGGGAGATCGAGCCGAAACAGCACTTTACACAGCCGCCACCACGTTATACGGAAGCAAGGTTGGTTAAAACACTTGAGGAGCTGGGCATAGGGCGTCCGAGTACATATGCGCCAACGCTGGAGACCATTCAGAAGCGCGGATATGTTGCTATTGAAGAGAAGAAATTCATGCCAACGGAACTGGGCGAACTGGTCATCGAACAGATGGAGGAGTTCTTCCCGGAGATCCTGAATGTGGAGTTTACCGCCAACATGGAAGGTGATCTTGACCATGTGGAAGAAGGGTCGGAGGATTGGGTCAAAGTACTCGCAGAATTCTACGAATCTTTTGAGAAACGGCTTGAGTTTGCAGAAGAAGAAATGAAAGAAATCGAGATTGAAGATGAAGTATCGGATGAAATATGTGAGAAGTGCGGCAAACCGCTCGTTTATAAGCTGGGTCGTTTCGGCAAGTTTCTCGCATGTTCCGGGTTTCCGGATTGCCGGAATACCAAACCGATCATCAAGGATATAGGTGTGACTTGTCCGAAGTGTAAGGAAGGGCATGTTGTTGAGCGCCGCAGTAAAAAGGGACGGATTTTCTATGGTTGCGACAAGTATCCTGAATGTGATTTTGTATCATGGGATAGACCGTCAGCGAAACCATGTCCAAGTTGTGGATCACTAATGATTGAGAAACGGAACAAACAGGGAACACGATTACAGTGTACTTCATGTGATCATCAAGAGCCGGTAGAGGAACCGGAAGAAGATTGAGCGGATTAGCATAATGGGGGTAAATGATTTTGACGAATGAACAACAAGTAACCGTTATCGGTGCCGGGTTGGCAGGAACAGAAGCAGCTTGGCAGATCGCAAGTCGCGGTGTGCGCGTAAAACTATACGAGATGAGACCGGTTGTGAAAACACCGGCTCACCATACAGATAAATTTGCAGAACTGGTATGCAGCAACTCGCTTCGTGCGAATGGGTTGACTAACGCAGTTGGTGTATTGAAGGAAGAAATGAGAATGCTTAATTCTCTGGTATTGGGTGCAGCAGACCGTCATGCTGTTCCAGCAGGTGGAGCACTTGCTGTGGACCGGGACGGATTCTCAGGCGAGATCACATCTACACTTCATCAGCATCCACTCATCGAAGTAGTTAATGAAGAGCTGACTTCTTTGCCGGAAGACGGAATCGTTGTTGTTGCAACGGGGCCTTTGACTTCACCAGCATTGTCAGAGCAAATCAAGGCTCTTATGGGTGGAGAATACTTCTACTTCTATGATGCGGCTGCGCCAATTATCGAAAAAGATTCCATTGATATGAATAAAGTTTATCTGGCTTCACGTTATGACAAAGGCGAAGCAGCGTACTTGAACTGTCCGATGACAGAAGAGGAATTCGATGTATTCTATGAAGCGTTAATCACAGCGGAAGTTGCTCAACTGAAAGAGTTTGAGAAAGAAATTTACTTCGAAGGCTGTATGCCAATTGAAGTCATGATGAAACGTGGTAAACAAACGGCTTTGTTTGGTCCGATGAAACCTGTAGGACTCGTCAATCCGCATACTGGAGAACTGCCTCATGCTGTTGTTCAGCTTAGACAGGACAATGCAGCAGGAACGCTGTACAATCTGGTCGGATTCCAGACGCATCTGAAGTGGGGAGAACAAAAGCGTGTCTTTTCTTTGATCCCTGGACTTGAAAATGCGGAATTCGTCCGTTATGGCGTTATGCATCGTAATACATTTATCAATTCTCCCAAACTGCTTCGTCCAACGTATCAGTTCAAAGAGCGTCCGAACCTGTTCTTTGCAGGTCAAATGACGGGAGTAGAAGGTTATGTAGAATCTGCGGCATCCGGTTTGATCGCGGGTATGAATGCAGCCAAAGCAGCGCTTGGACAGGAACTGGTGGTATTGCCGGTGGAGACCACGCTGGGCAGTATGGCACAATATATTACAACAGCTGATTTCAAACACTTCCAGCCAATGAACGCAAACTTCGGATTGCTGCCGAAGCTGGAAACTAAAATACGCAACAAAAAGGAAAAAAATGAAGCACTTGCGCAGCGTGCACTGGACGGCATTGCCCGTTTTGCAGCAGCAGAAGGTCTAACCGTTCCGGAACGCGTGTAAATTAATCGTGGGAGGAGGCTGATATCATGGATATGTCATTTCATGCTACAACGATCTGTGCAGTTCGTCATAATGGCAAAGCAGCCATTGCCGGTGATGGTCAGGTGACCATGGGGCAAAGTGTTGTGATGAAAAATACAGCCAAAAAGGTTAGACGTTTGTATCGTGGACAGGTTGTCGCCGGTTTTGCCGGTTCCGTGGCGGATGCCATTACCTTGTTTGAGAAATTCGAAGGCAAGCTGGAGGAACATCATGGTAATCTGCAGCGTGCAGCGGTAGAACTTGCCAAGGATTGGCGCCAGGATCGGATTTTGCGCAAACTGGAAGCACTCCTTATTGTTATGGATAAGACAGGTATGCTGCTGATTTCTGGTGGTGGCGAAATAATCGAGCCGGATGATGATGTTATCGCTATTGGCTCGGGAGGAAACTTCGCGTTATCTGCTGCACGTGCGTTAAAACGTCATGCAGTGGATTTGGAAGCAAAAGACATTGCTCGTGAATCACTCCAGATTGCTTCAGAGTTATGCGTATATACCAACAATAATATAATTGTTGAAGAGTTGTAAGAAAAGCAATCTCCCGTGATGGGGCATGATGATTAAATCGGCTCCAGTTACTTCGTGGAGATTCTTTGTCCTTGTAGGTAAAATTTATAACGTTCTATCTCATAAACAAGGTTCACATACTGGTAGGAGGGAAGCTATATGGATACTCAAGCGTTAACGCCAAGACAAATCGTTGCAGAGCTTGATAAGTACATTGTAGGTCAAAAACAGGCTAAAAAATCGGTAGCGGTCGCCCTTCGCAATCGTTATCGCCGTAGCCTTTTGCCCGAAAATACCCAAGATGATATTGTACCTAAAAATATTCTGATGATTGGACCTACTGGTGTTGGTAAAACTGAGATTGCACGCCGACTGGCTAAGTTGGTAGGAGCTCCATTCGTAAAAGTGGAAGCTACGAAGTTCACGGAAGTGGGCTATGTTGGCCGTGATGTGGAATCTATGATTCGTGATTTAATTGAAACATCGCTGCGGATGGTCAAGCTGGAACGTACAGAAAAGGTCAAGGACAAAGCGGAAGAGGCTGCCAATGAGCGGATCGTACATATTTTGGCCCCTTCACAATCCAAATCCAAAAATCAGCGGAATCCGTTCGAAATGATTTTTGGGAATAATGGCAACAACACGCCAGAAACCGATGAGCAGGAACCGGATACGGGAGTAGCTGAACGGCGACGTAAAATCAAATTTGATTTGTTATCTGGCAAGCTGGAAGATGACGTTATCGAGATTGATGTGGAAGATACCACGCCAAACATGATGGACATGTTCGCTGGTCAAGGAAATGATCAGATGGGGATGAACATGCAGGAGATGTTTGGTAGTTTATTGCCACGTCGTACCAAAAAACGTAAACTGGCGATTAAGGAAGCTCGCAAAGTATTGATTCAGGAAGAAGCGGGCAAGTTGATTGATATGGATGATGTTACTCAGGAGTCCATCCGCCGGGCGGAACAGACAGGTATCATATTCATTGACGAAATTGATAAAGTGGCCAGTCAAGGGCGCGGTAGCGGTCCCGATGTATCCCGTGAAGGTGTACAGCGTGACATTCTGCCAATCGTGGAAGGATCTACGGTAATGACGAAGTATGGCCCTGTCAAAACGGATTACATCCTGTTTATGGCAGCCGGTGCATTTCACGTAGCCAAACCCTCGGATCTCATTCCAGAGCTCCAGGGGCGTTTCCCTATCCGTGTAGAACTGAACAGCCTGACGCTTGATGAATTTGTATCAATCCTTACGGAACCTAAAAATGCGTTAACCAAGCAGTATGTGGATTTGCTGCGTACAGAGAATATTGAGATTGAATTCTCGGATGATGCCATTCGTGAGATTGCCAAGCTGGCTGAGAACGTGAATCAGAATACGGAAAATATCGGTGCACGGCGTTTGCATACTATTCTGGAGAAACTTCTTGAGGATCTGTCTTTTGAAGCGCCAGAACTTACGCTGGAGCGTATGGTAATCACTCCGGAATATGTACGTGAGAAATTGAATGACATTGCACTTGATCGTGATTTAAGTCAATATATCTTGTAACACAGGTGTAGAGCTCTGTTCATGGTGTGATTGTAGGTTGGATGACGGTATACAATGGATGAATAAAGATCAAACAACTACACGGAAATAGGATATTTGGTCCTGGTTCTGACTGTAGAAGACTTTATTCGATCCAGATGTATGCCGTTTATTTTTGTTTTATCCTAATATAATGCCGTATCGCAACCGATAAAAAAGATGGAGTTGTATAAGATGAAAGATAATCTAGGACTTGTGCCGCAGAGATAATGTAATTAAACCCTAAAGACGTGCTTACAACACATATTTGATAATTCTATAAATTCCAATAAAAGGATTTTGTTTTTCCAAGTCTGGTTATCGGTTTAATCAGAAGCTTGAGAAATATTTGCATAAATGCGCAAAAAGTGAATGAGATGGTATTGCGGATGTGACAAAATATTCTTGTGAAATTTAAATAAGCTTGCTCTGTTTAAATGTTAAAAAAGTGTTTTAGATATTAAGCTGAAACAAATAATTCGAAACGGATATTTTGTCAATTAGCAATTTCATAGAATAGAAAAGTTTCTAAGGGAAATTATAAAAAAGCTTATTATATCGGTAAATTTTTCTAATAGGAAATCGTTTGAAGCTTTACGATGGATTCCTTGTTTGTATTATTATGATGTACTGAATCGTATAGAAGCATAGTATAAATTTTAAGAATGTTTAAGAGCTCATATCGAGCACTTAAGCTTATTTTTGTTTTGGGCCCCAACATTTACGAAAAAATTCATAATTTGCAGAAAATACACAAAAAGCTCTGTCTTTCAGAAAAGATAGGGCTTTTTTCTTATTGTAATATATCCCAATCTCGAAGAAACTTATGTTATACGACAACATCAGAGTTAATTCTACTTAAGTCCTAGAAAACCGTGTAAAAGCGAATGTTTTTTGTCGAAAAAACATAAGCATCCTGACGGAAAAAGATTGAATCTATTTCCATAATTTCTAAAGAGAGGAGGGCGATTATGAATCTTTTGAATGATATTAGTTTTCAAAGGTTACAAGGTGCACTCGATGCCTCCAACATTAGACAACGAACAATTGCTGACAATATTGCGAATGCGGACACCCCGTATTTCAAGCGTTCGGACGTTGCTTTTGAAGAAATGCTGCAGGAACAAATGAATGGAGACATGCCTGTTCTTAAAGGAAAAGTAACGGATTCAAGGCATTTTGTCATAGGTCCTTCCTCTTCCATACCTACACCAGTAGTTAATATGGACCAGTCAACATCCATGAATAACAACCAGAACAACGTCGATGTAGACAAAGAAATGAGTCTTCTGGCGGAGAACCAGCTGCGTTACAACGCTTATATTCAGCAAGTGAATGAACAGATCAAAATGATGCGTGTTGGAGTCGAAGGGAGATAACTTAGGTGAACATCAGTAACAGTTTCAGTATTAGTGCATCGGCTCTAACGGCTCAGCGTTTGCGGATGGACGTTATATCTTCCAACATTGCCAACGCGGAGACGACGCGCGCGAGTGTAACCAACGGCGAGGCAGTTCCTTACAAGCGCAAGATGGTTGTGCTTGAACCTAACAAAACTTCTTTCAACAGCTTGCTTCAAAATCAGATGAAAAGCGGTGGGTCTGGAGAGGGAGTTAGAGTGTCGGAGATTCGTGAAGATCAGTCCCCTCTGAAACCGGTCTACGACCCTACACATCCGGATGCCAACGCTGAGGGGTATGTGTATATGCCTAATGTGGATATCGCGAAAGAAATGGTGGACATGATTTCGGCTTCACGCTCATATGAAGCAAACGTCACAGCTTTGAACTCAACCAAAGCAATGATATCCAAAGCATTGGAGATTGGAAGAGCCTAGTTAACGGCTTAAAGGTGGAAATATCCATAAAACCAAAGAACAGAAATGAAAGGGAGGGACATTAATGATTCAGAACAACATGTTTAGCACACAGGGGATTCAACCGCTTCAGATGCAAAGTACGGCACAAAGTAAACCATCTACACCAGCCGAAACCATTCAGAGCTTCGGTACATACCTACAGGATGCGCTAGGGTCTGTAGCTGCACAGGAGACCCAAGCACATGAAATGTCAAACCAATTCCTGGTTGGAAAAGTGAACGTTGATCAGGTGATGATCGCTTCTGAACAGGCCCTGTTGAGTCTTCAACTTACGACTCAAGTCCGAAACAAAGTAGTCGAAGCATATCAGGAGATTATGCGTACGCAATTGTAAATTGACTTAAATGCGCTTCGACAACAGCGCTGATTACTACAACAAGCAGCTGCGATGCTGCTCCTGACCGTTAAACTTTAGAACCTATAGAGATTGCGGAGGGACAGACCAAGCAAAGTTTCGGATGGGGTGACAGAGTGAATGAGAGAATTGCCCAATACAGGGATAAGGCATCCCAGTATTGGAATAGTTTTAGCAAAAAGCAAAAAGTATTATTTATTTCCACATTCCTGTTTTTAATTTTGGCTGCAGTTGTACTAACCATGCAATTGTCAAAGACGGAATATGAAGTTGCTTTCACGGATTTGAATGCAAGTGACTCTGCAGGCGTCATTAGTTATCTTGATTCCTCCAGTATTCCATACAAATTAAGTGCAGACGGTAAGACCATATCTGTACCGAGCACGGATGTTGCTATTGCAAAAGTAAATATCGGATCACAAGGAATTATTCAGAATGGTTCATTAGGATATAAGTCTTTTGAGGAGTCATCATCTCCAATTGGGATGACGGATAAAGAGTTCGATGTGAAGTATAACAACGCATTGAACGGAGAAGTGGAGCAGTTGCTTCAACGGATGCAAGGCATACAGGATGCTAAAGTACTGGTCAATATGCCAAAAGATAATATCTTTGCTGGCCTAGAAGAGCAGGATAAAGCATCAGCATCAGTGGCCCTGCAGTTTAAACCGGGTTATCACCCCAATCAGGCTGCGGTAGATGGATATTTTAATTTGGTCAAAACAGCCATTCCCAATCTACCTATTGAAAACATAACGATTACGAACACGGATGAAGCGGAACTGATTCCTACGGCCCGAGGTGGTAGCGGGGGATTATCTTCTGAAGTCCAAGAAAACATGGCGTTACAGAAGAAATTCGAAAATGATGTTCGCAATAATGTGAAACAATTTCTTTCGCAGATTGTGGGTGACGAGAACGTCAATGTTCTGGTTGCTTCCAAGCTTAATTTTGACAAGGAAACGCGGAAAGAAAACCTGGTCACACCGGTCGATGTAGATAATATGAAAGGCATCGAGATTAGTGTGCAAGAGATTCAAAAGAGTTACACTGGGGCAAGCAATCCGACAGGCGGTGTTGCTGGCACAGGTCAAGAGGAAGTTCCGGGTTATCCATCATCGGATGCATCAGGCAACTCAACCTCGGAGGAAACATCCAGCACCAAAAACTACGATGTCAACCGAATTGTTAAAGATATCGTTTCTAGTCCATACACTGTAAAAGATTTAACCATTAACGTTGCGGTTGAACCACCGGCAGGACAAACAGAATTACAAGCTCCGGTTCAGGATGCAATTGAAAATATTTTGGTTAACATTGTTCGTGCATCATTGGCGGACTCAGGCACTGTAATAAGTGACGCAGACTTGGCCAAAAAAGTTTCGGTAATGTCTCAAGGTTTCCAGACTGCTGCGGCAACAAATACAGGCTTCAAGCTTTCCACCGGAATGATGTGGGGCATAGGAGCACTGGTGGCAGCATTGATTGCAACGGTTGTTATTTTGTTAGTGCGCCGTCGTCGCAAACAAAACGAAATAGAAGAAGAGGACATTCCTCTTCCAGTAGCAACAGAGTTTCCGTCCATTACGTTGGACAGTGTAACGAACGAAAGTCAAGTGCGCAAACAATTGGAGAGTTTGGCCAAGAAAAAGCCAGACGAATTCGTCAATCTGCTGCGTACGTGGCTGGCTGACGAATAGAGGTGAACGCATTGGCGAAGGCAAGCAGTCAAGGTCTGACTGGAAGACAAAAAGCAGCAATTTTGTTGATTACATTAGGTCCGGAAGTATCCGCTCAAATCTTCAAACATTTGCGGGACGAGGAAATCGAACAACTGACGTTGGAAATTGCCAATGTTCGCAAAGTGGATGCTTCTGAAAAAGATATGATTATGTCTGAGTTTCACCAGATCTGTTTGGCACAGGAATATATCTCTCAGGGCGGTATTACGTACGCGAGAGAAATTCTGGAGAAAGCACTCGGGTCGCAAAAAGCACTTGAAGTTATTAACCGTTTGACAGCTACGCTGCAGGTTAGACCCTTTGACTTTGCGCGTAAGGCGGATCCGAATCAAATATTGAACTTCATTCAGAACGAAAGCCCGCAAACGATTGCTCTGGTATTATCGTATCTGCAATTTGAGCAGGCAGCAGCAATCTTGTCCTCGTTACCACAAGAGAAGCAGGCCGATGTAGCACGCAGAGTTGCTGTTATGGACAGTACGTCTCCAGAAGTCATTTCTCAAGTGGAACGGGTGCTCGAGCAGAAATTATCTTCTACTGTTACGCAGGATTATACAAATGCGGGTGGTATCGAATCCATCGTTCAGATCTTGAACGGCGTCGACCGTGGTACGGAGCGTACTATTCTCGACTCGTTGGAAATTCAAGATCCGGAACTTGCAGAAGAAATCAAAAAACGCATGTTTGTATTCGAAGATATCGTCAATGTGGACGATCGTTCGATCCAGCGTATTATCCGGGATATCGACAACGCAGATTTGCAGTTGGCACTCAAAGTGGCGAGCGAAGAAGTACGGGATGCTATATTCCGAAATATGTCGAAACGGATGTCCGAGACATTCAAGGAAGAAATGGAATTCATGGGACCCGTTCGGTTGCGTGATGTTGAGGAAGCTCAGACCCGTATCGTAGGAACGATCCGTAGATTGGAAGAAGCTGGTGAGATCATTATCGCTCGCGGTGGAGGAGATGATATCATTGTCTAATTTGATTAAATCTTTCCAGTATGTACCGGTTGATGACCGCAAACGACTCGAAAATCATCATCATTATGGTGGACCGGAGTCTGATGCGGAGTTAGATGGTGAACGAGCTGAAGGTTCTGAAGCTGAGATGCTTCAGGCACGCGTGGACGAAGAAACACAACGTCTTACCGCGGAGATGCTGGAGGATGCCAAGGAGTTTGCAGAAAAGCAGGTACGTGATGCTTCGGAGGAAGCGGAGCGATTGCTTCAAGAAGCCCGTGAACAGATAGATAGCTGGTGGCAGGAGCAGCGTCAGCAGGATGAACATCTGACTGAAGCTCTTCGTTCACAAGGTTTCCAGCAGGGTTTTGAAGAAGGCAAAGTACAGGCTGAACTGGATCTCAAGGTGAAGATCGAAGAGATGATGAAGGAAGCACGCGGGGTGCTTGAAGAAGCTTACGTTGCCAAAGATCAGATTATTCAGGAAGCAGAGCCTTTCCTTGTGGATCTCGCCTGTGGTATCGCTGAGAAGGTGATTGACAAACAACTTTCGGTTGAACCAGAACACACGCTTGAACTAATTCGTCAGAGTTTGTCTCGCAAACGTGAACAGGGAATGATCACCTTATGTGTGGCACCTGATCAATTTGCTTTTGTGCAGGCTGCACGTGAAGAGTTGGCTATGGCAATTGACTCTCAGGCAGAATTGCAGATTTTGCCTGATGCTACGGTAAAAGATAAGGGATGTGTTATACGGTCGTCGTTTGGAAGCGTAGATGCCAGAATTGATACCCAGCTCGCTGAAATTAAAAAAGAACTGATCCGCATAGCACTTGAGGATGAGGGGCGAAAAAATCAACATGAAGATTCTTAGCTCACAGCGATACATGGAACATCTTAAGCAATTTGATCCCGTTCGCATTAACGGTAAGGTCACTCAGGTCATTGGTCTTATGGTTGAGTCGGAAGGTCCGGATGCCAGCATTGGTGATGTATGTTACATCTACCCTGGAAAATCTGCCAAGCCACTTCAGGCAGAGGTTGTCGGGTTTCGGGATAACAAAGTTTTGCTCATGCCACTTGGTGAACTTCAATCCATTGGTCCTGGGTGTGATGTGGTCGGAACGGGTAAACCACTTGGGGTACAGGTTGGATCAGAATTGCTTGGTAAAGTGTTAGATGGATTGGGACAACCTTTGGACGGTTCCTTGTTACCCTCCAGAATGCCGATGTACTCCACATCCAATAGGCCAGTGAATCCGATGGACCGACCACGGGTACTCGAAACGATGAGTGTAGGTGTGAGAGCCATTGACGGTCTGTTGACGGTTGGCAAAGGACAAAGGGTCGGTATTTTTGCCGGATCAGGTGTTGGTAAAAGTACGCTTATGGGTATGATCGCCCGCAATACAGCAGCAGACGTCAATGTAATTGCTTTGGTAGGCGAGCGGGGCCGTGAGGTTCGTGACTTTATTGAACGGGATCTGGGTCCGGAAGGACTGGAACGATCTGTCGTTATTGTCGCTACCTCTGATCAACCTGCTCTGATTCGAATCAAGGGCGCGGTCATCGCAACTACGATTGCGGAGTATTTCAGAGACAGAGGCATGAATGTCATGTTGATGATGGACTCCGTTACACGTTATGCCATGGCACAGAGGGAAGTGGGACTTGCCGTGGGAGAACCTCCTGCAATGAGAGGATACACTCCTTCTGTTTTTGCGAGTTTACCCAAGTTGCTTGAGCGAGCGGGGACTGGACCCACAGGTTCGATTACTGCTTTTTACACCGTCCTTGTCGACGGGGATGATATGAACGAACCGATTGCAGATGCGGTAAGAGGTATTTTGGATGGTCATATTGTACTGAATCGGTCCATCGCAAACAAAGGTCATTTCCCTGCCATTGATGTGCTTGCGAGCATTAGTCGGGTTATGAAGGATATTGCTCCTGAAGAGCAGCTGGAAGCCGTTAATAATATGAAGAGACTGATGGCTGTGTACAAGGAATCAGAGGATTTAATTAACATTGGGGCTTATCAAAGAGGTTCAAATGCTGCCATTGATGAATCGATAGACCAGATTGATAGCATCTGGAATTTTACAAGGCAGAAAGTCGATGAAAAAGTAACGCTGAGTGAAGTGCAGGAACGTTTGATTCTTGAATTTGCAAGGAGATGAATGGGTAAACGATGAAATTTCGATATCATTTCCAGAAGGTTGTTGACCTGAAAAGCAATGAAAAAACGCAAGCGGAGTGGATGTTATCCACAGCGATCGGGAAACTTCAGACTGAGGAAGAGCATCTTTTACAACTATTGAATGATAAAAAGGAATTGATTGATGTCATTCAATCTGCTACGGAAAGTACGGCTTCCGTATCCAGCTTGCAGGAGATGCAGCGGTATGTCCATCACCTTGACGAGTGCATTTCACGCAAAAGTAGTGATGTCAGACATGCTGAGGTCAATGTGCAACGGAATCAAACGTTTCTGAATGGCAAAATGATGGACGAAAAAGTATGGCTTGGGGCGAGAGACAAGGCCAAAATCAAATTTCAGCAGGAGATGCTCCTCCGGGAACAGAACGATCTGGACGAGATGGCTACTGTACGCTTCGCTGCCAAAGCCGGACGCGCGAATTGATGTGGCCGGACGCGAAGTTGTCTCGTGAAGGAGGAAAGAACAATGGCTGTTAAAGACACAGATATGGAAAAAGAGTCGAGCGGCGGTTGGGAAAAGTTTCTGATGATTTCAATCCCAATTGTGTTCACTGTGGTTTTGTTGGGTGTTTTGCTCACTCTATTTAATGTAGATATTCGCAACAACCTGCTTGGAGTAGCTAACAAAATTCCTATCGTAAAGGACTGGGTGCCTGATCCTGTGCTAGATCCGGAGAAAAAGAAACTGGAGAAGAGCGAGCAGCAGGTCGAGAGTGCAGAAGCGACAATAGATAAGCTGAAGGCACAAGTAAGCGAGAAAGAAACAGAGCTTAAAGCAGCGAAGGATGCCACGACCACAGAGGCGAAAAAAGCAAGTGATTTGCAAAAGAAATTGGATGATGCGGAAAAAGCGGTTGAAACCGCTGTACGGAATCCAGAGACCGAGTCTGATTATCAGAAACAAATTAAAGATTTGGCTAAGATGTATGCGGACATGAGTCCCAGTAAGGCCGCGCCGATTTTGCAAAATATGACGAACGAAGAGATGGTGCTGCTTCTGAGTGCGATGCAATCGGCTGCACGAACTAAGGTGCTGGAAAAGATGGACCCAAAAACAGCGGCTGATGTCACGATGATGATGAAGGATGCAAAACCATCCGGTGATCTGGCCCTGGACGCACTGCAATCCCGCTTGAAGAAAGAGACTGCAACTACATCTACGGCATCTACGACTAACTCCAAAAATTTGGATAAAAATCAGCTTAGTCAAACGTTTGCTTCCATGTCGGCCTCTAGCGGAGCCAAGCTGTTACTCGAAACTTATAAGCTGAGTCCGGACAAAACCTTGACCATTTTGAATTCTGTAGATGATGCTACACGGTCTCAATTGCTTGAAAATATGTCGACTGAAAATTCAGTTGAAACTGCAAAAATATTAAATAAATTAATGGGTAACAAGTAAGATTAGTAGCGTCTGTTTTATTAAGGAGAGGAGGTGAAAATAAATGTCGATTGTATATCAAATGACATCCACATCATCCGCCAAGACAATAGGAGCAGCTCAGACAGCTGGAACTGGTTCCAAAGGTGCAACTGCTGGTAGCGGTGATTTTCTACAAACTCTTGCCCAATCATTGAATGGTGGTGCAACGGGGGAGAACAGCTCGGCTGCAGCAGGGAGCTTAACAGCTAATCCGCTTATGTTTACCTTTGCAGCTAGTGAAGATGGAGAACAAACATCTATCACCGATATCTTGAGTTCGTTATTCGCAGATTTGGATTCACTAGATGAAGCTTTGGAAAATGATCCGTCACTACTAGGGGATTTACAAAGTCTGATTCAGCAGATGTATGCTCAATTAGATGCTAATCCTGGTACTCAAGCCGAAGGTTCTGATGAGCCTACAAGTGAAGCGGGTAATGCAGCATCAGCAATTGATCTGGCGGAACATCCAGCAGCAGTGCGCTTTGTATTACAGGATGTGCTTACACAGTTAATTGCGGGTATGAATGAGCCTGATAGTACTGTTGTCAAGAACGCTCCAGAATTCAAGCACCTGCTTCAATCTCTTCAAAGTCAGTTGCAAGATGCTGGCGTTGACACCAGTCTTAACAAAGGGTGGAATGAACTTAAATCCATTCTGGATACATTAGCGGTGACTAAGGACCAGGCTGTGCAAGTGGCTCCAACGCATCCCGTTCAAACATCCAAGCAAGACTCAGTGGTACCACAAGTTCTTGTTGCGGCCGCTTCAAATACTGGACCTAAAGTTTCAGTTGAAACGGATTCAGCACCTACAGCGAATGAAGTAGGAGAAGTGGACCATTCAAGTATCATTACGGCAGGAGAGTTGTCCTTACGTTCATCAGGTACATCAGCGGGTAAACCGGCTGAACCTGTCATGCAAGCATCCCAGTTTGCAAAAGAGATGACACAATTTGTTGTGAACAAGCTGGATATCGTGCAGCAAAAGGGTTTTTCAGAGGCAACTATCTCACTACGTCCGGAGCATCTAGGTAAGCTGGATGTACAAATTACTTTGCAAAACGGACAATTGGTTGCACGGTTTATGACTGAGCATACGATGGCGAAAGACATGCTGGAACAGCAAATGATGCAACTGCGTAGCTCGCTTCAAGCTCAAGGCATTCAAGTGGAACGACTTGAAGTTACTCAGAACAGCTCACTTGGTTCACAAATGTACCAGGATGGGGGACGCCAGCCAGGAAGCAATTCTCAGCAGCAACGTCGCTCACGCGAACGTGAAGAACAATCGGATGATGCTGTAACTACAGCAACTCTCCAGGAAGAATTGCGCAACTGGCGTAGTGAACATGAGGAAGCCAACGACCTGCGGAGAGACACGTTTACAGCAGAAGCTTAAATAGAAATGAGGTGAAAATATGGCTAATGAAGCGATTTCTACCAATAATACCTGGCCTAACTATTCGGCAGCGAATAAAGCTACAACAAGCGCTGCAACAAAAGAGCTGGGCAAGGATCAGTTTCTTAAAATATTGATCACTCAGCTACAAAATCAGGATCCGATGCAGCCAATGGAAGATAAGGAATTTATCGCTCAGATGGCTCAGTTCAGTTCGGTAGAACAACTGGTGAATATCTCGTCTCAGCTCAAGACTTTGAATCAGTCTCTTGGGACAGTGTCTGGCATGATTGGCCGCGAGATCAGTTGGCTTTCTTCTAATAAAGAGGATAACGGAACACTCCGTCAAGGTATTGTGGATTCTATTATCGTACGAGATGGTGTTCAGTACGCAAAAGTGGGCAAAGACGAAATTAAGCTGGATGAAATTATTCAGGTAACCAATCCAACACAGGCTGAGGAAAATGAAAATCCTGTTCAGAACGCTGAAGATTCAGCTGAAACGAACGAAACCAATGAACAAGAACCATCAGCACAGCCTGAAGATAACGGAAACACGTTATGAGTGATCGGATAACAGTAGGCCAACTGTATACAGGTCCAATTACACCGAATTTGCATAATCGCTCCAAAGCAGGAGAAACGTCTAATGTACCTGAACGCCCTTTTGCACAGGTATTGGAAGACAACCTCCTGAAATTGAGTAATCATGCTGCCAAAAGGTTGGAACAGCGGGGTATTGAACTCAAGACTGAGCAGATGCAGCAGATTGGAACTGCCCTGGATAAGGCTGCTGCCAAAGGAGCCAAGGAATCCTTGATTTTGATGAAAGATATGGCTTTTATCGTTAATGTCAAAAATCGTACTGTCGTTACAGCCATGGATAGTGAAAGCATGAAGGATAATGTATTCACCCAGATTGACAGTGCTGTAATCATTTCTTGACCGGCTGGCCCTTCTCGGGAGCCGGAATGCCGCTGACCGACTGACGCGGTAACCAAATTAAGGCTGGGAGGATTTTTAAAAATGTTGAAATCAATGTACTCAGGCGTTTCCGGGATGCGGGGTTTTCAAACGAAACTTGATGTTATCGGTAATAATATTGCGAACGTGAACACGGTTGGTTTTAAAGGTAGCCGTGTTATGTTCAAAGATATTATGAGCCAAACAACGGCGGGGGTAACAGCGCCTGGAGATGATAACGGTGGTGTAAATGCAAAGCAGATTGGTTTGGGTGTATCGGTAGGATCGATTGATACGCTGCATCTTGCGGGCAGCCCAATGACAACTAATAATCCAACCGACCTGCGTCTCAATGGTGATGGTTTCTTCCTGGTGACCCTAGGCGGAGAACAAGAAGTTCCTTTTTTGACCCGTGCAGGAGATTTCCATGTGGATGCTAACCGTAACCTCGTGACATCCGATGGTCTGTTCGTTGTTGATAGTGGTGGAGAACCTATCACATTGGATGAAGCGGTAGTTTCTTTCACTATTGGTCAAGATGGAATTATCAACCAGACGATGGATGATGGAACAACTGAAGCTGGAGCACAACTGGGCATAGGGAAAGTAACAAATCCAGAAGGTCTAGAAAAAATCGGTGGTAACTTGTATCGTATTACTGCAAATGCCAATGCTGACGGGGAATTCGAAATTGTCACTGCCAATAGTACTGAATTTGGTACAGGCTCCGTTATTGCAGGACAACTTGAAATGTCCAACGTGGATCTAACAGGTGAATTCACAGAGATGATCGTGGCTCAACGTGGATTCCAGGCGAACTCACGTATTATTACAACGTCCGATGAAGTACTTCAGGAAGTTGTTAACCTGAAACGTTAATAACTGATTAGCAATTTTTAATGCGTGGGGGAGCTTGCTCCTCCACTCTGATCGAGGGGGCTTAGCATGATTTCGGTTACGCGGTTAAATGGTTCTCCCATGTGGTTAAATGCGCTGATGGTTGAAATTGTCGAAGAGACACCAGACACGTATATTACTCTGGTAACCGGAAAGAGACTTATTGTGCTTGAGAAGGCCGATGAGGTTATTTCCAAAATTAAAGATTACAACCGTGAAATCGGGGTTCAGGCAGCCACTATTAAAGTGCAGCAAACGGAGGAGTCCTGATGAAAAAGATGTTGCCATGGCTTGCAACAAGCTTGCTAGCTATAACACTCATTGTGGTGGTTGTGTTTGTATTTATGCAAGGACAGAACGGGAATAAGAATGATACACATACGGCAGCCGCTGCTGCAGAGAAGAAGATGACTGCGGATGAGATTGTTGCAGTTTCCTCAGAGCTTGGAGAAATTAAAACCAATTTGGCTGATATAGACCATATTGTAGTTGTAAGTTTTTCTTTCAAATTGTCCGACAAAAAGGCTAAAGAAGATTTTGAGAAAATCAAGGAAATCACGGTGAAGCCTATCATCATCCAGACTTTTGCGGATACCAAGTCGGATGAGCTGGCTACAGCAAAAGGTCGCATTCAATTTAATAAAAAATTGACCGAACTTATTAATGAAGCTTTGCCGGAAGGTAAGCTGACCAGTACTAGTTTTTCTTCTTTTTTGACAGCACCAATATAATGAACAGGACACGCTGTAAATCTGTAAGGGGGTGAGAACATGGTGGATGTATTATCACAAAATGAGATTGACGCCCTATTAGCTGCCCTTTCCTCTGGTGAGATGGATGCCGAGGAATTGAAAAAGGAAGAAACTCAAAAGAAAATTAGATCGTACGATTTTAAGCGGGCAGTTCGTTTTTCTAAAGATCATATTCGAAGCTTGACCCGTATTCACGAAAACTTTGCACGCTTTCTCACCACTTATTTTTCAGCCCAACTGCGGACGTTCGTTCAGATCAATGTCGTTCAGGTTGAACAGTTGCCTTATGACGAGTTTATCCGTTCTATTCCGAAGATGACGATATTGAACATATTTGAGGCGGAGCCATTACAGGGACGGATGGTGATGGAGGTTCATCCCAACGTGGGTTATGCAATGCTGGATCGTCTGCTTGGCGGAACAGGAAATGCACCGACAAAGATCGCATCGATGACGGAAATTGAGACGACGATTATGGAGCGGATTTTCAGCC
This sequence comes from Paenibacillus sp. ov031, assembly GCF_900143165.1. Lineage (NCBI taxonomy): Bacteria > Bacillati > Bacillota > Bacilli > Caryophanales > Paenibacillaceae > Paenibacillus > Paenibacillus sp. ov031. The sequence continues at coordinate 346,045 of NZ_FRDO01000001.1, forward strand.
GTGCGTTTGAGAGTTTGCAGGAAGCATGGAAGACGGTGCTGGATATTTCTCCAAGGATGGAAGCGCTGGAGACCAATCCGCAATTTATGCAGATTGTATCTCCCAATGAGACCATTGCTTTGATCTCACTGAGTACCAAAATCGGTGACACCACAGGCATGATCAATTTGTGTATCCCGCATGTCGTTCTTGAACCTATTATGTCCCGGTTGTCGACTCATCAGTGGTTTGTTTCGGAGAAAAAGACGAGAGCTCCGGAAGAATATGATGCTCTCAAAGAGCGTGTGAACAAAGCCAAATTACCCGTTGTTGCGGAGTTGGGAGAATCCAGAATTTCGATTGCTGAATTTTTGGGTCTGTCGGTTGGCGATGTCATTACGTTGAACAAACCAGTTGATGAGGGATTGTCCATTAAAGTTGGAGACAGGCTGAAGTACATGGGTAGCCCGGGAACGATCAAGGATCGTGTGGCTGTGCAAATAGACAAGATTGTCACCGAAGGAGTTGAAGAATTTGACGAGTAAGGATTATTTATCCCAAGAAGAAATCGATGCTTTGCTCAGACAATCGGAATCGATGAACAGTTCGGAACCGGCTGAGAAAACAGTTGATGATTTTTTGACCGAGCTGGAACAGGATGCCTTGGGGGAAATTGGTAACATTACTTTTGGTAGTGCGGCGACAGCTTTGTCCACGCTATTGGGCCTAAAAGTAGATATTACAACACCTAAGGTGTCCATCATCAGTCGGACACAGTTTGATGAAGCCTTTCCTAAACCTCACGTTGCAGTACATGTGAATTATGTGGATGGATTTGAAGGGATTAACTCGCTAGTCATCAAAAAACGGGATGCTCAAGTCATAGCTGATCTGATGCTTGGCGGCGAAGGAAATCCGGTTGATGAAGAACTAAATGAAATCCATATCAGTGCAGTACAGGAAGCGATGAATCAAATGATGGGTTCGTCTGCTACTTCCATGTCCACAATCTTTAACCGTTTCGTGAATATTTCTCCTCCGGGAATTGATATTCTCAATATGGAAAGTGGTGAGGGAGTCAGCAATCTTCCAGAAGATGAGACGTTGATCCAGGTATCATTTCGTCTGTTGATTGGTGACCTAATTGATTCCAATCTTATGCAGCTGCTTCCAGTGCATTTTGCCAAAGAAATGGTAGAGATGTTGATTGGAGGGGCTCAAGAGTCTACTGCTAGTGCACCAGTTGCGTCTACTCCAGAGCCAGTACCAGCAGCAGTACCGGTTGCCCCTGAGCAACCTCCGGTTCAGCAACAGGCACCGTCACAGGCACAACAGCCGCCTGTTCAAGATTATAATGGCTATGGACAGGCTCCAATGGGGATGCCGCAAGGAATGCCGCCACAGCAGCCGTATGGCATGCCTCCGCAGCAACCTTATGGTGTACCGCAGCATTACGGCGGTGTGCCGAATAGGAATGTAAACGTACAACCGGTTCAATTCGCCAATTTGCAAAATGGGGCGTTCGGCCAGGTAGACGAAAACAATTTGAATTTATTGATGGACATTCCCCTTAAAGTCACCGTAGAATTAGGAAGGACCCAGAAGCAAATTAAGGATATTTTAGAACTGTCACAAGGTTCAATTGTCGAGCTGGACAAGCTGGCCGGTGAACCTGTCGATATTTTGGTGAATAACAAGTTAATTGCCAAAGGTGAGGTTGTCGTAATCGACGAAAACTTTGGTGTTCGTGTTATAGATATCGTAAGCCAATGGGACCGAATTCAGAAATTACAATAAGCACAATTTAGGGAGGACTTGAATCAAGATGGCAAACCGAATTTTAGTCGTGGACGACGCTGCATTTATGAGAATGATGATCCGGGACATTTTGTCCAAAAACGGATACGAGGTCGTTGGCGAAGCACAGGATGGATCACAAGCAATTGAGAAGTTTAAGGAGCTTCGTCCTGATCTGATTACAATGGATATTACCATGCCTGAGATGGATGGTATTGCAGCTTTGAAAGAAATCAAAAAAATTGATGCTAACGCAAAAGTGATTATGTGCTCTGCGATGGGTCAACAAGCGATGGTTATTGATGCAATCCAAGCTGGAGCTAAAGATTTCATCGTGAAACCGTTCCAATCTGACCGCGTTATCGAAGCAATCAGCAAAACGCTGGGCGTTTAAGAGACATGATGATGGCTCAGGATAAGATTCCAGATGATGTGGGCACGGGAGTCAATTATTATTTTCAGCTTGTATGGGTGATTGTTGTCCTGGCCGTCATTCTGGTTCTTATAGTCTATCTGATTCGTTTTCTGAACAAACGGAATCAGCGATGGTTCCGGAACGGCACAATTCGTATTTTGGGTGGGGTCGGACTGGGACCAAACAAGTCGCTGCAAATTATAGAAATTGGCGGTAGTGTTTATCTACTCGGTGTGGGTGATGACATACAGCTGGTGGATAAGGTTTCGGATCTTGAAGAGGCACAGCGAATCATTGATTCATTTGAACGGGATGCTTCAGCTCAACAGGGAAGACTTTCGCCTCTCATTGCAAAGCTGGCAGCCCGCTTGCGCAAAGATGAACCGCCACGGGAAATGGAACTCGAGGATACAACCTCTTTTCACGAACTGTTTGAATCTAAACTTCGGCAGATGCCTAACCGTAAAGAGAAGATGGAGAAGGTCCTGGAAGAAGACAATACTACAGATCGGTCGAGGGATTCATGAAGAAAAAGATTTGGTTGGCGTGTTTTTTCATAGGACTCATCAGTCTGGCCTCGGTCACTGCTGCCTTTGCCGAACCGATTCCGAATATTGATATTCAAATTGGTAACGGGGATGGGGGTACACCAAGTACGAGTTCACTGTCCATTATCCTGTTGATCACAGTACTTAGTATTGCACCAGCCTTGCTGGTACTGATGACCAGTTTTACACGGATTGTTATCGTTCTCGGTTTTGTGCGGACATCCTTGGGTACGCAGCAAATGCCACCCAATCAGGTGCTGGTCGGTTTAGCACTTTTTCTGACACTTTTCATCATGTCACCGACGTTGTCGTCCATTAATCAGGTAGCGCTTCAGCCCTATCTCAAGGGAGACATCACACAAACCGAAGCGTTGGAAAAAGCTGCGGATCCCATGAAGAAGTTTATGTTCTCCCACACTAGGGAGAAAGACCTATTGCTGTTTATGAAGTACAATCAAACCGAAAAGCCAAGCACATACCAAGATATTCCGATTACTGTGATGGTACCGGCATATGCAATCAGTGAGTTGAAGACAGCATTCCAGATGGGATTCATGATCTTTATTCCATTCTTGGTTATAGACATTGTAGTTGCGAGTACACTCATGGCTATGGGGATGATGATGCTTCCACCTGTCATGATCTCATTACCTTTCAAAATACTGTTATTTGTACTTGTCGATGGCTGGTATCTGGTCGTGAAGTCACTGTTGCTGAGTTTTAACACTTGAGCCGGCATATTAAAGGAGGACGGTCATGACTTCGGAGTTTATTATCGGTCTGGCCGGGAAAGCGGTCTATACTTCACTGCTGGCCAGCGCACCCATGCTTATTCTAGCTCTGGTTGTAGGACTCATTATCAGTGTGTTTCAGGCAACCACTCAAATTCAGGAGCAAACCCTGGCCTTTGTGCCTAAAATCATTGCTGTACTTCTGGCAGTACTTTTGTTTGGTCCTTGGATATTGAATATACTGGTCGATTTCACGTATAACATTCTCGATAATTTATACAGATACATAGGGTAGGCTGTTGCAGATGGAGACATTGTTGCAAAGTTTTCCTGTCGCTCTGCTTATGTTTTGTCGAATAGCATCATTTTTTGTAACTGCGCCGGTCTTCTCGGCTCGGAATGTGCCGAATTCTCTTAAAATTGGTTTATCGGCATTCGTAACCTTTACGGTGTATATGGTATACGGCATAGACCAGGTTGTACCTACAGATCTGAGTTATATCCTGCTGGTTATCCGAGAGATATTGATTGGCTTGCTCTTAGGCTTTGTTGCTTATCTGTTAATGACGGCTATACAGACCGCAGGAACCTTTATTGATCTTCAGATTGGTTTTGGTATGGCCAACGTATATGATCCAATGACAGGCGCTTCTGCACCACTTACAGGTAACTTCAAATATGCTTTTGCGGTATTGCTCTTTCTGACAATGAACGGACATCATTATCTGCTCGATGCCATTGTATATAGTTATCGCTGGATTCCGTTGTCGAATGTATTCTTTCTACGATTGGCAGATGGAAGTATTGCTGAATTTTTGGTGCGTACCTTAGGTCAATCATTTATGTTGGCTTTTCAGATGTCTGCGCCGATTGTAGTTGCTCTGTTTTTGACAGATGTAGGATTGGGATTCTTGGCGAAGACGGCTCCTCAATTTAACGTATTTGCCGTCGGAATGCCACTGAAAGTACTCGTAGGGCTTGCTATTTTGCTTTTGCTGGTTCCCAGTTTTGCCTTTGTGTTTAGTCAATTGTTCGAAGTAATGTTCAGATCCATGGAAAACTTGCTTGGGACCATTGGACAGAGGCCGGGCTGAGTGAAACGGAGGACAAGATTCGAATGAAATATCAACTCGACCTCCAGATGTTTGCGGGGGAAAAAACAGAGAAGGCTACCCCGAAAAAAAGACAGGATACGCGAAAAAAAGGACAGGTTGTCAAAAGTATGGAGCTGTCCGGCGCATCCATTCTCCTATTCACGTTTTTGATCATGATGATGTTCAGTAACTTTTATAAAGAACGAATAGTTCGACTGTTTACGGACATCTTCATAAATCGACTCAGTATGGAGATCACCGGGGAGAATGTTGTCGCTCTGATGATGCGATATGGTATCGAGATAATGCTGTTGCTTGCTCCTGCTTTGCTAGGTGCGGTACTTGTTGCGTTAATCGTTAATTACATGCAGGTTGGTTTTCTTCTTGTAGGGGAAGGTTTGAAGCCAAAACTTGAGAAGTTGGATCCGATCAAAGGGTTCAAAAATATTTTTTCTCTCCGCTCTTTGGTGGAATTCGCTAAATCGATTCTAAAAATGTCAATTATCGGTTTTCTCGTTTACAGTACAATCACAAGTTACCAATCAGATATTGCTTCACTATCACATTTTTCACTGGATGCTATTCTTCATTTTGCTGCTTCGATTACCTTAAACTTGGGAATTAAAATTGCCGTAGCACTCCTGGTACTTGCAGTATTCGATTACATGTATCAGAAGTATGATTATGAGAAAAACATTCGGATGTCCAAGCAAGACATCAAGGACGAATACAAAAAAATGGAAGGTGACCCACTGATCAAGGGGAAAATCAGGGAGCGTCAGCGTCGTATGGCTGTTCAGCGTATGATGCAGGAAGTTCCCAAAGCGGATGTGATTATCACCAACCCAACTCACTTTGCCGTTGCGCTTAAGTATGAAGGCTCGGAGATGGAAGCGCCGCAGATTATAGCTAAAGGTCAGGATTACGTCGCCTTACGTATTAAGGAAATTGCCAAAGAGCACGGTGTCATTACAATGGAAAACAAGCCGCTGGCACGGGCATTGTTCCAGAGAGCCGAGATTGGTGACGCCATACCGGCTGATTTGTTTCAAGCGGTAGCCGAAGTGCTGGCTTATGTATATAAATTAAAGGGCAGAACGAAATAACAAGGGATCGGAGGCCGTACATTCATTGAAAACAAAAGATATAGCTGTCCTTGCGGGTATCATCGGCATCGTGTTGATGATGATTCTCCCGATCCCAACCTGGTTGTTGGATATGTTGCTTGTCATCAATATCTCAATTGCACTGATGATATTGCTTGTTGCAATGAACAGCAAAGAGGCACTGCAATTTTCCATCTTTCCTGCATTGTTGCTGATCACGACGTTGTTTCGATTAGCACTCAATATATCGACAACGAAACTGATTCTGGGAGAAGGAGACGCAGGTTCGGTAGTCGCTACCTTTGGTAGCTGGATAGCTGGTGGACAGATCGCAATTGGATTCATTGTGTTTCTGATTCTCGTCGTGGTTCAATTTATCGTTATTACGAAGGGATCAGAGCGTGTAGCTGAAGTCGCAGCACGATTCACCCTCGATGCGATGCCTGGTAAACAGATGAGTATTGACGCAGATTTGAATGCTGGTCTGATCAACGAGCAGCAAGCACGTGAACGTCGTTCCAAAATTGAACGCGAAGCTGACTTCTACGGCGCCATGGATGGAGCGAGTAAATTTGTAAAAGGAGACGCTATTGCGAGCATCATTATTCTCCTGATTAATCTCATTGGTGGATTTATCATCGGAATGACGGTTCATGGTCTCGATTTTGCAGAATCACTGTCTACCTACTCTGTGTTAACGATCGGGGATGGACTGGTAAGCCAGATTCCTGCACTCCTGATATCTACAGCAGCAGGTCTTATTGTAACTAGAGCATCATCGGAAGGGAATTTGGCCGATGACATTACGGGACAATTGTTTACATACCCGACGCTCCTTTATATTGTAGCTTTTGTAATAGCAATGCTCGGTTTTTTCACACCGATTCATATTATTACAACGTTGCCGCTTGCAGGTTTGCTGGCTTTTGCTGGATGGAGGATGCAGAATAATCTGAATCAGAAGCAAGAGGCAGAGGAGCAAATGGAAGAGGAGCAGCAGATTGAAGAAGTTAGAAGTCCGGAGAGTGTAATCAACCTTCTTCAGGTTGACCCTATTGAGTTTGAATTTGGTTACGGTTTGATTCCTCTGGCAGACAACCAGCAGGGCGGAGACTTATTGGATCGGATCATTATGATTCGTAGGCAATGTGCTCTTGAACTGGGGTTAGTCGTTCCGGTTATCCGGATTCGGGATAATATCCAATTAAGACCGAATGAATATGTCATCAAAATTAAGGGTAATGTTGTTGGCGGCGGAGAACTGTTGTTGAATCATTATCTGGCCATGAGTCCGGGTTATGAAGAAGAATCTGTTACAGGGATTGAAACGACAGAGCCAGCTTTTGGCCTTCCAGCCTTATGGATAGATGAAGTAACCAAAGACAGAGCTGAACTTGCAGGATATACAGTTGTAGATCCTCCTTCAGTAGTAGCCACACATCTGACTGAATTGATTAAGAAGCATGCGCATGAGTTACTTGGCAGACAAGAAACGAAAGCACTTGTGGATAATCTCAGAGAGAATTATGCTGCGCTGGTGGATGAACTCATCCCATCCGTCCTGTCCATCGGAGATGTACAGAAAGTACTCGCCAAGTTGTTGCGTGAGAAAGTTTCCATTCGTGATATGGTTACAATCTTCGAGACACTGGCGGACTACGGAACGTATACCAAAGACCCGGATGTGCTGACGGAATACGTGAGACAATCCCTATCTCGTCAGATTACCCAGCAATTCTCCCAAAAAGGGGAGACGCTCAGAGTAATAACTGTTGGACCTGGTCTAGAGAAGAAAATTGCTGAGAGTGTACAGCAATCGGATCAAGGCAGTTACCTTGCATTAGATCCAGCTTCAACACAAAGTGTATATCAAAAGTTGACTGAACAAGTTAATCGATTGATCCAGTCGGGCCAGCAGCCTGTTGTATTAACTTCTCCAACCATTCGTATGTATCTGCGTCAGGTGATTGAACGCACCATGCAGGATATACCAGTTCTTTCCTATAGTGAGTTGGAGCCGAATGTTGAAATCCAAAGTGTCGGGGTGGTGAACTTATGAGAGTAAAACAATACGTCGTTGAGACCATGCCCGAAGCTATGCTTCAAATTCGCAAAGACCTGGGAAGTGATGCCGTCATTCTGTCCACCAAGGAAATCAAGGTAGGCGGTGTGCTGGGGATGTTCCGTAAGAAAAGGATTGAAGTTGTAGCAGCAGTGGATAAGGAAGAAAAAAAACAGGCAACAAAGCAAGTGCAAAACCAATTTACACCGGTACCTCGCGCATTTGTACCTGAGGCATATCGACAAACGGCTCGTTCGTTTGTCGTTGCTTCTGACGAAGCGGCTGCCAGTATCGCTGAAAAAAATGTGCAAGAGAAAACTACGGATGCCACAGCTGTGTCTGAATCGAGTAAACTCGGTTCAGACATGAGCAACGGCAGATCTTCTTTGAGTATCGAGCATAAACCGCGACCGCAAGGGGCGGATTTTTCGGGTTTAACATCTGCCAGTGGGCAGCAGGAGCAGGCGAACGATCCGCAGCAGGGCCAACTGATGTCTGAATTGCAGGAGCTCAAACTGATGATGACCAAGTTGTCTAAGCAAGGAGCAACGGCAGATCCGTTACCAGAGGAGTTCCACGCTCTTCGAGAAAGGTTGATGGAGCAAGACATTTGGCCAGAAGTATGGGAATCTTGGTTTGATGTTGTTCAGACGAAGCTCTCTGAAAAAGAATTAGATGAAGCAGAAGCCGTTCAAGCAGTGCAACTGGAAATATCACATTTTTTGGAGAAACGTATCGACGTGGGTATTTTGCCAACTACACGCATTGTATATGTAGCTGGGCCAACTGGAGTTGGTAAAACAACGACCATTGCCAAACTGGCTGCTGAACAGATGTTCAACTATCAGCGAAAGGTAGGGTTCATCACTTCGGATACTTATCGTATCTCAGCGGTAGAACAACTTAGAACGTACGCATCCATTTTAAATGTCCCGCTAGAGGTCGTACAGTCCCCAGGTGATACACAACGTGCAATCTCCCGTCTTGAGGAATGTGATCTAATCTTCATGGATACAGCCGGAAGAAACTACAGAAATGAGTTGCTTGTTTCAGAACTGCAAAGCCTACTCGCGCCTGTGGAAAATAGTGAAACTTTTTTGGTTTTGAGCATGACTTCCAAAAGTGCCGATATGGTTCAAATAACGGAGCATTTCAGCAAATATGGGCTGGATAAGGTCATTTTTACGAAGATGGATGAGACCGGAAGCTGTGGCCCGATGTTTAACCTGCTGCATCGTTTTCCACTTAAACTTGCTTATGTGGCTAACGGACAAAATGTGCCGGATGATCTACTCAAGCCTGATGCGGATTCGCTGACCAAACAATTGTTAGGAGAGCTTGTACGATGAAGGACCAGGCAGCCTCACTCAGAAGTATGGTCTCCATGCCTAACGGAGTGGAGGGAAGAGGACGTGACTCACGCTCCTCCAAAATCATAACCGTTGCCAGTGGAAAGGGAGGGGTTGGTAAATCCAACTTTACACTTAACTTTGCACTGAGCTTACAGGCTATGGGGCAAAAGGTATTGGTGTTTGATGCAGATATAGGGATGGCTAATATCGATGTCCTAATGGGAACCTCTTCTCCTTATAATCTGTACCATCTGTTATACCGACAGAAATCCATACAGGAAATCATACAGCTTGGTGCAAGCGGGTTGCCTTATATCGCCGGAGGTTCGGGGATGAAAGAATTGTTCTCATTGTCAGATCGAGATCTGGAGTTTTTTGCTGGACAAGTTGAAGAGATTGCACAGGAGATGGACTATGTCATTTTTGATACAGGAGCAGGACTTTCCAGAGAAAATATGAAATTCATCGGTGCAGCCGATGAATGTCTGATCATCACCACACCTGAACCGACTTCAATAACCGATGCTTATGCTTTAGTTAAAGTTATGCATGGCCAGGAAAATGCCACACCCTTTCGGATGATCGTTAACCGGGCTGAAGACCAGCAAGAGGCGGAACGGGTGGCGGATAAAATAGCTGGAGTGGCAAAGAGATTTTTACAGATCGATATCCCGCTGCTTGGATATATTTCCGAAGATGCTCAGGTTGTAAAGGCAGTTAAAAGGCAAGTGCCATACAGTCTGGCATATCCGAATGCAAAAGCTTCCAGGGATATAGAGAAACTCGCACATCACTATTTGGCTGTACCTGCTGCTCCGGGATCCGAAACCTTGACAGGAATCAGAGGATTTATGAAAAAGTGGCTAAAGCGGACAACATGATTTCTGAATAAAGGAAACAGGGGTGGAAACAACATGGCGGTGTATCAAGTATTGGTTGTCGATGATTCCGCTTTTATGCGTAAAATTGTTTCGGATTTAATTGAAACAGATTCGGAGTTTAAGGTTACGGCAACAGCATCAAATGGTAAGGAAGCTATTCAAAAAGCAATAGATTTGAAGCCCGATGTCATCACAATGGACGTTGAGATGCCTGAAATGAATGGATTGGACGCATTAAAATCGATCATGAAGCAATCTTTCGTCCCGGTGATTATGCTCTCGGGTATCAATGAACAAGGCATGAAAGAGACCATCATGGCGCTCGAGGCCGGTGCGTTTGACTTCATTCGTAAGCCATCGATTGTGCATGATCAGGATATTGCCCAAGTAGGTAAAGCATTGGTTGAGCGGATGCGAGCAGCTATGGATGAAATCAAGCGAAAAGCCGATCGTGAAGCATCGATGAAGAAACGGGATGAAGCACAGAGCAAACTGCTGCAACAGTCCCAGCGAGTTCACGTTGATCCACCTCCTTTACAAGACCGAAAAGGTTCTTTGAAGAAAAAAATAGAACCTGCCCAGTCAGGAGCACGATTTGGCAGTGGACAAACTGATTCCTTACGAGCAAAACCGAAGCAACCTACTGTTCCACTGACGAAGCAGAATACGGGACATCTGGACAAAAAGTTGGAGCCTTTGCGAGATTCAAATCGAGCTTCGAATGCCAGTACTGACAGAATAGCTAAGGCAAACAAGCCAACGCAATCTCCCAAGGAAAACCGTTTGTCTTCTCGATTGGCAGAACAGGAGACAGCTGCAGCTTCAGCTGAACCATCCAAAGATATTGCCAAGGTAATTCCGTCTCATAAGGGAGCAGGAGTACCGGAAGGATCATTTAACAAACTTGTGGCTATTGGTTGTTCAACTGGGGGACCGAGAGCCCTCAAAACTTTGCTGGAACAACTGCCAGGTGATTTACCTGCTCCAGTCATTATTGTTCAGCATATGCCGCCCAACTTTACCCGATCCCTTGCCCAGCGATTGAATACGTTCAGTGAACTGCATGTGGTTGAAGCTGAGGAAGGCATGGTTCTACGAAAAGGAACGGCCTATATTGCTCCTGGCGGCTTTCATGTCAAAGTCAACAAAACTGCAGATGGAAGGTTCACCATAAAGCTGACAGAGGAAGAACCAGTCAATGGACACAGGCCTTCAGTCGATACAATGTTTGAGTCGCTGCTGCCGTACACGTCATTGCAAAGACATCTGGTTTTACTGACAGGGATGGGCAGTGATGGCGCTCGTATGATGAAAAAATTGTATGAAGCGGGTGTCACTTCAACCTTTGCAGAGAATGAAGAAACTTGTGTTGTGTATGGTATGCCGCGTTCTGCTGTAGAGCTGCAATGCGTGCGTCATCTTCTGCCATTGCAGGAGATTGCGCCTAAACTTGTTCAAGCTGTGAAATAAACAGAGTTAACTCATGGAGGAGGTGCCTCACAATGGACATGAATCAATATTTATCTATGTTTATTGATGAGTCTAATGATCATCTGCAGTCCCTTAACGAAAATATGCTTCAACTCGAAGGCAGTCCGGAGGATCTGGGAATTGTTCAGGTCATATTCCGCTCTGCTCATACGTTGAAGGGTATGGCTGCTACAATGGGTTTTGAGGATTTGGCATCATTGACGCACAAAATGGAAAATGTGCTGGATCTGGTGCGCAACGAAAAGTTGAAAATGCAGGATTTCATTTTTGATACCCTGTTCAAGAGTTTGGATGCTTTGGAAACAATGGTTCAGGATATTACCGAAGGCGGAGAGGGTAAAGCGGATGTTTCCTCCATCGTAGCTTCTCTCCAAGCCATTGAGAGTGGTGAATGGACGGGAGGTACTGCTCCCGTAGCCGCAGTAAACCAATCACCAAGTACAGCAACACCAAGTGCGGTTGAACTGGACGAATTCCAGTACTCCGTATTGGATCAGTCCATAGCCGAAGGCCACCGTGTGCTCTATGTTGAAGTTCTTGTCAGCGAGCAGAGCCAGCTGAAGGGCGTACGTGCTTATATGGTCTTTGATCTATTAGAACGCTCGGGTGAGGTTGTTAAATCGTTCCCAACAGTTCAGGATATTGAGCAAGAGAAGTTTGAGCGCAGTTTCTCGTTGTATTACATAACGACCAAAGAGGCGCAGGAACTTGAAAAAGGCATTATGAGCATCTCAGAAATTGAGAGTGCCAAAGTCATTCAGCTGGATCAAGAGACTCTTCAGCAGATGACCAATCAGGCAGCGGCAACAGCTGAAGTGGAAGCTGCACCTGTTCCTGCTCCAGTAGAAGCATCATCGGAACCGAGTTCTTTATCAAAAGAAGAACCAAAGAAACCAGTAGCCACCAAAACAGTTGCACCAAAACAAGCTGCTACACCTTCACGTACCATCCGTGTGGATATAGAACGTCTGGATGTACTGATGAACTTGTTCAGCGAGTTACTGATCGATCGTTCACGACTGGAGCAGTTGGCCAGCGAGACGGGTAATAATGATTTATCGGATACGGTAGCTCATCTGAGCAGAGTCAGTACAGATTTGCAAAATATTGTACTGAAATTGCGGATGGTTCCTGTGGATACGGTATTCAACCGTTTCCCGCGTATGATTCGTGACCTGGCTAAAACACTCGACAAAAAGATTGATCTGGTCATTACGGGTGCCGAAACGGAACTTGATCGGACGGTAATTGATGAGATCGGCGATCCGCTGGTGCATTTGCTGCGTAATGCAGTTGACCATGGTGTTGAATCGATCGCAGAGCGTGTGGCAGCTGGTAAACCTGAATTGGGAACAGTTAATCTTCGGGCTTTCCACAGCGGAAATCATGTATTTATTGAAATCGAAGATGATGGTAAAGGCATTTACCGCGATAACCTTTTGAGAACAGCGGTCAAACGTGGGGTTGTTACCGAAGAACAAGGTGCCAAGATGAGCGATGATGAAGTGAACCAGTTATTGTTTGCACCAGGCTTCAGTACCGCTGATAAAATCTCGGATATCTCCGGCCGTGGAGTAGGATTGGATGTTGTGAAATCCAAAATCACTTCTCTTGGTGGTAATGTAACCATTCATTCGACACCGGGTAAAGGCACCAACTTCTCTGTTCAGTTACCATTGACCCTGTCCATTATCGCTGCGATGCTTGTTCGACTTGGATCCGAGAAATACGCCGTTCCTTTGTCTTCCATTGTAGAGACAGCCATTGTACAACGCGAACAGGTTCGTAATATTCATGGCAATAAAATGATTACGTTCCGTGAGTCTCTAATTCCGTACCTGTCATTGAGCGAAGTTTTCGGAGTGCCTGATTTCAATGATGCGAACGAACAAGAAACTGAGATCGTGGTCATTCGCAAAGGTGAACGTCTTGCAGCTGTAGCCGTTGAAGAATTTATTGGGCAGAGTGAGATTGTTCTTAAATCGATGGGTACTTATCTTCCTTCCATTGAAGGGATCTCTGGTGCAACGATTCTGGGAGATGGTCAAGTAGCTCTGATTCTTGACCCTAATGCATTTATTAAATAAGCACACAAGATAAGTCTTACATTTAATAGGGAGGTTTTTTCCATGGAAGAAGAGTTGAAAGTCATTGTCTTTAAATTAGGTTCCGAAGAGTACGGTATTGAAGTAGACAAGGTTCAGACGATTGAGCGTATGATGCCTATTACCCGTGTACCTAAGACCTTCTCTTTTGTAAAAGGAGTTATTAACTTACGTGGTGTTGTTATTCCCGTCATTGATCTACGTGGTCGATTCTCTTTGCCAGAAACAGAATACACCGATCAAACTCGTATTGTCATTGTAGGTGTGGACGATATGCAAGTTGGCTTTATCGTTGACTCTGCCAATGATGTTATTGACATCAAGCGTGACGCTATTGATAGTCCGCCTGAAGTGGTTGGTGGAGTTAAAGCAAGATACCTGCGCGGTGTAGCCAAGCTGGAGGATGCGCGCTTGTTGATTATGCTTAACCTAAACGAAGTATTAAATAAAAGCGAGGTTGTACAGCTGGAAAGTATTGAGGGCTAACACCGTGGAACTGTTCAACCGATTTGAGGGATTCCAAATGGATGTGCTCAAAGAGGTCGGTAACATTGGAGCAGGCAACGCCGCAACGGCGTTGTCTCAGCTTCTCAATAGACCGATTGACATGGGTGTGCCTACAGTACAGATGCTTCCTTTTGAAGAAGTTGCTGAAAAAGTGGGCGGAGATGAACGTATAGTTGTTACTGTATTTCTTCGTGTTGAAGGCGAAGCACCAGGCAATCTGTTCTTTATGATGGCACCTGAGGCTGCCAAAATGCTGCTGAACCGGCTTGCTGGTTTTGATTTGAAGGAAGGTCTTGCATTCACGGAAATGGAACAGTCGGCTCTATCCGAAATCGGGAATATATTGGCCGGTTCATACCTTTCTTCTTTGGCAGATTTCACGAAACTATCTATGTATCCGACCGTTCCCGGACTTGCTATTGATATGGCAGGTGCCATTTTGAGTTATGGTCTGTTGCAGTTTGGTGAAATGGGCGACGATGCATTATTGATTGACACTTCTTTCTTTGAAGGTGAAGATCAGGTAGAGGGTCAATTTTTCCTGATTCCCGATCCGCCTTCATTTGCTAAGATATTTGAATCTCTAGGGGTGCCACTGGATCATGATTGAGGACAAAAGCGTCGTTAAAGTCGGTATGGCGGATTTGAACATTGCTCATCTACCCGGCGTAATCCGTACGACTGGCTTGGGCTCTTGTGTGGGATTAACGATGTATGATCCGCATTTGAAGCTTGCCGGAATGGCGCATGTCATGCTCCCCACTTCAGAGATAGCTCGTGAAGGAACGTTGAACAAAGCCAAATATGCGGATACGGCATTGCCGGAATTGTTACAAAGAATGATACAACTCGGTGCATCTCGTTCACGTATTGTGTCCAAAATGGCTGGAGGGTCTCAGATGTTTGCCTTCGCAGGGGCAGGAGATACAATGCGTATCGGACCGAGGAATGCGGATTCTTGTCGGGAATGGTTAGAAAAGCTTGGGATTCCACTTCTTGCCGAAGATACCGGTGGGAATTACGGACGAACGATTGAAATGGACTGTGAAACTGGACTTTTGACTATTCGAAGTGTCCAAATGGGTGTAAAGGAACTATAAGACATGATAGGAAACTACCGTATTAATCTTGGAGCAGGCATAGTCGGATTTATTCTGACCTTTTTTGTAGCATACAGCAGCAATGTGTTGATGACCAGCTTAATACGCGGGTTGATCGGCTTTGTAGCCTGGTTTGTCCTTGCTTATGGTTTACGCTGGGGACTGGGATTGCTGCTGAACCCTTCATCAGAGGGGAATGGGTATGGTTATGATTCACCGGGCGCTCAAGAACTAAGAGGTTCACAGGTGGACATTAAACTCGAAGACGATGGACAAGAGCTGAACGACTTGCTCAAACATGGACAGAACGCCTCCTCTGGGGAGAACCTTCCACCATCTGAGACGAAAGCTCCAACGGGATTTGCCCCTTTGGATCCGCCTAAACTTGTCCGGACCAAAGATCCGGAGGAGTTGGCGCAGGCCGTTCGTCACCTGACAGACAAATAAGGAGGGTGAAAGCAATTGAACGAGCGTAAAGCTTCACATTTGAACCATGCTGACTTGTGGGAAAAGTGGAAAGAACAAGGCGATCTTGAAGCCAAGAAAAGTTTGATCGAAAAATATCTTCATATTGTAAACTATGTATCCGGGCGTTTGGCTGTCGGTCTGCCCAAAAATGTCCCGAAAGATGATCTGGAGAGCAATGGAGTTATGGGATTGATTGATGCGTTGGAGAAATTTGACTATGAACGTGGTCTTCAATTTGAGACGTACGCATCCTGGCGGGTGCGCGGTGCAATCCTTGATGGTTTGCGTCAGGGAGATTGGGTTCCTCGTTCCGTGCGGGAGAAAGCGAAGCGGATTGAAGATGCTTACCAGCAACTAGAGCAGACATATTTGCGCTCTGTTAGTGACGAAGAAATGAGTCAATATCTCGACGTGTCTACGAAAGACTTTCAACATATGCTTCAGGAAGTGGCTGTTATGTCGCTTTGCTCTCTGGAAGACCCGATTCGTGAAGAAGAGTCTGAGACTCGACTTTCATTAATGGTCGATGAAAAAGCCAAAAACCCGGATTATAAAGTAAATGAATTCTACTTAAAAGAAGCTTTAGTGCAAGGGCTTGAAAAATTGACTGTCAAAGAGAGAACGGTTGTTTCACTTTTATATTATGAAGATCTCTCTCTTAGTGAAATTGCTGAGGTTATGTCTCTTTCTCCGTCACGTATCTCGCAGCTGCACTCAAAGGCCATCTTACGGTTACGTGGAACATTGGATAAACAGAAAGACTTGCTTATGCGTAAAGATTAATATAGTAATATATGAATAGAGAGCTTTAACATTGGATATTGGGGAGTGGAAAGTCTAAAGGGGGAAGAAATGCATTGACACAGCAGACTGTTTTGGAACAGTGTTTGAGCATTGTTTTATCAGATGATAAAAGTACGGCCTACCTTGAATTTTCCAAACAGGAAGAAGGTTTTACCTGTACACCGGATGAACTCGAAAAATTTATAGCGAGTCAGGGTATTAAGTATGGTGTGCTGCGCGAAGCGTTGCTTGTTTTTGTGAGTCATCCTGAGACTTATGTGAAGGATCAATACAAGATTGCCGAAGGTATTAAACCAGTACCGGGAACGAATGGCTTTATTAAAGTGCTAGTGGGCATGGACGATTCCAATGAACGGCGACCTTTGGAAGCAGAGAACGGAACAGTCGATTACAAAGAAGTGACTCGCTTAAACAATGTTCGAACAGGTCAAATCATTGCCGAACGAATTCCTCCTGTGGACGGCACGGTGGGAAGGGCTGTAACAGGTGAAGAAATACCTTTTCGTCCAGGGAAAGAAGCACGCTTCAAAGTGGGGAAAAATGTTGTCGTTAACCCTGATGGATCTGCGATGTATGCCGCCCTGGATGGATTGGTTACCAAAACAGACGGCAACAAATTGAATGTGTTTCCGGTATACGAGGTCAATGGCGATGTGGATTATAACACCGGTAACATCGATTTTGTGGGTACAGTTGTCATTCGCGGCAATGTGCTTACCGGATTTAAAGTAAAAGCGGCAGGGGATATACGTGTCGTCGGAGGTGTCGAGGGAGCGGAGCTGGAAGCAGGTGGCTCTGTCGAAATTACCGGCGGTATTATTGGTTATAACAAAGGGCTTATACAAGCAGGACATAATGTGAAATGTACCTTTATTCAAGAAGGCAACGTCGATGCGGCTGAAAATGTCCTGGTATCCCAAAGTATTATGCATTCCACGATTCGTGCAGGTCATGCGGTAATCTGTGAAGGCACCAAAGGACTTATCGTTGGCGGGTCGATCCAGGCTGGAGAAAACGTCTCAGCACGCGTCGTTGGCAACAGTATGTCTACTGTGACTTCCATTGAAGTAGGGGTATTGCCTAAGCTCCGTAATGAGTTGAGTGACTTGCGTAAGGAAGTCAGAGAGCAGATGGATGCTTTGGATAAAACGAAAAAAGCTTTGACATTATTGGATCAGTTAGCTGCTGCAGGCCAACTGAGCCCGGATAGAATGTCCATGCGAATCAAACTGAGTGCTACACAAAAATCTGCCCTTCGTCTTAGCGAGGAAACCAAAACACGTATCTTTGAAATTGAGAAGGTTCTTGAAGATACAAGCAGGGCTCGCGTTGATATTCATAAGATGATTTATGGAGGCTCTAGAATAGTTATCGGCAGATACACCAAATTTATTAAAGATCCGGTAAGTCGAATATCTTTTTATTATCATGATGGGGATATAACGATGGTTCCATTCGTTTAAGTACAGCATTCAAGCACATGAAGAAATCCATTCGATACCGTGAGGTGAGCGTATGAGTTTCAAAGCGGTTGAATTGCAGATTGCCGTACCTAGAACAAGTGAGGCGGGGCGTTATCAGAATGAAGCCCAGCAGAGACCGGTCATTGACCAGACCCTGCTAGCGGAACAAACGGCCAAAGAAGCAAATGAAGCAAGGCAACGAAGCGAGGCGCTGGATGAAACAGCGCACACAGATGTACACGATGGTCAATCTAGAAACAAAGAGCAGCAGAGCGGCTCCAACGAACCTGAAGCTACTTCAGCGCTGGAAACTGTCAAACCTGCCGAGCATCCATACAAAGGAAAACATATTGACCTGTCGTTGTAATGGATGACATGTGACTCACATGTAGTCTTGAGCACCGATGGCTGCATTAAAAGGAGAGAACCCAATTTGTCACCATGGATCATTATTGTCATATTAGGAGCCTGCGCAATTGCATATGCGCTTATCATGCCCAAGAAAAACAAAGTGCAGGAGCCTGGGCATCACCTGGTGCAAGAGATGGAATCTACGCTTGAACATTATATGGCTGAGATAGAAAACGACAATGATGCTCTCATTCAGCGTGTTGCTGAAATGAAGGGTGAGGCGACGGCGGCAGATCAGCGTATGCAATCACAGCTTCAGGAATTACAGCGGAGGCTGGATCAACTGGAAGAAAGTAAAACGACAGAAGCAGACGCATCCTCCAATATAATTCCGGTACATAGCACAAGCGGATTGCAAGCTCAAGCGCTTGTAGACAGTGTGCGAGCAGATTCGGCCCAACAGGTGTCAGAAGCAGAAGAGCAGACCTCTGAACAAGAATCTACGCCTCTACGTGAATCCATTAAGGACCGATATGCAGAGTTGTTTAATTTATATGCCGAAGGAAAGTCAGTGGATGCTATTGCCAAGCAGACGGGCATACAACGTGGAGAAGTACAGCTGATTTTGCAGCTGGCAGAACGGGAGGAGAGCTAGCAGATGGACAAGCGCTCCTTATGGATTGGACTTGGAAGTGGCATGATTGTTGGTGCGGTATTGCTGCAGCTGGCAACGGTTGGACAAAACGCATTGTCTGAGAGTAGTCTCGACCCCGAGCTGGCTACAGCCAACCTGACGAAGGAACAGCTGGAATCGGCCGCCAAGAGCATGGATATGAAGCTTATAGCTTCTGATGATGAGCTGTATACAGAGGCTGAGTGGGTAAATAAGAAGAAACAGGAAAGCAGTGAACTACAGGGAAAAACGGCAACGGCACCTGAAGCCACAGATTCTGCTGTGAAACCGGAGCAACCCGACAATCCAAAGCAACCTGTCAACAATGAAAGCGACAAACAGAACGAAGTCACTCAGCCAGAGACGATCGAGCCGTCAACTCCTAACAGTCCCGAAGTTGCGGCTACCGTATCTTTCAAAGTACGTTCAGGAAACAGTCTGGCCATTGTGGCGGGGAATTTGGAGAAAGCCGGTATTGTAGATAGTGCACAAGCTTTTATTAAGGCTGGCAGAGCAGAGCGAATTAATACCAAAATACAAGTCGGGACCTATGACTTGGAAAAAGGCGAAAGTTTCAAATCTATTATTGCCAAGATTACAAAAGAACCGTCAAACTGAGTGCGCTCAGGCAGGGCGGTTTTTTTGTATAAATAATGACAAGTTTTGTGTCGCCATGAAGGAACGGAAATTTGCTTTGAAAGACTGTTGCATCAGGCAATCAGTTATGCTATATTAGATAACGGTGTTAAAACACACGCATGTGCTAATTTTGTTGAGGGTGCTTTCCTGATGGAGAGTCTTGGCGAAAAATGATGCCGGCGGAGGACACAATAAAAACCATATTAGGAGGTGTGTGAAGATGGCAGTAATCTCCATGAAGCAGCTTCTCGAAGCTGGGGTACACTTCGGTCACCAAACTCGTCGTTGGAACCCAAAAATGGATCGTTATATCTTCACTGAAAGAAACGGAATTTACATCATCGATTTGCAAAAAACGGTGAAAAAAGTCGAAGAGGCTTACAATTTCGTTAAAGGAATCGCAGGAGAGAATGGTAAAATTCTTTTCGTGGGTACTAAGAAACAAGCTCAAGATTCCGTTAAAGAAGAAGCTGAACGTGCTGGTCAATTCTACATTAACCAACGCTGGCTCGGCGGTACCCTGACTAACTTCCAAACTATTCAAAAACGTATTGATCGTTTGAAACAGTTGGAAGCTTGGGAAGAAGACGGTACATTCGCTGTATTGCCTAAAAAAGAAGTAATCTTGCTTCGCAAAGAAAAAGATCGTCTGGAGAAATTCTTGGGCGGTATTAAAAATATGAAAGGCCTGCCAAGCGCCCTGTTCATCATCGATCCACGCAAAGAGCGTATCGCTGTTGCGGAAGCTCGCAAATTGGGTATCCCAATTGTAGGTATCGTTGATACTAACTGCGATCCGGACGAGATCGATTATGTTATCCCAGGTAATGACGACGCGATCCGCGCTGTTAAATTGCTGACAGGTAAAATGGCTGACGCAGTAATCGAAGCTAACCAAGGCGAAGAAACTTCCGCTTAATAGATTCGAACATATGTTATAAACTAAATGAAAAGGGTGGTTGGCAGGTGGATAACCTCTCACTGCCCTTTTTTTAGAGTGTACGTACAATACTTAATGTTGGAGGGAATTTATAATGGCAGTTAATGCGAGTGCAGTAAAAGAACTTCGCGAAAGAACGGGCGCTGGTATGCTCGATTGTAAAAAAGCACTGGAAGAAGCAAACGGTGATGTAACAAAAGCAGCTGAATTGTTGCGTGAGAAAGGTCTTTCTGCAGCAGCAAGCAAAGCAGGCCGTGCAGCAACTGAAGGCGTTGTAGAATCTTACATCCACGCTGGTGGACGCATTGGTGTCTTGGTTGAAGTTAACTGTGAAACTGACTTCGTTGGTAAAACGGATCAATTTAAGGATTTCGTTAAAGATGTAGCTATGCAAATCGCTGCAGCTAATCCTAAATTCGTTAAACGCGAAGAAGTTCCTACAGATGAGCTGGAAAAAGAAAAAGAAATCCTGAAAGCTCAAGCTCTTAATGAAGGCAAACCAGAGAAAATCATTGAAAAAATGGTTGAAGGCCGTATCGGTAAATACTACGAAGAGTACTGCCTGATGGAACAAACTTTCGTTAAAGATCCAGACAAAACGATCTCCCAATTGCTGAACGAAAAAATCAGCCAAATTGGTGAAAATATCTCCATCCGTCGTTTCGTTCGTTACGAACTGGGTGAAGGTCTTGAGAAAAAAGTAGACAACTTCGTAGAAGAAGTAATGTCCCAAGTAAACAAATAAGACGGTTTTACTAAACCGGCAAGCAGGATTGATTTTCGAAGATATAAGAATGATGAAACTTCGAAGCGTAAACTCCCTTATATCTCAGGAAAACAGTGCCTTACCGGTTAAACGTTTTTCCTAAAAGAGCGGAACACAACTGTGTTCCTTTCTTTTTAAGCAGGAGGCCATGCGCGAGGAGTTTTGTTGGTTGAACATCGAGGGTGTTCAATTCAAAGTGGAGGGTGAATAATTGGAACAGCCAGTATTTAAACGTGTTGTCTTAAAGGTCAGCGGAGAGTCTCTTTCCGGTCAAAATGGCTACGGTATTGATGCAGAGACGATCTCGTCGATTGCCCAGCAAGTAAAAGAAGTAGTTGAACTAGGTGTACAGGTTGCTATCGTATGCGGCGGCGGAAACATCTGGCGCGGAATTGCCGGTAGCGAAAACGGCATCGATAGAGCAACTGCCGATTATATGGGGATGCTGGCGACGGTTATGAACTCGCTCGCCCTGCAAGATGCACTGGAACAGATTGAAGTGCCTACACGCGTACAGACATCGATTGCCATGCAACAAATTGCAGAGCCTTATATTCGTCGTAGAGCTATTCGTCATCTGGAGAAAGGCCGGGTTGTTATTTTTGCAGCAGGTACAGGTAACCCGTTCTTTTCCACGGATACAACAGCAGCACTGCGCGCAGCGGAGATTGAAGCAGAAGTTATCTTGATGGCCAAAAATAAAGTCGATGGTGTATACTCAGCAGATCCGTTTAAGGACAGTACAGCTGTGAAATTTGATCAGTTGACTTACATGGATATTCTTAACAAAGACCTTGGTGTAATGGATTCGACGGCATCCTCGCTTTGTAAGGACAACAACATCCCGTTGATCGTATTTGCCATTACGGAACAAGGTAACATCAAGCGTGTTGTTCTGGGTGAACGTATCGGAACAATCGTTAAAGGGAGTGTAGATTAATGCCACAAGCGGTTAAACAACATGCCGAAGAGCGTATGGAAAAAGCAATTCAAGCATTGCGTCGTGACCTGGCTACTTTGCGTGCAGGCCGTGCAACTCCAGCTCTTCTGGACCGAGTTCAGGTAGAGTATTATGGGGCTATGACGCCATTGAATCAACTCGCTAATATCAGTACTCCGGATTCCCGTACACTGATGATTCAACCTTGGGACAAATCTTCCATGGGTGATATCGAGCGTGCCATCATGAAATCGGATCTGGGTCTTACTCCAGCCAATGATGGTAGCATGATCCGTTTGTCTATTCCGGCATTGACGGAAGAACGCAGAGCGGAACTTGTGAAGCTGACGAAGAAGTTCGGTGAAGAAGGTAAAGTAGCGATTCGTAACATTCGCCGTGATGCGAATGATGACATTAAGAAAATGGAGAAGTCAGACATTTCCGAGGATGAATCCCGGAGACATCAGGACGATATCCAAAAATCGACCGACAAGTTTATTGCTGAAGTCGATAAGGTACTCGCTGCCAAAGAAAAAGAAATCATGGAAGTGTAAGACAAGCGCAGCCCCTCCAATACGGTGGGGTTTTGTCTCTTTTTCCAAGCTTCAGGTGAAGAAACTTCAGGGATTTTGGAGGAACAGGAATGATCAAACGGGTTCGGTCGTGGTGGAATGGGGCTGACAAGCAGGAAACGCTGACTATATCCGAGGATAATATCCCGCAGCACGTCGCCATCATTATGGACGGCAATGGACGATGGGCGAAACGTTTGGGTCTCCCACGAATAGCTGGCCACCAGAATGGGATGAAGGCGGTCAAACGTGCGACCATCGCGGCGGATGAACTGGGCATCAAATATCTGACGATGTACGCTTTTTCGACAGAAAACTGGACGCGTCCAAAAGAAGAAGTGGATTTTCTGATGCGGCTTCCGCAAGAATTTTTGGCGATAGAGCTGGATGAGCTTATAGAAAAAAATGTACGGATCCGCATGATGGGCCAGGAGGAGCACTTGCCTTCCCATACTATTAATGCTTTGCGTGAAGCTATTCGTCTTACGGAACATAACACAGGGCTTGTTTTGAATTTTGCAATGAACTACGGAAGTCGTCGCGAAATGACGGACTGTGTCAAACAGATCGCTCTGCAGGTAAAGTCGGGGGAACTATCGGCAGACGACATTACGCCTGAACTCATTGACAGACATATGCTCACTGGAGATATGCCTGATCCGGATTTGCTGATCCGGACGAGCGGAGAGTTGAGATTAAGCAATTTCATGCTTTGGCAGCTTGCATATAGCGAATTATGGTTTACGGATATATACTGGCCCGAATTTGGCAAAAAGCATTTGCTTGAAGCAGTAGCCGAATATCAGCGCAGAACAAGGCGTTACGGCGGTTTGAAATAGATGGAGGATGAAGCCGTTGAAACAGCGATTAACGACAGGAATCATAGCAGGTGTATTGTTTTTGGGTTTTTGCATGCTGGGCGGACCCTGGTACCATGGCTTGGTACTGCTTATGGCTCTCATCGGTTATTATGAATTTGTAAAAATGACCGGGGTACAGCCTTTTTCAGGTGTAGCCCTAATCGGTTATGCAGGTATCTTTGCGATTGTGTTTCCTTGGGAAATGGTTTGGGAAGCCAGACCACTAACGTTATTCCAGATCGGATGGCTTGTGATGCTTGTATTAATGACGGCCTCTGTGGTAACTAAAAACAAGATTCCTGTAAACACTGTTGCCATGCTCTTTCTTGGAGTAATGTATATTGGGATCGGTTTTTATTACATCGCGGAATCGAGACATTTGCATCATGGGTTGTTCTGGACGTTTCTGCTTCTGGGCTCCATATGGGCAAGTGATGCAGGTGCATATTTTGTAGGGAAACTTATCGGGAAGAACAAACTTTGGCCGTCGATCAGTCCTAACAAAACGGTGGAAGGTGCACTGGGTGGTGTTGTGATCGCGGTAGTCACTTCTGTTGTTTTTGCATTGGTGTCAGACGGCTTGTTGTCTTGGCAAAGAGCGGTATGGATTGGAATTGCATGCGCGGTTGTAGGACAAATGGGAGATCTGATTCAATCTGCTTACAAACGTGTGTATAACATCAAAGATTCCGGCACTTTGCTCCCGGGGCATGGCGGTATTCTGGATCGATGCGACAGCTGGATTGTCGTTTTTCCATTCGTACATATACTAATGCTTCTGCCCTATTAAAAATGAGCACAAGCCATATGACGAACTATTCGTCATAGGCATTGGATAAATAAAGATGAGGTGCAGCATGAAAAAAATTGCGATTCTCGGGTCAACCGGTTCCATTGGAACTCAGACACTGGATGTAGTCGATATGCATCCCGAACGCTTTCAAGTAGAGGGACTGGCTGCTGGGAGCAATATAGAGGTGCTGATTGAGCAAGCAAAGCGTTATCGACCCAAAAAGGTATCAGTTGGCTCAAAAGAGTTAGCAGAGACCGTGGCACCGCACTTACCTGTCGAAACACAGCTTTTTTATGGCAAAGAAGGACTGGTTGAAGTTGCTGCCGGAACGGATGCAGATACCGTTGTTACTGCTGTAATGGGGAGTGTTGGGCTTGAGTCGACCCTGGCTGCTATTGATGCAGGCAAACAGATCGGACTGGCTAACAAAGAGACGCTAATTACAGCAGGACATATTGTTACTGCCAGAGCGGCTGCGAAAGGGGTACCGATTCTGCCTGTGGATAGTGAGCACTCGGCTATCTTCCAATGCTTGAATGGTGAACCTCGTGAACGTGTGATGGGAATTACACTTACGGCCTCTGGAGGATCATTCCGTGATTTGACTCGTGAACAGCTAAAGGAAGTTACTGTAGAAGATGCACTCAAACATCCGAATTGGTCCATGGGATCGAAGATCACGATAGACTCTGCAACGATGGTGAATAAAGGTCTGGAAGTTATTGAAGCGCATTGGCTTTTTGGACTAAGTTATGATCAGATTGATGTATTGCTTCACCCGGAGAGCATCATTCATTCCTACGTGGAGTTTAATGATACGAGCATTATTGCGCAGCTTGGCAATCCGGACATGCGCGTTCCCATTCAGTATGCACTGACCTATCCAGACCGCTTACCATCGCCTTCACAACGTCTCTCCCTAACGCAAGTGGGCAAGCTGCATTTCCGTGAGATGGATATGGAACGGTTCCCTTGTTTAAGAATGGCATACGAGTGTGGTAAAATGGGGGGGACCGCAACAACGGCGTTTAATGCAGCCAACGAGGTTGCCGTAGCGCGTTTCTTGCGTAAAGAGATTTCGTTCCTTAAAATAGAGGATATTATTGCTTCTGTGCTGGAAGCACACCGCAATGTGGACGAGCCTGATCTGGAGGAAATCGCAAGATGTGATCAGGAGAGCCGTCAACTTGCGTTCAGTCTGTAATCTCTTTTTTCAAGATAAAATGGAAGAAGTGATTCTCTTGTGCGGCATCAGAGAATAATGATAATCTAAAGGGACAGACTGCGGTTCGTGCCGTGAAGGAGGATGGATAGGGATTGGAAACCATACAAGTGGTATTTCTAACGGTGCTCATGTTCTTTGTCATCGTGACGGTTCATGAATGGGGACATTATTATTTTGCCAAACGCGCCGGTATTCTTGTACGGGAATTTGCGATCGGTTTTGGTCCCAAATTGTTCTCATATAAAAGAAACGAGACCCAGTTCACACTGCGTTTGCTGCCTTTTGGCGGATATGCACGTATGGCTGGGGAAGACCCGGAACTGGTAGAAATTCAAGAAGGTCAGACCATTGCAGTAAGGTCGGCTGATGACCAAGTCAAAATGATCTACCTCGATCAATTGGATAATCGCAAAAATGTAATTCGTGGTGAAGTGATCTCTATTGATATGGAGAATGCATTGAAATTGCAACTCGATGTGGATGGTGAAATTCAGCAGTACCGGATACATCCGCAAGCGATGTTGGTTAGTCGTGGAAAACAAACCCAGATTGCACCGAAAGATCGCCAATTTGGCAGTAAAACGGTGGGTCAGCGGGCAATGGCGATTTTTGCCGGACCACTCATGAATTTCATCCTGG
This sequence comes from Paenibacillus sp. ov031, assembly GCF_900143165.1. NCBI lineage: Bacteria > Bacillati > Bacillota > Bacilli > Caryophanales > Paenibacillaceae > Paenibacillus > Paenibacillus sp. ov031. Next base: position 372,346 of record NZ_FRDO01000001.1, read on the forward strand.
CATTTGTTTTATTTGCAGTCTATGCACAAATGGCTGGGGTTCCAGTTGAGAATCCGAAAAATCTGGAAATTGGTGAAGTGCTTGAAGGTGGAGCTGCCTACCAGGCGAATTTGCAAAAGGGAGATATCATTGAGACGATCAATGGTACTGCTATTGGTACGGATTCGCAAAAAATGGTGACGATGATTGCCGATTCCAAAGACAAACCGATGGAATGGACACTGCGTCGGGGGAATGAAACGTTTAATATAACGATCACACCTCGTGCAGTAGAAGGTCAAGAAGGCGGTAAAGTCGGAATTGTGCCAACACTGCCAACCCGATCTGTTGGATTTGTAGAAACCTTTAAAGTGTCAGGGATAGCGATGGTCGATACAACCAGAGTAATCTTTGAAGGCTTCAAACATTTGATCAATCAGTTTAACATGGATGATATTGGTGGTCCTGTGCGTACTTTTGAAGTAACAGGCCAAATTGCGAAGCAGGGTATTGAACAGTTGACGAGATGGGCAGCTATTCTGAGTCTGTACCTCGGTATTTTCAACCTGTTGCCGATTCCTGCGCTAGACGGAAGCCGTCTTGTATTCCTCGGAATTGAAGGTCTGCGAGGCAGACCTGTTGACCCCAACCGGGAAGGCATGGTTCATTTTGTCGGCTTCGCGATGTTGTTTGTACTGATGCTAGCAGTAACATACAATGATATATTACGATTAATTAACGGATAATTATGGTTTGACTACGCTCTGACTATTCAGAGATAGTCGTTATGGGAGGACGCTGGAGTCTTATGTCAAAGGAAAATGATAAACAGTTCGTGACTGAAATTACACCTCAGGGCGAGGATTTCTCACGCTGGTACATTGATGTTATTAAAAAAGCTGATCTCATGGACTATTCACCCGTACGCGGTTGTATTGTTTTCAAACCAGACGGTTTCGAAATCTGGGAGCATATCAAGGATGAGATGGACCGTCGTTTCCGTGAAACGGGTCATCGTAATGCCTACTTCCCTATGTTCATTCCCGAGAGCTTTTTCCAAAAAGAAAAAGAACATGTTGAAGGCTTCAATCCCGAATTGCCTTGGGTAACGGAAGCCGGAGGAGAAAAGCTGGAAGAGCGTCTGGCGATCCGCCCAACCTCGGAAACCATCATTGGTCACATGTACTCCAAGTGGATTAAGTCGTATCGTGACTTGCCGGTGCTGATCAACCAATGGGCGAACGTGGTTCGCTGGGAGAAGAGAACACTGCCTTTCCTTCGCACAACCGAGTTCTTGTGGCAAGAGGGCCATACGGCGCATGAGACAGAAGAAGAAGCACGTGAAGAGACGATGAAAATGCTTGAAATCTACCGCGAAGTTGTGGAAGAATATCTGGCGATTCCCGTCATTACAGGTCAGAAAACAAAATCCGAGAAATTTGCAGGTGCTGTAGACACCTTCTCCATCGAAGCGATGATGAAGGATGGACGTGCGGTACAAGCCGGAACTTCTCATTATATGGGTACGAATTTTGCAAAAGCATTTGAGATCCAGTATCTTAGCCGCAACAATGTGTTGGAACTGGCTCACACCACTTCATGGGGAACAAGCACACGTCTGATCGGTGCGTTAATCATGGTTCACGGGGATGACCGTGGTCTGGTTCTTCCTCCTAAAGTTGCACCAACACAAGTGGTCATGATTCCAATTGGACCGCCAAAAACACGTGATGCCGTTGTAGGCCGTGCGGACGAGTTGTTCGCTGAACTGAAACACGCGGGAATTCGTGTGAAAATGGATGATCGCAGTGATGTTCGTCCAGGCTGGAAATTCAACGAATATGAGATGCGTGGTGTTCCGATTCGTCTCGAAATTGGTCCACGTGATATGGAGAACGGTGTGTGTGTTCTCGTTTCCCGGATTACGGGAGAGAAGAAAGTCGTTGAACAAGCAAATCTGGTGGAAGAAATCCAGACTATGCTGACTCAAGTGCAAGCCGATATGCTGCAACGTGCTCGCACGTTTATGTCGGACAACTTCTACTCTGTAGATACGCTTGATGAGATGAAGGAACTGATGGAGAACAAACGCGGGTTCACACTGGCTGGATGGTGCGGTTCAGAAGCTTGCGAAGATAAAGTAAGAGAAGTAACAGGTGCAACAAGCCGGAACATTCCGTTCCAGCCTGCGGAAGAAAAGCATACGTGCCTGGCTTGTGGTGAACAAGCGAAACACACGGTAGTGTTTGCAAGAGCGTACTAAGTCAGGAAGACTTGACTAACAGCACTTATTCACCGTAAGACGTAAGGAATGGAGAGCTTCTGTCGGATAAAATGAGTCGGTGCGGGTTCGGATCGGGGACATTTTTGAATGCAGAGGCTTTTCCTGTTTTAAGGGGGTACAAGGAGGAACACGATGAGTGGATTCGAGGAGAAGAGAAAACGATTTGAGTTGTTGATGAAACAGACGGAGCTTCCAGCTGGCCTAATAGAGCCCTACTTTTTGGATGGATGGATTGAACGGGTGGAGACAAGCCGTAGCAACCGCGACTGGACTATTGTGATTGCAAAAGATACCTTGGTTCCTGCTCCAATCTATCGAACATTTTGCCTGCACATTCAGGAGAAAATGAATCACATTTCCAAGATCACGTTTGGTTTCAAATATAGTGATCAGGTCGAGATTGGTGATATTGTCAGTGAGTATTGGAACTTGTTCCTTGAATGGGTTACAAGGGAAATTCCATCCGTTAATGGTTGGATGAACCGCACCAAGTTCGAATGTGAAGCAGATCTGCTGCAATTGACCATGAGTGATGCCATGTCGATGGAGCTTGCGAAGAAGAAACAGATCGATCAAGCTATAACTACTTTTTATGACAAGTATTTTCAACTGCCCTTGCGGGTCAAATTGCTGGTTGGTGAGGTTGAAAGCAACAAAGAGGCGATGGAACAATTCCAGCTCAAGAAGCGGGAAGAAGAGCTTAAAGTTATTGAGCAGATGATGAGTGAAGTGGACTCGGAAATGCCTGAAGAGGAAGAACAGGGCGATGTTCGTTTACAGATGGGATATGAGATCAAGGAACCACCTGTACCTATGCAGGAAATTCAGGATGAAGAGAAAAAGGTTACGTTGCAGGGAACGGTCTTCGGTCTGGATCGCAAGGAGTTGCGGAACGGGAATACGTTGTTTACTTTTTATCTGACGGATTTCACGGATTCCATGCAAATGAAGATGTTTGCCAAAACAAAAGAGGATGTCAAAATCCTGAGCCTACTGGCCAATGGAAAATGGGTGAAAGTGCGTGGCCGTGTAGAATACGACCGGTTTATGCAAATTCCGGAACTTGCCATGATTCCTTCAGACTTGGTAGAAGTAAAGGCACCACCATCCCGTAAGGATAATGCAGCTGAGAAACGGGTTGAGTTCCATTTGCACTCCACAATGAGTACAATGGATGCCGTAACTTCGATCGACAAATACGTAAAAACTGCAGCGGAATGGGGACACAAGGCTATCGCCGTAAGTGATCATGGCGGTGTGCAGGTGTATCCGGAGGCATCCAAAGCGGCCAAGAAAAACGGAATTAAAATGATCTACGGCCTTGAGGCCAATGTGGTGAACGATTCAGTTGCTGTTGTACTGGCACCACAGCCATTGGAACTCAAATCAGCGACATATATCGTCTTTGATATTGAGACCACAGGTCTGTCTGTAACCCAGAACAAGATTATCGAAATTGCGGCTGTGAAGGTAGAGGACGGTAAAGAAATTGACCGCTTTGCTACGTTTGTAAATCCGCATGAGCGCATCCCATATAACATTCAGCAGTTGACTAACATTAACGATGAAATGGTGAAGGATGCACCTGAGCTAGAACCGGTTATCCGTGATTTTGTGAAGTTTGCCGGAGATGGCGTATTGGTTGCGCATAATGCGCGATTCGATATGGGCTTTATTCAGGCTTCGCTGAAACAGCTTGGTATGCCTGAGCTTCTGAACCCTGTCCTCGATACGTTGGAATTGGCACGGTTGTTATATCCAAAAATGAAGAACCACCGTCTGAATACGCTGGCGGATAAATATAAAGTAGCACTGGAAAGTCATCACCGGGCGATTGATGATACGATTGCGCTCGCAGGTATACTGAATGGATTGGTTAATGATGCCGCCCAGATGAAAGGCCTGACCATGCTTGATCGGCTTAACGATTATGTCGGAGTTGATCTCTCTAACACCCGTCCATTCCATTGCGGCATCTATGCTTTGAATGATGTTGGTAAAAAGAATCTTTATAAACTGGTATCACTTTCTCATACGGAGCATTTCAAACGGGTGCCTTGTATTCCAAAGTCAAAGCTGATCAATTTGCGTGAAGGTCTCATTATTTTATCCGGTTGTGAAAAAGGTGAGTTTTTCGAGGCTGTGCTAAACAAATCGCTTGAAGAGGCGGAAGAGATAGCGCATTTCTATGACATTCTGGAAATCCAGCCTCTGACAATGTATATGCATTTGGTGGACAAAGGGCTGGTGGCTACACCAGAGGAATTGAAGCTCGCTGTTCGTAAAGTTGTTGACATTGGTCAAAAATTGGGGAAACCGGTAATAGCCACAGGTAACGTGCATTATCTGGAGCCGCGCGATAAGCTATATCGGGATATCACCATTCACGGAATTACAGGGTTCAGCCCACTCAAAGATCAACGTAAACCCGATGCTCACCTAAGAACGACGGATGAAATGCTGGAAGAGTTCCAGTACCTGGGCCAAGATAAAGCCTACGAAGTCGTTGTTACGAATACGGTTGAATTGGCGGATCGGTTCGAGGAAATCAAGTTGTTCCCGGACAAGCTGTTCACCCCGATTCTGGAAGGTGCGGACGATGAAATCCGTAATACCTGCTATAATACTGCCAAGTCGATTTATGGTGAGGAACTACCGGAAGTCATTGTGGCACGACTGGAGAAAGAATTGAATCCAATCATCAAATACGGTTTTTCTGCCAACTATCTGATCTCAGAACGTTTGGTTAAAAAATCGAATCAGGACGGCTACCTAGTCGGCTCCCGGGGATCGGTTGGTTCGTCTGTAGTTGCTACTTTCCTAGGCATTTCCGAGGTTAATCCGTTGCCAGCACACTATATTTGTGTGAATCCGGAGTGTAAGCACAGTGAGTGGTTCCTCGACGGCAGTGTGCCGAGTGGATTTGACCTTCCTGAGAAAGAATGCCCTGATTGTGGAGGCCGGTTAAAAGGCGAAGGGCAGGATATTCCGTTTGAGACTTTCCTTGGCTTTAAAGGGGACAAGGTTCCCGATATTGACTTGAACTTCTCGGGTGATTATCAACCGCATGCCCACAACTATACGAAGGTGCTTTTCAGCGAAAAGAGTGTGTTCCGTGCGGGCACAATTGGTACGGTAGCTGAGAAAACAGCATTTGGTTTTGCCAAGAAATATGAGGAAGAACATCATAAGAAATGGCGCGGAGCAGAACTTAACCGTTTGGCCTCCGGTTGTACCGGGGTTAAACGTAGTACAGGACAGCATCCCGGTGGTATTGTTGTTGTACCGGATTATATTGAAGTGGAAGATGTAACGCCTGTACAATTCCCGGCGGATGACGTTAATGCGGAGTGGAAAACAACACACTTTGACTATCACGCCTTTGAAGAGAATTTACTAAAACTCGATATTCTGGGGCACGATGATCCAACCATGATGCGGATGCTGCAGGATTTGACAGGTATCGATCCAACGACCATTCCGATGAATGATCCTAAGGTTATGAGCATGTTCAACTCTACCGAGGCACTCGGCGTTACGCCAGAGCAGATTCGTTCACCAGTTGCCACTTTTGGTGTACCAGAGATGGGGACGAAGTTTGTACGTCAGATGCTTATCGAATCCCAGCCTTCGTCTTTTGCCGATCTACTCCAGATCTCTGGATTGTCTCATGGTACGGGGGTATGGCTTGGTAACGCACAAGATCTAATTAAAAATGGAACTTGTAACATCAAAACGGTGATTGGTTGCCGGGATGATATCATGTTGTTCCTGATCTATAAAGCAGGCATGGACGCCAGTCTTGCCTTTAAAATTACGGAGAGTGTGCGTAAGGGACGTGGTTTGCCGCAAGAATGGATTGATGAGATGAAAAATTGCAAAGTGCCGCAATGGTACATTGATTCCTGTCTTAAAATCCAGTACATGTTTCCAAAGGCCCACGCAGCCGCTTACGTTATCTCTGCAGTACGTACAGCTTTCTTTAAGCTGTATCACCCAATTGAATACTACGCGACATACTTCACAGTTCGTGCGGATGAGTTTGATATTGAACTGGTATGTCAGGGCTATGAGCCTATCTATCGGAAGATCGTAGAGATTGAACAATTAGGTTTCCAGGCACCGCCAAAAGAAAAAAATATGCTGCCTGTCCTTGAGATGGCTTTGGAAATGGCAGCACGTGGATTCTCGCTCAAGCCGATTGATCTGTATCGTTCGGAAGCGACGAAGTTTATTGTTGACGGAAATTCACTTATTCCTCCGTTTTCGGCCCTGGGAGGAATCGGGGATAATGCTGCACGCAATATCGCTGCGGCAAGAGAGCATGGAGAATTCCTTTCGATTGAAGATTTCCAGCAGAAGTCCAAAGCAAGTAAAACAATTGTTGAATTGCTGACGAGCATGGGATGCTTCCGCGGTTTGCCGGAAAGCAATCAATTATCCTTGTTCTAAAATGACATTTTGAGTACCCATTTATGGTCTTTGATGTGATTACGTAAATTTTTCTTCATTAGTAGTTAAAATGGCTGAGTGATCGCTTACTTGTCACTATTACCAGACTATGTTATAATTTTTGAAGTGAACGAGATAGTACGAATTTCTAAAGAGTGGGGAAACCCACTCTTTAGTCTTTGGTATACAAGAATCTTGGGTAATGAAGAAATTGCCAGTCATTATTTGCTGGTGTAACCTAAGTTGGAGGTTATCGGTTTTGAGCACAACGAACATTAAATCTACCGTGGAAGAAATGATCCAACCCTACTTGAACGAACAAGGCTTCGAGCTGGTTGACATCGAATACGTCAAAGAAGGCAGCAACTGGTTTTTACGGGTGTATGTCGACAAAGAGGGTGGCATCGACATCGATGATTGTGTCTTGATCAGCGAAAAGCTAAGCGCCAAGCTGGATGAGAACGATCCGATTCCGACCATCTATTTCCTTGAAGTGTCTTCTCCCGGTGCGGAGCGTCCACTGAAAAAACCAGAGGACGTTGCCAAATCCGTAGGTAAAAATGTATTTGTTACAACCTACGAGCCGGTAAATGGAATAAAGGAATTTGAAGGCAAGCTGCTTTCCTTTGATGACGGGGAACTTGTGATCGAAGCAGGCAAGAAACAGCATGCCATTCTTTATGACAAGGTTGCGAGTGCGCGCCTGGCCATTCTGTTTTAAGTGCCTTGTTCACTTATTAATGAAAAAAGACACATCTCACGATAACGGCAAGGTGCTCATGAGTCTAGAGCCTTTCGCCGTTTTACGTATGAGATGCCATGTTTGAAAGGGGGATCAACATTCATGAGTATGGATTTTATTGAAGCAATGAATGAATTGGAGCGGGAAAAAGGGATCAGCAAGGACGTGCTGTTTGAAGCGATCGAGGCAGCACTCATCTCCAGCTACAAGCGTAATTTCAACACCGCCCAGAATGTGCGTGTTGACATGAACCGCAATACGGGTGTTATCCGGGTGTATGCCCGCAAATTGATCGTGGAAGAAGTCCTGGATTCACGTACCGAAATTTCATTGCCTGCTGCACGCGAGATCAACCCACACTTCCAGCTGGAAGATATTGCGGAGATTGAAGTTACGCCGCGTGATTTCGGACGTATCGCCGCACAAACTGCCAAACAGGTAGTGACCCAGCGGATTCGTGAAGCCGAACGCGGCCTGATCTACAACGCTTTCGTTGATAAGGAAGAAGATATCGTTACGGGAGTGGTGCAGCGTCAGGATTTGCGCAATATCTACATCGATCTGGGCAAAATCGAAGCGGCATTGCCGCTGACCGAATTGATGCCGAACGAGAAGTTTGTTCATGGTGACCGTATTAAAGCTTACATCACCAAGGTCGAGAATACGACCAAAGGGCCGCAAATCATTTTGTCCCGTACACATCCGGGCTTGTTGAAACGTCTCTTTGAACTGGAAGTACCTGAAATTTTCGATGGTGTGGTTGAGATTCGCTCCGTCGCACGTGAAGCGGGCTTCCGCTCCAAGATTGCTGTTCATTCCCGCAATGAGGAAGTTGATCCGGTTGGATCATGTGTAGGTCCTAAGGGAATCCGCGTGCAGACCATTGTGGGTGAGCTGCGCGGTGAAAAAATTGACATCGTTCGTTTCTCCGATCAGGTAGACGAATATGTGGCTAATGCACTTAGTCCTTCCAAAGTATTGGAAGTTCAAGTATTCGAGGAAGAAAAGATGGCTCGGGTTATTGTTCCTGACTATCAGCTGTCCCTCGCCATTGGGATTAAAGGCCAAAATGCCCGATTGGCAGCCAAACTGACCGGCTGGAAAATCGACATTAAGAGCGAGAGCCAGGCGGAACAGGAATTCGGCAGAGAGAAAGATTCTTCTTCGGAAATGCACCAAGATTCCGTCTCCGTCGACTAAAGTAAAGCACGGGGGGGCGCTAACGTATGAAAACTAAAAAAGTACCGCTGCGCAAATGTGTGGCGTGTCAGGAAATGATGCCCAAAAAGCAGCTGATCCGTATCGTTAAAACGCCAGAGGATGAAGTGCTGATCGATTTGACTGGCAAAAAGTCCGGACGTGGTGCTTATTTATGCGGCAAAGAGTCCTGTTTTAAGCTTGCACTCAAAAACCGGTCTTTGGATCGGGCGCTAAAGGGCAAAGTCTCACCGGAAATTTATGAGCAATTGGCAGCTGATTTCGTTGCGGTAGAGGACGAATTCATAGCAGCACAGGAGCGTGAACATGATGAATAATAAAACATTGTCTTATCTGGGACTCTCCATGCGTGCAGGCAAACTTGTGACAGGTGAAGAAATTGTACTTAAAGCGATCCGTTCTTCCGAAGCTAAAATGGTTATTGTTGCGGGTGACGCCTCGGCCAATACACAAAAGAAATTTCGCGACAAATGCGGGACATATAAAGTTCCACTGGTGATCGGATTTGACCGGGATAGTCTGGGTTCAAGTATCGGTAAAGAAACGCGGGTTGTTCTTGCAGTAACGGATCGAGGGTTTGCAAAAATGATCTCCAAGCAAGTCGGTATAATGTCGGAGGTGGAGTATATTGAGTAAACAGGAAAACAAGGATAAATTGCGAGTTTATGAATATGCGAAGTCCCTCAATATGAGTAGTAAAGAAATTATAACCATTCTTAAAAAGCTGGATATTCCCGTAAACAATCATATGAGTGTCATGGAGAATGGTTCAGTCGGTAAGGTGGAACAATTTTTTAAAGATATAAAATCCACTGCCGCTTCCAAACAAAGTAACGAAGCAAAATCCGTTGCTACTTCGTCAGTGCGCAGTGACAAAACAGTGGACAGCAACAAGCCGGCCGGCGGAGTGAACACGCCGAATAGCAGTAACCCATCCGGTAGTCCCGTACAAACAAAAATACAACAGGAAAAGCAGGTAGGTATGAACAATAGACCAAATTCCAACAATAACAATGGCTCCCAAAGACCTAGCGGCCAAGACAGCCGCAACAGAACGAACTCTTCCCAAGGCTCAAGCCAAGGAGGACAATCAAGTAATCGTCCAAGACCAGCTCAAGGTGGACAAAGCAGTACAGCATCCCGTCCGCAAAGTACAGGTCAACGTCCATCGAATAGCGGTGGCGGTCAAACAAGAAGCGCAGGACCGACTAGCAGTGGCAACACTGGCACTGGCGGCAACCGTACTGGTGGCCAAGGACAGAGCTCAGGACAAGGCCAACGCAGAGGCGGCCAAGGTAATTCCGGCAACAGCAACAATAATAGCGGCAACCGTTCGAACAGCGGTGGCGGTGGACGTCGTTATGACGATAACCGTGGCGGCAACTTCCGCGGTAATCGTGGCGGTAAGAACAATCGCAACAGAAATCAACAACAGTACCAACAACGTGAGAAAATTGATAACACACCTAAGAAAATCATCGTACGTGGTGACATGACTGTTGGTGAAACAGCGAAGTTGCTCCATAAAGATGCTTCCGAAGTTATCAAAAAACTCATTGCGATGGGTGTAATGGCAACGATTAACCAAGAGCTTGATATCGAAACAATCCTGCTGCTTGCTGGAGAGTTCGGTGTTGAGGTTGAAGTGAAAATTGTCCTTGAAGATGACCGCTTCGAAACACTTGAAGAGAATGATGATCCTGCTGATTTGCAGTCTCGTCCTCCGGTAGTTACGATCATGGGTCACGTTGACCATGGTAAAACAACATTGCTTGATGCGATTCGTTCAACGAATGTAACGGGCGGAGAAGCAGGCGGTATCACGCAGCATATCGGTGCTTATCAAGTTGAAATTAACAACAAAAAAATTACGTTCCTAGATACACCAGGTCACGAAGCGTTTACTGCTATGCGTGCACGTGGAGCACAGGTTACGGATATTACAATTATTGTTGTAGCTGCAGATGATGGTGTTATGCCACAAACCGTTGAGGCGATTAACCATGCCAAAGCTGCTGGGCTGCCAATTATCGTAGCTGTCAACAAAATTGACAAGCCGGGTGCAGATGCGGATAAAGTAAAACAAGAATTGACCAACTATGAACTCGTTCCGGAAGAGTGGGGCGGCGACACCATCTTTGTTAACGTTTCGGCGAAACAAAGAATCGGTCTAGAAGGTCTGCTTGAAATGATCCTGCTCGTTGCAGAAGTGAATGAGTACAAAGCAAACCCGGACAAACGTGCCCGTGGTACAGTGATCGAAGCCGAGCTGGATAAAGGACGTGGCCCAGTTGCCCGTATTCTCGTACAGCACGGTACACTGAAAGTCGGAGATGCTTTTGTTGCAGGTAACTGCTTCGGTCGCGTACGTGCGATGGTAAATGACAAAGGTCGCCGTTTAAAAGAAGCTGGACCTTCAACACCTGTAGAAATTACTGGTCTGACTGAAGTTCCAGGTGCGGGAGATCCGTTTATGGTGTTTGAAGATGAGCGTAAAGCGCGTTCTATCGCCGACAAACGTGCCATTACACAACGTGAATCCGATTTGGGTACAAATACACGTGTGACATTGGATGATCTGTTCCAACACATCAAAGACGGTGAAATCAAAGATCTGAACGTAATCATCAAAGGTGACGTACAAGGTTCGGTTGAAGCATTGAAAGGTTCCCTTGCGAAGATCGAAGTTGAAGGTGTACGCGTGAAAATCATTCATAGCGGCGCTGGTGCAATCACAGAGTCTGACATCATTTTGGCTGCAGCATCCAATGCCATCGTGATTGGTTTCAACGTTCGTCCTGATAATCAGGCGAAAGCGACTGCAGATCAAGAGCAAGTAGACATTCGTCTGCATCGCGTTATCTACAGCGTTATCGAAGAAATTGAACAAGCGATGAAAGGTATGCTTGATCCGATTTACAAAGAAAAAGTAATCGGTCATGCTGAAGTTCGTAGCACGTTCTCCATTAGTAAAGTCGGTACCATTGCTGGATGTATGGTTACCTCCGGTAAAATTACGCGTTCCGCGGAAGCACGTCTGATTCGTGATGGCATCGTCCTTTACGAAGGCAAGCTGGATTCCCTGAAACGTTATAAAGATGATGCCAAAGAAGTAGCCCAAGGTTACGAGTGCGGTATCACGCTGGATAAATACAATGATCTCAAAGAAGGCGACGTTATCGAAGCCTTCATTATGGAGACAGTACAACGATAAGCAAGGAAGCATGAGGTGAACAACAATGGCTAAGATTCGTACAGGTAGAGTGGGCGAGCAGATCAAGAAAGAATTAAGTCTGCTTATCCAGTCTGAACTGAAAGATCCTCGTATCGGCTTTATTACCGTAACGGGAGTCGAAGTGACAGGCGACTTGTCGCAAGCCAAAGTTTATCTGAGTGTCTTCGGTGAACAGGAACAAAAGGATAATTCGCTTAAAGCGCTGGCAAAAGCAAATGGATTTTTGCGTTCAGAACTGGGCAAGCGTATCCGTTTTCGACATGTTCCCGAGTTGATATTCAAGATTGACGAATCTATTGCATATGGCAGCCGAATTGAGAAGCTGCTTGGTGATATCGGTACCGACAAGAACGAATCCCAGTAACAGAATAAAGGAGACGGCAATGCACACTTATGAACAGGCGCTTCAGGACGGAAAGCAATTTCTGCTGGAGCATGATGATTACCTGGTCGTGTCGCATGTACAGCCGGACGGTGACGCAGTCAGCTCGACGGTAACGGTGGGCTGGCTGCTGTCATGTCTGGGCAAGACATTCACGATGATTAATGAAGGTGAAATTCCACAACGCATGAATTTTCTGTGGGAAGCTGGCAAGATCGTGAACATGACCGAACAACCACCGGCGCGGAAATATAAGGCGATTATCTGTGTGGATTGTGCAGACTTTTCCAGGGTAGGCCTGACTCGTCATTATTTCGAAGAAGATGCTGTCATTTTAAATATTGATCATCATCCGACCAATGACGCGTATGGAACAGTAAACATCATTAAGCCAGACGCAGCAGCAACGGCTGAAATTCTGTTTGATTTCCTCAATCTTTTCCCAGTGAAGTGGAATAAAGATGTGGCTACAGCAGTCTATACAGGATTGCTAACAGATACAGGTGGATTCCGCTATGCGAATACGAGTCCTAATGTGATGACCACTGCATCCAAATTGCTTGAACATGGTGTGGATGGACCTTATCTTGCACAGATTTTGCTTGAGCAGGTTACGCTCCCACAAGTCCGTATATTGAACCAGGCACTCTCAAGCCTGCAAATGACTGACGATGGCAAGATTGCCTGGGTGGTCATTACACCTGAAGACATGATTGCTTGTGGTGCAGCTAATGAAGATCTTGAAGGGGTAGTCAATTACCCACGTAACATTCAAGGTGTGGAAGTGGGCATCTTTTTTAAAGTAATCAATGATAATGCGGTGAAAGTATCTCTCCGGTCAGCTGGTAAAGTTGATGTTGCCTCGCTTGCACAGAACTTTGGTGGAGGCGGACATGTACTCGCAGCTGGATGTCGCGTAGAGGGCAAGTTGAAAGATATCGTGGAACTAGTGCTGAAGCAGGTGAATGCTCAATGGTAAAACCATTTGAAGGTGTACTTCCGGTGTATAAACCAGCGGGATTTACTTCTCATGATGTTGTGGCCAAAATGCGTCGCATTCTCAAAATGAAACGTATTGGTCATACAGGCACTTTGGACCCGCAAGTTACTGGCGTACTACCGCTTTGCCTAGGACGTGCAACACGTGTGGTGGAGTACATGCAGGAGCTTCCCAAGGAATACCTGGCAACGCTACGACTGGGTCTGTCTACTGACACGGAGGATATGACAGGTGAAGTTATTGAGCGGTCGGAGACGGCTGTTAAGGTGACACAGGAGCAGGTTGAGCAGGTGCTGGAGCAATTCCTGGGCACCATCTCACAGGTTCCACCTATGTATTCTGCAGTCAAAGTGGATGGGAAACGTCTTTACGAGTTAGCTCGTGAAGGAAAAACGGTAGAGCGCAAGAGTCGGGAAGTTACGATCTATGAGCTGGAATTGACAGGAATTGAGAATCAAGGCGACACTACGGATATATCGTTCCGTGCTTTATGTTCCAAAGGGACATACATTCGAACGTTATGCGTGGATATCGGCAAAAAATTGGGATATCCGTCCACCATGCTACACCTGGAGCGTACGATATCGGCTGGGATTTCTGCTGATCATTGCCTTCATTTTGAAGAAGTGGAACAACGCATGATCGATGGAACGTTAGCCGAGGTGTTGATTCCAGTTGATGAAGCCATCTCTTCCATTCCGGCTCATACGGTGGGTGCGGATCAGACCAAGGGAGCACTTCAGGGCCAGAAATTATCGGCGCGTTTGCTCGAACCGCCTGCAGAACAACCTGGTCTACTGCGGTTATATGATCAGGATGGGACGTTTCTGGGGATATTTGAGCGGGATGAATTGAAAGCAACGGTGAGAGCTGTTAAAGTCTTTTTGCCGGAATAAAGAGGTTCCTGGTTTGAGTGGTGGTACTCAAGCCTGGCCTATCAAGTGAAATGCAGGTGAATGATTGTGAAAACCGTAATGCTAACCTATCCGCAGACGTTACAATCGGCTGTTCAGGGCACACATCCCCAAGTGCTCGCGATCGGTCAATTTGACGGGCTGCATCTCGGACATGCAAGTGTCATTTTGTCAGCTGTCCGCATTGCACGCGAAACGGGCATGCAGGCAGCGGTGATGACCTTTCATCCTCATCCGAAGGAAGTTATGCGCAAAGGGGATTACGAGGGTTATCTAACTCCCTTGAGAGATAAAGAAGACATCCTGGCAGGGATGGGTGTAGACGTGCTCTACGTGGTCGAATTCAATGAGGAGTTCTCAAGGTTGACGCCGCAGCAATTCGCACATGATCTGCTGCTTCCGCTTCAGACTCGAACAGCGGTAGTTGGTTTTGACTTCCGCTTCGGTCACAAGGGAGCAGGGGATGAGCAGCTTCTTCGCACATTGGGAGAAGGCGAAATGACGGTGGAGACTGTGCCTCCATTCCTGTTAAATGGCGAGAAGGTAAGCAGTTCTCTCATTCGTGGCCTGTTGAAGCGTGGAGAAATGGACGAAGCCAGTCAATGGCTCGGACGACCTTACAGCATCAGGGGAATCGTAATTCATGGAGAGAAGCGTGGGCGGACCATTGGTTTCCCTACCGCTAACCTTGAACTTACGGATCATTATGTTACGCCAGCGAAAGGTGTTTACGCTGTTCGTGTGCAGTATGGGGAGCAAGAACTGCGTGGCGTCATGAACCTTGGTGTGAAACCTACCTTTCACGAAAACGGGATGAAACCTACGTTTGAGGTGCACTTGCTTGATTTTGATGGGCAGATATATGACCAGGAATTAAAGGTTGATCTCGTTCACTACATTCGTGCAGAGCGAAAATTTGACTCGATTGATGCTTTGATCAGTCAGATTCGTGAAGATGCATTAACCGCCGCCCGCCTATTATCGTAAGGCTCAGGACAAAATACATGTTTACATTTACTTTGTCTGGGCAACTATGATATAATGTACTACGTTGTCGTTTGAGACAACACATAACCTTGGCTTGGTTACTTGCTCTCACCGGCGGTGACGAGGCTAATGGCGATTATAATGAAGGAGGTGAATAGGATGGCATTGACTCAAGAACGTAAACAACAACTGATCGACGAGCACAAAACTCATGAGTCCGATACTGGATCACCTGAGGTGCAAGTTGCTATCCTTACGGAAAACATCAGAAGTTTGACAGACCACTTGCGTACACACAAGAAAGACCACCACTCACGTCGTGGACTTTTGAAAATGGTAGGTCAACGTCGTAAGCTTTTGGCTTACGTGAAAAACAAAGATGTTAAACGTTACAGCGCACTGATCGAAAAACTCGGATTGCGTCGTTAATTATCGTACATGTTTTCAAAATCAACCTGGCTGTTATCCGTCATTCCTTTGTCTAAAAGGACAAGCGGAGCTTACAGCCGGGTTGTTTTGTAGATGAACATGTTGCCATATATTTGTAGCTGATGGCTCCGCAAGGAGCTTTTGTTTTGCAAGTGAGCATGTTGCTGTGCAGTTAATGAATGCAGGACAAGCAGGAAATACTGTGAAAATGCAGAATCCATTGTGTTAGGAACGAATAAAAGGAGGGATTTCATGGAACAGCGTGTTGAAATGCAGCTTGGTGGAAGAACGCTTACGCTTGAAACAGGGCGTTTGGCCAAGCAGGCTAATGCTGCCGTTAAGGTAACGTACGGGGATACCGTTGTATTGTGTACCGTGACAGCATCAAGTGAGCCTAAAGATCTGGACTTTTTCCCATTAACGGTAAACTATGAAGAAAGATTGTATGCCGTAGGTAAAATCCCAGGTGGATTTATTAAACGTGAAGGCAGACCAAGTGAGAAAGCGATTCTTTCGAGCCGTTTGACAGACCGTCCAATTCGTCCTTTGTTCCCGGAAGGTTTCCGTAATGATGTACAAGTTCTGAATATCGTTATGAGTGTGGATCAGGACTGCGAACCGCAAATTGCTGCCATGATCGGTACATCGGCTGCACTGAGCATTTCGGATGTCCCATTTAGCGGACCGATTGGTGGTGTAAAAGTTGGACGTATTAATGGTGAGTTCATCATCAACCCAACGATTGCACAGCTAGAGGTAAGTGAGATTGAACTCGTTGTAGCAGGAACCAAAGATGCCATCATGATGGTTGAAGCGGAAGCGAACGAAGTTCCGGAAGAAGTAATGCTGGAAGCAATCATGTTCGGACATGACGAGATCAAGAACATTGTTGCAGTCATCGAACAACTCGTACAAGTGGCTGGTAAAGAAAAAATGGCTGTGAAATTGCATGCCGTTAATGCTGAAGTTAACAGCAGTGTACGTGAGTTCGCCAGTGCTCGTCTGGTTGAAGCTGTTAAAATTGCTGAAAAACATGCGCGTCAGGATGCAATCGATCTTGTGAATGACGAAACCGTTGCTCACTTCGAAGAGAAGTATATTGAGACTCCAGAACTGCTCAAAGATGTGAAAGAAGTGCTGCACGATATCGTCAAAGAAGAAGTGCGCCGCCTTATCACACATGATAAAGTTCGTCCGGATGGACGTGGACTCGCTGAGATCCGTCCAATTGAATGTGATACTTCCCTGCTGCCACGTACTCACGGTTCAGGTCTGTTCACTCGTGGTCAAACACAGGCGCTCAGCATTTGTACACTTGGTGCACTGGGTGATGTTCAAATTTTGGACGGAATCAGTCTTGAAGAAACGAAACGTTTCATGCATCACTACAACTTCCCGCCGTTCAGCGTAGGTGAAGCTCGTCCATTGCGTGCTCCAGGCCGTCGCGAAATCGGACATGGTGCTCTGGGTGAACGTGCTCTTTCCAAAGTAATTCCTTCCGAAACAGACTTCCCATATACAATTCGTCTGGTATCCGAAGTATTGGAATCCAACGGTTCAACTTCCCAGGCAAGTATCTGTGCCAGCACATTGGCTATGATGGATGCAGGTGTACCAATCAAAGCTCCAGTAGCGGGTGTAGCTATGGGTCTGATCAAAGACGGAGATCATGTATCTATCCTGAGTGATATTCAAGGTATGGAAGATCACCTTGGTGACATGGACTTCAAAGTAGCAGGAACACCTGATGGTGTGACAGCTATTCAAATGGATATCAAAATTGATGGTATTGATCGTCAAATTTTGTCCGAAGCATTGGCTCAAGCCAAAGAAGGTCGTATGCATATCTTGAGCAAAATGACCGAAGTGATGAAAACTCCACGTGAGCAGTTGTCACAATATGCACCTAAAATTACAACCATGCATATCAATCCGGACAAAATCCGTGATGTTATCGGTGCAGGTGGTAAAATTATCAATAAAATCATCGAGGAAACCGGTGTTAAAATTGATATTGAACAAGATGGACGTGTCTTTATCGCTTCTTCCAACCAAGAGATGAATGATAAAGCCAAATCGATTATCGAAGGCATCGTACGTGAAGTACTTGTCGGCGAGATTTATGTAGGTAAAGTAAAACGTGTTGAGAAGTTTGGTGCATTTGTTGAAGTGCTGCCGAACAAAGAAGGTCTGGTACACATCTCACAATTGTCCACAGAGCGTGTCGCTAAAGTGGAAGATGTTGTTGCCATTGGTGATTCCATTACGGTAAAAGTAACGGAAATTGACCCACAAGGCCGTATCAACTTGTCCCGCAAAGCCGTATTGACTGCCGAAGCTCCAGCTCAATCATAGGCTGCGTGCCATCGTTTTTTTGAAAAGATAGATTGAATGAAGAGACAGAATGTGAATTTCTGGCTCTTTTTTTAACGTTTAAATACCTTTATGAAATCGTTTGTCTACCCATAAGGCCTCTGAATCCAGCTTTGAAGATACTTTACATGAACAGCTTGTTTTATTCATATTCTTGCACTTGTCCTCATATGATGGGGACAAAGACGGCGGGAGGATGGAGCTGTGAGAAACCAATCCAAAAAGCTGGCGGCTGTTCTGGTAGGTATGGCAGCTGTCATACTGGTCGGACAAGTGGGCAGTGTACGTACATACATTACGGAAATCCGTGATGGGCCAGGCACGCAAAATGCATTTGATATGTTCAAAGAGGCAACCGGAGAAGATCAGCTGTTGTCGGCGATCCGGGATAAAGCGGCCGAAACGAAAATCGCTCCGGTAAATGCCAGAGTGGATCGGGTCTGGAAAGCGATACCCGGGTATAACGGAATAGAAATTGATGTGGAAGCCACGTATCGCAAAGCACTTGGTGGGACGCTGAATACTAAGATAGCGTATGTCTATCGGCAGACTGTACCTGAAATCCAGCTTAAAGATTTGGGTGCACACCCGATTTACCGGGGGAATGCCGAGAAACCAATGGTGTCTTTCATGATTAATGTAGCGTGGGGCAATGAATTCATTATCCCGATACTAGATACGCTTGACGCCGAAAAAGTCAAAGCTACTTTTTTTCTGGATGGAAGCTGGTTGAGCAAAAACGAAGAACTGGCTAAAGAGATCCAAAAGCGTGGACATGAGTTATCAAATCATGCATACTCACATCCGAATATGAGTCGGTTGAGTACGGAGCGAGCCAAGCTGGAAATCAGTAAAACCCAGGACCTGCTCAAAGAAAAATTGGGTGTGGAGAACCACTGGTTTGCTCCACCTTCCGGTGATTTTAATCAACAAACAGTCGACATTGCTTCCGGCATGGGACTTCAAACGGTACTTTGGACACTGGATACGGTGGATTGGCGCAAACCAAGTTCTGCTTCTGTTGTAGCCAAGATCGCCAAAAACGTAGAAGCCGGTACATTAATTCTGATGCACCCCACGGCTGCTTCTTCAGGAGCTTTAAAAGGAATGATTGATTCCATACGGGCCAAGGGTTTGACGCTTGGAACCGTTAGCGAAACGTTGTCATCCGAGCGCGTGAAGGGATCAGCGGTTGAGTGAATGATGTTTTTTTGTTACTATCAAACAGTTGGAACCAAATGTCGATTTCAATTTTGCGTTGAAATCCAGGCAATTATAGAGATGTAGGAGGGCCAACCGTGAAAAAAATTCAGCTGGGCAATGGCCTCAGAGTTGTCATGGAACAGATTCCGACCTGTCGTTCCGTGTCATTTGGAATATGGGTCAAGACAGGTTCTCGCAATGAGCAGCCTGCAAGCAACGGAGTGTCACACTTTATTGAGCACATGCTGTTCAAAGGAACGGATCGTTATGATGCCAAAGCGATTGCGGAGCAATTCGATGCCATTGGTGGTAACGTGAATGCGTTCACTTCGAAAGAATACACTTGTTATTACGCCAAAGTATTGGATGAACATCTGCCAATAGCTGTCGATGTGTTATCCGATATGTTCTTCCGCTCTAAAATGGATGATGGTGAACTGCTTAAGGAGAAAAACGTCATTCTGGAAGAAATATCGATGTATGAGGATACGCCGGATGACATGGTGCATGATCTTATGGCTTTGGCCGCCTATGGTGAGCATCCGCTCGCTTACCCAATTCTGGGTACTGAAGAGCGTCTCAAGGCGATGGACTCCAGCCATCTGCGTGCATATATGAAGGAGCACTATACGATTGAGAATACCGTTATTAGTATTGCAGGGAATATTGATGACAGTGTGATCGATTTGATGGAAAAGCATTTTGGTGCTTTTGATGTCAATGGTGTATCTGAACAAGTCACGCTGCCTGCATTCCAGAGCGGACAACTCTTTCACAAAAAGAAAACGGAACAGAATCATATCTGTATCTCGTTCCCGGGATGTAAGATCGGAGATCCGCTTCAGTTCGCGATGGTCGTGCTGAATAATGCGATTGGCGGAGGTATGAGCTCCAGACTGTTCCAGGAAATTCGGGAGAAGCGCGGCCTTGCTTATTCCGTTTATTCGTATCATAGTTCCCATGCGGATAGTGGACTCTTCACCATCTATGCAGGTACAGCGCCGAAACAGACGAAAGAAGTTCTGGATCTGACCAAAGAAGTTCTGAACGATCTGGCTGTAAATGGATTGTCAGAAGATGAGCTGCGCAAAGGAAAAGAACAGCTGAAAGGCAGTTTGATCCTCAGTTTGGAAAGCACGGGCAGCCGCATGAACCGTCTGGGCAAAAACGAGCTGATGCTGGGCAGACACCACACGCTGGACGAAATGATTGCCAAAATTGAAGAAGTAACGATGGACGATGTCGATGCTGTGCTGGACCTGATGTTTGCCGAGCCATTTGCGCTCGCTATGGTCGGTGCTTCGGATCGTACGATCGCTGGATTAAGAAGGGATGATTTTGTTGCATTACGTTCAAATTCAAAAGTTACCGGGCAATGAAGATATTAAGTTGCCTCAAAAAATGTCAGAGCTGGCTTCCGGCTTTGATGTAGTTGCGGCATTACAAGAAGAGGTTGTATTACAGCCGGGACAGCGTACGTTGATTCCTACGGGACTCGCGATGGCTATGCCAGCTGGATTGGAGGCACAGGTTCGCCCTCGTAGCGGTCTGGCTTTCAAACATGGGATTACGTGTCTGAACACACCGGGCACCATTGATGCCGATTATCGCGGGGAAGTTAAGGTCCTTCTGATCAATCTGGGTCAGGAGCCATTCACGATTGTACGTGGGGAGCGTATTGCCCAAATCGTCTTTCAAACTGTTCCAGCAGTTGAATTAACAGAGGTAGCTGAACTGTCGGAAACTGTACGTGGAGAAGGCGGATTCGGTCATACCGGGAAATAAAGGATTCGAAACCAAGCTGTAAATAAGAGCATCTTCTGTAATAAGAGCTTCACAGTTTAATTTACTGAGCATGTTCTCGAAGAGTCGTCCCCGAGGGGGCGGCTCTTTTTTCTTTTTTTGAACGATAGAGATAATTTTTTTCTTTGCATGCTTCAATTTTAATGTTTCACCCCCCTGTGGGCCACTGCATACGATAAGGCATACATGTGGTGAAAGGAGTGACGTCCCGATGCTGACCGGTGTCCGGATTATAGTCCTGGGCGGAGATGCGCGGCAGCTTGAAGTCATTCAAAAATGCGCAGAGCTGGATGCTACGGTAAGTGTGGTGGGCTTCGACAAGCTGGAGCGTTCCATTCCGGGTATCGAACACCAGGAATTGGAGGACGATGTATTTGCTTCGGCAGATGTGCTGGTGCTTCCTGTGGTCGGGTGTGATGATCAGGGGAAAGTGAGCACTTCGTTCAGTGATACACCGATTTTTCTGAAAAAGGAACATGTTGCGGCATTGCCGGAGCATTGTATTGTGTTCACAGGTATGGCGAAGCCTTTTTTACGTGATTTGTGCCGGGAAAATGGTCTACGGCTTGTTGAAGTACTCGATCGTGATGACATCGCGCTCTACAACTCCATTCCGACAGCTGAAGGCGCCATTGCCATGGCGATTCGGGAGACGGACTTCACGATCCACGGCTCGGAATGCATTGTGCTTGGATTGGGTCGAACAGGTTTCACAATGGCCAAAACGCTTCAGGGACTTGGGGCAAATGTACGGGTGGGAATCAGGCGCGAAGAGGATGCTGCTCGAGCAGCCATAATGGGCTGGAAGCCTTTCATGACAACGGATTTGGCCGCTCAAACCGGGGAAGTTGACTTGCTTTTTAATACGATACCGACTATGATAATCACAGCACAAATCCTGTCCAAAATGCCGCAAAAAGCAGTCATTATCGACCTCGCATCCGCTCCTGGCGGCTGTGATTTCAGATATGCTGAAAAACGCGGTATCAAAGCGCTACTTGCGCCTGGCCTCCCCGGCATTGTTGCTCCCAAAACGGCTGGCGGCATTATTGCCGACGTCTTAATCCGTTTGCTTTTGGAAGAACAAAACGCACGGGAGGTTGAACAATGAACTGGCAGGGAAAAACGGTAGGTTACGCAATTACAGGTTCTCATTGTACGTTTGAAGAGGTTATGCCGGTGATTAGCCGCTTCGTAGCCGAAGGTGCCAATGTTGTCCCGATTATTTCCAATTCGGTTCTGACTACGGATACACGCTTTGGGACCGCGCAAAATTGGCAAAAACAGTTGAAAGATATAACGGGGAATGATATCATTTCTACAATTGTTGAGGCAGAGCCGTTAGGTCCTTCCAAGTTGCTCGATGTGCTCGTAATTGCTCCATGCACAGGCAACACGACGAGTAAGCTGGCTAACGCGATGACGGACAGTCCGGTTTTAATGGCAGCCAAAGCTCAGATGCGAAATCAGCGTCCGCTGGTACTCGCCATTTCCACGAATGACGGCCTTGGGTTGAATGCTGCGAACATCGCCAAACTGCTGGTGGCCAAATATTTGTATTTTGTGCCATTTGGGCAGGATGATCCAGTGAAAAAACCGAACTCGTTAGTGGCCAAAATGGAGCTCATTCCGGAGGCATGCTGGAGTGCGCTTGAAGGCAAACAGTTACAGCCAATGATTGTGCAGCGCTCTGCACAGGCTTGATAGTTCTTGGGTCCGCCGTAACATTAGTTTGTTATAGACATGGTTCTGTACAGACTTAGTTACGGGGATAACGGTTATTCGCTTGAAGAAATGAAGATGGTTCGAGAGACAAAGAAAATCATGAGGGACGTTATGCTGGTATAAACAGCTACCTGTGTCCACGTTCCTTTCATTAAAAGGGAATTCCTGCTTGCAACGATAAGGTTAGGCAAGCGGGATCAGTGCACGGGGAACGTGTGCGTCATGATCTCGATAACAACCGCGGCCTTCATATGGGATTGTTTCACTAATCTTTGATGAGGAGCGGCATGAAATGCCGTATAAAATGCTGAAATTATCGCATCGGAACGCTCCCTAGGGTGATCCATTTGTTGATTGACCCGTGTCCAGTCTTCTTGCGTACACAAATGGAGGAATAAAGATGCGCATCATGGTACAGAAATTCGGAGGTACATCTCTCTCTACCGTTCAGGCGAGAGAGCATGTGCTCCGTCATGTTAAACGTGAACTTGAAGCAGGATTGAGTCTGGTCATTGTTGTGTCAGCGATGGGTCGCCGCGGTGAGCCTTATGCGACTGATACGTTACTGGACTGGGCTGCACAGAACGGAAATGCACTCTCCGCACGCGAAAAGGATTTACTGCTGTGCTGTGGTGAAATTATTTCTGCGACGACTTTGAGCAGTCTGCTCGAACATGAAGGCATTCCAACTACAGTGCTGACCGGTGCACAAGCAGGTTTTGTGACGGACGACAATTTCGGGAATGCCCGAATTTTGGATGTCCGTCCTGTTCGTGTGCTGGAGCAGCTACAGAGTGGGCGTGTTGTCATTGTTACAGGGTTCCAGGGGCAGACCGAGAATGGTGACTTTACGACCCTTGGTCGTGGAGGAAGTGATACGTCAGCCACAGCTCTTGGTGCAGCTTTACACGCTGAGATGGTGGACATATACACAGATGTAAATGGGATACTGACAGCAGATCCACGTATCGTGGAGGACGCTCGTCCGTTGACTGTTGTGAGTTATGCCGAGATATGTAATATGGCCCATCAAGGAGCCAAGGTAATTCATCCGCGTGCAGTCGAGATTGCAATGCAATCCCAGATTCCAGTGCGTGTACGGTCTACCTTTGCAGATAGTGAAGGGACGCTGGTAACGCATCCAGAAGGATTCCAGGATGTGCAGACAGGCATTGTGGACCGATATGTAACAGGGATTGCCTATGTAAGTAATGTTACGCAAATAACGGTGGAAGTGCCGGGCGGTGCAGATCGTTTGCAGCTAAAAGTGTTCAAAACGATGGCTGAAAATTCGATTAGCGTAGATTTTATTAATGTTACCCCCCTGGGAGTTGTCTATACCGTTTTCGATAGTGATTCCGAGAAAGCTATACAGGTACTGCAGGAAATTGGTCTTAAACCGCAAAGTCTTTCCGGATGTGCCAAAGTTTCCGTCATCGGCGGAGGGATCAACGGAGTGCCAGGCATTATGGCACGGATCGTGGAATCCTTGACACTGGCGGACATCCAGATCCTGCAATCTGCAGATTCCAATACAACGATTTGGGTACTTGTGAAAAAAGAAGATATGGTTCAAGCTCTGAGGGCGCTTCACGCCTCATTCGAACTTCACTTGTAGTACTTTGAAGTCAGCGGAGCCGGACCTGTTTTGAAGGAGGAATCGAATTGGACTTTGGAAGATTGATTACAGCAATGGTCACTCCGTTCAACGAACAAGGGGGGATCCATTGGGAGGAAACTGCACGTCTGATAGACTATTTGATTGAAGATCAAAAGTCAGAGACGCTTGTTATTTCAGGAACAACTGGAGAATCTCCCACGCTTAGCGACAAAGAAAAAGTAGAACTATTCGAATTCGCAGTAAAACATGCGGCTGGACGGTGCAAAATCATTGCTGGAACGGGTAGCAATAACACCGCTCATTCAATCCATCTGACACAGGACGCTGAACGTGCTGGTGTAGATGGTGTTTTGCTGGTTGTTCCTTATTACAACAAACCAAGTCAAGAGGGAATGTTTAGACACTTTGAAGCGATCGCGAACGCGACGAAACTGCCGATTATGTTGTATAACGTTCCTGGACGTACAGCAGCCAGCCTTTCGGCTGCAACAACGCTTCGTTTGGCACAGATTCCTAACATTGTAGCTACGAAGGAATGTGTATCGTTGGAGCAAGTCACGCAGATTGCTGCGAGTGCACCGGGACATTTCAGGGTGTATTCCGGTGACGATGCTTCTGGCTTGCCAGCCATTGCTGTAGGTGCTTACGGGATCGTTAGTGTTGCTAGCCATGTGGTAGGCGCTGAGATGAAACAAATGATTGATTCATACTTCGGTGGTGCACCTGTACAGGCGGCTCAGATACATCAGAAGCTGTTTCCGGTGTTCAAAGGTCTATTCGAGTGCCCGCAGCCTTTACCGAACCCTGTAGCGGTGAAATACGCTTTGACATTGCGCGGTCTGAACGTCGGATCTGTTCGCCTTCCGCTTATAGCCGCAACAGAGGATGAGCAAGGTTTTATTCGTGCCTTGTTCAACTAGCAATAATACGATATTGAACTGATTTGTTAACTTTTATAAACCCATAGAAATTGCAGAAGAACCGTTCCTCATTTAAGAGGAGGCGGTTCTTTTTTTTGACGATGATTGTTAGGTTTCTTTTCACAACTGGAGGCAAACGTAGAGGTTAACGAGAGAGTGACTTGTTTTTTTTGTTTTTAATCATGTATAATGATGTCAAGTGACTGGGTGCGGTATTTTTTTGAAATTGAAAGCGACATCGTTTCTTGGTGTAGCTTTGTGGTGAAAAAGGAAGGAACGGCTAAGAAGGATCATTTCAAAATCCATCTTGTTGGTGAAGGGGAATAACTTCGAAGAACTTCTTCCAAATATCGTGAATAAAGGTGCTCTTTTGCATTCATCCCTATTTACGGGCATGGGTGTGATGGACTGCTTTTCTTAACTTACAATAAAATAATAAGGTACGACGTCCAACTACCATAGGAGGTTTAGATTCATTTGTCTAAGAAAAATAACAACGATAAACTGATGATTTTTGCTTTGGGCGGCGTAGGCGAGATTGGTAAAAATATGTACGTCATCCAATACGCGAACGACATTGTAGTCGTAGATGCTGGTCTTAAATTCCCGGAAGAAGATATGCTTGGAATCGACATTGTCATTCCTGACATCTCTTATCTAACTGAAAACCGTGACAAAGTAAGAGGGATTATTTTGACTCACGGACATGAGGATCATATCGGTGGTCTGCCATATGTTCTGAAACATTTGAATGTTCCTGTATACGGAACAAAGCTTACTCTCGGACTTGTGGAGAACAAGCTGAAAGAAGCCAATTTGCTGGGTGAAACAAAACGCATCCTGATTGATGCGGATTCCGAGATTCAACTCGGCTCTGTATTGAAAGCAACGTTCTTTGCTACTAACCATAGTATTCCGGATTCCGTCGGCGTATGTGTCGAAACACCGGAAGGCGCTGTTGTTCATACAGGTGACTTCAAATTTGACCACACTCCAGTCAATGGTCAATATGCAGATCTCCAGCGTATGGCACAGATCGGAACCAATGGCGTACTTGCCCTCTTGTCCGATAGTACCAACGCAGAGAAACCTGGATTTACACCTTCGGAGAAAAATGTGGGTATTGTTCTGGAAGATATCTTCCGCAAAGCAAGCCAACGTGTCGTTGTAGCAACATTTGCTTCCAACGTACACCGGATTCAACAGGTTATCAATGCAGCTGAAGTAACTGGACGTAAAGTCGCAGTTATTGGACGCAGTATGGTAAATGTGGTGGGTATTGCTTCTGAACTGGGTTACCTTGAGATTCCAGACGGCATGATCATTGAGCCGGAAGAAGTAGGCAAAATGGCTGCAGACCGTGTAGTAATTCTCTGCACAGGTAGCCAAGGCGAGCCGATGTCAGCATTGACACGTATGGCTCGTTCCACTCATCGTAAAGTAGATATTTTGCCTGGTGATACAGTAATTATTGCTGCAACTCCAGTTCCAGGTAATGAGAAATATGTAGGCCGTACGATTGATGAACTGTTCCGTCTGGGTGCCAACGTGCATTACAGCGGTGCAAACAGTGGCGTTCACGTATCCGGTCACGGTAGCCAGGAAGAGCTGAAACTGATGCTTAACCTGATGAAACCGAAATATTTCCTGCCGATTCACGGTGAATTCCGTATGCAGCGCCGCCACGCGGTACTGGCTGAATCTGTAGGTATTGAACCAGACAACATTTTCATTACGGATATTGGTGAAGTTGTTGAAATTCAAGGTGGAGCAGCACGCAAGGCAGGTAAAGTTACTGCAGGTAACGTGTTGATCGACGGCTTGGGTGTAGGCGATGTAGGTAACATCGTATTGCGTGACCGTAAATTGCTGTCACAGGATGGCATTCTGGTTGTCGTGGTAACACTGAGCAAACAGGATGGCAAAATTGTTTCCGGTCCGGACATCATCTCCCGTGGATTTGTCTATGTACGCGAATCGGAAGGACTGCTTGATGAAGCGAATCGCATCGTCAGCAGCACATTGCAGAAGTTGATGAGTGAGAACGTTAACGAATGGGCTTCACTCAAAACGAATGTTAAAGATGCACTCGGACGCTTCTTGTATGAGCAAACTCGTCGTAGACCGATGATTTTGCCAATCATTATGGAAGTTTAAAATAAATCAAACAAAAACATAAATTCAGGCACACAGTCGCCCCTTCTCTACGAGTAATATTGGACGGTTCCTCGTAGAGAAGGGGCTTTTTTTGTTTTTTTCTGGCCTTACACCAGATTATGGAGAAATTGATGAGTAATCGGGTATAAGTCAGCTGGAACATTCCCCATACTAAGGAAATACATTACATGTTTCTGGAGAAGGGGAGTAATCGAATGAGCGAATATATGAAAAACAAGCAAACACCCAAATCGGAACAACCGGGCACCGAGACACCGGAAGTGCCTGCACAAGAGGAAAAGGCGATGTCACCTGTAACGGAGGCTATTCAGCAATTTGGACAGACGCAGTCACCTGCAGCTGAATCGAACATTTTCTGTATGACCATTATCGGTCAGGTGGAAGGGCATTTAATTTTACCTCCGCAAAACAAAACAACAAAGTATGAACACCTCATTCCTCAGCTGGTTGCAGCAGAGCAGAATCAGCGAATCGAAGGAATTCTGATCATTTTAAACACGGTAGGAGGAGATGTGGAGGCGGGCTTGGCTATTGCTGAAATGATTGCTTCACTCAGCAAACCTACGGTTACTGTCGTCATTGGAGGAGGGCACAGCATCGGGGTTCCAATCGCAGTTGCTTCAACCTATTCCCTGATCGCGGGTAGTGCAACAATGACCATTCATCCGATCCGTATGAACGGACTCGTGATAGGCGTGCCTCAGACGTTTGAGTACATGGAGAAGATGCAGGAACGTGTCGTAAGATTTGTTACGTCGCACTCCAATATCTCTGAAGAAATGTTTAAGGAACTGATGTTTAAGACAGGTGAACTCAACCGCGATATCGGAACAGCTGTGGGTAGCGCAGATGCGGTTAAATATGGATTGATGGATGCCGTAGGCGGGATCGGTCAGGCCATCGCTCAATTGAATCAGCTCATAGGAGACAAAAGACAGACGCTGCAGGCAGGGGGTTATACCCAATGACACTCTACACAGTGATGCCACCTGAACTGTTGTGGTCAGGGATGTGGAATGAGGGAGAAGACACCCGGGAGATCAAGATGAACGGATTATTGATGCAGGTCAGACCTGTTAATGAAAATGAAGCTGTCATTGTACGTTTACTTGAATGCCCCTTGGAAGCTTATCTGAATCCCGCCAATATGCCCGGATCGATCGTTCCACTTTCGGGTAACCCGGGACCAACATAACGTGACCAAATAAGACAAATTGAGCAGAAAAAGAACATATGTACGGATTATATTTGTATGGTATAATATTCTTCTGGGGGTGACCTGATTTTGGCCAGAAGAAAAAAGAGGAAAAAAAAGGCCGCAGCATTTAGCGGCGTTTTAAAATATGAAATTTACGGCATTGTGCTTATTACCCTTGCTGTCATTGCCTTGTCGGGTGAAGCAACCGTAGGGCGCTCGCTTTCCAAGATGTTTGGATTGATGCTTGGCAAGTTCTATTTTGCGATTCCGCTTATAGGGATTTATTATGGCTTAATGGTAATGATTCATCGAAAATGGCCAAGTGGCTGGACAACGCGCAAGACAGGGCTCGTATTGCTGGTGTTTGCTTTAACCCTGATGAGTACCGTCTCTGCTATGCACCAGAAGCTTATACCGGTTGGAGCCCTTGAGCCTGGTGCTGTACTTACACAGATACATAATGATATGCAAACCGAGTTACTCACGCCTGCTGCGCCAGGCGAACGGGATTCGATGCTCAATAAGGACATTAGCGGCGGTTATATAGGAGCGGCGCAGTTTGCCTTGTTCTTGTGGTTGTTTGGCAGCTTGGGAGCACGATTGATTATGATCGTGATGTTCGTTATCAGTTTCATGCTAATTACCAATCTTTCTTATGTCGATCTGATTCGCATTTTCAGAACCAAGATATGGGATGCAGGAAGTGCGATGTACAAAAAGCTGGAAGCTAGACCAGCAGCACGTGCCACTTCAAGCTCGGCGGGCAAGAAAAGCGGGAATGTTCGCAAAGTGGTGCCTGTTCCAGTGGACGACGAGGAAGATGATGACGATGATATGCAGGATCAGCAACTACCGAAACGAAAAGCACCAATATTTTTCCAACTCTTTGGAAAATGGGGTTCTGATCGGGAACGGACGAAGGCTGAGCGTGGAGTGGCCGAGGATGATTCTTTAGATACGGAACATATCGTCTACCGAGCCGAGCAGGAAACGCCTGCAGATTCATGGCATGACGAGCCAATCATCGCATCCGATGTTATGGCTCCCGCAGCAGTTCCTGTGCAATCAAGACCTAATTCGGCTCCAATCATCCGTGACTTCTTTGAGCATGTCAGATCCGAGGATGCGGGTAAAGATGATGATCTGGATGATGCATATCCTTTCCCAGATGATCTAACGGCTAACATGCAGGGAGAAGGGATCCCAATCAAGATCTCAGATGAACTTGTGGATAACAATGAGTGGCCTGGAGCGACGGATGCTGTTGAGGGTAGTTCAGACGTTGGGTCTACGTTGAGCAATGGGGCTCAAGGTTCGGTTGTTTCAGATACGGGGGGGCAGGAAGTGCAGCCAGTTAAGCCACCACCACCACCTCCGAAACCTTATAAACTTCCGTCATTCAGGCTTCTTTCCAAGCCGAACAATGGAGGTAAGGGTGGCGACCAAAAGGATTATATGCAGACTGCACGCAAGCTGGAAGCAACGCTGGAAAGCTTCGGTGTTCGTGCCAAAGTACTTGAAGTAGTCAGAGGACCTGCTGTTACACGGTATGAGATCCAACCGGATATTGGTGTGAAGGTTAGCAGAATTGTAAGTCTGACAGACGATATTGCTTTAGCCCTGGCGGCAAAAGATATCCGAATGGAAGCACCCATTCCTGGTAAATCCGCTATCGGTATTGAAGTACCTAATGGAGAGGTATCCGTAGTAACAATGCGGGAGGTTATGGAAACAGCCACATTCCAGGAAGCTGAATCCAAAGTGACCATTGCATTTGGACGAGATATCTCAGGACAGACGATCATCGGTAATCTGGCTCGTATGCCCCATTTGCTGGTGGCTGGTGCGACGGGTTCAGGTAAATCCGTATGTATCAATGGTATTATTACGAGCATCCTGTACAAAGCGAAGCCGGATGAAGTGAAATTTTTGATGGTCGATCCCAAAATGGTCGAGCTAAACGTATATAACGGAATTCCGCATCTGATGGCGCCAGTCGTAACGGATCCTAAAAGGGCTTCACTTGCTCTCAAAAAGATCGTTGTTGAGATGGAGAAAAGATATGAGTTGTTCTCCAAATCCGGTACACGTAACGTTGAAGGTTATAACAATCTGATGAAAGACAACCCAGCGGCGGTTTTGCCTTACATCGTTGTTATCGTGGACGAGCTGGCTGACCTCATGATGGTTGCCGCCGGTGACG
This sequence comes from Paenibacillus sp. ov031, assembly GCF_900143165.1. NCBI lineage: Bacteria > Bacillati > Bacillota > Bacilli > Caryophanales > Paenibacillaceae > Paenibacillus > Paenibacillus sp. ov031. The sequence goes on from NZ_FRDO01000001.1 coordinate 403,192, forward strand.
TGGAAGATGCGATTGCTCGATTGGCTCAGATGGCGCGTGCAGCGGGTATCCATCTGATCATTGCCACACAGCGCCCTTCTGTGGATGTTATCACTGGTGTAATCAAAGCCAACATTCCGTCCCGGATTGCCTTTGGTGTATCCTCTCAAGTGGATTCTCGAACCATTCTGGATATGGGTGGGGCCGAGAAGTTGTTGGGTCGGGGAGATATGCTGTTCATGCCAATGGGGGCTTCGAAGCCGGTTCGTGTACAAGGAGCTTTCATGAGTGATGAGGAAGTTGAAAATATCGTGAATTACGTGCGTGGTCAAGGTGAAGCGCAGTATGACGAATCCATTGTGCCAGAGGTGGACGATTCCGTTCAGGCAGCAGATGAAGTGCAGGATGAGTTATACGAACAAGCAGTGCAGATTATTTTGGAGGCGAAGCAAGCTTCCGTTTCTCTACTGCAGCGCCGAATGCGAGTGGGTTATACCCGCGCAGCACGTTTGATTGACTCCATGGAGGCCCGAGGTGTAATTGGTCCTTACGAGGGCAGTAAACCAAGGGAAGTATTGATCTCACTGGAACAGTATCAACAGAATAAAATAAGCTCGTAATACACAGCATGTGTAAACGATCCAAGCCCTTAACCTTATTGGTTGAGGGCTTTTTGCATGCCATTTGACTGAAGATTTGCCATGATGTCCAATGGTCGGAGGATTTGGTGCATAGGAACGAAGTATGCTTGTCATAATAACCTTAGCGATTCTGTTAATCCCACAAGAGAAAGGTAGAGCACAGTCGATGCGAAAAATGAACATATGGCTTTTCACTGCTATTTTGCTGATGTCCGCATTGGGAATTCGTTATTTGCTTCCAGGGAATACAGCAACCGAAAGTCCAAACCCAAGTACCCCGCAAGTCGAAGAGAAGTCGATACCCACCTTTAGCACCAATGCTGTGAAATATGGAAGTTACGGTCAGGATGTATACGAGCTTCAAGGCCGGCTAAAATATTTGGGATTTTACAATGGTAAAATTGACAGTAATTTCGGCAGCACTACATTGAAATCGGTAAAATGGTTTCAATCGGAATTCGGCATGAAGGCAGATGGTGTAGTTGGAGCCAAAACCAAGCTGAAACTTTACAATGCTTCAAAACAATGGTCGCCAACAGAAACACCGTTGCACAAGGATCAAACTTCAGGAGATAGTGGGAAAAATAACAATACTGCGGATAAAGAGCAGGACAATATGGGCTCAGCCAATTCCATGGGATTGTCAGAGAACGAAATCAAAATTATGGCTAACGCCGTATATGGTGAATCTCGCGGAGAGCCATTTGAAGGTCAAGTTGCAGTAGCGGCAGTTATCCTGAATCGCGTGAAATCACCGAGTTTCCCGAACACACCGTCAGGAGTAATTTTCCAGCCGGGTGCGTTTACTGCCGTTGCAGACGGACAGATTTATCTTGAACCGAATGCACAAGCTAAAAAAGCAGTTGAACAGGCGATGAATGGTTGGGACCCATCCGGTGGATGCCTCTATTATTTTAATCCGAAGACAGCTACATCCAAATGGATCTGGACACGTCCTCAGGTAAAAACAATCGGGCAGCATATATTCTGTATGTGATGATCTTGGAAGCAACCAGAAGGCGTGACTTCGGTTGCTTCTTGCCTTTTGAATGGGTTAAAATGGTTGTTACGTTTAAGCTTCACTTCTTGCACGATAAATGACGCCGTAAAGGGGTTTTGACATTTGAATACATCAGGATTTGAACGAGGAAACCGGAAAGAATTCCGCATACATGTTCTTCCTACGAAACGTTTTAAGACATTTGCGATCTCACTTTACGCAGGGGTTCCCCTGCAGGAAGATACGGTTACCAAAGTAGCCTTAACACCTTTCGTACTTCGGCGTGGGACCGAATCCTATCCGGAAACAACGCAATTTCGTGAACAATTGGAACATTTGTATGGAGCGGGTTTTGGTTTTGATGTCTATAAACGTGGCGATTACCAGATCGTACAGTTCCGTATGGACACCATTAATGATTCCTTTGTTGGTGGGGACGAGCAGCTGTTGGATCGTTCTTTTGCTTTTTTGGGAGAGGTGCTTACACGCCCTGCACAGGAGGATGGACATTTCCGAACCTCTTATGTTCAAGCTGAGCGGGAGACTGTTCGCAAAATGCTGGAGTCCATCGTCAATGACAAAATGCGTTATGCTGCGGAACGTAGTATTGAGGAGATGTGTAAAAACGAACCTTACCGCTTGCACCCGCTTGGTGAGCGAAAGGATTTGCCGGGCATTGATCCAGATACATTGACAGCTTCGTATCAGGAATGGTTACAGCAGGCAAGTATGGACTTGTATGTGGTGGGCGACACCACACTGGAAGAGGTAGAGAATCTGGTACAGCGTTATTTCAATGTAGAACGTGCCACCTCTTCCGACTATCATACACAGGAAGCTATTCGTGGAGATAAAGAAGTGGAAACCGTTGTAGAACGGCTTAATGTTAATCAGGGTAAGCTCAATATGGGGCTTCGCACGTCTATCACATATGGTGACCCTCAGTATGCGGCAGCATTGATGTATAACGGCATTCTCGGAGGATATCCTCATTCCAAGCTGTTTGTTAATGTTCGTGAAAAAGAAAGTCTGGCGTACTATGCCTCATCGCGTTATGACGGACATAAGGGTATTGCAACGATCCAATCCGGGATTGAAATCCCCAATTACGAAAAAGCAGTCATGATTATCAAGCAGCAGCTGGATGAAATGAAGAACGGGAATATTACTGACCTGGAGATGTCTCAGACCAAAGCGATGATCCGTAATCTGCTCAAGGAAATGCAGGATTCTGCGTTTGAGCTAATTGCTTATGATTTCAATCGACAGTTATCCGGCAAAGAGCGGACCGCCGAGGAACTGCTGGCCCAGGTAGAACAGATCAGCAAAGAAAATGTTCGTGAGGCGGCAGAGAAATTCCGTCTGGATACGATTTATTTCTTGCGTGATGAGAAGGGGGAATAGTCGGTGGAGAGCATAACATACGATCGTTTGCAGGAAACGCTGTATTACGAAGTGATGGATAACGGGCTGCATGTTTATATTTTGCCTAAACCGGGTTTCCAAAAAACTTATGCCACGTTTGCAACCAAATACGGTTCGGTCGACAATCATTTTAAAGTTGAAGGACAGGAAGAAGTAAAGGTTCCGGACGGAATTGCTCATTTTCTGGAACACAAAATGTTTGAAGAACCGACAGGTGATATTTTTGCCACATTTGCTTCTCATGGAGCTTCTGCCAATGCTTTTACCAGTTTCGATCAGACTGTTTATTTGTTTTCGGCGACGGAATATGTCAATGAAAATATACAAACATTAGTTGATTTTGTGCAAAATCCTTACTTCACCGATCAGAATGTAGAAAAGGAAAAAGGGATCATCGCACAGGAAATTAATATGTATGCGGATAATCCAGATTGGCGCGTTTATTTTGGCCTGATCGAGGCGATGTATCAGAAACATCCCGTGCATATTGATATCGCCGGAACCGTTGAATCCATTGGCACCATAACCAAAGAAACGTTGTACACGTGTTACAACTCTTTTTATCATCCAAGCAACATGCTTCTGTTTGTCGTGGGTGGAGTAGACCCGCAGGAAGTGATTGATATGGTTCGTTCGAACCAGGCAAAGAAAAATTATAAACCTCAAGGAAAAATCGAGCGGATATTTGAACCGGAACCTGAGAAAGTGGGGGAAGCCAGACGTGAATCCAAGTTGGCCGTTTCTCTGCCCAAATGTTTGTTTGGCTTTAAGGAAACCGATGTGGGACTAACTGGAGAAGACCTGCTGCGCCGGGATATGACAACCAAACTAATGATGGATCTGTTATTTGGTTCCAGTACCTCGCTATTTCAAAAATTGTATGATGAAGACCTGATTTCGGACAGCTTTGGACATGAATATAACAGTTCGCCGCAATACGCTTTTTCTGCTATTGGCGGGGACACCAAAGACCCTGATCAACTGCTTGCGCGTATCCGTGAAGAAGTCGATGCTATTGTGGAAAAAGGCTTTGATGCAACCGATTTTGAGCGCGCACGCAAAAAGAAAATAGGTGGATATTTGCGTATGCTCAATTCACCAGAAAACATTGCAAATGAATTCACGCGGCAGCAATTCCGTGGTGGTGATTTTTTCAACATGCTCCCGTTGTATGAATCGCTTACACTGGAAGAGGTAAACCGCAGATTGAAAGAGCATATTCGTTGGGATCAACTGGCGATATCGCTTGTCGTGAGTCCTTAATATGGAGAGGGGAACAGGACAATTGAAGCCAATTGGAGAAATGACGGTACTTGTAACGGGCGCGAGCGGAGGCATTGGAGCGGCCATCGCAGAGCGTTTTGCCAAGGTGGGCATGAATGTAGTGATTCACTATATGAAATCGCATGAAGCAGCTAATGAAGCTGCGAGAAGGTGCATGGAACAAGGCAGTGGTAAAGTCATGACGGTGTCTGCTGATCTTCGCAGTCGGGAGCAAATTGAACGTATGCGTGAGAAGCTGGAATCACATGGGCTGATGCCGGATATTCTGGTGAACAATGCAGGGATATCTCATTATGGAATGCTGGCCGATGTTACGGAAGAAATCTGGGATGAAGTGATGGCGATCAACCTGAAAGGCACGTTCTTGTGTACACAGGAAATGATGCCTCACATGATCTCCCAAAGATACGGTCGAATCATTAACGTTTCGTCTATCTGGGGACTGTCGGGTGCCTCATGTGAGGTGTTGTATTCTACAACCAAAGGTGGTGTAAATGCATTCACCAAAGCTCTCGCCAAAGAGTTGGCTCCATCTGGCGTAACGGTGAATGCTGTAGCTCCAGGCGCGGTTCAAACATCCATGTTGAACCATCTGGATCAGGATGAACTAAAAATGCTGGAAGAGGAAATTCCGGCAGGAAGACTCGCCCAGCCAGATGAAATCTCCTCACTGGTCTACTTCCTTGCACTTCCCGAGTCCGGATATATTAATGGGCAGATTATAAGTCCAAATGGTGGCTGGCTCACGTAATATATGGGTGCGCGAATTCAATTTTGTTTTAACTTCGTGGTATTGCCTTGATGGAAATTAATGATTTGTAGATAATCTTCGATTAATTCAAAAATGCTCGTATATAAAATGTCCGGGAAGCACATATTACAACTGTTGATTTTAAATCTCATGCGTCAAGCAAAGGAGGATTTATCATGTCAACAGAAAAAACGGTGCTCACGAGTTTTGACACTTGGAAGAAGTTTTTGGGTGACCGCGTACAGCAAGCAGAGAAGATGGGAATGAATGAAGAAACCATCAACAAACTTGCGTATGAAATCGGTGACTTCCTGGATGAGAAAGTAGATCCGGCGAACCCTTCCAACCGGGCATTGAAAGAACTATGGGAAGTCGGCGACGAGGATGAACGTCGTACGATTGCGTGCCTGATGGTCAAATTGGCCAAACAAAACGCATAAGATTACAGATGGAGAGCTCCCGCAAGGGGGCTTTTCTCTAATGATTACACATTGATTACAGACCTGTTCTTGTAATTCATTTTCTTTTTATATATCATTAACGTGACCCATTTTTAGAAGATATCTCAGATTGTCGTCCAATGGACGCGTTCTGTTACTGTCGAATAATGTGGAATAATGCTTTACGGGGTGTTTAAATGGAATCTAAACAATGGTATATGGAGTATAAAATACATAAGAACAGACCTGGCCTTTTAGGGGATATTGCCTCTATGCTGGGGATGCTTGAAGTAAATATATTGACCATCAACGGTGTTGAAGGCAAAACCCGGGGGATGCTGCTGGAATCGGACGATGACGAGAAAATCCGTCTGCTGGGTGAAATGCTTGGCAAAGTGAACAGCATAACTGTGTCTGCTTTGCGTCAACCGAAACTGGTAGATATTCTGGCTGTGCGTCATGGTCGTTATATTGATCGTGATTCGGATGATCGCAAAACATTTCGTTTTACGCGGGACGAACTTGGGTTACTTGTGGACTTTTTGGGTGAAGTATTTAAGAGGGAAGGCAATCAAGTCATTGGTTTGCGTGGAATGCCGCGTGTAGGCAAAACGGAATCCATTATTGCGGGCAGCGTATGTGCGATGAAGCGCTGGACGTTTGTTTCCTCCACACTTCTTCGTCAGACCATAAGAAGCCAGATGTCCGAGGACGAATTGAATCCAAACAATGTGTTTATCATTGACGGAATTGTCAGTACGATTCGTTCAAGCGAACGGCATTATAATCTGTTACAGGACATCATGACGATGCCAAGCACCAAAGTTATTGAACATCCGGATATTTTTGTGCAGGAGTCTGAATATGATTTTAATGATTTTGACATTATTATTGAACTGCGCAACAATCCGAATGAAGAAATTATTTATGATACGTTTACGGCCAGCTACACCGACGAACTGTAACGCTCCGTACGGGATCATGAAATAGATAAGCAACAACCATAGAGATAAACATAAGGAGGAGATGGCATGTCTGAACTGGGTCAGCAGTTAAGAGAGGCCCGGCTGCAAAAAGGGATGAGTCTTGACGATGTACAGGAAATGACTAAAATTCGCAAGAGGTATTTGGAGGCAATAGAGGCAGGAGACTACAAAGTGCTGCCTGGTAGCTTCTATGTGCGTGCATTTATCAAAACCTATGCGGAAACGGTGGGACTAAATCCTGATGAGCTGCTGGAGGGACATAAGAAAGATGTACCTGCAGAAGAAACGGAAGCAACCATGGAGCCGGTTATTCAAAAGCGTTCAAGCCGCCCGGTAGAGCGCAGTAACCGCTGGATGTCTGTTGCGCTGATGTGGACTTTTCCGGTATTAATTCTTGTGTTGTTGTACGTGTATGTAGTGATGAACAGGGATGATTCGGATACACAAGGGCTGGATCAGACGAAGATCACAGACAGCCAGCAGCAACCTCAAGATAAACCGGATGAGCCTACAGATAATGGCCAAGCTTCTAATCCTCCAGCGAATGAATCAGGTAGCGGAGAAACGAATGAAGGCGAAGCAGGCGGTAACGGTGGCGGAACAGCAGAGGGGCAGACTGACGGACAGACGGATGGGCAAACGACGGGTGAAAATGAAGAGAACCCAACGGATAATCCGCCAGCTTCTGTATCTGTTGCTGAAGACGGAAAATCAGGCAATATTACGAACTTCAAAGTAAACGGCAGTGCAGGGCAGCCTGTGACCGTTACAATTAAAGCAACGGGGCATAGTTGGCTGGAAGTATACAAGGGCGAGAACTCTAGTGGAGAAAAGTTAGAGTACGGCAACACCGCTGAAGGAGACAGTTATACTTTTGAATTGGACAGTGCAGGAATGTACATTAAGTCCGGTTACGCTGCAGCGACCACAATTGAGGTTGCAGGGCAGGTTGTGACAGACGGGAAAGCGACAAACCGCATTCGGTTAAGACTTGGTGAGGATACGTCCTCCGCAGGTACTGAAGGCACTACGACGAATGAAACAGGAAGCACTACCGAAGGAAGCACCGGCACTAACGGCGAATAACCAAAGTTTCTGCGGGAGACACTAACCTTGTCTTAACTTGCAGTCAACTTTTGGTGAAGTGAGGTGGATGGCTGTGACAGTCAGCTGGATCGTAACAGGTTTGGGGATCATTGTCAGCCTCCTGGGTTATTACTTGACCCCAACTGCTTGGGGTTACGGTATTTTGGGTTTTGGACTTGCACATGTACTTCTGGGTGTGCTTGACATGTTCAGACAGCCTAATCGCAGCCGTTATTAGAATGGCAGCCGCACGGTAAGCATTTTTGGCAACCACCTCAAGTGGCAGCCAAAAATGCTTTTTTATTTTGAAAAACCTCATAAAATTAGACTTTTGCTTGGCGTATCCTCTATAATGTTACAGAACATATGATTAACTGAAAGGGTGACTGGTTTGAGTTCAGAAAATTCATTTGATATCGTGTCCAAAATGGACTTGCAGGAATTGACAAATGCCGTTACACAAACGGAAAAAGAAATTGGCACGCGTTATGACTTCAAGGGCAGCAAGAGCAGTCTGAAACTGGATAAGGATGCGTTAACGATCGTATCTGATGATGAGACCAAACTCAAGGCTGTTATCGATGTACTGCAATCCAAGATGGCTAAGCGGGGTTTACCTTTAAAAAACATTGATTATGCAAAAGTAGAACCAGCTTCTTCAGGTACAGTCCGCCAGCGTTTGAATTTCAAGCAGGGGATTGATCAGGATATCGCTAAAAAAATTAATATTCTGATTCGTGACTCCAAGATGAAAGTGAAGAGTCAGATTCAGGGAGATCAGCTCCGGGTAACAGGTAAAAGTAAGAATGATTTGCAGGCAGTTATGCAGTTATTGAACGGTGCCAATTTGCCTCTGGACCTGCAATATACAAATTTCAAATAATATCTCCTTTTTGTAGCTAGACGTGTTTTTTGACACTGCAATTGGCGTATATTATACTAAGTGTGCATTGCTGGCAGATAAGCATCAAAGCCCAGTCATCATCGTTTGCTGACTTTGTGAAAAGCAGTACATCTTCTGAAAGTCACCGGAACGTTTAAAACGGTTTTGCGTTTGAACGGTTGACTTTATTTTTTGCGTTTTTACATAGTGAGAGCACTTTTAGTGCTGATTGACAGTGAAACTGTAAATTTCATGTTCCGGATGATGAATACGGGATTAAGATGAATGTTTGGAGTAATGGAGGATAAGAGGGAGGGCGTCTTGTGAATTTACCCAACCGGATTACGCTTGCACGAATTTGCTTAATCCCTTTTTTGATGGTGTTCCTGCTCGTAGATTTTCCGTTCTATCCAGAGCCGTTGCAATTGGGAAGCTTATCGCTCCCGTATAATCAGTTGATTGCTGCTGTCATTTTTATCATTGCAGCAAGCACGGATGGAATTGACGGCTATCTGGCGCGGAAAAATAATATGGTCACCAACCTGGGGAAATTGCTTGATCCGCTGGCTGACAAGTTGTTGGTTACTGCGGTGCTAATTTCTCTTGTGGAAATGGGCAAGTTGGATTCCTGGATTGCTGTGGTCATTATTAGTCGTGAGTTTGCGGTTACCGGCTTGCGTCAGATTGCGTTATTGGATGGTTCGGTTGTTGCGGCAAGTGCCTGGGGCAAACTGAAAACCGTCGTGCAAATTGTGGCGATTGTACTGCTGTTGTTGAATAATTTCCCGTTCTCATTCACGGGTATTCACATGGACGTTATTGCCGTTTGGGCTGCAGCGATTATTACGATTTGGTCAGGCATTGATTACTTTATCAAAAACAAAAATTTGCTTCATTTATCGAAAGCGTAACGTTTGAGGTTAAATGGGTAAGTATGAAGAAATCATTTGTACGAAGGGCAATAGGAAATTATCCTATTGCCCTTTGATCACTCACCACGTGTACAGGAGGATGCTGAATGAAGGCAGAAATCATTGCAGTTGGCACAGAATTGTTGCTTGGACAAATTGTGAATACCAATGCTCGATATCTATCCCGTGAATTGGCTGCAATCGGGATTGATGTATATTTCCAAACGGTGGTTGGTGATAATCTAAATCGACTTAGTGACGCTATTCGCATCGCTCAGGGTCGTGCAGACGTCATTTTATTTTCTGGGGGCATCGGTCCTACACAGGATGACCTGACCAAGGATGCGATCGCGGCGGTCTTGAACCGCAAGCTGCATATAGATCGAATGGCCATGGACAAAATCGAGAGCTTCTTCCGAGATCGTAATGTAGACATGACCGAAAACAATCGTCGTCAGGCAATCGTTATAGAAGGCGGGACACCGCTGGCGAACGAAACAGGCCTTGCCGCAGGAAATGCGATTTCTGACAATGGCAAGCATTATGTAGTGATGCCTGGACCACCGAAAGAGCTAATTCCTATGTTTGAACAGGAAGTTAAGCCTTGGTTGTTCCAGCATGTACTGACAGAAGAAATGCCGATCTACTCGAAAATGCTGAAGTTTGCAGGAATTGGCGAATCGGCATTGGAAGACCGACTCCTTGATCTGATTGATACACAGACAGATCCTACCATTGCTCCTTATGCAAGTGAGGGAGAAGTTACGGTACGTGTATCTACAAAGGCTCCAAGTGAGAATGAGGCAAAGCTGAAGCTGGATGCAATGGAAGTTCAGATTCGGGAACGATTGCCAGAGCATCTCTACGCGAACGAGGATGTGCCTATAGAGTACACAATTGTAACGATGATGTCTGATATGGGTCTGACTCTTAGCGCGGCTGAGAGCTGCACAGGAGGGCTCGTCATGCAAAGTCTGACATCAGTTCCTGGCAGTGCGTCGATGCTTAAGGGCGGAATTGTATGTTACTCCAATGAAATTAAAGAGAAGCTGCTCCATGTGCCGCATTCCTATCTGGAAGGTGAAGATGCACCGGGCGCAGTGAGTCCGGAAGTGGCCAAAGTGCTGGCAGAGCAGATTCGAATGATTGGGGATGCCGACTTCGGTCTGTCAGTGACAGGTGTAGCGGGACCTGGTTATTCCGAACGCAAACCGCCAGGTCTTGTCTTCATCGCTCTGGCAGAGCGTGGTAAAGAGACAGAAATTCATGAACTGCGCATTAATGGCAATCGGGAGACGGTTCGGATTCGTTCAGCGAAAGCGATTCTTTACCGTTTGTGGCGCAAGCTTGTGGAGATGGACTAGTTAAGAGCTCGGATTGCATTTGCCAAGGCAAGCAAGTATAATAAAGGAAGACGGAAGAACCGTAAAATCAGGCTTTACAGCCTTGTTTACGGTTCTTTTTTCTGTTTAATGGAAAGTTTCCTTGAGGAAGAGGCGCCTCGGCCTTTACAAAAAAAACGAATGTATGTTCGAAAAAAAGCTTGGCAAACGTGTTAAAACAAGGTATCATTATCTTATAAACAGTAAAGGGTGTGAGCTTATTGTCAGACCGTCGTGCCGCGCTTGATATGGCGCTCCGTCAAATAGAGAAGCAATTTGGTAAAGGATCCATCATGAAACTGGGTGAGTCGACTCACATGAATGTGGAAATTATACCCAGCGGTTCCTTGGCTTTGGATATTGCATTAGGAACAGGCGGCTTGCCTAAAGGCCGTATTGTTGAAATATATGGACCTGAATCTTCTGGTAAAACAACCGTAGCATTGCATGCTATCGCTGAAGTACAAAGAGTGGGTGGACAAGCTGCATTTATCGATGCCGAGCATGCTCTTGACCCACAATACGCCAGCAAACTGGGTGTTAACATTGACGAATTGCTTCTGTCTCAGCCAGATACGGGTGAGCAAGGGCTTGAAATTGCAGAAGCTCTTGTACGTAGTGGTGCTGTGGACATTGTCGTTATTGACTCTGTGGCTGCATTGGTACCGAAAGCAGAAATCGAAGGCGAAATGGGTGATTCCCATGTCGGTTTGCAAGCGCGTCTGATGTCTCAGGCACTGCGTAAACTGTCTGGTGCAATCAGTAAATCCAAAACGATCGCGATCTTTATCAACCAACTTCGTGAAAAAGTCGGGGTTATGTTTGGTAACCCAGAAACAACACCTGGTGGTCGTGCCCTGAAATTTTATTCCACGGTACGTCTGGATGTACGCCGTATTGAGAGTATCAAATCAGGAAATGACATGATTGGTAACCGTACGCGTATTAAAGTGGTGAAAAACAAAGTAGCACCTCCGTTTAAACAAGCGGAAGTGGATATCATGTACGGTGAGGGTATTTCGAGAGAAGGCAGTATCATTGACATTGGTACTGAGCTGGACATCGTCAATAAAAGTGGTGCATGGTACTCATACGAAGGCGAGCGTTTAGGACAAGGCCGTGAGAACGCGAAGCAGTTCATGAAAGAGCATAAAGATATTGCTGAAATCATTGAACAAAAAATTCGTGTAGCCAGTAACTTGACTACTGCAGTTCCTGCGCCAACTAGCGAAGAGCAACAAAAAGAAGCAGCAGAAGAACAAGAACTATTTGAAATTAACGAGTAACCCTCCCTTGTAGGAAGGGCCCTAGAGGGCCTTGCCCTCTGAACTCCCAAAGCTTGTCTGATTGAGCTTGCTCGATCTAGCTTGGGGTATGGTGTGTGCGCTCGCGCTGTCCAACAGCCTCTGTCCGAATGGGCAGAGGCTGTTGGCACGTTTACTATTAGGGAGAGGCCGGATATTGTTTCCGGCCTTTTGTATTAGCGTCTGATGTCTCTGTGAAGTTACGCTAAACGTATTCAGTGTAGCTGTGTTATCTCCGTCGGAGATGTATTCGAGGAAGTCTTTTATTTTGCTATGTACTTGTCAGTTAGGCCGTGCAGTTCAGACACACAAAATGACATGGAAGGGGAGACCGAAATGGATCAACATGAAGATGATTTATATGAAGAAGCCGAGCTGGAGGGAATCTCCCAATTCCCGGATAACGAAGAACTTACCATTACACGAGTTGAACGAACGAAGAGCAGGGAAGCTCGTTACCGAATTACCTTTGGTTTATATTCAATTACGGTGCTTGAAGATGTAATGATTAAATATCGGATGACCCGGGGAAATACGTTTCTGAAAAAAGACTTGGAAGATATCATCGTAGCTGACGAGCGACAGCGGACGTATGTGCAGTCTTTGCGATATCTGGAGCATAAACCTCGGACACGCCACGAATTAAGTCAGAAGCTTCGTCAGAAAGAGTTTGCTGCACCGTTGATTGAAGAGGCCCTGGATCGGCTTGAGCGGGAGAATTTGGTCGATGACGAACTGTTTGCGAAGGAATGGACTCGTCAGCGTATGGAGGGCCAGCGGAAGGGAAAACTGTGGATAAGGCAAGAGCTGCGTCAGAAGGGCATTGCCAATGATCTGATTGCTGAAGCGCTGGAAGGTGTAAGTACAGATGCGGAATTTGAGACGGCTCTAACCGCCGGACGCAAAAAATGGAATCAGGTCAAAGGAGACATCCAGGAGAAGAAACGTAAAACGCTTCCCTTCTTGATGCGACGAGGTTTTTCCATGGATATGGTGCGTCGGGTCGTGAATTGTTTAATTGAAGAAGACGAGGCTCAAGACCCCGAAGAAGACGAAGCGTTGTTATGGGATTAGCAGACTGGACTCACTATACTGCATTCTCTTGACAATTTCTTTCGTCAAATACTAAAATGGACATGAGTCTGTAAGAAATGGACAACCCTTTTTCCTTCCAAAAAAGCGGTTTCTGTTTTTTAAGATTTATACCATTCATGATTATGGGTTCGTCGGAGACGGCGGATAGTGCGTGGAGACATGTACACTTGAAATGAAAATCGGCGGGGGATCGCCGTGAGTATTCGTTATTCCCAAAAATATGTAAGGCTTGAAAACAACAAATTGACCCAAGGAGTGCCTTGGAGGAACCAACGAGGAGGTGAACAGTATGGACATCGTAATCACGATCGTTCTCGTTGTGGCCGCGCTCGTTATTGGGTTCGGAGTAGGGTATTTTATTCGCAAATCTCTTGCAGAGGCTAAAATCTCCAGTGCGGAACAAGCTGCCGTGCAAATCGTGGAGAACGCGAAGAAAGAGGCAGAGGCACTGAAGAAAGAAACGGTGCTGGAAGCGAAGGACGAAATCCATCGCATTCGCGCCGAAGCTGAAAAAGACACTCGTGAACGTCGGAACGAAATTCAACGACAAGAAAGACGATTGTTGCAAAAAGAAGAGTCGCTGGATAAAAAATTGGAATCACTCGAACGTAAAGAAGAGCAAGTGGCTAACAAAGAGAAACGAATTGATGAGACACAGCAGCAGATCGAGATGATCTACAAAAACCAGGTGACGGAGCTGGAGCGCATATCCAACCTCACTATGGAAGACGCACGCAGTATCATACTGTCCAACGTAGAACAGGAAGTTCGTCATGAGACGGCTCAAATGATCAAGGACATTGAACAGCAAGCGAAGGAAGAAGCGGACAAAAAGTCCCGCGAGATTATTACACTCGCCATCCAACGTTGTGCGGCTGATCACGTAGCGGAGACAACGGTATCCGTTGTTACTTTGCCAAATGAAGAAATGAAAGGCCGGATTATCGGTCGTGAAGGACGTAACATCCGTGCGCTTGAAACCCTTACAGGGATTGACCTCATTATCGATGATACGCCAGAAGCTGTTATTCTGTCGGGCTTTGACCCGATTCGCCGTGAAATCGCCCGTACTGCCCTCGAAAAACTGGTGGCTGATGGACGTATTCACCCGGCACGGATTGAAGAGATGGTGGAGAAATCCCGCAAAGAAGTGGATGAGCGTATCCGTGAATACGGTGAGCAAGCTACCTTTGAAGTGGGCGTGCATGGTCTGCATCCGGACTTGATTAAAATTCTGGGCCGGTTGAAGTTCCGTACAAGCTACGGTCAAAACGTCTTAAAACATTCGATGGAAGTCGCTTATCTGGCTGGATTGATGGCTGGCGAACTCGGAGAAGACGTAACCTTAGCAAGACGTGCAGGTCTATTGCATGACATCGGTAAAGCGCTGGATCACGAAGTGGAAGGATCACACGTCGAAATCGGCGTGGAACTAGCGAAGAAATACAAAGAACATCCGGTTGTAATCAACAGTATCGCGTCCCATCACGGGGATTGCGAAGCGACTTCGGTTATTGCCATGTTGGTTGGCGCAGCAGATGCGCTCTCCGCAGCAAGACCAGGCGCACGCCGCGAAACGCTGGAAACGTATATCAAACGACTGGAGAAACTGGAAGAGATTTCGGAATCGTTCGAAGGTGTCGAGAAATCGTATGCCATCCAGGCCGGACGCGAAGTTCGCGTTATGGTACAGCCTGAGAAAATCGACGATGCTGAAGCCTTCCGCCTCGCGCGTGACATCACGAAGATGATCGAGAACGAACTTGATTATCCGGGTCACATCAAAGTCACCGTCATCCGGGAAACCCGTGCGGTTGAATACGCAAAATAGAGCATTACGGAAAAGTGGCCGCAGTAGTGGGCCACTTTTCCTTTTGATAGCTTGTTAAAAGGCGTTTAATAAAAAAATGGTGAGCAAGAGATAGAGGTCCTGCGAAGTTTCGGATGCTTTGAAGTAGGCTGCGCTTGGTAGGGATTAAGGAGGCAGTAAAATGAAAGTTTTGTTTATTGGTGATATTGTGGGGAACGTGGGGCGTAAGGCATTGAAGGAAAACCTTCCCTACCTCAAAACGAAGTATAAGCCACATGTAGTCATAGTAAATGGTGAAAATGCAGCGGCAGGCCGGGGCATTACCGGCGCAATTGCGAATGAATTTTTTAACTGGGGTGTGCATGGTATCACCCTTGGTAACCATACCTGGGACAATAAGGACATATTTGATTTTATAGATGATGAGCCACGTATGATTCGTCCTGCGAACTTCCCGCCGGGAACACCAGGCAGAGGATACACCGTAGTCAAAGGAGAAGGCAAGGAGCTGGCGATTGTCAACCTGCAAGGCCGGACATTCCTGCCTGCTCTGGATTGTCCATTCCGCGTTGCCGATGAAATTGTGGATGAACTGCGTCAAGACCACAAATGCATTCTGGTCGATATGCATGCTGAAGCAACGTCTGAGAAGATTGCTATGGGCTGGCATCTGGATGGACGTGCGTCGCTGGTCGTAGGTACACATACACATGTGCAGAGCAACGATGATCGTATTTTGCCAGGAGGAACAGCTTATTTAACCGATGCGGGTATGGTAGGGCCGCGTGACGGCATATTGGGCATGGAGCGTGAAGCGGTGCTTCGCAAGTTCTACACTCAGCTTCCGGTACGATTTGTTGTGGATGATGGCAAATGGCATTTCCACGGTGTATTTGTGGAGATCGATGAAGCCACAGGTGCTGCAACACGCATTGAGAAAATTCGTCTGATGGAGGACGAGTGGCGTATGGAATAGGGGTATTGTCCCAATTTGCAGGGAAACCCGTCTAAAAAGAAGGAATTTTTTTGCCTCCCGCGAATAACATCTAGTAAGTGGAAACAAACATTCAACATTCCCAGGGAGGTACTTACCATGGAAGTATTAAAAGTTTCAGCAAAGTCCAATCCCAATTCCGTAGCCGGCGCTCTTGCAGGTGTTCTTCGTGAACGTGGAAATGCTGAACTGCAGGCAATTGGAGCGGGAGCACTGAACCAAGCCATTAAAGCGGTAGCGATAGCCCGGGGATTTGTAGCACCAAGCGGAGTTGACTTGATTTGTATTCCAGCTTTTACAGACATTGTGATCGACGGCGAGGACCGAACGGCCATTAAGCTGATTGTGGAGCCCAGATAATACATGCGTTTATGCATTGAACCTGTTTACGAAGTAGACAGGTTTTTTTGCGTTTTATTCCATGACATAACCGTTTAGAAGGAGAGATTGTGATGCACAACTGCCGAGTAGCCGATTTTCATTGTGATGCTTTGAGTAAAATGCTGATGAACCCTAGCCATTCATTTGAAAATGCTTCACAGCTGGATGTGAATCTGGAACGTATGAGAGAAGGTAACATTGGTTTACAGGCCTTTGCAATATATTTGCCCGAAGTGCTTGGCAGAGGAAAGTTTGAACATGTGATGGGCCAGTTGGACACCTACCGCAAGCGAGTGGAGATAACCAAAGAACGAGCTGAAGGTACAAATACATTGTTATGGCGAGAACAGCTTACGCAGATCGGGCAGACGGACAGACCATGGGGACTTCTTACACTTGAAGGTGTCGATGGACTGGAGGGCAATCTCTTTTATCTGGAGTTATGTTATCAAATGGGTGTGCGGATCGTTGGCCTTACCTGGAACTATGCCAATTGGGCAGCTGATGGTGTATTGGAGAAACGTGGGGCGGGACTTACGGAGAAGGGCAGAGAGCTGGTTCAACTGTGTAACCAAATCGGCATGCTGCTGGATGTATCACATCTGACCGAGAAAGGCTTCTGGGAGCTTGCTGACCTTAGTGAACGTCCTTTTATCGCTTCGCATTCCAACAGTTATGCCATATGCCCGCATGTGCGTAATCTGAAGGATGATCAGATACGGGCCATTATTGCCCGGGAAGGGCGTATTGGGCTGACGTTTGTACCGTGGTTTGTGAAGCAGGAAGGCGAAGTATGTATTGAAGATCTATTGCCTCATATTGAGCAGATATGTTCTCTGGGTGGGGAGCATCATCTGATGATGGGGTCTGATTTTGACGGAATTGCTACGTATATCCATGACCTTGAACATACCGGGCAGTATCCGAAGTTGATAAATACGCTGCTCAAGCACTACGACGAATCACTCGTTCACGGTTGGATGTGGGGCAATGCGATGAGTTATTTAGGAGAAAACTTGCCAAGGGAAAATTTGTAGGTGGAACATGGTAAATCATGATACCGATGGTCGCTGAAGAAAACGAGCTGGAAGGAGTATCCGTCCATGTTCAGATGGATTTACCAAATGCAGGGGATTAATGATTGCAAAATAAGTGTATTTCATGAATTTTCAGCAGTTCGTTTTCATTTCACTTCAAAAAGGGGTATAATACCATAGGATTGTTAAGAGCCTGGCTACAGGCCATAGATAAACAAGGAGTGAAATTCACAATGAGCAAAACAGTACCTGTGGGCGTATCTGCCCGTCACATTCATGTATCTCAAGAGCACGTTGAAATTTTGTTTGGTAAAGGCTACGAATTGACCGAGTTTAAACCTCTGTCCCAACCAGGACAATATGCTGCTAACGAAACAGTAGCGGTTATTGGTTCGAAAGGACAGTTTGATAAAGTGCGTATCCTTGGACCTGTTCGTCCGGAAACACAACTGGAAATCTCGATGACAGATTCTTTCGCTATTGGTGTTAAGGCACCTGTTCGTGAATCCGGAAGCATCGAAGGTACTTCAGGTATTACGATTAAAGGACCTGCTGGCGAAGTTACGATCGATAAAGGTGTTATCGTTGCTGCTCGTCACATCCACTTCCATACTTCTGATGCTGCTAAATGGGGCATTGAGGACAAACAATTGCTGAAAGTTCGTCTGGGTGGAGATCGTGGTCTGGTACTGGAAAATGTACTGGCTCGTGTATCGGATTCCTTTGCACTGGACATGCATATTGATACGGATGAAGCTAATGCAGCTGGCGCTCGTAACGGCGATACTGCTGAAATCATCGACTAATCACATGGAACAATCTTCAGCCGTGATCTTGGCGGTTTGAATGAACGTATAAACCTGAGTAAATCCACAGCGTCGCTACATTCGACCTGAGGATAGCTCAGGTTTTTGTGTATTTTCGGGCTGTTTAGCAGACCTGCGCAGATTTCGGGATAGGCGAAGGGGTAGCGGCTTTGGATGTGGAACTACAGCCCAATTCATGTTATAATTTGCTGTAATGCTCTTTTGATGTATAAAGCGTGCAAATCACGTGAAACAAGATGAAATAACGATTTTTTATTAATAGAGGCTGTAAGGAGTGACCGAAGGAAATGGCTAAAGACTCAAAAAAGGATTACTCCCAATATTTTGATTTCTCCGATGCCAAAGTAATTTCGCAAGATGAATTCAGCAAAAAGATAAGAATCCGGGGCCGGGAGATTAACATCAAATCCGAACCTAATCATCGTCAGGAGAAACAACGGGGCAAGGAAGACGTTCAGGTGCTTTACGAAACAGCCGTACCCGATGAACTGAAAAACGTGGGGGAAGGCAAACACTATATCGTATATACGTATGGATGCCAGATGAACGAACATGATTCGGAGACCATCAAAGGATTGCTTGAATCGATGGGCTATCAGGCTACCGAGGATCGCAAAGAGGCAGATATCATTCTGTTAAACACATGTGCGATTCGAGAAAATGCGGAAGATAAAGTGTTTGGTGAGCTGGGCCATCTGAAAACCCTGAAAACCGAACGTCCAGGTTTGTTACTGGGTGTGTGTGGCTGTATGTCGCAGGAAGAAGGCGTCGTGAACCGGATCATGCAGAAGCATGGTTTTGTGGATATGATTTTTGGTACACACAACGTACATCGGCTGCCACACCTGATTCAAGAAGCGCTGTTCAGTAAAGAAATGGTTGTTGAGGTATGGTCCAAGGAAGGCGACATCATTGAGAACCTACCGAAAAAACGTGAGGGCATGCGCGGCTGGGTGAACATTATGTATGGTTGCGACAAGTTCTGTACATATTGCATCGTCCCGTTCACACGGGGGAAAGAGCGCAGTCGACGTCCAGAAGATGTTATTGCCGAAGTTCGTGAACTGGCAAGACAAGGCTTCAAGGAAATCACGCTGCTCGGCCAGAACGTTAATGCTTATGGCAAAGACTTCACGGATCTGAAGTATAGCTTCGGTGACCTGATGGATGATATCCGCAAAATCGATATTCCACGGGTTCGGTTTACAACCAGTCATCCACGTGACTTCGATGATCATCTGATTGAGGTGCTTGCGAAGGGCGGGAACCTGGTGGAACATATCCATCTGCCTGTGCAGTCTGGTAGCACGGAAGTGCTGAAACGTATGAGCCGCAAGTACAGTCGGGAACACTACCTGAAGCTTGCTGACAAAATTAAAACTGCAATTCCAGATGTCGTGTTAACCACTGATATTATCGTTGGTTTCCCGGGGGAGACGGAAGAGCAGTTCGAAGATACGCTGTCACTGGTCAAGGAAGTTGGCTACGATTTTGCCTACACATTCATCTACTCTCCGCGTGAAGGTACACCTGCTGCGGTGATGGAGGATAACGTGCCGATGGACGTGAAGAAGGAACGTTTGAAACGCTTGAACGAGACGATCAACGCATACAGCCATAGCAGCAATGAAAAGCAGCGCGGCAAGGTTGTTGAAGTGCTGGTCGAAGGTGAGAGCAAACGGAATTCCAATGTTCTGGCAGGACGTACACGCAGCAACAAGCTGGTGCACTTTGAAGGACCTAAAGAATTGATCGGTACTTTTGTACATGTAGAAATCACCGATCCAATGACTTTCTATATTCGGGGCAACCTGCTCTCAGAGCCAGTAGCCGCCAATCAGTAATACACAAACCTAATAAGATGAATGTCTTTTTGCACTTGGCGGGTTACGGTCCAGCGTAGCGAAGGTGACGGAATCGATTCTGTAGAAGCGAAGCGTTCGCCTTTGTCTCCAAATTTTATCCACAGACTATTACAATCAGAAAAATTTGGAGACAACAGCGATCGAAAGAACGATCCGTAACCGCAGCGGTCACTCAAGCAGTTAACTAAGCTTAGTGCAACATCGAGTATTTCATCTTATATCATCTCATAGAATGGAGCGATTTCGAGTGGCGCAGGAAGAAGTGCAGTACAACCCTTATGGAATGCCTACCTACGATACGCGCGATCTGGTTATACGCGACGACATTATGGGAAAAGCCAAAGAATTGGCTGATATGCTTGGAACGAGCGAGGAAGTTAAACAGTTCCAACAGGCTGAGTCCAAAATTCGCGATCATGAGCGCATCCAACAATTGATTGCAACGATTAAGAAGAAACAAAAGGAAATCGTTGCTTTTGAAAGCTTCAAAAATGCAGACATGGTCAGCAAAATTGAACAGGAAATTGAGGATCTGCAGGCAGAGTTGGACGGCATTCCACTCGTTACGGAATTCCAGCAAAGTCAAAGCGATATCAATTATTTGCTTCAGCTTGTTATTTCTGTAATTCGGGATACCGTCTCCGAGAAAGTGAACGTGGAGGCAGGTACGGATTCACCTCCGACCAGCTGCGGGTAAGTGAACGGAAGGGTGCGGACGCAGTCCGCGCCTTTTTTGATCATCTCAGACTCCACGTGGTGGGGTTATTTTGTGTGGTGGCCTGATCAAGACAACTTCACTGGATAAGACCTGTTCCGTAAGAGCAGGCTTAATATAATAACGAAGCACTTTAGATCAACTACGAAAAGAACCAATGCTGGTAAAATCATCAACAACATACATCATGGGCTTTATACTTAAAGTGCACTAAAGGGGAAATCAATATGGGTATTTTGGACAAAATGGTTGCAGAAGGAAATGGAAGATTTTGGGGCTTTCTCGGTTGTCGGTTTATTAAAGGTGACGGAGAAGAAGTACAGATCGCACTGACAGCGGGCGAACATCACACCAACTCCATGGGGATTATTCATGGTGGAGTGCTGACGTCCCTGATGGATCAGGCGATGGGCATGGTAGCTACAGCCGCAATGGCAGTAGACAGTTGTGTGACCACCAATCTGAATGTTCATTTCTTGGCACCTATGAAACAAGGGGAATTAGTCGTGACATCAACGATCCTGCATCAAGCGGGGCGTAGTGTAACGGCACAATCTGAGGTCCGGGATGCATCTGGCACGTTGGGGTGTATGGCAACAGCTACATTCCGTATAGCGCGAGTAAAAGCGCAAAACACGGAATCCCAAGGTTGACAAAAGATATTATTATGTCATAATGAAAATATCAAAATGAGAATAGTCGGTGGTGCCCATGAGCGAAAACTACGAACAATTCAATGCTGAAAGCGATGAACAGGCAGCACGTGCCTATAGTTCCAAGAAATATCGTACACCCGATGGTGTTCCCGCGGATATCGTCATGTTCACCTTGACCAAGCGGGAGCGTAAGACGGTAACCAAGACACTTCCCATCCGGGAGTTGAAGGTCATGCTGATCAAACGCAAAGGTTGGCCTTTTGCGGGAAGATGGGCGTTGCCCGGTGGATTTTGTCAGGAAAATGAATCCATCTATGGTGCTGCAAAGCGCGAGTTGATGGAAGAGACAGGTGTGGACGGCGGACATCTGGAGTATTTGAATGTATATAGTCAGCCTGGGCGTGACCCCAGAGGATGGATTATCTCACATGCGTTTTTTGCACTGGTAGAGGAATGGATGTTGGAACACCGTCAGGCTGCAGATGATGCTGAGGATGTTGGATTATTTACGATTCAGGAAGCTTTGCAAGAGCTCGAGCTTGCCTTTGATCACCGGACGATTATAGAAGATGCGTACCGGCGTATTCAACAGCAAATGCTGGAAACGACGATTGCACGACAGTTCCTGCCTCGTGATTTTACACTAAGCGAGTTATACCAAGTGATTCAGAGTGTTGTACCTGACTTTGAAGAACCGAATTTCATTCGGAAGATCACTTCTACACGCAGCCGCAAAGGCATTGTGGAAGAGGTTCGGGATGAGGAGGGCAACCTGCTAAGCTCCAATCAATATTCACAGCGTCCGGCCCAGCTATACCGTTTTACGGAGCTTGTACCTCGTCTTTCCATCTATACTTAATTCGCAAGCGAATCATGATGGATTGAATCAGGATCAACCTATTCTCAAAAAGGGAGTGTGGACGATGAAAGCACTGATTGTAATCGATTTTACACGTGATTTTGTGACAGGTTCGTTGCCTGTAGGCCAGCCTGCTGTGGAGATTGAGGAGACGATTGCAGCAATAACGGAGGCTTATTGCAATAACAAGCATGAGGTTGTTATGGCCGTGGACTTGCATGAAGAGAATGATCCTTACCATCCGGAAACTGCTCTTTTTCCTCCCCATAACATCAGGGGTACGGAGGGAAGACAGCTTTATGGTCGTCTAGCCCAGGTTATGGAAGAACGGGAATCTCAGATTCGATGGATGGATAAAACAAGATACAGCGCATTCTGCGGTACAGATCTGGAGCTGCGCCTGCGTGAACGTGGAATAACAGACATTGCACTGATCGGTGTATGTACGGATATTTGCGTACTGCACACGGCAGTGGATGCTTATAATAAAGGTTTTCACATAACGGTATATGAAGACGCCGTGGCGAGCTTCAATCAAACGGGACATGATTGGGCGCTTGGACATTTTCGTTCCAGTCTTGGGGCCCAGGTGGTCAAAGCGAGCGATAACGTTCTCGCAGGCTTGAACCTGTAACTGAACCTGTGATCATATCCATCATATTCTGTTGGTTGAACAAGTGTTATGTTGCTGGGGAATATGGTGAATAGGAATAAACCGGAGACTTATGCAATGGTACGTAACCAGAATCATGAATCATGAGCAATGAGTCTCCACATGTTGACCCGTGTCTGCAACGCTAGACCTGCCGACACAAGCGGAAGTCAGAGAGGATGAGACAAATGCAGACGACTAGCCTGGCTTTACATACGGATAAATATCAAATCAATATGATGTACGCCCACTGGGTGAATGGAACTCACAAACGGAAAGCGGTGTTTGAAGCCTATTTCCGCAAGCTTCCTTTTGGCAACGGATATGCCGTATTTGCCGGATTGGAACGCATTGTGAATTATATCAGCCAGCTTCGGTTTACGATGGAGGACATCAAATATTTATCCAAACAAGAGGAAAATTACGATCCGGTCTTTCTGGAAGAGTTGCTCCAGTTTTCATTTCAGGGGACGATTCATTCCATGAAGGAAGGGGCGCTCGTTTTCCCTGATGAACCGCTCATTCGGGTAGAAGGCTCCATTATGGAGACACAACTGGTGGAGACGGCGATACTTAACTTCATGAATTATCAGACGTTAATTGCAACGAAGGCTTCCCGGATCAAACAGGTGGCAAGTCAGGACACGTTGCTCGAATTCGGAACACGACGTGCCCAGGAAGCGGATGCGGCCATTTGGGGGGCGCGTGCCTCGTATGTGGCAGGATTCCATGCAACGTCTAATATGCTGGCTGGAGAGCGCTTTGGAATTCCGACAGCAGGGACACATGCCCATTCCTGGGTGCAGAGTTTTATGAGTGAGCAGGAGGCGTTTGACGTCTATGCCAAAGTGCTGCCAGATCAAGTGACACTGCTGGTGGATACTTTTGATACATTGAACAGTGGTGTTCCTCATGCAATCAAGACTGCCAAGAAGCTGGAGAGCCAGGGCAAAAAGATGAACGCTATTCGTCTGGATAGCGGGGACCTTGCGTATCTATCCATTCAAGCTCGGCAGATGCTGGACGATGCCGGACTGGATTACGTCAAGATTGTAGCTTCCAACGATTTGGATGAAAATACAATTTTCAACCTTAAGGCGCAAGGAGCTCGCATCGATACATGGGGAGTGGGCACACAGCTAATTACCGCTTCCGACCAACCTTCTTTGGGTGGCGTGTACAAATTGGTGGAGCGTGAAGTGGATGGTGCCATGCTGCCCACGATCAAAATTTCGGCCAATCCCGAAAAAGTCTCCACACCAGGTAAAAAAGAAGTCTTCCGGATCATTGATCCGAAACATGGCAAGGCGATTGCAGATTATATCTGCTATCCAGGAGAAGAGCAGCCGCTACAGGGCGGGCCGCTCAAGCTGTTCAACCCGCTACACCCTTATCTAAAAAAGACGGTAACCCGCTACGAAGCAGTAAATATGCTGGAACCGATCTTTGTGAATGGGCGAAAAGTGTATGAACTGCCTACCCTGGATGAGATTCGCAGTTATCACCGCGAGCAGATGGATCTCTTCTGGCCGGAATATCTGCGTAAACTCAATCCTGAGATTTACCGCGTAAATATCAGCCCTGCGGCGTGGAATATGAAGCAGAAGCTCATTGCTGAACACGTGCAATCTACCGAAGAATAAATCAAATAAAGGGGCATAACCGGAAGGAAGTAGGCCGGGTTATGCCTTTTTGGTTTCCTCTTTCCTGTTAATCTCGCATGACGAATGGATGGTGTGTGAAACATCATGGACAGACAGTCCATGAACTGCGGTATACTATACCTTCAACGGACGCAGGTTTACAGGGAAATGAAGCCATTATTTCTCGGGAAAGCGCAGGAGACGTCAAATACTGCATCTTTCCGAGCTTGCCTTTCGACAGGATCCGTTTCTGTGGCTGTTTCAACTGTGTATCTGCCGGGGATGAATGAAAGAGGAGGTGCAACCATGAAATGGATTTTGGCACTGACCTGGCTGGCTTTCATTGCGTACGCCTGGATTTGGGTACCTGGGCAGCCTCTTGGGAGTGACCCTGTGTTTAAAGAGCTGGTCACACTGCAAAGCAAAGAACCCTGGCTACTAACGGTATTTTCGTGGCTTGGGATTTATCCGGCTATTTTCGCTTGCCTGCTGTTAAGGAGGTCAGGGGAAGCGAGAGGATCTCGTGTACCGGCGTGGCCTTTTGTGTTGCTGTCTTTTGGTTTGGGAGCCTTTGCGCTGCTGCCTTATTTTGCGTGGTCCTCGCAAACACACAGAGGTTCGGGATACGAACGCCTCTCCTTTGGTAGTCAGCGTGAATCGGGTATTGGACGTGTGGCAGCTCATAAGCTGACCCATGTGGTTCTGCTGCTGCTTACATTGGGCACAGGCTTCTATGCAGTGACTCAAGGCAATCCTGATGTATACATGGAAGCGTTCAGGGAGTCTTCCTTTGTACATATTATGACAATTGATTTCGTCATCCTAACTTTGCTTTCCGTGATCGCATTGTTCAGGGATGCTTTTGACAATCGTCGTTCTCGCGGGTGGGCAGTTGCAGGGGTGATCCCATTGATAGGTCCGCTCATTTATTTGATGACCAGCCGGAGAGATTGAGTTCGACGGATGTCGCCCTTATACTTGTTTAAATTGAATGCGAACAATTCATGATATGAATAGAAAAATAAGTAAATTTATAACTGAGGAGAGGATAACGAATGAAGAATACTT
This sequence comes from Paenibacillus sp. ov031, assembly GCF_900143165.1. Lineage (NCBI taxonomy): Bacteria > Bacillati > Bacillota > Bacilli > Caryophanales > Paenibacillaceae > Paenibacillus > Paenibacillus sp. ov031. Next base: position 428,866 of record NZ_FRDO01000001.1, read on the forward strand.
TTCCTGCCTATGTCGTGCGTAAAGAAGAACAGGGTGGCGTGAAGGCTGCTATGGAGCAGCTGACGAAAGAGGACTTGCCTAATGGTGACGTAACCCTACAGGTTCAATACTCAAGCGTCAATTTTAAAGATGGTCTCGCCACAACTGAAAAGGGCGGTGTGGTTCGCGAATATCCGATCGTACCGGGGATCGATCTTGCAGGGATTGTAGAGGAATCCGTGAGCGGCCGGTTTGCACCGGGGGATCGGGTGATCAGCACAGGCTTCGAACCGGGCGTTTCTCATTTTGGAGGGTACAGTCAATATGCGCGTCTGCGCAGCGAATGGCTTGTTCCTCTGCCGCATGGACTCAGTGAGAAGGAAGCGATGGCAATTGGAACGGCAGGGTTCACTGCGGCACTTTCGGTAGATGCTTTGTTGCGGGCTGGAGTGACTCCGGAGATGGGCAATATTCTTGTGACCGGAGCAACCGGAGGAGTAGGGAGTATGGCAGTAGCTATTCTGGCGAAGCTGGGATTTGAAGTGACAGCAAGTACAGGCAAAAAAGATCAACAGGAGCAGCTGCTTCGGAATCTGGGTGCCTCACATGTCATTTCACGCGAAGAAGCGGACGCGCCAGCCAAGGGAGCAATGGGCAAACAGCTCTGGGCAGGTGTTATTGATCCTGCAGCAGGTCCTGCACTGGCCGAACGTCTGAAACAGATTCAATACGGAGGCGCTGTCGCCGTATCAGGCTTAACCGGAGGGGCTACGTTCGAGTCCACCGTATTTCCGTTTATTTTGCGGGGGATTCAATTGATTGGGATTGATTCAGTCTATTGCCCGATGGAACGGCGGGAACGGATATGGAAGCTGCTTGGCGGAGAATGGAAGCCGGATCGGGCGCTGGAGCTAGGGATTCAGGAAATCTCATGGGTACAACTGCCTCAGACACTCGAAACGATCCTCAAGGGCGGTGCTGTAGGTCGTACGGTAGTTAATACGATGTCCGATACGCCTGCCGAATAAGATCCTTTTCTCCTAGACATGCTAACTCTACCTGAGAGCGTCACCGTGCATGTGGCGGGAAAGGAAGGATGAGTATGCGTGTTAACAGAAAAGGATTGCACTATAGATCTGGACGTGTGAAGTCTGTCTTGGTCAGTATGGTCGTGGTGCTATGTACAATATCGGTAGTAGCGTGTTCAGCATCGAATGTGGAGCAGGAACGGAAAATATATACCCGACAAGCGACAGATGAAGGAAATGTTCGGGCAAAGAGTCAGGGTCACGGGTTAAATGGTCCATTAATTCAGGAGCTGGATGAAGCTTTTGCTGCAAAAGGCATAAAGTTAATGAATAATATGTCCGCTGATGATGGTGAGGACGGAATCTCTTATATGTACCTGCTGAATGGAAGTGGAAGACATATTGTAAAGGTCCATATTTTCAGTGATGCCCCTACAAGAGTAGCCCGGATGAACGAAATGTACGGTAATGATGGCGATGAGGCTGTGATGGAAAATGTACTTGGCAAAACAACGATTCGCAGCAAAGACTACGTGTCACTGGTCTATACGGCTTCAGGTGGAGAAAAGGACGATTATGAAGAAGACGTCATGCAGATATTCCAGCATGTGCTTGAGCAACTGAAGTAATCGACTCCACTAAAATAAATCTGATAAACCCGTCTGATTATTCAGACGGGTTTATATATTTCACGCATGACATGCCTCAGTTCAGGCAAAATGAGTTTTTCCATTGCCAGTTTGACAGCTCCCTTGGAGCCTGGCATGGAGAATACGGCTGTACGCCCAATCGTACCGGCTACTGCCCGGCTAAGAATGGCAGCAGAACCGATATCCTCGGTATAGCTGAGGAAGCGGAAGATTTCTCCAAACCCCGGCAGCTCCTTATCGAGTAGTGAAGACACTGCCTCGTATGTTGTATCTCGGGGTGCAATTCCGGTCCCACCGCTGAGCAGCACGGCTTCGATATCGTCACGAACGGCTGCATCCTGCAGGATGCTTCGAATGGTTTCAGTTTCATCCGGTGTAATGATATATTCGACGATCTGGTAGCCTGAATCGGTCAGCAGCTTATGCATAAGTTGTCCGCTTGTATCAGTGTCCTTGGTACGGGTATCTGAAACGGTTACAATCATACAGGATACCGTGTCAGGGGCTTCCTGACGATGTTGTTCCACTGAATTGGTCATAATACATCCTCCTCCAATCAACATGTTCTCATAGCATAGACCATTCAGTAGAATGAGGCAATGGACTTGCAAATAGAAGGCCAGGATTGCGCAAAGATTGCAGGATAGTGTACACTCGCTAGGATAGAGATAGACCAGTACCATTGGATAAATTGAGAGGTGAACAACGATGAGTGAATTAAAAACAAATGAATCATCCATACCAGTATATATATTGTCAGGCTTCTTGGGCAGTGGCAAAACGACACTGCTTGTTCAACTGATTGAACATTGGCAGCAACAAGGTCTCCGGCCCGCCGTTGTCATGAATGAACTGGGTGAAGTGAATCTGGATGGTCAGATTGTTGATGCTTCCGTGCCCATGACGGAAATGTTGGGAGGATGCATTTGCTGTACCGTGCGCGGTGACTTGGGGCTGCAACTTGCTGATCTTGTGCAGGAGGAATCGCCTGATGTCATTATCATCGAAGCAACAGGAGCAGCCAACCCGATGGAGATTCTGGATGCAGTAACGGAAACATCCCTCTATATGCGACTGGAACTGAGAAGCCTGATTACTGTAGTAGATGCCGCGCATCTGTCAGGGCTGTACCAGGAGCAGAAGGGACAAACCTTCAAGCTGATGCAGGAGCAGATTCGCTGTGCGTCTGTACTTCTCCTGAATAAAACGGACCGGGTGAATCAGCAGCAGTTGGCAGATCTGCGGGACCTGTTGGCCCGCTGGAACGGTTTTGCTCCGGTACTGCCTACGGTGAAGTGTGAAGTTGATATGGATGTGCTGCTCCGCAGTGGAGACAATGTGCATGCCTATCAACCTGTTGAGGAAACTAGTAAAAACGCGGAGAAGGAACATCACGTGCATTCCGAGGCTTGCGCAGAGCATGGGTGCAACCACGATGATGGACATGAACATCATGAGCATGTGGATCATGATCACGAAGAACATCAACATTCTCAGGGGAATGACCATGAACCTCCTCATGACCACAACCATAGTCATAATCATGCCCATCCCCATGCTTCGCATGAACATGTCATGGTATATACACACTATTTCACCCAGCCGGTGAACAGTGAGGCTTTTGAGCGCTTGATAGCTGAGTTACCACGCGACGTGTACCGGGCAAAAGGGATTTTATCTTTTAGCGATACGTCCAGCCGGTTCTGGTTCCAATATGCTTACCGGGAATCGGATTATATGAAGATCACACCTCAAGGGGATGTGCCTAACGTCGCTGTGTTTATAGGTGAGCATTTCGATCAGTCGGTTATTCGCAACCAATTGCTGGAATTAGAGGCGGCAAATCAGGTTTAATGATTCAAGGTTCCTCCAGACGGGGTATTAAGAAGCATAGCAAACTTAGTCTGGGAGGTAACTTTAAATGACACAACAACAATATCAACAATGTATCGATGCTTGCCTGGAGTGTATGAATGCTTGCAATGTATGTTACATATCGAGTCTCAAGGAATATGATCTGGCAATGCTGCGTGATTGCATTCGTTTGAATCGGGAATGTGCAGAGATCTGCAATTTTGCTGCTCAATCCATGACACGCGGAAGTGATTTCATCGCCGAAATTTGCGAACTGTGTGTGAAAGCATGTGAAGCTTGTGCTGCTGAGTGTGGCAAACATCAACATGATCATTGCCAGGCTTGCGCAGAAGCTTGCCGCAAATGTGCAGAGGCTTGCCGCATGATGGCCGCAGTAGCGTAAATATAACTCGATTGAATTTAATTTGATTGAAAATAAAAAGCCTGGATAATTTGCAAAGATGCCGGGCTAATCCCCTCACAGAAGACAACGTAATAAGACATCCGATAAGATGTACTTCAACGTTGTCTGCTGGAGGGGATTTTTTATGGATACAGCATAGTAACGTTCTTCTCCACCAGATGGGGTGAACCTCTATCGCCAGCAGGCTCTCCATTGGGGAATGCATGTAACAGGTTGCCAAAGCAGAGCTTGATCTGTATAATGATGGCAATGAATTGAAACGATGAATATCCGTGATCGGGAGAGTAGCCAGAATCCATGCATAACAGCGAGCCGGGGCAGGTGGAAGCCGGTATGACATGACCTGAGTGAAGCGCACCCGTGAGATGGTTGTCCGAAGGCATGTTTGCATCCTTGAGAGGGTGCAGAGCATGGACTAGAGGGCAATCCGGCAGGCGACCGTTAATCGCAACGAGCGGAGCACGTTGTGAATGTACTAAGATGTACATTTGCTGCAGGCTCACCTAGAGTGGTACCGCGGGAACTGTGAAGATCAGCTCTCGTCTCTGATATAGAGACGAGGGCTTTTTTTGTTTTCTATAGCATGGCTAAATACGATAATGACTAGGAGTGTTCGACATGTTGATGAATCAGGCAGCAGCACAACTTGCTCCGTTAACGGGAATGAAGCAAGACGAGGTGTTGAGATTACTGGAGGTTCCACCACAGGCGGAGATGGGTGACGCCGCGTTTCCCTGCTTTATTCTGGCCAAGTCGTTGAAAAAAGCACCCGCGGTTATCGCCGCTGATATCGCAGCCGAATTACAGACCGTTGGGCTGGATGCTTCGCCAGCAGGACCCTATGTAAACATCCGTTTCAATCGGGAAGATCTGGCGCCGAAGCTGCTGCAAGAACTGGGACATAAAACATTTGGCAAGCTGCAGCTGGGGGCAGGTGCACGCGTCGTGATCGACATGTCGTCGCCTAACATTGCCAAGCCGTTCGGAATCGGTCATCTGCGCTCCACCGTGATTGGGGCAGCATTGTATCGGTTATATAACGAGGCAGGCTATACTTCGGTGAGTGTGAATCATCTGGGGGATTGGGGAACGCAATTCGGCAAACAGATTGCAGCCTACAAACGTTGGGGTAATGATGAAGCGCTACAGGCTGCGCCAATTCGTACCTCATTGGAGCTGTATGTGCGTTTTCACGATGAGGCGGAGAATGATCCATCTTTGGAAATCGAGGCACGAGATTGGTTCCGCAAGCTGGAGCAAAGAGATGAAGAGGCGCAGCGGTTATGGACCTTTTTTGTAGAAGTGAGCATGAAAGAATTCAATCGGATGTATGAGCGTCTGAATGTACAGTTTGACCATACGCTGGGTGAGAGCTTTTATAACGACAAGATGGGTGCAATAGTTGAAGAACTGAAAGCAAAAGGATTGCTCGAAGAGAGCGAAGGCGCATTGGTGGTACGTTTGGAGGAGGAGAATATGCCACCTTGCCTGATTATCAAAACCGATGGAACAACCATCTATCCAACACGGGATTTGGCAACAGCCGTTTATCGTCATGATGTGATGAAGGCAGATAAAATGCTGTATGTAGTCGGGGGAGAGCAGAAGCTTCATTTCCGTCAGGTCTTTGCGGTATTATCCCGGATGGGGTATGCATGGTCTGAGATTTGTGAACATATTCCGTTTGGCTTGATGCGTTTCGAAGGACGGAAGATGTCTACCCGCCGGGGAAAAGTCGTCTTTTTGCAGGAGGTATTGGATGAGGCGGTTGCTCGGGCATTACAGATTATTCAGGAGAAAAATCCGAATCTGCCGAACTCGCAGGAGGTTGCGGAAGCGGTTGGTGTAGGTGCGATTGTATTCGGAGATCTGCGCAATAACCGGTTGAACGACGTCGATTTCTCGCTCGAAGATGCGGTGAGCTTTGAAGGCGAGACAGGACCTTATGTGCAATACACACATGCCCGGATTAACAGTGTGCTTGCGAAGGCAGCAGAGGCGGGGCGTGTGGAAAATGAAAATCAATTAGAGAATGTTCCTAGCAGTGTTAGTAACAATGCTGCGGCCAACACTCAGAATAAGCCGGTCATGATCGGTGACACTTCATGGGCATTGCTGAAACTGCTGGCGGATTATCCGCAGTATCTAGAAAAAGCAATTCATCGCAACGAGCCTTCGGTCATTGCCAAGTATGCGATAGATGTTGCCCAAGCGTTCAACCGCTTTTACCATGCGGAACGAATTGCGGATGCGCCGGCTGACGTCAAACCCTTCCGTGTGGCGTTAACAGAGCGTACGGCGGAGCGTCTTGCCTACAGCCTATATTTACTGGGCGTTCAGGCCCCTGAACGGATGTGATTCTATGGGATGGAGGACAAGTAGATTATTCGATAAAGCAGGAAAAGCAACAGCAGACTTAAACGGACGAATCATATCGCTACAGCAGGTGAGCAAACGACTTGGGGATGTGCAGGTATTGAATGATATCAATCTGGAAGTAGGTCAGGGTGAGTGTATCGTCCTGGTGGGCAGGAATGGCTCAGGCAAAAGCACGTTGCTGCGTGTGCTGGCGGGTATGTTACTGCCTGACTCAGGCTCGCTGCGCAAGCCTATGCATGGACGGATTATGTATGCACTGGATGGACTGCCACGCCTGCCCTTCACCCCAAGAGAGTATCTGTGGGAAATGGGACGTATTCGAGGCATGCGCCCTGAAATATTGCGACAACGGATAGGCGAATTGAGTGAGCTGTTATTCGTGGGCACGGCGCTGGATCAGAACCTGCCTCAGTTATCCAAAGGTACTTTGCAGAAGGTGAATTTGATTCAGGCTTTGCTGCCTGGACCTGATGGGTTATTGCTGCTTGATGAACCATTGTCCGGTCTGGACGTTCCGGCACAGGAAGCAATTGTAGCTTTGCTCAGACAGTGGAAACAGGAAGGAAGCCAAATCGTTACAGCTTGCCACGAGCCATTGCTGATTGAACGTCTCGCAGATCAGGTCATCGTGTTACAGAAGGGAACGATGCTGCGTCGCTGGAGTCAGGAAGATTTGCAGCAAGCTGGTGAGCCCGCTGTGAGTATCCAAAGTGTGATGGAAGGGCTGGAACAATCCGTTATCAAATCGCTGCTTGTTGATCAACCGGGAATCATTGCATGCCATCGCGGCATGGTTCGTCAGGATTATGGTCGAGAAGTATGGGATTGGAAGGTGTCACGCAGTTCGGCAGATGGGATTATTGGAATGATTCTGGCAGCTGGCGGTTCCATTGTGTCTGTACAGCCGGAAGAGAGCCGATTAAATATGGAAGGATTGATGGAGGGGCGGCACCCAGGTGAGGCTATAAGCAGGGAAGTTGCTGAGAACCTTTCTTCCTTATCTACGGCAGGAGGCGACCTCCAATGATCTACTTGACTCGTTATTTGTTAAAACATTACATACGTTCACAGAAATATGTTGCGCCGGTGATCTTTTATATCATTACGATGTTACTTATCTATTCCTACAAACCTAATCCGGTTGCGGACAGTTATAGCGTTACGGCAATGCTGCTCTTTTTTGGCGCGGCTTGGCTGGGTTTAACGGTAATGAATACGGAACCTGCGGGGCAGGATCAATTGCTTGTTCTGCATGCAGGTAGCAAACGCAAGGTTGTCTTCGCACAATTAATTTGTGCGTTGATCATGCAGTTTGGTCTGACTACAATTACCGTGTTATATCCGGTTGTTACGGGCATGTTTGGAAGGGTACCGAGTACTGGGGAGTGGATCATGGCTTGGGCCGGACATTTGGCGTTGTCGCTCCTGGGTCTGGGGCTCAGTGTGTTCTTCCAAAAATCATACATTCCCATGCTGAGCCGCAGCATGCCGCCTTTCATTGTGGTGATGTTATTATCGTTTGTCCAAGGTTCATTAAGCGGACGTTTGCCTGAATCCATACAGTGGGTTGTCAAGATTCTGCCACCGTCATTTTATTTAGTGCGTGAGATGATGTTATTTGAAGAATCGAAGTTGGGGGCTGTTGTTCTGACAACAGTGTGGGCTATACTCTATGCCATAGTTCTACTCATCATTCATATATGGTTATCGGGAAGAAGGGATATACGCAGTTAGAGGCTATTATTCCGTTTAACTTGAATGTTGGTCCATGTTTCGTTACCATAGAGGGACGTTAGAATGGAATGTATTGTACGGAGATAAAGGAGGCTCGCTTATGCAAAAGACAGACATGCAGCATGGTGACATGCTGGACAGCGAACACTCCAGAGAATTGTTTGCATACTACGGATTGGCTGTATATTATGGACAGGCGCTTGAACAGCAACTGGTCAATCTGATTTTATTAATGAAAATGTCCCAGGGCAAAGTTGTTTCCGAAGAAGATCTGGAAGATCTGTACGAACGGAAGATGAGCAGTTCACTCGGGCAACTCATTCATGAGGTGCGTCATCATTTTACTTTTTCGGAGGAAGAGACTCGTCAGTTGAATGAACTATGGAAGCAGCGTAATAGCATTGTACATCACTATTTTAAGGAACGAATTCATGAGACATTCAGTCCTGAAGGACGATCACGTATGATCAAGGAGCTGGAAGATTTCAAAGACCGTGCACAGGAACTGGAGATTAGTCTTCAGCAGTACACAGGTGCCTGGATTGCAGAGCTGGGGCTGGATGCTGAATCCGCGGCAGCGCTGCAGACACTCGAACGTATGCATGCAGAGAGCATGCACGCCCGGGCACTGGAAGAGGATGAATCATTGTGATGAAAGGCAAGTCCCGGATACGTAAAATAAAAAGCAGACACTGGCTTGTAATCTCCATTGCATCGCTAGTACTGATAGGAGTCATATGGACAATAACTACAGCATCGCTCATCTGGGCCTACACCGATGAGGAATCATCCAGACAGAGTGATGCAGCCATTATCCTTGGTGCAGCCGTAGAAGGGGACAACCCATCACCCGTATTTCGCGAACGTATTGAGCATGCCATTTTATTATATCGCCAGGGGACGATCAGCCATCTGCTCTTTACTGGTGGTTCTGGCAGTGCAGGAGAGCGTGCAGAAGCCGAAGTAGGACGAGATTATGCTGTTGCACATGGTGTAGATCCGGCAGATATTCAAATGGAGACGGAGTCGAGAATTACGGAGGAGAATCTGGTGAACTCGCTTAGCGTTGGGAAACAGGCAGGGTTTCGCACCTACACCATTGTAAGTGACCCGCTACATATGAAACGGGCGATGAAGCTCGCTAGCGGACTCGGCATGGATGCCGTCCCGTCCCCAACACGAACGACGGCTTACCAGACCTGGCGCAGCCAATTTCCTTTTCTGGCAAGAGAAACAATATTATATATGGGATATATGGTCAAAGGATGGATAGACAATCCGCAGCAGCACGGAAAGTGACTGGTCTGCGCGATTGTCTTTTTTTGCTCATGTTGATGCGGCGTTTCTATGTTCCGGGATAATTAATCGCTGCACTAACCAGTGCAGCCACCCCAAAACCGATGAACCACCAAGGCCAGCGCCGATGATTGTTTTTACGTATACCGATGAACAAACTGATGATCCCCGCAAGTAATACCACGGTAGCCAAGCTGCTGCCAACAATCCAGCCGATGCTCATATGTTTACCTCCTCTATATGGAATGTTAAGAAGAGCTCCCTATGGTGAGCTTCCCACCTCTGACCTCTGCTTGAAATGGATAAATACCGTTACGATACGTATGTTGATTATGATTGGATTGAAGCGGGAGGTCACTGCTGAATCGGCCCCCAGCTTGCTTGAAGTCTAACTTGAATCCATCGTTATCTGCTGGGATTCGCACTTCAACGTTACAACCTGTGGAGCGGCTATCCAGAGATTGAAGCATCGTTGAGGAGTGAATAGTGAGTTGGCTGCCTGCCACTTTGGATTGAATATGGGTGAACTGACCGGATAACTGAACAGGTGAAGAAGTGGATTGCAGTTGCATATGTTCGGCATGGAGGTCTGTTGCTGTCACCCGACTGCCCACGGATCGTAGACGGATATGCTGGGCATGGCCAGTTAAGATGAGCTTGCCGGATGTACAGTCACAATCCCATTGTTCCGAAGAAACGTTATCTACAAGAAAGTGAGAACCAACTCCGTTGATCGATAGCCTTTTCAAGACCGCAGGCGGCAGTACAATGTGGAGCGATGTGCGGCGAAAGTTAATGCCCAGCGGAAAAGCTTGTTTTCGTCCATCGATCAGATGTAATAAACCGTGGCTGACGTTAGCTTCAAAACATCGAGTTCTTGGAAAACGAGCGGAGCCCCATTGAGTAACACGAATAACCGCTTCTGTACCTTGGCTGATATGCACTTCGCCTTGCATCCATTCCAGAGAAAGGGCGAGAAGGGGTTCTTCGGACAACCATTCCTTGCAAATCATATGTCTATTAGGTTTCAAAATGGTTATCCCTCATTTCTGTCATCCTCTTCATCCAGAATAGGATAAGCGCCCATCGCAGCATGTTGGTCTAGAATACGTTCAATTAGCGATTCACTCACAATATCGGCACCAAGCATGTTCATCAACCGCTGTAAAAAATAAAGACGTTGCTTCGTTTCGGTCGAATTGCGGTCAAACAGTGTTGGATTAATCCATATATTGACCAGCATCATGAATACTTCTGCACAAGCTTCGGGATCTTCGGTATGGATAGATCCATCTGTAATGCCTTCACGCAAAATCGCTGCAATCACCGGGGCATCGATTCGCACGGCTTGTTGAATCCCTCGTACAATGAACACTGGATTTTTGATCTGGGCTCGAAGTACGCGATCCAAGGAATGAGCCTGTTGATCAGAGACGACATGCTCCAAAATCTGAACTAACTTGTCTCGTGCTGGGGTGGTCGTTGTATTTGTAACTAAGTGATCCAGCATTTGAGCCGTATAGTTGAACTGTTGCTCCATGACCGCCTCCAGTATTTCCTCTTTGGATCTAAAGTGATGATACACAGCTCCCTTGGACATGCCTAGGGTAACAATGATGTCCTGGATACTCGTCTTTTCAAATCCTTTATCTGTGAACAACTGCGCAGCGACGTTCAGAATCTGCTGTACCGTCTGCTCAGGGTGCTTGTTTCTGGCCATAATAACCTCCTTATATTTTAGATACCGACCGTTGGTATGTATAATACAGAGAGATGTTTCCATTGTCAATAAGAGGAAATCAGAAGGAGTGAATACACGAAGGAAGTTTATATCGATCAAATCTTGAGTTTATTGAGAAAAGGTAAGATCAAGAAAAGATAAATAAGCGCGGAGAAAAGTAAAGTGGGACCAGAGTAAAGTAGATTGAGCAACCAACCTTGTTTCGGATTTTGCGTCATGGACAAAATAAAACCGATCTGCCGCAGACCAAGAGGTCCGCGGGCATATCGGTTGGTTGTTGAAGTGTATTTACATTTATTCCTGTTTTACTTACACGCTGCCTCCAGCAAAGGAAGAAGTGGTTCGAATGGCCTCGCCCAGTGGGTTGTTTCCATTCGTATCCGGTGCTGCTTGAGCACCTTGCTGTAACTGATACATCTGATAATAGCGACCTTTAAGTTCCATCAATTCATCATGAGCACCTTGTTCAACGATCCGTCCGCGATGCAGAACCAGAATCTGGTCTGCTGAACGAATGGTGGACAGACGGTGGGCAATGATGAAAGTGGTCCGTCCTTTTTTGAGGACTTCGAGTGCATTTTGAATCAATGCTTCCGTTTCCGTATCAATGTTCGCTGTAGCTTCATCGAGAATCAGGATGGCTGGATCGAATGCCAGTGCACGAGCGAAGGAGATCAATTGCCGTTGTCCGGCAGATAATGTGCTTCCTTTTTCGATAACCGGCTCGTCGAATCCTTGCGGTAGATGGGCGAGAATTCGCTCAGCACCTACATCGCGCAGCGCCTGTTCAATCTGTGCACGAGTAATCTGCTCATCCCCGAGACTGACATTGGAAGCAACTGTACCCGTGAATAGGTACGGATCTTGCAGTACAATGCCCATATGTTCGCGAATCCACTGTTTAGGCAGATCCTTCACGTTCTGACCATCAATCGTGATCTTGCCCTTCTGTGGATCATAGAACCGGAACAGCAGGTTGATGATCGAGCTTTTACCGGAACCGGTATGGCCCACTAGGGCGACCGTTTGACCTTGTGATGCTTTGAACGAGATGTTATTCAGCACATAATCTTTTTTATAAGCAAAGGATACATCGTCAAACACGACATTTCCTTTGTATCTCGGCATTGAGCCATCGGTTACCGGTTCACCTTTCTCATCCATCAGTTCAAATACACGTCCGGCCGATACCATAGAGGAGTCCAGGTTCGCGAGTTGGTTCACCATACCTGTAATTGGCTGGAACAAACGTCCGAGAACGTCAACGAATGCATACAGCACACCCAGTGAGATGATACTCGTACCGTCCAGCACACTGGAACCGAAGTACCACAGAACAACTGCAAAAGCGATATTCCGCAGGACGTTAACCAGGTTGTGTGAGGTGAAAGCGTTCAGGTTAAGCATTTTATTCTGGTGTTTCATATAATCATCATTCAGATCCTCGAACTCCTGCTTGGTCTGTTTCTGATGACGGAATACCCGGATAATGGACATCCCTTGAATGGACTCGTTAATAATCGCATTAATCTCGCTCAGACGTGAACGAATAATCGTATTGTAACGAGTGGCGATTTTACGATAAAGCACAATCCACAGAACCAGCATCGGCACAACGAACAGCGAGATCAATCCGAGGCGGAAATCCAGCAGGAAAAGCGCAATGTACACTCCAGTAATCGTAATGATGCCTGAGAAAAAGTTCGAAAGAACCGCAACGAACAGATCCTTGACGGCTTCGGTATCGTTGGTAACCCGAGAGACCACTTTACCTGCGGGCAGGTTATCGAAAAAGTGTACCGGCAATCGCTGGATATGTGCATACACATCGTTACGAAGTCTTTGGATGACTTTGTTGGCAGATGATTGCAGCCAGTATGTTTTACCAAACTCCATAATGACTGAGATAACAAGGAAGATCATGTAATACACAATCAGTTGATAGATGCTTGGCATTTCCGGTTTGTAAAAGGCAAAGAGTTCACCAGCGGATAAAGGCACCGCCGCATATTGACCCGTCACTTCGCCTGCGCGTGTAACTGTCAGTGTTCCGTCAGCGTAGGTTCGATCTCCATCGGGGGCACTTACGGATTCATTCACAAAATAAAAACTTCTACCGGCTTGCAGTACGCGTACCTCGGTACCTTTCGTTTCATCCGGTTCAAACCGGCCTTCACGTTTGTAGTTCTTTCCATTGTAGACCGCCGCTTCGCTTGAAGCTGTAGTCTCATAGAAAGGTTGCTCAATAGCGAGCAAATGATTATCGATCATGGACTTGGCGATGAAAGGGCCGGCAAGTTCAGCCGCAACTCCAATCGTAAGCATAATTAAAGCGGCAATAAACGTACCTTTGGCTTTTAGGGCGTATTGAAGCAGCCGTTTGCCTGTATTAGACTTCAAAGCGTTGACCTCCTACGTGGACAAATTAGACTCCACCTGCTGCCGTTCATACTGTTCACGGTACCAGCCGTTCATAGCAAGCAGTTCCTGATGGGTTCCTTCTTCCGTTATTTTCCCTTGCTCCAGTACGATGATTCGGTCAGCGTGTTCAATAGCGGACAGGCGGTGAGTCGAGATCAGCGTTGTTTTGCTCGAGCGTTTATTGCGTATATTTTCAATAATTTTAGCTTCAGTTCGTGCATCGACGGCAGATAGAGCATCGTCCAAAATCAAAATGTCTGGATCGGCGATAAAGGCACGCGCCAGCGATACACGCTGTTTCTGTCCACCGGACAGCGCAATTCCTTTTTCACCAACGAGTGTGTCCAGACCATCGGATAAAGTGCCCAGATCTCCGTCAAAGGCTGCGGTGCGAATCGCTTCCATAATCACATTATCATCAGCACCCGGCTTGCCGAATTGAATGTTCTGACGGACTGATTTGGAGAACAGCACCTGTTCTTGAGGAACATATCCAATCCAGCTGTGCAGGTCATCTTTGGCGATATCCTGAATCGGATGACCGGAGATGCTTAACTTACCAGATCCAGCCGGGTATTCATGAAGCAATTGTTTGAGCAAGGTGGACTTGCCGCTACCTGTACGTCCCACGATCCCCAGTGTCTGCCCACGTCGAAGTGAAAAGCTGACATGACTGAGATTATCGATGGTAGAACTAGGATAACGGAAGGTAACATCCTGCATAGCGATCTCTTCCGGATTAGTAATATGAGCAGGTTGCTCAACATCTTTCACGGCAGGTTCTACAGATAGCGTCTCGTTAACCCGATCGAGTGAGGCACTACCACGCTGCATCAGGTTAATCAATTCGCCAATAGCGAACATTGGCCAGATCATCATCCCCAGGTACATATTGAACGATACGAGATCCCCTAGGGTAATTTCATTATGAAAAACAAGATAAATGCCGTAGGCAAGTGCAATCACATAACTGAGTCCAACACATAACCGGATGGTAGGTTCGAACAGTGCATCCATCTTGGCAACGGCCAGATTTTTGCGGTATACATCTTCGGTGACATCAGCGAACCTTTTCTCATCCAGACGTTCCTGAACATAGGCACGCACGACTCGAATGCCGGCAATAGACTCAAGCACCTGATCGTTCATATCCCCGAATGCATCCTGTGCCAATGTGTATCGTTGATGGACGGCTTTACCATAGATCATCATGGCGATGGCGATAAAAGGCAGAGGCAGAATTGCGGCTAGGGTCAGTTTCCAGCTAACCAGAAAACCCATGGCGAATAATACGGTTGCCAGAAAAGCAGTGGAGTCGGTTAACGTCAGCATACCGAAGCCTGCTGTGGTAGCAATGGAACGAAGATCATTTGTGGCACGCGCCATCAGATCGCCGGTTCTGTTTTTCTCAAAAAAGGGCGGGGTCATTCGCAGCAAATGGTCCATAAAGCGTGACCGCAGCAAGCGTTCAACCAGATTGGCACCGCCAAACAGTTTGTGCATCCATATGTACGTTGTCAGATAAATAATGATGACCGATCCTAGAATAAGTAAAATGTAACGTGTAAGTGAGGCGCCGGTGATGGAACCGCGTACAATCTCGTCAATGGCATTGCCCAGAAGACGAGGTGGCAGCAGTTCGATGATGCCCACCATAATAAGCAAGGTGACACCAATGAGGTATCGTTTGCGCTCCAGCCGGAAAAACCAGGCTAGATTTTTAAGTACAGAGAACAAGTGGTATCCCTTCCTTTCAAGTTCGTGAAATGCATGTTCCGTTCATGTTTAGCCATTTGAGCCCACAAAAAAAGACATACCGCACGCAGGCGGTATGTCTTGGGTATCATTCATACGGCAGCATGGCTCCGAGAGCAGAGCCACCACCGTAGATAAAGTTCGATTGTGAGAGTACAAAACAGCAAACCTGATTAGAGGCTTCTGTGATGCGGTCTTATGAACGGAATAACGATTTCATGGGTGCTCCGGTATTTAGTTGTATGCTGAATTGATGTAGATCGTCATTGTTAAACACCGTAACCACCCTTTCTTTTTTGGTAATAAATTGCATGTAGATCTCGTATGTTTGCATCTTAACACCGACTTTTACAATCTGTCAAACGTTTTTCCAAAACAGAAGATGCTGCGCATTATGATGGAATTATGACAAGTGAATGAACTTTTTTTGCGTATTTGGGGTGGATGAGGTTTGTAATCAGGCCATTGTAGCGATATGATGGAACATATATATAGAGAAGGAGCTGACACCAAATGAGTACCATACATGTATCTGACCGCGCTGCTCGCTGGTATAAGGAAGAACTGAATTTGAACGAAGGAGACAGCATTCGCTTCTTCGCCCGTTATAGCTCCGGCGGAGGTCTTCATCCAGGCTTCTCCCTCGGAATCGCCGTGGAGGAACCGAGACATCCTGCTGATCAAACGAAGGTATCGGGTATCCAATTTTTTATGGAAGATCATGATTACTGGTATCTGAAGGGTCATCAACTACATGTAGATGTCGTTGAAGAAGGACAGGATATCGAATATCGCTACACCGAGATTTAACGTAATATCTCTGCGTATAAAGAATGGCTCATCACCGGTCGCACCGATTTTCGAACAGGAGGAGATACGACATGAATCCGCCAGCCCGAGATTTGGCCCAGTATATCGCGAATCGCTCTCATATTGTTGTTAAGGCGGCGGTTCGGGCCGAGAATGAACAAGGTGAATTATTGCTGATCCAGCATGCTGAACACGGACATTGGCGTATTCCTGCGGGACAGATGCGCCCGGGAGAAGCCATTGAGGACACCGCGCACAGGGAACTGTGGGAAGAGACGGGGTGGACCACCAATCATATGACACTTGAAGGTTTGCATTCCGGTCCGAATCTGAGACATTTGCATGCCAGTGGGGATGAAGAATATTTTGTCATTGCCATGTTCAGGGCACAAATTGTTCAGGATTCGCTCGTAGAATCCCGAGTAAATAGCGAAGCAGGGCTGAAGTTTTTTGATCTCAAATCATTGCCCAGGCTGAATGATCTTAGCCGCTTACTGCTCAGGTTTTCCGAAATAGAATAAACACAACAAAGAAGACGCCTTTCCTGAAGGGAAGGCGTCTTCTTTGTTGTGGCAATCAGTAATCTATGGCCTAATATCCATGATTACGATGATCATTCTTGTGAAACAGCAGGCCCCGGTCCTAACTAGACTTGATCAAGCGGTTCTTCATCATCCATCGCAAAATCAAAGTCGTCAATATCAAAGACCTGCACAAGAGATGCCGATTCAATAATACGTGCGATCAATTCGACCTGATCGGTAAGTATGGGGGTATCCAAACGCTGTGAAGTGAGAAGCAGTTCAGTCTCAATGGGATCAAAATATTCACCATATTGTGCGGTATCAACCGCATTAATGATGGCGATGGAGACCTGATCACCAAACAGAATGGACGGACTCTTAGCCCAGGGAATAGCCAGGGCGCGCTCTATTTTTTTCTTATTCAACGGTTCTTCAAAATAAGAAATCATTTCGTTAATCTTGGATTTCACATGCTGGTCATCCGCCGGATTATCCATCAAAGGGTCAGGGCTGGTCTGAAATTCATATAACTCAAGGATGGTGGTGTAAGGAACAATATATTCAACAGGCGCCGGCGGCGCGAGTAATTGACCGTAAATAGCCACCATCACGGCTTCTGTTACAAACTGACGTGACATGGTTCCTGAATCCTCCTGCGGCCATTAATAGTTGCGAGGTGAATCAATTTTCTTTTTGTATGAAGGATCATCAAATTGATTTCTCTGCTATGGACTTGAGTGCTTGAATTGCATGAATAGAAGTATATCATACAACGATGGGAAAAACAGCCAGTCAGCAGAAGGATGTCAAGTCCCAACTTTTATCATGATTTTCCGAGCAGTAAGGATAAAATTCCTGCTGCAATCAGGGGACCGACCGGTACACCCTTGAACAAGGCAACCCCAAGCACCGTACCAATAAGCAGCCCGGCAACGACGGTAGGCTGTGTACTCATCAGCGTAGCTCCTCGTCCGCCCAGATGAGCGACAAGTAATCCTACACCGATGGCGAGCAGCGACTTCCAGTGCAGAAAAGACTCTCCAATCGTGTGCAAACTGATCTTGCCGCTGGCGAGAGGTGCCATAACACCAATGGTCAGGATGATGATACCGATCGTAAGTCCATACTTTTCCAGCCACGGAAAAGCCTGATTAAGGTTCAGCACCCGCAGCAACAACAGAAATACCATGGCTACGGTTACGGGTGTATTACTGCTGATAATACCTAGCGCGGCAAACACGAGCAACAGCAGTGAGGTCATATCCATCGATTTCATTCCCCTTCGGTCTGCCCGCGATGACGACCTACAATATGTTCTGCAATATATCTTCCATGCCAGCGTCCGGATTCAATAAACACTTCATTGGCATTGCGGCCTGATGCAATTACTCCACCAACGTATATGCCTGGTACGCTGCTCTCCATTGTCTGTGGGTCATATACGGGTTTATCCATATCCTCAGACATCTCCACACCTACGGAAGAAAGCAACTTGCGGTCAGGACGGAATCCGGTCAAGGCCAACACAAAGTCATTGTCGAGTTCACTTGTGGATCCATCAGAATGGAGCAAACGAATGGAATCGTCCAAAATTTCATTTACACGTGAGCCAAGGTGCAGTGAGATTTTTCCTTTTTGCACCATGCTTTCGAACAATGGACGAACCCAGGGTTTAATATGTTCCGAAACACCGCTCCCACGATAAACCATGTCAATATGTGCACCGACACGAACCAGTTCCATCGCAGCATCGACAGCTGAATTACTGCCTCCAATAATGGCGACACGTGTACGTGTGTAAGGATGAGCTTCACGGAAATAATGAGTGACTTTATCTTTGTCTTCTCCGGGAATGCCAAGATAGTTAGGGTGGTCAAAATAACCTGTAGCAACAACGACATTTCGTCCTTCATGAACGATTGTCTGCCCACGCCGATTGACCGTATGTACCTCGAACGTGCCATCGTCTTTGCGTTTGATTTCGTGGGCTTCCTCATAGTTATGAACACGCAGGCCGAAATGTTCGGCTACCTTGCGATAATAGGCGAGTGCCTCGTAACGAAATGGTTTGTCGTTCGGTGTGCTGAACGGAACATTCCCGATCTCAAGCAATTCCGCTGTACTGAAAAACTGCATATGGGTTGGATACAGATAAATAGATTGGACGATATTGTACTTCTCAACAATTACAGCGGATAGTCCCAGCCGCTCGCATTCAATGGCAGCAGATAGACCGCATGGGCCTCCGCCGATAATAATGACATCTTCCATGTTCTTAATCCTCCTTATTTCAAGCACTATAATCCTACCGTAAATATGGGTTTAATGCCAGTTCAAGAAGGATACGGAGGTAAAGAATTGATCTTGATCCTGGGGAATTGACTTAGAAGAGGAAAAAGATTAGTATCAAATTAGATGATTATCTAAACGAAAGCGAGTTGAACGAAATGCAACTGGAGAAGATTGTGGCTTACCATAAAGCCCTGGCTGATCCGACCCGACTTCGGATGCTGCTGCTGTTATCCCAGGGGGAACTGCATGGTCAAGCGCTTGCCGAGAAGCTTAACTTGTCTCAGCCAACCGTTACGCATCATGCATCCAAGCTAAGAGAAGCGGCGCTAATCAAGGAACGCAGAGAGAAAAATACGGTGTTTTTCTCACTCAACCCCTATTTTATCCGGGAGCACGCGCAGGCTTCAGTTGATTTTATTTTTAGACAAGAGGAGGTTGCCGATATGATTGATGTGAATGAGACGCTGAAGGCATCTGTGATGCGGAATTTCTTCTCGAAGGATGGACGATTGCGTCAGATCCCGGCTCAATACAAGAAAAAGCTGATTGTACTGGGTCATTTGGTAGAGCAGCTTGAATTCGGACGGAAATATACGGAGAAAGAGATCAATGCATTCATTCAAAACTATCATGAGGATTTTGCCACTATTCGTCGGGAGTTTATCATGCACCAGTTCATGTACCGGGAAGATGGGATCTATGAACTGAATCCGAAGGAAATGTGGACACGGTGGGATCAAGTAAATTAAGTGAAAAATAATTAGACTTGACAAAAGCGGTTGAAGCTGTGTAACATGATGGATAATTCTACAAGGGAGGCGATGTTAAATGACAAATCTAATGGCAGTATACGTTAATTTGAATATGAACAGCGTCTCCGGAACGGATCAATGCATGTAATTTTACGGCAGTTGGGCAGTATTGTTCGCAATATTGTCCATATGTACGTAACACAGAATACATGCACAGATGAAGCCACGGGTGACGTACCCGTGGCTTTTTTGTATGCCGAAAATGGGTTGTTTCTGGATAACGAGTATCGGATTGTCGTAATGATGCGTCCGATATGAATGCTATACAAACAATCATCCATTCGGCTAACTTCTTATTGCCGCGGGTGCATTGCTGCTCGTGGCTTATTTGGTTTTGATGCCGGAACGGAGCGTTCACTGTTGATTGTTGTCAATGTCAATGAAGGATAACACACCATTTATCGGGAGGAATTTTTATTTTGAATAACACGATGGAGAAATACGGCTGGTCTGCAAAGTGGCAGGAGTTGTGGCAGCAGACGGGTATGGAAGAACAATTAAGAAAACCAGCAAGAATTATTGCGGATCATGGGCAATTGCTTCGCCTGATTACGGCTGAGGGAGAATGCTGGGGACGGGTATCCGGTCGGATGCGTCATGATCATGAGGAGACTGGCATTGTACCAGCCGTTGGGGATTGGGTCGCTGTTACAGGGCAAGCTGGAGAAGAAGCCATCATTCACAGCATTGTGCCACGTCAGAGCAGGGTATCCAGACAAGCCGCTGGTCCAGTGACCAAAGAGCAATTGATTGCGGCGAATGTGGATACATTGCTGATTGTTGCCGCTCTTAATCATGATTTTAATCTGAGACGGCTCGAAAGATACATTATGATGGCCTGGAATGGTGGAGTCAGACCAGTCATCATTCTAAGCAAAAGTGATCTGAGCGAGAATGTGGAAGAACAAATTTCGCTGGTGGAAGGCATTGCTCCGGGGATTGAAGTGTTGGCGATATCGGCTATTCAGGACCAGGGCAAATCTTTACTTGAAAAATTTCTGTCTCCAGGCACAACTGTTGCCTTGACGGGTTCTTCCGGTAGTGGCAAGTCTACTCTGGTCAACTGGATGATGGGCGAGAGTGTACAGCTCACGCAGGCCGTTCGTGAGGACGACAGCCGTGGACGACATACGACCACTCATCGGGAAATATTTGTACTGCCGCAGGGAGCGGTATTGATTGACACGCCGGGAATGCGTGAACTCAATCTGTGGGATGAAGGTCAGGATGGTTTGTCACATGCCTTTGGTGAAATTGAGCAGCTTGCAACGGAATGCAGGTTTCAGGATTGCACGCATACCCGGGAAGCCGGTTGCGCCGTGAAGGAGGCTATTCAGGAAGGTTCATTGGATGAAAAAAGGCTGGGCAACTACTTGAAAATGCAAAAGGAACTGAAGTTTCAGCAGCGCAAGGAAGAGGCCGCATCCAAACGACGGACTGCTTCAAGCAAACCCGTCAGTTCCCGCAAACCGAAACATGTCCGCAGTACAAAAGACTGGGAAGAGGCCTGAGGCCTGGTGGGCATCCCTCTGTATCCTGCATAGGATAGGTAAGGAGGGATGTCATCATGCCAGATTACAGCATCATCGTAGACCTGTCGGATCACATGTTATATCTTTTGGATGGCCCGCAGGTGGTTAAGGGATATCCTGTCGCTATAGGCAAGATACTCACGCAGACGCCTAATGGCGTGTTTACGATTATTAACAAACAAGAGAACCCAGGGGGACCATTTGGCGTTCTTTGGATGGGGTTGTCGGCGCCGCATTATGGGATTCATGGAACCAATGATCCTTCGTCCATTGGTAAGTCCGTTTCTCATGGATGCATACGCATGTATAACTCGGATGTGTTGGATCTGTCTTCCAAAGTGTCAGTGGGCACACAAGTAACGATCCGGCCCTAGGGCCGGATTTATCCAAAGAAGGGATTCTAAAGTCACGGCGTGGCCGAGAGAAAGGGAGTAATAACATGCGAATCAGACCAGCGCGTGAAGGGGATGCGGAAGCCGTAGCCCATGTACATACAGAGAGTTGGAAGACGACATATCGAGGGATCGTGCCGGATGATTTTTTGGACAATCTGACTAGGGAATCAAGGTTGTCCCAATGGGAACGAAATATCCGTTCTGGCGAAAAGGATCAGATTCTGGTGGTAGCTGAACAGGAAGATGGGAAAATTGTCGGATTCGCCTGCGGTGGAAAGGAACGTGAAGGCAAATTGCCTTACGATGCTGAGTTGTATGCTATTTATTTACTGAAAGAAGTGCAACAAACGGGTATAGGTCAGCAACTGGCGAGACACGTCGTTCGTTATCTCCATTCCCTGGACATGAGGAACTTGTTGATCTGGGCACTGGAGCAAAATTCAGCCTGTCGTTTCTATGAAAAAATGGGTGGAATCCCTGTCCAAACACAGTATATCCGGATTGGCGGACAAGATCTGTTAGAGGTTGCTTATGGTTGGGAGGACTTGACTCTTTTTGGAGAAAAGACGGTTCCCGGTAGTTGAATAAATGCAAATTTGGCTGAATGTGTTGGGCATTGAGGAGCATTTTCCCGTCAGAGGATGAAAGGATTCAGCTATTTTTCACGTTTGCGCAATCCTTAACAAGGTTAATGAACTACTACACCGCTTTGAGGTGAGACATTCCATCTTGTTTAGGAGGCGTTATTCAGATGACTTTAATGGAGACAGAACATACAACATGGACGAAACATTTTATTAATGGCGAATGGGTAGAAGGCTCCGGCGAGAAAATAGTGGAAAATAAAAATCCGTACACGGGAGAGGTCATCGCAACCTGGCGATCCTCGAACAAGGAAGATATAGATCAGGCATATGAGGCGGCCCGAAAGAGCTTGGTGGAATGGAAGAAGTCCCTGCCGGCGGTAAAAGAGGGTGTGCTTCGCAAAGTTTCGGCTTTAATGGTAGAGCGCAAAGAGGAAATTATAAAATTGCTGATTACGGAATCCGGGAGCACACGCATCAAAGCCGAGGCGGAGTTTGCTTCTGCGAAACGGATTGTGGATGAAGCTGCTTCGTTCCCTTACCGGATGAAGGGGGAGATTCTACCTTCAAACACACCAGGGAAAGAGAATCGTGTTGTACGGGAGCCCAAGGGAGTTATCGGCGTTATCGGTCCTTGGAATTTTCCTTTGCACCTGTGTCTGCGTTCCGTAGCTCCGGCTATTGCTTTGGGCAATGGAGTCGTTATTAAGCCTGCGTCCGATACGCCGATTACAGCTGGTTGGCTTATTGCTGATCTATTTGAGCAGGCTGGATTGCCTGAAGGTGTACTGAATGTCGTTGCTGGTAGCGGGAGTGAGATTGGGGATTATTTTGTAGCACATCCGGTACCCAAAGTCATTTCCTTTACAGGCTCCACAGAGGTGGGGCAGGGCATCGGCAAACTGGCGGGTGAGCATCTGAAAGAAACTGCGCTTGAACTTGGCGGCAACAATGCGATGGTTGTCCTGGAAGATGCGGATATCGAACGTGCTGCTGAGTCTGCGGTGTTCGGGAAATTCCTGCATCAGGGGCAGATCTGTATGGCACTTAATCGTATTATTGTGCATGCTGATATTTACGATAAGTTTGTGGAGTCCTTTGTTAACAAAACGAAAAAAATTCAGGCTGGTGATCCTGCTGATGCCCAAACGCTGGTAGGTCCGCTCATTCGTGAGAAGGAAGTGGAGCGCCTGCTGAACTTGATTAAGGGAGCCGAGGCAGAAGGTGCAAGATTGCTGCTGGGGGGCACTAGCAACGGCAATGTGCTGGAGCCCACCGTGCTCGCGGATGTGAAACCAGAGCAGCATATTGTGCAACAGGAAATGTTTGGACCTGTCGCGGTATTAATGAAAGCGCAGGATGAGCAGGAGGCCGTGCGTTTGGCGAATGATACGCCTTATGGATTGAGCGGTTCCGTATTCACCGGAAATCTGGAAAGAGGGTATCAAGTTGCCCAGCAGATTGAATCGGGCATGGTGCATGTAAATGATCAATCCGTGAACGATGAGGCTCATGTGATGTTTGGTGGTGAAAAATCATCGGGTATTGGCCGTTTCGGTGGCGATTGGGCTATTGAAAAGTTCACGCGGACACGCTGGATCAGCATTCAGCATCAATATCGGGATTATCCGGGAGTGCAATAGTTCGACAGTGAACATGGATTAGAAAATACTTTATTTTATAATCAGATAGGGTTCGAGAAAGAGTGACAAAGATTGCGCAGAGTCCGCCTTAAGCTTGATGGGGCGGCCTTTTGCATGTTTTTACACATTTGAAAAATAGGTTGGGAAATGGTGTGAAAAAGCTGTTTGGTATACCTGTAATCTGGTTATTTATGGATACACGGGCAGAACAGATCCGTAAATCCAATAGGTAAAGGGGCCTGAACTTCATGTCCATTGACCGTTTCATTCTGAGAAAGCTGAATACTTGTCAGGAAGAAAATACACGTGATAATCTGGTTCGGTTGTTTGTCATTCGAATCCAAAAGGCCGAGATGGAAGAAGAACACGAAAATGCTTATGTCGTCAGCCGATTGCATTAGAAATAGATAAAAGAGATTCTGTACACAAAAAAAGGAAGCTTGTCCTTAGCGGCAAGCTTCCTTTTCCTTATGTTCGCGAATGAATGAATTCGCAGTTTCCATGTTGAATTAAACAACTGACTCATCTTAATAAAGCGATAAGGCGAGGGAGTCATTTTCGCTACGGCTGTGAAGAATGGCTTCACCACCGACAATCTCAATACTAATCAATGATTGCAGACATTTCTGTAAAGCACGTTTACCATTGCTAATTTTGTTCTCAAGTGCACTGCTAAGCAATCGTAGTGTCTTTTGTACAGGTTGTTTGTTTTCTTGATTGAAATATACAGGGATTGATTTGTTTTGAAAAGTTATTAGTGTTCTCACTAGAAATCACCTCACGAGAGTTATTTCTTACTGGTTATATTAAATTCCAATGCTTAAAATTACCTTAAAATCAGCTTATGAAAACATAAAGGTGTGCAATGTTTGAAAAGTGTTCACAATTCAATTGTGGGCGAAGCATTAAAAAGTCCCGAAAAATCAATTTACAGATTCCATTTATATGGAAGAAAGACATGTAGTTTCGCATCCTTGCAATAATTAACGTGACTACTGCCTCGAAAGTTCTGAGTCGAATGGACGATATTTTAATATATACGTGGGTCATATGTAACAAAATTACAGGTTGCACATTGCAAACAGGGTGTTTATGTAAGAAAATAGGGATGGAATAGCGTTTCATCTGCATTTTTTTGATTTAATTTGACACTAGGACAATTTACATATGAGACCATGGGAGGGATTATTTTGATTCTTACCGTGTATTCCGGCCGGGAGGAAGGCGAGTGGTTCGACATTGAGGTCCCGGATGAATGTACTATTGAACATCTGAAGACATTGCTGGGAGTCCGCATCTTCGGGCAGGCACCGGGAGAGGGCATTCAGTACATCCTTGAAGCCAAATTTCCGGAAGGATTGTGGTTCTCGCCACAGAACGCACAACAGTTAATGGAAACAGGGCTGCGTCAAGGAAGCTGTGTGCGAATCCAGCGGGCGTTCTCTACCACTTCTGAAGAAGCACCTGTGTATGGAAGACGTTCATTGTTTCAACAGGACAGCAACGAATGAACAATCTAGACGTATATATTGATTACGGCAATGAAATATAAGGAGGTCTTCTCTTCGTGAATGTGTTATATCAGCGTTCTCCAAGAATGACACCGGTTCTCAAGGAAGAAAGGCTGGAAATTCTGAGGCCTCCGGCAGAACCAAACAAACCTACGTTTTCAATGATTTCTATTATTGTACCGATCATGATGACGATGGTCAGCATCGGTTTCTACGTATATATCAATATGAGCGGCAAAATGAACAATCCCAATTATATGATGTTTCAGATGATGACGGTTATGATGATGCTTACGTCATACACGATTCCGTTTTTTGTGTATCTGAGCAACAAGAAGACCTATCGCAAAAAGCTGGAAGAGCGTACTACTATGTATCGAGCACAACTGGAGAAGCATCGTGAAGAGCTGAAGGAAGCTCAAGCGGAGCAAGTGAAGAGTCTGTACGAAATTCATGGTGATCCGAATGTATGTCTTCAGTTGGTGAAGAATCGCAACAGTTCGTTATGGGAACGTTCTCCTGAAGATGATGATTTCCTGCAGGTACGAATTGGCACAGGCGAGATTCCGTTTCGGATCAAACTTCAGGTTCCTCGTGTGGACGGTTACGAAAAGGATGAGTTAATTGAAGCGGCTCATGAATTGGCAGCTGAATTCGAGACGGTGCCCGAAGCATCGATTACACTGCCTTTATTTCAATCGAAAGTGATGGGTCTGGTCGGCAATCGTGAGGAAGTTCTTTCTTCACTTCGAGTGATTATCTCACAACTGACCGTTCGTCATTCACCGGATGAATTGAAGATTGCTGCCTTTTATGAAGAAAAGGAATCGAAGGAATGGGATTGGCTACGCTGGCTGCCCCACATTTGGGATGAAGATCAAGGACAACGCTATATGGCCGACAGGCACAGCGGTGCGCATCAATTGGCGGACAGCTTGTTTTCCGTGTTGAACCGTAGGCGCAATAATAAGGAAGATCGCTACAAGAAAACCGTGCAAACTCCATGTTATGTGGTGGTTCTCTCGGATACTCAATTAATAGAAGAAGAGCCGCTGCTTCCTCTGCTGCTGGAATCAGCTCAGGAGATCGATGTATGTACCATCATATTGGCAAACCGTAAGGAATCGCTACCCATGCATTGTCAGTTAATTATGGAGGCTTCCAAAGGCAAAGGGCTTTATATCAAAAAAACCGAGGATGCCGACGTGATCAGACAAGCGTATACACCAGATGTGATCTCCAGAGAGTCCGCAGAGGCGCTCTCGCGTTATATGTCACCGATCCGTCTGAAACGATCATCCGCTTCGGATATACCACAGGTGCTTCCGTTGTTCGACATGTTAAGTACATCACGAGTAGAGGATCTGGACGTGGTCGCACGCTGGAGCCAAACACGATACCCGGACACACTCCCAGTACCTATGGGCGTGCGAGCTGGGGGTAAGAAAATTGCGATTAACTTACATGATAAAATCGAACGTCAGGGTCATGGCCCGCATGGTCTGATCGCAGGGACAACGGGTTCAGGCAAAAGTGAAGTTATCCAGTCGATTGTGGCCTCTTTGGCTGCCGAGTTCCATCCGCATGATCTGGCTTTTATGTTAATTGACTATAAGGGCGGCGGGATGTCGAACACATTTGTGGGCTTGCCTCACGTCGTCGGCACGATCACCAATCTGGATGGGAATTTGATTGAACGAGCCAATATCTCACTGCGGGCCGAACTGGTCAGAAGGCAAAAAATATTAAATGATGCAGGAAATCTCCAGCACATTGATGAGTACTACAAAATTCTGCGTTCCAGACATGAACAGCCTCTGCCGCACTTAGTTATCATCATTGACGAGTTTGCGCAATTGAAGCGGGATCAGCCGGAGTTCATGGATGAATTAATCAGCATAGCGGCCATCGGCCGGACACTAGGTGTACATCTTATACTGGCAACTCAGAAGCCTGCAGGTGTGGTCGATGATAAAATCTGGAGCAATTCGCGTTTCCGTATCTGTCTTCGCGTTCAAAGCGAAGGGGATAGTCGGGATATGATCAAAATTCCGAATGCGGCCTGGATCACCAAGCCGGGTCGTGGATACTTCCAGGTAGGCAGTGATGAAGTGTTTGAGGAAATGCAATTCGCCTGGAGCGGTGCGCCATATAATCAGCAGGAAGATACAACGACGGTACTGCCTGTTATGGAAGTTCGTTTGAATGGGAAACGTGAGCCACTATTGACTGGAGAGCGCAGAGCTGTGCTCAAAGGGGAGGATGTGCCCAAGCAGCTTCAGGTATTCATTGATTATGTGGCGGAAGCGGCAGCAGAGGCGGGGATCACCCGATTACCGGGACCCTGGTTGCCACCCTTGCCTGAGACCCTGGAATGGGAAAGTCTCAACGACTGGCAGGAAGAAGAGAATCGTGAGGCATTGCTTGACGGGGGTGCCAGTGGCCTGAAACCTGTAGTTGGTCTGCTGGATGATCTGCCTAATCAACGACAGCAGCCGCTCGCACTTCCGGTGGATCAGGGACATCTGGTTGTATACGGTATGCCTGGTCTGGGGAAAACGACGTTTGTGCAAACCTTGCTGATGTCACTGGCCCGTTCTAAGCGGACTGAACCTTGGCATGGCTATATTATTGATATGGGCCGGATGATGAAGGATTTTGCTAGTTTGCCTCAGATCGGTGGGGTAATGATGTCTGAAGAGGAAGATCGGATCAAGCGGTTATTCCGGTACATCCTGAAACTGTCGGCACAACGCAAGGACATGATCTCGGAAGCCGGGGTTAAGACAATATCAGCCTACCGTCGCACAGCCCATGCAGCTGTGCCGCAAATTGTAGTTGTTATTGATGGTTATCTTTCTTTCCGAAATGCGTATCCCGAGGAGAATGAACTTCTGGAAACGATCCTTCGTGAAGGCGGCAGTCTGGGAATCACATTTATCCTCACGGCCAACCGTGTTACGGATGTATTTGAGAAATTCAGAAGCAATATTCCCAATGCGGTTTCGTTTGAATTATCTGATCCAAGCGACTATTATTACGCAGTGGGTCGGCCGTCCAAGGCACCTAGCCAGCTTCCACCAGGAAGAGGACTGGTCAAAGGACAGGTTCCTCCATTGATGTTCCAGGCGGCGTTGCCGTCATCCGGAGCAGATGAAGGCAAACGTTCTTCCGCTCTGCGCCGCACGATTGCAGAGATCAGAGAAAGCTGGAACGGAGAAGAAGCACCGCAGATTGCGCCGCTCCCGGAAGAGGTTAAGCTCAAAGATGTGCTTATCCGTACAGGAACCTTCGGGCAAGTTGGAGACGTATCATCCTTAACAGTACCCGTAGGTTTGCTAACCGATGATCTGGAACCCTTCCAGTTAAATTTGCGTGAAGGGCCACATTTCATGGTTACGAGTCCGATGGAAGGTGGAAAAACGACATTTTTGCTGACCTGGATGTTATCCCTTGCCTATCATGCGTCTCCTGAAGACGTGCAAATATACACGGTAGATATGCGGTATGGTTTCGGAGGACTGGGGGAAATCAGCAGTTTACCCCATGTCCGTGGACATGTATCCCGTGAAGAACAGCTTGCACCTGTGATCCAACAGTTGTACGATGAAGTTCTAAAAAGAGGCGAGTTAACCGGTGGACCGGAGATCGTTCTCGTTATCGACGATGCGGATACGTTATCCAAGCAATTAAATGATTTTAATGTGAAGGATCAATTGGGAGCGATCGTTCGTCAAGGAAGGGATCGAGGCATACATGTGATTCTGTCAGGAGTTCCGGCAGACTTCCCAACCTTTGGTTCTGACTGGGTGAACGATGTGAAGGCTTCCCAGAGCGGATTGTTGTTCGGGACTTTAGACCCTAATGATCTCTCGTTCTTCCGTATACCTTATTCGGAATCCGGAGGGAGTTCAACTGGGCTGAAGGTACTGCCTCCGGGTCAAGGTTATTATGTTAAACGTAAATATTCCAGGGTTAAAGGTGCAATTCCATGTGATGGCACCTGGAAAATGACCGATTGGATTTCTGAAATTCGTGACCGATGGCATGTTGTAGTTTGAGGGGAGGTGGCTCATAATGTTGACGGTTCATGATTCCAAGCAAAAGGTAGTCACTTTGCAAATAAAAGAGCTTTTTTTCCTGGCCGGTATTCTCGGTTCAGACCGATTGCTTGGCGTGGAAGATCCGTTCCGCGGATATATGGCGGAAGACATTGCTTTGGAGTGGGAGCGTGTAAAAACATCCCTGCTCGACAAAGGATATCTGATTCAGGATCAGGACAGCAATGAGCTGATCATGACACCGACCGTTTTCTCCAGGGTAGCCATTGCGGGACTGTCCGACAGGGCTTGCTGGATTCGCTACACGCACAGCGGCAAGTCGTATGAAAGTTATGTGCACTGCACGGATGAACGGGTCGTTGAAGTATCCCGTGTTGCAGACGAACCGGATTCGTTCCGGCTGAGTGATTTGGGGAATGTTCGTGAAGCGATTGATTTTCTGATTCAAAGAATGAATTGGAGTGGTCATTCTCCGGCGGAAAAGCCGGCTCTGATGTGCTCCAAGAAAAAATTCTATGATGTGATGAATGATCTGAAGAACAAAGAATTACAGGCAGTGGCTGATGAGTTAGTACAAGAGACGAGCGATCCCGAGGGGTCACTTGCGCTTGCGCGCTGTCTGGTGAACAAGGAATCAGAAGGGGAACTACGGTTGCTTGTATGGAACGGAGAAGGATGGAAATCACAGTCTGCGGCTTTCGCTGCAAGTACGGTATCCAACTGGCTGTTTCGCATGAGTACATCGGCTTCGGATGATTGGCTTGTTGCAGCACTGACGACGAGAGAACAGTTTCACGAGATGCTGCTGGACTGGCTTAAACAGCCTGCAGGGGAAGAGGAAAGGTGATGGTAAATGCGCATTCGTGTGGAACCGGATGTGCTTCGGGCACTGAGCAGGCAGATTCAGTATGCGGCGGAGCAAATACAGCAAAAGATGACAGTATTGGATCAGGCCATTCATTCGCTGGAGTGGGATCTTGAAGCCCGCGCCGCGATCATGAATGAATGGAATCACAGTAAGCGACTCTGTGAAGCAGCAGTACGTCGTTTTATGGACTTGAGCGTACAGCTGGGACGCAAGGCCTTGTTATTCCAGCAAGTGGACATGGAGTATCGTACAGTGTTGAGTCATGTGAACACAGCCTATGGCAATGCGGTCAATATGTTGAATGTTCTTCAGACGGAGCGTGCAGGAGAGATTATGCCTGCGCATTCGGCAACTGCTGCTGTTGTATCCGATCCATTTTCCGCGGTAGCGGCAGTGTACCGTGTACAGGATGCCGCACCGCCTGATGGCTCACCGGCGACCCTGATTCAGGCCATGCAGCCTGAACCTGTGGCGTGGAGATTCACAGATCCCTCCTTTCGTGGGAGAAGAGGAACCGAACCTGTGGTTTCCTGAGCTCACGGGTACAAGGCTGAATAAGCAAGACAGCAGAAAGTGAATTTTTTTATAAATAGGCTGTTAGGCGAAGTTTCGAATGCTAAAAATGGGGTAAATAGGATTAGGTCCTTCGGCTTTTGTCCGATCGATCCTTGTATAGTACAATTTGAACAAGTGAATTTAATTGCACAAACCAAGGAGGAATTTACAAATGGCAGGACGTATTTTAGTTACCCCAGAACAGCTTGATCAGGTTTCCAACCAATTTAAACAAAGCGGTGAGCAAAGTCAGCAAATCGTTTCTACATTGACTCAATCCATCACAAGTATGGAAGGACAATGGGAAGGTATGACGAAACAACGCTTCTTCCAGGAATTCCAGGAAGCCAGCAAACAAATGCAATCTTTCGTTCAAACGCTAAATAGCATCAGCGCGGAACTGACGGCTATTGCCAACAAATTCCGTACGGCAGACCAAGCTCGCTAATCTGCGATACATAGTTCGGGCAGGTTCCATATCCGAATTCGCCCAGAATCATATGCAGGAAGCAAGCTGAAGATTTACAACTACAGCAAAAACCGGGCGTTTTCACAACACCCGGTTTTTGTTGCACTATGACAGAATGACAGAGAGAGGGATGAGCATGTCTTTTCAACCAAATCCCGGGGATGAAGTGGTGATTAACGACATTGCCTATATCATTGGGCAGCATCCGGCTGCACCTGGTCTGGCTTACGCCCAAGCTGGAAGGCAGGGTATCGTCTATCAGTTGTTACCCCGTAACGGTTCCGTAAGTGGGGCCAAAGCACTAAAAGTATTTTTCCCTAAATTCCGTATTCCGGCTATGGTGTATCAGTCTGAGCATATGGAGTCTTATAGTGAACTGCCAGGTTTGCAGGTATGCAAGCGTGATGTGCTCACTCCGGAAAGAAACGGAGCGCTCATTGGAGAACATCCTGATCTGTTGTACGCGGTATTGATGCCGTGGGTACATGGTCTGACCTGGTTCGATGTAATCAGCGATCAGAAGCAGCTGACAGCAGAGGAAAGTCTGAAGCTGGCGAGAGCTCTAGCCGGGATCGGCTCGGCCATGGAACAGCGTGGGCTGGCTCATTGTGATTTGTCCGCACCCAATGTGATGATTCCGTTTTTTTCCGAAGTGGAGAACCTGAGAGGGGTTTCAGCAGTTGAACTGGTAGATGTTGAGCAGATGTATGGTTCCAGAATGGATCGTCCGGATGCTTTGCTTGCCGGTTCACCGGGGTATGCGGCCCATCGGACAGTGCACAGCGGTTTGTGGAGTGCGTATGCCGATCGTTTTGCCGGAGCAGTTATCATTGCTGAGATGTTAAGTTGGTCTGATGCAGCGATTGTGGAGAAAGCATGGGGAGAAAGTTATTTTGACCAGCACGAAATGCAGACAGTAAATGAACGTTATTATGCCATGAGAGAGTCGCTGCAGAAGCGCTGGGGCTCGAAGGTGTCCGATCTGTTTATTCGTGCCTGGGAGAGTCATGATCTCAGCAGTTGCCCTACGTTTGGCGAATGGTTTGTGGCGCTGGCTGCTGTGGACATCCATCTGGCAAGTGCAGCATCTGTTGTAGAATCTGAAGTCAAGGCTTCAGACCAGATAAATGCAGTCGAGACGAACCAGATCAAAGGGACAGGAGCAGCAAGCGGTATAGCGGATAAGCAGGGAAATACGGATCAGAACGTGCCCGCTGTGGAACCTTCTCCTGGTCAGGAAGCGGTAGTGAATCGTCTCTTCCTTCAGGCGAGAGCATTGGAGAATGAAGGCAAACCGGCTGCGGCGCTCGAAGTGTATCGTTCACTACATCATTTCATTCCGGATAACAGTGCGATGCAGATGGAAGTTGAGGCTGCGATTCAAGAGCTGGACGCGAAGCTAAATCCCAAGCATGATGATGCAGCTCAGCCAGCCAAGATTCCTTTTTACCGATCCAAAAAGTTTATGATTTCTTCGGCTGTGCTGATTGTTCTGTTAGCTGGAAGCGTGCCAACGGTTAAAATATTGGCTGATCAGGCCGAGGTTAAACAGAAGGAGCAGGAGGCGGCTGCCAAGCAGGCCGAACTAAAGGCTGCGGAAGAGGCCGAAGCTGCGAGGGTGACTGCTCTGAAGCAGCAGGAAGAAGAAAAGAAACAAAAAGAAGCAGATGCGGCGAAACTTGATGCAGAGGAAAAGAAAAAGCTGGCTGAAGCGGAGAAAAAGCAGGCAGAGGCCAAGAAGAAAGAAGAAGAGCGTAAAGCGCTTCAGGCCAAGTATGATAAGCAAGCGAAATATGAGGCTTATCTGGCCAAGCAGAAACAAGAGAAGCTTGAAGCAGCCAAGAAGGCTGAACAGGAAAAGTACGACAAACAGGTAAAATATGAAGCCTATCTAGTCTGGAAAAAAGAAAATGACGCTAAAATTGCGAAGCAGGAAGCCGAGCGTAAGGCAGCAGCCGAGGCTCAACGCAAACAGGAAGTAGCCCAGAAAGCTGCGCTCAAGAAAAAACGTGCCCAGAATGTCGTCACACTGATTGCCCATTACAATAAAACGTATAATGCGCAAAAAGGCAGAAAAATTGAGAATGCGGAATCATACGCGCGTGATTTCAAAAATCTGTACAACACCGACGCGACCTATTTCAAAGGTGTCGGTAAAGTGGCAGCACGAATGAATGCGATCAATAAATTCCTAAGCAATACGGATTATACATTACCCAACTTGTAAAATAATGTGAACGACGGAGGTGACACATCCCAGATGAACTACACAATTCAAGCATCCCAGCGCACACCTGCACTGATTATCTATTTAATTGATATTAGCGCCTCCATGAATATGGTTCTGGACAACCGTCGGCGGATTGATGTCGTCTATGATGCCTTATCTCTGGCTATTCGCCAAATGGTGTTTCGTTCGACCAAGGGAAACCGATTGACACCCCGTTACAGGATCGCGATTCTGGCATACAGCGATGATGTGTACGATCTGTTGAACGGGATTAAGGGCATCGACGAGATTGCTGCTGTGGGTTCGTTGCCGGACTTAACGCCGAAAAGATTCTCGGATTCAGCGAAGGCTTTCCTGCAAGCCGAGAAGATTCTACAGGCTGAAATTCCCAATATGCAAGATTGTCCTGCGCCGCTTGTATGTCATATGACTGATGGGGTAGCTACAGGTGAAGATCCGGAGCCTATTGCCAAAAGAATTATGGGTATGAGTGTGCCTGATGGCAATGTACTCGTCGAGAATATTTTTATATCCGATCATCTGCTGGAAGGCCCTATTCCGGAGCCCCGAAGATGGAAGGGAATATCCCAGGAGACGGTCCTTCAGGATGAACATGGGGAGAAGCTGCGCAATATGTCCTCGGTTCTGCCGGAAAGTTATCGTGAAATGCTGGTTGAGGCAGATTATTTGCTTTCACCTGGTGCACTGATGATGCTTCCTGGTACTTGTGCAGAACTGGTATCCATCGGGTTTCAGATGTCCGCTGCTACGCCTGTGAGATAGGAGGGGGAAATCATGAGAGCGATGCGTTTGGCAACATTGTCTGCTGGAGATAAGGGAAGCCGTGCGGACCATTATCAGAGCAACTTTCGCTATGTGAGTGTCCAGACGGGGGAACAGCCGTTGACCCGTTATCAAGGTACATTCAAGTGCAGGTACGGTTATGGAAGAGCGGCGGAGACCGTTAATCAGGGAGACACCGGACAGGATTTTGCTGCTGTTCGCATGAATGGTAATGTGTGTACTTTCGTATTATGTGATGGGGTAGGCATGAGTTACCTTGGTGATTTTGCTGCACGCTTTCTGGGAAACGCCTTGTTGGAGTGGCTGGAAACGACTCAGCATCCTTCTTTGGATGTTATGGAACGTCTGCTTCATGATTTGACCAGTCCGGCATCCGAACAGCTGGAGAAGTTGCAACCTTTGGAAAATTCGCCTGTACTGCTGCGGGAAGTGCTGATGGAGAAGCGGAGCAAGGGAAGTCAGGCCATGTATGTGTGTGGACGCATCGAGCTCACGGAAGGCAATCGAAAAAGCAAGGTGTGGCTAGCCTGGCAGGGGGACTCCCGCATCCGTCTTTGGCGTAACGGTCAGGAGGAATCGGCAGCATTTCAGGTGAACTGCCTTACGAATGAACGTTGGTCTACACTGGAGGGTCCGGTTGGTGGCAAACCGCATATCTATGAGGCTAAACTGTCTGCCAATGAAGTAGTTCGTCTTCAACTGTACACGGATGGCCTGAATGACCTAGATGCGATTCAGGCTTATATACCGGATGAGCACATCCAGGTACTGCTGGATGCCAGACATACGGGTGGGCTTGAAGATGATGCCGCTTTCATTGAGCTGGAATGGTGAGATCGGGTGAAGCATTACAGGATGATCTAATCATGCTGCTAAAAATGGTGAGCATCACCTACGAAAAAACTTGTCCGTATTGATTTAAAAGACACTCTTTTTGGGTAATCTTGTGAAGAATCTACTTACAGATATTGCATGAACGTACATTCTTACATAATTACTGAGCGAGAAGGAGTGGAATGGATAATGACACAACATAACGGCAAGTCACGGTTCGAAGGCAAAGTCGCCATTATTACTGGTGCTGGTTCGGGAATTGGCAAAGCGGCAGCGCTCAAACTGGCGAGTGAGGGAGCACATGTTGCGCTGCTTGATCTGGTTAATGATCGGATTTCGGAGACGGAAGCCGAAATTAATAAGCTGCGTGCAGGTGCGGCAAGAGCTTTCGATGTAGATATTTCCGATCCTGCACGGGTGGAAAAAGCAGTCCTGGAGACCATCGAATTGTTCGGCGGTCTGGATATCGTTTTTGCCAACGCAGGTATTAATGGCGTATCGGCACCAATTGAGGAAATTCAGGTTGAGGATTGGCAGCAGATTATTACGACGAATCTGAACGGGACTTTTTTTACGATCAAATATGCACTGCCTCATATGAAGAAACGTGGTGGCGGCAGTATCATTATCACGAGCTCCATTAACGGTAATCAGCGCTTCTCCAGCTTCGGCATGTCGGCGTACAGTACATCTAAGGCGGGGCAGGTTGCTTTTGCGAAGATGGCTGCGCTGGAATTGGCGAAGTTCAAGATTCGTGTCAATGTCATCTGTCCTGGAGCGATTGCAACGAATATTGACCAAAGTACGGTCAAAACGGATGAGTTGCAGCAAATTGTCATTCCAATGGAATTCCCGGAAGGCCAGCAACCGCTTGCGGACGGACCGGGTCAGCCAGAGCACGTCGCTGATCTGGTAGCGTTCCTGGCTTCTGCGGAGTCCAGACATATCACAGGTGCGGAAATTGTCATTGACGGTGCAGAGTCGCTGCTGAGCTAAATGAGCATTTTGTATTCATCCATAGAGCTACTTTCAATCAGCGTTGTGAGCGAGTTAAATGGAAGGATGTAAAATGTTGAAATGGATGTATGTATGAAGTCGTTCCTCTGGAACGGCTTTTTTTGTTATAATGCTAACATTCGAATAGACACGTGGAACATTAATTAGGAGAGATGAGATGAAGACGGATTTACCGATACAACAGATTATTCCTGAACTAAGGCAGTTATTTCAGGAGAAGGATACAGGTGTGTTAATTGCGGAGCCGGGTGCGGGTAAAACGACCGTAGTACCGCTGGCACTGCTGGAGGAGCCATGGGTTACTGGACGGAAAATCATTATGCTGGAGCCCCGCAGACTCGCCGCTCGCTCGGCAGCTGCACGAATGGCAGCTTCACTAGGTGAAAAAGCGGGACAGACCGTAGGATATCGGGTGCGGATGGATACGCGTGTAAGTCAGCACACTCGCATAGAAGTGGTGACGGAGGGTGTATTGACCCGGATGCTTCAACAGGACCAGGGCCTGGAAGATACGGCGATGATTATCTTCGATGAATTTCATGAGCGGCATCTGCATGGTGACCTTGGTCTGGCGCTTGCGCTTGAATCCCGGGCCATGCTGCGTCCTGATCTGAAACTGCTGGTGATGTCGGCCACGCTGGACCCTGTTCCTGTCTGTGCGCTGCTTAGCGAGGGAACCAGATGGATTGACTGTCCTGGACGAACGTTTCCGGTGGAAACCCGATATGTAGCCAAACCGGCATCCGAGCAGATCGAGACTTTTACAGCTCAGGCCGTTGTTAAGGCACTGGCAGAACAGGAAGGGGATGTGCTGGTTTTCCTACCGGGTGCAAAAGAAATCCATCGCACAGAGCGAGAGCTGTCAAACCGGATGATTCCTGCTCATGTTGAGGTACATGCTCTATATGGCAGCATGCCTGTAGAACGGCAGGATGAAGCTGTGCGACCCGCAGAAGAAGGTAAACGGAAGGTTGTGCTGTCCACGTCCATTGCCGAATCCAGTCTTACCTTGGCTGGAGTCAAAGTCGTGGTGGATGCGGGACTGAGCCGTGCCTCGGTATTCTCGCCACGAACCGGCATGAGTCGGCTCGTCACCTTGCCGGTGTCCAAGGCGTCAGCCGATCAGCGGCGGGGGCGCGCAGGGCGAATTGCTCCGGGCGTGTGTTACCGGCTATGGAGCGAAGAGGCCCATGGCGTGCTGCCTGATGCAGCAAAGCCTGAGATAGCCTCCGCGGACCTTGCGCCGCTGGCGCTGGAGCTTGCCGCCTGGGGTGTCCAGTCCCCTGCAGAGCTGCAGTGGCTAGACATCCCGCCTGCCGCAGCCTACGGCCAGGCACTGGCGCTGCTGCGCCAGCTGGGCGGCCTGGACGAGGCAGGCCGCATCACGCCCTTCGGGCGGCGGATGAACACGCTTGGCGTGCATCCGCGACTGGCCAGCATGCTGCTCCGCGCGGCGGAGCTTGGGCTGGCCAGCTACGCCAGCATGCTGGCGGCACTGCTGCAGGAGCCTGCCGGCCTCCGCAACAGTGGCAGTGCAGGCGCGGGCACCGATCTGCGCCCGCGCGTGGAAGCGCTGCTGACTGCGGACAGCAGCGGCATGCCGCAAGCGGCAGCGTCTGTCGCAGACGGTGCTGCCGTGCGCCGCATGCTCCAGGAGAGCCGCCAGCTGCGCTCGGCGCTCGGCCCGGCGGCCGATCCGGTACGGCCGGATGAGGACAGCTGCGGATGGCTGCTGTCCTTCGCTTATCCGGACCGGATCGGGCAACGCCGGGAGGACGGCCGCTATCTGCTGAGCAGCGGCCGTGGGGTACGGCTCGCAGCGACAGAATCGCTGAGCCGTTCAGCCTATCTGGTCGCAGCCGAAGCCGACGACCAGGGCGCGGATGCGCGCATCCTGCTGGCTGCGCCAGTGCAGGAGAAGAGATTGCTGGACTTTGGTCCACATCTGCTGCATGAAGAGGTTCAGGTCGCCTGGGACCGAAACACCCGCAGTGTGCGGGCACATAGAAGGCTGCGAATTGGAGCCATTACGTTGAAAGAGAGCGGCATTGCACAGCCACCCGAAGATCAGGTGCTCGAAGCATTACTCTCGGGAATACGTATCGAAGGGCTGGATTGTTTGCCTTGGACAAAATCATCACGACAGCTGGCGGACAGGATGCGCTTTTTACATCATCATTTGCCAGAATGGCCTGATCTCATCGAAGATCATCTGACCGAAGAACTGGCAGAACATCTCAGCCCTTTTCTAACAGGCATGCGATCTGCTGCGGATCTCAAGAGATTGTCGATGCAGGATGTGCTGCTCGGCGGACTGAGCTGGGAACAGCGACAGCAATTGGATCGTGAAGCGCCTACACATATTCAGGTGCCTAGTGGTTCACGTATTCCGGTGGACTACAGCCGACCTGAAGATCCTACGCTCGCGGTGAGACTGCAGGAGATGTTTGGACAGCGGGAGACCCCGCGTATTGGCGGTGGTCGAGTACCACTGACCATACACTTGCTTTCCCCGGCGCAGCGGCCTGTACAGGTCACACGAGATCTGGCGAACTTTTGGCGGGAGACTTATTTTGAGGTGAAGAAAGACTTGAAAGGTCGTTATCCCAAGCATTATTGGCCGGATGATCCCCTCGAAGCGATAGCGACTAACCGGGCTAAACCACGAGTTTAGCTAGAATGTGTTTGCCAGCCTCGGTCTGAAAGTTGGGTCTGAACGTGCTCTGAATGGGCGAGTATGCGATCGGCGGATCAGGCGTTTTGAGCACTAACGAACCACGTGCAGGTCCTAGCGCGGTGACTCGCTGCATATCAATGGTCGGCCATCCTCCTAGGCCTTCAAGGATAAGATATTGTGGTGGAAGCGTTTGAAAGACAACAAGGCGGGTAATAACATAGCGAACCACTCAATTAGATGAGGAGGGATTCACTATGCAGAAGAAAATCGTAGGTGTGTTTAATACAGAACGTGAGGCATCATCCGCAATCGAGGGACTGAAAGCGCAAGGATTTACTTCAGATGAAATCTCGGTAGTTACACAGGATCGGGATGAACTGAAGGCCATTCGCGAAGAGACGGGTACAAAAGCACCCGAAGGTGTAGCTGCAGGTGCGGCAACAGGCGGAGTGCTAGGTGGAGTAGCTGGATTGCTCGCTGGCATTGGAGCATTGGCGATTCCGGGCATCGGTCCTATTCTGGCGGCAGGCCCTATTGCCGCAGCCTTTACGGGTGCAGCTGTAGGTGCAGGAGCAGGCGGACTTGTAGGTGGACTCGTGGGTCTCGGCATTCCGGAAGAGGATGCAAGGCAGTATGAGGAATACGTGCAAAGTGGTAAAATCCTGCTACTCGTGGACTCTACGGATCGGGACACGGATGTTTATGACGTGTTCAGCAATAACAGTTATGTGAACCGGGATAGAATCGATGTCAATCGGGATGATGTTACGGTTGAGCGCACGGATCTCGATATGGAAAATCAAAGATTGGAAGCTCGGGATAAGGCCGCTCGACTTGGCAACAATACTTTTCTATAATAAATCGGTTCAGTAAAGACAGGAATCTTCAACTGGAATGACATAAGTGAGCCACCAGGTGGTCATCAGCCGGTTTCCTTTAGAGGAAGCCGGCTTTTGTCCCTGTTTTAACTTCCTGCTGTAGCAAGGTTCAGGTGTTAAACCTGCCAAGCAGGGAATAACAATACATACAGTAATACGGCCAGGGCCAGTCCAATCACCAGCAACATCAGTGTCAGGAACCGAATTAATTTCGTGGATGCCTGGAATGTTTGTGAATTAATCTGATTGCGTTTTCGGTGGTAAGCGGCTGCAGAACACAGGATGATCAGAATGCCGCTGACTAAGGAAGTAATACCAATGATGATTGCTGCGATATGGGCCATCCGATCATAGGCCGTTGAACTGAAGCCGAAGCCAGCTGCGAGAAAGCCAATGCCAACCATGGCAATGCCTGTACGAACCCAGGCCAGAAAGGTCCGCTCGTTAGCCAGATGCTGTTGTACATATTTGGAGTCAATGGTAGTTATGTCTTGGTCTGTATCTGAGATGTGAATCACCCCGTTCATCAATATATGGCTTCATTGTACGTCGTTTTCATGGCAAAACCAAGAAAGGAGGCTGTCTGTTATGCCTCGTAAAGAACGAATTACAGAAATCGAGAGTCTGAGGGGAATTGCTTTTGCGGCGGTCGTCCTTCAGCATTCCATAGCACATTATTCCCTGGTCCCAGAAGCGGGACTGGAAGATGGCGTATTGCTCGCCATCCTGCTGATGCTGTCCAAATTTGCAGTACCTCTATTTATTTTTATCACAGGCATGGTACTTTTCTATAATACAGGAGACAAGTTGCATTATGGACGTTTCATGCAAAAGCGATTAACCGATGTAATCGTCCCCTATATTATTTGGTCACTGATCTACTTCACACTCGCGCCTCGCGGCTGGAACGGATTTGGTTGGCAGGATATTCCTGACCTTGGTTTAAAATTAATCACGGGTAAGACGACCTCGCATTTTTGGTACATTATTATGCTTATTCAGTTTTATCTGTTGTTTCCCCTGTTTTTGCTGGCAATCCGTTATGTCTATAACCGATATGAGGCGAAGGGGCGCACAATAGCTCTTCTGATTTCCGGTGTGGTGTACCTTGTGCTCGCGGATCAATTGCGAAATATCGCCAGGTTCATGGAATGGTTGAATGTCCCGGTGCTGACCGATGCCTTTACAACCTATGCCGATCGAAATTTTCTGTATTTCTTTTTTTATTTTGTGCTTGGTGCGGCAGCCGGGCTATCGGTTCAACGCTGGAATGAGTGGATTCAACGTTTGCGCTGGGGATATTGGACCGTGTTTATAGTCCTTGGTCTTCGGTTTATATATAAGTTAATGCAAGAGTTCCAGAAGCCGGAGGGCATACAGATTACATTCTATACCGTCAGTCTCATCCGGCCGGATATGATCTTATTCCTCATTGCTTCCATCATGGTGATGTACCAGCTGGCTGGCAAGCTCCACAATATCAGAGTAACACGATTGCTGGCGTGGATTGGCGGGGTTTCGTACGGGGGCTACCTGATGCACATGCTGATGTTGCGCTACAGCTACATTCCGGATGAACAGTTTTATGTGGCATTGGGTTTAAACCCCGTAGTGCGCATGATCATCACCTGGCTGCTGGCGCTTACGTTATCCTGCGTACTCACATGGCTCATCTCTCGCGTAAGCTGGGGCAAGTGGATTGTGGGAACTGTACCGAAGTCCAAACCTGATTAAAAGGTGAATACATCATTATATGAAAAATTCAGAACAACAGTGAGTTGAAGGCCGATAAAGAGGACCGATAAAAATGAAGGCAGTAACCTGAAAAAAAAGTGACGCCAATACCACGACGAACACTTTTGAAATAAATTTTAAAATTTCATTACCTGAAAAATTCATAACAGAAAACTTCAAATCCCGCTCTACCTTACGTTTCTGCCTATCCATCATTTCTCCTTCTTGCCTTCCAACGCCCATGGATTAAAGGGAGAAGGACGGATAAAGATGGCAGAAGGGGAACATAAGTTTTATAATACTAGATATATAGAGCTGACAGGAGGGGAATGAACGTGGCTTTTATGATTGCGCAGCGGGCATTTATTAAGCTGTATCTGATTACGATGGTTGAACAGCATAGGGGATACGGCTATGAAATGCTGGAGGCAATGAAGCAGGAATTCAAAGCCTACGGTTATGTACCACCCCAGAGCGAGATATACCGGGCGCTGCATGAATTGGTTCAACAGGGT
Organism: Paenibacillus sp. ov031; assembly: GCF_900143165.1. Taxonomy (NCBI): domain Bacteria; kingdom Bacillati; phylum Bacillota; class Bacilli; order Caryophanales; family Paenibacillaceae; genus Paenibacillus; species Paenibacillus sp. ov031. The sequence goes on from NZ_FRDO01000001.1 coordinate 470,872, forward strand.
GTCTTTTATCGGACAAAGAAGCTGAAGGGCAGTGATCCCAAAGTCGATTTTCAGGAAATCGTTTTATATCACTTCACGGATGATGGTGCGGAGAAAGCTGAATTATATAAAAAACAGGTTAAGGCCGATCTCGATCGTTGTCTCGGCATGTTACACAAGGCAGAAGAGGACAATTACGGAGTGAAAGGAAGATAAGCATGGACAGACACTTACAGTGGGGAGTACTTGGTACATCCACAATCGCGAAAAATGCAGTCATTCCGGCGATTCAACAATCCGAACGTGGTGAGGTCTTGGCGATAGCCAGCCGCAGCAAGGAGAAGGCGGAAGCTCTTGCGAATGAACTCGACATTGCCAGAGCGTATGGCAGCTATGATGAACTCATTGCGGACCCGGATATTGAAGCTGTGTATATTCCTCTGCCGAACCATATGCATAAGGAGTGGACGATTAAGGCTGCTCAGGCTGGAAAACATGTATTATGTGAGAAACCGGCTGCTCTGAATTCAGATGAAGCGGCGGAAATGATTGAGGTATGTCAACAGCACGGCGTACTATTTGCAGAAGCCATTATGTATCGATACCATCCCAAGCATAGACGTGTGCAAGAGATAATAGCCAGTGGGGAGATTGGTACGGTCAGAGCCCTCCATGGCAACTTCACCTGTAATACCGCTGACGACAAAGACAATGTAAGGTTCAAAAGGGAGATGGGCGGAGGATCATTATTTGATCTTGGCGTATATCCAATCTCGGCAGCCCGCATGTATCTGGGGCAGGAGCCGGAAGCGGTAACGGTACACGCTCTATTTTCGGAAGAGCATGATGGCGTCGATATGATGGCTTCAGGTCTTGTGGAGTTTCCCAATTCAGTAGCATTAACGTTTGACTGCGGCATGTGGGCCTCTGGACGAGCCGAGATGGAGATTCTCGGTACCGATGGGCGGATTGAACTTCCTAAGGTGTTCGGCTGGGAGAATAGTGATATTCCACCACAGATTATCGTGCACACCGATTCCGTCAGCCGTGAGGAACGTGTATCGGTATCCAACTCCTATGTTTTGCAGGTGGAGACTTTTGCAGCCGCAGTGCTTGAAGGAAAAGCGCTACCGTTCAGTCCGCAAAATACCATTCAGAATATGCGTGTCATTGATGCATGCCTGGAATCGGCGCGAACCCGTCAACGGGTGCAGTTAGTGGATTAAAGCAGGAGCTAACATGCTAGCATGTTAGATGATAGGAAATGATCGAAATGGCAGACTCCATCCCCCGGGATGTGAGTCTTTTTTTATATTTAAATGTTATATTTATATATTTTTACAAAAATAGCAGTTGAATTTGATCTTTCCTCCAAAATGATGTGATATAAATAGTAAATAGATGGCTTGTTCACTATAATCTAGCAGAACGTACATCCAGGCAGAATTTACTTCTCATATCACTTACATAGTGGCAACGTTCATCCATTTTAGAGTCATTGGGAGGCTGGATTTATGAAAAAGTTTTTGTCTACAGCTCTGCTAGCGGTTATGTTAACGATTGTTTTCTTCACAGGTTCACAGATCGCTCCGGTTGGACAACAGAAGGCTTCAGCTGCAACGTGTACCATTATCAATACGTTTACTGGTGTGGCCAACTATCTCAGCGCCAACGGGCAACTGCCATGTAACTACATTACCAAAGCACAGGCAACGGCACTAGGCTGGGTATCTTCTCAAGGCAACCTCGCTACGGTTGCTCCGGGCAAAAGTATCGGTGGAGACGTGTTTAGCAACCGGGAAGGCTTGCTTCCAGCAGCGAGTGGCCGTACTTGGCGTGAAGCGGATATCAACTACACTTCCGGTTTCCGTAATTCGGACCGCATCCTGTATTCCAGTGACGGCTTGATTTACAAAACGACAGACCACTACGCATCCTTTACTCGCTTGAAATAAGGAAGGACAGACATGAAGAGGGTAGTACTTAACGGTGAGGACTTTTACAGCACAACAGAACTGCATGAGCTATTGAAGCAAAAGCTTGAACTGCCAGACTTTTATGGTGCAAATCTGGACGCCTTGTGGGACTGTCTTACAGGCATGATTGAGCTGCCGCTTGAATTAACCTGGACGAACTACCAGAGCAGCAAGGAACGGCTGGGTAGTGAAGCAGAGAAGGTGTACCAGTTGATGCTGGAGGCAAAAGAAGAGAGTATCGGATTTCAATTCAAGACTGAGGACTAGTACATGAACTGCGAATCATAGCAGCAAATTTTGGTGCAAAGAGAACAGACCATTCGGTCTGTTTTTTTGTGTTTATAGGGATATACACAACGTTAAAAATATTTTCACGAAAGGGTTGATTTTCGCATATCATACGTTAAAATAAAATTAACATTAAAAATATTTTCACGTTGAGAGGCGGAGTAATCATGAGCGAAGGTACAGTCGCACGCAAACAAGGGATCGGGGAATTAATTCGGATTAAACCGTATGTGCAGTTTATGGTGAGCAAGGTAGTATCTAGATTCGGCGATTCGATTGATTCCATTGCCTATAGCTGGATGGTGTACATTTTGACAGGTTCAAAGCTGCTGATGGGAACACTGCTGGCAGTTAACTTTTTGCCAAGTATCTTTCTGGGGCTGTTTGTCGGCGCACTGGTTGATCGCATGTCGCCCAAAAAGGTGATTGTGCTCACGAATACTGGTCGAGGCTTATTTGTTGGCATTACAGCACTATTGTTTGGTCTGGGTGAGCTGCAAGTCTGGCATCTGTTCGTCATCACCATTCTGAATTCCCTTCTGGAATGTTTCGCGTCACCCGCTGAGGTATCCACTGTACCGCGATTACTTCCCAAATCAATGCTGCTGTCTGGTAATGCCATGGCATCATCTGCAACCCGGGTTGCAGAACTCGCAGGACTTGCAGTGGCGGGAACGTTAATTGCAACGGCAGGGATCACGTGGGCGATATTGATCGATGCGGGCTTGTTTGCCTTAAGTGCACTCCTGATGAGCCGTGTGGGGTACCCGAAAACTTCAACATCATCTAACAATGATAATACGTCATTTGATTCATCTGATTCTCCTCCAGCAAGAAAAAGTATATTCTCTGAAATGACAGAAGCCTTTCATTTTATGCGTAAACATGTGTTGTTACTGATCGTCTCCATTCTGTTTGCCTTTGTTAACTTTTGTCTGATGCCATTCAATGTTCTTCGCACGCCATATGTCATTGAAACGTTGCACGCCGGAGCGGGAGGATTAAGTCTACTCAGTGGGCTGATTGTGGCAGGCATGGTACTGAGTGGCTTGTGGCTGTCTCATCGAGGATCGAATTACCGTAAAAGTGTGCTGGTCATTGTAGGTATTGTCATGTTGGGGCTCAGTTATGCCATGACCGCACTCCCGGCTTACATGACGTCCTACCAGCTTCCTGTTGCTGCTGTCTTTTGTCTGATGATGGGTATGGGGATTCCACTTGCTACAACACCCCTTGCGTCCTATCTCATGGAAGTTACGCCTTCCGAGATGCTTGGCAGAGTGTATGCCCTTCAAACTATGCTCGTCGTGAGTGTTGCTCCATTAGGTAGCTTGGTTTCAGGAGCCCTTGCCGATTGGGTGGCATTGCCGATTCTGTTTATCGTGTTTGGTGTTTTGCTTGCCATGTCAGCCGTTTTGGTGCTTCTGAGCAAGACTTTCCGCACCGTTCTATAAAAAGGCTTCCTCAAACGTGTTATCGCTAGCCTGTTTTGACCGTAACCCTGTCCGGACGGTATAATATACACATGATGGGCAACAGGTACCCCGGAAATGAGGATACAGGTATGCAGCGCAAAGTACTTTCAACGATTGAAGAAATCAAGGTCTACTCCGATCCGTATCGGATACAGATCTTGAATATGTTTAATAAACAGGGCAGACCCTCTACGGTTAAAGAGATCGCAGACCAGATGGGCGAAGTGCCAGCCAAGGTACATTATCATGTGAAGAAACTGGAGAAAATCGGTTTGCTTACCATCGTATCCACTCGTGAAATTAATGGAATCATCGCCAAATATTATGAGCCCTTCAAGGGAGAAATCCAGCTCCGTAACGAAGATGAAGAGAACTCACCTTTGAAGGAGGTATTTCGTTCCGAAACCTTCAAATTGTTAAATGAAATGTTTGAGCAGAGCCGTCGGAGATTTATGAATCAGGCGGAAAACGGGGACCGTATGTTTATCTCAGATATGACGTTGTATGCTAGCCGGGAAGAAGTAGAGCAGTTGTACAACAACATTACGAAGATGTGTGAACCCTATTTAACGAAAGACAGGCATGATGCGGACCAAGAGGTCTTTCATTTATTCAGTTCCCTATCCAAAGATACGGTGAATAAGCCCGTTTCGGAAACCGCTGGGAAATTGAAAAAGAAGGCTTCACCCGATAAGGGCAAGTCTGTTGCGAAAACGTCAAGACCTGCTAAAAAGCAGAAGGAATCCTCGTCTGGTGGTCAGGCGGAAGAGTAATCGAAGCATATTCATCGTCATATTGAAGTTTCATCTGTGTAAAGATGATATGCCACCAAGAAAAAAGCCGCCATTGGCGGCTTTTTCATGCGTAATTTGGCATGATGGAAAACATGTACCTATTATTGCGAAAATGACCTTAATTCGTTCATAAACTACATGTTTTCATCATAATCTTTCACGTCACGTTTGGCTGCGGTTGCGGGGGAGTTCGATGTGCCATATTCCTCGACGGCTTCCCAGGCATCAGCGTTATCGAACTTGCCAGCATTGCGCTGTCTTACTTCTCCGGCACCGCTCGGCGGCATCGTCATGACTTGCTCCTCAACGGGCCGTTCGTTGCTTAACTCGCGGTTAGGCGTATCATCGATACAGTAGGCTGTGTAAGGGATCGCTTCGAGTCGTTCAAAAGGAATATCCTTACCACACGTCACACAGGAGCCATACGTTCCCTGTTCGATTCGCTCCAACGCTTCATTCACCTGATTGAACTCGTCGGTCAACGTATCATCTATCGCTAAGTCACGGCTTCGCTCAAACGTCTCCGTGCCAGCATCTGCCGGGTGATTATCGTATGATGACAGCTCACCAGTTGAATCTTTCAGGGACTCGGCTGGAGCACCGTCTTCCATGCTGGATTCAAAATGGCGCTGTAGGTTTTCACGTTGTTCCAAAAGAGCGTTTTTCAGCTCTTGAAGTTGATCTTTGGTTAATGTACTCATAAGGACATGCTCCTTTCCCGCAATGGGGTTGTAGTCAGTCCTTACCCGAATTTCATAAGAAGCAATCAGTTTCGTGTGTAAAGAGGTTCGTTCGATTTTATATCTGACGGATAATGTGTTATAAAAAATATAGAGAGAAAATGCGGCGGTATCGAAGATCTTCTTGTGCTTACCGCGGCGCGTTTGATAATGGAGGGTTGTCAATATGGATGAGCATATGAAACGAAGATTGGACAAACAAAGACAATTGTTCAAGCAATTGGGCGTGCAGCTCGACGCTTTATCGATTCATGAAAAACAATTCAACTATAAACTTCGTGGTTATGATCCGGATGAGGTGGATGCCTATCTTGATTTGGTTATTAAAGATTACGAACGTTTCTATGCCAATATAGCGGATCTGATGGACAAGTGGCAAGAGCAGCAGTTAACGATTCGGGATCTGAAGTCGTCGGCGAAGCCAGTGGAAGATCCAACGAAGATAGATCGCAAACAACTGGATGATATTGTGAAACAATTGGAGTACAGCGTTCGGCAATTAAAAATCCGAGCACGCCCTGAACAGGACCTGTTCTCCGAGTAAGTCTACACATCCGGGATGATATAAAATTAGCATTATAATGCTGAAATAAAAGGTGGTTAATCATGAGTACTCATTTTTCGGTCAGTGTGCATTGTTTGTTGTTGTTGTCTTTCAGCGCGCCTGAACGAATCACTTCGGCACTGATTGCAGGTAGTGTGAATACCAACCCTGTCGTGGTCAGACGTATTCTCGGTGGGTTGAAAAAGGCAGGACTTGTGGACTCCTCACCAGGAACAAGAGGATTTTACCTCGCCAAACCCTCAAGCGAAATCACATTAGCCATGATCTATCAGGCTGCCAAGGATGAAGGGCCATTGTTTCCGATTCATGGTAACTGTAATCCGAATTGTGATGTTGGCCTTCGTATTGACAGCCTTCTGACCAATCTGTATCAGGTAGCCGAAGCAAAGGTGGAACAGTTCTTCGCATCCATTACTCTTGAAGATATGGAGCGTTCCTGTTCCCAGCTTGAAGTTCCATCACATGCCGAATAAAGCGTAATGTAAGGGAAAGGGAAGGTGTGCTGTACTATGAAAATTATTGTCATCTCGGACACTCATTTACCTCGAAGAGCACGTAAGTTACCCGATCCCTTGGTTGAGGCGCTATCAGATGCTGATCTGATTCTCCATGCCGGGGATTGGTCGGACTGGAGTGTACACAAGCTGCTCAGCGCTTACGCCCCCATTGAAGGTGTTGCAGGCAATACGGACCCGCCTGAAATAGGTCAAAAACTCGGGTTCTCCCGCATCGTTGAAGCGGACGGTTTGCGTCTTGGTCTTGTACATGGTCATCTGGGATCGAAGTCTACAGAGCAGAATGCGATTCACACTTTTGCAGGACAGCAGGTGGATGCTGTGATTTTTGGACATTCGCACATTCCAGTGATGCATACGGTCAATGATGTGCTGATATTTAATCCGGGCTCTCCTACGGATCGGCGCTTTCAGCCCCAATATTCTTTTGGTATCATGACTACAAATTTAGGGAAATTGCAGGCGGAACATGTTTTTTATGATGTAAAATAGAAGTTGCAAACCAGGCATCTCGAATCAGAAGGATCTTCTGTTATTCGGGGTGCTTTTTGTTATGTATGCATTCAAAAGGGAACTTGCAAGTTATCTCTGAATGGGGAATATGGTCCGCTGTTTATCTGTCATTCATCTCTTCTCGTTGCCCCCTATGGTGGCCTTCGTATGAATGATACAATGCGTTTACAACAATAAATTGAATACGTTTACATAAGGAGATGAATGTTGATGAAATTGTCTGTATTCACTGTTGCCACACCGGACTTGACCGCAGAAGAATTGGCTTCTACTGCAGCCGCAGCAGGCATTGAAGGGATCGAATGGAGATATCGTGGAATACCGGCGGATGCTTTGTCCGAAGAACCTTCTTATTGGAGACATAATCGTTGCTCGATAGATCCGGATCAATGGGAGGAACAGGTACCGGAATTTCGTGAAGCGGCAAAAAAGCATGGCAGACAGTCGATTGCATTGGTGCCATATCTGAGCTGTGGAGATCTGCTTGCCACGGAGCAAGCATTTCAAACTGCACAAGCCTTAGGAGCATCCATAATGCGTGTTGGGGTTCCCGGTTATGATCGCAAAACCAGCTATCCTGAATTATACAAACAAGCTGTGCATTATCTGAACGAGGTTCAAGAGATGGCCCAACAGTATAAGGTAAAAGCTGTAGTAGAAACCCATCATCAAACGATTGCCCCCACTGCATCACTAGCTTATCGGCTCGTGCAATCGCTGGATTCACAGCATGTAGGGGTGTTGTACGATCCAGGCAACATGGTGCATGAAGGATATGAGAACCATCGTATGGGACTGGAATTACTGGGACCTTATCTGGCACATGTGCATGTGAAGAATGCGGCTTGGTTCAAGGATGAATCAAACAAGAATTCGAATTCCAGTGTGAATGAACAAAATACAGAAATCTTGCTAACATCAAACTGGCATTGTCAGTGGGCCCCCTTGACTGAAGGCGTGGTGAACTGGTTGCAAGTATTCCGTGACCTTAAATCCGTTGGGTATGATGGATATTACGGGATTGAGGATTTTAGCGGGGTCTTGCAATCGAAGGCGATGTTACAGCATTTTGCAGATGTTTTTGCCGAAATTGAACGTCGTGTGGACGAGGAGGTACAGGTATGAGTTTGGTTCGAGTAGCCGTTATTGGAATTGGGAATATGGGTGCAGCCCATGCCAGAACGTTGGTAGCAGGAGAGGTACCTGGTGCAGAACTGGTGGCTGTGTGTGATGTGAGACAAGAAATGGAGAGCTGGGTATCCAGCAATCTTCCGGCTTCAGTCACCTATTGGCAGGATGCGGAGCAGATGATGTCATCAGGGACGATTGATGCGGTAATTATAGCAACCCCGCATTATGACCATCCCGAAAAGGCCATTCAGGCTTTTCAGAATGGTTTGCATGTCATGATTGAGAAACCTGCCGGAGTATACACCAAACAGGTACGCAAGATGAATGAAGCCGCGGCTGCCAGCGGCAAAGTGTTTTCCATGATGTATAACCAGCGAACCAACCCTTTATATATCAAACTAAAAGATCTAATTGCCTCGGGAGAACTGGGTGAGATACGTCGCACCAACTGGATTATTACGAACTGGTATCGCTCTCAGAGCTATTATGATTCAGGCGGCTGGCGGGCAACGTGGGCTGGTGAAGGGGGCGGTGTCCTGATCAACCAGGACCCTCATCAACTGGACCTGTGGCAATGGACCATCGGCATGATGCCGGTGCGTATGCGTGCCTTCTGTTCATTCGGCAAATACCGGAACATTGAAGTGGAAGATGATGTAACGGCATATGTCGAATATGAAAATGGAGCAACAGGTGTATTCGTGACCACAACGGGGGAAGCACCAGGCACCAACCGATTCGAGGTCAATGGGGATCGTGGGAAAATTGTCATTGAAGATGGTCAGTTGACCTTTTGGCGTCTTCGTGAACCCGAGCCTGAATTCAATCAGAGATTTACCGGAGGATTTGGACAGCCGGAATGCTGGAAATGCGAGGTGCCGATTACCGGTGTGGAAACCGGACATCCTGGCCTGATTCGCAACTGGATCGATGCTATCTTGAACGGGACACCGCTCATTGCTCCCGGTGAAGAGGGTATCCATGGTTTAACATTGTCTAATGCTATGCTGCTGTCAACCTGGACGGATAACTGGGTAGATCTGCCGATCGATGAGGATTTGTTCTATGAGCATTTGCAGCAGCGGATTGCCAGTTCAAATACAAAGAAAGACAAGGTAGGCAGCAGCAGTCAACCTGCTGATCTATCAAAGACATTTAAGTAAGTGGAACTTATACACCAGGCTGAACTTAAGGCGTGTACAGGATAACTGAACCGATAAACGGAAAATCCAATTGAATTGGAAAGGTGGAGAAGGTATGGCTAAAGACGGCATGTTTTATGCACCAAAGAGTCTGAAAAAAGAGATCGTATGCGGTCCAGGTGAGTTTACCATTGCTGCTGTAGCGTTGGACCATGGACATATCTACGGTATGGTTGGCGGGCTGGTGGAGGCTGGGGCAACGCTCAAATGGGTATATGATCCTGACCCAGCTAAAGTCGAGGCTTTTCGGAAACAGTTCCCGCAGGCACAGATCGCGGCATCTGAAGCGGAGGTACTTGCTGATGATGAAGTGCAGCTCGTAGCCGGAGCAGCCATTACATCGGAGCGTGCGCCACTCGGCATGAGAGTCATGGCCGCAGGCAAAGATTATTTTACGGACAAAGCTCCTTTTACTACACTGGATCAACTGGCCCTTGCGCGTGAAGAGGTTAAACGCACTGGGAAGAAGTATATGGTCTATTACAGTGAGCGTCTGCACGTGGAAAGTGCGATCTATGCCGGACAACTGATCGAACAGGGAGCGATCGGCAAGGTTGTACAGGTTATGGGGACAGGACCGCATCGATTGAATGCGGGTGGTCGGCCTGAATGGTTCTTCCAGCATGAAAAGTATGGCGGCATCCTCTGTGATATTGGAAGTCATCAGATCGAGCAGTTTCTGACCTTTGCTTCATGTACCGATGCAGAAGTGGCCTTCAGTCGGGTGAACAATTTCAATCATCCACAATTCCCAGAACTAGAGGACTTTGGCGAAGCATCACTTATCGGCAACAACGGGGCTTCCGGTTACTTCCGCGTAGACTGGTTTACACCGGATGGTCTGGGTACATGGGGCGATGGGCGAACGGTTATTTTGGGAACGGACGGATACATTGAGCTGCGTAAGTATATCGACGTGGCCAGAGAGGCTGAGGGCGATCAGGTGTACTTGGTTAACCACGAAGGGGAATACCGTTATAGCGTCAAAGGACAGGTCGGTTATCCATTCTTCGGTGAACTGATCCGGGATTGTCTGGATCGAACAGAGAATGCGATGACACAGGAGCATGCGTTTAAAGCGGCAGAACTCTGCTTAATTGCACAGCATAAGGCAATGAGTGAGAGAGTGGTATGGAGCAGTGGTGGGAAGTAAAGGGTTTTATTTAAGATAGTAATAGAATATGTAGGTGGAGAGCGGCCTGATGTAAAGGCCGCTCTTTTGTTTGTTGTAGTACCTTCGCAAATGGAACAATATGGTTTATTATGTATGTAGTTCAGAAATTGGCTTGATTGTGTGTTGTTTATGAAGTACATAAATTAGATGTTATACGGAACACTTCGAAAGCAGGAAAACATGAAAACAAATAAGGCGATGAGAAATTTATTGAATGAGCTTGCTAAATCAAAGGAATCGATCAGTTCGAATTTATTTAACCCTACTTTTCATGAATGGGACGATTGCATTTTAGTTGATGCTTCAAGTTTAAGAGAGACAGATTCTATTGAAGAAACCATTTATCAAGATCGAACAGATTTAGAAGCCTCAATTAATCATTATCATATAGAGGATTTAAGGACTGGAATAAAACTCATTTCGAATTGGAGAGAGAATATAAAGTTGAACTACCCTGAAAAAGACTTTATTTTAATTTTAAGTTCTACAATCGAAGGAGAAGATGTGGTAATTAGATTCTATCAATTTAGAGATCATGAACCTGAATGGATTAAACTAAACGATCTTGAAGGTTATAAAGAAGAAGCTATTTTAGTCATTGAGATTTTGAATGCAGTTCAATGAAGCGAAGTGCTTCGTATAACATAATATTCATGCTTTGGCTCCGATGGAGCCTTGGTCTGCTAGATGGATTTCGAGGAGGCATTTCGGCAGACAACCCCTTTGGGGTTCATGAATACAGAAACGTTAAGTGAAATTACTGAAGAGAGGGAAAGTACTTGATTTTAGAATATTTAGATAAATATGCTCAGAAGGCTTATCGAGAGGTTACTTCAATAATAACTTGTCCAACTTTTTTATTTTCTAATGACCCTAATCTTACCAGAAATGAAGCAAATTATAATTACGTGTACATCCATGGATTCAATAGACTTATAAAGAATAATAGAATATCATCAGATCAATTGATTGAAGTGTTTTCTTTTCTTGAGAAAGAAATTGAGATATACCTTATGAAGCACTACACAGGTAAAAATTTTATGTATTACCTGAAGGCGGATGCTCTAGTCCCGGCATTTACAATAACAATTGTATCGCATTATGAAGATAAGGAGGTGCAAGAAAGTGTATCTTTATTTGAATTAATTGATTGGTACAAAGAAAATGCATGTTTTGATGGATTGGAGATAATTGCGAGACAGATAAGTGATGAAAGTAAAGAAGCAGAGTCTAAAGGAGCTTTTCCGGATTCAGTAAAAACATATACAAAGACAATTAATACCTAGACAGCAATTCAAAGAGGTTCGTAACTCCACTTAACATAATATTCACACATCGGGCATACGCCCTCGGTGCGGCTGAGGGATTTCAGGGAAGCAGGAGCAGGCGGACACTTCCGACTCCGTCGGACGTCGTGAATACTGGAACGTTATATGTAATAGCTGCAAAGAAATAATAAAAAAAATTTAAATTACTTTGGAGGTAAGTCGAGATGGAAAGCAGAAAAATCGATAGTAATGAATTCCCGATATTGGAATTTGATGAATCGCGAGTTGCAATAATAGGGGCAACTAATTTTATCAAGCCAAAAGAAGAATTTGAATACTGTGTAATAACATTTTTTCGAGATGTAATTGAAAAAATGAAAACGGAGGGAAAGTTGAAAGAAGTTGCATCTCTACATTGCGAGACTGTAGATTTGCCAATATATGAAACATATTATCAAGGAAAAAAAGTACATATTACTTTGGGGTATTTAGGAGCTGCAGGTTCAGCAGGATTCTTAGAAGAACTGATAGCCTATGGTTTTCAGAAATTTATAGTTTGTGGTGGTGCAGGTGTATTACAGAAAGACATTGCTGTTGGACATGTAATAGTACCAGTTTCGGCAGTGAGAGATGAAGGAGTATCATACCATTACATTAAGCCATCAAGAGAAGTTGAATGTAATCTAGAGGTATTAAAATTCATAGAGGACGATTTTAATATACATAATATAAGGTATATTAAGGCCAAAACTTGGACGACAGATTCATTTTATAGAGAGACTAAAGAAAAGGTTGAGTTGCGGAAAGCAGAAGGGTGTGTAACTGTAGAAATGGAAGCAGCAGCATTTATGGCTGTTTCACAATTTAGAAATGTAAAATTAGGTGTTATCTTGTATGGCGGTGATGATTTAAGTGGTGTCGAATGGGATAGTCGAAGTTGGAATAGCAGATCAGAAATAAGAGAAAACCTTGTTCAAATATCAATGCGGATATGCAGTTCTTTATAACTGAAATAGCTATAATCCATTTATTAATGCATTTATTAAAAGGGAAATGCTAAATAGACAACACCGTATTCACGCTGCGGCCCCTGATGGGTCTTTGGTCTGCAAGGCGCATTTCGGAGAAGTGGATTCAGCAGACAACCCTGCGAGGCTAAGTGGCTGAGCCACCCGGTCTTAGCGGACCTTAAGCCTCTCGGGTTCGTGAATACAACAACGTTATGCACCATTACCGGTAAATATTAAAGATAATCTTTAAGGAGATAATTTATGAAAGGTAAGATACTCTTCTTATTTTTTATTACGATAATGTTTTCATCTTGTCAAAATATTAGTCAATCGACTACTTTGAATAGCGAAACTAAATCAATAATGAATTCTGAACTGCCTCCTGATGTAGAGAGTAAAGGTAATGGAACAGAATCGAAAGAAATAACTGAAGGTCGATCAGAGCCTTCTAACAATGAAGTGTTATCCATGAGAATTGGGAATTACGATTTGAAAGGAGAATTTTATGATGAAATGCTTCGAAATCCTATAGATCATGATTATGAATTAGAATTTAATGAATTTCAAAATTCCAAAGAGATTATTACAACAATGGGATGGGGAGCGTTGGAAAGCAAATATACAGAAATTTGGGATGAAGAGTTGAATCAAATATATAAAAAGCTTCTTTCTAAGTTGGATAGAGAACCAAGAGAAGCACTAATCGAATCGCAGAAAGAATGGTTACAGTATCACTTAAGGGAAACAAAATTTGTAGAGAAGACATTTATTAATAATGGTTACCTTGGATCAAAAGGATCGGTAAGCCTAGGCACGGTTATACGGGAGAGAATTAGGGAAAGAACAATGCAATTATTTGAATATCGATATTTGCTAGATAGTGAAGTTGAGTTTTTATACCAAAGTAAAAAATAGAGTTGGAATCTTGATCAAAGGTTTCTAGGTGATGCTTCGAAGACAGTAACGGCGCATAACAATGTATTCATGTTGCGGGGCTACCACCCTTGGTTATCAGATGTATAATCATGGAAGAACACTCAGACAACAAACGACCCAGCTTAAGATAAGAGCTATCTAAGGCTGGGTCGTTTCGTGAATACAAGAGGTTATGTGAAAGATATTCAGATCTAAATCAGAAGGGAAGTCAAACATAATGATCAGAGTCGATGTAGCTTATTCCTTAATTACTGACCCAACCAATTCCAAAATATTAATGGTAAGGAATGTAGATGATTCTAGTGACCGATGGTCACTTCCAGGCGGGGCTGTTGAAAGAGAAGAAGCATTAGAGCAAGCAGCAATAAGGGAAGCTAAAGAAGAAACTGGACTAGATATTAAAGTTCATGGAATAGTGGCAGTAAATGAATGTAAATTTCCGAAAAAAGAAGAACATGTAATATTTATAACATTTAAAGGTGAGGTAATCGGTGGGAATGAAGAAATAGTTAGACCTAATGAAATTTCTCAAATAGCTTGGATTGATATAGAGAGGGCTGAACAATTAATGCCTTATTATAAAGATGGATTAAGAAGACTAATAGATGGACATGAAATAACATATTTTAACGAAGGCAATAAGTAATTTTGTTAGTTGTTCGCGAGGTCCATTTCCCTAAGATAAGAGCTCTCTAAGGGGAATGGACCTCGCGAATACAGAAACGTTATTTGAAACTTTGGAATGGCGGAAAAAAGAAAAAACAATAAAGGAGATTACCTCAATGTGTACTAGTTTCGCTGTTCATTTAGACAAGACATTTATTGGTGTGAACTTCGATATTTCTCGAAGACCAATCAAAATTATTATGATTGGCGAAGATCAACTATTAGTCCTTCAGAATGATGATGGACAATTTTATCCAGCCTTCGGTTTGAATAGTAGTGGTACATTCATGAATTTATTAATGGTCGATCCAATTGAAGAAGGCAAATATAGACGTGGCAAGAATTGCGTACATATCATGAAATTGTTTGATGAAATTCTTTCAGGACGGATCGAATTATCTCAATTAAGTGAATATTTAACCAATAACGTAATTGTTAATGTCCCGAGTCATAGTGTCCACAGTTTGATAGCCGGGAGAAATCAGAAGACATATATTGTTGAACCTGGAAGAAAGAACATTGATATTAACTCTTCCGATAGGGACTTCATGGTACTAACTAATTTTCCTGTATCGGATAATTTCAATAATGAATATAAGAATGTTGAAGGACCAGGAAAGGATAGATATATAAAGGCCTATGAAGTCATTACAAATAACAAAGAAACATTTAATATTGAAACAGGCCTTAACTTGCTTAAGGGTACAGCTCAGGAAAGTGGGGATTATCCAACCCAAATTTCGCTTATATTTGTTCCAGAAGAAAGTAAAGTTCATTTTACTTTGAATGGAGATTTTACAAAGATATTTGAATTCTCATTTATCCATAAGCAAATTCAGAGTATTGAAGGTTTTACAAGCAATAATAGTCTTAAACTCACCAAAAAAGGTATATTACTTTCAGAACTTGAAGATTGGTAATGACTATACAGATATAGGAATAGGAATTCGAGAGAAATTCAAATGAAGTCTTAAGCATCACATCACACTATATTCATGCATAGGGCCCTCGTTCCGACCAGGCGATGAGATGTCGTGGATACGAGAACGTTAAGTGAAAGATCGGTATATACCATAATAGAAATAGGAGAGAATCTTATGGACCGCTTGGTAGTCATGACGGTAGGAAAAACTCATAGTGGCAAAACTACCTTTGCCAAAGAATTAGAATCGGTATTACAACAAGCTATTGTAATTGATCAAGATAATCATGCTGAATTTATTAATGAACACTACAAGAAACTTCGCCCTACAGAAGGCCCGAACACTTTAAAATTCTCTGTCACTGACGCAATTGTTAACTATGCTACGGAGCAAAGCAATTTCCACATTATCTTAAGTAACTCTAATTTGAATAAATCAGGAAGAGCAAAAGTTCTCCGATATTTTCATAATAAAGAATTTAAAAGTATTATTGTTTATTTTGATTTACCCAATGATTTACTGAAAGACCGTGTAATACGTACGCAAAGAAGCAAGGCTATATTTAGAAGTGCATCAAGCTTTTTGGAAGTATTGGAGAGACAAGAAAATTTTTCAGAAATACAACCTAGTAAAGATGAAGCAAATTATGTATTTATCATTAAGGATCCCAATAATACAGCGGAAATTATTCAACAAATAATAGCAATCACGGGTACTAGATGATTCGATGAAGGCTGATCCTTCAGATAACATTATATCCAAGCTGCGGGGTTTACGCCCCATTGTCGTCCCGATTTATAATCATGTTAGATAATCGGACGACACACAAGCCGACCTAAGATAGGAGCTATATAAGGCCGGATCGAGTCGTGAATACAATATCGTTAGGTGAAATTACTGTAAAGCAGGTCAGAGAGGAAAAACAAAGATGGAAGACCTATATCTTTTAATACATGACCCATCTAAAGATATTTCCACAAAAATTGACGAGATAGTAGACGACTTTTGGATATGGTCAGAGAAGCAAAAGCAGTACTAGAATGAGAAACCACAATGAATGTGAAACGATTATAGATAAACTAAGTGAAAGATCATAGGGCCCTTGATCTACCTGAAGTATATTTGAGAAGAGTAATCAGGCTGGTACCCATTCTCCTAAGATAAGAGCTATAAATAGGGAATGGACGTCGCGAATATTTCAATTATCGGAAAGATACGCAAATCTATAATTTAAACATTGAAGGAGAACTAAATGGCGACTATAGCACTGATAAGGCATGGTAGCACGAGTTGGAATAAAGAAGGACGAGCACAGGGTAACTCTGATATTCCGCTGGATCAGGATGGGATTAATCAAGCAGAACTTTTAGCAACGAGATTAAGATCAGAAGACTGGAATCATATTTATTCAAGTACTTTAGCAAGAGCAAAGCAAACTGCTCTTATTGTAGGGAGTGCTATCGGAGTAGATATTCACTTTGATGATCGTCTTCGGGAAAGGTCCGGAGGATTGATTGAAGGTACTACTGAAGAGGAACGAATAGAAAAGTGGGGGAACAGGTTGGATAGAATTAGATCTTGGACTTGAGCCAATTGAGATCGTCCAAAAGAGGGGTGGAGAGTTTTTAGAAGAAATAATGATGAAGCACCAAGGTGAAAAGGTGCTGGTGGTTTCTCATGGTGCCTTAATTCAATTTAACTTTATCAATTTAGTTCCTGATTTTCCTACAAAAGATTTTGGCAATACATCAATAACTATTTTAAAGAAAATAGATAATCAATGGACATGTGAACTGCATAACTGTACAAAACATCTAGAGGGTAATATCAAAGAAGGCTAATCCATCTAATAACACCATATTCAAGCTTCGGGGCATTTGCCCTCGGTCCGGCAGAAGTTAGAGGAATATTCGGGGCTAGATTTTCAGTAGCGAGGAAGTGGAATCAGCCGGACACATCCAATCGATTAAGTGCGTTGATGTGTACCCGGCAGCTTCCTACCTAAAGTCGATAGGACGTCGTGAATACCCGAACGTTATACGAAACACTTCGAAAGCGAGAAAAACATGAAAACAAATAAGGCAATGAAGAATTTATTGGATGAGTTATCTCAATCAAATAAATTCATAAATTCGGATTTATTAAATCCCAATTTTATTGAATAGGATAATTGTATCTTGATTTTAAGTTCTACAATCGAAGGAGAAGATGTGGTAATTAGATTCTATCAATCTAGGGATAATGAACCTGAATGGATTAATCTAAACGATCTTGAAGGATATAAAGAAGAAGCAATTTTAGTAATTGAGATTCTGAATCTAATTCAATGATGAGAAGTGCTTCGTATAACAAAATATTAAAGCTTCGCGCCATTCGGCCTTTGGTCCGGCAGATGCTTTTCGGGGATATGAAAGCAGTCGGACAAATCTTCACCGACTAACTGCATCGCGGCCAGCTCCTGACGGAGACTTAAGTCGGTGACGTCGCGAATACGAAACGTTATACAAAATTGGCATAAAGATAATACCGCATTGGAGGCGATATTATGGTGGTACACAAAATTGAATTATCCCAAGAAATATTAATTGGTTCATTTACTAAAGAAGTAACTCCAATCATTTCAGTGTCATCTGGTGATTCCATATGTTTTGAAACATTAGACGCAGGTTGGGGTACTGGGAGAAGTAATAGTGAGAGAAGGAAACCATTTTCAAGAAAAGAAAAAATTGATGGAGGCCACGCCTTGGTGGGACCTATTTATATTGAAGGTGCTAAGAAAGGCATGACTTTAGAGATTGAGTTTAATGATATTATACCTGGGCAATATGGTTTTACTGCTGCAGGTCAATATCCTAATTGGCAAAACCAGAAGTTACATTTGACCGAATTTAAGGAAATTAGCCTTGATTGGAAACTCGATAATAAATCCATGGTGGGAGTATGTGAAATCAACGGCAACTCCTTCTCGGTTTCATTACGACCTTTCATGGGCGTTATTGGAATGCCTCCAGATGACATAGGAATTCACTCTACTTGGCCGCCACGATATTGTGGTGGAAATATTGATTGTAAAGAGCTTGTGAAAGGCAGCAAATTGTATCTTCCTATTTCTGTCGATGGGGGTTACCTTGCTATTGGAGATGGTCATGCTTTGCAAGGGGATGGAGAAATCAGTTGCCAGGCTATTGAATGTCCGATGGAAGTTGTTGATATAACTGTAAATTTGATTGAAGGCATAGATTTGTTAACCCCCCAAGCTAATACTCCCGCAGGGTGGATTACTTTTGGGTTTCATGAAGATCTTAATGAAGCAACCGTTCAAGCTTTAGATGGAATGCTTACCTTGATGGGTGAGTTGTATGGTTTAAATCGTGTTGAAGCTATTGCTTTAGGGAGTTCTGTTGTTGATCTACGTATAACGCAAATTGTAAATGGGGTTAAAGGGGTACATGCCTGTCTCCCACATGGAATTTTGAAGTGATTCGAATGTAGCTCAGTACCTGAAATAAAGAAAACACATATGAATATCTTTCATGATTTTAATGTTTAGTGGTCTCAACTCATCATTAAGGAGAACCAAGCAAAAATGTACGATTAGTCATACGATTTTCCAATGAATAAGAATACAAAAGAAAGGATGTGGTTCGTTTGTTTGCTGTAGAATTATTCTTCAACAAAGAATTCGATGAGTACGTCAGAAAAGTATGGATGCACTTTGACAAAAAGGGAATCAGTTATTTTATGAATAGATTCGAGAACTTAAGTCCTCATATAACACTTGCCGTATATACGGATATTTCCGATTTGAAAGGATTTAAAGAACAACTGGAAATCTATTTTGATAATGTTTCTCCTCTTCGTTTACGATTTGATATCGTAGCTACCTTTCCAACCTCGGGAACGATATTTTTAGCCCCAACCATGACGGACGAACTTCAACGTGTACACAAGGATTATTATAATAAGTTAGACAAATATAATAATCAAGCGAGTATATATTATAGTCCAAATCAATGGAATCCACATTGTACCCTGGGAACACAATTAAGTAGAGAAGCGATAGCTAAGGGAATTCATGATGTAGTAAAGGAATTTGAACCTATGGATGGGATCATAGAAAGAATGAGTTTAGTGAAGATTGAGCTGTCAGAAGTAGGGAACAGGAATATAACCATATTTGAACAATCTTTTGAAAGTTAATTCAAAGAGGTCAGTTACTGCGTATAATATTATATTCACGCTGCGGGTATTCGCCCTGGTTCCGAAAGGAGTCGGAGCATACGCTGGGTAGTAAAACACAAGGGAATGGACGTCGCGAATATATCAACTTTATGTGAAATCATAGTGTGATATTTAATGAAAGCATCTAAAGGAGGCTTGTATGAAGACAATTATCTATATGGTTAGGCATGGAGAATCACCATACAACGAAGGAAATGAAAGAACAAGAGGGCTTACCCCAAAAGGAAAGATCGATATTGAAAAAGTAACGAAGTTACTTATAGGTGAAGGAATAGACATGATTATATCAAGTCCTTACACTCGAGCAATTCTGAGTGTTGAAGGATTGGCCAAGCACTTAAAGTTAGAAATTAAAGCATTCGAAGATCTTAGAGAACGACATTTTGCATCTTATAATATTGAAAATGCAGAGTTAATGTCTAGTATCAGAGAGAGTTTTAATGATTTTGATTATACCTTGCCGGGTGGAGAGTCCAATGCTGATTGTCAGAAAAGAGCACTCTCAGTTCTAAAACCCTTACTAAAAGAGAACAGAGGGAAGAAAATAGCAATCGGGACTCATGGTCTTGTGATGACTTTGATGATGAATCATTTTGATTCAGCTTTTGGTTTGGAGTTTTTGAATCAATTAAAGAAACCAGATATTTATAAAATGCAATTCGAGGACTTAGAATTAAAGAAAGTAACAAGAATGTGGAATGATTAAATTTCCTAAGGTATAGAAAGAAAACTGTGATCTTACTTGAAAGAGTATTCACGCTGCCTTGGTCTTGCTGGAAGCAATTCGGTGAAGTGTGAGCAGGAAGACAACACTGAGAGGCAAACTGAGCAAGCGCAGCCGGATTTTTTGGTTCTTAGACTTCTCGGCGTCGTGAGTACAGGAACGTTAGATGAAAGCATCCAAATAAAATAAAAACATCTAAGAAGAGTAAAAAGAAAAAATGATAAAATCTATTAGTATTGATGCATGGAATGGGACCACATTTAAGGAAGAAGTCATTGTGAATCCTACATGGATGGACACTTTAAGTTTTTTAAGAAAACTCGATGGAGATAAATTTACATTAGTATTTTTTGAGGTATCAGACACCGATTCAGCATTAGTTGGGGGCGGACCTGAATATTTCATTGTGTCTATTACAATTGATGATACTATATATACTCTTATGAACGATAAACAGGATAACTGTGAAATTCCCCTGGTTGTTGGTGGTCAGTTAGGCAATTATTGTGATAACATTTGTATAGAATTAATTCCCATGCTTGAAGTAATACGGTATTTTTATGAAACCGGAAAACTACTCGAATTACATAAATGGAAACAAGAATAAAATTACTCTGAATGTAACTCGAAGAAATGAGTGACATCATCTAATGGGCAGCAGGGTTCGTGGTCCGGAAGAGCAGATTCACCGGACACTTTCAACCTGCTAATTGGCAAAGCCACCTGTCACTAATTGCCTAAAGCCACTTAAACATTGCGACTTAAAAAAACTGCGAACGCTTACATAAAGGCTATGAAATTATGCGTTACTGCAGGGAATGATGATGCTCCTAATAGCCTTGTTTTTAAAAGTAGGTTGAGGTCTCAATTTTAGAAAAGGATGGTGTTTCTTGTGTCGAACAACAGACAACTTACAAGATCTCAGAACGCAGCGATTGAATATATAAGTAATGACGCAAGATCCCAAAAAAGAGAAGCTCAAGCATCACTCAAAGAAATTTTTCATTTTTCGAATATTCCTTGGAATACCTATGAAGAAGCAGTTCATAAGATTAAATCCCATGCAAGGGTGGCTTTGCATTTTCATCCGGATCGTCCGGTTTTAGATATGAAAAGTGTTGCTCAATCTTTATTAGAGCAGGGAATCTATAAAAGTCAGTTCGAGACATTCATATCCAATGGGAGCGTATCTGCATACGTAGGTGGTGCAAGAGATCTTTGGGAGGAAAAACTATTTGGTGGAGCATATCAGTTAGAAGGTGCAACCAACTTTGAACGGCCAAAGTATGGTGCTCTTCATTTGTTGTTACATCCGGATGGACCGTCTCCACGATTCGGCTCTTGTTATTTTCTTTTAAAACCGAATGCTTCATATCGCTGTACGTTCACTTACGGTGGCTCTCAAGATGCTCCAAAGGAAAAGGGGACATATGAGGAATTAGACGATATTTTATCTGCGCTTTTTACGGATGCTTTCTTTCGGGATTATGCTATTGGAGAAAAAGATCTTACTCCTAAAAAATTGATAGATCAGCTATTGTACAATCTGGAACGTCCGTTAGAGGATCCGTCAAAACTGGCCCCACATCGGAATCTTAACCATTTTATCGAAACTCAAATTCATGGAGATATATATCTTGAAGATGATGTGGAAATTTTAGTGGCTGACCCATCGTTCAAAGGAACGGAAATAGGGAATTATTTAGAGCAAATCTGCATCAAATATTCCATTGAACTATTTTGGCATATGGGATTTGCGATGCGTGTAGAGGAAGTGCCCTCTGATTTTAGGGGTCCAACCATGCCATCATTAGCGAAGCGAATTGCAAGGAATGGTCACATCGACGCAAGTGTGATCGGGAATGCTGTCAACGATTTGAAACGCAATCCTGATCTTTGGTCTGACAGAGGTAATTACGAAGAAGTGCTTCAGGAATTAAAATACATGTGGCATATACTCGTTCGATATGGTAAATCGATTGCTGACCAGAGTAATTAATTTTTACTGGAAATACTGGTTGAATCAGTGAAGGCGGGGTTCGGAAGTACATTTTTAGTGGAGATCATAAGAATCATAGACACTTTAAATATAACTCGTGCAAAGGAAGATGAGAAAATGGATAAAGGGAAAATTATATTTCTGAATGGGGTAACCAGTTCTGGTAAAACTTCAATCGTAGAAGCGATGCAAAATTACGATGAACCCTTTTTTTATGTTGTGGCCAATGATCTTTTTGAAAATACGATTGGTGATAAACATTTGCAAACAGACTACTGGAAGTATTTAAGTGAAGCCATCATTCTAATGTATCATACAGCAAAATTATTTTCCGATCATGGAAAGAATGTTTTAATCGATGGGGTACTTGTTGAAAGACCGGAATTAAAGCCACATTATGATAAAGTCCAAGATATATTTGATGGATATCCTTTGGATATCGTTGAGGTGTACTGCCCGTTAGATCTTTGTCGTAAGCGAAATATAGAACGTGGTGACAGAAGAGAGGATCAATCCGATGAGCAAAATAAAATAATGTCGCAACACATTCGCTATAGCTTTTCAGTCGATACGAGTTTGAATACGCCGGAAGAATGTGCAGAAATGATTATCACATCACTATTCAAGAAATAATGATTTGAAATATCAGTTTAAGGAATCAGAATCAGGTAAACAGACTTCAAACTTTCATTAAGGGGAGGAAGAAGTATAGGTTCAAGAATAATGCATCTGATTGTGGCGAATAGAATTGCAGATTCCTTATCTATTGTAGATAAAACGCCTTTTTTACTTGGAAATATTGCACCGGACGCAGTTATAACAAAAGATTCATCACATTTTTTTGCTGGTGAAATTCAGGATTATTCAAGGAACGTAGACTATAAAGGATTCTTACATAAGTATCGATCACAGGTAGAAGACCTTTATGTTTTGGGTTATTTCACACATTTAATTGCGGATGATATATGGTTAAAAGGTTTTAATTTACCTTGGTTAAGGAACAGAATGGAAGCTAATGAGGAACTATATAATCAGTATCATAACGACTTTAGATTATTGAATGGGAAGTTGCTTGAACATTATGGATATAAAGAGGAATTAAGAAACAGGCTTAATCACATTCCAACAATACCGGATTTAGAGGAAGTTAAATCTACAGATGTCAAAAAGTTTGTGCCATATATATTTGACGATTTGGATTATGACAAAGAAATTTTGATAGAAGCCCTTAATGTTTTTACTTTTGAGCAGATCATTGGTTACTTAGAGACATCAGTCGATATGGGAATATTGAATATGAAGTATATAAAAGTAAAGTACAATTTGTAAATAATTCTATGAAGTCGCATGGTAGCTGCACGGTCTAAAGATATGAGAGCAAGTCAATCCGCAATGTCATGTGGCTCTAACGGACAGATTAATGGTAAATGAAGGAGTGAACTATAATTCGCCGAATACTATTTAGGTATAAATAAGAAAAGGAGGATTATATTATGTGGTTTTGTTGTGTGTATAAAAAACCGATAAGAATCCGTAATCACCCTCAATATTAAAAATTGAGGAAGAATAAAATGAGAATAAATAACAATTATTTAAAAGAACAATTAAAGCATGTGTATTGGTTAAATGGTGGTTGTTGCGCGGGAAAGACAACGATGACAAAGAAATTTGTTGCAGAGTTAGGATTTCAAACATTGAGCGATAATGTCTTGAAGTATAGACCATTCACTAATCCGACTGAATATCCTGCTCTTCAATATCCCCATCCTGGTTTAAACTGGGAAGAGTGGTTTAATAGGCCTACTGATGTGTCTTTTCCATGGCTTTGTGAAATTGTTGTAGAAATGATGGAATTTTTCGTTATTGATTTATTAAAGATGCCAACGGATAAACCAATCATTATCGATTTAGGAATAATGCCTGAACACATTTTACCCTTTATTCCTAAAGAAAAAATGATGTGTCTTTATACATCTGATGATGAAATAGAAAAGCTATATTACTTTAGAGAAGACCATAGTATGATTTTGGATGTTATTAACCTTACATCAGATCCAGCGGAAACGATTAAACATGGCAACAAAACAATGGTGAAATTCTCCAATGAAATTAGAAATGCCTGCGTTAATAACAATATCAAAACACTTGAAAGAACACCTGACTTGGGTATAGAAGAACAATTCAGATTAGTTTGTGAGCATTTTGAATTATGATATGAGCATCCTTTGTTAATTTTATATGTAATACGGGTCAGGCTACCGATATAAGGTAGCCTGTTTAAATAACGGGACATGATAGTTTGGTCATAGTGAATTATATAAATCATGCACCTCCTGACGTCCTGTCTGTAGTCAAGGATATGAGCCGAAATCAGATAACAATATGTTTACGCAGCGGCTCCCTTACGGAACCTTGGTCTGCGGAATGAATTTGAGGGAAGTTGGCTCAGTGAAACATTCGACTTCGTCGAACAACGTTAATACAGGAGCTTTATGTGAAATGCCGGATATATATACAAGGAGCGAAAAATGAAAAAATGTATAGTGTTTATATTATTCATTTCAACCTTATTAATGGGGTGTAACAAGAACGAGCTAATATATAACGCCCCAACCAATGAACAAATCACTGATTATGTAAATAGTCATCGTTTAGATTTACAAGATAGTATATGGATTAAGGACTCAGCAATCATTTTACTCGAAAATTCATTAATTACCCTTTATACAGATCAACATGGGAAGGTATATGACCAAAAACTATCGTGGGGAATAAATTATTCAGATCCTGTGACTGTAGGAAACGGAAATCCATATATAGCAGTCATAATTAATAACAAGATGTTAAGTTCTGGAGCTGCTTGTATTTTTATTACTTATACTGATGGTAAGTCCTATTCAAGAGGGATTACGGAAAAGAAGGGTTATCTGATTCCTAATACTCAAATTAATGAAGTAGAAAACTTAGTAATATTCGACAATGAGGGTAAAGAACTTTACAAGAAGTAAACGGAGTAGCCCCCTTCAGTTACGAATTGATCTTTACCACCGAACTTGGAGAGCAAGAAATATAGTTTATGTAACGTGTATAAGGCGCATTAGTGTTTTATTCTTCACTGGAAAATTTATATTTTATGGGGGATTGAAATGGAGATTGTTTTTAGGGATAGCAACCTATGACCACTATTTTGATGAAGCATTTTTTGCTACTAAACCAGGGTTTGAAGAATTGGAAAAAGATATATTAGAATATACCACTACTACTTTCAGTAATGAAAATGGCCTTGGGATTGTGGTGAATGACAAAGATACTCACACTCTAGATTTATTACGCAGTAAGAAGTTTGTGGAGAATGATCTGACTGAAAACATACTTGAACTTACACTACAGAATGTTAGCCTTGATTATGTAAATCCTAAAGGCGTAATTTTAAAGAATATGGATGTTAATAATGATTTGTTTAAGTATCAGAAATTATTATGGAAAGGTTTTAATCACGAAGGTCCTGTGCCTGAAGATGAAATTACCATTGATAAGAAAAAAATAATGTTGTCAGCAAGAAATATGAATTCATTCCTACATATTGTTGCTGAAAATGAAGACGGGGCATACGTTGCTTATTGTGGCTTATGGTACAGTCAAAAAACGGATTATGTTTATGTTGAACCTGTATGTACAATTCCGGAGTATCGGCAGAAGGGGCTTGGAAAAGCAGTGGTATTAGAAGCCTTGAAAAGAGGTCGGTCCTTAGGTGCTGAAAAAGCATATGTTATTTCGGATAGTTCTTTTTATAAATCATTAGGCTTTCAACAGCATTCTCATTATACTTTCTATTGGCATAACATTTGAAATTTACTCAAGCCTCTCGGGTTCGTAAATGTAGGAAACGCTATTTAAAAGGGGAAGAATTGTGAGAAAGGATGAATGCATGAATATTCAGGACCTCCCAATTGAAATAACAGAACTAATCGGAAAAGTTCAGGGGGCTGCAAGATCAATTACGAAGAGGCATTAAGTAAACGAATGGAGCTGCGAACAAAATTATATTGAGGGGGTTATCATGGTGAATAAACATAGTGTTTATGAAACAAACAGCTCCTATTGGGATACGAAAGGAAATGACTTTTTAAGAGCAATCGTGCTTCCTTTTTATGGAGCATTTGTAACAGAGGAAAAATGCCAACTTTTTGGCGATGTCTCAGGAAAAAAGATGTTAGAGATCGGCTGTGGAGATGGTCAATCTTTGCAATATCAGGGAGAGCGTAAAGCAGCTGAGCTATGGGGGATGGATATATCAGAAAAGCAAATTGAAAAGGCGAAGCAACATCTGACAACGTGTGGTCTTTCAGCAAAATTGATTTGTTCTCCTATGGAAGAAGGATCTAACATCCCTGTGGATTATTTTGATTTTGTTTATTCGATTTACGCCATAGGCTGGACAACCGATCTTGAAGGAACTTTTCGTCGGATCGCTTCTTATTTGAAAAAGGACGGCATATTTATTTTCAGTTGGTCTCATCCAATTCACAAATGTGTTGTTGAAGAGAATAATAGATTGGTTTTTAACAAGTCTTATTTTGATGAATCTTGGTATTCGGTCGCTCCTGATTTTGTTCAAGGCGAGCTAACTTTGTCTGATCGTAAACTATCAACCTATATAAATGCGTTAGCGAGAGCAGGGTTTGGTATTGAACAAATGATTGAAGAAACCGATCAGGAAATAATCCAATTGCATGATGAAAATAATGATCTCGTAAAAAGAGCGAAGATGTTTCCTGTAACCTTCGTTATCAAAGCAAGAAAACTTTGAAATTACTGAATAGATCCAAAAAAATATTATCTATGGGGGTTATTCATGGTAACGTTAAAATTACATACAGAGAAACCGATTCTACAATCTGAACTAATGGGTCTTTATCAAGATGCTGGTTGGTGGCCTAACCGAGATGAGAATGGAATATTACAGCTACTTGTTAGTGGTGTTGCAGTAGGAGCTTGGAAAGATGATATATTAGTTGGTTTCTGTAGGTCTATTTCAGACGGAATATATCGGGCTTATGTAGAAGATGTTGTTGTATTAAGTATGTACAGAAATAAAGGAATAGGAGAACTAATGGTCAAAAGACTTTTAGATGAGTTAAAAGATATTGACGTTATTAGTTTGTTTTGTACAGAGGATTTGGGTGGTTT
This sequence comes from Paenibacillus sp. ov031, assembly GCF_900143165.1. NCBI lineage: Bacteria > Bacillati > Bacillota > Bacilli > Caryophanales > Paenibacillaceae > Paenibacillus > Paenibacillus sp. ov031. The sequence goes on from NZ_FRDO01000001.1 coordinate 498,182, forward strand.
TTACGAATTGTCAGGTTTTAAACGGACAAAGCAAATTGTAATGCATTATAAGAATCAAGGAATTTAAGGTCGGCTCACGTGGTGTATACGGGAACGTTATGTGAAAGAAATGTAAAATCATAAAAAAGGAGCATTATTGAATATGAGAACGTTGTAAGAATTGTTTGAAATTGAGTAAGAAACTTTAAAACCGAAGGAGATGGTCACTATACTCCTAGTATATTGGCGGTATTTTCTTTATGTTATGGATCATAAATTAAACGTTCTAATCGAATGTTGGCAAGAAGGATTATATCTTCAAGGGGTAATCCATGACATGTCTAAATTCTCTCCTAACGAATTTTTTCCTTATGCACGTAAATTCTATTCAAATCAGAAGGACGAGGATACCGAGCTGAGATGGAAGAATGCGTGGCTGCACCATCAAAATCATAATAAACACCACTGGGAATATTGGATAGTAAATAAAAATACTAGAGAAGCCTTACCAATGCCAAAGAAATATTTGATAGAAATGGTATGTGACTGGCGGGCTTTCTCAAGAAAATGGGGGCGTAAAGTTAAAGAAACTAATTTACCAGAAAGAATGATGACATCTGAAAGTATAATATTACACCCAAAGACGAGGGAAGAACTTGAAAATTTCATGAAGAAAAAACAACAACAATAACACAGTGAAGAAGGTGCACCTTTCATTGCTTAACCTAAAAATATCAAATAATAAAGCATTCATTGAACTGAATGATTATGTCTTACAGGTAAAGAATAAAATATCTGCTACCGCTGCTGCGACATATATTATTCATAATGATCGTATCGTGAATGAATGGTACTCAGGAGTACATGACAATTCTAAACCTAGTCGATTAGTTGATGAGGAATCACAATTTAATGTTGCTTCAGTTCGAAAAACATTTTTAGGATTTGCTATTAGTCTTGCTTTACATGAAGGTAAGGTCAGAAGTATAGATGATCTTGTGGTGGACTACTTGAATGAGTTAGATAGGGAAGCACTAAGGCATATAACAATACGACATTTGTTAACCCATACTCATGGTTTAAGTGATCTGCATAATAGATTGTTTCTTCAGGGAACTGACTGGAAGTACAATAATATTGGTGTTAATCTGCTAATTGAGATTATTCGGAAATTATATAAAATCCCTTTATCACAATTACTCGCAGAGCGTTTATTCTCACCTATGGGCTTTAGCCAAACAGGATGGAGAAAGGGAAATAATGAAAAATTAGTATGGCTTAATGAGCAATATAAGGATGATCAAGGTAACCTGGCCAACTTATTTATGAGCACAAAGGAACTAGCATATTGGGGTTATATGCATTTGAATAAGGGAGCTATAAACGGGAATCAGATACTTCCTAAAGAAATATTTGAGCAGACAACCACTATAATTAGTCCTCCTGATCTGGAACAACAATTGCCGAGAAACGGTTTTTTTTGGTTTGTGCAAGATGAACCGCGGTCTTTTACAGAATTAGGTGATAAACTTCCACACGGTTCTTTCCAGTCTCTGGGCGCCACTGGATGTGCCTGTCTTGTCATTCCTAAGTGTAAAACTGTTGCAGTAAGAATGTATAATCAGACTGGACAAAATCCGTTAGGGTATGACTATCTTAAGGATATCAAAACATTTGGGGATTTGGTCTGTAAGTACATAGAAGATATATAAACCGTGAACTTGGCTTAAATGATAATGATAAATTTTTACTGGATAAGAATATATGTTCTGATATAATTGAACTAAGAATAGTAAATCTCTTCCTCTAAATTTGGTTACAAATAAAAACAGTGAGGTGAGTGAGATGGAACAAAGAAATGCGCCAGAGGTAAGAATTGAACTATGGGACGAAGGAGATTTAGATTTGCTTCGCCAATTAAATTCGCCTGAGATGACAGTACACTTCGGAGGACCAGAGACTGAGGAGAAAATCCTAGCTCGTCATAAGCGCTATTATGAAATCGCACAAAATGGAACAGGGAAAATGTTTAAGATCCTCTTGCTTCCGCATCTTGAAGTCGTGGGTAGTGTAGGGTATTGGGATCAGACCTGGAAAGAAGAATCTATTTACGAGATAGGCTGGAGTGTTTTATCGGAATATCAAGGTAGAGGAATAGCGACAGAAGCAACAGCGAAGGCCATAGCTTCTATCCGTTCTGAAAAGAAGAAACATAAATTCATTCACGCTTTTCCTAAAACCAAGAATCCCGCTTCAAATGCCATTTGTCACAAGCTGGGCTTTTCGTATATTGGCGAGTGTGATTTTGAATACCCTATTGGGACTACCATACGATGTAATGACTGGAGATTGGCAGTCGAGGAAAATTAAGATCAAGAGCATGGAGGGGGATTTTAAATCAGCTGCATGGCTTTCTCCATATTTCAGGGCAGATGAGAGACCATCTGCTTTTTTTTGCTTGATTTACTTCATATATGTAATAATATGGTTAGTACTTAGTGCATATAATTTGCTGATTAAAGGACATGATGGATGCCTAGTTTCTATGGATTATATTTATTTGAATCCTAGAGATGCTGAGTGAACTACTTAAACCATTAAGGAGAACTAAATGTCGCAGTTTCCCAAGTTAGAAACAAAAAGGCTTGTATTAAGAGAACTAACACAGAATGATTCCAGAGATATATTTCAATCTTTTTCATTGGATGAAGTTACGAAGTTTTATGATGTGGAGAGTTTTACAACCATTAAACAAGCAGAAGAATTAATTCAAAGTTGGAATGAAAGATTTGAATCAGGTCAAGCTATTCGTTGGGGAATCACTTTGAAGTCGGAAAACAAAGTAATTGGAACATGTGGCTTTCATGGATGGATGAAAAATCATTATAAAGCTGTCATTGGATATGAACTAACACCAGAATATTGGCATCAAGGTTATATGACTGAGGTGGTTGAAAAGGTAATTGAATATGGCTTCAATAAGCTTGGCTTAAACCGAATTGAAGCATTTGTAGAACCAGAGAATGTGGGATCAAGAAAGGTTCTTGAGAAAATCGGCTTCAAAGAAGAAGGCATATTGAAGGGGAATTATTATTGGAAGAATCGATTTGTTGATAATGCCATTTATGCATTTCTTAAGCAAGATTTTAAAGTTCATTAATTAATATCGAAAGAAGGATAACCAGATGATTACAATTAGATTTGTTTCAAATGAGGATATCCCACACATTCAATCCATAGCTCATGAAACATGGAATTATACTTATAAAGGCATATACTCTGAAGCTTACATTCAAAACTTTCTAAGTAGAGCATATTCAATTGAGAATTTAAGTCGAACAGTCGAGAGAGAGCTTCAAAGTGCCAAACGGAGTTTTTTAATAGCTGAATATAATGGCGAAGTCGTTGGATATGCTCAAACAAGACAAGTGAATGAAGAAGAATACGAATTGCTAAGAATCTATATACGACCTGAATATCACAAAATGGGAATAGGTAAAGAGTTCATTAAGAGATTCATTCAAGTTTTAAACCCAATAAATAAACTGTTTGCCTGGGTAGGAAAAGAGAATCATAGAGGAAGGGCATTTTATGAGAAAAGTGGATTTAAAGAAATAGAAGAAATGATTGAAACCATAGAAGGGCACAGTAAAACGCAAGTTAAATATGAATTGGAAATCTCCAAGGGAAAGGTGGTTTCATAGATGTTTTTTCTTCAAATGTCGGGATTTCCTGGTTCTGGTAAGTCAACTCTTTCAAGACGGATAGCTAAAATAACAGGTGCCATAATTATTGATCATGATATCTCAAAGTCTTCCATATTAAAATCCATTGGGGATAGTAATTTAGAATTAAAAGTTTTAGGTATGACTTCATATAATATTGATTGGGCCCTGATAGAGTTTTATCTCTCCCAAGGCTATGACGTAATATTCGATAGTCCATGCTTTTATTCTGAGATGATTGAAAGAGGTTCGTCATTAAGTAAGAAGTATAATGCTAATTATAAGTACGTTGAATGTTACCTGAATGACTATCAGGAAATAAGTAAAAGATTACAACATCGAGAACGGATGATAAGTCAGATTTCGGGCACATCTGAAGAAGAGTTTAGAAAAAATATTAATGAAAGTAAGAGACCTAATGATATTCAATGTTTGCTTGTTGATTCGTCACAACCTATAGAGATGTATTTAAATAATGTTTTAAATTATATTGATGAAGAATAAGTGATGTGTCGTGAAATCGAAGATCTAATGAGAAAAAATGCAAACGCTTTAAAACATTTTCCGAAAGTCATGATTCTAAGAATAAAGAAAGAAGGCTGAATTTGGTGGTGCATGACATCTTATTACATAAATTTAAATATAGTACACTGACTGAGCTTACCGGAGGTTACACCAACAGCAGTATTTTACTTGAGGGATCAGATCCTCTGGTCGTAGCAAAGATTTTCAATGGTCTTAATCGTGATGCGATAACAGAAATTAACTGTTTAACCCTATTGAATAATTCAGGTGTGTCGCCAAAGATTCATGACTATTTTGAAGACAACGGTTCACAGTACATTATTATGGACTATGTGCACGGAATTAACAGCCAGAGATTTCTTGATGATGGAGACATTCATAGAGCTAAGGAAATCTACGAGTTGCTTGGAAATCATCTTGCAAAAGATATTCACTCATTAAAATGGAGAGATGGTGACCCTGACCTGCCAATCATAGAACTGATAAATATTGATATTGATGATCTTAACTATGTACCGAATAATCAAAAGGGAAAAGTAAAACAGATACTTAATGTATCAGTTATAGGGGAGAAAACCTTAATCCATGGAGATTATGGACCGCATAATGCAATTTTATCTAATAAATTAATATCTATTATTGATTGGGAGTGGGCAGGCTGGGGGAATCCACTGCAAGATGTCGCATGGGTAATATGGTTTGTACATTTACATTATCCAAACTTCTCTCGGGAGTTGTCTGAGATTTTTATTAATGCGTATAGTAAATTTTCAGATCTTAAGATTACCAATGAATTAGTGAAGGTATACTCAGTTTCAAGAGTAATTAATGTTTTAGATCGGATAAAGTACACAAATGAAGAAGTGAAAAATGAATGGCTACGAAGATTGGAATGGACATTGGAAACCAATTTTGTAGGATGATTTGTGGATGAGGCACCCCTTACATAACATTTTAAAACTAATCCCCCCTGAGAGGACTAGATATATCTATGAATCCACCTAAGCATATCGTTTCAGCGGCAGCGATTGTAATGAATGAGAACAATGAAATTTTACTAGTCCGGGGACCTAGAAGAGGATGGGAAATGCCTGGAGGGCAAGTGGAAGAAGGAGAATCCTTACAGGATGCCGCAGTCAGGGAGACAAAAGAAGAATCAGGGATTGATATAGAGATTATTCGATTTTGTGGAATATTCCAGAATGTGAAGGGTTCAATCGTGAATACATTATTTTTAGCAAGACCGATTGGGGGAGAACCCATAGTAACTAGTGAAAGCCTAGAAACAGGCAGGATATTTTCCAATAGAAGAAGCATTAAATAAGTTGACTTGGAAGAACTTTAAACAACGAATTGAATATTGTTTAAGGCCAGATTTACAACCATTTTATATTGATTTCTAAAGGGATTTAATTAATTCATGCTGGGGGCGGCTAGAATTTTAGTTTATGGGATCGCCCGGAGAAAAAATGTGAGGTACTTGGTTCAGTCGCTTTATACTCTGCGATCATAAGTCACGACCGTGTGCTCTCACCTAACTTCTCGGATTCCTTATACAGAATTCTTCAATATATAATTACATAAAGAATAATGGAGAGCTAATGGATAATTATTATGAACAACTAATTGCGGGGATCCCTTGTATATGGATTAAGCCCAACTGTCAATCTAAAGGGATACTCATTTTATATCATGGATGGGTTTCAAACATTAAGGATTACATTTTCTTTGGTTCATTGATTTCTGGTTGGGGATACACGGTTATCATACCTGAAATTCCATATCACGGTACCAGAGGGGAGCTTAACTATTTTGATCCTAAAGAAATACAAAAACATTTTTGGAAGGTCGTTATTCAGACGGTTGAAGAGGCTGGAGATCTTATTTCTGAATTAACCTTACATGACAAGATAGTGGGAGTGGTCGGTAATTCTACTGGCGGTTTTGCAGCTGCAGGTGTTTATGCAAATAACATAAGTATCAAATCTGCAATAATAATGAATGGTTCATGCGCTTGGGAAAGATTTGAAGAACTTATTTGTGAAAGAGATAGAAGAACACCTTGGACTTCAATAGATAAGGATACAATCTTAAAGCTAGATCCGGCTAAATTAAGGAATATGAAGAATAAAGAGATGCTTATTTTACATGGAACAGAAGATACAACTATTCCAATTGATAGTCAGAAGTATTTTATGAAAGTCATTGAACAGAACAATAAACTAAATAATTCAGTGCAATTTTTTGAGTACTCCAAAGTAAATCATCAAATTACTTTAGGCATGTTAGAAGAATCTAAGAGATGGTTAGATGAGCGGACACATAATTAAATCCTGAAGATAGTAGTAGCTACTTATAACAAATAGTCCCATATCAGGGCATTTGCACATCCAGGTCTGGCAGGAGTTCGAGGAGTATTAGAAGAACTAATTGGCAGAGGTTGCAATCGATCTGCGTTTGTTGAACTCAAATAAGTTTCTCGGGTTCGTGAGGACAACAACGTTATAGGAAATCAGAGCAAAGATGCAATAAAAAAAACACCTTTTCGGTTGTTTGGTAGATTAGATCATCAAAATTAAACTACAGACTGGAGTGTGCTCATGGAAATTGAAGTAGAAGTAATTCAGAGTATGTTAGTGAAATTTAAGTCTGAAAGAAAATGGACACTTCAGGCCATCTCACAATTATCAGAAGAAGATATCACCTGGTCGTCAAATCAGGAAAGTAATAGTATCGCAAATCTGGTTGCCCATATTAGGGGGTGTGTCCACTCGAGAATTGAAACGATATTTTATGATATTGCTGATTCAAGAGACAGGAATAAGGAGTTTGAACATGGACTAAAAATGACGATAGAAGAAGCCTATAACATGACCAAGGAATCATTCGATATTATCATTCAATATCTTGAACACCTCAGTTCCAACCCAAATTTGTTGTTATCTCAACCTTTCATTAATCGTCCCCCTCTTACATTCAGTCAAGTAAATAATGAAACAACGGTTTTGAATCTAATGATAGCAATGGTAAGAGAAATTCATTATCACACGGGTCAAATCATATATGCAGCCAAAACAAGGAAAGGAGAGCTAGTTTGGCAATACGATTGATATCAACAGAACGCAATAGAAAACGTCTAACCCAAAAAAGGAGATGGCACCTATCTATTCTTATAGATCTCTAATGAATGAAGACTTAAAAAGTATAAGTTCTTTTCCTCAGTCAAAGGAAGAATTGTTTTATATTAGTCCTCGGTTTAAATATCCTTTAACACCAGATCAGATATTAAAGCTTCTTAAGAATCGATACGAACCAACAGTTATTGTTAATGAGGAGTCAGGTCAAGCTGTAGCTTATGCCAATTTATATGACTATAAAGATGATGTATGTTGGTTAGGCAACGTTATTGTATCGAAGGATTTTAGAGGAAAAGGTGCTGCTAATTATTAGTTGGAAACGATGATAATGAAGGCAAAATCGATTTATAAAGTTAAACACTTATTATTATCATGTCATAGCACGAATTCAAGAGGACTAGCATTTTATCACAAGCAAGGATTTGAACCCATCGATATGCGAATAACGAATTTAGATGAACAAAAAATAATAACTATACAAATGAAGTTAAAGATTTAGAATGCATTCAAGAAGAACGAAACCGCATATTATACGTGTATTGTTGGGAACTAACATAGAAGCAAAACACTAAATTAGCTTTAATAACGGAGGATGATATGAAATGGAAATCTCATTATCCAAAGCAGGTCTTAAAGAAGCTTCAATCATTCACGAAATGCAAATAAAAGCATTCATGCCCCTATTAAATAAATATAAAGACTATGAAACAAGCCCAGCAAATCAAACGGTAGAACAAATAGAAGATCGAATAAATCAAAGCTATACAGATTATTACCTAATAAGAGAAGCAAATATTCCTGTGGGGGCCATTAGAATAGTAAAAAAAGAGAATAAAATCTATCGAGTAAGCCCTATATTTATTTTACCCGACTATCAAGGGAGAGGGATTGCACAAAAAGTATTTTCAATAATTGAAGATAGGTATAGCGATGCGAGAATATGGGAGTTGGCTACAATCTCAGAAGAGCAGAGGAATTGTTACCTTTATGAGAAATTAGGATATAGACAGAAGGGGGATACGAAAAAAATTAACGACAAGATGACAATTGTGATTTATGAAAAACGCTTGACTTAGGTTATCAAAAAAAGGTCAAAACATTGAAACTGATGAGCAGTTGAGATTTATTTATTGAGAATCCATTAGATTTTTCTGATGTTGATTGTGCCGGAATTAAGTATTACTTGAATCATCAAGGATTTTGAGAGGAGCTGGGATTGATGGATTTTATATATGGAGAATATCTTATCAGTGATAACAAAGAACTTATGGACATTCATGCGGTAAAGGGTTTCTTATCTAGAAGCTATTGGGCCAATAAGAGATCCGATGAAAAAATTGAAAAGTCCATCCATTCTTCAATATGTTTTGGAATTTATAAAGAAGAAGTTCAAGTTGGTTTTGCAAGGGTTGTCACAGACGATGCGACAATGTATTGGCTTTGTGATGTATTTATTCATGAGGAATTTAGGGGCCAAGGACTTGGTAAGAAACTAATTGAAGTGATTACACAATCGGATCGCTTTAAAGATTTAATGGGGTTACTCGGAACATTAGATGCACATGAATTATATGAACAATATCAATTTAATAGAAATAGTGAACGCTTCATGATAAGACTTCCTGATTATTTGAGGATGTGATGACTATGAAGAAAGCTATTTATTTTCTTTCTTTGATCATTGGAATCGTTTTTATAGCCCTTGGGGTCCTACCAGCTATTTTTGACCATCCATACAATGATGAACCAAACTCCGGGCCGGCAAGTTTTTGGGAACTGATTCTAATCATTAGTTACGAACAATGGATATTGTTTCTGATTGTTGGTCTGATATTAAGTCTGTTCCCTGCGTTAAAGCTACGGAAGACATGAAGGGAGATTTTATCAATGTACAAACTTAAAACAAAAGAAACAGACAACAGCGTCATTGAATTTATTGAAAGTGTTGATAGTCCCAAAAAACGTGAAGACGCGTATCAGCTATTAGATATTTTCTCTGAAACAACAGGGTATAAAGCAAAGATGTGGGGACCGAGTATTATTGGATTCGGCGCCTATCATTATAAATATGAATCTGGTCATGAAGGTGATGCACCAATGGTGGGCTTTTCTCCTCGAAAAGCAAAAATCAGTTTGTATTTTGCGACAGGTGATGCCGAGCGAGAGAATCTATTAAAAGACTTTGGAAAACATACGACAGGAAAAGCATGTGTATACGTCAATAAAGTTGCAGATATCAATCTAGATGTATTACAAGCATTGATCAACCAATCCATTAGGTTTTTGAAAGAAACCTATCAGGATCATTAATTTCTGTACACTGTTATTATTGGAGGTCACGTGATGAAAGAAGAGAACATTCACATACGATGGGCGAACGAAAATGATGCAGAGGACCTTCTTAAGCTCAATGATGCTTTTAATGGCGTTGGTACAAACATGGAGGAAGTAAAAGAGAGCCTTGCTTTATCTAATGAGTTGATTGCTCTAGCTGTAATTGACGGCCAGGCAGTTGGGTTCGCTTGTGCTCAATATTTTAAATCCTTTTGTTATCGTGGACTCCAGGGAGAGATCACAGAAATGTATATTGCCGAAGTTGCCCGGAGAAGAGGATTGGCTACGTTGTTAATTGCTATTATAGAGGAGGAGCTCAAAGCACGAGGTGTTACCAGTGTAAAGATCCTGACAGGCCCAAGAAATGAAATGGCTATAAAGACATACGAAAAATCAAACTATGCGAGAACGGAAGAAGTATTGCTACAAAAGAAACTATAAGGAGCATAATCCAATGTCTGAATATTATTGGGATAATAAAATTGAATACCTAAGAAATACGAGATGGCTTTATTACAATGACGACTACCTGCAATTTTTAGTGCATTTTGTTTGGAAGATAGATAAACCTGTAAGCGTTATCGATTATGGGTGTGGGTTTGGTTATTTGGGTCTTAAACTGCTGCCTTTGTTACCAAAAGGGTCAACCTACACTGGAGTAGATAAGGGTGAAACATTAATCAATGAAGCTAAGACGATCTTCTCCCAACTTCCCTATGAAACAGAGTTTATTACTTGGGATATAGAAGACGTTGTATTGAAGAGGAAGTATGACATTGCATTGAGTCATGCTTTTTTATTACATATGGATGACTCTGTGAAAATACTCCAAAAGATGATTGAAAGTGTACTGGAGGGTGGAAGAATCATCTGTTTTGAACCTCATTGGATTGGGAGTATGGCGAACTATCATGTGGAGGGCGTTGAACAAAGTGAAATCATTAAACTAGGCGTTTTACAGAGATTATTTGAACAAGATCATATACGTACAGGTAAAGATGGAAATATTGGAATGCGATTACCTATATTAATGAGTCAATTGGGATTAACGAATGTGGAATGTAGAATGAGTGATAAGGTCAACTTTCTAGATCAAAACAGGGACTCTACCCAAAAAAACATTCTCTATCACTCAATTAAAGAAGATGGTATAGGACAGGATCCTGGCGATTCAGTAGAGGTAACCAAACGATTATCAACTCGGGGCTTAACCCAAAATGAAGCAAAGGCGCAGTATGAAGCGGAATTAACATTTTCCAAAGTATTTGTTAATGAATCTTGGTTGACTTATGCAGCCAGCATGAAGATTTCATTTGGAACGGTCCGTAGAGATGGGAGTTAAGAACTGTGGTTCACGGATTGCACTTTATTATTGCTAATCGAATTGCAGAGGACCTTTAGATTAAAGGAGCTTATTACTTTACTCGGAAGCATTGAATCTAGAACATAAAAAGGGGGGCTTTAAATGAAATTTATTGTGTCTGCAAGTGTGATTGTCCTTAATGAGAACGATGAAATCTTACTTATGAAGGGACGGAGAGGCTGGGAAATGCCTCAAGGCTGTGTGGAAGAAGGCGAGACCATCACACAAGCTGCTATTCGAGAGGTGAAGGAAGAGACTGGCATTGATATTGAACTTATTAAGTTTTGTGGCCTATATCAGAATACTACGCGGGGAGTATGTAACAATATATTCACTGGAAAACCAATTGGAGGAACTCTAACTACAAGTATTGAAAGTGATGAGGTTGGTTTCTTTACATTAGAACAAGCCAATGAAATGATAACCTGGGGGAATTTCAAGGAGAGAATTCACAAAGCATTGGATGAGAGCACTCATCCCATTTTAGTTGAGTTCTCTGAATAACATATGGATGAAGGTATCTTGAATCATAGCTAAACAATATGGATTCAAGTAAGTCAATAATCTACTCCAACGAAATATAATTCGGCAAACGAAAGGGATATTTGAATGAACCCAATTACTATAGAACCAATCGATAAAACGAATTGGGAAGAGGCGATCGCAATATCTTTACTTGAAACGCAAGTAAATCTTGTACCGACGGTCATCGAATCTTTAGCATATGCCTACGTGAAGAGGTGAGATGCAGCTTTTGATCCATATCTTTTGCGTGAAGGCGATAAAGCTTTCGGTTCTTTCTATTTATCGTACACACCAGCAAGTACGGATAATTATTGGATTGGAGGATTTCAAATAGATAAGGACTATCAAGGAAAAGGATTAGGAAGTCAATCACTTTATATGATACTGGAAAGTATTCAGGAAAAGCATCCACAATGTCAAATCATCTCACTAACCGTAGAAAAAAGTAATGCACGTGCAAGAGCCTTATATGAGAAGATAGGATTTATTAATCAGGAATTGGAAAATCAGAATGGTGAAGTGATATATAAAATGAAATTGAAATAAACAGAAATCGGTCATTTTGAAGGTGCAATGATCCATTTTCATGTAAAAGGCGGGGATAGTATGGTGTACAACGATCTCACTACAACGATGACCACAGAAAGGCTGCTGTTAAGATTATTTACGAAATCAGATGCTGAAACCGTTACCAGACTATGTAATGACTACAACATTTATAAGAGCACACTCACATTACCCTACCCATATACATTAGATTGTGCAGTGTCTTGGATAGAGCAACATAAAGAAAATTTTAATGCGGATAAATTATATGAATTTGCTATTTGTGATAGGGAAACAGGTGATTTATACGGGGCAATAGCATTATCTAATCAACAACGTTACGATAACGGGGAGTTATCTTATTGGGTAGGTCAGCCGTTTTGGGGAAAAGGTTATGCAACGGAAGCAGCTAAAGCCATGTTAGACTTCGCTTTTGATGTGAAAAAATATCATAAGGTATATGCGCGACACTTTGCTTCTAACCCGGCATCCGGACAAGTTATACAAAAGATTGGCATGATAAAAGAAGGAGTACTGGTGGATCATGTCAAGAAAGAAGACCGGTATGAGGATCTGATTTACTACGGAGTAGTGAGAAATAAAGTGGAAATATAAAATTCAAACCCAACGCGGAGGAATACATAATGATAATTAAACCGGGTAAAAAAGTTTTACTTTCATGGATGGATTGTTATGTACCGGAAAAAGATTTGTTTTTCCTATCAAAAGAACATCTTGATTATGAATTTGACTTTACCGATGTACTATTAATGCCAAAAGAGGAGTTCTATAACCACAGCACTTATAGGCAAGTGAATTATGTGAATGGTTATGAGTACTGGAATATTAAGAACGTTGATTATGTAATCATTGCGGATAAAGAATGGATAGAAACCATTCCTGAAGATAAGAAACGATTTTTATTAAATGCACAAGTGCAAAGTGTAAGAGGGCTTGTTTTCCCTGTTGCATTTGTACATGATTTGGGGGAAATACCTGCAAGCTATGTGATGGATGGACATGTTATCCTTCAGCGCTTTATGTGGGAGAAGCTGAACAAATCATGTAAAGAGCAGATACTTACGACATTGGTTTACGAATGGTGGGATAAAGGGGAATGTGAGAAGCCACCTGAGTCGCTATCTTCTTTTCTAAAACCATATGCCAATTCGTTTGCTAGTTCCCAAGGTGCAAATTGCCTCGCAGCTGTTTTGTTTGCAATCTCCAAAGGGAAAAAGGAATGGTTTATCTATGAATGGGTACATCAAAAAACATTTCTAGAGAAATTAAAACAGTATGATTACGAGGAGTTATTAACTGACGAACTACATCATGGGGACGTTGTCCTATGGACAGATGAGAATGGGATCATTCAACATGCAGCATATCATCTGGGAGAAGAACTATATTTCAATAAAGATGGGCAAACGATATTCAACCCGTGGAAGATACTCTCTAAAGAGCAGCTGTATAGGGAGTGGGAGCATCTAACCATTGTAAAGTATAGGCCATGTAATGAAGTGTTTTGATGGGAATTAAAATGGAGTTCCCGTACTTTTATTTGGAGGTAAAGACATGAATCGACTGATTCCATCCATAGATTTAATTAAAGAAATTGAACTCTCTGAAATCGATTATATGACAGATCGCATGCTTGCTATACAGAGTCGGTACAAAAATCCAGAAAGAATTGATATTCAGCAGTTTGGAAATGCCGTCTGTTTCTACAGTAAGACCATGCCATGGCCCACGTTTAATACGGTGAAGGGCTTAACAAATAATGATCTGGAACACATGGATGCAATCATTGATTTTTATAGACAGCGTGATCGAAAGGTTCAGTTCGAAGTTATTCCATCTGTGGTGGATCAGAACTTCTTGAAACGTTTAACCGACTTAGGCATGTATACATCGGGATTTCATTCATCTCTGATCATCAAACCAGAAGAAAAAAAGAATCACTCAGGTCATATCCAAATTCAAGAACTTGAAGAGGATCAATTCGAGCTATACGCGACCATTCATTGCAGGGGGGCCGGTTTGTCGGATGACGGTATCCCTTACGTCGCCCAGAATAATAAGGTTCTTTATCACCGTCCAGGTTGGAAATTTTACATCGCATATGTCAATGACATCCCTGCAGCGGTAAGTGTTCTGTTTATTAAAAATCAAAAGGCATCCTTAACCTTTGCAGCAACATTACCTGAGTTTAGAAATCAGGGTGTACATCAGCAGCTTTTGAATAGAAGAATAACGGAAGCCTTGAATAAGGAATGTAATCTGGTGGTAGGGCAATGTTCATTTTTATCTCAAAGCCATCGAAATATGGAGCATGTTGGCATGAAATTGGGATATATCCGAACAGCATGGACTGAAAGATAAGAATCAATTTGAATTAGGAGGCAGCTCATGAACAATACAAATAAAATCCTGGGTGCGGTTCTCATGATTAGCAGTATTTTTATTTCAACCTTAGATAGAATTTCCGTGAGAATATCTACAGCCATAGTGGAAGCGGGTTACGCTTCAGGTGGGAAAACACGCGAGATAATCCCAGCAAGTGATAATGGTTTCACGGGTTTTCTCGTATATTTCTTATTTTTCGTCGGATTTGTGTTATTGATTGCTGGATTCCCTGGGAATCCCAGAAAGGATAAAACAAATAGGTACACACAAAACAGATCTTAGGAGGGGTTCATTTTGCCTGAGTACGAAGAAGCCCTAAACGGAGGCAATGTGAATAAGGTTGTAAAAGTAGGTAGCACAGTTCGTCGTGACGCTATACCGAATCCGTATGTATATGAATTGCTTAAGCACCTTGAAAAGGTGGGCTATGCGCATTCCCCTAGATATTTGGGAGTAGATGAGCAGGACAGAGAAATCCTTTCTTACCTGGATGGTGTGGTTTCGGGAAATGACTATCCTGAGATTGAAAGTTATATGTGGTCTGATGAGACCTTAGACAAAGTAGCGAAACTTTTAAAAAGCTATCATGATGCTACAGTGGATTTTGTTACAATTACGGTTTCTTTAAATAATTGCCCATTGATTTCTTCAAAGGAAGAAGTAGTCTGCCATAACGATTTTGCATTGTATAACGTTGTGTTTAAAGATAGGCTTCCTGTAGGAATCATTGATTTTGACATGGCAGGGCCTGGTCCGCGTCTATGGGATATCGTTTACAGCTTGTATACCTCTGTCCCATTAGCAGCTTTTTCACCGGGTAAAGATGAAAGAGAAGTCGTTCCATACAATAAACAGGATCATGCATCTGAGCGGAAAAGACGTATAGCGTTATTTTTTAACGCTTATGGTATGGATGTGCCGACAGATCTGAAGGAATGGGTGATTTCTCGAATTCATTTCATGTGTACCACACTATCTGATCGGGCGGCGTCTGGAGAAACAGCTTTTATCAAAATGATTGAAGAGGGTCATTTGGCTCATTATGAGAAGGAAGTAAGGTTCCTTGAGAAGCATTTCGGTGATTGGAGTTAATTAAAAAAAAACGAAACGGAACGAGTGATATTATTGTGATCAGATTAATACCTACTACAAGAGAGAACTGGAAAGATGCATTAAACTTACAAGTTCAAGCCAATCAAAATCATTATGTTCCATCAGTAGCCGTGTCCCTAGCGAAGGTGCACATTCGTCCAGATGGGGATGAGTACAAGTATCTGCCATTTTGCATATATAACACGGAGGATAGCTTAGTTGGTTTTGTCATGATCACAGTCGATGAAACAACAGCTTGGTCCTATTGGTTAAATGGTTTTATGATCGATGTAAGCTATCAAGGTAAAGGATATGGAAGAGCAGCGATAGATGCAGTAATTAGCTATATAAAAGAGAACTATGTCCATAGCAAGTGTTTGAATTTAACGGTATGTGCAGAGAATGAAGTTGCCAGAAAGCTTTATGATAAAATGGGTTTTTCAGAGACCGGAGACGTATATGATAATGAAATTGTATATCGATTCGTTTTTTAAAAAGCATTTTAACTTACTCCTACTTCTGCTTAACCAGTACAACACCGATGATGATGACCACAAGCCCAATCCACGTTTTCCAAGAAGGAACTTCCTTCATGAACCAGTATCCCATCCATATGGAGATGAGCACTTCTATGCATTTGGCAATGACCAGGACATAGCCCAGTTGACTGACAGCTTTCATTCCAAACTTGACGCCGTATCCTACGCTCAGATTAGCGGCTAGAAATAAAGGCAGCATCCAAAGATGGAATTTAAATGTGGACCAGAACTGAGTGTCAATATGCTTGCTTTGATATGAAAAAATAATGTTGATACAGGCTAAGCCAGCAAACATGAGCACAAAGCTGATAAGGTACAGCATAACATCACTCCCAAGGATAAGTAGTATGATTAATGTTTCCTCGAACCAAAAAATTTATCCATGGGCATGAAATGCTGTTAGCGAAGATGTGGGTTCCAGCTAAACCGATGATAGTGAGGATGTTTCGACGGGTCAATGATTCTGAAAATCAGACTGTAAACAGGCGATATTCGTTATGTTCAGTCAAGTGATCTGGAAAACATTTCAATGATGAATTTTACATAAAAGCAATGTAGAATTCATTAAAATCCACACGTCCTTTTATATACTTAGTTTGTTTGACTCAGCGAACTAAAAGGACTAGGTGGTCGTTTAAATGTTAAAAAAACGAGACTTGCACGAATGCCACTCACTGTATGATTTGATGGTGGACACCGCTGTTTTTCCATACGTTCGTCATAAGTGCCGATCTTATGAGGAATATTTATTTGCAACCAAACAGGTGATTGATGAAGAAGAGCAAAACACATGTATTTCCAGAACGATCCTTAATGAGCTGGGACATCCCATCGGAACCATTGATTTATATCACATGGAACATAAGACAGGTTTTCTTGCGACATGGATTGGAGCCCCTTATTTCGGAAAAGGTTACAATCAACGAGCAAAGGAAGCCTTTTTCGCTGAGTTGTTTCTTCAACGTGAAATTGAAACAGTATTTCTTAAAATTCGAAAACAAAACATTCGATCCAAGAAAGCGGTTGGGAAATTGCCTTATGTCAAATTAGCCACTGATATATACCACGAAGTGTATAAGTTGATAAACAATACGGAACAAATTTATGATTTGTATTACGTGAATTGTTCTGACTTTATGGCAAGTGAAGAGATGAAGCATGTGGTTGCTACGTAATAACAAAAAACTTCTTTCGATATCTATTCAAACGAAATCCCGCCAGGTTTGTCCTGTCGGGATTATTATTATTTTCTTTGACAGTCCATAATTTTGTGGATAGGAAACAATAAGTAAGGATGCAGGAATATGGAAATTAAGGTCGAAAGAAGAGATATAAGCAAGAATTCAATAACCTTATAAACAAGTCGCAAAGTATATTATTTCTGGGGTGAAGTAATGGAGATCAAAAAAATACAGAATCTATCCAATGATGATTGGCTTCAACTTGGAAGCTTTGGATATAAATCAACTCAAAAATATGAGCTTACCAAACAGGAGACACAAGGTTCCTTTAGTATGCTTTTAACGTTAATAAATCTAGATGACATCTACGAAAAAGAAGAATTGAACAGTACAGATGATTTGGAACGATATGAAGAAATCATACAACTGGGATTTTCTTATGGAATATATATAGATGGGAAAATCATAGCGCTCGCAATTTGTGAACCACAAACTTGGAATAATACGCTGATGATATGGCATCTTCAGGTTAATGAAAAATACATAAGAAAAGGATATGGAAGATTGTTGATCAATAAAGTGAATGAGATTGCCCAGGAACAAGGCTTCAGAGCGATCACGTTAGAAACCCAGAATACGAACGTTCCAGCCATTCATTTTTACATGCAATGTGGTTATCAAATTGAAGGAATTGATGTATCACTATATTCAAATAATCATAGCCAAAACGAAGAAATAGCTTTGTATATGAGAAAGAAGATCAAACAGAGTATCTAGGTATTATCTTGAAACCGCTTAAATCTATGATGTTTGGTGAGGAGAGAGTCTGCATGATAACGCTCAGAAAAATAACACTGGATAACCGACGTTCTATATTTAACCTGGAAGTTTCAGAAGAGCAGCGACAATATGTTGCATCAAACCTTTCAAGTGTTGCATCGTGTTATATTCTTGCAACTAATGGCGGCTCACCGTTTCCACTTGCCATTTACGCAGATGAGCAGCCTGTAGGTTTTGTAATGATAACTTACGGAATCACGGGTTATGATCTTCCTGTGATTGCTGACAATAGCTATTGTATTTTGCGACTGATGATTGACAAGCAGCACCAAAGCATGGGCTATGGCCGGGAAGCATTAAAGAAAATATTGGAGTTTATTCGAACTTTCCCAGCTGGACCTGCACGTTATTGTTGGATTCCATATAGTCCTGATAACTTGGCTGCCAAAAAGGTATATGAGAGCTTTGGATTCCATGAAAATGGTGAAGTGTGCCATGACGAGCTCATAACAGTATTGGAACTTTGAATTCTATTTTTAGAGGGAGACTTTATAACAAAGATTCACGCTCAATCTAATAGCTTTTGCTTTCCTATGTCGTAAAATAGAAGTTCAATAGTTGTATTATTTTACCATACATGATAACGTGACATAAAACCAACTATTTTAGTTGGAAATGTATTTTGGAGGTATGATCATGACTAATATCGCAAAGAATCTCACAGATCTGATTGGAAATACACCGCTATTGGAGCTTTCTAATTTTGCGAGAAAGAATCAAGTTGAGGCGAAAATTATTGCTAAATTGGAATACTTTAATCCAACAGGTAGTGTAAAAGATAGAATCGGATATGGAATGATAAAAGACGCTGAACAGAAGGGGCTAATTAACCAAAATTCAGTGATAATAGAACCGACGAGCGGAAATACAGGTGTAGGGCTTGCTTTTGCAGCTGCAGCATTAGGATACAGATTAATCATAACGCTTCCTGAGAGTTTCAGTGTAGAACGTAGGAAGTTGTTGATCGCTTTGGGAGCAGAACTAGTTCTTACACCTGCCACAGAAGGAATGTCTGGAGCCATCAAAAAGGCTGAAGAAATTGCGGCTACAATCCCTAACTCATTTATACCTCAACAGTTTAAAAATCCAGCAAATCCACAAGTACATAAGGTAACAACCGCAGAAGAGATTTGGAGAGATACTGAAGGTAAAGTGGATATTTTTATTGGTGGTGTTGGTACAGGCGGAACCATATCTGGAGTTGGCGAAGCACTTAAACAAAGAAAAGAAAATGTGGAAATTATAGCTGTAGAGCCTTCGGATTCCCCGGTACTTTCTGGAGGAGCTAAAGGAGTGCATACCATTCAAGGAATTGGTGCCGGGTTTGTTCCCGACAATTTTAATAGATCTGTAGTTGATGAGATCGTACAGGTGAGAAATGAAGATGCATTTGAAACAGCTCGTTTTTTAGCTAAATCCGAAGGATTATTAGTCGGTATTTCGTCTGGTGCTGCTGCATATGCAGCAGTGCAAATGGCAAAAAGGCCAGAGAATAAAAATAAAAGTATAGTTGTACTATTCCCGGATACAGGGGAACGATATTTATCAACAGACCTTTATCCAGAAGCATAAGACGGAAATGTTAAGCTGCCCTCACCGCTTAAAAGCATCGTTGCCGTTTCTTTGAAGAATAAACTGGTGAGGGCATGGATTCACAAACGTAATACGCAACCTCGGAAATCGATAAGTTTTGGAGGCAGCGTATATTCAATTCAATCTACATGCGTTGTAGTGACGAAAAAATAGTATAAGGGTGAACGCGATGACTGTTGGAAGAAAGGTTTTTGTTTTAAAGGAAGAATCACGTATTGATCCGATAAGTAAGGAAACCAGAGAAGTGCTCATTAGTATATACTATCCTTCCAATCCAGTGGAGCATGAGTCGAAGTATATTTCGTTATTTGAACCTAATATCTCTTCCGCTGTTGGTATGCTCTCTAGTATGGGAGTGGATAAGGATTATATTTGTAATCTGGATACAAAAATACATAATGATGAGAGTGTTGATATTACGGCTAAAAACTGTCCCATTATTTTTGTAGCCCCGGCTTTTGGTGTAGTTAGAGATATGTATTCCTTTTGTGTAGAACATTTAGTGGGGTGCGGATTTGTTGTCATTACTATAGGAGCCACTCATGAATCTATATTTTCCATTTTTCCTGACAGACGTTTTGTCCAGCAATCCAATGTGATATCTGAAATAGACAGCTTAGATATTCATTCTTGGAAACAATTATTGAAGCTTAGAGTAGAAGATATGAGTTTGGTTATGAAAAACGTAGATAAGGTCTTGGATTCAGATAAGGATCTTAGGGCCATAGTCGATGTGAATGGAATGGGGATCATTGGTCATTCATTAGGTGGGGCTGCTGCTTATGAATTGCTTAAAAGAGAAAAGAGAATTAAGGCTAGCATTCTATTAGATCCTAGTTTCCATTTAATGACCACGAATAAGGAAGAGGGAGTATCTGTGCCGTTATTGGTAGCTCGGCAAGAGAAATGCTCGTTTGAAGAACTGGAAAATGAAATCTCTCCAGACCTATTACCTTTGTTACTGAGTGGGTATGAGTCTTTGTTTAACTCGAGTGATCAGAATAGTTCATTTATTAAATTAAACGGTGCTCATCATATGACTTTTAGCGATATCCCGATACATTACAACGAAGATGGGATAGAACACAAGCATTCCACTATTAATAAGTATATCTCTGCTTTCCTTGAGAAACATTTAAAGAAGGAAGAAAGTAAATTTCATGAGCTGCTGAAAAATAAGATTAATGATGGAATCGATCAAGTAAATAGTAAAGGACATGTTATTTAATGAGGGGGACTAGAAATGTTTAGATAACACACGCCTTAAATATTTTATAGGTAGTTAGCATTGATGAGGAGGAATGACGCATGGAATTAAATAATTGGTCTGAGGAACTTAATTCTTATGATTTATCAAATGAGTATTCCATTCAAAAGGCTGAGCCCGAAGAATGGGGACTGTATTGTTCAGTCTATTATAATATGGCCTATACTGGATTTTTTAGAGAGGAAGGCTACTTCAATGTTTCGCGGAATAACTCTTTTTGGATTTATAAAGGAGAGTCAAAAATCGGTGGGGTAAGGATGGCACCCAATACGTTATATCATCTATTCTTTATGCCCCCATTCAATGATTCATTTGAGGTACTGAAACTTCTTAAAACAATACTCATAAAATGGTCTGATGCAACTCAACGTATCAAGATATATGAAATTCTCCCCGATCAAGTACATTTATTTACGAGGGCTGGATTCTGGCCAGATGAGTTCAGATGTCGCTGGATGCAGCGCCCGACAGATCATTTCAATGTGCATTGGGATCATGATTTTATCGTTAAGAGCCCCGAAATTATCGAGAATGAAACAGGTGCTAAGCAATACATTAATGAAGATGAAATCGCTCAGTGTGACTTTGACAGCTTTGTAGGAGGTTTTGAAGCCTTACGCAGAAAGAAAACATCCCTTGAAGACTTTATCCCGAACGAAGAAATCTATTTTACCAATGAGAACCTAACTCAAGCTTCTACGCTTGTATATGATAAGGTTACTGGACAGCTCATAGCCAACTGTCGCCTATGTTTGCAGGATAATCAAGCAGCAGTATATAGCATCGGAGTCAACTCTGCTTACAGAGGAAAAGGACTAGCTACACGCATGCTGCAAAGAGCACTGACTTCTCTTAAAGACAAGTATTCAGTTCTAAGGTTATATGTCATGGAAGGCAATGATGCCGAATCAGTTTATTTTAATCTTGGATTTGTTCCTGGCGTTCAAGAGATACAAACGATGTATGTTCCAGTACATGAGTAGTCACAGTTAAATTAATCAACTATTAACCCGAGTGGATCTTTTGGAATGGGGCAGCATCGCTGTTTCTAATCTCTCGGGTTTCTGTTGCTTGAGGAAAGGATGGTTATTATTGGGACTATATTAATGTTGGTAGTGTCTTTGTTTTTTGGTATTTTTGTTGTGAAAATCGGAATGGATAATTCCAAGAGTAATCAGTACAACAAAGAAATATTGCAAGAATTAAGAGAAATCAAGGAGATTCTAAGGGAAGAACGATGAAGACAACCTCAAGGAGGCGTTAGGGTGCTTTATGATTTAAAAGGCGAAGCCAATATGTCACCTGTTGTTGGGTTGTTATTTGCTGCGGTTATAGAAAACAGCCAACGACTCCAACGAATCACGGAAGGTATGTCGCAAGAAGAAATAGATTATAAAGGACCTAATAACAACTTCAATAGTACCGCTCAATTAATAAAACATATCACCTACGTCGATCTGAATTGGGCTTATCGAATAAAGGGATTACCACTTCCTCAAAACTTAAAAGAGCAACATGGCCCTATGATTGATGAGAATGGCAGTCTTCCGATGGTTCAAGGAATATCTTTGAGTACACTTATGTCGACATATGAAGGTGTCATAACCATGTTGAAGGACGCGTGTACACAATTAACGGATGATGATCTAGCGAGGATTGTCACTTTTGGGCATGAAAATGAGAAGCAAGCAACCGTATGCTGGGGTATGTGGCATATCGCTGACCACAGTCGTTATCATCAAGCTCACATTAATCAACTTCGAAGATGGTATCAAGAAGCTTACTAAAGAATGATGAGAAAGCGGTATTCGTATTGCATTTGCCTTTGAACAGCTAACAGCTCATAGAAAAAGCCGAACTTATAACATTGGAAGAGCGTCTAATATATAGCATCGTTAAAATTTCGGTTATTAGGAGCTATTCAATAATGAAGAAAATAAGTACTTATATTATAGTTTTATTAACATTGAGTTTAATCATTCTTGGTTCTAAATTTGTTGAATCTCAAAATCAAAGAAAAGAGCTTCAGAATTCTATTGATAATTCATTCAGATATGAAATAAGTAATGTCCAGCACAGCTTTAGTATGGTTGTTAATGATTACACGTATAGATCAATCATATCAAGTGTGTCTAATGCAGCTGCGATATCGGAACTAACTTCTTTCGGGAAACTGAATGATGATTTAGATATTAGTTTGTACCAATTATATATCTCACTTAGAGAGGAAAGATCCAAAGACAAAGTCTTATCACGAATAGAAGAACTTAGAGAAATATTTAGTATGTTGGTCAGGGATCCGATAAACCATGAGGCAATAGACAGAATAATTCAGATCAACAATGATACATTTTTTAATACAAAAGAAGAATGAGCACCCGGTGAGATGAGGAACATTCAGTTCATGTGAAAAACAAAGGAGGTGATTCCATTGGTAAACAAATAAAATGAGAAAATCTAAATGTTGATTTAAATAAGCATGCAGATTTTCTCTCTTATGGATCAAGAATTTATCATAGAGGAGAATGAACATGCTAAATCAATTAAGTGAAACGATCTATTATCTATCTAACCAAAATGATAAAGAAAGACCAACATTGGGGTTAGTTTGCGGTGATAATTACAGCCTTGTCGTTGACGCTGGAAATTCGGTTCAACATGCCAGGGATTTCTTACATGAGATAGAGAAGTTAAATGTTCCGCCTGTTAAATATGTGGTCATTACTCATGCCCATTGGGATCATTTTTTAGGAATGAATTAATACGGAGCTACGATTATTATGAATAGTCTAACTAGCCAAAAGATGAATGATTGGCGGAACTATTCTTATAATGATCGCTCTCTACAGGAGTATGTGGATTCCAAGAAGATGACTTCACATTGTATGGAGACGATACAAAATGAAATACCGGAGAGAGACACATTTCAGTTATGTCCTCCGGATATTATTTTTGAAAAGTCACTCCATTTGGACTTGGGCAATAAAGTTTGTGTGCTTGAAACCATTCGTAGCACCCATACCGATGATTCAACCATTGTATATATTCCGGATGAAAAGGTCATTTTTCTGGGCGATAGTGCTTACAATACAACTACCAATTCGCTATATCATATTAAGCAAGACAAGTTATTGCCTATGATTGAGGACATTCAGCAATATGATGCCGTTCATTTCTTGCTTGGTCATGAGTCGATCTGTGACGTGGAGGAGATGGATACGTTTTGGAGAGAGCTCATCTCAGCCAATGATGCTGTGAAATCGACGTCATTAGAAGCAGCTATCGAGCGTTTTGAAGCAGCCAATAATCGAACAGCCAATGACAATGAGCTTTTTTTCTTACAAGGATTCGTGAATGATCAGATATTACAATCAAAAGCAACGGAATAAAAGAACATCCATGAAAACCCATTTCAATTGATCCATGTGAAGTTCTCTGATATACTTTTCGCATGATATTTGATTGGGGGTTACTCAGATGGCAATGCTGAATTGCTCGTTAGCTAGAAATAACTCATGCAAAGCCTGATCGGGGGCGATACTTTGCGTGGGGCGCGATAGCTTAGATTCTTTCGCCCATACTTAATTTTATCGTTTCTAATAACAGGCTTTGCCCTTATTGATTTTTTTCTATGAAAAATAAGGAGCTGAAAGCTATGAGTACACCATTTATTAGAAACCACCAATATAATTTGATTAAAAAACAAGCGGAATTTGTTCGCAAAACCGTGCAATCCGCCGCGGATCGCAGGGTCCTGGAGACTGTTAGATACAGTGCTGCAACAAACATCGTTGAAGCATTTACGGATCTGACAGAGAACCAGCAGCAAATGCTGGAGCAAATCTCGTCGCTGGAGACAACAGACGATTTTCAACGGTATATGAAAGCATTGGAACCATATCTGGAGTTGTATCCATCGATTACGTTGAAACAAATTCAGAAGTTATTTCCGAAGAACAAAAAGATGAAAATGCCTGATCTACCATCCATTGATTTTCGATATGTAACGTACCTGAGCTGGGTAGATATTGCGACGAACAAATTATTCGTTGTATATCCGTTCGATGGACAGTTTATCGGTATTGAGGGAAGAATAACGCCGACACACAAGAAGGGGTACTACCTATTCTGTAATCGGCATCAAGAGCTTGCATTCTTCACGGTCAAGACCAAGAACGCTTTACCGGATAATTATTCTGCGATTGGTCAATACGTATGCATGGAGAACCAAGGATGTAATCACAGCATTACCAATACAGAATCGCTGGAGAAGTTCATTCTCTCCGTTCGTAAATAAGGTTATATTAAGTAAAGGCTGCCTGCAAAGGCGGCCTTTTTTGCTTATGCTTTCATTCCTCAAGGATACTCAGAAATCATTGGAAAAAGAGGTTGATAATTGTTAACATGTAATCATACGGTGTGTAAATGGAGAAGAGGTAGGAAATTGGAAATCAAAGATCGTCCGAAGATAACAATCCCAAAAACGTTACTGGAAAAAACTTTAGATATCACAACCATCATTTTATTTATTATTGGCATTATATACTGCTTGCAACAATGGATGACCTTACCGGATCAGATACCGATTCATTTTAATATGAAGGGGGAGCCTGATGGCTGGGGAGGAAAGTGGGGAGTATGGCTGCCCTTAGTCATTGGGCTTATTTTATGGATTGGACTTTCGCAACTGGAGAAGTATCCTCATACGTATAATTACCTCAATTTGAATATGGAGAATGCGGAGAGACAATATAAAAATGCACGGCTCATGATTAATCTGATGAAGACGGAGATATCCATATTTTTTATTTATATCAGTTGGATGATTATTGAGTTTTCAAGTGCGGATAAAGTCACTCATCATAATTGGTTGCCCGTTGTCATATTCATTATCGTTTTATTTAGTTCCATAGGTTTCTTTATATACAGATCATTTAAACTCAAATAACGTTGGAGCTAGGGTCTTATTGAAGAAGTGAAGACAAATACTATGAAATCGTGAGGATCTGAAAAATGAATAACCCTGCTGTTAACGATGAATTGAAAATTGTATTTGAAGATCATGAACAGGATTACCATGCTGTATGTAGCAATCTGTATCAATACAATCTAAGAGAAACAAAGGGTTTGTTAAAAAAACCTGGAAAAAGCATCAATTTGTTTCTAAGGGATAAGACTGGCAAAGCAGTAGGTGGGATCTTCTGTGCTACGTACTGCTATACTTTATATATTGATAACTTTTGGATTGATGAAGAATACAGAGAAAATGGGTATGGGAAATCATTAATCATGCAAGCAGAAAGCATTGCTGTTAGTGAGGGTTGCAAACTTTCACATACAAGTACATTTTCTTATCAGTCTCCTGAATTTTACAAGAAGATGGGTTATGAAGTGTTTGGAATGATAGATGAATACCCGGAAGGAATTATTCAGTACTTCCTGAAGAAAAGATTATAGACTTACATAGGAATCTCAAAAATATCATATAACATATATAAAGGAGAAATGATATGACGGTCGTTGGAATATTGGGGACAATTCATAATCAAGAATTAAGAGAAAAATATAATAGTTCTCTTACCTTGTATGAGGATCTGATTACAGAATTCAACCCGGATATTATCTGTGGTGAAGTGCATCCCCAGAGTTGGATGAAGTATATCAAGGATAAACAGGATAAGGGATATTGGGGTGAGCCAGCCAGTGAGTATTGGGAGCTTATCTTTCCATTATGTGAAGAACGGAATATAGAGTTTGTGCCTATTGACTGGTTTGAGTTAGATGTCTGGAATGATTTTGATCCATTGAACAGCTTCTCAGAAGAGGAGCGTAAAGCGTTGGAGAAGATCGATGATGAATGGTTTGCTAAACAAATGAATACACATGACGTTGGAACGATTCCCTTTAATTCGGTTGCGTTTGATACTATGACCAAACAAAAATATGAATGGTTGGATCAGATTAATCCAAAAGCAAATAACTTTAGATGGATCGTACGAAATCAGATCATGATTCAACGTGTGAAGAACACGTATCATTCGAATCCGGGTAAGAAAATTTTATGTGTTGTGGGAGCAGATCATAATTATATTTTCAAAGAGGAATTGATTAATGAACCTATTGAGTTGGTATATCCATTACGGTAGTTCAATTAATAGACTATAACTTTCAGGAGGCTTATGCCATGATCAGATTGTGCAACAGTATGGACGCAGATGCAATGGTTGAGATCATTAATGATGCAGCAAAGGCATACCAGGGTGTAATTCCTGAGGATCGTTATCATGAACCCTATATGCCATTGCAAGAATTGAATCAGGAAATCCGTGATGGCGTCGTATTCTGGGGCTTTGAAGAAAATAATAGATTATGGGGCGTTATGGGAATTCAGGATAAAGGTGATGTTGCTTTAATCAGGCACGCATATGTAAGAACTCACCAACGGGGGAGCGGAATAGGCACAAAGCTGTTGGCTCATCTGGTGGCATCAACCGATAAACCGATATTAATAGGAACCTGGGATTCCGCAGAATGGGCTATAAAATTCTATTTGAAAAATGGTTTTACCCTAGTTTCATCGGATGAGAAGAAGCAGTTATTAACTAGATACTGGAACGTCCCCGAAAGACAAATCGAGACCTCTGTTGTTTTATGTGACGGGAAGTGGAATGCTTTTTGAAATGAAATAGCATTTTTCGAGGACATAAGTGTAACTAAATGATGAGAGGTGCTTGTATGCTTTATCATTTTAGCGAGTTCTCAGATATCCAAGTTTTTATTCCAAGAGAGAAACAAAACAGAGCTGAATTTCCAGCAGTGGTGTGGGCCATTGATGAAGAGCATGAATATTCATATTACTTTCCAAGAGATTGTCCAAGAATCATTTGTAAAAAGACTGACACGATAAGTGATGAGAATATTGAGAAGTTTTTCAAACATTCTAATGCGGATATCATCATTACGGTTGAAAGTTCATGGTATCCGAGGATTATGAATCAGATCATGTACAGGTACCATTTCGATGACACCAACTTTGAACGCTTTGATCCAATGGCGGGATACTACATTTCTTATCAGGTTACTAAGCCTCTACATATAGACCGCATGGAGGGTTTAATAGAGAGATTATTTGAAAAAGGAATCGAACTCAGATTTACTCCAAATCTGTATCCACTGAGAGAGGCGATACTGACATCGGATTTTAAAGAATTTGGAATACATAGATTCAATAAAGCAACGAAAGTTTAGAGCGAACTTGAGTGGCATAGGGGGGATTTCTATACAGTATCCAATAGTAGTATTAGATTTGGATGGAACATTACTCAACACAGATAAACAAATTTCGAAACGGAATTATGAGGCAATGGTGACATGCTCTAAACAAGGGATCAGATTCATCTATGCTACAGCACGTCCACCAAGAGCAGTAAGGTTGCTTTTACCTGAGGAATTGCTCCATAGCGGTTCTTTTATATATTACAATGGAGCCTATATCCACTGCAATTACACTGGTATCTAGATTAAATGTTTTGGTTACAGACGGTGGTAATCTTGTTCAAATCTCATCAATCAAAGCCTCCAAAGAAAATGCATTGAAAATTTTGTGTAAGGCAATGAAAATAAAAGTTGAAGATGTAATGGTTTTTGGTGATGATTTTAATGATATCGGGCTTTTTGAAATATGTGGCTGGTCGGTAGCCATGGGTAATGCAATTGAAGAGTTGAAGATTCTCTCGAAAGAGATCACTGATACGAATGATTCTGACGGAGTTGCGAGAGTGTTGGAACGGATGTTGAGATGAATGATTTTAAAATTTGTGATGAACGATATCAATTCGAAAAGGAGATGGATGTACTTGTAGCGCTATGGTAGTTATAGGCTTTTTTACGATACAGAATCTGCTATTTCGTATATAATAGAAATTCATATGAGTCTGTATAACTACATAACATCGCGAGGTGCACCAATCTTATGCCAACCATCTATGACTTTAGCGTAACCAAAACGAGTGGAGAACGTTTCCCACTCTATCAATACGAAGGAAAACATGTACTGATCGTAAATACAGCGAGCAAGTGCAAGTACACACATCAGTTCGACGACATGCAGAAGCTTTATGACCGATATAAAGAGCAAGGGCTTCAGATCATTGGTTTCCCGTGTAATCAGTTTGCGGAGCAAGAACCGGGAAGCAGCGAAGAGGCGGAGACCTTTTGTCAGATTAACTATGGTGTGAAATTCCCTATGTTCTCCAAGATGGATGTCAATGGAGAAGCGGCGCATCCGCTGTATGACTTTTTGAAAAAGTCGGGACCTTTTGCAGGCTTTGATGAGTCAGATGTGCAAGCGAAACTGCTAAAGCTGATGGTGGCGGACAAAGCACCGGAATGGTTGCATGGTGATGCGATCAAGTGGAACTTTACCAAGTTTCTGATTGATGCCGAAGGGCATGTGGTTAAACGTTTTGAACCTGTTGATTCGATTGACGAGATCCAGGCGAGTATTGAACAGCTACTGTAATTTATCTTTCACATTCCTAAAGGGCCATGACACGTACCGTGCAAACAAACGGATATGTGCATGGCCTTCTATATTTCAAAAGTCTATCCAGTACTATCCGACATGATGTGAAACGGGTAAAATGGTAAGAAACCTCTCCAGAACAGGAGGTACTTGAACGTGCCAAGTGTAATGCAATTTAGTGGTCCATTGGAATATAGCTATCGCTCCACCAGCACGTACGACCCTGGAGCATCGGACGGATTTCATTCGCATCCACAATATGAGGTGTACTATTTTCATGATGGCGAATGTACCTATCTGATTGGAGATCGAGTCTACAACCTTGAACCGGGTGACCTGGTCCTGATGCATGGCATGACCCTTCATCGGCCACATCCCATGCCTGGCAGACCTTATGTGCGAACGACGCTGCACTTTGATCCCTCGGCCATCCGCAGCAGTCTGCATCCGGACCGAGTGAGCGAGGTGTTAAAGCCGTTCGAAGAACTGAGAAACTGCCGGATCAATCTGACAGGCAATATCCGCTCCGAATTCGAAGCCTTGCTGTTGAGTCTGCATCAGCTTACCGTGAATCCGAGGGATTTCAAAGAGGAACGCATGAACGTTCGTTTATGTGACCTGCTGTATGTTATAGCTGGAATCTGCCGAGGCAGAGTGGAGGACCACCTTCCTTCTTCCGAGAAGGAGCGGCATGTACAGCATATCATTGGTTATGTCGAAACCCATTATATGGAGGACATTGGTCTGGATGATCTGGCAAGTGAGCTTCATCTGTCCAAGCCTTATCTGGCCGGATTGTTTAAAGAAATGACGGGTAGTACCATATTTAAATATGTGTATGACCGCCGCATTAATCAGGCCAAGCTGTTATTCCAATTCCAGCCGGATATTAGTGTGACAGAGGCCAGCAGGTTAGCCGGGTTCAAACGTTTATCCCATTTCAGTCGAATGTTCAAACAAAGTGTAGGGTGTGCACCAGATTTGTATCGTAGTCGATTACATCGTTCGTTTGATTAATGTAGCGTTACGGATCAAAAATTTTACATGCTGCACAGCCTGAGGAGGTTACTGAATGCAATCAGAACAACCATTCAAGCTTGATTACCGAATTGGATCAGCCGATGCCGATTACAAATCACAATGTCGTGCATCTGCTTTACTGGAGCATATGCAGTTGGCAGCAGACCGTGATTTAGCAGGTATGGGAGTTACCGTATCGCAGATACTGAATCAGGGATTGGGCTGGATGCTATTAACGACAGATGTCACAATCATGCGCCCAGCCCGATTGGAAGAAGAAGTATCCTTGCAGACGTGGCATAAAGAAAATAAAGGTGTGACATGGTTAAGGGATTATATCCTTACAGATCGAGAGGGAACACATCTGGCTGAGGCTCGTACAGCTTGGGCGTTGGTCGATCTGAAGAGACGCAGAGTCGTCAGACCATCAGCTTTACCTTTTGAAGTGAAATCGCATCCTGATTTATCCTTAGGTGAAGCCCCTGCTAAAGTGACGGTCCCTTTTGAACTCAGCTTGCAGGAACAATATCGTTTAACTGTACAATACAGCAGCACAGACAGTAATGGGCATATGAACAACGCCCGGTATGCAGACGTATGTTGTGATGCATTAACACTGGATGAACTGGCTGCAGGTATGATCCGTCTGCAAATTTCATATCATCGTGAGATTCGTATGCAGGAGTTAATGATTGTTGAGCGTTCAGAGGTTACAGAGGGAGCTGTGTGGGTTCGAGGAAGATTGGCTGAAGAGAATGAGAGTATTATTTTTGAAGCCAAATTAAGTCTCGCAGACTCAACCGTTTCGCCCAGCAATCAATAAAATGGAACTGAATACAAGTAGATGAAGTCAACCAGTCCGTTCTGGTTGGCTTTTTTCTATTTTTACCTCCTGATGCAGATATAGATGCACCTGTTACGTTCATCGCATATTTCGCGCCGTGTTTAGAAGGCAGGCAGAAAAGGTAAAAGAAGGGTAAATGAAAACTGAGGAGGAATCACGAATGAAAGAGCGCACACCGGATCAAAATAACAAGGATGCACATAAGGATCGTTCCCATGATAATCCGGAGCAGTATCCGACAGAGCAGGAAAGTTTGCTTGACCAGCATGAAGAAGAGCAGACCGTGGACCCCATTCCGATGGAAGATCTGAATATGGAGAAGCAGGAAGAGAAGAATAAGGATCAGACCAAAAGCAATTCGTCAACGGAAGAGAAATATCGAGCAGATTATCGTGAGTCGCAGTGATCAGAATCAATTCAATTGCTGTTAAAAATGATACTTAAATCCCCCTATTCAAAAGGAAATGACTAGATGTACCTTTAGTGAAAATAAAATAGTTTGTTGACTAATGTATGTTACTATATTATAGTTACTATGTTGGCAATTTAGGAAATACCATTTTGGGAGGCGAATATTTATGTCTAAATCTTTCTTTGAAGCGTTGAAAAACAGAAGATCTTATTATGGAATCAGCAAGGAATCCACAATCTCGGATGCTAAAATCCAGGAAATCGTGGAAGAAGCGGTAAAATACACTCCGACTTCATTCAACTCACAAACATCTCGTGCCGTAGTATTGCTCGGTGAACAACACGATAAACTGTGGAATCACACGGAAGAAATTTTGCGTGAAGTGGTTGGCAATGCAGAAGCTTTCCAATCTACAGCTGAAAAAATGGCTGGATTCCGCAGCGGATATGGTACAGTACTCTTTTTCGAAGACAACAATGTGATTGCGCAGCTACAACAAAATTTTGCAGCTTATGCGGATAACTTCCCGATCTGGGCGAACCAATCTAACGGTATGTTGCAACTGGTGATCTGGACTGCTTTGGAACAAGAAGGTCTGGGCGCCTCCCTGCAGCACTATAACCCGCTGATTGATGAGAAAGTCAAACAGGAATGGAACATTCCGGAGAACTGGAGACTGATCGCTCAAATGCCATTCGGCAAACCAACAGCAACACCAGGCGAGAAAGAATTCCAACCGATTGAACAACGTGTAAAAGTACACAAGTAAGACTTTTACCTGGATCGAACGTCGACCTTAATTGAAAAGATTGAGGTGCCTCGTTTCAGCGAATTTCCCATTATTTAACCACATACGGCCTCGCTTCAATTTGATACGATGATGTAGATCGTACTCCAATGAAGCGAGGCTTTTTGATGTGAATAATAGAATATACAAACGTACCCGCCGAAAGCTATGGAATGCTATTTTGTGCGGCGTACTGGCGATAGGATCAATCACCATCGGTGAATCCACAGCTCAGGCAGCAGCGGCTCAGCAGGTGTTCAAGGATACAACCTCCAGTTATGCCAAGGATGCCATTGCACATCTGGTAAAGGCGGGAATTGCTGCCGGAACCTCCGAGAATACGTTTGAACCCAAAAAGGCAGTCACTCGTGCTGAATTTGCAACATTTGCCGTGAGACTGCTAGGTTTGAAGCCCGTTAAAAACAATATTAATCCCTATAACGATGTCAGCATGAACGCTTGGTATTACGGCAACGTTGCAGCCATGACCAATCTTTCCATTCTTGAGGGCAAGAGTCAGGGCGTGTTCCAGCCAAACGCCTCCATTACTCGGGAAGAAGCGGCTGCACTGCTGGTGAGGATGCTGAAACAATCTTCCAAATCAACGAACCTTCTTTCATCCACATATGACGATGCAGCTGAGATATCTGAATGGGCACGTCCTTATGTGCAGACCGTATATCAGCTTGGATTGATGCGCGGCAGTGATGGCAAGTTTCGCCCGCATGACCAAGTGACTAGAGAAGAGGCAGCAGTGATGCTGGATGCCATTTTGCAAAAGAAAACCTGGTCAGACCAGCTGAAAGGTGAGGATCAGCTCGGTATTCAGCTGGGATGGCAATATAACGCCTCTACAGCTGAGTTCAAGAAACAGATCGAACAATCGGAAGCCAACACACTGGTTCCCCGTTGGTTCTTCCTGAATAGCAGCATGAAAGTCACGGATCTCACGGACACATCGTTATTATCATGGGCATCTGCTACGGACAGACAGGTATGGCCGTTGCTTGGCAATCGTTCGAACCCGGACCTTACCCACCAGATGTTATCGAGTACAGCCAACCGGGCGTCGGTGATCTCACAGGTCACCTCTTTGGTGAAAACATATAAACTGGATGGTATTAACGTGGATTTTGAGAACGTACTGCCAGCTGATCGTGAAGGAATGACCGCATTTATTACTTCCCTGGCAACGGCTCTGCATGCGCTAGGCGCTGTTGTGTCTGTAGATGTATCACCCGATCTGGGGACAGATTGGACCGATGCATTTGATTATGCGCAATTAGGCGCTGTATCGGATTACATGGTACTGATGGGATATGAGGAACATTGGAACGGCGATCCGCAAGCAGGGTCTGTGGCATCTCTTCCTTGGGTTGAAAGGGCTTTGGATACGATGCTCGCTGAGGTAGTTCGCGCCAAAACAATTCTGGCTCTACCCTTATATACACGGGATTGGTCTTCCGCTAATCCGGCAGCCAGTTCATGGGATATCACCCTGGCAGAACAGGGAACTCGTGCACGAGCTTCAGGTTCCGTGAGACGATGGGATGCAGATCTGGTCCAATATGTCATTGGCTATAACAGTAACGGTACGCCGAGATATATATGGGCAGAGGACAGTCGTTCATTGTCCGCGAAAGTAATGATGAGCGGAGAGCGTAATATTGCCGGATTGGCCTACTGGTATATGGGCGGAGAGACGGCAGATGTATGGAATGCCATTTCGAACGCTTCACGATTTGAATCATACATTTTCTAAATTCCGAAATTATAATTCTTTCTTAAACCGACCCAAACACACCGTTATTCAGACGGATGGTTTGGGTTATTTTATTTTGGTAAAAGCTAAGTTGTAACGGATTACGTTTGATTTTGGTTGAACGGTGTAAATGGATAGAAGGATAGTGAACTGTCCAATAACATATAAGAGATAGAAGCATAGGAGGGAGATGGAGCATGCGAGAGTATGATTGCATTATAGTAGGTGGAGGACTCGCAGGACTTCAGGCAGCTATTCAGATGGGGCGTTACTCTTCTCATCGGGTGTTGGTAGTGGACGCAGGAGAAGGCAGATCAACGTTATGCCGAACCTATCATAATATTCTTGGTTTCCCCGATGGAGTATCCGGTGAAGAGCTGCGCTCCAAAGGCAGAATGCAGGCTGAGCAGACTGGAGTAAATTTTGAGAAAGACCGTATCATTAAGGCAGGACGCCGGGGAGAACAGATTCAATTGTTCGGTTCTTCCGGCTCTGAATATATGGCGAAAACAGTCTTACTGGCAACTGGACTAACGGACAGGATACCGGCGATTCCGGGATTAAGGCCTACGTTGGGAAGAACAGTATATGTGTGCCCGGATTGCGATGGATATGAGATTCAGGATCAGCGCACCATATTGCTGGGTGCAGGCGAAGCCGGTGCAAACATGGCTATGGTTTTGATTCAACGTACCAATGAGTTGTTGTACATCAACCATGAGCAGTCGCCAATCTCTGCTGAGCTTCATCGAAGCATGAAAGAGGCAGGAGTTCGTTACCTTGAGGCCGCCGTTCAAGAAGTGCAACAGATGGAAGATGGCCATATTACGGGTGTGCTGACGGAAGATGGACAGATTTTTGAGTCAGAGCGTGGATTTGTTGCGTTTGGAGGCAATCGTGTACATTATGAACTGGCAGAGCAGCTTGGAGCCGTCATCGCGGATAATAAACACGTCGAAGCCAACGTGCGAAGCATGCAGGCCGCGCCTAATGTATGGATTGCCGGAGATCTGGGCTTGCACGCGGAACAAGCTACGGTTGCCATGGGCGAAGGTTCGATTGCCGCGATCTGGATTCACAAGGCATTGCAACAGATGAAAAAGGAAAACAAAGTGAAGCAGATCTAAACGCAAATTAAAATGCAGATGGTGAACAGCCCCATTCATAGAAAAAACAATTTTAAAGTCCCCCGACCGTTGTGACTAAGGTTGGAGGACTTTTTGCGTTGTACGCAAGCTGTTTACAAAAGTATGGTCTGAAATTATTTGCTGTTTGTATTGCGGGTCTCTGTTGTTTTGGCTTTGTGAGGGTGGGTGATGTTGTCTACGATTTCTCCTACGGCTTCTTCAATCATGTCCGTTGGGCCGGGGTTGTTCGGGTCGGGTTGAATAATTGTATTCACACCAGGTTGCAGATCTTTGTTTTTTCGTTCTTTTTTATGTTCATTCATGGAAAATTCCTCCTTATTCGGGTATGTTTAAGGTGTTCCTTAACATATCCAATCCTTGTGATGTATATGTAAACGATTAACCAATCAAATCAAATTGAAACGCTAGGTGTTAGGGGAGGAGGAGTTCATCTGTTCAAAAAAACGAGCATGCTCCTGTTACTTCTGATTTTATGTGTGTGGACATATTGGAGAACGGATAGCGATGATCAGAATCCGTATTTGATTACCGACTACAGCCGCCTTCATCCGGTTAAGGTTGAACGTGTGGTCGAAGGTCATGAAGAGCAGCAGCTCGTTGAACTGCTTCAAGATGCCCGAGAGCGGAACCTAACGATATCGATTGCCGGGCAGCGCCATAGTCAGGGAGGACACACCTATTATAAAGACGGCATTGTCATAGACATGACCTCGTATAACAAAGTGCTGGAAGTCAATACCGATGCCAAAAAGGTACGTGTGCAGGCTGGGGCGACCTGGGCTGACGTACAGCGAGCCATTAACCCATATGGACTGGCCGTCAAAAATATGCAGTCCCAGAATATTTTCACCGTAGGCGGATCTATCAGTGTAAATGCACATGGTCGGGAGCTTCATCAGGGTTCCTTGATTGAAAGTGTCGATTCCTTTCATCTCTTGACGGCAGATGGTCAGATTCGGCAAGTGAGTCGCACGGAGAATGCAGAGCTTTTCCCGCTTGTACTTGGGGGTTACGGACTGTTTGGCGTGATTTTGGACGTTACGTTGACGTTAACGGATGACGAAGTCTATCGTCTCACAACTGAGCAGGTGCAGGTTGAGGACTACCCGACTTATTTTCAAAAGAATGTCCTGGGAGGCGCGATGATGCGTATGCATCTGGCCCGAATTTCAGTTCAGCCCGGTGAAGGCTATTTTCGCGAGATGTACGCATTGAATTATGCCTCTGATCCAATGGCTTCAC
Organism: Paenibacillus sp. ov031; assembly: GCF_900143165.1. Classification (NCBI taxonomy): domain Bacteria; kingdom Bacillati; phylum Bacillota; class Bacilli; order Caryophanales; family Paenibacillaceae; genus Paenibacillus; species Paenibacillus sp. ov031. Next base: position 534,973 of record NZ_FRDO01000001.1, read on the forward strand.
TGGATAATTATGATCGTCTGGATGAACGTGAAAGAGGCGTGCTTACCAGCAAACTTCTGTTCAACCTGAACCGTGAATTCCTATGGGGGCGGGCCTGGTTTTGGCCGCTGCAACAGCGGTATTTCGAGTCACAGGATGGCAAGAGGCTCAGCCGCAACAATGCGATGGCTTCTGCGTCTGCCTTCATGGAGTATCATCAGCCGGGTGAAAATGATCTGCTGCAGGAATATTTTATTCCGGTGGATGTCTTCCCCGCATTTGTTCAGGAGATGGGAGAGATTGTATCCCAGGAGCAATTGGATTTGCTCAACATTACAGTCAGGTTTGTGAAACATGATGAAGAAGCTGTGCTTTCCTATGCGACGCAGGATATGTTCGGCCTTGTCTGTTTATTTCACGCTTCATTGTCTGAGGTAGAACAAGAGAAGTTCAAGGGCAGTATGCAGCAGCTGATAGAAGCCGTCCTTCGATATAACGGAACATATTATCTGCCCTATGCAGGTTATGCAACTTCAGAGCAATTCGAACAGGCCTATCCACGAAAGAATGAGTTTTTTGCAGCCAAAGAAAAGGTGGATCCGAATCATTTATTTATGAACTATTTTATGGAGCAGTATGGAGGAAATCATCCATGAATATCAAGTGGCTTGTTCGATCTCAAAGTATCGTTACGCTCGCTTCGGGCATGATTTATCCGTATTATCTTTTGTTTCTCAAAAATCTGGGTAACAGCTTCTCCAAATATGGGCTTGCCTTTGCCGTATTTACAATCAGTTCGGCTGCTGCTTCGCAATGGCTCGCTCCCCGGATGGATCGACACGCCAAGCAGTGGCTCATTGTAAGTTCGGTGGGGATGGCCGCAGCCATGATTGCATTTCCGTGGGTCATTTCCTACATCTGGGTGCTGCTGCTGCAAATGATGATGGGGACATGCAATGCGATGCAGCGAATGAGTGAACGGGTGCTGCTCGCCGATTATACGGTGGCTGGGCAACGGGGCCCAGCTGTAGGTAACTATCATTTCTGGACATCTGCTGCTTCAGGATTTGCGGTTATTGTTGGCGGTGTGCTGATTGATTGGCTGACGATCGATGTATTATTTTATCTGAGTGCCATGCTGTATATGTGGGGAGCTCTGGCAGTATGGCGATTACGTAGCATTTCTGAGGAAGCAGCTGATGGCTAAAGGATAGAAATGGTCTGATTAATCTCCAGCGAGAAGTTTATATTATAGATAACCTGGTATGATTAAGAATTTTGCTTACATTCCACAAAGCGAGTATTCTCAAGGAGGTTTTTCAGATGAATGAACAAAATCATGTTATCCATAAAGATGGACAAGTTTCAACCGACAAGGTAGACAATGCGATTGATAAGATTGCGCCGGAGGAACGGGAACAGATTTTACAGAACTTTGATGCCTTTAAAGGATATCTGGGCAAACGAATTGCAATGGGAGAATCGATTGGACTGGGTGAGGAGCAGATGGCCAAAATCGCTGAGAAAGTAGCCGACTATTTGGCAGCCCGGGAAGAGCCGCGTAACCGTGAAGAGAAGTTGCTGCAAGAACTGTGGAATGTCGGGAAAGAGGAAGAGCGCCATATGCTGGCTCATATGCTAGTGCGTCTGGCACAAGGTTCAACCCCGAATCATTAAGATTGAGCTGAAATTAAAAGCTAAGCCAATAGAGACTCTGGATGCCATGGCATTCAGGGTTTCTTTTTGATGACACCTATTGTAACTATTTTTCATCTGGCTGATACTTTTGCAGTGTGTACACCCAGTATGATAGGGAGAGTAAAAGAAAGATTAAATATTCATATGAGCGTTTGAAGAGAAAGCCTTCCGGTTAAGGAATAGTAACGTTCATAATAAGGAGAGATGCTGCCTATGAAGAACGCGGCGAAACAATGGAAATTACGAATGCTGGGTGCGGCTGTTGCATTGCTTGGCATGATTGTGCTTGCTACATATTTACTTACACCAGCGAACGCTGAGGAGAGCACGGACTCTGTACAGGCTTCTGCCAAAGCGCAGGCTGCAAACTCCGAGATGTTTACAGCGTATGTGGAAGACATACAGCATGAGAATGGTAAATTGTACTTGATTGTAGACAAGATTGGCTGGTACCAAGGTGCAGAGGCTGATAAAGTTTTTGAACAACGCAATCCGGGCTCTGGTATAGATGGTGCTCCTGATGGTTATTATATTGTCAATGACAGCAAAGAGCAGGAAAAGGTAGAAGTAAGTGCTAATGCTGAAGTGTTGATGCAGTTATATGATCGCGATGGTACAGTGTCGGGCACCACTATTCAATGGAATGAGTCCGTGGCGCTCAGCAAATTCGAATCTTTGTATGACAATACCAATATTCTTGATCTGTCCGTATTCCCGTATCACCTCACTGTACAGGACGGAAAAGTGATCAAAATTGTACAGCAATACATTCCATAAAATTAGATCAAAATGCAACGGTTAAGCATTCCTCCGGTTCCATTGAACCGGCAGGGATGCTTTTTGGTTATGACAAATTCATGAAGGAGATTGTAATTCATGGTATGTACATGTATCATTATAGGAATGGTGTTTTTACATAGTTCAGGAGGCTTCTCATGCTTAAAGACATGATTGCATTAACGAAACCCGGACTTTTGCGGCTGAATGTGTTTGCGGTAGCGGTAGGGTTCTGGGTCGCTTCAAAATGGGATATCTCGTGGATATCTCTGCTCATGGTGTTGATTGGATCAACCTTGGTCATCGCTTCGGCATGTGTTATTAACAACTACTGGGATCGTGAGTTGGATCAGAAGATGGAGCGCACCAAAAAACGGATTGATTACATCAATCATCTTAAACCCAAGTTTGTATTGGGGTATGGAATTGTTCTTGGTGTGGTTGGTTTTGTGCTGCTGTACTTCCTGGTCAATCCGTTATCCGGTTGGATGGCACTGCTCGGATGGTTTGCTTATATCGTGATCTACACGATGTGGCTCAAACGCAGCTCGACCTGGAGTACATCATTGGGTGGAATTGCGGGGGCGATGCCGCCTGTAATCGGTTATTGTGCGGTAACCAATCAGATTGATGCAGGTGCCTGGTTGCTGTTTGCGCTGTTATTTCTGTGGCAGCCACCTCACTTCTGGTCACTCGGGATTCGCAGAGTGGAAGAATATCGTGCAGCCGGTTTCCCACTGTTGCCGGTAGTCAAAGGTGTGAAGCGCACAAAGGTGCAGATGATTCCTTATGTATTTCTGTTGCTTCCTGCTGTATTTCTGTTGTATTACTACAACTACGTTGGGCTTGTGTTTCTGCTTGTATCCGTCATTGGTGGTCTGATCTGGTTTGTCCATACACTAAGCGGATTGAAAACTCAGGATGATGAGAAATGGGCCAAAGTTAACTTTCTGATCTCCGTCAATTATCTCATGGTTGTATTCATTGTCATGGTAGCAAACACAACCTGGTCCTGAGCGAAACATCACTTTTGTAAAATATTCGAATATGAAGATGCCAAGTTAGCTGGCACCTTACGAAAAAGCACGCTGTAGAATAGACTTGGACAACCTGTGGTTGTTCCGGCATACTTCTCGGGGTGTTTTTTTGCTATAATTATACTTTGGAAAATGATTTTGGAAGAATGGGAAGTGGAGTAGATGAAGGATTTACAGCAGGCTATCCTCTTGAGAACGGAGGGGAAAATGCAGGAGGCGATAGAGCTGCTGCAGGAACTGGCGTTACAGGAACCAGACAATGCACAGGTTTGGTACCAGCTGGCTTGGGCTCATGATTCACTTGGACTGGAGCGGGCAGCGGTACCGCATTATGAGAAGGCTCTAAGTCTAGGGCTTTCGGTTGAGGACAGGACAGGTGCCATACTCGGACTTGGCAGCACATATCGGACTCTGGGGCAGTACGAGCAGGCGAAGGTCTGGTTTGAAAAGGGATTAAGTGAATTCCCGGAAAACCGGGAATTTGAAGTTTTTCTTGCCATGGTGCTCTACAATTTGGGCGAGCATGCGGAGGCAATGAAGCGGTTGCTGGTACAACTGGCTGATACATCAAAGGATAAGGGAATAACCGACTACAGCAGAGCCATCCGTTTCTATGCAGACCAGCTGGATCGGGTATGGGATTAGGTTGAGTCAACGGAGGACCGATTATAACGATGGAGTTATCCATTCCTGTACCGCTTCAATAAAACGACGTGAAGCGGGGGACAGATTGGTGAGAGACGGGCAAGCGATGCCAATGGTACGATAAGGATCTCCAGTGAGTGGAACAAGAGCGAGCTCGTTCGTATGGTGTTGAAGAACCATTTCAGGTAAAAGACTGATGCCAAGACCGTTTCGAACCATCGCCATGATGGCCTGATCTTCGGCGACCTCATAGACCACATTCAGCTTGGCCGCATGCTGTCGGATCAACCGTTCAATCTCGTTATCACCACCCCATTTAGGTAAAATAAAGGGCTGTTCCAGCAATACATCAAATGAGACAGACTTCTCCGTAGAGAGTGGATGTTCCAGAGGCAGGATGCACATCATCCTGTCTTTTTGTAATGGAATTGTCTCAAAAGGCGAAGAATCGCCAAGGGACAGAAAGCCAAGATCGATGGCACCTCCAGCCAGCCAGCCTTCAATTTCTGCGTAGTCGCCCTCCCACAGCTTAATCTCGATTCCGGGATGACCGAGGCGAAATTGCTTCAGGATGCCAGGCAGCCACTGCGTGGATACACTAGCGAATGTGCCAATACGAACGGTTCCAATCTCGGCGCCACGAATCAACGAAATTTCCTGGTTCATCAGTTCCGTCCAACGCAGAATTTCACGAGTATAGCCCAGAATCCGTTCCCCTTCGGCAGTTAGTCGTACACCAGAGCGGCCTCGATTCAGCAGCGAAAAACCACACTCGGTCTCCAGACTGGCGATCGCATGACTGACCGCTGATTGGGTAATATTCAATGCTTCTGCTGCTTTGGTGAGGCTGCCGTATTCCACTACGGCATTCAAAATTTCGTATTTGACCAATGACATGAAAGATTCCGTTCCTCTCTTCATTTAATACATGAATTTATTTCATATTAACTATTATAAATATTCATTTTTATAATGCAAAGAGATCGTTTATACTTGCCAAGGCGAGTTAGTTCGATAGAGCCTCGGTTAGATTACAATACATAGAATGAAGGTAGAAGCAAGATGAACGGAGTACGTGCACCACAAGGTCAGGCATCAAGAAGAGCAGATTTGCAGATGCTGCTCGCAACGGTAATATGGGGATCATCCTATCTGTTTATGAAATCAGGACTGGAATCCATGCAGGAATTGAATCTGGTCGCTTTCCGGTTTGGAATTGCCTTTATCGCGGCAGCTGTCCTTTTCCATCGGCGACTGTTCAGAATGGATCGAGGAACGCTTGCAGCAGGGGCTATTATGGGAACAGCGTTATTTGCGGCCTTTGTATTTATCACTTATGGAGTACAGCGCACTACGGCTTCCCAGGCAGGATTTTTGATCAGTTTGGCAGTGATCTTTGTGCCCATCCTGACGACAATTCTGCATCGCAGAATGCCAGACTTGCGGTTAACGATAAGTATTCTCGTGGCGGTAATTGGGCTCGCATTGTTGACACTTCAACATGAGCTTAGCCTGCACATGGGGGATATCCTATGCATTCTCGCAGCATTAATGTACGCGATCTACATTATGATTGCTGGCAAGTATACGCCGAAGCATGATCCACTAACGCTGGGAACGGTTCAACTGGGCGTTGCAGCCCTGTGGGGGCTGGCAGGTACATTTGTGCTGGAGACACCACGTTTACCTGACACACCTCAATCTTGGGCGGCCATTCTGGGTCTGGGAGTACTGTGCAGCGGCATTGGCTACATTTTGCAGACTCTTGCCCAGCGGCATGCTTCACCAACAAGAACGAGTCTGATCTTTTCGCTTGAACCACTGTTTGCAACAGCATTTGCGTTTACCTTTCAAGGGGAGTCCCTTACTCTGCAAGGGTATGCGGGTGCAGCACTTATGCTCATTGGTGTTCTGATTACAGAGATCAGAGTCCCTTATCCGTTATTCTGGCGCAGAAAGCGGACGGCATTACAGACCGAACTGGGAGATCAGGGAGCGCCGGGTGTATGATTTTGAAATAAAGCAAGAGTTCTTCCATCATCTTCATTGTGAAGGTGTTGGAGGAACTTTTTTGTTATTTATCCAGCAGAGATTCAGAATCCCTAGCAAATTATCAACCTAACAAAATGAATTTTTTCATAACTTGTTTTGTTGAATCTCTTTTTTTATGCTACACTAAATGAAAAATAAAGGAAAAACGGGTGAGAAGGATGGCCAAAAGAGTAACCATGCAGCAAATTGCCGATGCTGCGGGGGTGTCCAAATTCGCAGTCTCTCGTGCGTTAACCGGTAAACCTGGTGTCAGTGAACATACCCGGGAGATGATTGTCAGAACGGCAGGACAGCTCGGATATTTCAAAGCTGAACCGAAACGTTTCCTAGTGGAAACCCCTGCTGAACAGGAGATGAAGATAGACAGACAGGGGACTATTCTGATCTTGTTTCCTAACATTCGTTCGCAGAATCGATCCTCCCTGTACTGGGGTCCCATCTTTGAGGGAATATCTGCACGCCTGAATGAGAAGGGCATGGATATCCTGACCTTGACGGAACCTTCCTCAGATCGCATGTTTTCGGTGCTGAATCCTGAAGCCATCAGCGGTATTATAACTGTCGGTTCCATTTCCACATCCGTATTGCTCGAGATTTATCGACTGCATATTCCACTTGTGATGGTTGATCATGAAGACCCGGCAATTCATGGAGATACGGTGTTTACAGATAACATGAAATGTATGCAGGAACTGGTGTTGATGCTCGTTGGAAAGGGCTACAGACGGCTACAGTTTGCTGGCGAATTGCCTGATGCAGCCAGTTTCAGAGAACGATGGCTCGGCTATCGTTCAGTACTGGAAGAGATGCAGCTGCAGGTCTCGCAGCAAGCAGATTTGCTGGGACCTGATCTGGATCACATTCGGGAATCGATTATCGCCATGAAGATGGAGGATATCCCCGAAGTGATGGTATGTGCCAACGACCACATGGCCGCTGTTGTGATTGGTGCACTCCAAAGCAGGGGCATCGAGGTGCCGGAGCGCTGTGCAGTAACCGGGTTTGATAATACCCGTGCAGATGAGCCTATTCTTGCTACGGTGCATATCGATAAGGAGAATCTGGGCAGACGTGCGGTGGACCAGTTATTATGGCGGTTGGAGCATCCGGACGGGCCTTTTGAAAGAAAGCTGATCTATTCGGAACTAATCATTCGTGATGAGTACAATGCTAGTTTAACGTGAAGCTAACGAACGTAAATTTAGAAATGTAATATTAACACACGCCAGGACCCTATAAACTTGGGGTGAAAAGACATGGAGAGATTGGGCTTCATGTCTTTTTTTTGTTATCGGATATGTTTTTTTGAAATAATCCACAAAACAGATTGACTGAATTGAGCATATCATGTTAATTTTGTTTTGTAAGTTATTTGTTTTTATAATAACAAAACCTAACAAAATGTTTTTTTAAAAAAATAATTCAATGATAACGGAGGCTGTCATGAGCAAAATACAATCGCAGACTTTTCAGAATTGGACGTTCAAGGCTTGTAAGGATCAGGAATGGATGCCGGCTCACGTACCTGGCTGTGTGCATACGGATTTGCTGAAACTGGGTAAAATACCGGACCCTTTCTATGGAACTAACGAAAAAGAAATTCAATGGGTCGATAAGAAAGACTGGGAATATCGCACGGAATTTGATGTGAATGAGGCACTATTGTCGTCGCAGCATCTGGAGCTGGTCTTTGATGGTCTGGATACATATGCAGATGTGTATGTGAATGAACAACATCTGTTGTCGGCAGACAATATGTTCCGGGTGTGGACAGTCGACGTGAAATCTGTTGTAAAGGCAAGTGGCAACGTACTCCGAATACGTTTTCGTTCTCCGATCAATGAAGATCTGCCGAAGCTGGAGAAACTAGGATATGCCCTTCCTGCATCGAATGATCAATCTGACGTGGGGGGATTAGGCGATAAAAGAGTGAGTATTTTTGCACGGAAAGCCCCGTACCACTATGGTTGGGACTGGGGTCCACGTTTTGTAACCAGCGGAATCTGGCGCGAAGCACGCCTTGAAGGCTGGACGGACGTACGAATTAATGATGTATTCATTCAACAAAATGAAGTAACCGCTGCTTCCGCTTCGCTCACTGCGGTCGTGGAAGTGGAATCTACGCAATCGATAGAAACAGTTATTCGAGTAGGAACGGATGAACAGAGTTGGGAGCAGGCTGTAACCCTGAAACCGGGCGTCCAAACTGTGGAGGTTCCAATCTCTATTGTTGAGCCGAAGTTGTGGTGGAGCCGCGGATTGGGTGACGCGCATATGTATTCTTTCCATACGGAAGTGATTCAGGGCGAACAGGCTGTGGCTGAGTCTACAGTCAAAACGGGTATTCGGTCCATTCGTCTGGTTCGTGACAAAGATAAAGCGGGAGCATCCTTTTATTTTGAGTTAAACGGAGTTGCTGTGTTTGCCAAAGGTGCGAACCACATTCCTAATGACAGCTTCATAACAGAAGTGACACGTGAGCGCTATCTGCATGAGATTGTATCTGCTGCCGAGTCGAACATGAATATGCTCCGTGTATGGGGTGGTGGCTTCTATGAAGAAAACGTATTCTACGAGTTGTGTGACGAATATGGTTTGCTCGTATGGCAGGACTTTATGTTTGCATGCAGCATGTATCCTGGAGACGAGGCTTTCCTAAATAGTGTGAAGCATGAGGCGATTGATAATGTGAAACGTCTGCGTAATCACCCAAGCATCGTGCTGTGGTGTGGTAATAACGAGATTGATTCAGCGTGGGCACATTACATTGAGGATGGCGGCTGGGGTTGGAAAAAAGATTACAACGCGGAGCAAAGAGAACGCATTTGGGCGGATTACGAAGCTATTTTCCATGATCTTTTGCCTGAAGTGGTGGAAGCCTATGCTCCTGGTGTGGATTATTGGCCTTCTTCACCACTGGTATCACTGTCGGGAGACGAGAAACAGCATGCTCACCCATCCACATCTGAAGGGGATATCCACTATTGGGGTGTGTGGCATAATGTGGAGCCCTTTGAGAACTACAACGTTCATGTTGGTCGCTTCATGAGTGAGTATGGCTTCCAGTCCTTCCCTGAGTATGATTCGGTTCGCAAGTATGCGGAGGAAGAGGATCTGGCATTGGAGTCTGAAGTCATGCTGGCGCATCAGAAGAACGGGGCAGGTAATCGTCTGATTAAACAATACATGGATATGTACATGCATGAGCCGAAGGATTTCCCATCCTTTCTCTATATGAGCCAAGTGCTTCAGGCTGAGGCGATGAAAACAGCTATTGAGGCTCACCGTCGTCGCAAACCGTTCTGTATGGGAACGCTCTACTGGCAGATGAACGATTGCTGGCCGGTGGCTTCATGGGCGGGGATGGATTACTTTGGACGCTGGAAAGCGTTGCAATATTACGCCAAACGCAGCTTCAGCGATATCTTGGTATCGGTAGATGGTACGAAGGATGACGTGACAGACATTTATTTGGTCTCGGATCAGCTTGAACCTGTGAAAGGCAAACTCCAGGTACGCCTGATTGGCTTTGATGGCACAATATATCGTGAGGAAGAGCATGAAGTTGCTCTGGCATCCAACTCTGGTCAACAGGTGCTGTCATTGAGCCAGTCGGAATGGCTGGAAGGTCGCGATGCTGCAACAACATTGCTGCGTATTGATCTGAAGCAGGATGGGGCATCCGACATCACACAGGAACATTATTTTGCACCTTCAAAGGATATTGCATTGCAACCAGCGCAAATTAAGGTAACCGAAGTTACCGAGAATGATGGCGTGCATCTGGTCCTGGAAAGCGATGTACTTGCAAAACAAGTATGGATTTCTACTGAGGCAGAAGGGGTGTTCTCGGACAATTTCTTCGACCTCATTCCGGGTATTCCTGTGAAGGTCAAGTTCACCGCCAGAGGGGAATTGCAAGGATCTGATGGTGCTGTCTCCAAGGCGGGGGCCATCCAGGTTCGTTCCATGGCTGACTTTATCAAATTGTAATCAAGTAAGATTGGTTTATGTTGTTAACGCCCAATTCTTTAAGGCCCGGATGCACTTGATGTGCATACCCGGGCCTTTTCATGGTTCATTTTGTTTTAAGCGCAGAGATGTTACATATTATTGAATCTCCAAGATTTCGATATCATACGGCTCCAGTTCCAATCGAGGTCCTTTCATAGTTCCATCCAATGCACTTTTGTATGATGCTTGCAACGGAATGGAGACAGATTCAGGACTTAAATTCAGGATGAAACGAAACGTTCCATTCGGTCCTGAGCGGGTTGTCACCTGGACACCGTCTGGAAGAGTTTGAATCCCGGACAGGCCACATTGTTCAGCGATGTTTTGCAGTAACTGGCTCAGATAAGCTTCATCCGGCTGGGTCGCTACATAATAGACAGCACCTTTACCCCAGTTGTTTTGGGTGACAGCCGCACTTTCGGCATAAAATTGATCCGCATAAACCGCAATCGCCTGTGCCGTGTCCAGTTCCAACACATCAGCCCATTGTGAAGCAGCATATGTATTGCCCTTCTCATCCCGAATCTGAATTTGGTCACCACCGACGGGATCATATTCGGTAACACGCACGCCCGAGCAAGAAGATAACATACCTGGAAGTGGCTCCATGACACAGACGTTGTTATCGTTTTTGACACCGGTGCGATGCGTTAAGACCAATATGCCACCATCCGCTGCAAAAGCTTGCAGACGTTCCGCGGTGTTCTCATCCAGCAAATACAAGTGCGGAGCGATGATGATTTTGTAGCAATCCAGCGCTTCCGAGGAATGGATGACATCTGTACTGATTCCCCATTTGGTCAGGGCACGATGCCATACTTTTATATTTTCGTAGTACTCCAGTCCATCCGCCTGTGGCTGAATTCGTAGAGCGTTTAACTGATCATGCGAATGCAGGATGGCGACTTCGTTCTGCAATGTAGAGCCTTGCAGGCGTTCACCCAGACTGTTCACTTCGGTACACAGTTGCTGAAACTCCTTGAACCGTCGCCCTGGAACATTGCTGTGATCAATCAGTCCGTGCCAGAACTGTTCTGCTCCTATAGTGGCACTGCGCCAGCGGAAATGCACGACCGCATCCGCTCCACGGGCAATAGTCTGCCATGAGTAAGCACGCAAGAAGCCGGGCTGAGGTGTACGCCACATCGGAAACCAGCATCCTGGAGGTCCGCTAAGCTGCTCCATAATCCAGAAATTGCGGCGTTTGATGCCACGTGTCAGATCTAGCGACAAAGCGCCACTGTAAGGTGCGGTGTCCGTTTTGTTAGGTGAAGGGTTGGGATAGTAATCAAAAGAAGCGAAATCCAGATCCTGACCGATTTTATATTGATCTGCCTTTTGCGGATAGCTATGAAAATTATGAGTGACAAAATGATCGGGACAGTTATGCCGAATGATCTCGATTTGGATGCTTTGAAAAGCCACAATGGAATCCGACTGAAAACGGGAGTAGTCCAGCAGGAACGAAGGATTCTGAAACGGAGAGCCGCCATATGGTGGCGTCACCTGTTCCCAATCGCTGTATTCTCCACTCCAGACAACAGTACCCCAAGCCTGGTTGAGCTGCCCTAGTGAAATGTAACGGGCTCGAACCCACTCGCGAAAAGCCTCTGAACAAGCAGTACACTGACAATCCGTGAAACTGAATTCATTATCAGTCTGCCAGCCAATCAAAGCCGGATGTGCTGCATATCGCTCGCTCAGCTTCTGGACAATTCGTGCACTGTACGTCCGCATACTCGGACTGTTATAACAGCGGTGGCCGCGCACTCCTTCATGGTACAACTGTCCACTTGGCAGCACCGGCAGAATATCGGGACACTTTTCGGTGAGCCAGCGTGGTGGTGTCATCGTTGGTGTACCGATCACCACCTGAAGCCCATTGCGATGAAGGGTATCGAGCGCCTCATCAAGCCATGTCCAATCGAATTGTCCATCGGCAGGCTCCATTCGGCTCCAGGCAAATTCACCCACACGTACAATACGTACACCACTATCGGCCATTAATCGGGCATCCTGCTCCCACAGATTAGGGTCCCAATGTTCAGGATAATAATCAACACCCATTTGAATAGGTCGGTTTTGGTTCATGTATGCTAATCTCCTTTGGTCTGGAACATAATGATTTTCATGCACGCTCAAGCCAGTGCTTAATGACTCCACTATCATCATCTTGTGGAAGAGTGTCGAGTCTATTTCATTTTATAATGGATAATGAGAGGGGAATATAATAACATGTTGCGATAGGGTATCATGATCTTGCTATTTTTGGGGGAAGAACATATGCGAAACCATTGGTTTATGCCGGAGCCCGGGCATGCAGGGTATGCATGTTATCCAGTAGCCTACGGAAGATATCTCGATCCAGAGCACAAGGAACATCGTCCGCACGGAATACGAGAGTATAATTTGCATCTGGTTTTCAACGGACAGGGTGAAGTGAGAACCGAGCAGGGCAGCGTTCGATTAACGGCTGGACAAGGTTTTCTATATGCGCCGGGACAGGCGCAACAGTATTATGCCGATCCATCTGATCCCTGGGATATCAGATGGATTCATCTGCAAGCCCACGATCTGGAGCGGCTGCTAGGCTTGCGGAATCCGGATAAAGTGTGGCTCTTTTCATTCTCTGGCGAGGAACGTTTCGAGGAGTTGCATGAACAATTATGCCAGCTCGGTGAAGGTTATGAGAGTGTGCATGAACCGAAGTTGTCGGCGGTACTGTATGAGTTGCTAGTTGAATTGGCACGAAATTCGGAGTCAATCGAAGGGACGTCATTACTGAACCATCAGGATACAATCCGCTCAACAGCCGATTATATTCGTCGTCACTGCACACAACCGCTAAGTCTTGCTGAAATGGCGGATATAGCGGGATACAGCGTGTATTATTTTAATCGCATGTTCAAGAGTATCATGGGTGTTCCGCCCGGCAGGTATCTGCTGGACTGCCGCATTCTGGCCGCGAAGAAAATGCTCGTAGACTCGGAACTATCCGTGAAACAAATTGCTTCTCAGTGTGGATTTACATACAGCAGTTATTTTATTCGCATGTTTCGGACCTATATCGGGATGACCCCGCAGCAATTCAGGCTTCTCTATAGCTCAGGCACTGGGAAATAGGAAGATTTCACACGATTACTAATGCTTTCTATATAAGCATGCATAATTTCCCTGCTATTACAAACAATACAATCAAATTCAATTCAAGCAGGGAAAGGAAGTGCCTGAGCATGTGTAACCGTTTTTCGTTGGCAGCCGATTTGGATGAGGTCAGGGATCATTTTAAGATTCAACGGGTGATGTATTATTACAAAAACCGTTACAATATCAGCCCAACCCAGCATACACCGATTATTTTGCATCAGGATGGTGAGCGGGTATTGGACGAGTTCCGATGGGGATTCATTCCGTTCTGGGGACGCGATGCAGTCAACGCCAATCTCATGACAGTCCATGAGAATCCAGCCTACTACAAGCTGGTAGAGACGAAGCGTTGTGTTATCCCATGCAATGGTTTGTATTACTGGCGTCAAGAAGGCAAGAAAAGCTATGCAGTGCGAGTGGTTATGCCGGATCGCGGATTGTTTGGCATAGCGGGATTATACGAGGTATGGAAAGATACGCGCAAACAGCCACTGCGTACCTGCACGATGCTGATGGCGGGGGCGAACATGGTTACACGGGAGTTTGGCAGCAAAATGCCGGCGATTTTGTCTGAAGAAGAGATCAATACCTGGCTGGATCCGGCGAATACACGCGTGACACAGCTGCTACCGTTGTTGAAATCCTACAACAGTACAGAGATGAATCTGTATCCGGTAACTCCTATGGTAGCCAATGATGAGCATGACTGCTATGAATGTGTGGAAGAAATGGACCAGAAGCTGGCATACGTACGCAGTTTCTAAGCTAAGCAAGCAGTTTTATGAGGCGGAGAGTTGTAAGACACTCCGTCTTTTTGGGTTGAGAAAGAAGAAAAAAGTGTAATGGACAAAAGGCGGAGAGTGAATGGAGCAGTGAGCTTTAAGCATCGAATGGATAAGGGGTGAAAATGAAAAGTTGCAATGTGAGTGAAACGTAACTATAATCATTACAGTAAGCGAACGCATATATTCATATATCTATTAAAAGAGATATTAAATCAGGAGGGAACCACGAATGAATCCAAAGTATAGCCCAATGTTTGAACAAGTTTCACTGCCAAGCGGCATTACGCTGAAAAACCGGATCGTGCTCGCTCCAATGACTCATATGTCCTCAAATCCCGATGGTACTGTATCAGACGCTGAACTTGCTTATTATGCACGTCGTACTGGCGGTGCTGGTATGTCTGTTACAGCGGTAACCCATGTAACTGCGAATGGAATTGGTTTTCCGGCTCAATTTGGAAGTTATGACGATAGCTTTATTCCCGGTCTGAAACGTCTGGCCGATACGATTAAGCAGCAAGGTTCCAAAGCCGTACTGCAAATTTTCCATGCAGGTCGTCTCACGCCAGAACAAGCGGTGCCAGCGGGTCAAGTCGCTGCTCCAAGCGCTGTTGCCAGTGAGCGTCCGGGATCTCCTGTACCAAGAGAGTTGTCTGATGACGAAATTACGTCCATCATCAAGGACTTTGGAGAAGCAACCCGCCGCGCCATTGAAGCTGGCTTCGACGGTGTTGAGATTCATGGTGCGAACGGTTATCTGATTCAGCAGTTCTTCTCTCCGCATTCCAACCGACGTGAAGATCGTTGGGGTGGAAGCATCGAGAAACGTCTCACATTCCCACTGGCTGTGGTGGATGAGGTCCAGAAGGCTGTAGCTACACATACGAAACTGCCGTTTATCGTTGGATACCGTTTCTCCCCAGAAGAGCCGGAAACACCGGGACTGACCATGGAAGAGACGTATGCATTGGTTGATGCGCTGAAAGATAAAAATCTGGATTACCTGCATGTATCCGTCAACGAGTTCTGGTCCAAGCCAAGACGTGGTGAAGCAGATACTCGCTCCAGAATTGAATTTATCCTTGATCGCGTGGATGGTAAACTGCCTGTCATTGGCGTAGGTGCCATCCATACGGCAGATGAGGCAGCCGAAGCTCTTCAGAGTGGTGTGCCATTGCTTGCGATTGGCCGTGAGCTGATTATCGAACCTGATTGGGTTGAGAAAATCGAAAGTGGACTTGAGGATGATATCGAGACGATTCTCACCAAATCGGATCAGGAACGTCTGGTTATCCCTGACGGTCTGTGGAATGCAATTATTCACACACCGGGCTGGTTCCCTATGGCTGACGATAAATAAGACACAATTTCATTCGAAATGGAGGGAGCGTAAGCTCCCTCTTTTTTGCACCCTGTGCGCCCTCGATGAAATTCTCCTTCCGTGGGCACTGTGGTATGATGGGATGAACAGGATTCATCTTGGATAATCAACGGTTTGGAGTGAATGAAGATGCTCGTGGCTGAACGTTATGAGAAAATTGTGGAATGGGTAGATTCCCATGGAAGTATGCGCGTAACCGAGCTGAGTGAGCGCTGCGGTGTGACGGAAGAGACGATCCGTCGTGATCTGGACAAGCTGGAGCAGGCGGGAAGGCTCAGACGTTCCCACGGCGGGGCTGTCAGCGTAAAATATAAAGAAGAGGGGCAGTCGGAGATCCCTTATCCGGAGCGGGCTGTAACTCATGCAGAAGAGAAACGCAGAATTGCGGACGAAGCGTTGAAAATGGTAGAGCCTGGTGACCGGATAGCGCTGGATGCCAGTACAACTGCGTGGTATATGGCAGCAGGACTGCCAAACATACCACTCACCGTGTTGACCAACTCCATTAAGGTCGCAGCGGAGCTGAGTAACAAGGAACAGATCCGTGTAATCGCGACAGGCGGGCAGCTTGCTTCGAAGTCCCTATCGTTTGTAGGGCCGCTAGCTGAACGGTCGCTTGATGCGTATCATGTGGATAAAGTTTTCTTATCCTGCAAAGGTGTACATTTGACCAAGGGCATCAGTGAGTCGAATGAATTGCAGGCGCTGGTGAAGCAGAAGATGATCAGCATAGCTGATGAAGTTATATTGCTGGCGGATTCGAGCAAGTTTGGCGTGCAGGCTTTTACAAGAGTGGCTGAACTCAGCAGTGTGGCAAAAGTAATAACTGATCTGGGCTTAGAGGAAGAGCAGGTTGGCGCACTGAATGAACAATCTATAGCATGTGTCCGTGTCTAATTAGAAAGGAATGAATATAATGAAACATCCTTTTCACCTGAAAGCTACTTGGAATGGTGGACGTAATAGTGAAGGGCATATTGATGCAGGCGGGTTAAAAACAGTCATTTCGATTCCACAGGAGATGGGTGGTCCGGGTACTGGAACCAATCCGGATGAAATGCTGCTGGGTGCAGCGTCCACCTGTTATTTGATTACACTTGCAGCAATGCTGGAGCGATCGGATATTACACCAGATGAACTGACACTGGAGTCTGAAGCGACGGTGGATGTTACCAATAACGTATTTACGTACGAACGGATCACACACAGACCTCGCATTGTGCTCAAAGCGGATGCATCTGATGCTGATGTAACGAAGGCGGAGCGCTTGGCACATAAAGCAGAAGATTCCTGCATGATCTCCAGAGCGGTAGCAGGTAACGTCGCCATTGAGACACAGCCAGTGATTATAACAGCAGGCGTTAACGCGGTGTGATATACTGAAGAGTAGGCGGCTTGAGCCGTCATTTGTGTAAGATAAGGGGAAGTTCGGTATGAACCTACAGAAAAGCAAAAACTCACGTTTTGCGCGTTTAACACGTGCTTTGAAGCTTAATTTTCTCAAATTGTTACGTGCTCCCGGCGGGGCACATAAAGTATCTACCGGATTTGCTTTGGGTTTTGGTCTGGAATTGATCGTCATTTCCACAGCATCACTGGTATATCTCGTGTTCTATCCGATTGTACGTTTGTCCGGTGGTTCACTGCCAGCGGCTATTGTGGGCAATGTGGTCGGCAAGCTAACTTTCCTGCCCATCATATTGATGCCGCTTGCCAAGCAAATTGGTTCCTGGATATTGCCGGCGCACAGCATGGGGCAGGGGCTTGTTCATGAGAGTGCCTTTATGGAGCTGTTTCGCGGTAACTGGTCCGCGCTAAGTGAACTATTGCGGGGTGGTCTGGATATTCTGGCAGGCATGTCCGTCTTTGGGGTCATCCTGGGTGTGATTTCTTACTTTGTCGTCAAGTTCTTCTATGTCAGAGCACTCAAACGTCGCTTTGAACGTCGGTTGGAGAAACGCAAGCAGGCAGCGATGTCTCCAACTTCAGCTTCCGTGCTGATCAGGAAGACATCACAATCATGATCGGCAGAATGACCATGGACGCAGCAGTTGTCCACAGAATACAGCGGGACACAAACTGCGGAGACGCATTGAATTGCTCGGCCAAAATTACGGCGTTCACTGCGGTCGGCATGGACGCTAGGATCAGCAGCACACTGAATAACGTTCCTTCAATTTGAAGTGCAGTCAGGATTAGATATGAGAGTACTGGTGCTGCAGCAAGCCGTACTATAAGTCCAGTCCAGAACGCTTTGCGCACGTTAGGTTTCCAAGGTTCGACGGAACCACGTGGTCTGAGCATCTGTGCACCGAGAATGGCCAGTACGACAGGAGAGTAACCGGCTGCGAGCATGGAGATGCCTCCATCCAGTGCCACTGCTAAGCTCAGATTGGATGCACGTAGGATGATGGCTATCGCAGCAGCATAGATGGAAGGCATACGGAAGACGGATAGAATCGCATTTTTGACCGTGAATTCAGATCTGGCGGCAAAAAAGATACCTACTGTGTTTACAATGATCATCTGTCCGATGACATATACCGAAGCCTTATCCAATCCAAGCTGTCCAAAGGCAAGCAACACAAGCGGGAGCCCATAATTCACGCAGTTCGTAAACGTGGAGACAAGGGTAAGTCCCGCTTTTTCGCTTGCCCCAAGATGGAATATTCGGCTCAGCAGTTCAGCAAGTGCCCACAGGGCGATCAGATTGATGATGGAGAACCAGAATGTGCCGGTTACGTCTGTCCATGTAATATCAGCATGCAGCAGTGTATCAAAGATAAGCGCAGGGCTCAAAATATAGAGGGAAAAGGTCGACAGCGGCCGAGTATCCCAATTTTTGAACCGTTTTAACAATATGCCTCCGATTACGGGAAGCGATATGGGCAGAAATACATGATATAACGTGAGCAGAAATGAATTAAACAATCGAAATTCAGTCCTTTCTGGATGAAAAACCTATTTTATCATAGCAGAAGTTGACCTTTGTCGGAATGGATATTGGTATTGTCTTACGTCATGAGCGATGTGAATGCCACTTCTTTGATGGGATGCGCAGGGGCGGTGGATTGCTATTTTGATATGGCAGATTTATTATAGAAGAGGTGCAACCAGATTACATACACATAGAGGAGGAAACTGTAATGAGTGAATCAAAACGCTTGCTCGTATTGGTCGGCTCTTATGCCGAAGCGGAAAATGAGGGCATTTACGCATATGAATTGAATGAGGATACAGGTAACCTCTCCAAGCTTGACGGCATCGCGGGCGTGAAAAATCCAACGTTTGTAAACGTGGATGCTGAAGGTAATAAACTGTATGCGATCGGTGAGACGGCGTCTGCCGAAGGTAATAAAATGTCTGAAGCTGTAGCTCTGAGCATTGATCCTTCAACAGGAAAATTGTCATTGCTGAATCGTCATGACTCCATTTCGGCTCCACCATGTCATATCCAACGTGATCCTTCCGGACGTTACTTGATCCTTTCCAGCTACCACGGTGGTCTGGTGGGTCTGCAAGCCCTGACGGATAACGGTGAAGTTGGCGTGCTTCTGGATGAAAAGAAACATGAAGGCAAAGGTGCGCATCCTGAACGTCAGGACAAGCCGCATGTGCATTCTGCATTCTTCAGCCCGGATGGAAAATACATGATGGTACAGGATCTGGGTGCGGACAAAATCGCAATCTACTCCATTGATGCAGGCAAGAATGAACTCGTACTGCACAGTGAAACCAAAACACATCCGGGTGCAGGACCTCGTCACTTGGCATTTCATCCGAACGGTCAATTCGCCTATGTTATTAACGAAGTGGATTCTTCCATTACGACTTTCCGTTATGATGCAGCAGCAGGCACGTTGACAGAGGTTTCCACCGTGTCCACATTGCCTGACGGCTATGACGGCAGTGAAAACACAACAGCTGAAATCGCCGTATCAAACGATGGTCGTTTCGTATACGGTTCGAACCGCGGGCATGACAGCATCGTGGTATTTGCAGTAGACGCTGAAACAGGACATTTGAAACTGGTTGAGCATGTATCTGCTGAGGGTGAACACCCACGTCACTTTGCTTTGACTCCGAATGGCAAACTGCTGATCGCAGCTAACCGCGATACCAACAATATCGTTTCCTTTACAGTGGATCAGGAGAGCGGGCGTCTGAAATACACAGGCCACAGCACAGGTGTATCCAAGCCGGTATGCGTGAAACCTGTTTATTTGTAAATCCAAGATTTGAATGATTAACCGAGAGGTTTAAATACGTTTTCAGGATCAATTTGTATAATCTTGTTGACTTGATACTTTGGAAAGACCCTGTCCTTGTGGCGGGGTCTTTTTTGATGAGAAGAGGAGCACATGAATTCGCAGATAACCACATATGTGGATTGTGAACGATAACTTATTTTCAAATTTAAGTTCATATAACAATGTAATTCAATCAATAGTATCGTGAAAGTAACTACCTGACTTCAAAGTGCGTACTTCCTTAACGGATAGTCGGGTTCTACAATGAATGAGTAGCCATGACAAACATTGCATGCATCTGAACTGGCTGAACGGTGCAGGCTAAATATTTTAACATCCTTTACAGGATATACTCATACTCGAACAACAAAAGGAGAAATGAATCGTGAAATTGCAATTGGCATTGGACTTGGTAAACATCCCTGAAGGTATTGCACTTGTTAAAGAAGTTGAACAATATATCGATATCGTTGAGATTGGTACGCCAATCGTTATTAATGAAGGTTTGCACGCGGTAAAAGCGATGAAAGAAGCATTCCCTAATCTGCAAGTTCTTGCAGACCTTAAAATTATGGACGCTGGTGGTTATGAAATCATGAAAGCAGCTGAAGCTGGTGCGGATCTGATCACTGTGCTTGGGGCAACCAATGATAGTACGATCAAAGGTGCAGTAGCAGAAGCGAAGAAACAAAACAAACAAGTTCTTGTGGACATGATCAACGTGCCTAATCTTGAACAGCGTGCTCGAGAAGTTGATTCGCTTGGCGTAGATTACATCTGTGTACACACAGGTTATGACCTGCAAGCTGAAGGACAAAGCCCGTTCGAAGATCTGCAAACGATCAAACAAGCCGTGAAAAATGCAAAAACAGCTGTAGCTGGTGGCATCAAGCTGGAAACATTGCCTGAAGTGATCAAAGCACAACCGGATCTGGTGATTGTGGGTGGCGGTATCACTGGACAAGCAGACAAAGCTAAAGTTGCAGCTGAGATGCAACGTTTGGTTCAACAAGGGTAAGACAGATGAGCAGCCGACAATACGCAGTGGACATCTTGAAGGAGCTGGAACGTACGCTAAGCCAGATCGACGACTCGGAGATGCAGGCCATGGCGGAACATATTCTGGCTGCCGAACAGGTTTTTGTGGCAGGCGCAGGCCGATCCGGTCTGATGGGAAAGGCTTTTGCGATGAGATTGATGCAGATGGGTCTGCGGGTATATGTAGTTGGGGAGACCGTTACGCCAGGGATCTCTCCGAAAGACTTCCTCTTGTTATGCTCAGGCTCAGGGGAGACAGGCAGTCTGGCAGCGATGGCTCAGAAGGCCAGTAAAGCAGGTGCTCCTGTGGGTCTGATCACAATTAAACCAGAGTCCACCATTGGACAGCTGTCCGATACCGTGGTTCGTCTTACTGCCTCTGCCAAAGAGGATACGGCGACCGCCGGAACCGAAGTGACCATTCAGCCGATGGGCTCTCTGTTTGAACAGGGGCTGCTAATGAGCATGGATGCACTGGTGCTCACCATGATGGAAATGAAGAGTATGACTGGAGCAGACATGTTTGGGCGTCATGCCAACCTGGAATAGACCATATGTCATAAACTTGATGAAGTAGAATAGATGGAAGACCGGAATACCTCTTAAACAAGAGGGAGTTCCGGTCTTTTCTGCTATCGTTGTTTGTGGTCTGATTCGGGGTTTGCTTAACATCAGAGTCTTGCTGTAGTAGAATGTATACAAGCTGTATCGAACCAATGAACCCGTTATATGATACAAGGGAGCGGCAAGTTCTCCTGTTGCGGAGTGTTCTTGTGATATGCGAAATGCATTTTAGCGATATAATATTGAGTGGAAGAAAAGGGGGCTCGAGCCATGGCAACCGAAGTCAAGGAACGCATCAACTTGAAAGAGATCAACTGTGAGAAAGAATTGACCCTTGCTGTTATTGGCGGCAAATGGAAACTGATTATTTTATGGCATCTGGGTCTTGAAGGCACCAAACGTTTCAGTGAATTGAAGCGATTGATTCCTCATATTACCCAAAAGATGCTGACCAACCAGTTGCGTGAGCTGGAGGAAGACAAGCTAATTGAGCGCAAGGTGTATGCAGAAGTACCTCCTCGTGTGGAATATACGATGACGGATCACGGACAGAGCCTGATGCCCGTGCTGCATGCGATGTATAACTGGGGTAAAAACTATGGTGAAAATGTAATTTGGAAATCAGAATAAGTTATAGTCAGACGAACCGCCTGGTAAATGGACACTTCCATTACCTGGCGGTTTTTCTTTCCCTCTAATTCACTGACAGTTTTAAAAAAGTTTTCTTGAAACGTAGAAGGCAGAAATAGCCTGAAGAAGCGAAGCGTTCGCCTAAAAGCTTTCTGAAAGAAGGCTGCATCGGAAGCATATGCTTATCCCCGGATTTCCCCTTTAAAATAGGGATCAAAAAATCTGGGGATAACAGCGATCGGAAGGTTGTTCTGTCATCGGAGTGGTATGTGTAAATATTCTTTAGTTCAAACTATAATCCCTTGTACCAAAAGGCTCATTTTAGGATATGTAAGGCATAAATGCTCCGAATATGATACGATGAGAGATATTGGAAATGCAAGGAGGAGGACATTTAACGATGGAAAAAATACGTACACGCGATGAAGTAAACCAAGAGACTACCTGGGACTTGCGAGACTTGTTTGGGACTGACGCAGAGTGGGAGCGGGAGCTTAGATCACTGCCTGATGCTGCTGCCCATATCGAAACATTCAAAGGACATCTGGGCGAAGGAGCAGAGCAGCTGCTGGCCTGTTTGGATGCCCGTGAAGCTTTGCAGGAACGCATTAGCAAAACGGCTTCATATGCCCGGCTGAAACAGTCGGAGGACAGTACCAATCCCGTGAATATTGAGAATTCAGCCAAGGCGGGTGACATCTTATCGAATTTGTCGTCGTCCTTGTCTTTTGTGAATTCCGAGATCGTGGATCTTCCGGATGGAACGGTTAAACGTTATATTGAAGAACTTCCGGGTTTGCAGCCGTATGCCCGCAGTTTGGATCGTCTAATTCAGGAAAAGGCACATCGTCTTTCGCCCGAAACGGAGAAGGTACTCGCTTCCCTCGGGGAAGTGCTGGACTCGCCATACCGGATCTATCTGCGTGGTAAATTAGCAGACATGACGTTTGACGATGCACTTGATGGCGATGACAATAACCGCCCGCTGTCCTGGTCATTCTATGAGAATAATTATGAAATGTCATCGGATACAAAGCTGCGCCGCTCTGCGTATGCTGCATTCAGCTCCAAGCTGAATGATTACAAAAATACGTTTGCTGAAGGTTACGCAACCGAAGTGAAGAAACAGGTCGTCATGTCCAGGCTGCGTGGATATGATGATGTTACGGATATGCTGCTCAGCCCGCAGCAGGTAAGCAAAGAGATGTATAACAATGTACTGGACATCATCCAGCAGGAACTCGCACCTCACATGCGCAGACTGGCAGCTCTCAAGAAACGTGAGTTAGGTCTGGACAAGCTGATGTTCTGTGATCTGAAAGCACCACTGGACCCTGAATTCAGCCCTGCCATTACATATGAGGAAGCCTGCACGCTCATTCGTGAAGCTCTTGCCGTGATGGGACCGGAATATGGCGACATTGTGGAGCGTGCATTTAGTGAGCGCTGGGTAGATTACGCAGATAATGCGGGCAAATCGACAGGAGCTTTTTGTTCGTCCATATATGGTTCTCATTCCTATATCCTGATCTCATGGGCAAACAATATGCGCGGAGCATTTACACTTGCCCATGAAGTGGGACATGCTGGACATTTCATGCTTGCCGGGCATTACCAACGTCTTACGAATACACGACCGTCCCTCTATTTCATAGAGGCGCCTTCGACAATGAATGAAATGCTGCTGGCAGATCATTTGTTGAAACGTTCTGATAATCCGAGAATGCGTCGTTGGGTCATTTTGCAATTGCTCAATACGTATTACCATAACTTTGTTACGCATCTTCTTGAAGGTGAGTTGCAGCGTCAGGTGTACGCACTCGCAACCAAGGATGAACCTATCACAGCGAAGACATTAAGTCAGCTGAAAGGCAACATCCTCTCCGAGTTCTGGGGGCCTGATTTGGTGATTGACGAAGGGGCCAAACTGACCTGGATGAGACAGCCTCATTATTATATGGGATTGTATCCATATACCTATGCAGCAGGTCTGACGGCATCTACCGCTGCTGCACAGCTGATTCGGGAAGAGGGGCAGCCTGCCGTTGATCGGTGGCTTGATGCATTGAAAGCGGGAGGAAGCCTTGATCCGCAAGAGCTGATGAAGCTTGCGGGTGTGGACATGTCTGGACCTGAGCCGATTCGTGCTGCTGTTGCCTATGTTGGCAGTCTGGTCGATGAACTTGAACGTCTGTATTCGTAATCAGGTTCATATAGTATACGGACAAGGCTTGTAGGGTTGTCTGCGTGCACCGTCTCCTTGGCAGGGGGCGGTGCATCTTAATTTGCAGGGAGAAGGGAACGATGATGAATGACGTCATTGAGCATATCTTCATCACTGGGCTGGTTAAGCATGGATGGCTTCGGTATTTTTGATGACATGAATGATGTTCCGGGATTTGAGGGCAATCAGAGTGGTTTTTTTGCTGGATTCAATGAGTTTGGAGCAATGAGTGCGTTTGGATCCATTTTTATCGGTGGCGTTTTTCTCATCATTGCCGGTGTCATTGTTTATGCCATTATTTCAGGGGTACGCACTTGGTCATCGAATAATGCATCAGCGCTGTTAACCTTGCATTCAACGATTGTGGCAAAGCGAACTAGAGTTAGCGGGGGAACAGGGGACAGCAGGGCTTCCACTTACTATTACATTACATTTGAGCTCGACAACGGTGAACGGGTAGAACTGAACGTAGGTGGGAGTGACTACGGTATGCTTGTGGAACATGACCGAGGCATGCTGACATATCAGGGGACAAGGTTTAAGCATTTTGAAAGAGATGTGCAGCCCCAGTCCGGTGTTAGTAAAAACAGCTTTTATACGTAAAATAACAGGAAGGCGGCTCCTCCCGAGTGGAGAGAGTCGTTTTTGGTATGGGTAAAAGAAACTAATCACAGGGTATTCAAACGCTTACAATGATGATATACTCGTAAAATAAAGCAAAACAGTATAAAACAAAAATAAACAAACAACAAAATAAAGAATAAAGTGCAGAGCAGCTATGATTGAAATCAAGAAATATTCAAGAGCGAAAATATAGTATGGGATGAAGGGCTGGTGAAGAGCGGTGAGTGTGCTGGCGTATGATTTGGGTGCTGGAAGCGGGAGAGCACTGCTGGGTCATCTGAATGATCGGGGAATGGAAACGTTGGAGATCCATCGGTTCAAGAATGAGCCGGTAAAAGCGGGGGAGCGGCTGCACTGGGATATATTGAGGCTGCACCATGAATTGCTGGAAGGGCTGAACCTTGTTAAACAAAAGGGGGAGCAGCCTGAAAGTCTGGGGATTGATTCCTGGGCGGTTGATTTTGGACTGCTTGGAAGTCATGGTGAATTGTTGGGCAATCCATATCATTACCGTGATGCACAGTTTAACGGCATGATGGATCAGGTGCGTAAGGAATTGACCTCTCAGCGAATTTTCGAACGCACAGGCATCCAGTTTCTTAGCTTTAACACACTGTACCAGTTGGCTACGCTTAAGCGAAGTGGCTCCCCACTGCTTAACGAAGCGGAGCGATTCCTCATGATCCCCGATCTGCTTCGTTACTTTCTGACCGGTGAAGCGGTGAATGAGTTTACCAACGCCACCACAACACAGCTATACAATCCAACCACAGGGCATTGGGACGGTGAACTGCTTGCACATATCGGTATTTCGGAGACACTATTCGGAGAAGTAGTCATGCCAGGTACTCGAGTGGGGCAGCTGCGCAGCAGCATTTGCAGTGATCTTGGCTTATCTGCCATTCCGGTTATTGCGGTTGCAGAGCATGACACAGGTTCGGCGGTTGTGGCTGTTCCGGCAACAGAGCGTTCATTTGCTTACCTAAGCTGCGGAACCTGGTCACTTATGGGCACGGAGATTGATCACCCCGCCATCAGTTCCGAGAGTTTGGCGCTCAACTTTACGAATGAGGGCGGGGCAGGTGGTACGTTCCGTTTGCTTAAGAACATCATGGGCCTGTGGATTTTGCAAGAATGCATGCGTGAATGGGAACGGAAAGGACAGGGAATCAGCTATGCGGAGTTACTGAGCAGGGCGGAACTTGCTCCTCCATTTGCGAGTCTGTTTGATCCCGATGATGAGCGGTTTATGCCAGCAGGGGATATGACCTCTCGTATACAACAATATTGCCGTGATACAGGGCAGACTGAGCCGCAAGATCAGGGGGCTATTGCCCGTTCTATTCTGGAGAGCCTTGCACTGAAGTATCGGAGGGTGCTGGAATGGACAGAACAACTGTCCAGACAGTCTTTTAATGGATTGCATATGGTCGGTGGTGGCATTCAGAATCGCTTGTTATGTCAGTGGACAGCCAATTCCATTGGCAAACCGGTATGGGCGGGGCCAGCAGAAGGTAGTGCGATCGGGAACATGGCTGTACAGTGGATGGCAAGCGGAGCCTTTAAGGATATATGGGAAGCCCGCAAGGTCATACGTGATTCATTCCCAGTTACCGATTATGAGCCAAAGGACAGACCCATCTGGGAAGAGGCCTACGGTAGATTCCTAAGGTTGACGGCTTCGCCCAAATCACAGGCTGGAAGCGAGGTGTAACATGCTGGCAGCAGAGCGCTATGACCGAATTGTGGAGATGGTTAATGTTAAGGGCAGCATGCGTGTATCCGAGCTTAGTGAGCACTGCCGGGTAACAGAAGAGACCATTCGGCGTGATCTGGACCGGCTGGAGCAAGCAGGGCGACTGCGCCGTTCCCATGGCGGCGCTGTCAGCGTGAAGGAAGAGCAGCCGGAGATCCCTTACCGGGTAAGGGAAACAACACATGCAGAGGAAAAGAAAAGAATTGCCCAGTCGGCTCTATCCATGATTCGTCCGGGTGATCGAATTCTACTTGATGCCAGCACGACAGCAGGGTATATGGCGGCCAATATGCCAGATATGCCATTGACCGTATTGACCAACTCCATACAGGTAGCCACCGAACTGAGCAGCAGGGACAAGATTGAAGTCATCTCGACTGGTGGCCAGTTGGCCCAACGATCTCTGTCTTTTGTTGGTCCGCTCGCCGAACGTTCCCTGGAGACATATCATGTCGATAAATTGTTCCTCTCTTGTAAAGGTGTGCATCTGGAAGGTGGCGGAATCAGTGAATCCAATGAGCTTCAGGCACGGTTGAAGCAGAAAATGGTCGGCATATCCGACCAGGTCATTTTGCTTGCAGATACGAGCAAGTTTGGAGTTCGTGCATTTGCCCGGGTAACCGGGTTAAATGCGGTTCATGCGGTGATCACAGATCAGTCGCTTGATGATGATTTGATAGAACGACTGAACAGCTATGATATCTCAATCACAAGGGTATAAAACAATACGGTATTTGATACTTATATGCGTTATAACAACAATTCATCAGTTATAGGAGCGTGTAATCATGAAGGTCTCCTTATTCATTACCTGCCTCAGCGATGCCATATATCCCCGCGTGGGGGAGGCGATGGTGAGATTGCTCGCCGCTCATGGCGTTCGGTTGGATTTCCCGCCCGTGCAGACCTGCTGCGGTCAGCCTTCCTACAACAGCGGGTATTGGGATGAGACACGGGTAGCCGCCAAAACGATTCTGGAAGCCTTTGATGATAGTGATTTTGTCGTCTGTCCCTCGGGCTCCTGTACGTACATGATTCATCATTATCCCGAGCTGTTTGTCGATGAACCTGTATGGCTGGATAAGGCTAAACGTTTGGAAGCCAAAGCCTACGAATTCACGCAGTTTCTCGTTCAGGTGCTTGGCATCACGGATTTGGGTGCACATTTTCCACATAAGGTTACATATCATCCCTCCTGTCATGGCAGCCGTTTGTTAGGCGTAAAGGATGAGCCTATGGCATTACTTTCGGCAGTAAAAGGTTTGGAATTTGTTCCCCTTCCTTACGGAGAGGATTGCTGCGGCTTTGGTGGTACCTTTGCCATCAAAATGCCGGATATATCTGGTGCCATGGTCACAGAAAAGGTAGATCACATCAAAGAAACGGAAGCTGAAGTATTGGTAGGACTGGATATGGCCTGTCTAATGAATATCGCAGGTAACCTGCGGTATAGGAATGAACCAGTGCGAGTGATGCATTTGGCCGAACTGCTGTATGAGGGGGTGCAAACAGGATGAGTCAACCCGGTGTAATGGATGTTACCGTCAAAGAACGTGCAGAACTGGCTTTGAATGATGACTTCCTGCGGAAAGCCGTCAAGTTTACGACAGAGCGATTGCGTAATGGCAAGAAGTCCGCATCCGAAGAACATGGCAACTGGGAAGAATGGCGCGAACGTGGACGTCAGATTCGTCTGCATACGATCGCACATCTGGATTATTACCTGAATGAATTCGTCAATAATGCACGTGCCAATGGGGTTCATATTCATTTTGCGGATACTTCGGTAGAGGCAGCCGCAATAGCACTTGATATTGCGGCTCGCAAGCAGGCTTCCACCGTGGTGAAATCCAAGTCCATGGTGTCCGAGGAAGTACATCTCAACCATGTATTGGAATCCGCAGGCATTGAAGCGATAGAGACCGATCTGGGCGAATACATCATTCAATTGGCAGGTGAAGCCCCATCTCATATCGTCATTCCGGCTATTCACAAAAATCGATACCAGATTGCGGACCTGTTATCCAAGGAAGCGGGTGAAACTCTGGAACCGGACACCACCGTACTTGCTGGATTTGTACGCAAAAAGCTGCGTGAGAAGTTTCTTGAAGCAGATATTGGCATGACCGGCTGCAATTTTGCCATTGCTGAGACGGGTTCCATGGTCCTATTTGAAAATGAAGGCAATGCCCGCATGGTATCCACCGTGCCAAAAACACAGATTACCTTAATGGGCATGGAGCGTATCATTCCATCCTGGACGGATCTCGAGGTGATGGCAACCCTGCTGCCACGCTCCGCGACAGGTCAAAAATTGACGATGTATATGTCAGGCATAACCGGCCCTCGTCGAACAGAAGACGGGGACGGACCAGATGAAATGCACATTATTATCGTGGATAATGGACGTTCACTTCAGTTGGGTGATCCCGAATTTCAGGAGCTGTTGAACTGTATTCGCTGCGGAGCCTGTCTGAACGCTTGTCCAGTGTATCGTCATATCGGCGGGCATGCCTATGGTGGAACCTACAGTGGACCGATTGGAGCGGTACTTACACCTGCACTCAATGGCAACATCGATGAATGGAACGACATCGCGGGTGCTTCCAGTCTGTGCGGAGCCTGTTATGAAGCCTGTCCTGTCAAAATTCCGCTGCATGATATGCTCGTATATTTACGCAGACGCAAGGTGGAAAAGGGCCATGGCAATAAGCTTGAGAGCGCTGGTATGAAAGGTTTTGCAGCGGTTGTATCCAATTCTAAACGATTCGGAGCGGCTATACGTCTCGGACAGATTGGTCAGAAAGCCATTGTTCGGAATAACGGAATTTCACTTAAACTTGGGCCCCTCAAAGGCTGGAACAGCTATCGGGTTGCGCCAAGCCTCGCGAAGCGTTCCTTCCGGCAGCAATGGAACAAGTTGGATCAGGAGCTGAATCAGGAGAAGAAAGAAATGGATTCTTCCGTTCGGGATCGAATGGAACAGATTCTGCGTGAGCGCGAGGGGGGTGGTGGTCAACATGAACACTGAACATCAGGAATGGCTGGAGCAATTGGAGAAAAAATCTCGTGCGAAGCAGGAACACTTTATGAATGACATTGCGTCCAAATTGAGAAGACCACGGCAGACACATGCTCCGACCCAACCTTTTCGAGGTGCACCCGCATTCTGGACGGATCTGGACTGGGACATAGATAAACGCATACAGGCATTTACCGATAATTTTGTGAGTGTAGGTGCTCATATTGCACGGGTAAGAGACATTGGCGAAGCTTCGGACTTTATCGCTAATAAATCTCATGAATTGAGTGCGAAATATATCATACGTCAGAATGAACAGGCGCTGACGGATCTTGGATTGGAAGAGCAACTTCCCGATGTGCAGATTTCTGTATGGAACAGCAAAGCAGAGGAGAACTGGAAGGCACGGGCAGCCGAGGCAGATATCGGTGTAGTAATGGCGGATTATGCCACAGCATATACGGGTTCTGTCACGGTGCTTTCTTCGCCAGAAAAGGGACGCTCAGTGAGTCTATTGCCAACCGTACTCATCATTATTATTCCAGTTGAACGGCTCTACACCAGACTTGGTGAAACGCTTGATCGATTCGATGAAGCGGGAAGAGAGAATCTTCCGGCAGGCATACATTTTATTTCCGGTCCTAGTCGTTCTTCTGATATTGAAAATGATTTGACGATTGGTGTTCATGGGCCGGGGATTGTATATGGTCTTATTATGGGTTAGCTACATTTCGAAATGCACAACCTTAACGAATGACTGTCCAAAAGCAGCTTTTTGTCTGCGAAGGGCAGTTTTTTCTATGTCTAGTATGTCCATTATGAAAGGGATCATGAGCCATTCAATCATATGGCAGTAGATAAAAATATTCTATAGATAAAAATTATTAATATTATAATTATTATATATTTAACCTATCAAGAGAAGCGGCGTATAATCCATTTCAAGATAGGTTCATGTGAGAACCGACCAAGGAGGCGTTATGAATGAGTATATTTTCTTATCAGGTTCCATTCATGGATGGACACGTGGGCGATTTATCTGTTTTTGAGGGGAAAGTGCTACTTATCGTGAATACAGCCAGCAAGTGCAGTTACTCTCGACAATTTACGGAGCTTCAACACCTGTATGAGCAGTATCGTGATCAAGGGCTGGAGATCCTGGCGTTTCCCTGTGATCAGTTTAATCAGAAGGAGCCGGGCAACAATGATGAGATAGCTCAGTATTGTAGGAATCATTTTCATATATCCTTTCCGATTTTTGAGAAGATCGAGGTTACCGGACAGTCCATACATCCTTTGTTTCGCTATCTGGTCGATACAGCCCCATTTGAGGGTTATGACGTGGAATCGGAAGAAGGTCGGTGGATGGATCAATTCCTAGAGGAGAAACATCCCGAATTATACCGGGGAGACGGAATCAAATGGAATTTCACCAAATTTTTGATTAATCGAACCGGGGAAGTGAGTGGTCGCTATGAGACTACGGTTGCACCGATAGAGATGGAGTCAGCGATTCGGAACCTGCTGAGACAGGCCTAGTTTGAGTTTAATGAACTGTGTATCTTCGAAATTCTAGTTTTCGTTCAGAGCAAAATAATCTCTATATGGAGGGACCAAAGGGGAAATTTACTCATGCCAATTCGGATGGATACCCATTGGTCCTACGACTTTGAGACTCTTGAAGATTAGGACTGGAAATGTTAGGGTAAAAGAAAGATAACGAAGGAACCCATTTTTTTTAATCTAAACTGACCAATATACCATTTTGGTCAGTTGGTTCCGGTATGAATTTCAGGTTATCTGGATGAAATATGAAAATTTGCAGAAAATGTAGTCATGTCTGTTGATCTGAAGTCGTAGTTGAACGCAGGTATTATTTTTTAGTCGAACGTAACACTTGGAAGAGGAGTGAGTATTATGGCGCAAATTTCAGTTCCCCAACCCAAAACTTTTGGGCCTTTAGGAAACTTACCACAGTTAAATACCGATGAGCCTGTACAATCCCTGGTGAAACTCGCTGAAGAGTATGGCCCCATTTTTCGAATGGATTATCCTGGCCGAAGTGAATTGTATATTTCAGGTCACGAACTGGTAGCCGAGGTAACCGACGAATCCAAATTCGATAAACGGGTATGGGCACCGCTGGAGAAGGTACGTGCATTTGCCGGAGATGGCCTGTTTACGAGTTGGACTCAAGAACCGAATTGGAAAAAAGCTCACAATGTGTTGCTGCCCAGCTTCAGCCAGCGTGCGATGCAGGGATATCACAACAAAATGATTGATCTCGCTGTACAACTCGTGCAGAAGTGGTCCAGATTGAATCCGGATGAGACGGTTAACGTACCTGATGATATGACTCGTCTCACCCTGGATACGATTGGATTGTGTGGATTCAACTACCGATTTAACAGCTTTTACCGGGAAGAACCGCATCCCTTCATTACCAGTATGGTTCGAGCACTGGACGAATCGATGAGTTCGTTGCAGCGTTTGCGTCTGCAAGACAAGCTGATGATCACGAAAAAGAAACAGTTTGAGCAGGATATCCGTTCGATGTACTCTCTGGTGGATCATATTATTGCGGAGCGCAAGGAGCAGCCCCAGGAAGGGGCGGACGATCTGTTGTCCCATATGCTTAGTGGCAAGGACCCGGAAACCGGGGAAACGCTGGACGATGAAAATATCCGTTACCAGATCATCACCTTCCTGATTGCTGGACATGAGACGACGAGTGGCCTGTTGTCCTTTGCCATCTATTATTTAATGAAAAACCCGGATACCCTTGCCAAGGCTCAAGCTGAAGCAGATCAGATTCTGAAAGATCCGGTTCCGACATACAATCAGGTCCGCAATCTGAAATATGTTCGCATGGTTCTGAACGAAGCATTGCGGTTGTGGCCTACGGCTCCGGCATTCTCCTTATACGCGAAGAAAGACCTTATTCTGGACGGGAAATATCCTTTGCAAAAAGGGGATAGTGTCAGTGTACTCATTCCCAAGCTGCATCGGGACCGCGACGCGTGGGGTGACGATGTGGAGGAATTCCGACCGGAACGGTTCGAAGATCCGAGCAAGGTACCACATGACGCCTATAAACCATTTGGTAATGGCCAGCGGGCCTGCATCGGTCAGCAGTTCGCCCTTCAGGAAGCAACACTTGTGCTAGGAATGGTCCTGAAGCATTTTGAATTCATCGATCATGCGGACTATCAGTTGAAAGTGAAAGAAACGTTGACGCTCAAACCCGATAACTTCACGATTCGTGTTCGTGCACGCGGGGGTCAACCGGTCATGGCTGTGCCGGGTGTTGCCGTGGAGGAACCGACTCCGGTTGCCAAAAGACAAGAGCCGGATACAGCAAATGCCCATCACACCCCGATGCTTGTCCTGTATGGATCCAATCTCGGGACAGCGGAAGGCATTGCGCGTGAAATCGCAGATACCGCAAGATACCAGGGCTTCCGTAGCGAGGTGGCTACCCTGGATGATCGTGTAGGCAAACTTCCGAAGGAAGGCGTCGTCATCATTGTGAGCGCATCCTACAATGGTCAGCCACCAAGCAATGCCAAGGATTTCGTCGATTGGATTGAACATGCGGATGCAGGGGAATTCCAAGGCGTTCGATTCTCCGTTCTCGGATGTGGGGATCACAACTGGGCCAGCACGTACCAGCGTATCCCGCGTTTGATTGATGAGCAGTTATCTTCCAAAGGAGCAGAACGGTTATCACCGATCGGAGAAAGTGATGCCAGCGGGGACTTTGAGAAACAGGTTGGAGACTGGACCGAGCAACTATGGCCGGATTTGGCACGAACTCTGGGCCTCAAGTTGAACACAAGCTCAGGTAGTGAGCGCAGTTCCTTGTCAGTACAGTTTGTCAGCGGACTGGCGGTAACGCCGCTCGCGGATACGTATGATGCACATGTTGCTGAAGTGCTTGAGAATCGGGAACTTCATGATGCGGGCAGTGAACGAAGCACACGTCATCTGGAGATTAAACTGCCTGAAGGCGCAACGTATAAAGAAGGCGATCACCTGGGCATTTTGCCGCAAAACCCGTCTGAGCTCGTAGAACGAGTACTGAAACGATATGGATTCACAGGTACGGAACATCTGGTTCTGGATGCCTCTGGTCGCAGCGCAGCTCATCTGCCATTGCACCAACCGGTTAGTCTGGTCGATCTGCTCAGTCACAGTGTGGAGCTTCAGGAAGCGGCAACTCGGGCCCAACTGAGGGAGCTGGCGGCGTACACGGTGTGCCCACCGCATAAGAAGGAGCTCGAAGCGCTTCTTGATGAGTCTGTTTACATGGAAGAAGTGCGTAAGAAACGCATATCCATGCTGGATTATTTGGTGAAATACGAAGCATGTGAGCTGCCTTTCGAACGGTTTTTGGAACTGCTGCCTTCCCTGAAAGCCCGATATTATTCAATCTCCAGTTCACCGCGAGTGCAGCCTGAGCAGGCCAGCATAACCGTCAGCGTAGTGCGTGCTCCGGCGTGGAGTGGTCAGGGAGAATATAAAGGTATAGCGTCCAACTATCTGGCGAACTTGAAGCCGGGTGAAGAGGTTGTCATGTTCATACGCACGCCTGAGTCCGGGTTCGAACTGCCAGAAACTGCAGAGGCTCCGATCATTATGGTTGGTCCGGGGACGGGCGTAGCTCCATTCCGTGGTTTCCTGCAGGCAAGACGTGTACTGAAGGAACAGGGTGAGAAGGTTGGCGAGGCCCATCTGTATTTTGGATGTCGCAACCCTGAACATGATTATTTATATAAAAATGAACTCGAAACTGCGGAGCAAGAGGGCCTTGTCCAGCTTCATACCGCCTTCTCCCGCGTGGACGGGGAAGAGAAATGTTACGTGCAGCATCTAATGAGAGATGATGCCCACAAACTGATTCCTCTGCTCGAACAGGGTGGACATCTGTATGTTTGCGGCGATGGCAGCAAGATGGCACCTGATGTTGAAGCAACACTCAAGAAAGCGTACGCTGATGTCAGCGGCAACTCCACAGAGGAAGCCGATGCGTGGTTAGAACGTTTGCAGCAGGAAGGTCGTTATGCCAAGGATGTGTGGACAGGCATCTGAGTGATACGTTCCTGATTCCAATGATTATTGATAGGCATCTGCACGGTGAGACACAGAAAGGTTCTGTGCTCACCGCTTTTTGCTATGGCACAATATCCGAGCAGACCAATGCAGGTATGAGTTATACTAGGGAGGAGAAATATGCATATCATGACATGGGGTTGACCCAGGGCATGGATTGTTTCTCTCATTGGGCGATTACTGGCACAGATATGAATTCAGCGATGTCTGGTCTCATTATTTCTTCTTTTTATTCGTTGGACGATAGATCGATTCGACCTGAGTTAGCGGAAAGAGAATACGTGAGGAGAATTTACCTTTACCCTGCAGCTCAATGTAATCCAGTCCAACACCAACAAGTCGGATATTGTTAAATGCGTTTCCGGATGGGAATACCGTGCGGATGCCTACCCGTATGCCTCGCCGTGCTCGTGGTACATCAAATACACGAATGGAAAACAAACTGAGTGGAATAAATAACTGCCGATTGACTTTGATGAAATTGCGCGGAAATACTTTTCTAATTATTCCAGGTTCCAGACCAGACAATGGAGCATTCAATTCTGCCAGATGTCCCTGGAACTCGGCCAGACGCTGTTGAAGTGTTTTTCCTGTATGAAGTTGGTGCCAATTCATAAGCAATCCTCCGTTCGCCATTTATACCTACTATATGAATGGACGAGGGCAAGAGGTGAGCGAAATGGCGCCCATGTTACTCATGATAAGGTACAACTTAAGATATAGGGAGTGATTCAGATGGACGTGGAAATGTATAAAGACCTCATTCGGGATGAACGTGGCAACTATTATATCGCGGTACAGATAGAGGGTAATGAGCTTACGCTTGTCAACGCATTTGTTGAAGCATCGTTTACACCGGAACTGATCTATAATGAAGAATTTCGTAATAAACATAAAGAGATGGAAGGCGGCTTTGTAGGCAAAATTGCAATGGACCTTCTCCGGCATGATGTGGTCATGGGTTTGAAACAAATGGACAGAAAGCTGCTGGAGCTGTCGGAAGTTGAACAGAAGTACACGGTGAACTATATAGATACGATTGAGTTCTATCGCCACCCTGCGTGGGAGCGGAAAGCATAAGCGAAGGCTCATTTTCGTGGACAGTCCATTAGGATAGTAAAATCGTAAAAGCGCAAGTACAGGGGAGCTACCCTTGCCACTTGCGCTTTTGGCGTTGCAACTATTCATCGGGAAACGCACTAGCGATAGGAAGGATAGATGATGCCGATATCCCGTTCTGTTTTCAAGCTTCCCTCAATATACCGCTGGAGTTCATTTCCTTTGATTCGAATCGGAATGGATGTTCCTCGATAGATCAGTTCACCCTCAATCGTGCGCACGCTCATTCCGATGACGCCTTCCAAATGTCCACCCTGATCCGTAATTAACCGAATTCCTGCTGGCCCCTCCATAAGAATCTTACCATCCTGATATACCGTTACCCGTTCTGGCGTGTTCACCAATTCAAAATGCAGCCCATTCACCGTACGGCTGTACGCCGTATGACCAGCGATTTCTTCGCCATGATCCATGTCGATGGGGAGAAGACCGGTAAACCACAGTTGATCCGATCCAACCGGCATGATGCCGCATAACCGTTCCACATAATCAAGCAGGCAAAGAATGGAGGGGGAATAGGTTTCCGTAAAACCCTCCTCCCCGGTCCATGGGCTTAAAGCCTGCGCAAAGCGCGTTGCTTTGGAAAGGGACGACAAGATGGGTTGCAGTACCCAGGTCAATTCCACATAGCGATGGTGATATTCAAAAGCATGTGGTGCACGGATCAGACTCAGGAAGTTGGATGCTCCACCCCAGCTGTTATAAGAGGAGAACGGATCGAACCGTGGATCATCCATCGACATGGAGGTAAACGGGTATTTGGCAAAAAACTTACTTGTATTCAGCAAATACCGGCGCAGCATGTTATCAAACAATTCACGGTCGCCCACCTCGCAGGCCATCACGCGCAGCAGCACATCGGACTGTACCCTGACGAATTCGTCATTGCGATTCCTGTCGTAGAAGAACATATCCTCTTCGTCATAACAGTAGCGGAAGAGACTTTCCAGACTGGCTTCAGCTTTTGCTTTCCAATCAACACCAGACTCCCCAAGTTCCTCAGCCATTCGGGATAAATACATGCGCTGGCAATATATATTGGCGGTTAAGTCTGGTGCCAAAAAAGGCAGGACCGGAGAGTCTGGATGGAAGGACGCAGCATCATTCATATATGGTGTATCCGGGACATGCCAGAACCGTGGGGACAGATCATGCCCGGTATCAAAGGTGCTAAATGCCTCCACACAGCCGGTCCCTCGGGTATTGCGATACGTTGCAATCCATTCGTCGTATTGTACCATGGCCTTGTACATAGTCTTCAGGAAAGAACGGTTCTTTCCATGAAGTTGGTAGTGGTTCCATACGCTTCGTGCCAATGGTGTAACGAGCTGAATCTGGCGAAAGGATGGACCGTTCTCCGTTAGCTTATAAGGTAGCAATCCATCTTCTCTTTGGTGTCGGGCAAAAGCAAGATAGGTCGTTTCCGATACGGAAGGAATCAGACGTGACAGCAGCTCCGCATTAATGGTGCCCGTACTCTCCAGCCAGCAACCCAGATAGATACCACCTTCCTGAAGAATGGGCTCACTGCCGTTCAGGGGCACAATGCAAGTCAGTAACTTCTCCATTGCGGAATAATAAGTCGCTTCCAGTCTTCCGCCGGATGCCGCGAATCGAACACCCGACGCCTGCCATTCCTGTATTAACTTTTGATCTTCCGGTTTTCCTGGCTGCACATGATCGTGGATCGAGATCTGCCGCAGCTTGTTCAGCAGGGCTTCTGTCATGTTGACCTCCTTGAAGCGGTTAATTATTGATTGGATTCAAAAATTCGTACGGTGCCATTATAGAAGTCAGTCACGGCTTGCTCCACACTTTTTCGGCCAAAGCCGATTTCCTGGTTGGTTGTCTGGGCCAGCTTGGAGAATTCAGCGAATCCCGGTGGATTATAGCTCACGTCAAAAGGCTCCGTTTTTGTAGCTTCAGATACAAAGCTGGTGTAATTATATACAATCTCCTCAACAGGTCCCGCTTCTTGCTGAAGCAGATTGCGGTTGGCTTCCGTAACGGGCACGCCGCGGTCGTTGCCGAGAATTTTGGCTGCGTCCGGATCATTAATCCAGAAATCCATCAGGATCGCGACTTCTTTTGCATGTTTGGTATTCGCATAACCGGACAACCCCTGACTGGATTCAAATACAACCCCAGTTCCTTTTGGACCCCGTGGTACAGGCAAAAGAATTAACTTATCTTCCGTGAGACTCTGGAAAGCAGCCAGTTGATTCGAAGGAAGCAGGCTCATAGCCGCCTTGCCCGTAATAAGCAAGGATTTACTCGTATCATCCGGTGGGTTGGAAACCTGCAATTCAGGCGTGACCACACCTCCGGATTTGGAAGCCTGCTCCCAGTAAGTGAACCATTCCAAAATGTCTTCTTTTGCAAATCCGAGCGTGCCATTCTTCATATCATATAGCTGTTTGCCGCGTTGTTTCAAAAAGATGTCCATACCGTCAACTGTGAAATTATAGGTTCCATAAAAGCCCTTACCGAGCTTGTCGGACAGCTCTTTGCTGATTGCAGCATAATCTTCCCAAGTCCAATCCGAAGCTGGCAAAGGGATTCCCGCTTGATCGAATAGCGCTTGATTAACGACAATACCCCGTGCATTCGCACCTGCGGAAATATGCTGCAGCTTCCCATCAAGACGCCCATATTCAACCATGGTGGCATCCATGCCATCCAGATTCAGTTCACTACCGACATAAGGGTCCAGGTTCAAAAGCACATCCTTTTTGGCGTAGTCAACCACATTACCCCCAAGGAAGAAAATATCCGGTGCTGTGCCTGACGCCAGCTGTGTATTCAACTTGTCGAAATATCCGGAGGAAGGGGCAAATTCACCTACAATTTTAATATTCGGATGTTTCTCCTGAAAAACCTTCAGGGCTTCGTTCGTAATATCTGCCCGTTTTTGATCGCCCCACCACATCATGCGTAGTTCGACTTGCCCGTCTTCAGCGGTCTTTGTTCCTTTCTGCTCATCAGCGCCGGTATGATCCGTTCCAGAGCAGGCAGTCACCAATAACAGGAGTGAAGCTATAACAGTGATCATTAATCGTTTGAACATGAGAAATCCCCCTGACAATGGATAATGAAAAAAATAATATCTGTTGTACACGTATTGCGTCTGGACAGGTATTTTCGTAATTTCGTAATCACTTCAGCCCAGTCGTTGCGATTCCCTCTAGAAAATAACGCTGAAATACCAGAAAGATGATGGTCACAGGCAGCAGAGACAGCGTGGACATGGCGAGCAGTGCGCCCCAATCCGATTGTCCCGATGGATCAAACAATGACCGAATCCCCAGCTGTACGGTAAACAGATCAATTTTGCTCAGGTAGATCATCTGGCTAAAGAAGTCATCCCAGCTCCAGATGAAGGTGAAGATCGCTGTTGTGATCAGTGCAGGAACGAGAAGAGGCACCACGATTCTGAAAAAAATCTGAGATTGCCCGCAACCGTCAATGGTTGCACTCTCGTCCAGCTCCCGTGGAATACCACGGATGAATTGAACCATGAGCAGAATGAAGAAGGAATCCTGTGCCAGCCACTTGGGCAGAATGAGCGGGAAATACGTATTAATCCAATGCAGCTCGTTATACAGAATGTACTGAGGTACCAGGGTTACATGGTAAGGAAGCATGATGGTGACCAGCATAATGCTGAACCACAGGCCTTTGAACTTGAACTTTAATCTGGAAAAGGCGTAGGCTGCAAGGGAACAAGAAATCACATTTCCCAACACACTCATGACTGAGATCAGTGCCGAGTTGCCGAAGAAGCGGCCAAACGACACCCCTTGCAATCCTTTCCAGCCATTCACAAAATGATCGAGGGTGAAGCTGGTTGGAATCAGGCTGCTATTGGTGAAGATGAGATGATTCGGTTTAAATGAACTGAGAATTAACCATAACACCGGATACAACATCAACAGACCGAAGAGGATAATGGCGACATGCCTCCCGGCTTGAACCAAACGTCGCTTTAGTGGCATGTGTACTATCTCCCTTCCTGATTGTCGCCGTAGAACACCCAGAATTTCGAGGTGAGGAAGACGATTGCGGTGAATACCCCGATAATGACCAGCATGATCCACGCCAGGGCAGAAGCATAACCCATATCAAAGAACGAGAAGCCTTTCAGATACAGATACAAGGTATAGAACATTGTTGCGTCGAGCGGGCCTCCGCGTCCATCCCCGATCACATAAGCGGGTGTAAAGGCTTGAAACGAATTGATCATGCTCATGATCAGGTTAAAAAAAATAACAGGCGAGAGCATCGGGAGTGTGATGCCGAAGAATTGGCGTACCTTTCCGGCCCCGTCAACGTCCGAAGCTTCATATAAATCGGCTGGAATTTGCTTTAGGCCAGCCAGGAAGATAACCATGGCCGAACCAAACTGCCATACAGAGAGTGTGACGATCGTATAGACCACATAATCGGGATGGGCAATCCAGGCGGGTCCGGTAATTCCGAACCAGCTCAGAAACTGATTGACCAAACCACTTCCCTCAAAAATCTGACGCCAGACGATCGCAATAGCGACGCTGCCTCCCAATAGGGAAGGGATGTAATACACGGTCCGGTATAAGCCAAGTCCCCGAATCCCTTTGTTCAGCGCCATCGCTACAAGCAGGGCGAAGGCAAGCCTTAGCGGAACGGATAGAAATACATAATAAAACGTTAGCCCCAAAGATCTGCGAAAGGTATCGTCTTCGGTAAAAATCTGGACATAGTTGCTGAGCCCCGTCCACGTTGGTGATGTTAACAAATTAAATTTCGTCAAGGACAGGTAGAGCGACGCAACCATCGGTCCGAGTGTCAGACAGAAAAGTCCGATGAGCCAGGGCAGCAGAAACAAATAGGCAGTCATATTCTGCTGGCCGTATAACGGCTTGGACAGCTTTCTCATCATAGGCCTCCCTTCAGGGTTGGATGTGAATTCGTGATCACCGCAGAATTGAATCCGCTTACAATACTTGCGGTGATTCTCTTGGTAAATTCATCATACCGGGGAGAGGGAGAAGCCGGAATCTCATTTCTTCGGATCATGATTATCAATTTTTTCGGAATGCAGCAAACGATAATCCGAAGGACTTATGTTGAACATTTTTTTGAATTTTGAACTGAAATAGCTTGGGGAACGGAAGCCTGTCAGCTCTGTAACATCCCAAACGGTTAGTTGGGTTTCCTTCAGTAAACGTATGGCATGTTTCATTCGCACCTCGGTTACAAATTGAATAAAAGAGATGCCGGCAGCTTCTTTGAATATCTCTGAAAAATAGGTAGAGTTGTAGTTATATTGCTCAGCTAACGAAGTTAATGTCAGTTCCAGCATGTAATTTTCCTCGATATATCGTTTGGCCGATTCAATGACCGTATCTTCTCCAACCTCGGATGGCTGCTGTTGATTCACAAAATCTTCCGCCCAATGCATCAGCAGCAGTTCTGCCTGGTCTGGAGTCTTTAGCCAAAGCACCCATTCCGGGGAAATCCACGAGGATTCCTGTTCAAACAATAATGAAATTTGAAAAAGGCTTCGGATCATATGGGAAGTGGATATCCGAAATGAGTAAGCAAGCTCCTTTCGAATCACGCTGCGGAAGGTATCCAGCTCTCCACGAATGAGGCAACGATGCAGCATGCGACTGGTTTCCTCAGGCAGTAATGGACTATGATCTACTTCGGGTACACGGTCCTGTGCACCTTTGCGTCCAGCAGAGTTCCATGCCAATAGGGAATGAATATAGCCTTCTTTCCAGCGCTCA
Organism: Paenibacillus sp. ov031; assembly: GCF_900143165.1. Lineage (NCBI taxonomy): Bacteria > Bacillati > Bacillota > Bacilli > Caryophanales > Paenibacillaceae > Paenibacillus > Paenibacillus sp. ov031. Next base: position 576,598 of record NZ_FRDO01000001.1, read on the forward strand.
AACCCAGACACGGACAATCCCAATCCAACTTGTACATCTATCGTTAAGATAGAGCGGGTCTGTGCTGTGATCTGCTGAGCAAATTCGTGCTGAATACCTTCCAATGTTATGAAATGCATGATTCCAGGGTGGGCTCCGTCATGGAACACTTGCACGTTATCTGGATAGGATTGAGCCATTTCGTGACAAAGCAGCTCAAAGGGTAGGTGGAGCTTTTCGGGAATACGTTCCACTGAGGCAGTCTGTATACCGGAGTTTCGCATGCCAGCGGTGATGAAACAGACGCTGTGATCCTGCCAGGATTCCAGATGAAACAGCCGCATTCGTTCTGGCAGTGAAGAAGGTGGGAGGCGATGTCCCCTAACAAGATCAAGCAGGAAACGTTGCTTCATTTCTTTGTAATACTGGGAGAGACGCCATTGCATCATTTCGGAATCGCCGTGCAGCTGTTTCTTTTTATCCAACTCATCTTTGATTTTATTTAAAGTGGTTTTCAGTTCATCCCGGGTTACAGGCTTCAGCAAATAGTCCATGGCCTGGCTGCGCACACCTGCTCTGGCATAGTGGAAATCTTCATATCCAGTGATGATCATAATTTGAATGGAAGGATTAAGGCTTCGGCAAACGTCCAGTAATTGGACGCCATCCATGACCGGCATGTTCATGTCTGTAATTAACAAGTCAAAATGTTCAGTTTTCAGAAGCTCTTCCGCTTCGATGCCGTTTGCTGCTTCACCTGAAATGATAAAGCCCATGTCTTGCCAGTTCACTTTCAATTTTAGTCCTTCGCGAACCTCGATCTCGTCATCTGCGATCAATACGTTGTACATCATATTCCTCCTGTGCGGGTAGAATCAGTTCAATAGACGTGCCGTTATGCTCTCCGTTCTCGATCTGAATGTTAAACAGACTTCCGTAATGCAAGCGGCAGCGTGCAACTACATTACCGAGCCCAATGTGCCAGCTTTGGCTTCGCAATAGGGGTTCCAGCTGAGATGCTTCAACAGGATCATGAATTTTCTGGATGATTTCGGCTGGAATCCCGGGCCCATTGTCTGAAATGTTGAAATGAAGGTGGTTATTCCGTCTGGAGATCCGGATGTGTACCTCTGCCGTCGTCTGATGCTGGAAGCTGTATTTGACGGCATTCTCGATAAGCGGCTGAAGAATAAATTTAATGATGACCAGAGAATTCAGCTTGCCTTCCTGTGTCAGAGTAATGTCCAGCTTATGACCGAAACGGGTTTGCAGAATGGAGATATAGTGGCGGATATAAGCCAGTTCCTCTGCAAGCTGTACCCTGTCGTCACTTGTATTCATGGAGAATCGCATCATTTTGCCCAGATTCTCAATGACCTGAACTGTATCATCTGTTCGGCGCTGCATGGCGAGACTGCTCACCAGTTCCAGCGTGTTAAACATAAAATGGGGATTAATCTGCATGAGCAGCGCTTTATACTCAGCTTGCTGGCGGAGTAGCTTCAGCTCGAATTCGTTCTGGATGTGCTGTCGCAATCGGCTGATCATGTAGCGGAAAGTGGAGATGACATAACTGACTTCGCTTTTTACATTTTTGTCCGGAGGCAGAAGGGACTCTGCTTGATCGAATGCGCCGCGCTGTACCTGTCTCATGGCCAATACCAGTCGTGTTAAAGGTTTGGTGACGCCATAAGAGAGCCAGGCAGCGGCAAACAAAGAGACGAGAATGAGAACAATGGTGACCACCAGAATGGTACTCTGAAGTTTGTGAAGAGAAGAATATAGCTCTTTTTCCGGTGCCAGACCAGCCAGCATCCAGCCCGTACGCCCCAGCTTTTTGTATACCAGAATATCACGCTGTCCTTCATCATTGTTCAGGTACACCACACCCGATTTGAGCGAGTTGTTCCGGATCTGATCGATTTCTGCTAAAGCTTCGGCACCAAGCTGATTGGCCTGTTGGGAAAGAATAGGACTTCCTTGTTCGCCCAGTAGAAAAATAGTGCTGCTCTCAGCCAGATGGATTCGGTTAAGCGGTTCCAGAAAGTAAGATTCGCTGACGTTAATTTTCATCACATTTTGGGCTGTAGCATGGTGAAATGTCCCAATGGGCATTAGCAGACTAACTACCGGGTTGCCATGATCCCTTATATTTTCATGTTGATCGGTATGTGCAGGCAGCCAGTGATTCCCTGAGATAAAGAAATTTTTGTACCATGATTCTTGCAAGAAGAGAGCGTCGGTCGTTACTTGATTTTCACTGCCAATCCTCAGTCCATTTCGTCGATAGATGGATACATCGGAGATACTGGTGTAGCTGTTCGTAGCCTGGGTCAGAAAACGGCTCATCGCCAGATTGACAAGCATCTTTTCCCCTTCAGGAAGGTTGGAGTCACTTATCGCGTTATCCCAGTTCTTGGCGGTATCGCTGTTGAAAACAAGAGAGGCTACATCATAGATCTGCATTTGAACCATATCGACATAGGAACCGTATTCCTCCATCTTCTCAAGAGCAGAAGATTCAATGTAGGAACGAATTACAGTGCGTGATTCCTTAAAGAGTAGGAAGGAGAGTGTGCCAAAACAAAGAACGAAGAGCACAATGATAAAGGCGATCAGGCGGCTTTTTAATGAGAAAAACATGGATTCCTCCTTAAGCGAATAGATTTCAAGACCGTCGTCAAAATGGGAAAAAGACTGCGTATTATACGCAGTCTTTGAATTAAATGTGGTTGGAGCGGCCTTGCGTTCCTAGAAACGAACCAGATTGTTGATGCGAACAGGTAAGCCGGTTGCGATGGCGCGGTTGGCTGCAATTCCGGTGAGGATGGATCTTGCTCCGTCGAATTGGTTGGCAGCGCGGTGGTATAGATCTTCCGCTGGCTCTCCAAACAGATCATTCAGAAGTACAGGATCACCTCCGCCATGACCGCCTTCTTTTTCCTCGACCTGAACCTCGTATGGGGCATCGAACATGGGAAGGACACGCAGTGTTTTGCCAATCAATGCACCTTCAAGATTTTTGTCACCCAGCGAGTTAACATAGGATTGTTCTACAATGTTCATTTCGATCCGGCCTTTGGTGCCATTAATGGCGATGCGATAGCCTTCCCACGGCTGGTATGCAACCAGTGAATAGGTCAAAATAGCTTTGTTCTGATACTGGACAAGAACGCCCATCGTATCCTCGATGTTGATGCCATCTCCGAATACGCTTTGATCCCGCTGGTAGCCGTCTTCCGGTTCAGCATCCAGATACATGGCTTTGAGATGTGCATCCGAATCCAGATGCAGGGCAAAAGGATCTTCTTGCGCAATCGGGTTGCCTGTTGCACGAGTGTAAAACTGGGTCACGCCTCGTTCCTCTGCGTTCTCTCTACCATAATACATGAGATAGCCGAATGCGAAGACGGTCTCAGGCTGCGAACCGATCCAGAAATTGACCAAGTCGAAGTGATGCGTGGATTTGTGCACGAGCAGTCCGCCACTATTACGCTTGTCCCGGTGCCAGCGGCGGAAGTAATCTGCGCCATGGCGCGTATTCAGCAGCCATTCGAAGTGGACCGAAGTCACTTTTCCGATTGTGTCATTCTGAATCAGTTCACGTATTTTGGTATGGTGCGGCGCATAACGGTAGTTAAAGGTGACGCGTATATTTTGTCCAGTCCGCTTGACGGCATCAAGAATATCCTGACATTTGTGTTCATCGATGGTCATGGGCTTCTCAGTCACAACATCACAGCCAAGCTCCATTGCGCGAATGATATATTTGTGGTGGGTGCGGTCGATGCTGGTTACAATGACGAAGTCCGGTTTCTCGTTCTCAATCATCTGATCAAACTGATCTGCAGGATAGGTTGGCACCTCATTGTATTTATATTTTTCCCTCAGCAGCTGATTGGCGTAATTCATGCGTGTCTGGTTAATATCACAAAAAGCTGCAAGTTCGGATGTTTCCCTGAAATTTTGGGCTAATGCTCCATAGAAAAATTCAGCACGGCCGCCTGTTCCGACCAATACGTAGCGTTTTTTGTTACTCATGTCTATCGCCTCCTTGAATATAGCTTTAGACTATAACAAGGAAGCACTTCATTCGCCGCTTTTTGTGCGTAATCGCTTTCAAATGCCGCTTATTTTGCTATAATTCAACTAAAGGGGGCAGCTGCATGATACAGACATTTCAAGCGGATTACCATGATCCCACCGGATATTTGAATATCGAATATGATCGCCGCCTTGGATATTTTTCCATGACCGATGACCATCTGCATGACCATTATGAGCTGTACTACCTGCTATCAGGTGAGCGCATTTACTTCATTAAGGATCGAACTTATCGAATCAAAGCCGGAGACTTCGTATTCATTAACCGGAATACCGTTCATAAAACAATGGAGAGTGGAAGACCAGACCATGATCGAATTGTTCTGTATATCAAGCCAGAGCTGTTCAACGAATTGGCTATTTTACCCGAGCTGGCTGAGGGACTGAAGGAGCCATTCGGCTGGAATATTCCCATTCTGAGGCTTCCTTCACAAGCAAGTGAAACAGCGGAGCGAATGGTCAGTGAAATGATTGATGAGATGGTCCATACCAGAGCTGGAAGCAGTCTGCTGCTGCGTCACCGATCCGTTGAACTGCTGTTGTTTGCTTACCGTAACCAACATTTGAGCACCGTGCACTCGGCCGACAGTGAGCCGGTTCTGCATCCCAAGGCACAGGCAGTGGTGCGTTATCTCAACGATAACTATCAGCAGGATTTAGCGCTGCCGGAGGTTGCTGCATTATTTCGAATTAGTCCCCATTATCTAAGCCGTTTGTTCAAACAGACTACAGGTTTCACGTTCAGCGATTATCTCAATCTGCTTCGGGTGAAGGAGGCGCAGCGTTTGCTGCGTGAAAGCGAGGATTCAATAACCGAGATCGCTCTGAGAGCGGGATTCAGCAATTTTTCACATTTCGGGAAGATGTTCAAGCGTACGGTTCAGGTGTCACCGAGGACATATCGACAGGAGTTTAGAGAAGTAGGTTCGACGAGAGTGCTGAGATAGGGTGGGTTTATTTCAAACGTTGGAGTCCCTTAATAATGATGTTTGTTTTATCACTTACCTTTTGTAATTCTTTCAATGAAAGCTTCGCATAGGCTGGAGGGACCACATGCCAGTACTGATGGAAAAGGTCACTTCGTTCAGTATATAACCTTTGGGCAGTTCCATCGACCATATTAGTAATGAGCCCATAATATTCGAAAGCGTTCTTAATATTGTTCGTATAGATGCTCAGGTTTGTTTCATCTGTTGTTTTGTTGCTTTTGATGTATCGATCCAGCTCTTTTTTATAATGTATACTTTCCAGAATAACACTGCGGTAAGCTGAGTCGGCAGAAGACTCGATACGATGTTTGAGTTCACGATACTTATGAAAAAAGATGGATGCAATAATCAGAATGATAGTAAATAAAATCAGAATAATATGTCGTGTTTTTGTACTCATAAATACGTCCTTGTTTATGTATTTAGTATGTTCCCCATTTTGAAAATAGAGTTCTACATAATAACATGTAACGACACTTAAACCTATAGGTAAATACAGGAAGGAAATTCTTGAAGACACGCGATCCAAAGTCGAACATGTAAAAAAAAAAAAAGAACCTGAGCAATCCTGCGTGCGCAGACATTGGTTCAGGTCCTTTATTATGACGTTGTAAAACAGTGTTTAAATCTCACTTTAGGAACAACGCAGCTCAAACCGAAATATTACTTGTATCGTTCTCAGGTCGCAACTTCATCTGTAACTCTTCATTCCGTGGACAGACCAACACACCATCAATGACATCGAGACGTGCGGCCTGAATGGAGGAACGACGTGCGGGTTCGCTGGCATGATCGATACCTTCGAACCGATCCGGGTGGGTAAAATAAAAGATATAGGCTTCATCATCCTGTACGACGACATCTGCATGCAAACCGATTACACCATCATCCTCACGATTTCCTGGCTGATCGAGAATCAGACTGTTCCATTCCCAATTCTCCAGGTCATCCGATTTGTAAACGGCCTGTCCTCTCCATTCGTCAACAATCATCCAATACGAATCACCGAAACGAAATACGTTCGGCCCTTCATGCGCACGTCCTGCAATAACCGGTCCAATCACATCCCATTGATAGAGATCCGGGCTATCTGCTGCATACGTATGGGACGAATTAGCTTCATCCTTGTACCACATCCGGAATTTTCCGTTCGGCAGCGGGTAAATACACGCATCAATCACACGATCCGAGCTAAGCTCCAGTTTGCCGTGAAAAGTCCAACATATCAGATCCGTACTGGTGTAATGCAAAATGTGCCGATCATGGCCCGCCCAGTCATGGGGAACCCCTTGAATGTAACTGACATACATGTGATACGTGCCTTCATGCCAGAAAATTTCTGGAGCCCAGAACGTATTATGTCCCCATTCATGCTCCAACCCGGTTAACGTACCGCGATAAGTCCAAGACTGTCCACCGTCAGCTGAAGAAGCTACGCCCAAATCCGTGCCATGCACCCAGGCGAACTTTGGCCCTCCGGCTGTGGCTCTGCGATTGGTATAGATCATCCACCAGGTTTGCTCGGAATGATTCCACACAACGACCGGATCAGCAGCTCCATCAAAGATGGGATCACGAAACAATGGTGCACTCATGATGATTCCTCCTTATATTCAATCCCATTGATTTTGAGAGTTATTGCTTCTATCGTAAAAGAAATGATTTGAAATTACAATATAACGTTTTCAATAGTTAAGGAATTATATATTTGTTAATTCATTTAAATCTTTCAATTAAAAATCTAGCATAGTAACCTGTAACCTGTGTTCTAGTTTGGAGCTTTTATGCTGATCGACAATTGAAATGTAATTAATTACTTATATAGAAGGGAAATATTCCTTCAACCCATTTTACATCTTGCGGTTCAGGAGCAACCGGCGTATATTGAGATTTAACTAAATTAGGAATAATTTGAAAGATTGATAGCTTGTAAAGACATTTTTGTACATAAAGGAGAAGCCGATGATACAGACCAGATTGGACGAATTGGGCATTGTATTGCCCCAAGCAAGTACGCCGGCAGCAAAGTATACCAATGCGGTGATTGTAAATGGAATCATGTATGTGTCCGGTAAAGGGCCGGATACGCGAGAGCGTGGTAAACTCGGGGAGCAGTTTACGACGGAGCAGGGATATGAATTTGCCCGAAATGCTGCCATCGAGGTGTTGGCTGTCGTTCAGGAAGTGCTTGGTTCGCTGGATCGGGTGAAACGGGTGGTTAAAGTGCAGGGGTTCATCAATGCCACTGCCTCGTACGAGGAGCACCATAAAGTGTTAAACGGGTTCTCGGATCTCATGCTGGATGTGTTCGGAGAACAGGGAGTACACGCCCGTTCCGTTTTTGGTGCTGTATCCGTAAGGGATAACTTGCCGCTGATCATTGACTCGATATTCCAGGTGGAAGAGTAGAGTTCATGACCAATCCCGCTTCGATTAATCCGTTAATGCTGTCTTTTCCAGAAAGTTTCGAAACACCACGTTTGACTATTCGTGCCCCGAAGTGGGGAGATGGAGCGGCAGTGAATGAGGCAATTCGTGAAAGTGTGGAGCAATTACGTTTGTGGCTACCTTTTGCCGAGAACATACCTTCACTGGAGGAATCGGAAGCGAATGCTCGCAAAGCCAGACTGCAATTTCTGGAGCGTACCGACATGATGCTTCATTTACGTGACCGATTTACGGATGAATTCGTGGGCAGCAGTGGACTGCATCGAATCGACTGGAATGCCCGTTGTTCCGAGATCGGTTACTGGATTAGAACTTCTCGTGCCGGTGAGGGTCTCATGACGGAAGCAGTCAGAGGTATAGAGCGGTTCGCAATATCTTATCTGGAGGCGAATCGGCTGGAAATCCGCTGTGATGCCCGCAATGTGCGAAGTGCCAAAGTGGCTGAGCGCGCAGGCTATACGCTTGAAGGTGTATTGCGCAAGATACGGTGTGACAGTACAGGTGTGCTAGTAGATATGATGGTGTATGGCAAAGTAAGAGGCGATGAGTTCGAATAGAATGTTTGAATTGAGATAAGAAATGAATCGGAAAATGATTTGAAAGAAAGAAAGAAAGAAAGAAACGGCTCCTGGAAGAACACGTTGTGTTGTTCTCCAGGGCCGTTTTTTGGTGTGCAAATATTGGAGGCTGGGAGGTACTTAATAGACTGCTGAATGAATTGGAGCAGATAAAAGGAACCTCCTTACCTCATTGGATTGGGAATGTTGACGTATAGCGGCGTCTCACCACGCTGATGGAACCGGCTGAGCAGATTGGCTTTGGCCGGTAAGGTCTCGGTGGTCAACAGATCACGAATGACGTCGTTGATGTGCGAGGACTCGGCTGTCTTTTTCCGAAGCTCCTCTAACGTATTTCTCACCACCCTCCAGTATGGCTGCTCCTGTTGACCAGTATAGTATGCCAGACGCTGCACCACATGACTGAGGTGATTGACAAAGAAATAATATTTCAATCGATGCCGTGATTCTTCCTCCGTATACAGGACAGGACTGTTGGCGTTGACTACCTGATAGATCCAACCGTGCTGTTCCGCTAAAGCTCGATTGACACTGATGCCCTCCAGATCCCTAACCATAAATGTGGCAGGCATGCCGTCTTCAAGACGCAGCATGGAATTCTGTACATGAGCTTCCAGACTAATGCCTGTCTCGGCATACAGTTCCACAAGTGGAACCATGGACAACTCCAGATATTGACGAAGCCATTCATACCAGTCTGTCTGCACCCTCGTATCATTTACACGATCCGGCGACGAAGATGATTGGAGACTTTCCCGGACAGCCCGGAACAACAGCGGTTCAGTTTCTCCGGGAAGCACCTCCATGAGAGAGGCCACAACATAAGGCGCCCCTGAAGCAGAGCGGCAAGACTCTGGTGCTTCACGCAGGATCATGGAGAATCCCGAGATCAGCGCATCCTGAGTAGACGAAGGTATCTCTGGAACCTTCAAGCTACGGTAGCCTTTTTCCAGCAAAATTTGAAATTTCTCTGACGTCCAGCGATCCTGAATCTGCTGTACTATTCTGGATGCATCCAGTGTGCGCAGCAACTGCTCTTCATTGTTCTCGCGAATAAAGTTTGTAATTCGAATATGAAGAGACAGCTTGTAGAAACAACCTTCCTTCGGATTCCAGACCGTGCGCACCGATGAGGTAGGATACACCGAAGGCCCGGTAGTGCCCAGATCAATCAAAGTGCCTTGTCGTAATAAGGACTTTACAGGTTCAAGTGTCCGCAAATAGGCGGCCTGCCAAGGATGACAAGGGAGCAGGACATAATGTTTGCTTTCCAGAGAGAGGTGCTTCCAAGCGGCCTCGGCCATTTCCGCAGGAACCCAGGGTGCTTCACTGCCATAGTCCACGGTATTCAGCCAATCCTCGAACACAAGTTCAGGTGCTGCGGCAAAACAACTGAGAGGAAAGCTAACGCCAAATTCTGGCGAATAGGCATGCGAATCCGAAGAACTGAAGCCCTCCAGACTTTTCGGAGTTGGATGAAATGGATGACCACATAGCAGTGCCTGTTCCAGATAGCGAAAATCCAATGTTACAGGAGAGGTTGTGTTCAGCGCGTGCTCCAAATAGGAGGTCATATGCTCCAAACTGTTGTAAACCATCTGCTCCAGCTCTACTCTTTTCAACATTCGGGCTTCTAGATTGGGTTCTACAGATGATATTTCATCGAGCAACAGCGTCGTTATTTGTTCAAAAGAAACTTCTCTCCAACCATCGGGCTGTGCCCCGCCTGATTCTGCAATGTGAAACTTGTCGCCATAGACATGATGTCCAGCGGCGGAACGATGAAGCAGATTTCCATATATCCTCTGACCAGTACGCGGAAGCTCAATAACAAGCGAAAGGTCTGGCCGCGTGGCAATTCGAACATAAGGATCATGCTGTTCGGTTTCTCGAAGATAGGCGTTCAATATACGGCTTAGCATCTCCTGACGGGCAATTCCGCTCGGCGATACTAAAGTGGGATGAACAGTCTGCTGGAATGGATCGATGGTGACGTTATCCTTGGTCATGATTGATTATCATCCTTTCACAAATTATTGGAGTGGCAGTTGTACGGGAGCTTTTGGCTCATGAACCGCTGGGCGGCGTACAGCAAGCGAAGCGGCGAGCATGACTGTCCCCATGACAAGAAATACAGCTGGAATTCCCCAGATACCTCCGATTAGAACCCCAATGGACGGACCGGCAATCTGACCAGCCATTAACATGCTGTTGGTAGCTCCGATGCGCACGCCCCGATCCTGATCGGTGGAGGATTTGAGTACGTTGAGCATGACCGTCTGCAATAGGGCACTGTAGAAGAATCCTTGCAGAAAACGTACAACCAGCAGCCAGGCCACCCCGAGTGGAAGTGTATGTGCAAGCAGGCACAAGCCGCATAACAAACCAGCCAGCCGGAGATTGCGTTCGGGTAAGTAACGATCATTTCGCTTACCCCACCACGATGCGCCAACCAATTCACCAACCGAAGACATCGCGAGCAGAACCCCGACGGTAAGCGCAGCTGCACCTGAGGAAGGGACGATTTCACGAATAAACGGAGTAAACATCGTAAATGTTGCAAAATCTGCGAGCTTGAAAATGATGCCTGCGATAACGAGTCTTCGGGCAATCGGATGTGTAATCAGCGAAACGAAGGCATGGATAATTCCGCTCTTGTTTTTGCTATGGTTGTTCAACATAGCGACCGAAGGCTGGTGCTGTTCCACAGGAGATACTTGAGTATTGTTCTTGGCCGTACGAGTCCGATGCGTCGTCGCCCCCGTTAATACGATTGCGGCAAGCACAGCAAAGCTCAATGTCAACGAGGCCGTAATGAACAATAGCGGACGACTTCCCCATGTGTTTACACATATGCTTCCTAGCAGTGGTCCCACGAGAAGACCTGCTGCCGATGCCCGCTCCAACTGTCCGAGCGCAGAACCCTGCTTTTGGCCAGGGGCATGGGTTCCCACAAACGCACTGCTCGCATCAGATATGCCACCGAAAGCCCCCTGGCAGAGACGGAACAAAAAGAATTGAAAGGGCGTCTGGGCAATGCCCATCAGAAACATGCTAAGGGCCAGTCCGATCAGCGCTCTGACAACCATCCATTTTCGACTCCAACGATCTCCGATCTTACCCCAAAAAGGGGTTAGAAGTGCGTAGGACAAAGCAGGCGCAGATATGGACAGACCTGTCCACATCAGCACTTCTTCCGGCGTTCCCGCGTTCAGATGCTCCATGTAGTACGGTATAAAAGGGCTGATTCCAGTCAGCCCGGCACTGGAAAGAAAGCGTCCACCCCACAAAATACGGACGCTCTGTTTCCATGCCATTTGCGACATCATGTGTCTACTTCACCACCTTGATTTTGGCAATTTGAGACCAATTGCTGATCAGATTATCAAGAATGATTCTCAATGTCAATCTTAATTTTTTTTCAAAAACTTTCCAAAAATTTTAGTGTTGACAGGAAAAAAAAGGATATGCATAATAGGCCCTGTGTCCAAATTTGAAAATGATAATCATTATCAATAAAGCGATTTTGGACAACAATATGCCCAGAAAGCTGGTGTAAATACATGGAACAAAGTACCCTGCAAATCAAGGATCGCTCGCTTAAAGTTGCGGATTCCATTATCGATTGTATCGGTCAAACACCACTGGTTCGCTTGAATTCCCTGTTCGGATCTACAGGAGCATCGGTGTATGCCAAGCTGGAAATGATGAACCCCGGCGGCAGCATGAAAGACCGACCTGCAAGATACATTATCGAGCAGGGTCTGCTAGACGGAACGATCAAACCGGATACGCATCTCATCGAGAGCACTTCAGGAAACTTGGGAATCGGTCTCGCATTAACCGCCAAACGTTATGGCCTGAAATTCACCTGTGTGGTTGATCCAAAAATCACATCAACGAATCTGAGAATGATAACCTACCTCGGGGCACAGGTTGACATGGTGACTGAACCGGACGAACACGGAAGTTATTTGCAATCCCGCATTCGCAGGGTCAAGGAGTTAGCCAGTCAGGACCCGGCAGGTTACTGGATCAACCAGTATGCCAACCCTTTGAACTGGCAAGCTCACTATCATGGTGCAGGTCAGGAGATTGTGGAGCAAATGGATGGACAGATAGACGTACTAGTGTGTGCAGTGAGTACGACTGGAAGTATTCTGGGCATATCCCGCCGTGTGAAAGAGGCAAATCCGCTTGCGCGAATCGTAGCCGTTGATGCAGTTGGCTCGATCATTTTTGGCACACCATCACGTCAGCGTGAATTGCCGGGTATCGGCGCCAACCGTGTCCCTGAGTTATTCAGCCCGAACGAGATTGACCAAGTTATTCATGTGGATGATCGGGAATCTGTGCTGGGCTGCCAGAAGCTGCTGGAACGGGAAGGCATTTTTGCAGGAGGTTCGTCCGGATCACTGGTTGCTGCACTGGAAAAACTGGTTCCAACCTTGCGGCCTTCAGCCAAGGTGGTTACTGTCTTCGCAGATCGTGGAGAACGTTATCTGGACAGTGTGTATGACGAGCAATGGGTTAATCAATTGCCGCCAAGCCAAACGATCAAGAGTATATAAAAAATTATCTCGGAGGAGAGATCAGATATGAGTACCGTTCAGGATCATAGCCTTTTGTATATGAGTAAACGGGATATTATAGATCTGGGAGGGCTGTATTCAGAGCCATATGTCAAAGCAGTAACCCGTGCACTGGAGCTTCATGCCAAGCGGGATATCGTGCAACCGTTGAAGCCTTATCTGCGGGTTAACGAGGAGAGCGGTCATATTGCCGATCGCATTATTGCGATGCCTGCGTATGTGGGTGGCGATGTAGCGATCAGTGGTCTCAAGTGGATTGGGAGCAAACATGATAATCCGACCAAGCGTCATAAGGAACGTGCAAGCGCTCTTATTATCCTCAATGATCCGGAAAGCAACTATCCGGTGGCGGTGATGGAAGGCAGCGTGATCAGCGGGATGCGTACGGCGGCAGTTACAGCTATCGGGGCAAGGTATTTAGCCAGAGAAGGTTTCCGCACAGTGAGCGTGATTGGCTGCGGGGTGATCGCCAGAATGCAGATCACCTCGCTGCTTGAACAATTTGACTCCATTCGGACCATCCATTTGTATGACCTGAATGCCGATACGGCCCGCCAGCTTGCCGATGAAATTGGTTCGCGTTTTGATCAGGTTGAAGTACGGGTGGAAGATTCGTCAGAACAAGCGGTACGACAAGCGGAAGTACTCGTAACAGCTACGGTAGCCTCATCGCCGCATATTCCGTATGAATGGATTGCCAAAGGTACATTTGTCAGCAACATCTCGATTATGGATTTGCACAAGGATGTATTTACGCAGGCAGACAAAGTAGTCGTGGACGATTGGGATCAATCCAACCGGGAGAAAAAGATTATTAATCAGCTGGTGCTGGAGGGCAAATTCTCCCGTGAGCAGCTTCACGCTGAACTCGGCGAGATCCTGATAGGGGAAAAGCCAGGACGCGAACATGAGGATGAGATCATTGTGCTGAACCCGATGGGGATGGCGATTGAGGATATTTCCAGTGCGGCAGAGATGTATGCAAGAGCCGTTGAACAAGGAAAGGGTACACGTTTATGGCTATAGAGCTGAATACAGGGTGTATGCCTCAGGTTGCAAGAGTCCGCGAGCATTTATTGGCACTGAAAGAACAACAGACCGAACCGGTATGTGCCTACATCCGGGATGTAACAGCACTCGTCGCTCATGTGCATCAGCGTGTACAATCCATGCCGGAATCTAGTCAGCTGTTCTATGCCATCAAAGCCAACTCGGAAGAAGAGGTGCTTCGAGCGCTGGCCCCTGTAGTTCATGGCTTTGAAGTGGCATCTTTGGGCGAGATCGTGAAGGTGAGACAAGTCTCAGCGGATATTCCGATTCTGTTTGGTGGACCAGGTAAGACAGAAGCAGAGCTTCGGGGAGCGATAGAGCATAAAGTGCAGCTTATTCATGTGGAAAGTATGCATGAGATAAACAAGCTGAACGAGATTGCGAGTCAAAATGACGTTCGGGTATCCGTATTGCTGCGGATTAACCTGAAAGGTCCACTGCCTCAGGCGACACTGGCGATGGGCGGTCGTCCGACCCAGTTCGGAATCGACGAGGTCATGCTGCCACAAGTCATGAATCAGCTCCGACACTTGCCAAATATTCAGGTGGAAGGGTTTCATTTTCACTCCCTTTCGAACAATCTAGATGCGGAGCAGCATGTGAAACTGATTGAGTATTACTGCACCATCGCGCGGGATTGGGCGAAGCAATATGGTTTCACGCTTCGGTATTTGAATGCCGGGGGTGGAATTGGTGTGAACTATGCGCATCTGGAGCAACAGTTCGACTGGAACACATTTGTGAATGGTATTGCACCGGTATTGCAAAAGGAACTGCCTTCGGAAACGACTTTGTTGTTCGAATGTGGGCGTTATCTTACGGCATCGAGCGGGTATTATGCAACCGAGGTGCTGGACGTTAAAGTCAACCACGGCAAAACATATGTCATCGTACGTGGCGGTACACATCATTTTCGCCTACCCGTTTCTTGGCAGCACAGTCATCCGTTCGAGGTGATTGAGGTGGAGAACTGGACGCATCCGTATGACAGACCCGAGGTGAAGGAAACCGCTTTTACAGTGGCAGGCCAGCTATGTACTCCGAAAGATATTTTGGCAAGTGATATTACGTCAGGCAGGGTTCGGGCAGGAGACATTTTGCTGTTCCAATATGCGGGTGCTTATGGATGGGCGATCTCGCATCATGATTTTTTGAGTCATCCACATCCGCAGCACATTTATTTGCAGTAGCACATGAAACGGGTTGAGGCAGTGCAATCAATGGGAGGTGTCATATGAACGGTCTAACAGCAGCATTGGTCAGGTCCGAAGAGTGGATAATGGTGCGGCGACGTATCTTCAGGCAATTGGTGGAGTCGTTTCTGTATGAGCAAATCTTGAGTGAACCGGTGATCGGGCCTTATTCGGAGGCAGAGTATACACTGCGAGGGGAGACGGAGACAGGAGAGAAGGTGGAATACACCTTTTGGGCTGTACGAAAAGAGAGCTTTGACCGCATTCGGTTGTCAGATAAACCAATTATGCGGGTAACATCGAAAGATCGAGCGGAAGCAGATTCCATTCCTCATTTTTTACTGGAGATGGCTGCGCATATTCCCACATCCGAAGCTCAGCTGGGGCAATTCATGGATGAGCTTCAGCAAACCCATCTGAAGGACACGCTGTCTGTGCGATGGCGTGCTGGTCAGCCCGAACCTCGGGTATCGGAATATGACGAGTGGGAATCTGCCCTGATTGAAGGGCATCCGTATCATCCTTGTTACAAATCCAGAGTTGGATTCACGCTCTCTGACAATGAAGCCTATGGACCGGAGTTCGGACCGGAATTCAAGCTGGTCTGGATTGCGATTAAACAGGATTCAACCCAAATATCCATTTCGTCTTCACTGGACACGTATGCTGAGTTTATCCATAACGAGCTGGGGCAGGAGCTACAGACATTCAAGTTGATTTTGCAGGAAGTTATATCGTCTGCGAACTTGAAATTGAACTCGGCTGCCAATGCCGAGGTGAAGTTGAATACGGATGGGGATGCACGTGTGGACGAATATGTATTTGTTCCTGTGCATCCCTGGCAGTGGGAGCGAATCATATCGGTGGCGTGTGGGGAGCAACTCCGAACAGGGGAGATTGTCTATCTGGGTCAAGCAGGTGACACCTACCGTCCTCAACAATCCATTCGCACATTGACGAATGTGAGTCATCGCGATAAACCGTATGTCAAACTGCCGCTGAATATGGTGAATACATCATCCGGACGAATTCTGGCACAGCACACAATCATGAATGCGGCCCGTATCTCTGATTGGCTTGGTCGTGTGGTGGCAGAAGATTCTTTTTTACAGGGTGAGCTTGGTCTGATTGTGCTGAAGGAGATTGCGGGGGTATCGTACCATCACCAGAAACTGCCCAATATGCTGGAGCAAAAAATATACGGATCACTCGGGTCTATCTGGCGGGAAAGTCTGCATCCGCGCTTAATGGCAGGAGAAGAGGCTTTGCCATTCAATGCTCTGTGTCATCTCGATCAGCAGGGCACTCCGGTCATTAAACCGTGGATAAACGAATATGGCCTGGATCGCTGGGCCCGGCAATTGCTAAATGTTGCGGTGGTACCGCTGATACATCTGCTGTACGCACATGGGGCGGCGCTGGAATCACATGCGCAAAATATGATCATCGTGCTGAAAGAAGGATGGCCCAGCCGGATTGCTCTTAAGGATTTTCATGACGGTATCCGTTACTGCCCATCCATTCCTCACCCGTTTGGCTACCCGGAAATTGAATATCCACCTGCCAACCATCAGCGGGTGAATCGCAATTCGTTTGTGGAGAAAGAAGACCCTTCCGAGGTGAAAGACTTTATATTGGACGCGTTACTTTTTATCAATCTGACCGAAGTGGCATTTTTTCTGGAGAAGCACTTTGACCTGAGCGAAAAGCAATGGTGGCGCATGACTGCCGAAGTGATTTTGAATTACCAGGAGCGGTTCCCGGAGTTACTGGCGCGATTTGAACAGTTTGACGTTTTTGCACCCGAGATCGAAGTGGAACAGCTGACCAGACGGCGAATTCATGAAGGGCCGGGGGATTGTGTGCATCGGGTAAGTAATCCACTGCATGTCTACAGGCCAGTTCGGCAGAATTAATCAGGGGGGAGGAGAGCATGCGCATGGAAAGTACGAGAATATCTGAATATCAGAGCCATGATGAGGATCAGGAGAGGCAACCGTTTTGCAAAGAGGACTCCTTTAGCCATCCAGAAAATGTTGTTGCAAGTTCTAGACTTGGAGTGGAGAAGGAGCATTGGCAAAATCAACAAAGAAAACTGTACACCGCAGCGCTGTCTTCATACCACTATACCGATGCACGCAGACGCATATTCAGACAGTTGGTTGAATCCTTGATGTACGAAGGTGTTATGGAATATACCTCAAGGGAGGAGCAGGGGTTCAACGTTTGGGAAATGGAGGGTACAGGGCTGAATGGTGAACGGGTCATCTACGCATGCAAGGGAACAGGGCATCTTACCTTTGGTCGTTTGCGGTTGAACCATGAACCGATTACAAGACGTGTCTATGTGGATGAGACTCCGGCTTCGAAAAGTAACAGCATTCAAAAGAGAGAACCTATTCTGCCTGGAACTACAGCCGGCCAAGAAGCGGAGTCGATTTCTCTATTTTTGCTGGAAGTTGGACCAGCGATAGGCGCCGATGAAGGGAAGCTGCTGCATTTTGTTAAAGAACTGGAGCAGACGCTGATCAATGACACACTGGCGCGATATGTACGGGCTGAGCGGCAGACTGATCTACATGCTCTTCCCGATGAAGACTGGGAAAGTGGAATCATCGAGGGTCATCCATATCATCCAAGTTATAAATCCCGTATCGGCTTCCGAATCGAAGATCAGCTTGAATATGGACCCGAGTTCGGTGGATGCATTAAACCGATATGGGTGGGAATTCATAAGCAAAACGCACGGATAAGTCATGGCACGAATGAACATGGACCGGCTACAAGGGAATGGCTTCAGGATCAACTTGGCGAACAAGTGTTGGAACGCTTCCTCGCGGCACTACAGGAAATGGGTGCTGATCCGGCAGAATATGTGCTGATGCCAGTCCATCCGTGGCAATGGCGAACAACGATCAGTTCTGTACTTGCAGAAGATATTCGTAACGGAAGCATCGTACCGCTTGGCAGCAGCGAAGACCGATATACTGCTCAACAGTCGATTCGCACGCTAGCTAACCGATCACGTCCCAATTCACCGTACTTGAAGCTTTCGCTGAGTATGATCAACACATCAACTGGTAGGGTGATCGCCCCACATACGGTTGAGAATGGACCTCGCATTACCGACTGGCTGCAGGGAATTAGCAAGCAAGATCCCTACTTGAGGGATGAACTGCGTGTCATTCTTTTGGGAGAGATTGCTGGCGTTGCATACGACAATCATCAGATACCGGATGTTTTGAAGCCACTCTCGTATGGTGTGTTGTCCTGCATTTGGAGAGAAAGTGTACATTCCCGGCTGGAACCGGGTGAATCAGCGATTCCGTTTAATGCATTGTCTACACTGGACTATGCGGGGCGCCCGGTGATTGATCCTTGGGTGAAAAAGTTGGGTGCTGATGAATGGCTGTCCGAGCTGTTGCTAACTGCGGTACGACCGCTCATTCACTGGTTATTCGCTCATGGGATTGCGCTAGAGTCTCATGCACAGAATATGCTGCTAATTCACCGGGAAGGCAGACCCTCACGCGTTGCGCTGAAGGATTTTCACGATGGAATTCGATTTACAAGAGAGGCACTTGCCGATCCAAAGCTCTGTCCAGCGCTTGTCGAGGTGCCGGAATATCATCGTCGTGTGAACCGTAATTCATTCCTGGAGACGGAAGAACCGACAGAAGTTCGGGATTTCATACATGATGCCTTTTTCTTTATCAATCTTGGAGAGCTGGCTTTGTTCATGCAGGAGCATTACCAGATCAGAGAGCAGACCTTCTGGAACAGTGTTCGTAAGATCATTACCGACTATCAACAGCGTTTCCCTGAATTTCATGAACGGTACGAATTGTATTCCTTGTTTGATCCTGAGATCGGAGTAGAGCAATTGACGAAGCGGCGCTTGTTTCCAGATCATGAATTGCGTATTCATCAAGTTCCGAATCCACTGGAGCACACGATTATGGATAAATATGGGTCTAATGAGGATGAATTAAAAAATAGTATATGAGATCAAAAGAATATTGCATGGACAGAAACTGGAATTGTGGGATATTGTTTTAATAATGATAATCATTATTGATTAGGTTATTAAATAGGATCAGGGGGTTGGATGGGATGCAAGTAGAGAGAAAGAGGATTGGAATGAAATCATGGGTACATTTTGCTATGCTGGCGGTACTGATGCTGGTGCTAGCGGGTTGTGGAAATTCGGGATCGGGTGCAGCCAATGGTTCAGCAGCGGAAACCGCTCCAACCGAACCAAAGCAAGAAGAAACCGTAGCCAATACTGGCGATACACGTACCGTCAAAGATGCATATGGTGAGGTACAGGTTCCAACCAATGCAAGTCGAATTGTGGTACTGGACATTGGGGCCTTGGATAATTTGCTCGAGTTGGGCATTAAACCTATAGGCGCACCTTCCATCCTGGCAGCAGGCGATCCGTATCCGGCTTATCTAAAAGGCACAGAAGGCATTGAGAATATCGGATCGGTGAATGAACCAAGCCTGGAGGCTATCGATGCACTGAAGCCGGACTTGATCATTGGTAATAAAGATACACATGATGCTATCCATGATCAGTTAAAACAAATCGCGCCTACGGTGTTTGTAGAAACACTTGGGGTTACCTGGAAAGAAAATCTGCAGCTTCATGCCGATGCTGTAAACAAGCTGGAAGATGGCAAGAAGCTGTTGGATACATATCAGCAGCGCATTGAGGAATTGAAATCTACGCTTGCAGGCAAAGATGCCAAGGAAGTATCGCTGTTCCGTCCCCGTGAAGACAAAATTCAGGTCTATCTGAAAGAAACATTTGCAGGTACGATTATGGAAGATTCCGGAATTGTTCGTCCCGCAGCACAGCAGGATGCAGGCTTCTCCAAGGATATTACGGAAGAACAGATTGCTGATCTCGATGGTGACGTAGTCTTCTGGTTTAACCGTGAGCCGGATGCATTCGCCAAACTGGAGAAAAGTAAATTGTGGGCAACGTTGAAAGGAGTCCAAAACGAAGCTGTGCACCCGGTTGACTGGGAGTACTGGATGAGTGGCCTGGGCATTCAGGCTGTAAACAAGGTCGTGGATGACCTGAACACCTATGTAGCCAACTAAACGCAAAACATGCAGGACCTTTTCTAGCGGCAATGGATTGATATTCAGCACTTATCAATTGCAATTATGCTTCCAAGTGGTCATAGCTTAACTGTAAAATTGGGTCGTCGAATGTGACGATCCAATTTTTCTGATTTTTCTGCATAGGTCTCGTTCCATGTTATATTCGTGCTCTATATTTGTTCTTATATAATAGAAGGAAAAATTTTGACAGTTCGTTTTTTCAAGTGATTTATACAACATATTGAAGTACATAAATCAAGCAGCATGCAGGTTGGAGGCGTAGAAAAATGAACACAAACACCAGGTTTAAAATCACTGGTTTAGCAACCATCATCGTGTTGACACTTCTCGCGTTTCTATTCAGCATCATGTATGGCATCGTACAGATTCCATTGCGTTCAGTTGTGGATACGTTCTATGCCTTTGACGGATCGCGTGAACACCTGATTATTCAAACCGTCAGGCTGCCAAGAGCGGTTATTGCCGCAGTGGTTGGCAGCTCACTGGCTGTGGCCGGGTGCCTAATGCAGGCGATTAGCCGCAATGCTCTGGCAGGCCCTGAACTGTTCGGTATTAATTATGGCGCGGCACTTACCGCGGTGCTTGCTTCCTTTTGGCTGGGAACGACGTCTCTGCAATTATTTGCATGGTCTGCGCTGTTGGGGGCCGCGGTTGCAGGCGTGCTGGTTTTCTTTCTCAGTTCCACAGGCAGACAACCCTTATCTTCAGTCAAGCTAGTTCTGGCAGGGGCTACATTAAATTTGTTATTTGCTTCATTGACACAAGGCATTCTTATCCTGAATGAGCAGTCCCTGGATACGATGCGTTTCTGGTTGGCGGGTTCATTAACAGGCAGAGATCTTGATCTGTTTATTCAAATTCTGCCTTATCTGATCATTGGCATCATCTGTGCGTTTGCATTAAGCAGTCAATTGAACATTTTTGGCTTAGGAGATGAAGTGGCTCAAGGATTAGGACAGCGAATGAAGATGATTAGGATCATCTGTATTATCACCATTGTTCTGCTGGCTGGCAGTGCCGTCGCACTTGCCGGACCCATCGGGTTTATCGGGTTGGCCGTTCCGCATATTGCAAGATCGATAACAGGCAGTGATTATCGCTGGGTAGTTCCTTACTCTGCTGTTCTCGGAGCACTACTGCTGCTCACAGCAGATATTGGGGCGAGATTTGTGTTGCCGGGGCAGGAAATTCCTGTTGGGGTGGTTACAGCCTTCTTCGGTGCTCCTTTCCTCATCTATCTGGCCCAAAGAAAGGAGAGATCGATATGATTTCTTCTATTATAAAGAGACGTGCATTCACCATTATTCTGATCCTCTTGATGTTGAATGTGGGAGCGCTTGTGCTTAATGTGATGTTGGGAGATCGCTCCATCCCTTCGGGAGAAGTATTGCGTAGCTTGATAGGCAGGGGAGATCAGGAATATCACTTCACCATTCATCAGTTAAGGCTGCCCCGGGTACTGACCGGTTTTCTGGTTGGATGCGGTCTGGCATTGGCGGGTACAATCCTACAGGTCATTACGAGGAATCCTCTGGCATCACCTGGCGTGATTGGGCTGAATTCGGGTGCGGCTGCGGCGGTGGTTGCCGTCATGGTGCTGGTTCCTACTTTTCCAATGCGTCATATGCCGTGGATTGCATTCATTGGAGCCTTTCTCGCGGCCGCGGTAATCTATGGATTGTCATGGAGAAAAGGAGAGGCGAGTTCCACGGTTCGCATGCTGCTGATTGGTGTGGGCATCTCTTCAATGGCAGGTGCGTTAATCACGTATTTGCTAACGGTGGGCAAAATATTCCGGGTCTCCCAGGCTTCCGTGTGGATGGCAGGTAGTCTATACGGACGAACGTGGGAACACTTTTGGCCTTTAATGCCGTGGCTGCTGATCCTGTTTCTTCTATTAATATGGATGTCCAGATGGCTGGATATGTTTCTGCTGGATGTCCAGTCGGCTGCTGGACTCGGTCTGCGGGTGGAGACGATGCGGGTGTTGTTTCTTCTGATGAGCGTAGGGCTCGCCGGGTCTGCGGTGTCGATGGCAGGAACGATTGGATTTGTCGGCTTAATGGCCCCTCACATGGCAAAACATCTGGCAGGCAGCCGGAGTCTGGTTCGCTTGCCGATTGCGGCGTTGCTTGGAGGACTGATCGTCATGCTCGCAGATCTCGCCGGACGGACATGGTTCGCTCCGTATGAGATTCCAGCCGGATTAATTACGGCGATTATCGGGGCTCCGTATATGATGTATTTGCTGTTACGACGCAGAGGGATATAATGAAGAAAAGGATTCAGAATGCAAGAAAGGCTGGTGCATTTTTTCATGCCATCATATGTGAACGAAGCCAATCTAATCTATCTTTTATCTTCAGTACGTAAACGAAAGTTTCCCATGACCCGACAAGCCAAACATGTTCGGGTTCCTGTATACATATTATGCTTTATTACAGAGGGCGAAGGGGTTGTTGTACTGGATGGTGCGCTACAGAAGGTTCGTCCTCTCCAGTTATATTTGCTTGTACCCGGCATGATTGTGGAATTCCCGGAACAAGGTAGTAGTTTCGAATATTATGGTGTATGGTTTGAACCGATTCGGCTAACCAAGACCAGAGGTAGATATGAAACATTGCCTTCCCTATCCTTATCCGGTGCACTCTCACCAGGGCATATTCCCGTGCATCATCCACAACAGATCCTCCAACAGATCGTGCAGTTGTATCATCACAGTCGGCAAGAACGAAATCGGGATTCATTGAATTTGAGAATTCAGTTAGAGCAATTGATCCAGAATATTATGAAGAATGAACGAGAACAGCCGGATACCGTAATGGATGAACGGGTTGAACGGAGCATCCTTTATATGGAGCAGCACTATACGGACAAAGTAAGCATTGAACAGCTGGCTGAAGCAGCAGGTGGCATGCCGCCGGTTGCTTTTTCACGTTTGTTCCGAAGTGAAACAGGTCTGCCACCAGTCGAGTACCTGAGCAATGTGCGCATGACCCATGCGAAACAGATGCTGAATACAAAGAACAGTCGGGTGAAGGAAGTGGCAGCTGCAGTCGGGTTTCGAAGTGAATTTTACTTTAGTCGCATGTTTCAGCGCATGGTGGGTGTATCCCCTACATTATATATGAAGCGAGGCAAGTTAAAGGTGGCTGTAGCATCCTCACTCGGATTCGAAGACCATCTGAAATCAGTTGGAATCGAGCCGGTCTGTGTGGTGGATTTATTCCAATATCCAGGACAGAGCAATGAACAGTATGCGGAACAATTGCACAGCCAACTGCTGGAATTGGAGCAGTCCAATCCAGATATGATCATCGCCGATCATTATCATACAGAGTTCAGAGAGCAGTTTAAACAAACGGCTGCGCCTGTATTTCTGGATTTCTCTGTGTGGGACTGGAAAGGAAACTTTGAGAAAATTGCCGAGTTGGTGAACCGGGAACGTGAGGCTGCGGAGATGCTGACTCGTCTGGATGTGCAAACTGAGACAACAGGCCAGACATTGCGCCGTATACTGGGCCAGGAACGGATGACCATCATGCAAGTGAGCCACCGGACGATTGGCATTCAGGGCAGGGTGAATCATCCGCTCAATGAATTGGTATACGGCGAGCTTGGTCTGCGCCCGGGTAATCAGGCTCCAGCAGAACTGTGGCGTATGGAGCTGCAACCGGAGGCCATGCCTGTATTGGAGACGGAACATTTGTTAATTCATCATCATCATATTCTCGCCGGTAGTGACAAAATGTATGACCAGTTGACCAGAACGGCAGCATGGCCCCAGATTCCGGCGGTGAAGGATGGAAAAGTTAAGCGCATTCCCAATTGGTTTGTGATGAGCTGGACTCCACTGGGGAGACAACGAATCATGAATGAATTGATGGCAGCCGTGGGTGAACATCAACAGCGATAAACAGCACTGAACTGGTAGTGTTACAACAGGGATCGTACTGCAATAGGTAGTCTACTCATGTTAGGGAGAGTGAAGAATGAGACGTATTGGGCAAGGACGAACGGCTGAGATCTATGAGTACCCATCAAATCAGATTATGAAATTATACCATGCGGATTTTCCAGCCGAAGCCGTCCAGAATGAGTTTCGAATTACCGAGGCAGTATTCCAAAAGGGCTTACCTGTTCCACAAGCAATGTTGTATATGGATGATGTAATGCGCAAAGGGATTATATTTGAACGGATTGAAGGCAACACGATGTTATCCCTTATGATTCAGGAACCCTCGCTGATCGAAGAACTATCGCATCAAATGGCAGACTCTCATCATAGCCTTCACGCCCAGCAGGATGATGAAGGAGCACTCCCCACACAAAAGCAGATTCTTACTGGGGCCATTCAAAATACCTCTCTATTGTCGGAAGAAGATAAGGTGCAGGTTATCAATTATATGTCGTCTCTTCCAGAGCGAAAGCAAATTTGTCATGGCGATTTTCATCCCGATAATGTCATGTTAAATGAAACGAGAGATCAATATTGGGTTATAGATTGGATGACAGGCATGTCGGGTGATCCAGCGGGTGATGTGGCACGAAGCTGGGTAATATTAATGAGCGGTACGTTGCCGGAGGATACAGACCCGGCTGTTCATAAGGGATTTGAATTGGCTCGCAATGAAATGCTGGATCATTATATCCAACATTACATCCAGATTTCCGGGATATCTCGCCAGGAGCTGGATGCCTGGATTTTGCCTGTCGCGGCTGCACGTCTAGACGAGAGGTTACCTGCAGTGGAAGCGGATCAGTTAATCAAGCTTGTGCAGGATCGTATTCGTCTGCTGAAATGACATATCTAGCTTAACTAACAAGGATAACGAGGTGAAGAAAGCCATGCTGAACGGATTAAAGGTCATACAATCTTACAAGTCAGGCCATCTCCCGGAGGGGGAGCAGCCACTGTGGCTGCAGCTGCTGGCAGCGGCAGAGCAGCCGAATATTAACCTGGAACGCATTCATTCTATAGCTGAGCTGGAAGGCACGAATCCGGTACTGGATTACGTAGAACGCACACTCCAGGTGCTGGAGCAGCTTCAAGTTTCTTTTTGGATGCGAGAAATTCTGGAGGATGTGCTGGTCTGGTCGGAAACGGCAAAGGCAGGATCACCGAAACAGCGGCGAAAATGGCAGAAACAGGGGGTTAACCTGTTCGTGCACAATGTGGGTTCAGCACAGGTATATGACATGTACGGAAGTATTGGACATTTGCATGGCAAGCAAGGACATCGTGAGGAGAAACATTCATCTCGATTGGAATCCCCGAGTGATTTATCAAATGATGATCCAAGTGGTAGTACACAAATTGTGCAAACAACATATGGTTCACTCCCACCTCGGTATGAGATCATTCGTACCCTTATTGCCACACACGGACTTATTGGTCAGTACATAAGAGGAGAAATCCCCTTTGCCGAAAATGCCCCACTGCACTCGTTCATAACGCAAGGGTGGCTGACGGCAGATGAATTGCAGGCCATCCTGATCGCATTAAATGAATGCATCATTGCTGGCGTTGATCCATCGCTTTGGAATCAAGTTCAGGCTGAAGTGCAGCGTATCGTAGGCTGGATCATTACAGAGCCGGATCATACGGACTGGAATGTGAAGGAGCGGTTGTCACGCTTACGGAGCTCCTCTATACGTCAAGGAGAAGCGATAGATGAAGCATATGCCAAACTTCAAGCCCAGCTTGAGATAGAGAAACTTCTCGCTCCTCTGGCTCATCGGACCTTATGGTATGTGGAGTCAGCGATGCATGATTTTTCGTTGCAGGAGATGGTTAAGATCTTCCTTTTGACGCTGCACAGTGAAGCTATGGTGGTATCTGGAGATGACTCGATGAATAACAGCACAGGTATTGGCATAGAAGCCGAAGAAGAAGCAGTGGGCTTGAACTCGACTTCGCAGGAGCAACAAGGGGATATGGTAAGGCATATCAGCTTCGAACCATTAATGAACACGATGTATTACGATTATAAAGGTGTCAAGAAACTGAATGTTTACAAGAAACGAATGATTGAAAAGTATTTGGAGCAATATTCGTGGGAGCAGATTGAAGCAGGTGAGACGATTACTTACCCCCATCTGACACATCGGATTGAGCGGCACCCGGATTTGAGGGATACGGTATTTGTGACATTTGAATTTTCCCCGGCGGCCGAGAAGCTAATTGCATTTTGTATTGAAGCAGAAAAGTCTCCGTTATACGAAAAGGCTGTGCTGTTGTTATTTGACCTGTTTGGATTGCGTCGGGATGCGTATGATCGGTTCCATAATGAAGAGACGTATCTGGCCGACATGAACAGCTCAGGTGATTACAAGAAAGTACTGCTGGATTATATGGTTGGCAAACGTGTGCTCGATATCGGTCCAGGCGGCGGAATATTGCTCGATCTGATTGAACAGGAACGACCTGAGATGGAACCAATCGGCATTGATATTTCAGCGAATGTCATTGAGGCGTTGGAGCGCAAAAAGCAGCGGGAGGCACATCGCTGGCAAGTATTGAAGGGGGATGCTCTCCAACTGGATCAATACGTGCAGCCAGACACGGTGGATACGGTTATTTTTTCATCCATTCTGCATGAACTGTATTCGTATATTGAACGTGACGGACGCAGATTTAATAGGGATACGGTCGTTGCTGCGCTAAGAAGTTCATTTAACGTGTTGTCCCCCGGAGGCCGGATTCTGATCAGGGATGGCATCATGACTGAACCCGAAGCACAGAAGCGTCGAATTCGTTTCCTTGAACCGGATGGGATGCGATGGCTGGAGCGGTATGCGCAGGATTTCCAGGGACGCAGCATTGAATTTGAGCAGATGTCTGAGGACGAGGCGGTGCTGGATATTAACGATGCTATGGAATTTCTGTACACCTATACATGGGGCGAAGAAGCATATGTCCATGAGATCCAGGAGCAATTTGGCATATTTACCCCATCGGCATATGAGCACTGTATTCGCGAAGCGCTGGGTGAGCAAGCCGAGATTATTACATTCAGGCACTTCCTTCAGGAAGGATATACGGAGGCGCTTGGAGAACGAATTATATTTATGGATGAACAGGGTCAACCTGCACCTTTGCCAGACAGCACTTGCCTAATTGTGATTGAAAAGAAGAAAGGAATGGCGGACAGATGACGAATGAAGCCAACACGGCTTTATATTTTGTAAGGCACGCGCAGTCTGAATATATGGAAGGGCAGGAACGCGAGCGAGGTCTGACGGAACAAGGAAAAAGGGATGCGGCGACCGTCGCGGGTCTGCTCCACCGGGAGCAGATACAATCGTTTTATTCCAGCCCGTATAGACGGGCCGTGGATACGATTCAGGGGTTGGCTGAAGTGTCAGGTGGCATTGTGGTCACCGAAGAGGATTTGCGTGAGCGTGAGCTGTCAGGTCCTGAAGTGAAGCATGAACATTTTCGTGAAGCCAAACAAAGGCTCTATGATGATCCTGCATTTGCTTATTCAGGTGGAGAATCCGGCGAAGTCGCTGGGGCGCGGGCAATCGCTGTTATACAGCGTATCCTGGATAGGCATCCGGGACAAAAAATAGTGATTGGCACCCATGGGGACATCATGACCCTGATTTTCAATTATTATGATCCGTCCTATGGTTATGACTTCTGGGCAAACACAACGATGCCGGACATCTACAAACTGGAGTTTGATCGTGATGGTAGGTTGGTTCAGGTAACACGATTGTGGGAAGAACAGGTGTAGTTCTTTGAGATATGCGTTCTATAGGTGAAAGGGGGAAAAGCGCCAAATGAAGATTACGTTTATGCCGGATACGTACAGTGTTGAAGAGCTAAAAGTCCCTCACTTGCAAGATAGGATGTACTGCATATTTGATCTAGAGGGCACAGGGATTAGTCCGGGAGAGGAGAGTGTGACCCAATTTGGTGCGATGAACTACAAAAAAGGAGAATCATTAGATTTATCGTTCACTTCACTTGCATGTGCCTCTAAACCGATTCCGGAAGCGGTCGCGAAGTTAACGGGTATTTCAAATGAGGATATGATCCAGGCTCCCTCATTTGCAGAAGCATACCAGGCTTTTCTGGAATTCATCGGGGATAAGGTATTAGTAACGCAGGCGGGTTATGAGTATGATTTGCCCATATTGAAACGACATTGTGATATGAATGGGCTGATGATGTTTTCCAATCCGGTGTTGGATACAAAAGCGATGTTTACATATATTCATCCTGAAATCTCCGAGGTCATCTCTACCGATTTCCTGATCCGGTATTATGAACTGAATACAGACGGAATTCACAGGCACAATGCCTTGGCCGATTGTGGTGTGATTGCTCGTATTTTCGAACATGTCCTGAATGAATATCAGGCTCTTGAATTGGATCATTTTACTGCGGATGGGAAACATGTGATGAAGCGTTTTGTGATTCC
Source organism: Paenibacillus sp. ov031 (assembly GCF_900143165.1). NCBI lineage: Bacteria > Bacillati > Bacillota > Bacilli > Caryophanales > Paenibacillaceae > Paenibacillus > Paenibacillus sp. ov031. The sequence continues at coordinate 605,099 of NZ_FRDO01000001.1, forward strand.
TGAGATTTGACAGCGTCGAATGGAGGAGGGAAGCCAGATGAGTAGAGTGGATGCAGATAAATTGCTGGCTGATTTGAATGAGGGGCTGATTATTAATCATCAGACATTCGAAGGACTGGAAGTGGAAGCCTATCTGGATCAACGGGATGCTTCCGAATTTGCCGATGAGTGGATGCAGGCATTTGAACGGTTTGCTCAGAATTCTGATGTCGTGGAAGAAGAAGTGCTTCGTGTTTGCAGGGAACTGGCTTTCAAACGAACGATTGCTCTTGCGGGCGATCCGGAACTAGCGGGATATGTCAGTGATGATATTGGTTTGATTGGTGCTGCTCTATTACAGGATGAAATGCAGAATTTATTTGTTAAGCAATTACTTGAACGTTATCAACAAGGTACATTACCCCTGCGTTAAGCGGGGGTGACGGTTGTATATTCTTTTCGTTTGTATAAAAAAATAGCTTCGAATGTGTATTGTGAGTTTTGCACAGCATAAGGTACAATTCATCTAAGCATTGAGTGAGAATGATAATCATTATTTATAAAACATGTTCTCACCGATACAACAACAGATTACATAGGGGTGAAGGGTATCATGGTAAGGTTCAGTAAAGGCTTCAAAGGGTGGACGATCATTCTGCTACTCATGGTTGTAGTAATATCGGGCTGTAGTGCAAATTCTGAGTCAAAAGCAGAACAGGCTCCTGCATCTGAGACAACGGTTTCGGATGGCAGTACATCTGAAACAACAGAAAAAGAAGCAGAGACACGTGTCGTTCAGGATGAATTCGGTGATGTGACGATCCCGGTGCATCCGCAGCGGATTGCTGGTATCTATGTGGAAGATTATCTGAAAGCACTGGATATTACACCGGTAGTTCAATGGTATCACCCGTTGTGGGGAGTGCAGGAATATCTGGATCTGGATGTGCCTCAATTTGATACTACAGGAAGCATTGAGGCTTTGTTGCAATATGATCCGGATCTCATCATTGTGGATGGCGGAGTGGACATGGAGAAATATGAGATGTATTCAAAGGTGGCACCGACGTATCGCCTGCCTGAAGATATTCTACAGGATTCCAATAAAATTTTAACGACCATTGCGGATGTTGTTGGTAAACCGGACAAGGGTAAAGAAGTTGTTGCGGCATTTGAAGCCAAGATTGCAGACGCTAAGGCGAAGCTTCAGGAAGCCGTTGGGGATGAGACCGTAGCGGTTGTCCGATTGAATATCAGCAATAATACATTGGCATTGTTCGGTGTGAAAAATCGATTTACCGGATTTATTTATTCGGAGCTTGGTCTAACACCTCATCCATTGGTCGGCAACATGGAAGAATATCAGGAAATACTGTCCGAAGAGGCTTTTCCAGAGCTTGATGCGGATCACATTATTGTATTTCCATCCAATGGAGAGTGGTCATCTCCAGAGAACAAGGAAGCTTTGAAGGTGCTGGATAGCAAGTTGTGGAAATCTCTCCCGGCAGTCAAAAACAACCATGTGTACATGATGGAAAGATCGTATTGGCAATCAGGTGCGATTACGGCAAACACATTGAAGATTGATGATCTCTTGCAAAAAATGACACCATAAGCCTTTTCCATAAGAAAGTTCTTCCCTCAGGGTTGAAGAGCTTTCTTTTTTCGTTTACACTGTTGTAAATGATAACAATTCTCAATTAAGGAAGATGAATATGTGTCCCACGATTGTACAACTGATTCCCAAGCCCTGGTTATGCATGCTTCAACATATGAAATACATGGATTATAGCCAAGTCGATATCGCCAATAGGCAGACATATAACATGACATCATCACACGCCCTTTTCGTAGTGACGGGTGGGCATGGCTCAATAGATTCTTTGGATAATAGGGACACTCGCCTGGAAAAAGGGATGATTCTGTTTGTTCCGGCAGGACGTACCATTGTGATTGAAGGCTCCAGTGAGTTGCAATATTACAGACTTGAACTGATGGTAGCTGAGGTAAAAGAAGATACGTCCAGTAGGTTGAGTATAAGAGACGAAACGGCGCAACAAGGGCTTCCAGTCTTGATTTCAGATCCAGATCGGTTGCCTCTTATTGAGCTGAATTATAGTCCATGGAGTTCCTGTCTGAAATCGGTAGAACAGATATCGCGTGGGCAGACTGCTCATGATTGGCTGGATCAATGGGAGATGCAACTGCGTTTCCAGGAGTGGTTCCGAGTGCTGCTTCGGCAAAATGATCCCGAGATTGAATCGCCGGATGACCGTGCCCGGCTTCAAAGCTCGATTCGTTATATTCGCGAACACTACGATCAGCCCATAACAGTTGATGATCTGGCAGCAGAGATCCGGCTTACCAGATCCAGTTATACCCGACGATTCAAGGAGATCACAGGCAAGCTTCCGCTTGATTATGTAAATGCTGTACGATTGGAGCATTCCAAACTGCTGTTACAGATGACCGATGATCGCTTGCATGATATTGCACAGAATGTGGGATTTAATAACGAGTATTATTTCGGCCGCCGATTCAAGCAATATGCAGGTGTTTCACCAGGGGTATATCGGCGCCATTACCGTCAAGAAGTACGTGTGTTTGCACCGTATCTAGAGGATTTTGTACTGGCTCTTGGAATAAAACCCGTGTTGCAGTGCTCCCATCGCTCATGGGGCAGGCAGCATTATTTGGGAATGGAAGATATCCCTGAATTCGATGTTACTCGGATAGATGCAGGTTTTAATGAAACGAATGTGCCTGAATTTATTATGTTGAACGACGGGTATAAACGCTGGAATCTGGATCGGTTTGAGCAAGTAGCACCGACGTTTTATATGGAGCACGAGGGTGAGGACTGGCGTTCCATTTTGAAATCCACAGCGGATGTGCTGGGAAAGGTAAGTCGGGTGCAGGATGTAATAGGTGATTATGAGGAAAAGGCGCAGGAAGCCAAGAAACGTTTGACACGTCATATGCGTGGCCAAACCGTCGCTTTTTTGCGTATTTCTGCATCGGAAATTACACTCTATGGAAATCAATACGGTTATGTAGGACCTGTGCTGTATCATGATCTCGGATTAACCCCGCATGTTCGTGTTCAGCAATGGGCGAGTCAAAGTAGAAGAATCGGTATTGGGCTTGAGCAGCTATGTCAGCTTGAGGCAGATCATCTCTTTATCACATTTGATAATATGGATTCTGCCTACCCCGGAGAGGAACGGAAGCTCCTGGAGAGAGAGGAGTGGAAACGGCTGCCTGCCGTAAAAAGTGGTCACGTATATGAGGTGGATTTTATGACCTGGATGAATTATGGTGTTATATCCCATGGGAAGAAGATCGATGATATATTGCGATTTATGGCCTGAATTAGACTTGAGTAATGTAAAATCTCCTGAACCACTATACTTCCAAGGTAGTTGCATTCCCAATCCTTTTATTTCATTTTTTTCTTTTTCTTGCTCTTAACAGCATTTAGCGAATTGACGAAGGCAGTTGTCTTGTTTTCGATCGCACATAATCGCTGACATGGCTGAGAATAAATCAAAGGCGTGGTCGCCTGACAACCAGAATAAGATTATGGAAGCATTAGAGCTTAATGATATATCTCAATTAATTCATTATGAAAAGGAGCAGAGGGATAATCTCGCTGCTTCTTTTTATTCTTAACTGACCTCATTGATCAATTCCTCGTTATTATTTCTCACATTACCTACTGCAGAATCCACCTTGTATGCTATCATTTCATCGGCATCATGCGGGCTGAGAAGCCTCAGAACGCTTTCCTTGTCTGATTCCTTGTTTAGCCAATCCGCTTCATCTTGCGGCCGGAGAATGACTGGCATACGATCGTGGATGTCCGCCATAAGACTGTTAGGTTCCGTAGTAATGATAGTGCAAGTTGAAAGCTTGTTATCTTCTGGATCAATCCAAGTATCGTATAGGCCAGCAAGCGAGAAGATGGAGTCATCTTTCATTAAAATCCGCATTGGTTGCTTTACGGATCCATCCTTTTTCCATTCATAAAATCCCGAGCATGGGATAATACACCGCTTGGAACTGATCAGGCGTTTAAAGGCTGGTTTCTCTGTGAGTGTCTCTGCACGGGCGTTAATCATCTTATTGCCTATTTTTTCATCCTTGGCCCAATTAGGAACTAGACCCCATCGGAGCGCCCCCAATCGATTACCGTCTTTGCTACCGATAATTGTCGGGATGAATTGCATAGGCGCAGCGTTGTAATTAGGTTTGTACTCAAATCCTTCAGCAATAGAAGCATAGTACCTCTCCATAATTTCTTCAATTGGATCTGTAATCGTGAATCTTCCGCACATATCGAAGCCTCCTTTAAAACGCTATAGTATGTAATTTAACTCAAATCTTTAACGTTAGAAACGGGTAATATGTGGAGTTTATGCGAAACAACATGGGAAAACAGCAACGTATGCAGGCAGGTTTGCATATGAGCAAAATATATAGAAAAAAGCCTGTTCACTACTGAACGGGCTTTTTGGTGTGGTATTACTCAGGTGATCCAGGAGATTTAGTTTTTCTCCATAACAGCAAAGTAATTGTTTTCATCATCTGCAAAGTTGAATACTCTTCCACCAGGCATCGTTACAATCTCGCCAACCGTAACTTGTTTATTGGATAAGTGAGTGTAAAGTTGATCCAGGTTATCTGTGAAAAGCATAAGAGATGGTGTGCCAAGGTTTAAATCAGGGGACATTTTGGCAACGAATTCTTTGTCGTGCAGGATAATGGTGGTTTGAGCATCCTTCACAGGAGCAATCTCGATCCAGCGCATTCCATTCCCATTGACTTCGTTAACGATATGGAAACCTGCTTTTTCTGTCCAAAATTGAAGAGCCTTATCCTGATCATTTACATACAACATAATTTGTCCGACTTGAGTAAACATTGATTTACACTCCTTATATACGTAGTTGATCATGGTTGAAGCAGGTATGCCTTGGGATGTATCTTTTTAGATAGAGTCAAGCTTTATATTACCATATATGAGCACCTGTCATACAACTTCAATTCAAGCACAAAAAGAGGAAGCATATGTCCTTGACTGCCGCATTGCGACATACCATTAGATAAAGGACAATTCGAGCGAACGAATTGCCTTTTAAGCACAGCCATGTAATGGCAGATGGGAGCGCTGTAATGACGAAACGGGTAGTTCTATTGGAAGAAGGTACGGCAGAGATGAAAGGGCTAATGGGTATTAAAGGGGCTGAACTTGCGGAGTTGCTCCAGGCAGGTTGGCCCGTTCCGGCCGGATTCATTGTAACAAAGGAAGGCTGTCGCGCATTCTGTACCCGTCTTGCACATCTTTCAGCTGAAGGAACCCAAGAGATTGGCAGCGCAATTCAGCATCTTGAGCAGCAATCTGGCAAATTCTTCGGCGATTCCTTAACACCGCTGCTGCTTTCCGTCCGGTCAAGTGAATCGAGTTCCCGTAATACGGCATCCCATGCTTTGCTTCATGTAGGACTGAATGATGTGACGGTGGAGGGGCTCGCTAAGCAAACGAATGATCGTCAGTATGCCCTTAATTGTTATCGAATTTTATTACAAGATTATGGTCAACTGGTGTACGACATTCCGTATGATCTATTTGAAGAAAAATTGGAAGACATCTCGATACTCGATGAAGCGAATCTAGAATTCACCATCGCGGAATATAAACGTTTAATAGAAGAGAGAGGACGTCATCCGTTCCCTCAGGATGTGCAGTTACAGTTAAAACAAGTGATGCGTGCAGTTTCTGATTCACAACGTGTTATAAGGCCCAACTCCCAACAAGAACTTCTTCGTAATCCTTCTCATTTCTCCGATGAAACTCAAGGAGCAGCTGTTCTTATACAGGTGATGGTCAATGGCGAGCGTGGTGACCGCAGCGGGTTCGGAACGGTATATTCTCGTCATCCAGGTACCGGGGAACGAGGTATGACAGGGGATTACATTTCAACTGATGCTTCTCGGCGTTCGAATGAAGGACTGGATCAACTGCGGAATGAAGAGTCTGAACTGTATGGTCTTTTGCAGGATGCTTGCGGTTATCTGGAGTCTCACACGAGAGAAGTACAGGAGATTCAATTTGTTGTGGATTCTGGGATCTTGTATCTTGTGGAAATTAGCGAAGCAAGGTTAACCTCACAGGCGACGCTGAGGAGTACTGTAGATCTTGTGGATGAAGAGGTAATCACCAAAGAGGATGCCATATTACGTATCCAGCCTTGGCATGTGACGGAATTGCTGAAAGCATCTTCAAATTTATCATCCGAGTTACAGCTCCTACTTGAATGGGCAGATGAAATGAAGGGGCTTACAATACTTTCGAATGTGGATCATCCAAAGGACGCCGTGAAGGCCCGCTCGTTAGGGGCTGAGGGCATTGGATTGTGTCGGACAGAACAACTGTTGTTGTCTGCTTCGAGATTTCCTTTTGTACAGAAAATGATTCTGGCAGACAGCGAAGCAGAGCGCAAACGTGGACTGGAACGTCTGTTGCCGATGCAACAGGCTGATTTTGAACAACTCTTCGAAGCGATGGATGGTTATCCGGTAACCATTCGATTGCTTGATCCGCCGCTGCATGAGCTGCTGCCTGATATTGAAAGGTTAAAAGAACGACGTGAGCAGTTGGCTCTCAGGAAATTAGAGGAAAATAACACCGAAGTGCAGGAGCTTGAGCGTGTCATTCACAGGGTGCTGGAATTGCATGAACAATATCCGTTGCTAGGACAGCAGGACTGTCGACTGGGAACTGTGTTCCCGGAAATCTACGATATGCAGCTTGAAGCCATTTTTCGTGCAGCGGTGAAGGGCATCCGCCAAGGGTTATGGGTGCGGCCTGAGATTATGATTCCTTTGGTGGGCAATGCCAATGAACTTCAAGTCATGAGAGATCTGGTGGATCATGTAGCGGACCAGGTGCTTGGAGAGGAGAAGCGTCACTGTCTTTACAGAGTGGGAGCACGAATTGAAGTTCCTCGAGCGGCATTGACTGCAGCTCCTATCGCGCGTCATGCGGACTTCTTCTCGTTTGGCACCGATGAGCTGACACAGATGACGTTTGGTTACAGTCGTCATAATACGGAGAAGCCTTTCCTTCATTTTATTGAGTCACAACGCTCACTGCCCAGCAATCCATTTCAGGTACTGGATATTGACGGAGTGGGGCAGTTGGTGGAGATGGCTCTCGTTCAGGGCCGAATTCGGAAACCTCATCTAAAAGCAGGCATCTGTGGCGAGAATGCAGCCGATCCGGCATCCATTGCTTTTTGTCACCGGATTGGTCTGGATTATGTAAGCTGTCTGCCAGAACAGGTACCGCTTGCTCGTATTGCTGCCGCTCAGGCGTCACTCCTTGCCCAGAAGCAGGACCCAAACGAAAACAGGCAGGATGGCGATATATCGACAATTGCGTAATGTTTCTGGTAAGCGATTAATGAGGTAATTGGATCGGCAGATGGTATAATACGGAAATGATAGAGAGACAAAAGCTTTTGTGCACATAACTTGTTTATGTTGTTCACTTGTCTGCTGTCAACGTATGACTACCACCTCGCGGATTCGTTACCTCTTTTTAATTTGAAATAAAAAAACGGAATCCAGTTCGTCCACAATGAGTACAAGGAGAGACATCCAATATGACTACTTATGATTATCCCCCTATACAGGCTATCTTTATCGACCGGGATGGCACCATTGGAGGAACAGATGAAATACGATACCCTGGTGAACTGGAGCTATATCATGGAGTTGAAGAATCCATCCGGAAACTATCTGGACAGGGTATCCAATTGTTTGGATTCACGAATCAACCGGGCATTACAAACGGTAAGTCAACGATCAAAGCTTTTCAGCAGGAGATGAGGCTTTTTGGCATTGAGCACACTTATGTTTGTCCTCACCCTGCTGAGGCTCAGTGTGAATGCCGTAAACCACGACCAACGATGCTCAAACAGGCAGCACTAGAACATGATTTGAATCTTGAACAATGCATTGTTATTGGAGATCGGTGGTCTGACATGACTGCTGCGCGTGCAGCAGGCTGTTTATGCATATTGGTGTTGACCGGAGCAGGCATAGAGTCGCTTGAGGAGAACCGTACCCGATGGGAAGCGCTGGAAGCAGACTTTTTGGCTACTGATTTTAACGCTGCGGTACAGTGGATTTTACAAATTAGAGAGAAGCCAATCGAGGATATTATTATTCGCCAAACCTGTGCCGAAGATGCGCCTCGTCTGCTGGAACTACATCGGGCACTGGATCGTGAAAGTACTTATATGCTCTATAATCCGGGAGAGCGCAAGACCACGTTGGGCGGGCAGGCTCGTTTTATAGATCAGTTGAACGCTACTTCGAATAGTTCAATCTGGATCGCGGAGCATCGGGGCAAGATCATTGGCCATCTTACGGTCATTGGGGGCACAGCAGAACGTATCCGATATCGGGCGAGTATTGTTATTGGAATAAGACAGGCTCATACCGGCCAAGGCATTGGCAAAAAGCTAATGTCAGCAATGGAAGAATGGAGATCTACTGCGGACATTACTCGCCTTGAGCTGACTGTTATGAGCCATAATTTTAATGCGATAGCTTTATATCATAAGGTTGGTTTTAAACAGGAAGGAATCAAGCCTAAGTCTTTATTGGTAAATGGTACATATGTGGATGAATTTATTATGGGTAAGCTTTATGAGGACAATAACAAGAGTAGCTTAACTCTTTAGAAAAGAGAGGTTTTCAAAAAAACGTAGTTTGCTTAAACTTTTTCTAGTCTGCTGCATCCCCTCATGGAATACCAACCCTAAAACTGTTATACTGAAATATGCGTTTTGTAAAAGGAACGTAAAAATTTCAGATAAGGGTTGAAAGCGACCATGTTTAATTCCAAAAATGAGCGGACCTCATCACGGACTTTATTTGCCGTGTTATTTATTCTTATGCTGCTGAAGCTGTCGCTTTTGCGGTATTTCTTTTTCCAGGGTCTGTCTGGCATCGGTTTCGTTACTGACGCATTGGGGGCCCTGACAGTGGTATGCATCCTCGATCTGATCGTGCCAAAAGGCTGGAAGCGTTCAGTGTACGCAGGTTTCAATGTGTTGTTCTCGCTGATATTGTTCGCGGCGACACTCTATAACGTACATTTCAGTTCGGTTCCCACATATACGGCACTCAGCGAACTGGGCCAAGTCGCCCAAGTGAGGGGCAGTATCGGGCCTTTGGTGCGACCTGAGCACTTCCTGTTTTTTGTGGATATCGTACTCGCTCTGCCCGTATGGTTTATCTTGCGCAGTCGTCGTGCCTCAGCTCGTAACAGCAGCTATCGCGACAGTGGACTCCATTTCGGCAGAAGCCGGAGAAGGTATTGGGGCAAGTTGGGTGTAGCCCTTACTGCTGCATTTTGCATCGTGCTGTCCGGCAGCTTCATTGTCAAAGGGGAAACCATTGATAATGAATTGGTTCGTGCCGAAAATCTGGGCTTTCTGAATTACCAGGTGTCATCGGCGATTCTGACGAGCAAAGAGAATGAAGCCATTGCGAATGGCAACATTAACGAAACCATCGACAAGATTAATCAACTGGTTAGCAAGTATCCGTATCAGGATAAGCTCAGTCAGGGCACAGCTATCAAAACCAAATATTTTGGTCAGGCCAAAGGAAGCAACCTGATTGTCCTCCAACTGGAGTCATTTCAAAACTTCCCGATTAATGCTTCTCTCGACGGTCAAGTACTAACCCCGATTCTGAATGATTTGGCCAAAGAAAGCTATTATTTCTCTCATTTTTTCCAACAGATCGGACAGGGAAATACATCGGATGCTGAGTTCATGTCGAACACATCCATCTATCCAACCGGAGTTGTACCTATGTCAGCAGGGTATAGTGACCGTGATCTGCCAAGTCTTCCGAAACTGCTTGGGAAAGAAGGATATGAATCTGAAACGTTCCACGTTAATGACGTCACCTTCTGGAACCGGAACAAAATGTATCCGGCGCTTGGATTCAATCGGTACTTCGACAAACCCAGCTTCAAGAATGATAAGTTTAATGATTTTGGACCATCGGATGAGGAGCTATATCGTGTAGGTGTGGAAAAAATGGCTGCGCATCAGGCTGCTAATCAGCCGTTCTATGCTCAGTTCATTACAGCATCCAGCCACTCGCCGTTTACGGTTCCGGCGGACCGGGCGAGAATTACCATCCCGGCCACTATCACCAATACGTTACTGCGTGATTACCTGCAGGCGATCAATTATACGGATTATGCAGTAGGTCAGTTGATCGATGAACTCAAGGCAAATGGGTTGTGGGATAACACAACACTCGTTATATATGGTGACCATTTTGGCCTGCCGGCAAACGATGAGATTACTCAGCAGATTCAGACCAATCTGGGCGTGCCCTATGACGGTAAAGTTAGTCGTTTCAACATCCCGCTCTTGATCCACACACCGAAACAGGCGAAAGGTCAAGTCATAGAACAGCCTGGTGGTCAGTTGGATATTTTGCCAACGGTGATGAACTTGATGGGTGTCTCTTTGAAGGAAGAGAAATTCACAGCCTTTGGACACGATTTGCTTAACATGGACCATAATGCGTTCGGTATCCGGTATTACTTGCCGACAGGTTCATTTGTGAACAATGACATTATGTTTATTCCGGGTGCGGGCTTTGATGATGGAACAGCCTACTCGTTAAAAACGTATGAACCCGTCACGGATCTCGAGCCGTACCGTTCTGACTATGAGCACGTGCTCAGCTTGATGAAGCTGTCTGACGAGTATGTGAAGCTGTTACCCAAACGTGCACCGTAATTGAATTTTTAAATGTATGAAATACTATAACGTCACTGGCTCACGAGCTAGTGGCGTTATTTGTTTATTCATCGTAAATCGAAACGTGTAATGAACGTGTAACTGAGAAGCAGATATCCTTTGAAACTGTAATCAATAATGTTACAATGGAAGATGCAACCACTAACGCAGATGACGAAAGGAATGAATATAGATGAAACTTAGTGTACTTGAACATGGGCATATTAATGAAGGACGGACGGTACAGGATACCCTTCGGGAGACGGTAACTCTTGCCAAACATGCGGATGAACTGGGCTTCTCCCGCTTCTGGATGTCGGAGCATCATGGCAGCGGGGCACTGTCATTTTCCAGTCCGGAAGTTATGATTGCACACGTTGCAGCACATACCGATCGAATTCGCGTAGGTTCAGGAGGCATTATGCTGCCCCATTACAGTGCATATAAAGTTGCCGAGAACTTTCGTTTGCTGGAAGCACTACACCCTGGCCGAATCGATCTTGGCATTGGTAGAGCACCGGGCGGCATGCCGATTGCCAGCAGGGCTCTGAATGAAGGAAAGTCATCGAATGTGCAATTCTTCCCGCAGCAGATTGCCGATCTGGGTGGATACTTTCATGAACAGCTGCCGGAAGATCATCGTTTTGCATCCTTAGTAGCCGGACCATCCGTACCAACTGTTCCCGAAGTATGGCTTCTCGGCTCCAGTTCCGAAGGTGCACGAATTGCTGCAGCACAAGGGACCGCTTACGCGTTTGCCCAATTTTTCGGAACGCCGGGTGGAGAGGAAGCGATGAAGCATTATCGCAGACATTTCAAGCCTTCTATCCTGAATGACAAACCACACTCCATGATTGCGGTGTCGGCATTCTGTGCAGATACTGAAGAAGCGGCCGCTGAACTGGCTCGCAGCAATGAATTATTCTTCCTGCGGCTTGGCCGGGGTCTGGAGCAGAACTCATTCCCATCCCTGGAAACGGTGAACAACTATCCATTTACGGCCATGGAGATGGAACAGATCCGTCAACGCCGTTCTTTTTCTATTGTAGGTACACCGGATCAGGTAAAAGACAAAATTACGGCAATGGCTGAACGTTATGAAGCGGATGAAGTTATTATTGCATCAGCGATTCACTCATTCGAGGATCGTTTGCGTTCATTCAGCCTGATAGCGGAAGCCTTTGGTATAAAGCAGGATTAATCGGTACTGAACGGGAATTAGTATTCTGAAATGGCTGGAGCCTTGCTTAGCAAGGTTCCGGTTATACTCTTGCGTGATCAGGGAGAGGAGAGATTCACATTCGCAGATGTGTCATTAGTGATATTCATGGCTGTTACGACGAATTCAATGCTCTGCTTGAGCAGGCAGCATACGATCCGGAGCAGGACGAGCTGATTTTGTTAGGTGATTATGTCGACCGGGGACCGAAGAGTAAAGAGGTCGTGGAACAGATTATGCAGATGCACGAGCAGTACAATATTATTGTGATCAAAGGAAATCATGATGCGATGATGGTCAAGGCGCTGAACCATGATGTCGAGGACTATGACAAACACTGGATTCGTAATGGAGGTTTACAGACGCTGGCCAGCTATGTCGAGGTTTCTTTGGATGATGAGCAGTTGGACTGGGATGTTTATACTGAAGCCAAACAGCGGCTCCGTACACACTATGAGCATCATCTTCGTTTTTTGGAACAGCTTCCCCTTGTATACGAAATTCCTGGTTATATCTTTGTACATGCCGGGATTAATCCGGATGTGGAGGATTGGCGGACTCAGTCAGAGCGTGACTTCATTTGGATTCGGGAGCCGTTCTATTCAAGACCAACATCGCTCAAGGAGACCGTGGTATTCGGTCATACTCCAGTCAAAAATTTGCATAACGAGCCAGGTGTCTGGTTTGACCCCAGTGGAGACAAGATTGGCATTGATGGCGGATGTGCTTATGGTGCTCGATTGAACTTGTTGGAGATCAGCGAAGACGGAAGTCTACAGACTCTTTTTGTGAAAAGAGGAGAGACCCGTCAGGGTCCCGAGGTTTAATCCACGCGGCGAATTTCCAATAAATCTCTTTAAACAAAAGTATAAATTAAATCCCGTTGAAGCCCTAACCTTTTACTTTCTTGAGAATGTGGATTGGTATACATACCGACAATGGATCGAAGCTGGCGGAACGGCAGAGTTGTGCATTCGTTTACGGAGTATAAAGGCAAGACCTGACATGATTTTGTAATTAATTCGCTGTAAAGGGATTGGAATTAAGCCTTATTAACGCTATAATCAGTAAGGGTATGCTTGAATTATTACATTTTATTAATCTAAATCAGAATTGACGGAGGGCTATTAATATGGAAAAAGCATTAATCTTCGGTCACAAAAATCCCGATACGGATACGATCTGCTCGGCCATTGCCTATGCAGACTTGAAAACAAAATTGGGTCAGGACGTTGAAGCTGTTCGTCTCGGCGAAGTAAACGGCGAAACTCAATTTGCACTGGACCAATTCAAAGTGGCTGCGCCACGTCTGATCAAAACAGCAGCTAACGAAGTGAACAAGGTCATCCTGGTCGACCACAATGAGCGTCAACAAAGTGTCAGCGATATTGAGGAAGTGACTGTTGTTGAAGTTATCGATCATCACCGGATCGCAAACTTTGAGACAAGCCAGCCTCTGTATTTCCGTGCAGAACCTGTAGGTTGTACAGCAACCATTTTGAATAAATTGTACAAAGAAAACGGCGTGGAAATCAGCGCACCGATTGCTGGTCTGATGCTGTCCGCGATCATTTCCGACTCCCTGTTGTTCAAATCCCCAACATGCACAGAGCAAGATGTAGCAGCAGCACGTGAACTGGCTGCCATTGCTGGTGTGGATGCAGATAGCTATGGTCTGGAGATGCTGAAAGCGGGCGCGGACCTGAGTCAGAAAACAATTGCTGAACTGATTTCCCTGGATGCGAAAGAATTCGCTATGGGCCAAGCAAAAGTGGAAATTGCACAAGTGAACGCGATTGACGTGAATGATGTGCTTGTGAAACAACCTGAGCTTGAAGCAGCGATTGAAGCAATTATTTCCAGCAAAGGTCTCGACCTGTTCGTATTTGTCGTAACCGACATCCTGAACAACGATTCCGTTGCATTGGCTTATGGTGCTTCCACCAAAGCTGTAGAAAAAGCGTACAATGTAACATTGTCGGATAGCAGAGCGTTGCTCAAAGGCGTAGTATCCCGCAAATCGCAAATTGTTCCAGTTCTGACCGAAGCGTTCAACTCGTTGTAAGATGCACAAAACCGACGTATAACCATTACGTCCAGATATATGATGAATATTCAGTTACAACATCCAAGCCTGCTCTTGATCTGTCATAGGTCAGGACAGGCTTTTGTTGTAGAGGAGGATGTACCATGATCAAAAATGAAAAAATTAAAGCGACTGAAGTCCAGCTGACCGGCCTGAACGGTGAAGATCTCGGCATCATGTCTACTCGTGACGCACTTGCACTTGCGAAGCAGCATAAGGTGGATCTGATTTGTATGTCTCTAATGACCAGCCCGCCGCCATGCAAACTGATGGGCGCTGGAGCAGCGAGACAGGAAAAGCAGCAAGAGAAGAAGAAGGCGGTAAAATCCCCGGATAAACGTAAAGTGAAAGAGATTAGACTGAACCTGCAGATGGAAGACCACGATCGGGAGACCAAGCAATCTCAGGCAGAGCGTATCCTGACGAAGGGGGACTCGGTGAAGCTCGTCATCCAGGTGCATGGAGCCAAGGAAGGAACAGCAGGCAAGGAATGGGCAGAACAGCTGTGCAAATCTCTGGCTGAGTATGGCAGTAAAACGACAGGTATTCAGGTGAGCGGCAAACAGGTCGTTGTACAGTTAGACCCCATTGGATAACAAAGATGAACGAATTCAGCTGAATAACAAGGAACTGTGAGACAATACGGTCGTTATTGGGCTGGCTTTCCCTAATGTTCTAATAACCCCGTGAAGCAACAGTTGACCTGCTGCTCTACGGGGTTTTCAGCATGAAATATCGGTATAGCAATTCTGTACTCCTAATGATAATCACGCTTTAAGCTGTTTAGACTCGCAAGTAACGGCTGCCGCCGATGCGTACATACAACTGTCCCGGCAAGACCGGAGTAGATGAGGCTGTTTGTGAATTCGAGTTACTGTTCTTGGCGTAGCGGGATAGATATAGAAAGTCCGGATAAATTACCGTATCCATCAAATAGGCTGACACTGTACTTCCAGGAATGCGGTTTTGATTCAGTGAACGAATGATTTCTTCCCCGCTTGCAATCCCGATTCCATGACCATAATATACGTCTTCACGAAGCATAATGGTATTCTCTCCCTGCCACTCTGGTGTTTCAGGGGAAACGTCCGGATTTTTGAAGTACAATACGTCTCCAGGAAGCGCAGAGTCGCTGCCGTTCTTCTCCGTTAATCGCAGATCACTGTCATAGTGCCAGTCGTAGAGCAGCAGGTTGCGGAACAGTGAATTGAAATCATCTTCCCGAATACTGTTCAATACTCCGCCATAAAGGACAATTACAGTCGCTGTTGCACATTCAAAGGCATACAAATGACCATTCTTCCAAATGTCCCGGATTCCTTCCGCAGGCGTTACCTCAGATCTTAGCTCAAAGCCACCTTCAGCATTTCGGTTCCAATAGGCAGGATTACATCTGGATTTCTCGAACGAGGCAAAGCTGACCCCGCTTCGATCGAGCGCTTCTGCTGCATCCACCAGAGACTCGCGCAACGTCCATTCAAAGTGAAGATGATCCATGGATTGATATGTGTATACTGTTGGACTGTTCTGTAGTTGCTGTAACCAATGCCATGCAAAAGCAGACCAATCCGAACGTACCAGCTCAATCGGTTGATTCGCAACAATGATCATAATCATAACCTCCAGTATCATTTGGATGTTCAGCCTTGTACAAACCGGTATGCACGCGTATTCTGTAGTATATGACGACACTTATGCGATTTTGTATGTCTACAAGTACAGACAGCATGAACACACGATAAGAATGTCGATTATTGCCTGGAATTTTTGTTGATCTCGTTTATAAATCATGATATTTGGGGTACTACTCTTATAGATGAAGTTATGTTCAGGTCGATCTGTTCATACGGAATATATTCAGATTCCCCATAAAGGAGGATATGTGGTGTCGAATCCAATTGCAGAGAATCGCTCTCTGTTCGAGCAGTTATATACACATGCACCGATCGGCATTGCTGTTGCTTCGCATGTGAACGGACGTTGGCTTCAGCTTAATCCGGCATTTTGTGAAATGCTGGGATGCAGTGAAGATGAATTGATTGACTCACCAATTGTACATATGATCTATGAGGAAGACTTAGAGATGGAGGAGTTCAGATCCCATTTCTGGGATATGACCAATGGATTAAGTCTGATGTATGAAACTGAGTTACGGCTTAAGCGTAAGGATGATTCTCTTCTCTGGGCGACAGTAAGAGCCTGCATCGTCAGGGATGAAGTGAGCGGCGAGCCGCTTTATTTGCTTGTTCAGGCAGCGGATATTTCGAAGCAGAAGGACGCGGAGAATCGATTGATTATACAGCGCAAGCAGTTGGAGGAGAGCAGTCGAATCTCAAGATTGCTGGCCGAGTCCTCGCTTGACCTGATTGCCATACACCATGCCGATCCGGAGCGGACGTTCAAGTACGTATCTCCAGCCAGCAAAAGTATGTTGGGATATGATCCAGAAGAAGTTGTTGGTCAACCTGGCCTGTTCTGCATTCACCCCGACGACGTGCGTCTAGTTGAAGCTTTCGTGGCTGGTCAAATCCAGGGCCTTGCACCTGATCGAATTAGCTATCGGCTCCAGCATAAGGATGGTTCTGTTATATGGGCGGATACCATCACTCATTATGTATATGACATACAGGGAAATCTGCAGGAAATGATTGGAGTGACCCGTGATATTACAGCGAGCAAGCAGCAGCAATTAAGTCTTCAGGAGTACCAATCATTGTTCGACAGTAACCCTCTTGGAGTTGCTTCATTAGATTTGGACGGAAACCTGCTTAAGGCCAATGCAGGTCAAGAGCAATTGACAGGTCATACCAAGGAGGAACTTCTTAGTTCATCCTTTGATCATCTCATTGACCCGGTGGACCTGGATAAGACGAGGTATCATTTTGAAGAAACCGTAAAAGGAACCGCACAGAGCTATGAAGTGGGGTTGATTCACAAAGACGGACAGCGCATTGAAACAAGTGTGATTAATGTTCCGATTTTGCTCGAGGATCGTGTCGTGGGCGTCTATGGAATAACTAGTGATATTACGGAGTCTAAAAGGTATGTAGAGGAAATTGAAAATCTCAGTTACGAAAGAGCATTGATTCTCAATGCCATGTCTGAGGGAGTCATTGGCCTCGATCAGAATGGTAACCTGATATTTGCCAATCCGATTGCAACGGAGATGATGGATTTCTGTCCGTCTGAGATGAATGGCAAGCCACTTGAAGAGATCATGTTACAAATGCAAAGTGAGGGTATACCTTATCCGTCCAATAGCACTCCTATTCTTCAAGCTGTACGTGAAGGGCGAAGCCTGCCGCGATCTGAGTCTGTATTTTGGAAGCAGGATGGCTCCAGCTTCCTGGCGGAGTTCCAACTGAAACCGATAATGGAGCAGGGGGAGAATCGTGGAGCTGTACTGGTTTTCCGCGATATGACATCGGTGAAGGACATCATTCGTGCCAAGGAAGTGGCAGAACATGCGGACCGAGCCAAGTCCGAGTTCCTGGCGATTATGAGTCATGAGCTTCGTACACCTCTGAATGGAATTATGGGCATGGCCCATCTGTTAAAAGAAACAGAGTTGGATGAGGAGCAGAACGGCTTCGCCGATATCATCATCGACAGTGGTGAATCACTGCTGCACATTCTGAATGAGATCTTGGATTTCAGTAAGATTGAAGCAGGAAAAATGGATCTTGAACGCCAGCCAGTGGATATTAAATCTGTTCTTGGCGGGGTCATGGAACTATTTGCGCTTAGAGCTTCCGAAAAGAATATTGAACTATACTGTGAAATGTCAGAGCAGATTCCCGAACGCGTACGAGGCGATGAAACTCGCATTCGTCAGATTCTGATTAATCTAGTAGGCAATGCCATCAAATTCACGGAGAAGGGAAGCATTCAGGTTCACGTGAACGTTAAGCCAGCGGAATTTTACAATGAGAATCATCTGATCTTGTCCGTTTCGGTCAAAGATACGGGGATTGGCATTCCGTTCAATAAGCAGCATCAACTGTTCCAGTCTTTCTCACAGCTCGATCCGGCTATCAATCGCAAATATGGAGGCACAGGTCTGGGGCTGGCCATCAGCAAGAAGCTGGTGGAACTGATGGGCGGCGCCATTGGTGTACAGAGTGAGACAGGTGAGGGGGCGGATTTCCACTTCACCCTGTTACTTGAACGATGGCAAGATGAGTCCACGGATCAGATTGAAGAGGTGGCTGATCACAACCTGAAGCTGGATCGAACAAGTCTGGCAGCGGGGATCAAAATTCTTATAGCTGAGGATCAGTCATTGAACAGCCATTTGCTGGAGGAAATGCTTCGTAAGCACGGCGGTCTATGTGATATCGTGGAGAACGGTGCAGAAGCGGTGAAAGCATTGGAAAGGGAAACATACGACCTTCTCTTTATGGATATCCAAATGCCTGTTATGGATGGGATTGAAGCGACCTGCCGGATTAGGCAAACCCACCCTGAAATTCCGGTCATTGCTGCCATCACGGCATTTGCAGGAGCGAACGACCGTGAAGCTTGTCTGAAATGTGGTATGCAGGACTTTATCAGCAAACCGTTCAGCTCTACGGAAATAAGTCGTGTGCTAAACACATGGGTTCCGTACATACGCTCCCAGCACGAGCGCTGATGGGCTGCTTGTGTCAAGTTATCGAAAAAAATAACCTGCCTCTGAAATTCAAGGGCAGGTTATTTTGGTCTTCCGTGGATGTTGGTAGTAGCCTGACAGATGTCAGGACCATCCTCCAATTAATCCCGAAAGGGTTACGCACTCGTCATCTTCCAGTTCTGCAATTAGGGTAAGTTCTTCGTTGTCATTGGGGTCCACCGAGAATAATTCACGGCGTCCGTCTTCGTGGACAATAATGACCAACTTATTACCGCTTTTTGTATCAAACTGGTACTTCACTCCGATACCAGGCAATGGGCATTCCCGGATATTCATGAAACCTGTCACCTCTTTAGCTTTTCCATAGTTAAGTTAACCGTTCACACAGTACGGATGTATTCTACTATCCATAACATCATTTGGCAAGTCAGAAATGAAATAGTAGTCATCTCCTCCAAGCTTATTGCGCTGTGGTTAGTTATACATTCCGACTCTGTCGGGTTCGTCTGCGACGGACCATGAACCAGATAAGTAATGCAATGATCAGCACCAAGGCAATGCCCCCCGTAATTATAATGTTCCGAATATTCGGGACCTGTACGGTCAAATCTAGCTTATTCGTATTCAGTGGTGAGACGTGCCAAATTAGGGTTTTTCCGTGATCTTCAACCAGATCTGCATTGGAATCCTGCGCTTTGATTGGCAGCGTTAGCTTGAAATCAAAATTGACATCTTTCAGCAGCAGGTTTTTGAGAAATCCGGGGACCTTATTAATTTGGTCTTTGACCTCACCATCGGGTATGGTCTGCATCAGGTCTGCTTCCGCAGCAATATGCAATTTGGAAGTGAAAAATCCAGGTGTAGTGGATTGCTCCATTTTGATTCCATCAGGCAGATCCGACGTGCTGAAGGTAGAGACGGTATTGCTTTTCTCATAATGGGTCGTCGCTTTGAGTTGTGTCCGATCTCCTTGGTCCGAAACTTCGGCCTGGAAATTATTCTGCTTCAACGTATTTGCGAGCATTGTCATGAGATTGTCTTGTCCCATCATTCCCAGGGCTGAGTCGGTTACGCTGAGATTCAGGGCCAGATCGGATGAACCGTCCATATTAACCGTGACATGTGCTTCACCATCAGCGCAGGCGGATAGTATAAACAGCATAAGAGTTAGTAAAAAAGCGAGTAATAGCTGACGATAATAGGGTATGCGAGTCGACATTCAGTTCAAACCTTTCTGCGTATAATCCAATTCCAATTCATAGAAGTATAGTATACACCGTAAGGATGGCGGATGAAACTTTGTTCACTATAAGAGCAAGGTAGATCGTACGCTATGATATGATATATCTATAAAATTAGAGTGAAAAAGTAGGCTCCGAAGCATTAAAGGAGAGATTGGATAATGACAGCAAGTGAACATTTGGATGCAGATCCGGTGATGTGGAATAATCGAATGAATGACATACCGGTTGGAATTACAATGAAAAAGGACACGATATATGGAGTGGAAATGAAGATTTCGTATTTTTGTCAATGTTCAGTCAATTCAAAATGGGTTTCACCGTGTAAACTGATAGTAGTGTGAAGAAATACGGAGCAGGGGGGTTACATTCATGACATATATCATTATTATGGGTATCATTATGGTTGTGGGAATGGTCGGAATGGGCTGGTTCTACAAGATTATGGACAACGATCAACACTAGGGTATATTGAAAAGAAATGTGAAAAGACAAGCCTATAAGCTGGCTTCGCAATGGATGCGAGGCGGGCTTATTTGTATATAATGCCAAAAAGTCTAAATATAGCATGAAATATTGTCGGATTTAAGTGGTATGCTTGTACATGGAAATGTTTTACACTTACATTTGTAAGCGTTTACATTAAAATTCACGGGAGGCTAACATTATGGGTTTGAAGATGAAAAAAAGATCAGGCAAGAAAGCATGGATGCTGCTGGTCATGTCATTACTGATTGCGGCTGTTCCAATTACAGCCAGCGCAGCATCGGATTCCACAGCGTATGCCAAACTTAATTTCAGCAACAACAAGTATTATATATTCAACAATAGCTGGGGTAGCTCAAGTGTCAGTGGCTGGTCCCAGTCCGTGTATGTGAACAGTAATACTGATCTGGGTTACGTTTGGAACTGGCCAACGACTGCCGGTGGAGTCAAAGCTTATCCTTCTCTTGTCAGCGGCTGGCACTGGACTGAGGGTTTCACGCCAGGAAGTGGGCTGCCAACGCGATTGTCTGCGAACAAAAGTATCAATACCGGAGTAAGTTATTCTAAGGCGTCCAACACTACAGGGGAATATAATAATGCGTATGATATCTGGCTGCATGACATCGGCAATGCGACCTGGTCAAGCACACCCACCGAGGAGATTATGATCTGGAACGATTGGACTTCCGGTGTAGGTCCTATTGGTTCCAAAGTGTTCTCGGATGTATCCATTGGTGGACAAACCTATGATCTGTATCGCGGCGAGATTACCGACAACGGAGTGCATCAATGGTGGGTATACTCGTTCCTGAAAAAGTCAAAATCCCCTAACAACTTTAGCATCAACGTCAAAAACTTCACTGATTATCTGATCTCCAAAAGTTATTTTACTAACAGCAAATATGTAAGCAGTGTTGAATATGGAACCGAAATTACGAAAGGCAGCGGCCAGATCAATTACTCTAACTGGTATGTGAACGTGCAGTAACGGCTCTGTTTATACGCTTATTCCTGATTTAATGAGATGCTGCTCGGAGGAAAACCCATTTCCTGCTGACGCAGCATCTTTTACTTGTGTATTGGACCTAACATTCATGCGTAACATATGTAACGAGTGATGTAGCTGCATTTGACCGATGGACAAATATTTTTCGTAAAGTTGGGATTTTTAGGCTGCTCTTTTGTATAATAGGGTTTAGTTCAACTCGGGGAATCCCGAAATATGCCTAACAGGAAAGGGTGTACATAAATGAAATTTAGTGAGTATACGTATACACGTCCCGATCTGGAACAAATCAAAACGTCATTCCGTGAGCTTCTGAGTGGTTTTGAAGCCGCGACTACGGTTGAAGAGCAGAGTGGATATATGGACAAGATTAACGCTTTGCGAAGTGACTTTGAGACTCAGGCACAATTGGTCTACATCCGTCATTCGATTGATACCAATGATACATTTTACAAAGAAGAAAATGAATTTCTGGATGAAAGCTCTCCAATCATTCAAGAATACATCACCGATTATTATCGGGCATTGGTAAACTCCAAATTTCGTGCTGAACTGGAACAAAAATGGGGTTCACAGCTGTTCCAGCTGGCGGATCTGTCCCTGAAAACATTCAGCCCTGAAATTATCGAGGACCTTCAGAAAGAGAACAAACTTTCCACGGAATACAACCAGCTGATTGCTTCGGCCAAAATTCCGTTTGAAGGTGAAGAACGCACATTGCCGCAGCTGCATCCGTTTGAGTTGTCCACGGATCGCTCCATGCGGGAACGTGCATCCGAAGCAAGATATACGTTCATGGCTGAACATGAGGCTGAATTCGATCGCATTTACGACGATTTGGTGAAAGTGCGTACACAGATCGCGAAGAAGCTGGGATATCCAACGTATGTGGAACTCGGTTATGACCGTATGAACCGTACGGATTACAACGCGGAGATGGTGTCCAATTTCAGAGCACAAGTCCGTGATTATATCGTGCCTGTAGCGACGAAGCTCAGAGAGCGTCAGCGCAGCCGGATTGATGTGGATACCCTCTATTTTTATGATCAGGGCTTCAGCTTTAAGACAGGCAACCCGACACCTAAAGGCGATGCAGACTGGATCATTGACAATGGTAAGAAAATGTACGCTGAATTGTCACCGGAAACGGATACGTTTTTCCAGATGATGACCGACAATGAATTGATGGATTTGGTGAGCAAAAAAGGCAAGCAGGGCGGGGGCTATTGCACCTTCCTGAACGATTACAAAGTGCCGTTTATTTTCTCCAACTTTAACGGTACATCAGGCGATATCGACGTATTGACACACGAAGCAGGTCACGCGTTCCAGGTATATGAGAGTCGTCACTTCGAAGTACCTGAGTACAACTGGCCGACGTATGAATCCGCAGAGATCCATTCCATGAGCATGGAATTCTTTACATGGCCGTGGATGGAATTGTTCTTCAAGGAAGATACGGACAAATACAAATTTGATCACCTGTCTTCCGGACTGCTCTTCATTCCTTATGGCGTAGCAGTCGATGAATTCCAGCATTTTGTCTATGCAAATCCGGATGCAACACCAGCGGAGCGCAAGCAGGCTTGGCGCAATATTGAGAAGACCTATCTGCCGCACATCAATTACAAAGATAACGCCTATTTGGAACAAGGCGGATTCTGGCACAAACAGGGTCATATCTTCTCGTCGCCGTTCTATTACATTGACTACACACTGGCACAAATCTGTGCATTCCAGTTCTGGAAACGCAGTAACCAGGATATGAAGTCCGCATGGGCTGACTATCTGACATTATGTAAAGCCGGAGGAAGCCTGTCCTTCACAGGATTGGTAGAGCTGGCAGGTTTGAATTCTCCGTTTGAAGACGGCTGCGTATCCTCCGTCATCGGCGATATCGAAGCCTGGTTGGATGCAGTAGACGATAAAGCGTTGTAAGCGAAAAATAAAAATAAAGGTCGAAGAGGTGAAAGGGAACGAGGAAAAAACCTGACGTTACAGCATTCTGAGGCAGGGCAGATTTGAATGTTATTCATTTCCTACTCTATACAAAGAATGCGAGGTTATACCATGTTGGTTTTACTGGATCAACCGTCCCAAAGGAAGCAATTAGCGCCCTTCATCTCGGGAACGAACGGGCATGTGGTTATGGGTGGAGTGCTTGCGAGACTTCAACGGGGGCGTGTCTATGCAGACCAGCTTCATGCGCCGAAAAGCGCCCTGATTTGGGCCGAAAACGAAATGTTTTACCTGATCGGAAGATCGGATAATGAACAATTCAATAGCCTTGTTAGGGAGGTACTTGTTCAGGAGCTATTACCTGAAGCGTTAGATGCTGGCGAAGACATGCTGAATCTTGAAGTTTACCCCGAGCCCGGCTCAGATTGGTCTCCCGTCCTGGATCACATGTTCAATGGGCGTTTGCGAGAAGGATTGCGAGTTCCTTTTCAATTCAATCTTGCGAAGTATGAACAGTGGCTGGAACGCAGTTCCAGCTCCTTGTTCGTTCCTCCGGGATATAAGCTTCAAATTATCGATCGAGCTGTAATGCTGGAGGACAAAAGCTGTATCATTGAACAGGAAATTTTGAAATTCTGGCATTCGGTTGAGGACTTCTTCCGATACGGAGCAGGCACATGCACGGTATATGAAGGGCAGGTTGTAGGTACATGTATCTCTGTGTTTGTCAGTGACATTCACCATGAAACAGGCATCAACACCTACGATCCGATACACCGTGGCAAGGGCCTGGCTACGGCCATGGCAAGCGCTTATGTGCAATCCGTTCTGGAACGGAATTGTGTTCCACACTGGACGACAGAGGATTTCCGTCATGATTCCATCGCGATAGCGGGTAAGCTTGGTTTCGATCAAGGCAGAGCTTATCCCGTCTATTACATGCCGATTCAGGAGCTTCTAAATTACTGAATATCTGTAGGGGCTGTCCCGAAGTCATGAAAATGACCAGGGATAGCCCCTGTTTTTTGATTCGAGCGGTGAAACTTGTGAATCCAAGATCAAGTTACCCTTTTTAATTCAAGCACAGATAAGCAAGTTACTGAAGAGCATTCATGATTATTGGATAATTCTTAGATAATTCCGTGCAAATGAAACATTTATCAACTTGTTTGTGATTTATTTCACTATATCTGAAAACGGATTCAGTTACAATAAAGACAGTAAATCAGGGGTAACAGGAGGCTGGTTCAGATGGCAACACACGCTTATTATGTTCCGCCCGTGAACTTGATGGGCAGAGGATGTTTACACGAAGCAGGCAAGATGATTGAGAATATGGGTATTCACAAAGCGCTTGTCGTAACTGATCGTCGATTGATTTCTTCCGGCGTTGCTGAACAAGTGCTGTCTATACTAAGAAAATCAGGGTTAGACTATGTGGTATATGATGAGGTTCAGCCCAATCCCACCTGTCAGAATGTACATGACGGACTTCAGGTATTTCAGGATCATGGCTGTGACGCCATTATATCGATAGGCGGAGGTTCACCTCAGGATGCTGCCAAAGGAATTGGCATTGTAGCAACCAACGGTGGACATATCCGTGATTATGAAGGTTTGCATCAATCGAAACACAAGTCCGTGCCGCTTGTTGCCATTAACACAACGGCTGGCACGTCGAGTGAGGTGACCATGAACTACGTGATTACAGATGAGGAACGTAAGGTGAAAATGGTGATGGTGGATCGAAACAGTCTCGTTGACTTGTCGGTGAATGACCCGGAACTGATGCTGAGCAAGCCAGCCAGTCTTACAGCGGCCACGGGCATGGATGCATTGACCCATGCGGTGGAAGCCATGGTGACGCCTGGCGGGTTCACGGTGACGAGTGCTACAGCGGCTGCTGCCGTTGAGCTGATCTTTGAATATTTGCCCAGAGCGGTCAGGGATGGTAGTGATCTGGAAGCAAGAGAGCATATGACGTATGCGTGTTTTCTTGGCGGGATTGCTTTTAACAATGCAGGCTTGGGCTATGTACATGCGATGGCCCATCAACTTGGTGGAGTCTATGACCTTCCGCATGGGGTATGTAACGCGATGTTGCTCCCTTATGTAGAGGAATTGAATGCAAAGCATGTGCCAGGTAAATTCCGTCATATTGCCAAAGCAATCGGTATGGATGTAAAAGGAAAACGGGATGAGGAGTGCTCGGAGTACGTGATCGAAGCCATTCGTCAGCTCTCCAAGGAGGTAGGCATTCCTGAGAAACTGTCAGAATTGGGTGTGAAAGATCCTGATGTTGAATTGCTGGCGGATAATGCCATGAAAGATGCCTGTGCACCGGGCAATCCGTATCAACCTTCCAGGGATGAAGTGATGGAGCTATTCCGCAAAATCATATAAAGTTAAGAACAAAGAGAGAGCCAGAATATATTCTGGCTTTTTTGGTGTGACACGTGCTTCTGAGCCTTATAAATACGGATTCATTTCCTTCATTGGATAAAATAGTTTTATCTCGCAATAGTCATTATTTTTTGTTTGACAGAGGGGGTGCTTTAATCCATAATCAATCCATACTAAACACATAAGCTTTATTGGAAGGGGAGAGTCAGTCATGTCACAGTTTAAATCATCAACGAGAAAGTCATTATGGGTAGGAGCGTTAGCCGTTCTATTATTGGTAATCGTTAGCGGTTGCTCCGGATCGACCAATGATCCTGCTCCCAATGCAGCAGCCCAGCCAGGCACGAGCCAAGGTACGGATGAAAATTCAAAGACGGACGAGACTGCAACGGGGGGGACTTTTGTATATGGTCGGCCGGCTTCCGTAACCTCGTTTGATTTGCATAATCAGATTACATCGAACAATGCTTTTGCCATTGATAAAGTATTTGAACCTTTGGTTGCTTTTGACAACAAAGGCGAGATTGTGGACTGGCTTGCCAAGTCGCATAACATCAGTGATGACGGTTTGACGTATACGTTTGTGTTGCGTGATGGCTTGAAGTTCTCCAACGGCACAGATGTTACGGCAGAGGATGCCGTATTCTCGCTGGAGCGGCACTTGAAGGTTGGTGGCCCATTGGCAATATCGGCCAAGGTAGACACTGTCAAAGCAACGGATAGCCATACATTGGTGATTACGCTTAAAGAGCCGTATACGCCATTTATCTCTGAGCTTTCCAACTTCTCGAACGGTATTATTCCGAACAATTTTGGCGGAGTTACCGAGGAAGAATTTTTCAAGAAGCCGGTAGGTACAGGACCGTTCGTGGTTGAACAGTGGGACCCTGCAGGCGATGTGACCTTTACGAAGAACACTCACTACTGGCAAGAAGGAAAGCCATCGGTTGATAAGCTGGTTTACAAGCTGATAGAAGATGACAGCCAAGCAATCAACCAGTTGAAGGCGGGAGAAGTAGATGCGATTGAGTCGCTGGCTCTGCAAAATGCTGATGAAATCAAAAATGGCGCGGATACAACCGTTGTAACCAACGGCAGCTGGGTGACAGAGCAATTGTTCTTTAATACGTTGGATAAGCATTTTTCCGATGTGCATGTTCGCCGGGCATTGGCTCTGGCACTTGATCGTGACGGTCTGACTAAGGCGCTTACCTTTGGTTACGCACAGACTGCTAATTCATTGCTGCCTACAACGATTCCTTACAATTCGAATGATACTCTCAAGGCATTAAATTTTGATGTAAATGCAGCCAAAGCGGAACTGGCCAAATCGGCCTTCCCTGATGGATTCACTACAAAACTGCTTGTAGCTTCCGGCAACAGCACCAGAGCGCAAGAAGCGCAAATCATTCAGGCAGCGGGAAAACAAATTGGCATTAATATCGAGATTGAATCGATTGAACTGGCTACCTTCCGTGAACGATTCTTTGCTTATGATTTCGCAGCGATGCTGAACAGTGGGCAAGCCGATTCTCCGGAAGCGAACTCAATCGTTGCGTTCCAGACTGACCCTGATGGCTTCAGCAAATCTTACTGGACGCATTACACCAATGATGAAGTAACCAAGCTTCTGTATAAAGGTCAACAAACACCGGACGGCGATGGCCGTGCCGAAATATACTCCAAATTGCTTCAAACGCTTGCCGATGAAGTGCCTTACATTCCGCTTTATTATCCGGATATTCTGATTGGCGTTCGTTCTTCAGTAGATGGCATTGTTGTTTTGCCTAATGGCAGTGTGCGTTTTGAAGACGTTCGTATTCAGAAATGAATAAGTTCTGGTTGATCAGTACTGTGGGAAGAGCGTTGGCAGTGATCCTTTGTGTGATGACAGCAGTCTTTTTTCTCATCAGAATGGTACCAGGAGATCCTGCTAAAATGATTCTTGGCGAGTACAGCACCCCCGAGGCCGTGGAGAGCATGCACCATGCTCTCGGGTTGGATCTGCCGCTGGGGGAACAATTTATACGGTTTGTGAAGACACTGTTCACTCAGGGGGATACCGGCAATTCCATTATTAACGGAACCTCGACTAGAGAGTTGATTGCTGATCGGGCACCCGTTACCTTGCTGCTCATTGGCATGGCATGTGCATTGTCAATTGTCATTGCACTCGTGCTTGCTACATTGGCCGCTACACACAAGGATAAGCTGCTGGATCATTTGATACGTATTTTTCCTACGGTAACGCTAGGTATGCCAATCTTCTGGGTTGGCATCCTTTTGATTCTGCTGCTGAGTGTTCATCTTCACTGGTTTCCCGTTGGTGGAGTTGGGGAAGGGTGGTGGGGCACCTTATACAGTTTGACACTTCCCGCCATTACCGTGGCTTTTTCACAGATTCCGACATTGGTTCGTTCATTGAGAGCCCAGATGCTTGAAGTACTGGAATCTGATTTTGTAGTTACATTGAAGGCTGCGAGATTACCGAGCCGGGTCATTCTATTCAAACATGTCCTGCGCAATGCGGCGCTACCGACGCTGATCCTTCTTGGTGTTAATATTTCTTATCTCATTGGTGGCACATTGGTCGTTGAACAGGTATTTGGTATCAAAGGAATTGGCAGTCTTTTGTTTAGTTCCATTTCCAAACGGGATTTCCCGGTCATTCAAGGCATAGCCCTTTACTGTGCTGTATCTGTCGTGATCATCAGTCTCCTGGTAGAGCTTCTTTCCAGGTGGCTTGATCCCAGAACGAAAGGAAAACCATGAAAACGATACAAATAGAACCTCAGTTATATGAAGACAGCCAAAACACCAGTCTCATGAATCGTATATTGAAAACTCCTTCCCTGCTTGTGGGAAGTGTGATGTTTGCCGTGCTGATCATCTTGACTGTAATCATACCGTGGATTAGTCCTTATGACCCTTCGGAGCAAAATTTGAGTGCCTTTTTGCAACCTCCGTCTGCTGAACATTGGTTGGGCACAGACCAACTGGGACGTGATTTGTTCACTAGACTGATTTATGCCGCGCGAACCGATTTGAGCATTATGGTGCTGGCGGAAATTGTACCTTTTTGCATGGGCGTATTTCTAGGGATGCTCGCAGGGTATTACGGAAAATGGACTGATAAGATCATATCGTTGGTCACCGATACATTTATCGCTTTCCCTTTTTATCTCATCGTCATTATCGTGGCTTTTGCCAGTGGAGCAGGTGAGCGGGGGATTTATATTACGTTTATGCTCGTTGGCTGGATTGTCTTTGCACGTGTCGTCAGGGGGCTGAGTGCATCGTACCGCAAGCAGGAATGGATCGCATCCGCACAGACGTTGGGCTTGCCGGGAATACGGATTATCCTTCGTCATCTCCTGCCCAATGTATTACCTCAGGCGATCGTTGTCCTCATGACGGATATGGTGGGGCTGCTGGTGGCGATTGTTACACTTGGATACCTGGGCATTGGCATCGCACCACCGACCCCGGATTGGGGCACGATGATCTCGGATGGACAATCCTTTATCACGACAGCCTGGTGGCTCTCGGCAGTTCCGGGATTTGCAGTCGTTTACACGGGAATTGCTTTGTCGCTTGTCGGTGATGGATTGGCCGATGTATGGAGGAAAAAATAATGTCCACTGAACCGATTCTTGAAGTCAAGGCACTATCTCTGTCAACCAAGTCAAATCAAAAATTAGTTCAAGATGTACATTTCTCGCTTGGGCGAGGGGAGAGCCTGGGATTAGTAGGTGAATCCGGCTCCGGTAAATCACTAACTCTTCGTTCCATTTTGGGACTGTTACCAAGCGGTGTGGAGCAGACGGGTGGAACCATTCGGAGTGATGTGAACAGCGCCATGGTGTTTCAAGACCCGAGAGGTGCGCTCGATCCGCTCTGTCCCGTTGTTAAACAGCTGGCGGAAGTTGTCTATTACAGGCAAAAGTTAAGCAGGAAGGCCTCCAGGGTAGCAGCGCTGGAATTACTTGAACTGTTGGGGCTTCCCGACTCATTGAAGCGTGAGGATCGATACCCTAGCCAGCTGTCAGGTGGGCAGTGTCAGCGGGTAGTCATTGCATTGGCTCTGGCGTGCAAGCCAGGCATTCTGCTCTGTGATGAGCCAACAACGGCACTGGACGTTACTGTGCAGCGTCAAATTATAGAAACGATCCAACGTTTGCAGCGTGAACTGGGATTCGCCATGGTGTTTGTAACACATAATCTGGCGATTGCAGCGACGCTGTGCTCGAAGCTGTGCGTGATGAAGCAAGGGCGGATCGTGGAGCACGGGGATTCGCTTGGCCTTTTGCAAAACCCGCAAGATCCTTACACCGAGATGCTTATTAACTCGGTGCTTCCTTTACCGAAGCTAGAAGGGAGCGAATAACTATGGAACTAGCTTTGCAGGTTCAGAATGTTACGGTTCAATATGGTGACTTTACTGCGCTGGATAACATCACACTAAATCTTCAGAGGCATACCACGCTTGGTCTTGTTGGTGAGTCCGGTTCGGGCAAATCTACCCTTGCGAGAGTCATTGCCGGGTTAATTACGCCAGATGAGGGGCAGATTTTGCTGGGAGATCAGCAATTAAAGAAGAAGAGAAGTCGTGAGCAGTATAAAAGCATACAGATGATCTTCCAAAATCCGGATGCTTCACTGAATCCCAAACATTCCATTCGGCAGATTCTTGCTGAAGCGCTGTTGTTTCATCGCATTGTAGACCGTTCACAGGTGGAGAAAAGATCGAGAGATCTCTTGGCCCGTGTTCAGTTGGAAAGCAGGGCACTGGACAAGTATCCGCATGAATTCTCCGGCGGTCAGCGCCAACGGATCGCCATTGCACGTGCATTAAGCGTAGAGCCGAGTCTGCTAATTGCGGATGAGCCGACAAGTGCACTGGATGTTTCTGTGCAGCGGAGTGTGCTCGATCTGTTCAATTCACTTAAGAGGGAACTTAATCTTACGTTACTGTTCATTTCTCATGATCTTGGAGTTATCCATGCCATTAGCGATACGGTAGCAGTCATGCGGCAGGGTCAGCTTGTGGAGATTAGTCCCAAAGATCAATTCTTCACACGACCTGAAACGGCATACAGCCGAGAGCTGCTGTCCGCAGTTCCAAAGATGCCGAAATCAAGTTCTTTAGGAGGTTTATATGAGCCAACAATATAAAGGAAACATACCCCTTACCCTGTCGGAATACGATACGCTTACACAATTGCTCTCCAGGCTCTTGTCTACGAAGTATCCTCCTGTGATCATCCCGGGTGAGGCCATCTTGGGCATAGAGGCCGTGGCAGCTGGAATATCTGCACCGGGTCGTACGATAGTTAATGTCGTAACAGGGCCTTATGGCAGTTTGTTTGGTCAGTGGCTTGAACGTGGAGGGGCAACGGTTATTGAAGTCAAAGTTCCTTTTGATGAAGTTGTACCTGTGGAGAAGGTAGCTGCTGCGATTGAAAAGTATCAACCGTCCGCACTATCCTTTGTTCAAGCAGAGGTGGTTACAGGCGGGTCGAATCCCGCAGAAAAAATTATAAAGATTGCGCGTGCCCATAACCTGATTACGGTGAGTGACTCTGTATCAGCGATTGGGGGAGAGCCTCTGCTGGTAGATGAATGGGGCGTTGATTTTGTAGCTGTGGGTGCACAAAAAGCCCTGGCCGGGCCTAACGGCATCAGCGCAGTAAGCATTTCACCGCGTGGATGGGAATTTCTCGAATCCAATGCACATGCACCGCGCAACTCCATCCTGTCTTTGCTTGATCTGAAGCCACCCGGCGATGGGGCTGCACCCGTCCGCGTTCCTCCCAACATTCCAACGCTGGAAGCCAGAGCACTGATTTTGGCTTTGACAGCTATTGAGTCTGAAGGCTTGGAGCAGGTGATCAAGCGTCATGAACAGGCTGCGTTATCTGCTATAGCGGGAATTCAGGCCCTGGGTCTAGAGCCTTGGCAAAAAGATAACAGAACATATTCGACACTGACTACGACGGTTCGAATTTCCGGGGAGAAGAAGTTGCATATCGATCAGCCGATTGGCATCGTTGCACCGGGGGATGGAGAACTTTTTGGTCAGCTTCTGCGAATTAATCATTTTGGAGTTAATGCGTCCTTGGCAGGTGTGGAGGAAGCTGTTGCGACTATTGCGGCATTATTAAATGAGGACCATGAGCAAGCAGTCCAGGCTGTTCGCCTCGTTTGGGGGAAATGAATATGACCCAGGTAAAATCGGAAGAGCAAAGCTTCAAACATATCTTTATAGCAGGCATTAAAGGCAAACGGTTCGATATCTCGATTCAGAATGGCCGGTTTGCATCTGTTACAGAATCCGTGCCGCAGAATGATAACGCATCGCTTCCGGGTACAGATATATGGATAAGTCCCGGAGTTATTGATCTTCATACACATCTGGCCTGGACAGACTTTGACCATGCGGATCAATTGAAACGTGACAGCCACGAGGTTGAGGTGATGCAGGCGCAAGCTTTTGCAGCCACCCTCCGGACGGGAGTAACCACGGCGCGAGATGCAGGCGGATTGTTACCAAGCACCGCTCGACATCTCGCTCAGCACTATCAACACCCCTTAAGAGTTGAAACCAGCAGCGAAATGCTGGGAGCGGCAGATGCCCGTGGTGTGAAGCATCTGGAACAACGGTTGAACGGAATTTTTGATACAGGCGCGGGATGGGTTAAAATTATGGCTACAGGTGGGCTGGGAGCCCCTACGGAACAAGTGCTCGATCCTGTATTCTCGGAGGAAGAGTTTGCGTTCATCGTTCGCCATGCCCATGCTCACCATAAAAAGGTGCTGGTTCATACCTGGGGTGGAGTGACGATAGACTGGTCTATTCAGGCCGGGGCGGAATCCGTGGAACATGGAATGTTCTTATCGGAGGATCAGGCGGGCAGACTTGCGCAGTCCCGAACAGCCTTTGTGCCTACCACATCGATTTATCGTATTGCCGCAGATCCAAAAGGCGTGCTGGCGTTGCCTACTGTTATCAGTGATCGTGCAGCGCGCGCTGCAGAAGCTCATTCTACTGCCATCGGATATGCCAAAAGAGCTGGAGTCCGTTTCGGCTTCGGTACCGATTACGCCACACCTTCACTGCATGGCTATAATCTGCAAGAACTGGATACGCTGATCGATTATGGCCTGACCCGGGCAGAGGCGTGGCAATCTGCGACGTCAAACGCTGCTGATATTCTGGGTCGTGGCAACGAATTGGGACAGATTGCAGAAGGCTATATTGCGGACGCCATTATTTTCAATGCCGATCCGTATCAAACGGAAAATGCAGATCAGCTGCAGGAGAGCATCGTGTCCGTAATTATTGGGGCGCAGAAACCATAACTTGGTTTCTGCGTTTTTTCTTTTTGCAAGAAAATCATTAACCAGTCTATAGCACTTTGGACATCTTCACAAATAAGCTCGCATGCGTAATAATGTAGGTCGAGCCATGCGACATATTATATCTACATCAGGAGGCACTATGAAACTCGGCAATCATGATTTGAATACATACATCAAGCAATATGAAATCTATTTAAGTGTAGAACGAAACCTGTCCCGAAAATCGATAAAAGCTTATCTGTCTGACCTCAACAGACTCGTTGATTGGTTTAATGACAATCAAATATATGATGTAAACAGAGATAATTTAAGAAAGTATCTAGAACAATTAACAAGTGAGCAAACGCTTAAAGACTCTACAATTAAAAGAAAGTACATATGCTTTAAAGCATTTTTTAATTATTTGGTACAGGAAGGGGATATTGCTGAATCCCCTATTTTTGGTTTCGGAAGAAATTTCAAAACAGCAAAACGTATTCCGAAGACTCTCTCTGTGAATGAGGTTGAAAGGTTGTTAAACGCTCCACAAGAAGATATGAAGCAATTACGTACAGAGTTTAGGAAACGAATTAACCTGCGCAATGATGCTATTATCGAGTTGCTTTACGTGATCGGAATTCGTATCGGCGAATTAGTGGGTATCGATATTGAACATATAGATCTGGAGGAAAAAACGGTATTGATCTTTGGGAAAGGTCGTAAAGAGCGTTTATTGTATATTTCCAGTAATGAGGTGATCCTCAAGATTAAAGCCTGGTTGCATCAACGTGAGCATTTCGATCCCAATTCCAATGCGCTGTTTATTAACAAATATGGCGATCGCCTTTCGATTTATTCCATAGAAGATATTTACTCGAAATACAGGGACTTATCTAAAGTCAGTAAAAAATCAACACCGCACTATCTCAGGCACAGTTTCGCAACGCATCTTCTCAACAATGGTGCTGATTTGCGTTCAGTACAGGAGATTCTTGGGCATACGAACGTTAGTACAACTCAAATTTATACAGAGGTGTCTGTTGAGCGGAAGAAGGATGTGCTGTCGAGGTTCAACCCAAGAAATAACTTAAAAGTGTAGAATATAACCTCCTAATAACTATAAATTATTTGGAGGTTTCAATATGGAAAGTCATTCACGATTGTACGAAGAGCTAAACGATTTAATTTCATTTTCTGAATCTTATAATGGAAAATATACCGTAGTTTTTATCAATGGAAATAAATCATATACTAAAGCTAATTCTGGATACTTGGAAGAAATTGAAGCTTTAGAAATTAATAAGGGATTTGAGAATTCATCTGAAAATTATACTTTTTATAATAATCCGTCAACCTTCGTAGGAGATATTATTTTAAATAACCTACCTACATCTAATTCCCATAAAATATTACTTTATTCAACGGCACAAATAGGAATTGATATTAATAGACGGTCTTTTATACCGAATTTTTCAAGTCTTCACAATATACATAACTTAACTTGCGATGGTTATACATTAGCTTTATTACAAAATAAAATGCATTACTATGATATAGCTAAAAACTATGTGAATGTTCCCCAAACTTTTGTATATACAAATCAAAATTTCGAAATCTTTGAAAGTATGAAAAATAATAATTATATAGTTAAACCTTCATATGAATGTTCCGCTAAAGGCGTGAATCTAGTTAAAGATAGAAAAAATCTTAAAGAAGTTGTGATAAATCTTTATTATGAATTCCAGCAACCGATACTAATACAGGAGTTTATAACGGGAACCGAAATCGAAGTACCGGTAATTATAAAAAACATGCGTCCCGTTCCGTTACTGCCAGTAGAGATAAAAAAAGACAAAAGCTTTTTATCCGTGGAAGAAGTAGACAGCAACAAATATGGATTCGAACTAATTAAAGATGCGAAGCAAATAAATAAGCTCCAAACATCAGTGAAAAAACTAATGTCAGCTTTACAGGCTGATGGCCTGTGTAGAGTTGATTTTATTGTTGATGAGAAAGGCGAGCCGTGGCTTTTTGATATTGCTGCTTTACCCTTAATTTCCAGTCATAGTTCATGTTACACAGTATTCCGTGAACTGTACCCAAATGACCCATACGCATTATACAAAGCTTTAATTGGTATAAAGTTAATTAATCAGTCAGCCCAATACTCAATGTTAGAGAAAAGCCCAAGCCTAAAGTAATTAGAAGTATAATCATTTTTATCATTCAGAATTTTGAGAACATGGCTCTTACTTTTATTATTTTGATAATAATATAAAAGAGCCTCATGTCTTTTGTTCAGTAAAGCATTATCAAAGTATGCAATACCTCTTGCTAATATTTGATCACATCGTTTTTCAATAGTTATAGCTTGTTCTGTATCGCCACTTAAGTATTTTGCAACACCTAAATTTGTTGTTATTAGAAATAGATCGTATGAATCTGTGAACTCATTAGTATATTTTAA
Organism: Paenibacillus sp. ov031; assembly: GCF_900143165.1. Lineage (NCBI taxonomy): Bacteria > Bacillati > Bacillota > Bacilli > Caryophanales > Paenibacillaceae > Paenibacillus > Paenibacillus sp. ov031. The sequence goes on from NZ_FRDO01000001.1 coordinate 640,739, forward strand.
GGTTTCTTCTAGATATTGTGTAGCATCTTGGGTTTTATAAGGATCATCAAGTGATAGTAGCAATAATGCGTAATTTGAGATACAAATAAATTCTTCATGCAGGTTACTTCTAGCCACTTCATCTTCCCATATCAGTTGGTTGTATGAATCAAATGCATCTTTGTCACCTTTATTCAAAATAGTTTTAATAACACAATTTAACTGGTAGACGACTCCCCATAAATTCTTCATTATTCCCTTTTGTTCGATAAAAGATATAGCCTCTTCGGTTATGTGTGAAGCCATTTTATAATCTCCTTGCATGAAGAGACTTCCCGCATAATTGCAAGCTAGTTTTAGATAATATTTATGATACTTATCTTTGTACTGCTTTAAAAGTTGAAAGGAACGCTGTAGCACTGAAGAATTGTTCGTAACATGGTCTGCTTTCAAAAGGTTTATTTTAGATAGAAGAACAGCTTGGCGTATCTGCCAAAAACTCACATACTTTGGAGGAGTAACGAATATTTGTGTTTGATATATTTTATATAAGATATCGAAGACTTGAGACTCATTTATGTTTTCTGCATTACTTTCCATATTATCATTACTTAATAACATAAGAGTCTCTTTAAGACGTGATGAGAGATCAATATTGATATCTCCCAAAGCATCTAATATTCGTTTAATAAAAAGGAGATCCTCGTTTTCAATGTGCCGAGTATTTGAAGTTTTTCTGTTTATAGATCTCAGTAACGACAGCGCTCTCACATAACTAATTTCACCTATTATTTCAATAGAATAACCATAATAATTCCCTTGCATTTTTTCTAAGAATGAATCTGCACGGTGAAAAGCGACACTATATTTGTTAGAACAGTAGCTTGTATACAAGTCTTTTAATGTTAATTGTAAACTCTCATTTTGTCCTATAAATTTCAATAGTTCATCAGTGATTCGCGAAGCGCCTTCCTCTCTCATAAGTTGAGAATAAGCCAGTACAGCATTTTTTACTGATAATTCGTTATTACCGATAAAATTATAGTGTTGATACTTTTCATAATATAAAAAAGGAGCATTTTTCTCTAAATAGTCCAAATAAATATAAGACCTGTTCTCGGCGTTACCATTAGAGAAATGCTTGACGAGTAACGGGTAATATTTTTCATGTAAACTAATAAATTTATTATCGTTAGAAAACTCCATTAATCCAATATTCAACAATTCTCGTATATGTTCACTTGTCTCAAAAATACCATTGTGCCAAAGAAAATTGTTAATATTCTGATAATCACACCATTTTTCATGAGAAATTGAGCGGTAAAATAATAGTGTGCTGATTACTGCCTTCTTTTCTTTTTCATTATTTATTTGTTTTACTTTGTGCATATAATCGTTATATATATATTCTTTAATCGATTGTTCTTTTTGACTCTGGGCATATTCCATTAGCGTTGAAAGAGGGATATCCTCATACAGCTGATTTCTTTCTATTCCCAGTGTTTGGTAGTCTTTCTTCGTAATATTACAAACTTGAACATAGTCAGTCTCTTTCTCAAACGTTATAAAACCTTCATCAGTTTCATCTTCAACTATAATGATTTTTAAATTGGGGTAATTTTCGCAATGATTCACAATATCATTGATAAAAAAAATGGATGTGTTGTCCATTAAACTAATGTTATCGATAATTAATAATCGTTTATTCTTATTAATCTGTGTTAATAATTGGGAATAGTCCGATGCAACATAATTATTTATAAAATCCTTTACCCCATTATATACTCCCTCTACTTGGAATATAGATGCTACTATCTCCATAACAGAGCCAAGAGGAGTAATAATTCTATTATTTATTGTGTATAACGGCGAGTCCTTGAATGCTCCCAGTTCCTCGGATTTTTTTTCAATACTCCCAGAAACAATGCACTTTTTATATCCTTCAAGTTCAAAGTGATTTATTATTGTTGTTTTTCCACTTTGTGGCTTTCCCTTTAGTTTAATTTTGAACTTATTTTGTATGATATCTTCAATTTTTTTAATAGTCTTTTCTTGAAACTCATATAGTGAACTAAGATCGTTTGCTCGCAAAATCAATAACCTCCAAATAATTTATAGTTATTAGTATGTAACTTTTCGATAGACTACTTATTGCAATTCTAAGTACTACTTTTATACCATCTCTATTATTCGACACATTTCTATGTATTCCTCTAAAAATTTACAAAAATCATTATAATTTCTGATACAAACGCCCTTTTTGTACAATTTTCTAGGTATATAGATCCATGAACCATGGATTTTTACCATTAATTTTCCAAAAGGAGTTTGATTCCCTTTTATCGAATACAATATGAATAACAGCGGCACGAGAAAGGGTAATCTCACCCTAACTTTTGTCGAAGTTTTCCAGCAAGATTCCTCAGCCCGTTTCGTGTTTAATGTTATATAGGAGTAGTGTATTGCATTTTACACGGGGTACACCTTGATTTTTACATCCACCTATCACCTCTACACAACAAGTACAGGCAATTCTGCATGTATCATCTACTTTCAGACATTACAAAGAATAACGTTTGGCTGGAATTTCCGAGCAACATAGTCTGTACAGCATGCTACTAATCATGACAAAAGTGTCCACACAACAGCATATCGGATTATGGGCTCTGAAATGATTTAGAACGAATGCACATGGAGGAGGCTGTAATGATGGCAAAAAAAGAAGTTGTAGCGATGCTGCTCGCTGGAGGGCAAGGCAAAAGATTAAAGGGATTGACCAAATCACTGGCCAAGCCTGCTGTTTATTTTGGCGGAACCTACCGCATCATTGATTTTCCTCTAAGTAATTGCTCCAATTCTGGCATCGACACAGTCGGTGTATTAACCCAATACGAACCCCTGGTGCTGCACTCCTATATCGGCATTGGCAGTGATTGGGATCTGGACCGCAAAAATGGCGGGGTATATGTACTTCCTCCTCATGAACGTGAAGACGGCAGTAACTGGTACCGTGGTACGGCGGATGCCATCTACCGTAACCTGAATTTTATCGAACAATTTGATCCTGAGCATGTGCTCATCTTGTCAGGGGATCATATCTATAAAATGGATTACGAGAAAATGCTTCAATACCATAAAGAAAAGGATGCAGATTGCACCATATCGGTCATTGACGTTCCGTTGGAAGAAGCCAGCCGGTTCGGGTTGCTCAACACCCACGATGATTATCGCATCTATGAATTCGAAGAAAAACCTCCTGAACCCAAGAGCACGCTTGCTTCCATGGGTATCTATCTCTTCAAGTGGGATGTACTGAAACGCTTCCTGATCCAGGACGAACAGCAGGCATCCACCTCCTATGATTTTGGCAAAGATATCATTCCCTTGCTGCTTGAAAATGAAAAATCACTATACGCTTATCCATTTGAAGGGTATTGGAAGGACGTCGGTACAATCCACAGTCTGTGGGAATCCAATATGGACCTGCTGGATGAGGAAACGCCGTTTAATCTGAACGACCCGGACTGGCGTATCTATACTCGTAATCCGAATCAGCCTGCGCAATATATTTCACCATCGGCGAAGGTACGGAATTGCATCATCAGTGAAGGTAGTGTGGTACATGGTGAGGTTAAACACTCGGTGTTGTTCTACGGTATTGAGGTGGGAGAGAACAGTTCCGTAACCGATTCAGTGATCATGCCAAAAGTGAAGATCGGTCAAAATGTACGCATTCACAAAGCTATTATCGCCGAAGGATTGGTGATCCCGGATGGATTACATCTGTCACCCGCCCCTGAGGATGAGAGTGATATATTGCTGGTCGATCAGGAAGAATTGGAACGTCAGCTTCTCGAGGGAATGACAAGTAAAGCCTAATCTAAACCCCAAAGGACGGTGCATGCGATGAAACCATTGATCGGAGTTATTAACCTTGACCATGAGCTTGAGGAATTGAAGGAATTGACGTACTTTCGCTGCGGAGCCGCGGTGCCTTATGCCGGGCGTTACCGTCTGATTGATTTTGTATTATCCAATATGATGAATGCTGGCATTGAGAGTATCGGTGTATTTGTGCGTCGCAAGTACCGTTCACTCATGGATCATCTGGGAGACGGTAAGCCGTGGGATTTGGATCGCAAGCATGGCGGCATGTTTATTTTGCCACCGGACTGGAACGATCCGACCGATACGTCACAAGGGGATTTGCAGCATTTTCACAATAATCTCGATTTTTTCCGCCGGGGTTCAGGGCAATATGTTGTCCATGCAGGTAGTCGGCACGTAACCAAAGCAGATCTGCAGGATGTGTACAGGTACCATATAAGCAAGGGCGCGGATGTAACGCTGGTCTGCAAAAAAGTGGATAAACTGCTGCCTGAACATGACGCCTGTGTCAAAGTTGAAGATGACGGGAACGGTAATGTGGTGGACATTCACCAAAGCGCCGATCACCCGAATATATATACAGAAATTTTCATTATGGAAAAAGAACTGTTCCTGCGCCAGGTGCAGCGCTGCATCGCTCATGGCGAAAGCCATTTCTTCCGTGATGTGATTCAGAAAAATCCGGATGGCTTGAACATTGCTGCATATGCCTATGATGGCTATCATGCCGTGATCAATTCGATTGATAGCTATTACCGCAACAGTCTGGAATTGTTGAATAGCGGATTGTATGAGCAGCTGTTCAAGGAACAGCCTGTTCAAACCAAGATTAAATACGAGGCACCTGCCAAATACCTGGACTCTGCTGAGGTCAAACATTCCTTGCTCGCGAACGGCTGTATTGTGGGTGGGGAAGTGGAGGACAGCATCCTGTTCCGTGGGGTGCATGTGGCGAAAGGTGCCAAAATTAAAGGCTCCATTATTATGCAAAAATGCTACATCGGAGAAGGCGCCGTTCTGGAGAACGTCATTCTCGACAAAGATGTGAAGCTAAGCGGCGGCCAGACGCTGATCGGCGACCCGTCGAACCCTTATATTCTGGCGAAGAGTACTATTATCTAATATCAACACTTAACCGATATCATCTATAAATATATATAAAATAAAAATCCTGTAGGATGGATTTAAGGTTCATGAGCGAAAGTTGAAATGCAACTTCGATTGTGCTTGCCAACGTGCAAACGTAGTGGAGGGAACGAAATCGATTCTGAAGAAGCGTAGCGTTCGCCTTTATCACTGTATTTTCACATCTGAATAATAGAATCAAGAAAATACAGGGATAACAGCGATCGAAAGAACGATTCGTACCCGTAACGGCCACTTTGTAGAACATTGAGCACTTGAGTGTATGAACCGCCACCACCCTACAGGATTTCACCGGGAGGAACCTTCTTTTGTTTGACAACAAGGAAACGTTCAAGAGTATTTTTAGACGCAATCTGGTCAGCAAATTGGGCAAACCACTAGCAGAAGCAACGCAGGAGGATGTCTATCACGTACTTGGAAGCATGATCCGCGAATATGCGGGTCAAGATTGGGCGGCGTCGAATCAGGGGTTTAAGCAGCGCCAGGATAAACAGGTCTATTACTTCTCGCTGGAATTCCTGATTGGACGTCTGCTCGGCAACAACCTGTTAAATGTGAATGAATTGGAACTCGTTCGTGACAGTCTGGCTGAATTGGGTTTCTCTTTGGAAGAAGTGGAAGAACAGGAAGCGGACGCAGGGCTCGGCAACGGAGGTCTGGGAAGACTCGCGGCCTGTTTTCTGGATTCACTGGCTTCCCTTGGCTATGCAGGACATGGATGCGGAATCCGATATAAATATGGCTTGTTTGAGCAAAAAATTATTAACGGCAATCAGGTGGAATTACCCGATAATTGGCTTGAGAAGGGCAATGAATGGGAAGTGCGTCGTCCGGACAAAAAGGTGGAAGTGCAGTTCTGGGGCCGTGTGGAGGCTTATGAACAGGATGGGCATTATCAATTTGTCACGAAGGATGCCGAATCAGTGGTAGCTGTACCATATGATGTGCCTGTGATTGGTTATGGCCAGCCCCATGTAAACACCTTGCGATTGTGGAGTGCGGAGCCCAAGCGGGAGACTTCACTCGATACCCCTTCGAACTATTACGGATATCTGGATTACAGCCGTTCGGTAGAATCGATCTCGGAGTTCTTGTACCCGGATGATTCCCAATACGAGGGCAAGCTGCTCCGTCTGAAACAGCAATATTTCATGTGCTCGGCAGGCGTACAGAGTGCTTTGCGTACATTTAATAAGCTGGAGCTTTCGTATGATCGATTGCCGGATAAAGTGGCGTTCCATATCAACGATACGCATCCAACACTCGTGATTCCCGAACTGATGCGCATTCTGATTGATGTCAAAGGCTATGGATGGGATGAAGCGTGGGATATTACGACCCGCACCGTATCGTATACCAACCATACAACGCTAAGTGAGGCGCTTGAAAAGTGGCCTGTAGCCATGATCAGCAAGCTGCTGCCGCGCATCTACATGATTATTGAAGAGATTAACAAACGTTTCTGCGGGATGCTGCTCGAACGTTATCCCGGAGACCAAGATCGTATTCAGCATATCGCGATTGTTGCGAATGATCAGGTGCGAATGGCTCATCTGGCGATTGTGGGCAGTCATAGCGTCAACGGTGTCGCGGCATTGCATACCGAAATATTGAAGGAACGGGAGATGGCTCCGTTCTATGCTCTATATCCCGAGCGCTTCAATAACAAAACCAATGGCATTACCCATCGCCGCTGGCTGATGCATGCCAATCCGAAGCTGTCGAATCTGATCACAGATACGATTGGAAGTGAGTGGATTAGGGAGCCGGGCAGACTGAATGAGCTGGTAGGCGTTGCAGACGATGCTTCATTCCAGCAGCAGTTCCATTCCATTAAACGTAATAATAAGGAGCGACTGGCCGCGTACATCCTGGATCATACCGGAAAGGCGGTCAATCCGGATTCCATCTTTGACGTACAGGTGAAAAGGCTGCATGGATACAAACGGCAGCTGCTGAACATTCTGCATGTTATGCATTTGTATAACCGTCTCAAGAGCGATGCTTCGTTTGATATCGTGCCACGTACATTTATTTTTGGAGCTAAGGCAGCGCCGAGTTATTATTTTGCCAAGAAAATTATCAAGTTGATTAACACGGTGGCAGATACGGTCAATCGTGATGCTGCTGTGAAAGATCGTCTACAGGTATTTTTCCTGGAAAACTACTCGGTCTCTCTTGCCGAGAAAATCATTCCTGCCGCGGATGTCAGCGAACAGATTTCAACCGCAGGTAAGGAAGCCTCCGGTACGGGGAACATGAAGTTTATGATGAACGGAGCGTTAACCATTGGTACCATGGACGGCGCAAATGTCGAGATGGCAGAGCAGGTCGGTCAAGACAATATGTTTATCTTTGGTCTGAGTGCAGACGAAGTTCTTGAATATTACCGATCCGGCAGTTATCGGCCGAATGAGATTGTACAGCAAGATGAGCGAATTCGTGAGGTCGTGGAGCAGCTGGTACACCCGGGAGTGTTCTGTGAGCGTGATGGTGAATTCTGGGATATCTATGATTCCTTGCTGGCCCATGGTGACGAGTACTTTGTGTTACGTGACTTTGCTGCCTATGCCGATGCGCATGCTGCCATTGATTCGGCGTACCGCGATGTATCGGGCTGGACACGCAAGGCAGTGCTGAATACGGCTCATTCCGGCATTTTCTCCAGTGATCGCACCATCAGTGAGTATGCGACTGATATCTGGGGCATTCATCCGGTGTCCGGACACTGGAAAGGTTAAATAAGTAGTATTTAACAATGAAATCCCCTTGTACATTAGGTTGATCTCTGTTGGGTTCATATACCTTCATCAGAGATCACTCCTGGTTGCACAAGGGGATTTTTGTATGAATCAGCCGACTGGTCGTGACACACTTTGTGCGTTATCGCGCCGCTTTTCACGACGAAGGATGATCGGAACCGTGATCACTGCAGCGATCACCAACAACGGAGCTAGTAAACCAGCGATGGGTAGTGCCGATGCGCCATTCGCTGAGAAGACGCTCAAGTCCCAGAACCCGTGCAGGAAAATGGAGGCCACGAGTGATCCGGTAGACCGCCGAGCAAGATAGAAGATCGAACCAAGGCCAAAAGCGATCACTACCTGGAACAAGGCACCCGCTCCGATACCCCAGAACATGTTCGGCAGGTGGAAGACTGCGAACATCGCTGTTGAGAGCAGCCAGACCCCGGTTTCGCCGAATCGGCTGCGCAGTGCAACAATTAACTGACCTCGGTTGATCATCTCCTCATTGAAGCCAACCATGATACTGCCGAAAATGAGATACAGCCACATGAGGGGGGTGACCCGGCTGAAATCGCCGGTCAGCATGTTCACGATCGCGATGACCATCATGATGATCGGAAGAGTCATTGTCCATCGAGAAAGACGCCGCCTTTCAACCAGGCTAGGACGCCACCATCCGTAGATCGTGACCATTGTGATGGTCAGCACCGCACCGCTGGACAGCGGTGCTATATACCAGAGAAGAAGGGTCCGCTCACTCTCACCCACTCGCGTGTAGTCGATGCCGTTGAGCAAAAAGATCGCGTAGAAAACTGCGCTGTAGAGGAAGTATGTGAGAACTGCCCATCCTACGCGGGGACGAACCCGAAGGGCAGGGTCCAAAGTTTCTTGCAGCTTGTCCCTATTAATTGACATGATAAACACTCCCACTATACATTAATATTTTTTCATTTGCTCTTGTTTTTTTAAGATTTTAACTTCGATTGAGTCAAGATATAGTCCCGCTAAGTCTTTGGAAACAGTGGCGACAATATTGCGGAGTTTAATACAAAGGTTGCGAACGTCCAGCCGTTCATCCCCCCTACCTTCAACGAGCGCTTTTATGGTTAGGATCATGCGTCCTCCTTCTCGTAAATTTTATTTTCTCTGTGTTAATTCTTCGAATGATCCAGAAATCCAACGGAAGCTACGGTTACGAGGAACATATTTTCAATGCTGCCTCATTTACAATTCTAATTGCCCAAGTTAAATAGAAGCTAACGAAATGGATAAAAACCAGCTAAATTTTCAATGCTGTAGTTTAGGTTCTGTTTAGGTAACGATGTAGTATAAAGGATGGGCAGACAGTTGAAGAGCTTGCTCTAGTAAAAAAACATATTATATTTCCTCTCTTGATGAACAGCATGGAAAATGACAAAAAAAGTACTGAAGCCTAGCTATTTTCCCATTGAAATTCCTGGCGGTTTATATCCCGGGTTCACGGTGGATGTATGGAACTCCACGCCTGGACAGCTGGACATGAAGATCTATATCCCTTTAAAATAGACCATACCGCTCCGCGGGAAAAAAGGTTGGAGGAATTCAGACAATGAACGAACGTTCGTGGCTCCACTCCAGGTGGATGCTCACAATCGTCGCATGTATGGCATTGTTATATATGTTGATTATGGGTAACTTGCTTTTTGTGAGCGGGAGAACGCCTGGCGTGAATTATCAATATAATCTGGTACCATTAGAGACAATCAAGCCCCTACTTTTCGAAAAGAACAGATACCATACGGAAGCTTGGATGAAGAATCTGTTCGGGAACATTGTTTTGTTCATCCCGCTTGGGATATGGATTCCCTGGTTATTCCGCAGGTGCCGAAAGTTTTTACCATTTACAGGTATTGTCGTCTTGCTTTTGTTAGCTGTTGAGATTACGCAATTGATTACCCGTGTTGGTTCGTTTGATGTCGATGACATTATTTTGAATACAGTGGGTGCCTGGATTGGATACATAGGGTTTGTCTTATTCCTCTTCTCACAGAGAAGGACTCGAAAATGATCTGCGAATAGCAGTTAATGATTGGGTCTTTTTGTGTTCATGGATCTTTTCTGTTTATAAGAGGGACATTTCGGATAAAACATACTAACGGGTTATATAGTAAAGAGTGATGAAAGCGAGGTGGTCTATATCGTTTGGTGGAAAGAGAGTGTGGTGTACCAGATCTATCCCAACAGCTTCAAAGATTCAGATGGGGACGGTCAGGGTGACTTGCAGGGGATATATGACAAGCTCGATTATTTGACTGATCTGGGCGTGGATGTGATTTGGATCTGTCCTATTTACGATTCACCTGGTCATGATAATGGATACGATATCCGTGATTATTACTCCATTTTACGTAAGTATGGCACGATGGAGGATTTTGACCGTTTGCTGGCTGAGGCGCACAAACGCGGTCTCAAGATCATGATGGATCTGGTGCTGAATCATACGTCGGATGAACATGCGTGGTTTGCCGAGTCACGTTCATCGAAAGTGAACCCGAAACGGGACTATTATATTTGGCGTTCAGGCAAAAATGGTCAAGTTCCAAACAACTGGGAGTCCTACTTTGGGGGTTCTGTGTGGAAGCTTGATCCGGAGACGAATGAATATTATTTGCATCTCTATACAGAACACCAGCCTGACCTGAATTGGAACAATCCACAGATGGCAGAAGAGATGTATGAGATGGTGCATTGGTGGTTGCAAAAGGGTGTGGATGGTTTCCGTTTCGATGCGGTGGCGCATATCGGCAAGGCGGAGGGGTTACCCAGCGCACATAATCCGGATAATCTGCCGGTCGTTCCTGCGTACCAGCTTTTTTCCAACCTCGAGCAGGTGCATTCGATCCTGAATAAACTTAACGACATGATCCTGAAGCCGTATGGTCCAATGACTGTTGGAGAGACTTCCGGGCTTGGACCGGAACAGGCGCTGGCCTATGTTGGGACAGATCGGAATGAGCTCAATATGGTGTTCCAGTTTGAGCATATGTTTGTGGACGCTCAATCATCTGGAATCGGCAAATGGAACTATCGAGAGTGGAAGCTGCCCGAGCTGAAAGAAATTATGAGCCGCTGGCAAACCGTGCTGCATGGCAGAGGCTGGAATGCCAATTATATGGGCAATCATGACCAGCCGCGTCCGGTATCCCGTTTCGGTGATGATGGAAAGTACAGGGTGCGCTCTGCCCAGATGCTGGCTACTTGGATGCTCACCCTTGAGGGTACGCCTTACATTTATCAAGGGGAAGAAATCGGCATGACCAATGTTGCTTTCCCTAATATTGAGGATTATCGGGATATTGAAACGATGAATTATTATCGGCAGCATATTGGACAAGGGCGAGCGAAACATGAAGTCATGCAAGCGATCTGGCGCAAGAGTCGTGATAATGCCCGTACACCGATGCAGTGGGATGATACGAAACATGCCGGATTTACCGATGGTGAGCCATGGATTCAGGTGAATGCGAATTATCCTGAGATTAATGTGGAGGATGCCGAACGTGATCCCCAGTCCATTTTGCATTATTACCGTAAACTAATCGCTCTTCGCAAACAACATAAAGTACTTATCTATGGGGAATACGAGCTGCTTTTGCCCAATGATCCCGATATTTATGCCTATACCCGGACGCTGGATGATGAGCAGATGCTTGTTATTCTGAATTTCCGTGAACATGAGCCTGAGATGCAATGGCCTGAGGGTTGGAACGATGAAAATGCCAAGACGGTCATTAGCAATGTCAGCAGACGATATTCCACCGATAAGGGTGCGATACTTCTTCAGCCATATGAAGCACGGGTTTATCGAATGCAGAGATGAGACATCATTTTGCTTTGGCGAAGAGTTTTGAATTATAATATGGGTTGAAAATCAAACCAAACGAACGCATATGTCAGGAGGATACCAAGTTGTTGAATATTACTTACCACGGACACTCCAGTGTACAACTGGGCACAGAAGAGAAGTCGTTGATCATTGATCCTTTCCTGCGTGGCAATGAACTTGCTGTCACCAAACCGGAAGACATCAAGACCGATGCCGTTTTACTGACACATGCACATATGGATCACATTTTGGATGCTGAACCCATCGCCAAGGCTAACAATGCTAAGGTGGTTGCGATTGTGGAACTGGCTACATATATGTCATGGAAAGGCCTGGACACCCTTGGCATGAACATGGGTGGAACGGTGGATCTTGGCTTTGCGCAAGCCAAAATGATTCAGGCTTTCCATACGTCCGGTATCGTACTGGAAGAGGAACAACGGATCATGTACGCAGGATTGCCTGCAGGATATATTATTAACATTGGTGGCAAAACCATTTTGCATGCCGGAGATACTAGTCTGTTCGGTGATATGAAAATGATTGGTGACCGCCATGATATCGACGTAGCACTATTGCCTATTGGTGGACATTTCACCATGGGACCGGAAGATGCTCTGCAGGCCGCTGAATGGTTCAATGCCAAGCTGACAATTCCAGTGCATTATGATACGTTCCCGGTGATTCGTCAGGATGCCGAGAAGTTTGTGGAGCAGCTTGCTTCCAAAGGTCTGGAAGGCCGTGTGCTGGCACCGGGGCAATCCCTTACCCTGTAATGCTCTTTTAATCACTGTTCAGTCATAAAAGGTATACAAAGCTAAAGACGAATATCACGTCAAGATAACTGACGTGATATTCGTCTTTTTCGGTTTCAAGTTCAATTTAGTACTCCATAGTTGGTCTGAATGACAAAAACCGTGAAATTCCATTGTTGAAGTTCATGCTCAAATGTTATAAAAAATTACACGGAAACCAAATGGAAATCCGAATTGACCTAAAAACAGGGGGAGCGTTCATGTCATTCGTGAAATCATTGTTTTTTCAAATTATTGTAGCGGTTATCATCGGGATTGGTGTAGGCATTCTGTGGCCTGATCTGGGTAGTCTGCTGCAGCCGCTCGGAACAGGTTTTATCAAGTTGATCAAAATGATCATTGCTCCATTAATCTTTATGGTTATCGTGACAGGCATTGCTAAAATCGGTGATCTGAAATCGGTTGGACGCATTGGATTCAAAGCCATTCTGTGGTTTGAAATCGCAACGACGGTTGCCCTCGTCCTTGGACTTGGCACAGCCAATCTGCTTCGTCCGGGTGCAAGCATGAATGTGGACCCCTCGACCCTTGATGCAAGTGGCATCGAAGCCAAAACCAATGGCTCTGAACTGCCGCATGTGGTCGACTTTATTATGAATATTATTCCAACAAGTGTTGTAGATGCTTTTGCACAAAATGCATTGTTACAAGTGCTGCTCGTTGCCTGTTTGTTTGGGGTAGCCTTGGCAGCAACGGAAAGTAAGGCGAAGGAGAATGTGCTGACGTTGATTGAAAATGTATTGGGTATCTTGTTCCGCATTATTGGATACATTATGAAACTGGCACCAATCGGAGCATTCGGCGCCATGGCATACACTGTTGGAGCATATGGAGCATCCACGCTGTCCTCTTTTGGTTTGCTGATTATTGCCTGTTACGGAGCAGCGTTACTGTTTCTGGTGATGCTTGCGCTGGCTGCCTGGTGGATTACAGGACTGAACTTTCTGCAATTTGTAAAATATACACGTTCCGAAGTGATGCTGGCGATTGGCACAGGTTCCTCGGAAGTCGTTATGCCTCGCATGATGGACAAGCTGACCAAAGCAGGCTGTGATCGTGCTGTCGTCGGCCTTGTGGTTCCAACAGGGTACTCATTCAATCTGGACGGAGCCTCGATCTACCTGTCGCTGGCAACCGTTTTTCTGGCTCAGGCGGTTGGCATTGATCTGACACTGGGACAAGAGATTACGATTTTACTGGTGTTAATGCTTAGCTCCAAAGGTATGGCGGGTGTACCTGGCTCCGCATTCCTTGCTCTGTCTGCTACAGCTGCAGCCCTGAATGCATTCCCAGTAGCGGCTGTTGCCTTACTGCTAGGTGCAGACCGCTTCATGGATACCATGAGAGTATTCACGAATTTGATGGGCAACTGTGTTGCGGCATTTGTCGTGGCGAAATGGGAAGGGCTGTTGGACCAAAAACGTATGCGGGCGGTGCTTTCCGGGGAGATTAGTGCAGAAGAGCTGGAGAGAGAAGAACAAGCATCCTTGTCCTCGGTGAAGTTGAACAAAAGGGAACAGGGAAAAGGAATGGTTTCAACGGACATACTGTAAGAAACAGGAATTAAACGAGATCCGTATGAATTTTTAACACATCATATCTTTGAATATGAACCGTCTGTTTACCCGCATGAAATCATGGGATAATAGACGGTTTTTTCGTTTCAGATACAGATATCATGGAGTTCTCGAACGCATGCAGCAAAATAATTGTTACAGAGGAATCATTAATGGGGAATGTGTAGAAGAGGAAAAAGATAGCATATTGAAGTTTCAACTTGTATATACATGTTTAGTTATGTAATATATAAATGGAGTTAGGCCAAGAGAACCACATAAGCAATACAATTTATTGGAGGCGTTAACATGAGTTCAACCAACACAACTTCATCATCGTGGTGGAAGACTTCCACGGTGTATCAGGTATATCCCAAGAGTTTCAACGATACAACTGGATCGGGCACCGGAGACATTCGGGGATTGACCGAAAAGCTGGATTACTTGCAACATCTCGGTATTGATATCGTGTGGCTGCAGCCCGTATATGTCTCTCCACAGCATGATAACGGTTATGACGTAGCGGACTATTATCGGATTAATCCTGATTTTGGTACGATGGAAGATTTTGACGAACTGCTTAAAGGTCTGAAGGCACGTGACATGAAGCTGATGATTGATATCGTGGTGAATCACTCTTCTACGGATCATGAGTGGTTCCAGCAATCACGTTCTTCCAAGGATAGCCCATATCGCGATTATTATATTTGGAAAGACCCTGCTCCGGACGGCGGTGTGCCGAATAACTGGCAATCCAAGTTCGGCGGACCTGCTTGGCAGTATGATGAGCAGACAGGACAATATTTCCTGACGTTGTTTGACAAAACACAGGCTGATTTGAATTGGGAGAACGAGCAAGTACGCAAGGCAGTACGGGACATGATCAAGTTCTGGGCGGAGAAGGGTGTAGATGGTTTCCGTATGGACGTCATCAATCTGATCTCCAAGGACCAGCGTTTCCCCGACGATGATGGTAGCGTTTCCCCAGGCGACGGACGTAAGTTCTACACCGATGGACCACGTGTGCATGAGTACATTACAGAGATGTATGAAGAGGTGTTTGGACCACACAATATGGTAACGGTTGGGGAGATGTCCTCCACTACGCTGGAGCATTGCATCAAATATTCAAACCCTGCTTCCCGGGAATTCTCCATGACGTTTAACTTCCACCATCTGAAAGTGGATTATCCGAATGGACAGAAGTGGGAACTGATGCCTTACGATTTTGAAGCGATGAAACAGTTATTTAGTGAGTGGCAGACAGGTATGCAGGCAGGTGGGGGATGGAATGCGTTGTTCTTGAACAACCATGATCAACCGCGGGCGTTGTCTCGTTTCGCTGATGATGTAAATTATCGTGCTGAGAGTGCCAAAATGCTCGCTACGACAATACATGGCATGCAGGGAACACCTTACGTATACCAAGGTGAAGAGATCGGGATGCCGAATCCGGTCTGGAATGACGTTAGCGAGTTCCGTGATATTGAATCAACCAATATGTACCGACTGCTTCAGGAAGAACGGGGCAAATCCGCTGAGGAGGCATTCCAAATTGTGAAAGAGCGTTCCCGGGACAATTCCCGGACACCGATGCAATGGGATGGAAGCGACAATGCCGGATTTACAACGGGTACACCGTGGATCAAAGTGGACGAACGATATCCGTCGATTCATGTGGCCCAGCAGATGGCTGACCCGAATTCGATCTATTATCATTATCGCAAGCTGATTGCTCTGCGCAAACAGGTTGGTGTGCTGACCGACGGTCTGTATGAACGTTTGGACGATGCACACCCAGACGTATTCGCATATGCGCGGACCAATGGAAGCGAGACGCTGCTTGTGGTATCCAACTTCAGCAAGCGGGACGTAAAATTTGCTTTCTCTGAAGCCGTCTGGAATGACCACATTGCGGGTAAATCCGCAGAGCTGCTGATTGGCAATACGGAAGTATCGCCTGCACTTGAGCAAGAAATCTCCCTGAGCCCGTATTCATCCTATATGTGGCTTGTACCGCAACAGGACTAATTCACATTATATAAATGGGAAGTGACAATATGGCAATTGATAAAAAACAGGTTGAGGAGATCGTTCGCGCGGTCGGCGGCAAAGATAATATTGAAGCTGCAACGCATTGTGTCACACGCCTCCGGTTCGCCCTATACGACGAAAGTAAAGTAGATACGGAAAGTCTGGAACAGAACGATCTGGTCAAAGGCCAGTTCTCCTCACAAGGACAATTCCAGGTGGTCATCGGACCTGGGCTTGTGGATAAAGTGTATGATGAAATGATTCAGATTACCGGGGGCGAACGCGCTTCCAAGGATGACGTGAAGGCTGTTGCGGGTAAAAAGCAAAACCCGATTCAGCGTGCGATCAAAACGCTATCGGACATTTTCATCCCGATCCTGCCAGCCATCATCACGGCCGGTCTCTTGCTCGGTATTAATAACATTCTGACAGGACCAGGCATATTCTTTGATGGAAAATCACTGGTGGATGTATATCCGGCATGGAAGGATCTCGCATCTATTATTAACACCATTGCGAGCACAGCCTTTACCTTCCTGCCTGCGTTAATTGGTTGGTCCGCTGTAACAAGGTTCGGCGGCAGTCCGTTGCTCGGGATTGTACTTGGTCTGATCCTGGTACATCCCGATCTGCTGAGTGCTTATGGCTACGCCAATGCAGTCAACGAAGGCACCGTGCCTACGTGGAATCTGTTCGGCTGGCATATTGAGAAGATCGGTTATCAGGGGCAGGTTCTGCCGGTATTGGTATCCGCCTATCTGCTTGCCAAGCTGGAGATTTTCCTGAACAAAAGGGTGCATGATTCGATCAAACTGCTTGTAGTTGCACCTGTCACTTTATTGATTACGGGATTCCTGGCATTTACAATCATTGGTCCAGTTACATTTGCCATTGCGAATGGAATTACATCCGGCTTGATCTATATTTACGATTCATATGCGGCTCTTGGTGGTCTGATCTACGGTGGACTATACGCATTGCTCGTTATTACAGGAATGCACCATACGTTCCTAGCGGTAGACGTACAGCTGATTGGTAGCCAAGGCGGAACGTTCCTGTGGCCGATGCTGGCACTGTCCAATATCGCGCAAGGTTCTGCCGCACTTGCTATGATGCTCGTGCTTCGTGAGAAGAAAATGAGAGGACTTGCGGCAACTTCATCCGTTTCAGCCTTCCTCGGGGTAACCGAGCCGGCGATCTTCGGGGTGAATATCCGTTATCGTTATCCGTTTATCTTCGGTATGGTCGGTTCTGCGATCGGCGGTGTACTGCTTACGATGAATAATGTTCAGGCAACCTCTATCGGTGTAGGTGGCGTACCTGGATTCTTGTCCATTTTCCCGAACAAATGGGGAGTATTCTTCATCGGTATGGCGATTGTACTGGTTGTTCCGTTCGTATTGACTGTTATTTTCGGAAGAGCGAAGTTGAGAAAAGAAGACCGCAACGCAGATCAAGCTACTGTAGCTGGTGGTCAAACACCTACAGCGAAATCAGCTTCTAGCACAACTACAACAAATGCAGTTGCAGAGCCACGCACACGCAGTGCTGCTCAGGTGGCGGATGAGCCTGTGAATACACTGGAAATCATGGCACCATTAACTGGTATAGCTGTTCCGCTTGAACAAGTACCTGATCCGGCGTTTGCGGAAAAACAAATGGGTGAAGGGGTTGCCATTGAACCTTCTGGCAATCAGGTTGTTGCCCCGTTTGATGCTCAGGTTGCCCATGTCATCAAGAGCAAACATGCTGTCATTCTTGAGCACGCGAGTGGCTTGCAGATTCTGATTCATGTCGGAATTAATACGGTATCGCTCAAAGGCGAAGGTTTTAACATGCATGTTGAAACTGGAGAGAAGGTAAGAGCCGGGCAAACGTTGCTTGAATTCGACCGTAAAGTGATTGAAGCTGCGGGATATCCGCTCATTACGCCAATCATTATTCCGGACGGTCAGGACATGGTTGATCGGGTGGAGGTCACTACAGGTGATGTTACATCCAATCAGAACGGTGTGCTTAAGGTACATCTGAAAGGTTAAGTACACGAACAAATGGGGAGCTGCGATATTCGCAGCTTCTTTTTTCATCTCGATACCGAGACCAAGCTGATCACATACCAATTTGTATGGGTTTACTCTTTATGGATTTCGTTTTTTTTATTGGTTACGTGGTAAACTGTATCTAGGATACATGTGGCAAAATCTCATGTTTGCAACGATCGGAAAGCTTGTTTATTAGGACTATGCATGTTCAGGTTGAGAAGTTCATATGGTTCAAAGAGAGTGGCTAGTCAATGGACGGAGGAGGAGAGCCATGACTCGTGTTGCGGTAATGGTCATTCATGGTCTGGGTATGCAAAAGGAAAATTATGCGGATACACTGATTTCGCGATTGCATAAGGAATTGGATCAGGTTATGGTGTTGCCGGGAGCAGCCAAACAGATGCTGGATATTGAGCCCGTATTTTGGGCTGACGTATTTGAGGATCGGGAAGAGGCGCTGTTTCAGCAGCTTGTCAGCTCTCAGGGATTGAACTATCAAGTGTTGCGTCGATTTGTTATACATTATCTGGCTGATGCCGTCGCGTATCAACCTGTGGAAAATCAAGGGCATAATTATGATGCGGTACATTATACGCTGAATCGGGCGATGCACGCACTTGCACAACGAAATGGGCCAGAAGCTCCACTCTGTATCATTGCACATAGTTTGGGAGCTGTGATTGCAAGTAATTTCTTCTATGATCTGCAATATCCGTCTAGTCGCACGCCCTCCATCGTGGATGTTACTTCCGCCTTGGAACGGGGAGATACCTTAACGAGCTTTTATTCCTTTGGAACGACATTGCCATTATGGAGCTTACGGTATCATGATTTTAGCCGGCCGATTCAGGTACCTTCACCGTTGGCAGGGCAGTACTTTCCTGGGCTTGAAGGGGAATGGATTAACTTTTATGATCGGGATGATATTCTGGGTTACCCACTGCGACCTATTGATCCGGCCTATGAGGCAGCGGTCAACGAAGACGTGGAAATTAACTCTGGCGGTGTAATTGGGAGCTGGAATCCGTTGAGTCATGGTGGATATTTCTCGAATGGAACCATGAATCGGAGAATTGCACAGGGTTTGGCTCGAACGTGGACGTGGGTGAATCGTGGATCACGTTAAATGTCAGATATGGAGGGAGGACAATAATTATGGAATGCAGGACAGGCTGTGCCGCATGCTGTATCGCGATTTCCATCTCATCGCCGATACCCGGGATGGCTGACGGCAAGCCCGCAGGTGTGCGCTGTGTACAACTGACGGAGGACAATCGCTGCGGAATCTTTGGTCAGAAAGAGCGCCCCGCTGTATGCAGCGGATTGCAGGCTTCGGAAGAGATGTGTGGCAGCACGGACCAGGAGGCGTTTGAGCGATTGAGCTGGCTGGAGCAGGAAACTGCCCCGAGTTCAGCGTGACAGAGTTGTTTTGATGGAAAAGGATAATTATACTTAATATGGAAGGGGTTTGAGAAAAGAAAGGGGTATGGGATGAATGGGACTTGCCAAACGGTTTATAATGGTCGTTGTGAATATGATTGGAGAACTGTGGATGGGATTCTACAGGCGAAACTCAGACTTCTATGACAAGCAGACTTCAGAGTCAAAAAGCAAACTTGGCTATTATGCATTTATTATTGGGGCGGCCGCTGTAACTGTGGGCATTGTGAGTTGGATGTATAGTCGGGTTTATTCATAAAATGAGCAAACAAATAAAAGAGAGTATCCGCAGTCTGGAAATCAGTCGGATACTCTCTTTGGTGTGTCCACTTCCTATTTACTTGACCGAAGAATGGTGCTCGCCCCTTTTTTCCTCAACATATGCATGAGAATCATCTTAAGGAGCGAAGAGACGATAAAGAATATAAATAAGATGCGAAACAACTGATATCCGGACACCACCGATAGGTTGGCATTGACTTCATGGGCCATGATGCTCATCTGATCCATTCCGCCAGGTGCCATGCTCAACAATGACGTAGCGGCCGAGAGAGAGAACATCCTCATTAATATATAGCTCAAGCCAAGCGAACCTGCAATGAGGAGAACACTGCTTGATCCTTGGACGGGGATTGGCTCATTACGAAGCAGGACAGGGAGCTGATTCATCCACTGTCCTGCCGAATGGTTATCATTTATCTGTTCGCCGCGAGAACACGGGCAGATGGCTTCGGTTCTTTAAACATCATATAGTACATCAGCGATGAAATCACGTATAAACTGCCTGTAATGCTGAACGTGATCGCGTAACCCCAGTACGTGCCATAAGTGGTTACCAGGTAGGATTGAACGGGTCCCATCGTAGCCCATCCGATCATAAAGGCAGTCTGCATCAGTGAATTGGCGATTCCACGGCGTTTGTCTGATACTCTGTCTACCAGAATGGCGGATTGAATCGGATTAGCTGCATTCATCAGCGCTTGTCTGAATAAGAAACTCACTGAAGCGATGAGCAGTAGATTCGTAAAGCCAGTCAGCAGCAGGAAGGGCAGTGACATAACCTGGAAGATGACGACAGCTCGAACACTTCCCACCTTGGCCGCAAGTGTAGGTCCAATCAGCATCGATACAATGGTCATGATCTGACCCAATGAAATGAGCAGACTCATAGCACTTAAGGATACCGAAAAACGGTTGGTGAAATACAGATTCAAATAAGGCACAACCAGTCCAGAACCAAACCCGATTAATAATTGGGTTATGACAAATTGACCGATCAAACGGGAATCTTTCTTTTGGCTAAGAGTAACGTTCTTGCTGCCTTGTACTGCGGAATGAACGACATCCTGTTTGCCATCCGTTGCAGATGTTGCAGATTCAATGACAGGTTGCGCCGGAGTATCCGCTTGTGGTGCCTTCTTATCCTCGGATACAAACAACATCGGAATAAACGCAACCAGTGTAGCTGCCCCACCTACGAACAATACCGTTTGCAAACCAGTGACTTTGGCAAGGCCAGCCGTATGAAGCAGGTCTGCAAATATGCCACCACCCAAGCTGCCGAGTACCTGAGAAGCGAGTACGAGGCAGGAGTAATAGCTGAACATCTTCAGTCGTTGACTTTTTTTCACATTCTCAGCGAGGAAGGGAATGGCCAGTACCTGAAATACGCCAGCGAAAAGTCCTGAAAATACAGCAAACCAGATCAGTCCGCTGGCAGAATAATCGAAGGAACGGCCAATCAGAAATATTCCGCTGAACAAGGCGCCGGTAATCAGCAACCGCTTACGGCTGAAGAAATCGCCGCATAGTCCGATGGGAACAAACATAATCGCTGTCGCAAGTGATTGAATACTTACAATCTGGCCGTTCATTGTATCATTGTAGCCGAGACCCTGAATGTACAGATTGTACAAGACAGAGAACATGCCATTTCCGATCTGATACAAGATGCTTGCCAGAAAAAACAATTGAATATTGCGGGACCAGCCCCGAATTTCAGCATGAATCTGTTGTAGAAGTCTCAAGTGGTTTCCCCCAGTCTGCCTGTGCAGTGATTTTAGTTTAACAGGAATGGGGGATTTGCGGAAGAATTGACCACTGTTTATTTTGCAGTAGGGGATTCCAGCACTCGGGCAATCACGAATCCATCGTAGCCTTTAGTGCCTACAGTCTGCAGTGCGGTAGCTTCAAGACGTGGATTATCTGCAATTAATTTCAGGAATGACTGAACGCCCTGAACTCTGTTGTCCGTACTGTTTGCATTGATAACTTCACCGTCCCTGACGATGTTGTCACCAATAATCAGACTTCCCGGACGAGCCAGACGCAGCGCCCATCGCAAATAGTCGGGATTACTCGGTTTGTCAGCATCGATGAAGATGAAATCAAAGGGTTCTCTGTACTCTTCCTGAACGTCGGGAAGAGTAGTCAGGGCAGGACCTACTCGAAGATCAACCTTGTGCATAAGTCCTGCACGCGTGATGTTGGTTCGTGCCATCTCTGCATGGCGTGGATCTGCTTCCAGTGTGACGATACGTCCGTTTTCGGGAAGCGCTCTAGCCATCCAGATCGTACTGTATCCGCCAAGCGTCCCGATTTCCAGCACACGAGTTGCGCCTTGTATTTGAAGCAGGAGCTGAAGCAATTTCCCTTGATTAGGTGCTACATCATGAGCGGGCAAGCCGGCTTCCGCATTGGTAAGTAGTGCCTGCTCCAGCAGGGGATCCGAGGGGATTAATAAGGTGTTCAAATAGTCGTCGACTTGACTCCAGGTTTGCTGTTGAGTAGAACCATTCACATTGTTCATCGTTACATGTTCCTTTCCGATTGCATGTATTGGATTTCATACTTCAACTATAAAGGGAACAAATACATAAATAAAATATATATTATGTATGTTAATATAACTTTAGATTATATACTTCAAGTGAAGAAGGTGTTGCGGTTGAATTTGCACGGATTACGATTGTTTCATGCCATCGTGAGATATGGAGGAGTCACGCGTGCGGCGGAAGAACTCAACATTAGCCAGCCAGCGGTATCCTCTCAGGTGAAGAAGTTTGAGCGGGAATTGGGCATTCAACTATTTGCTTCGGAGGGGAGAAGACTGGTTCTTACCGATGCTGGAATGCAATTAACAGGCTACGCGGAACGTCTGTTCATGCTGGAGCAGGATGTCGAGAACTTTGTGCAGGATTTTCGTGCAGGCAAGAAAGGGATGATTCGTCTTACCGCAACCTATTTGCCCTCGAATTTTCTGCTTCCGGGCTGGATTGCCCGTTTCAAGCAAATGCACGAGGATGTGGAGCTGGTTGTGAGCACAACCAATACTCGGATGGCTTTTGACCAACTGCTGCGTTATGAGGCCGAGATTGCGGTTTATGGTGGAAGTGGCATTACACATTCAGGTGTTCATTGGGACGAATTGTTTGAAGATGAAATGTGGTTTGTGGTACATCCCGATCATCCCTATGCGGGAAAGGAAATTGAGCTTCGGGAGATGGTGGCAGAGCCTTTCATTATGCGTGAAGAAGGCAGCGCTACACGGGAGCGTCTGGTCTCTCTTTGCACAACAAATAACCTGGCCGCTCCCCGCATTGCGCTTCAGTTCAATGGGTTGAACGAAACGATTAGTGCGGTGAAGGCAGGTTATGGAGCCAACTTTATTTCTTCTCTGGTCGTAAAGGAAGATGTACAACAGGGCAGGTTGGCACGTGTATTCGTTCGAGGTGTACAGTTGAAAAACACCGTAGCCGTCTGTACACGAGCAGGGGAAGTGTTATCTCCTGCCGCACAGCATCTGGTTGAACTCATCAGACAGGAAGCATCATTAATGAAATGAATCGTTCAATAATGGCATGAGAGCTAACGTTAAATGTCATCCGTCGACGTTGCTTTGGTCGTTCCTCTGGAGTATAACCGTGCGTACAGGGTGACTCCTCCAACGATCAGAACAGGTATCCAGACTGCCATCATGGGTACGTGGTGGAACAACATCGCAGCTAGAATAACGCCGCCCAAATAGATCACAACGGCACCTGCGCGAAGGTATGCATCTGCTGATAGCGCTTTGACCAGCGAGCGGATATTGGCGTGTCGAAGTCGCTGAAGGATGCTTACCGCATCCTCAACCACGGCGGCCAGATTATTGGTAAGTACGGTCGTTGAGATACCGGCAATCCCAATGCGGCGTGCCGCAGTCGTTTGCATCCCCATGGCGGTGGCCAGCATAGCAATCAGCAAATAGGATACTTGTTCCGAATAAGGACTGATCATAGCGATGGCAAAGAGCAGAAGCAATATACTTTCTACAGTGAACACAGCTGTGACCCTGGAAGACCAGCCATTTTTCGTCTGCACATGTCCGATCATGTATGCCGCAATGGCATTACCAGCAATAAAACCAATGAGGGCAAGGAGTGCACGCAGCACAACCAATTCCTGAGCACGGGCAATCGCGATCCCCAGCAGCACAATATTACCCGTCATATTGGCTGTAAGCACATGCCCTAGTCCCAGGTATCCGATCACATCAACCATTCCAGCAGACATGCATAACAGCAGCATTGCGTACTTTTGGAGGGTATTTTGATTCATAATCATCCGTCCTTTCAAAAAAACGTAACCCCTCCAGTATACATCCACAACGCATGATCCTTCAAAATGAAGTTTATGATGAAGCCCAATTTCCCATAGCAGCAAACTTGTTTAAATCATGCCTACTCTGCAGCTAAGGTGCTGCAAGCCAGTCAAACATATTGTTCACTGCCGCCTCATGCATCCTCTCCTGAAAACGATGATCCTGTCCCCCATAAGCATGAAATGTAACGTTGGCACCTCTACGTTTCAGCCAATGATACATCCGGGTTCCATGACTGTAATTCACCTGCGTATCAGACGTGCCATGCATGATCAGCACAGGACAATGGAGTTTGTGTGCCTTCGACAAGGGAGAACGGGCGAGATAAGCTTCCGGAACTGAACGTGGCGAACCGCCAAGCACCCTTTTCAAAGTACGTCTCAAGTCGGTTCGTTCATGATAGGTACGTTCCACATCGGCGACACCGCTCCAAAGCACCAGTTTATGTACCTGCTGAGGTCCTTCATTGTAGGTTGTTGCTGTATGTACGGCATTAATGGCTCCACGCGAAAATCCCATCATTGAAATTCGCTTCGTATCGGCAAAGGGCCACTCTTGCACAAGTCGGTAAGCGGCGTGTACATCTTCGGCATCTCGTCCGCCATACTCGTCACGTCCTTCGCCACCTTCGTTACCACGGTATGATGGAGCGAACACGATATAACCTTTATGGACAAATTGCTCCAGCCAAGCGGTATTTACCCCACCATAGTTGCCCAACCCACCGCGGCAATAGATCAGAACCGGCCAACGTGCATCAATACCGTCCATGGTGTGTTGTTCTACAGGAGGGTAGCGGCTTGCGAGCTGTTGCATTTGCATGGATTCTTGCGTTACGGTGAAGCCTTGGAAGGCAGGGCTGCTATGAGTGTTTTCTAACGGCGAGAAGGCGGGTAAGAAGCAGCCGTCAGGCAGGCATAAATAGCCTTTTACCCGAAGCGCATCGGACGAATACGTCACATGATAGAGCAGGGGGATCGACCTCTTTCATCGGAAATGGTGTGCCAATTGACCATGATTCTTCTTTAGGATGCGCCTAAACGAGGTTCCCATACCTTTCCTCCAGCAACAGCCGTTCGGTGCGAGAAATTCGTTTATTGGCTCCATATGATTTATAATGGTTCAGGAGACATGTGAATTGACCTCTGTCCTCGTATTTATAAAACTAACTTTAGTGTGCACGAAGAAAGGAAGAAAACCATGATGAACGCTCCACATCCGATTGATCAATTCAAGAAATTTAAATATGAAATTACGAGATTTATGATGATTTATAAATTTGCTTTGGATCAAATGGAGACCAAAATCGAGGTGCTGAAGGAAGAATTTCAGTCCCTGCATGATTACAGCCCGATCGAACATACGAAATCCAGATTAAAGTCACCTGAGAGCATTATGAACAAGATGTTCCGCAAAAATCACGAGTTAACCTTTGAAAGCATCAAGGAAAATATTAAGGATATCGCGGGTGTGCGAATTACCTGCTCCTTTATCTCCGATATCTACCGGATTAAGGATATGCTGTGCAATCAAAGTGACCTGCGTGTGCTAGAAGTGAAAGATTATATCCAGAATCCGAAGCCAAACGGTTACCAGAGCCTTCATCTTCTGGTTGAAGTGCCTGTTTACATGTCTAATGGACAAGAGCGGGCGTGTGTGGAAATCCAGATTCGTACGATTGCGATGGATTTCTGGGCGAGCCTGGAGCATAAAATCTTTTATAAATACAATAAGGATGTTCCCGAGCGTTTAACGAAAGAACTGAAAAGTGCAGCAGACTCTGCCAACGCACTGGATCAACAAATGGAGAGACTGCACCGGGAGATTCAGGAGATCAAGGACGCCGAGAATGAGCGGGATGAAGAAGAACTACGCCGTATTATCATTAACAATCAACAGTTCACGCTACCTTCCAACCTGCTCAAGCTGTTAGGAAACGGGGAACAATAAGGAAACGTGAACTACCGCAGGGAAAGGAATATGTTATTCATATGAAAAGTACACCAGCTTCATTAAGCACCAATTCTACATCCCGTGTACGTATGGCATTGATTCTGGGGACACTGTCGGCCTTTGGGCCGCTGTCCCTGGATATGTATTTGCCAGCACTGCCTACACTGGCCGATGAATTCCAGTCATCCACTTCTTATGCCCAGCTCAGTCTAACGGCATGTATGGTCGGACTGGCCGCAGGGCAGCTGCTGGCTGGACCTCTAAGTGATGTACGTGGTCGTCGTGCGCCGCTTATTGCAGGTCTTATTCTCTATACGATCGCCTCCATACTCTGTCTGGTCAGCCCAACGATGGGCTCTTTTGTTGTGCTGCGTTTCATTCAGGGTGCAGCGGGAGCTGCGGGAATTGTCATCTCGCGTGCAGTGGTGAGGGATGTGTATTCCGGGCCGGAGCTAACACGTTTCTTCTCACTCTTAATGCTGATTAATGGGGTCGCACCCATTGCTGCACCAATTATCGGCGGGCAATTGCTTGCGTATACGTCGTGGCGTGGCGTATTTATTTTGCTGAGTATCATCGGGATTTTGACTTTAGTTGCTGTCGTGGTTGGTCTTGGAGAGACACTGCCTGCAGAGCGACGATCTAGCGGAGGACTGAAGCAGACGCTGATTACATTCCGCAAAATTGCAGGGGATCGCCTGTTCATGGGATATGCTTTAACCCAAGGGTTTGTATCTGCTGGTATGTTTGCCTACATATCGGGTTCGCCGTTCGTGCTTCAAAAAATATATGGCATTTCCCCGCAAATGTTCAGTATCTGCTTCGCCATTAACGGTCTGGGCATCATATTGGCAAGTCAGATTGCCGGAAGACTTGCAGGTAAAGTATCAGAAACTCGTCTGTTGATCGCAGGACTGATAACTGCTGCTCTGGGAGGAACATCGCTGCTCATCGCCATTCTAGCAGGAGGTAATCTGATTTCGGTCCTGATCCCGTTATTTCTCGTGGTATCCAGTGTGGGGCTGGTTAATACGGCTTCCTTCTCACTGGCGATGGCTAATCAAGAGAAATCAGCAGGCAGTGCATCAGCACTTATTGGGGTTATGACGTTCCTATTTGGTGGTATTGTCGCTCCGCTTGTAGGTCTTGGAGGAGAAGGCACAGCTGTGCCAATGGGCATTGTAATCGCTTGTGCGGATCTTGGTGCTTTGCTGATTTACTTTGTTATGGTAGGCAAGAACGGTAAACGTCAGGGTGAAAAACGCCTGGCGTGAAATGTATTGCATTGTTGCTGTGATTAGATAAATGCTTGCTGATAATAAGAAATAATGTAGCCATAAAAAAGCGCTCCAATTGGAAGGTTTTGTCCTCCAACTGGGGCGCTTGTTCTATGTGTGAACGTGATCTAGCAGAGAGCAAACAAAATCTGTGTATTGAGCAGGATACCTGGAGTCAGGAACGGATAGAAGTAACCAATGACAAAACCGAACAGATTGGTGGATGGCCACATTAAGTAAACGTCATTGTATGTGAATACGAGAGACCAGCGGTTATAACAGAAATTTTGCAGTACACGTTGCTCAGGATCACGAGGTGTTGCTACTCCAGATTGAGCAAATTGCACAGCCTGGGTCAGATTCTGTGGTTGTTGCTGGATAAATAGCGGTAGAAGACCAGGGCTGCTTTTGATCAGGTTATACAGAAAAACCATCTCAGCCGGGGGCTGACCTACCGGGCGTGGATAAGCGCTTAGAAGGGTAGGCAGATTGCCTTGTGATAGCTGAGCGGGCACACCCGGTGCCGTACCGGGTACGCCTCCAGGAAAGTAAGGAGGTTGACCGCCACTACCTCCGCCGGGAATGAATGGGGGATAGGAACCTGGTGATCCCGGAAAACCTGGCACAGGCTGACCTCCTGGAGCGCCTCCTGGGAATAGTGGGGGCAATTGAAACGAACGATCCTCATCATATCCTGAATAGGTGTTATAAACGTAATCCATGTACGAACATCCTTCCTGTCATCGTATTCTTGAATTAGCTTATGGCGGCATCCGCCTAAATGTGAATTGTTCGAATGAAGGGCTTTCGATCTTAAAAGGCAAAAGCTGCATTGACAACTTCGTTGATAACAATTATCATTGTCAATGGAATTGGACAAAAGTACATATCAGTATTATATGCATGAATAATGCATAAACGTCTAAGTCTGTCATAACAACTCATTCCATTGAGGTGTTCATATTGAAAGGGGATAGTCACTTGTTTAAGAAAAATAAAAAAATGGTCATGCTTCTGATCACTGTAATGGTCATGTCCATCTGGCTGGCAGCATGCGGATCGAAGCCAGCAGACAACGGTACAGCAGCAGGAGAGAACAATACAGCAACGGAGACAGAGACACAGACAGAAGCTCCGACAGAACGTACATTGACAGATGCAATGGGTCACGAAGTGAAAATCCCTGCAAATCCGGAGCGTATCATCGCTTCGTATCTGGAAGATAATCTGGTTACACTTGGCGTTAAGCCAGTTGCCCAATGGTCCGTAGCCAACGGAATCCAGGAGTATCTGCAAAAAGATCTGGACGGCATTCCAACGATTGCCTTCGATCTTCCTTTCGAAGCGGTAACAAGCTTCAACCCGGATCTGATTATCATCGGTTCCGAAAGTGTGGTTGAAGGCGAGAAATACGCACAATACAGCAAGATCGCGCCTACTTATGTACTTGGCGACGAAGTCAACAGCGACTGGCGCAAAGCGCTGCTGAAAATCGGCGAAATTCTGAATAAAGGCGATGAAGCACAAAAAGCGCTGGATGATTACGAAGTGAAAGCCACAGAAATCAAGGAAAAAATCAATACCGTTACAGGTGGAACGAAATCGGCAGCGGCCATTTGGTTGGTTAGCGGCAAATTCTTCATCGTAAGTGACAATGTATCCAGTGGTGAAGTGATGTACAAGGAACTGGGTCTTGCTGAGCCTGAAGTTGTGAAAGAAATCTCTGCTAATGCGACAGGTAACTGGTCTTCCATCTCGCTGGAAAAATTGGCGGAAATGGATGTAGACTACTTGTTCTTTGTGAATAGTGATGAAGGTACTGGTTCAGAAGCACTGAAAGATCCGGTATGGCAAAGCATCCCGGCAGTGAAAAATGGTAACTTATTCGAATTTACCCGTTCGAGCAGCTGGTTGTATAGTGGAGTTCAAGCGAACCTTCAAATTATGGAAGACATTCAGAACAGTATTGTAAAATAATAGATATCAAATACGAATCCGAATGTGTATACTCCTTGGTGCGATGAGCACCAGGGAGTTTTTTGTGATTTCAACATTTTACGATATATAATTACTAATGAAGTGAAGCTCGTCAGTATCGTTTTACAATTACGGAAGGGGATAGCTAATGATGTATACTTTGGATCCGCGAGAATTGACGGGCAGAGATAACTATAAACTGATGAGTGGTTCGGTGGTACCGCGCCCAATCGCATTTGTGACAACACTTTCTCATGATGGTAGCGTCATTAATGCAGCGCCCTTTAGTTTTTTTAATATAGTCAGCTCTGACCCGCCGATATTATCCATATCCATCGGTCGCAAGGATGGCGTTATGAAAGATACGGCTCGCAATGTGCTTTCCTTGCAAGAACTGGTAGTACATATCTGTGATGAATCGATTGCTCTTGACATGAACGAGACTGCTGCCATGCTGGAGCCCCACGAAAGTGAGCTGGAACGGACAAATCTAACGACTGTACCAAGTACGGTGGTCTCCGTACCAGCAATACAGGAAGCACTCATTCGGATGGAGTGTAAGTTGTATCAGCATATACTGATATCGAACGATGAGGGAAAACCTGTGAGTGATTTGCTTCTGGTTCGCATTGTACAATACCATTTCAGTGAGAACGTGTATGATCCTGCCACCAAATATATATTGATGGATCAGCTGAAACCGATTAGCAGACTGGCTGGAAATGACTATGCCAAACTTGGCGAGAGATTTACGGTGGTAAGGCCGGAGTAGCAGCGGAGCAGGCTGAACGATCTATTGAAGAATGGGTCCGGATAAGATAATAATAATCGTCGTTTAATAAGGCGGACAACATGTGCGGAATTCGCATATGTTGTCCGCCTTTGCTTGTTTCGTGAACATAAAGGGGGCAAGCCCTGAATAGACTTGTACTATATCCTGCACATGTGACAAGAACCCATTTATATATAAGGAGGTTGGAGCCGATGAACCAACTTGATGGAACCGTAGCCGCAAGTATCATAGGAATTGGAACGGCATTGCCTGTTCACCGCATTGAGCAAAAGGATGTGTCTGCTCGGCTCGCACAAGCGCTGGAGCATGAACCGGATTCCAGACGATGGGCCAAGCGAATATTCAACCAGTGCGGTGTCGAGACGCGTTATTCATGTGAGCCGAACCTGCTGGAGCCAGTAGAGTCTTGCCGTTATCTGCCCTTTACCCAGGCGGAGAACGTTCCGACCACAGCCGAACGTATGGCCAAATATAAGGAAGCAGCCGTTCCGCTTGGAATCCAGGCAGCGCGTCAGGCACTCGAGGATGCCATCGTTTCGACTTCAGAGATTACACATCTCATTACCGTCAGTTGCACAGGGCAATTCCTGCCCGGTCTCGATGTTCGGCTGATTCAGCAGCTTGAACTATCGCCACGTATTAACCGGATTCCGCTTGTGTTCCAGGGATGCGCCGCTGGTCTGAAAGCTGTACAGTTAGCAAATTCAATTGTGACGAGTGAGAAAGACGCTACAGTTCTTATCGTATGTGTGGAGCTGTGCACCCTTCATTTTCAGCCTTCCGCTAAGCGGGATGACCTGTTCGCAGCCTCCTTCTTCGGTGATGGCGCATCTGCCTGTGTTGTGGGCCTGTCCGGAACAGGACGCAAAGAACTGTTCAGATTGGGTAGCGGGCATTCCGTGTTGCTGCCAGACTGTTCTGAAGAGATGATCTGGGAAGTGGGCAATACCGGCTTCGATCTGTATCTCTCGCCACAGATTCCGAAGCTGCTGGGTTTACATCTTGGTCCAGAGGTTGAACGATTACTGAACGGCAGCGATCTACCAGAAATCTGGGCGATCCACCCCGGAGGCAGAGGTATTGTGGATGCGGTGCAGAAGCTGTACCAGCTGTCAGATGAACAGGTCGCTTACAGCCGAAACATTTTACGGGATTATGGAAATCTATCCTCTGTGACGATTTTGTTTGTTTTACAAGCCATCCGCGATGATTATCGTAAAAATGAAGAAGCTTCCAGCGGAATTGCACTTGCATTTGGACCGGGTTTAACAGCCGAATTGCTTCCTTTTACTTATGTTCCTGCATCCGTTGAAGAAAGAGAAACAGTGAATCAAGGCGCAATTTAAAAGAATCGGAATTACCAATCTGATAGCAGAGGAGCTTGGGTATGGGTTATCGCAGCCTTGCTGTCCTCATTAGCCGATATCCGCGGTTCATCATTCTCTGCTGGGTGTTTGTCATCGGGATGTCAGCCATCTGGGCATGGAAATTGCCTGGTATTGTTCAGGATCATGGATTGAACTTGAACCAGGGAGATGCTCATGCTGTAGAGCTTATTCTGGAGAAAGAGTTCCATGTTCCTGCTGATCCGGTTATTCTTCTATTTGAAAAAAAGACAGGCACTACCCCCGTCGAATTCCGGGGCTGGATTAAAAATCGTCTGCAACAGGTGAGTACACTGTCAAGTGTAACGTCCATAATCTCTCCGCTTGAATCACGTGGAAGCCGGATGCTGCGGGGGGATGTGGCCTATGCTTTGCTGGCGTTTGATGTACCGCCTCACAAGATGGGTCCGCCGCTTGAACAGCTGCGTTCCGTGCTTACAACAGACGGTACGGGAACGATCCAAATAACAGGGAAATCCGTTGTACAGCAGGATGTAAATCGTCTCAGTTTTCGCGATTTGGAACGGGCAGAGATTGTGGGATTGCCGCTTGCCTTCGTCATTTTGTGTTTTGCATTCAGAGGTCTTTATGCAGCGCTAATTGCAGTCATTATGGGAGTGTCCGGCGTCATAACGGCAATGGGAGTTACATCCCTAATGGGTTACCATCTGGCGCTCTCCAACTTTGTGATCAATGTTATTCCGATGGTGGGAATGGCGCTCAGCATAGACTTTGCTCTGATAATTCTCAGCAGATACCGTGAGGAACTCCAGCGAGGTCAGAATAGCGAAGAAACAGGTTCGAGGGCCGAGGAAGTTCTCCAGAGAATGCTGCGAACAGCAGGCAGAGCCGTATTCTTTTCTGCTGCTTGTGTGCTGTTAGGGCTGCTCGGTCTGCTCTGGATTAGACTGCCGATGTTTCTGAGTGTATCCCTGGGAGCCATTGTCGTGCTCGTCATATCGGTCCTGCTGAATATAACACTGCTGCCAGCCATTCTATCCCTCTATTCTGTGCGAATCTTTAGACAACATTCCGGGCATTCCATCTCTTCAAAGCAGGGCCAGCATCAACAATCATTGCCTTCACGTTCGATCTGGTCATTCTGGTCAGGCATCATTATGAAACGGCCGGTTCGGATGGCCTTGCTTGGAACGGGTGCGCTGCTTCTCTTTGTTCTACCGGTTGCCCGGTTAGAGATCGCCATTCCGGATGCTTCTTCCTTGCCTGGCAGAATGGAGTCTCGTCAAGCGACTGAGCAGATCCAGAGTATTTTTGGACAAAAGAATGTATCTGCTGTAGAGATTGTAATTGGTGGAACGGGAGAGCCGTTGACCACATTTCATTGGCGAATGGCGTTGAGTAAAATGCAAGAGCTTCAGCAGGATTCGAATGTGGTGGCTGTTGAGTCCGCGTGGGGGATCATGCTGCCGGACAAGCTCTCAGGCCAATCTCAATCTTATATTCAATCTCAAATGAACATCTTATCATCATCTTTGCGTGAGGCACTGAAAGAAACCACATCTCAGCCGCCTGCATGGCTGCGTTCATATGTGTCCGACTACTCTATTCGTATTGTGGCTACCATTCACGGAGCACCGGGTTCCGATGAGGCTGCATCCTGGCTCGAACAGATGAGGGCCAAGGACAGCGCTAACTCCATTCCCTTCATACCTCTGCGTTATGGGGGAGAAGCAGTCATGCAACATGAAATCATGCAAGAAGTTTCAGGTCAACTGCCCAAAGTGCTGGTGTTTGTTGTGGTATCGAATTATCTCGTATTACTCGCAGCATTCCGGTCACTGCTCATTCCAATCAAAGCCATTCTGATGAATCTGCTCAGCTTGGCTGCTTCATTCGGCGTGCTCGTACTGGTCTTTAATCAGGGCCATTTTGGCATGGAGCCATCTGCCATTGCCATTATGATTCCCGTGTTCATTGCTGGGCTTGTCTTTGGTATTTCGATGGACTATGGCGTATTTATGCTGACCCGCATCCAGGAGGTATACAGACGAACAGGGGATAGTGATCTGGCCGTACAGCAAGGACTGGCTTCAACCGGACGTCTGATTACATCGGCGGCGGCGATTCTACTGGCAGTGACTGTGCCTTTTGCGTTTGCTGACGTGGCGGGTGTCAAACAGCTGGGAATCGGAATTACAGCGGCGGTGTTCATTGATGTAACCATTATCCGCCTGGTGCTGGTACCTGCACTTATGAAATTGATGGGCAGATGGAACTGGTGGCTACCAGGGCACAGGGAATAAAAGGCCGGATTAAGAAGGATGTTCTCGGAGCCTGAAGATCAGGTATGCGAGGATATCCTTTTTTTCATCAAAATAGTGTGAATTCAGCCCAAAACAGGCAATAATGTTCAATTCACCGACTGTACCGTGATTTATAATAGACTGGACAAGTCCAACATATATTTTCTTACATACGTCTATCATTTGAATCCACAGGAGGGATGAACGGTAATGTCGGATATTGAATCTTATCTGCAAAAACAAACAAGCCCGCGTGGACGCTCCGCGTACCAGACGGGTCAATCTCTTGAGCAATGGCGCAGCCAGTTGCGAGCACGGATTATAGATCGGCTGGGCGGCTTCCCATCCGTGGTGGCGGAGCTGAATCCCGTACTGCTCGAACGCACCTCATGTGATGGCTACATTCGTGAGCGGGTTGAGATTACGACCTACGCAGGGTTGCGCATGCCTATCTATATGCTGATACCGAATTTAGTAAGCGTTACCAAAGAATCACGCCCCGCCATTATAGCCTGCCATGGACACGGGTATGGTAGCCGGGAGATCTCCGGCTTGGAACCCGACGGTTCACCGCGTAAAGGAGAGCCTGGCTTGCATAAAGACTTCGCCGTCGCCCTTGTACAGCGTGGATATGTGGTTGCCGCTCCTGAATTGCTTGGATTTGGTGACCGAAGGCTGGAGGAGGATCGGGATGCACCACCCGGCGCTAGCTCCTGTACCAAAATTGCCGCCCATCTGCTCATGACTGGGCAGACCCTGGCCGGGCACCGAATCTATGAAACGATGCGTGTGATGGATTACGTAACCACCCGCCCTGAAGCTGATCCAGTGCGGATCGGCAGCATGGGCATCTCGGGTGGTGGACTCGTGACAGCATTCACTGCTGCATTGGATGAACGGTGCCGTGCGGCTGTGGTGAGCGGTTACGCTAGTACTTTCCAGGGCAGCATATTGGACAGAAATCATTGCCTCGACAATTATATTCCAGGAATTCTGCGGGAAGCAGAGCTGCCGGATATCATAGGTCTGATCGCACCCAGGCCGCTATTTATTGAAGCTGGAAGTGAAGATCAGGTATTTCCGCTGCCAACAGCAAAAGAAGCCTATGCACGTTTGACAGAGATCTATGAACAGGCGGGAGCACAGAAATGGCTCGATGCAGACTTTTTTACAGGAGGCCATGAGATCAGCGGAGCGAAAGCCTATGACTGGCTTGATAACGTTCTGTAAGGCAATCATACAAATGAACCTTTGAGAGGAGAGTTTAGTTATGAAATGGTCAAAATCCGTGCGGTATTTGCTCTGTCTTACCCTGATTACTAGTCTGATTGGAGGTGC
Organism: Paenibacillus sp. ov031; assembly: GCF_900143165.1. Taxonomy (NCBI): domain Bacteria; kingdom Bacillati; phylum Bacillota; class Bacilli; order Caryophanales; family Paenibacillaceae; genus Paenibacillus; species Paenibacillus sp. ov031. Next base: position 675,880 of record NZ_FRDO01000001.1, read on the forward strand.
TCTGGCAGCTAATGGCGGACAGATCGCCCAAGCTGCGGCGAATGAGTACAAATTTGATTTTGGTGCTGGTGCAGTTGAGAATGGTTACACTGGTGTATCAGCAACGGAGGCCTACAATTCAGCAAAAGGTTATGGATTCAATACACCTGCTAATATGCGTAATGTATCTGCATCTGGAACGGGCGTTGCAAGTGATGCCGTTCAGTTTGTCACCTTTGGCACGAAGAGTACGAATACGTTTAATGTGGATCTGTCCAATGGTCTCTATGAGGTCAAAGTGGTCCTGGGCAATACAGCAAGATCGAGTGTGGCCGCAGAAGGCGTTTACCAGATCATTAATATGACGGGGAATGGGGCGACCGATCAATTTCAAATTCCGGTGACGGATGGACAGTTAAATCTACTGGTAACAGAAGGCAAGGAAGGCACGGCATATACACTCAGCGCACTTGAAATCCGGAAAATATCGAATCAGACGGTGACGAACCGTACGATCTATATTGGTGGCGATTCGACGGTCTGCAATTACTATCCACTCAGCAGCAGTATACAGGGTGGCTGGGGACAGCTTTTTCCTTCCTACGTGAATACCAGTACATTTCAAGTTCGCAATATGGCCTCTAGTGGTCAATTTGCAAGAGGTTTCCGCGATGATGGACAGATGGAAGCAATTTTGAAGTATATTAAGCCAGGAGACTACTTTATTTTGCAATTAGGGATTAACGATACCAATGCCAAGAACAATACAACCGAAGCAGAATTCAAGGAGATCATGCGTGACATGGTCCGTCAGGTCAAAAATAAAGGAGCCACCGTCATTCTATCGACACCTCAGGGTCGGGCAACTGATTTCAATTCAGCCAATGTGCATACTGCGGAGAATCGCTGGTACAATGCATCTACACGTGCACTGGCTCAGGAAGAGGGCGTGACGCTTGTAGAACTGAACAAACTCAGTTCGGCTTATTTCACTTCCATTGGACCGGCTGCAACACTGGCCTTGTATATGACAGGAGACACGCTGCATCCGAATCGTGATGGTGCTGCTCAGCTTGCACGAATCGTTGCTGCTGATCTGAGAAGACAGGGACTGAATGGATTTTGATCCGGTTAAAATATAGCTTCGTCCCGCTACTCCACGAACATAGATTGGACTAAGCTGAATCGTATAGCCAAAAATACCCCCGGGACGGCCACGTAATGTGAGGCATGTCCCGGGGGTATTTGCTTGTTAACCAAGTGACTATTCCATCATATCCTTGGCCTCGTGGTTGACCTTTTTACCTTTCAAAAGTGGCTCAAGTTCATCCTGTACACTTTGTTCCCATAGAGGTACGTCTGTGCGATAGGCAGCCCGTCCGTTCAGATGTCCGGCTACCGGTGCTGTGATAAATACAAACACAATGCCAAGCAATACCCGAGCACTGATATAGTTATCGAAATACCAGAAGAAGAGAAACGTTCCGCTCAGTACACAAAGTACACCGAGTGTAGTACTTTTGGTGGCGGCATGTGCCCGTAAATAGACATCTGGCAGTCGGATCAGTCCGAATGCACTAAATGCGCTCAGTAATGCTCCCAGCAAGACAATGAGCCCAATGACAATTCCGGCGGTTCCATCAACGATCTCCTTCATTTTTGAATACCGCCCCCCGTTCAATGTATCGTGCAAATGCAACTGTGCTTAGAAAAGCGAGAATGCCAATCAACAGAATGATATCCAGATAAGCTTGGGTATGAAGCATCATGGATAGAACTGCAACGATGGCAATGACGTTAATACCGATCGTATCCAGTGCCGTAATCCGGTCGGCCATGGAGGGTCCCCGCAGCACCCGGTACAGACAACCCAGGATCGCTAGGGAGAGAATAAGCAAGGAAATGAATAACAGTGAGGATAACATTATCGTGTCACCTCCATAATGGCTTTTTCAAACGTGTTTTTGATATCATCACTCATTTTCTGTTCGTCTTTGATATCCAATGCATGAATAAATAATTTGCGTTGATTCCCCGAAATTTCAAGTGGAAGGGAACCTGGCGTCAGTGAGATGAGCAGGCACAGGAGTGTAACTTCCCAGTCGGAGGACAGCTGTGTCTGATAGGTAAATATGCCGGGCCGAATATCAAGCTTCGGCTTCACAATTTGGCGAATAACTTCAATACTGGCCCGTACCAGTTCCTTGAACAGCAAGGCAATCAGCTTGATGATTGCCCAGACACGAACGATATAGAAGCGTTGTGGAAAGAATCGCCGCATGCTCCCAATCAATAGCAGACCCAGCAGATAACCCGTGAGAAAGCCAACCCCATTCCACTCATTATTTAGAAACATCCATACAAAGGCAATGATCAGATTCAGTACAATCTGAAAGGCCATACGCATCTACTCCTTCAACACTGCATCAATATAAACATTGGGATGCAGCAGAATGTCGCCTGCGCGGGAGGTCAGTTGGAACATACCCTCAGCCCCCACACCCATCGCGATGATGAACACAAACAGAATTCCGGCAGGGATGAGCAGGCCGTTCACGGCGTAAGGTCTTCTCACTGCGCCTGCCGGCGGTTCACCCCAGAACGCCTGGATGAAGATGCGAAGAACCGAATACAACATCAGCAGGCTGGAAAGGACGGCAATGCCTGTCAGTCCGTACAGACCTGCCTGCAACCCGCCTTCGAACAGCAACAATTTCCCAGGAAATCCACTGAACGGAGGAATACCTGCCAGCGCAAGTGCACTGATGAAGAACATCCAGCCAAGCAGTGGGTAGCGGTGGATCAGCCCGCCCATATTGTCGAGTTTGGAGGTGCCTGCGACCGCGATCAGAGCGCCTCCGAGCAGGAATAGCAGTGTTTTGATGAGCATATCATGCAGCATGTAGAAGAGTAGACCTTCCAGTGCAGGACGGCTGGCAGCAGCCATCCCGAAGGCTACAAATCCCACCCCTGCGATCACGTTGTAGATCAGTATTTTATTGACGTCACGATAGGAAATTGCGCCGATTACTCCGAGTACCATGGTCGCTCCAGCCATCCAGCCGATAAGGGCATGGAAGAAATCCGGGTCATGATAGAAAATCAGTGTGAATGTTCGCACAATGGCGTACAGGCCAACTTTGGTCAGCAAACCGGCGAATAGGGCGGTGACCACTGCCGGAGGGGCTGCGTAAGAGCCGGATAACCAGAAGAACAGGAACAGTCCGGCTTTGATACTGAATACGATCAGGAACAAGACAGCGATCAGGGTGATGACTCCACTCTGTCCAACTTCGGCGATCCGATTGGACAAGTCGGCCATGTTTAATGTGCCTGTAATAGAGTAGAGAAAGCCGATAGAGGCAACAAATAGTGCAGAAGAGACAATGTTAATCAACACATACTTGATCGTTTCTCGTAATTGTCTTTCCGTACCTCCCAATACAATTAGTGCATAAGAAGAGATGAGCATCAGTTCAAAGCAGACAAACAGGTTAAACAGGTCTCCGGTAAGAAACGAACCGTTCACGCCCGCAATCAGGAAATGAAAGAACGGGTAAAAATGATGTTCTTCCCGTTCCTTATTTACACTGCGGAAGGCATAGAGCAGACACGCCAGTGCAATAATCGAAGCGGCCACGACAAGCAAGGCCGATACCATATCTGCAACAAGTACAATACCGTAGGGTGGTTCCCAGCCTCCCATATTGAGCGTCTGTATGCCGGACTGTGTCACTTGGGTAATCAGGACAGTTGAAGCGGCTGCGGTCAGCAAAAGGCCAATAACACTCACAACCCGCTGGATGTTTACCCGCCGGAAGAATAGAAGGGCTATAACCCCTGTAATCAGTGGCAGTAGAATGGGCAGAACAACGAGATTATTCATAAGGACGCCCCCTTACTTCTTCCATATCGTCTGTTTTCAGCTTCAGATAGGAACGATAGGAAAGTACAAAGAAAAAGGCGGTAAGTCCGAAATTAATAACAATGGATGTCAATATCAGCGCCTGGGGAAGTGGATCAACGTAGCGTTCAGCCTGCTCCCCAAGCAGCGGTGGTGCTCCAGTTTTGAGACGGGACATCGTAATCAGCAGTAGATGCACCCCGTGAGTGAGTATGGACATGCCAAGCACGATCCGGAGCAGGCTCCGCGATAAGATTAAAAAGACGGCGACTGCAAACAAAATGCCAACGGCCACACACATCAATATTTCCATATCAGCGATCCTCCCCGATCTGTAGAATGATATTCATGGTGACTCCCAGGACGGCGAGATATACGCCGAGGTCAAACAGCATCGCGGTTGCAAGTTCTGTTTCTCCGAGTATTGGAAGATCGAAATAACCAAAGGTCTGACTCAGGAAGGGTACGCCGAACAAAAACGAGCCTGCTCCAGTCAATAAGGCAATGCCCAGCCCGATGGCTGTCAAGGTGCGAAAATCGATAGGTAACGCTTTACGTACAGTATCTGTACTGAACGCCAGCGCAATTAACACGAGACCAGCGGCGGTCACCAGACCGCCAATGAACCCGCCACCCGGGTTATGATGTCCTGCGAAGAACAGATGCAGCGCGAAGGTCAGAATGATAAAGACAACAACCTTGGTCGTTGTTTGCAACAACACATCGTTGCTTTGCAGTGGTACGGTATCCCAGGTTGATGAGCTACGTTCACGGTTGCCATACTTTTTCGTATTGTCCGCTTTGTCATCCGTATCTTCATCGGTTTCTTCAGTCTGTTCTTTCTTGCGGAATTTCAGTCTTGCGCCAAGGTCCCTCGCTTCAAGATTCAGATTAATCATGGAGTAGATGGACAACGAAGCTACCCCAAGTACCATAATCTCCAGTAAGGTATCAAAACCACGGAAGTCCACCAGCAACACGTTGACGACATTTTTGCCGCCAGCCAGATTGTAACTTTCCTGAATGAAAAAGTCCGAAATGCTCTCGAGTGACGCGGTTCCGCTCGCAGCTAATGCAACAAAGGTCATGACCACGCCTACGGCAATGGCAACAATCATATTTACACTAAGATAGCTGCGGCTTGATTTGCCTCGTTGCAGTTCAGGCAGATGATAGAAGCAGAGCAGAAACAGTGCAACGGATACCGTTTCGACAATCATCTGGGTCAATGCCAGATCCGGCGCTCGGAACAGCACGAACAGTAATGTGACGAGGTAACCCACTGCGCCTGTCATAATGACTGCGGATAGTCTGTTCTTGGCAAAAGGGATCGAAACCGCTGATGCAATCAGTGCGAGGAGCAGTACTGCTTCATAGAAAGAAAAAGGGGCGTTGCCCTTGAAATTCCAGGTGATATTTTCCCCCGAGCGGAAAAAAGCATAAACCAGCAATGCAACGGTGAACGAGAAAATGTATACCAGGTAGTTACGAACCGAGCCATTCATATAGGCTTCCGTCCATTTGCGTGCATAATGCTGAAGGTTATCGAGTACGACATGGTACATATTGTTTATCGTTAACCCTTGTGGGTAATGCTCATAAATCGTTCTCCAGCGCGGCAGCAGTTTGTACAATGTAATACCGAGGGCGATTACACCAATGGTCATGATTAATTCTGGTGTGATGCCATGCCATAGAGAGAAATGAACATCAAAGTGTTCATTTCCGTTCAACAGTGATGGAAGTACAGCAGCCATCGCTGGTTCAATTAATGATCCAGCCAGCAGATTCGGGAATAGACCGAATATGATCACGAGTATCCCGAGAATAACCGGAGGAATTAACATGCCAACGGGAGCTTCATGCAGCTTCTCGGCAGGAATCTCGCTGCGGGTGCGACCAAGGAACGTTTTGAACACAATAATAAGCGCATAGATCAGAGTGAACACACTTGCGAGCCAGGCGAACACAGGCATGAGTATACTCCATGATCCGAGTCCAAAGATGCGGAGGTGTGTTACTTCCACCATAGCCTGGAAGAACAGCTCCTTGCTCAGAAATCCGTTAAACGGCGGAATTCCGGCCATGGCGAGTGCTCCGACGAGCGCTACCGTAAAGGTCACTGGCATAAATGAAGCAAGTCCGCCGAGTTTCCTTATATCCCGCGTGCCTGTCTCATGATCCACAATGCCAACGACCATGAACAGTGCCGCTTTGAAGGTAGCGTGATTGAACAGATGAAGCAGTGCTGCCGTAATGGCAACCGTGTACATCGCGGAGGATTCGCCATATCCGAAATAGATGGCCGCCGAGCCAACGCCGAGCAGGGACATGATTAAACCAAGCTGTGAGATGGTAGAGTAGGCCAGGATCGCCTTAAGGTCATTTTTTTTCACGGCAAGGAATGATCCATAACACAGGGTGAGCAGTCCAACCCCGGTGACAAGCCAGAACCATAATCCCTGTCCACCAAAGATGGGTGTAAACCGGGCGACGACATACAGTCCCGCCTTGACCATGGTCGCCGAATGCAGATAGGCGCTAACCGGTGTTGGAGCTTCCATGGCGTCAGGCAGCCATATGTGGAACGGGAACTGCGCCGATTTCGTAAAAGCACCGATCAGAATCAGCACAAGAGCGGGCAAGAATAGTGCACTATCCTGAATCTGTCCCCATTCCGTAATGGTTGCACGGATGCTGAACGTGCCTGTCATGAGATACATCAGCATGAATCCGGCAAGCATGGCGAATCCGCCAAATACGGTAATGAGGAACGATTTCTGTGCGCCTGAGGTGGATTCTTTACGTTTGTAGTGAAAAGCGATCAGGAGAAAGGACGTAATACTGGTCAACTCCCAGAATCCATACAACACAATCATATTGTCTGACAGCACCACGCCAAGCATGGCTCCCATAAACATCAGTAGATACAAATAAAAGCGGTTTAAGGCTTCTTTGGTATCCATGTAGAAAATGGAGTAGAGCACCACCAGTGTTCCTACACCGGTGATTAACAATGTCAGCAGCAAACTTAGACCATCAAGATATAGATTAAATCCAATGTCCAGTGACGGAATCCAGGGGATATACCCAGATACCGTATTGCGCTGAGACACGGCGGGTACGAGGCTCGCAAAATAAACAAATAATAGGGCCGGGACAAGTAAAACCAGCCATCCCATATGTATTTTACGGAAGAAACGATGCAGCATGGCAAGTACAATACCAGCGGCAAAAGGCAGAATCACAGCAACATGAAGCAGGCTCAACATTACACCCCCAATGACTGAATTTCTAATGCTCTTTGTTGTGGCAAACCGTGCTCATATGGCTCTGTGAGCATGCTTGCTCTCTATATTCATAACCCAAGTATGTATATACAGAATCGTGACTATTCTTTGAATGGAAGAAACAAGGTGCGAATAGCGTTCCCATATTGTATGGAAATGTATAATGAAAAAAGACATTATTTCCGATAAAGATGAAAACGAATAGGTGACATCCCGTAGTTCTTAACAGCATGAATGATGTTGAAAAAAGCAAGCTGGTTTCACCGTTTATTGGAGGAAGTTATGTCATTCAAGCTTAAAACTGTTCTCACCATGACCTTCGCTGTGTTATCCCTGTTGGTTACACTCACGATTGGTTATATTCTAAGTCAAAAATCATCCATAGCTGTCGAAACGGAGATTGGTCATGCCCTCATCAGCACGGCTTCTCAGACTTCAGACAAGCTGGATCGCTTCATGTGGTCGCGTTCAGGAGAATTGGATCTTCTGGGCCGAATGATTGCTCTAGAGGACCGCTTCGAGCCTGCCGAAATGCAGATGCTGCTGAATCAGCTTCAAGATAGCTTTCCCACATTCTCATGGGTTGGATTCATGAATCCCGAAGGAAAAGTGCTGGCTTCCACAGAAGGCATATTGCGTGGTGAAAATTTATCGGAACGACCTGTGTATCAGGAGGGAATCAAGGGTAAATTTATCGGAGATGTCCATGATGCAGTCCTTCTGGCGAAGCTGCTTCCGAACCCAACCGGCGAACCACTGCAATTTGTTGATATCAGCTTTCCGGTGAAATACAAGAACGGAGAGATTGCTGGCGTGCTTGCCGCACATTTGAGCTGGGCCTGGGCGAAGGAAATGGAGGAAAGTGTCCTGGAGCCGCTGAAACATGAGGAAAAGGACATCGAGATGTTTATTGTCAGTCAAAAGGAAAATACGGTGCTGCTTGGTCCAAAAGAATGGATTGGTCGTCCTTTAAAGCTATCGGGCATTGAATGGGCAAGACTGAACAAAAGCAGCTGGTCCATAGAAGAATGGCCGGATGGAAAAGAATATGTAACAGGATTTGCTACTAGCCAAGGGCATTTGGACTATCCGGGTCTGGGGTGGACGGTGGTTATTCGTCAGCTCAAGTCAGCAGCGTTTGCTTCCGTGACCGACATGCTTTGGTTCAATGTGTGGGCAGGGCTCTCGGTTACGGTGCTATTTGCACTGATTGGCTGGCTGATCTCCCGCCAGATCTCGGCCCCGATTGCACGGCTAACTCAAGTGGCGAATCGGCTTGGTGCTGGAGAGCAAGTACAGATTCCAGAAAATCGAGGCTTTAGGGAAATCGAAGTACTGTCACGTTCACTGGGAGATATGTTGACTTCGCTAACGAATAAAGATTCGGAACTGGTTGTTATGCAGAATCTGGCCCATTACGACCAATTGACCGGACTACCGAACCGAACAGCGCTCGAGCTCTATCTGGAAGAATCCTTGGAGATGGAAAGTGAAAATCACACATTAACATTCCTTTACCTTGATCTGGATGGATTCAAAAGTGTGAATGATACGCTTGGGCATCAGACCGGAGATGTTCTGCTGAAGAAAGTGGCTCAGCGTTTGACCAGTCTCAGTCATGATATGGGCATCACGGTAAGGCTTGGTGGAGATGAGTTCCTCATTGTGCTTCGCTCTGTGGGAAGCAATCCAAGAGAAGAAGCTCGTACCTATGCAGAAGATATCATCCAGAGCCTGAATAAGCCGTTTATTATTGAATATGAGCGAATTCATATCGGCTGCAGCATTGGAGGAGCTGAGTATCCTACGAACAGTGGCAATCCGAGTGAAATTATCCGCATGGCAGATGAGGCGTTGTATGAATCGAAACGTGCGGGCAAAAATAGAATGACATTCTATCCAGAATTGAAGAACACAGTTAGAGAATAATATAATATAAAGTAAGAGTTAACTGATCCGCATACAGGCAAGGAGCGATGAGATGTCTGGAAAATATACCAATGTACCCTATGGTTATGAACCGCCCCCGGCTACCCGGAAAGGCACGCTGATTTTCTATGATTCATTTGAACACGTAACGGATCAACAGCTTGAACGCGCCGCTGCTATTGCGGACACACGTTCTTTTGTGCAACTTGTGCTCTATCCGCTGCATGAGAATACAGTGAAGAGAATGAGCAAGGATGGTGTGCAGCCTTTTTACAAAAGGGAAGACCGTCTTCATGACTGGAGAAGGGAGTATGCATCCTCCCGCATACGGGTGGAAGGCTGGGAAGGCAAGAGAAAGAAGTATACGCCGATCGAAGCAGCCCTGCGTCATATAGCAGAAGAGTATCCCGCTCCCCATTTCCTGTACCTCACTGTAGAGATGGCGAATCAGTTCGCATCATTTGATTCGTTCAAAGATTGGATTAAGGAAGTACGTCTGATTATTGATGGAGATGCCGTTAAGCTCCACCCGAAGCTGGAGCAAAATGCACATCGCTGGGAATGGGCAGAGTGAACCAATATATTCTGAGTGACGATTAGCGTTAAAAAAAGTAGTGCTGTACAGCCGGATTCCCGGTGAACAGCACTACTTTTTTGCGTTTTTTTGGAGGATTAAACCAGATCAAGGGACGTCATCGTTTTATTTTTCCCCGTTCGTTTGGCGGCATAGAGACATGCATCCACTTCCTCAAACAGCTTGTCCTTGGACAGATGAGCGCTGTAGCTTTTAAGTCCGACACTTACCGTAATATATTGCCCTTCAAGCTCCAGATGAACGAGACGAGCAATTTTCTTGCGGATCTGCTCCACTAAGGCATAAGCTTGCTCGAAGGGTTGCTCAAACATTAAGAGTGCAAATTCTTCTCCACCATAACGCGCCGCGATATCGCTTGATGTGATGTTCTCCTGAATGATCAGAGAGACTCTCTCCAGAATGGTGTCTCCCACCCGATGCCCATATGTATCATTAATTGACTTGAAGTTGTCAATATCAATCAGAGCTAAATGTAGACTCATGCCATTATTGGCATACTCAAACGCTTTTTCATAGTAGTCCTTAAAGGAGCTTTGATTATACAGATTGGTTAACCCGTCTGTCTTGGACTGCTTGCTCATAATGGCGTTTCGCACAATCAGATCCTGCTTGGCAAGCATACTGGCCTGAAGATCATCCAGTACCTCGACGCCGCTCGTAACAATCAATTGTGCAACATATGTACCTACAATGAGAAAAGCCGGAATGGAAACCATATCAAACGAAGATAAGTACAGCCGATAGGCTGGGTCGCAGAGTACGATGACATAGCCAATCATCTGCATGAGGCATACCGTCCATACCCGTTTCTTGTTGAAAAACAGTACCGAAGCAAAGATCGGCAACAGACATATGGCCAGTATAATGCGAATGTCGTAATTGACACGTATGATGGTCCAGGCAATCACTGTGCTGGCCACGGACATGGAATAGAAGGAGAACGAACTGAAACGGCGTTCCACCCAACTGGCGATCAGAATAGCGAAAGCGCTGGCTAACGTAGGCCAAAATAAAACGTAGATCATGAAATCTTCTGGAGTGCGATCATAATCAAGAAACAGAAAGCAGCCTATTTGAATGACAACATGCGTTAATACGACGACCCAGTAAGCGCGAAGCATTTTTTTGATCCATTTGGAATGCTTGAATTCGTACTCGGTTGGGATATGGTTGCTATGTAAGTTGGGACTCTTCAATATATCACCGCTGACTGCATCATAATGATACGACAGGCATTGCTCTCGTATGTTTTAATTATAAAACACATTGCACGAAACGCAAATCATTTAATTTTAATATGAAAACAAAGCTTACATAAAAGCGCATAAAGTTCTTATAGAGGACAAACAAAAATCTGAAATAGGCTCATAGACTGTGTAAGAAGGCTCCAATTCATATGATTCCAATTAAGATGAAGGGGAGGTGAGATCAATTCCTCTTGTCGTTCGTTCAACCGTTAATGCTACGGGAGCAATTACATTTACAGGTAACACGCTTGGACTGAGTCGTTCGGACACAGCCGGAGTACCTGGAACACAGGACAGTATTGGAGCTTTTACGACAACCAACGCTTCCGTCCAGTACGGAACCTATCCGCTAGGAACCACGAGCCTGTATCAGAGCAACAGTTCAGCGGCAATACTCGTTCTTCCTGCTGGCAGCACTGTCTTGTATGCAGAATTGATCTGGGGTGGAAGTTACATCAATGGGACAGTCAATCTGAGTGCTGCAATCAATAATCCGGTTACGTTTACTACACCAGCAGGTACATCCAGTGTTACTCCTGATCCAGCTACTTATAATCAATTTGATCTGGGGAACGGCGCTGCCGGCTATGTGCGTTCAGCCAATGTTACTTCGCTTGTACAAAATGGGGGAGCGGGTACATATACCACCGGAGCAGTTGTAGGAACGATTGTCATCACTAATGATGCTACAGCCAATCATGCAGGCTGGACACTTGGAGTCATTTATCAGAACCCCAGCCTGCCCTTTCGCAACATGTCCTTACGTGCAGGTGGAGTACTCGTCCAGTCTACATCGGCGCCAGTTGTTACCACACTGACTGGATTTGCTACTCCGCTTTCGGGTGCATTGGGAGGCAGAGCCCTGTTCAGTGCACAGGAAGGGGACGCGAACCGGACCGGGGATCAGGCATTATTCGGGCCAACCTCGGCAACTTCGGTTGCCTTGTCCGGACCAAACAATCTGGCTGCAAACTTTTTTGCTTCTCAAATCAACGGCGATACAGGAACCCTTAATACAACAGGGACTTTCGGAACGCGGAACCAGACGAACGGGGCTCCGGGCACCAATATTATTGGCGGACGTCAAGGCTGGGATATTACTAATGTGGATGTGTCATCGAGACTAATCAATAACCAGTCTTCTGCGGTGTTGACGTTAACGACCTCCGGGGATGCATACATTGTCAATGCCAATGCGATTCAGGTTGATATCAATGCACCCAAAATTACAGTGGCCAAAGCATCCGTTGCCTCTGGTGCGGTAGCGGGGGATAGCATTCTTTATACCGTTACTGTCAGCAATGCAGGTACAGCCAGTGCGGCCAGCGTTGTTCTATCCGATTCATTGCCTGTAGGGCTCACCTTCATTCCAGGGAGTGTAACGGTCGCTGGTGTGTCCCGCCCAACACTCGATGTGACCGCCGGCATTCCACTTGGTTCATTAAATCTATCCAACAGTATCGTTGTAACCTATCGTGCGCTCATTGGCCAGGATGCAAGCATACTGCAATTGGTGAATTCAGCGAATGCCGCCTTTACGTTCCAAAGTGTGGCAGGGGGCTCAGTGATTACGGGAGTCATTCCGTCCAATAACTCTACACTTCCTGTCTATTCACCAAACCTGTCCATTGTGAAGTCGGCGAGCACAACCAACGCCACAGTAGGTGACCAGGTCACGTATACGCTTCAGGTGAACAATGGGGGGAATGTTTCTGCCAACGTTACATTAATGGATAACATCCCGAGCGGCAGCTCGTACGTAGCGGGCAGCTTCCGGCTAAATGGAAATGTGATTGCTGCTGCTAATCCTGCGACTGGCGTTAATCTGGGGAGCCTCGCGGCAGGAAGTACAAATACCGTAACCTTCCAGGTACTCGTAACAAGCTTGCCTACGCCTCCAACCCTTATGGATCAAGCCACGGCCACCTATTCCTTTAACTCTCCTGATGGTCGGACTATTAACGGCACAGTAGCTTCGAACACCTTGACGATTCCCGTTACATTGCCCAATGTAACCACGGTAAAATCGGCATCGGTCACGGATGTTGCAGTTGGGGAGACGTTTACGTACACCATCGTTACTACCAACAGTGGTATCCAAGTGATTAACAATGTGGTGCTCACGGATGCTATCCCTGTTGGAACCACATTTGTAGCGGGCAGTGTGATCGTCAGAGGAACTGTCGTACCATCAGCCAATCCGAGCAGTGGAATTTCGCTAGGAACGTTGGCAGCAGGAAGTTCCGCGTCGGTGACGTTTCAGGTTAATGTGCAGTCCCTGCCTGCTTCAAGTTCGTTAGTTAACCGTGCCGTAGTGTCTTATAGCTCGGGTTCGTTCACGGGGATTTCCAACTCCAATTCCATTACAACCCCTGTATACCAGGCGGCAATCGGCATTAACAAGTTGGCGAGCGAAACCAATGCGACACTAGGGGATCAGATTTCATACACACTTGTGGTAACGAACAACGGAACCATAGCGACTCAAGTAAATGTAACCGATACGATACCATCAGGCCTGACATTTAACCCGGATTCGGTAACCGTGAATGGTACTGCGCGTCCTGGGACCAATCCATTAACCGGAATAACGTTGGGGGGTCTGCTGCCAGGAGCAACATCAACGATTGTGTTCCGAACTTCACTCACTACACTCCCATCACCGCCAACACTAGAGAATCAGGGGGCCGCTAGTTACACGTACCAGCTTCCGAGTGGACGAAATCTTTCAGGAAGCAGTTTGTCCAATGTCGTTCGTATACCTGCATCAAGCCCCAATATATTGATTAGCAAAACAGTAAGTACGCCGGACGCTACCGTAGGGGATGTACTTACCTATACGGTTGTTGCAACAAATGCTGGGAGCAGTGCGGTACAAAATCTGGTGATCTCGGATACGCCAACCGGTTCGGAATTCGTCTCCGGCAGTGTCACTATTAATGGAGCTGCTGCAAGGAATGCAAGTCCGCTTTCGGGCATTGCTGTCGGTGCATTGAACAGTTCAAGCAGCGTTACGGTGACCTATCAAACAAGAGTGACATCCGTTCCGTCCACAGGTTCAGTCAGCAACCGGGCAAGTGCAGCATTTACGTCAGGCAGTTTTAATGGCGTTTCTTCGTCTGTCACGGTGAATACACCCATATATCAACCAGTCATCCAAGTAGCTAAAACAGCTAGCACCTCGAATTTGACAGTAGGGGATTCCTTTAATTACTCCATTCAGGTCAACAATTCAGGCAATATTGCCGCAACGGTTACCTTGACGGATCCGATTCCTGCGGGAGCTGTATTCAGTACGAATAGTGTCATTATTAATGGCGTACCAACACCAGGTGTTAGCCCGGTAACAGGAATTAATTTGGGGCCGATCGCTGCAGGCTCGAACGTAACGGTCACTTTTGTTGCCATGGTCACAAGTTTGCCTGATTCAAGGCAGTTGACTAACCAAGCAGTTGCATCATTTGCCTACACTCTTCCAAGTGGGAGAACGGTTGCCGGTTCTTCGTTATCGAACATCATTAACATTCCCGTATCCTTGCCCAATGTAACGATAGTAAACAGTGACAATGTAGAGTATGGCGTGGTCGGGGATATCATTCGATACACATCTGTTATTCGTAACAACGGAACAGTAGCCGTTAACAATGTGGTATATGTCAACCCTCTTCCTCCGAATACCCCATTTGTACCCGGAAGCGTCATTGTGAACGGGACTTCGTTCCCGCTCTCCAATCCGACCGCCGGCATTCCAATCGGTACGTTGGCTCCAGGAGCCGAGGTTACCGTAACTTTTGAGGTGACGATTACTATGCCGATCCCTTCACAGATTAACAATCAGTCGACGGTCAGCTTCACATCCGGTTCATTTTCGGGGTCATCATCATCCAATACAACACAGACTCCGGTCATACAACCGCAAATTTCACTCATCAAAACAGCAAATACAGTTAATGCGACCGTAGGCGACACGGTTATATATACAGTAACTGTCAGTAACACAGGCAATCTGGAGGCAAACGTTACAGTGACAGATACGATTCCTACTGTCACAACTTTTGTACCCAATAGTCTCGTGGTATCTGGTGTACCACAGCCTGGAGCAACACCAGGAACGGGTATTCCTGTAGGCATTGTGGCAGCGGGAGCGACAGCTGTTGTTACATTTGCCGTTGTTGTGGATTCACTTCCATTTCCGCAGCAACTTAGCAATTTTGCGACGTCATCTTTTACTTTCACACCTCCTGACGGGCGAACGTTAACAGGGACAGCCACCTCAAATACACTGACGTTTCCAGTCTCGTCGCCAAACGTTGCCGTAGTTAAAAGTACAGTTTCTACTGCGGCTGCCGTAGGGGATACTGTTACTTACTCCATTTTGGTAACGAACAGCGGAATAGCACCGGTAAATAATATTCAGTTTTCGGATCCAATTCCTACGGGGGCCTCTTTTGTTGCAGGAAGTGTCACTATAAATGGGGTAGTGCAGACCGCTTCCAATCCGGCAGGGGGGATATCACTAGGTACGCTCGCTCCCGGAACGTCTGCAACTGTGACTTTCAGTATCAATGTCAATGCGATCCCACCAAGTGGACAATTAAGCAATCGATCCACAGTGAGTTTTACCTCGGGGACATTCTCAAGCACAACGTTCTCCAATACTGTGGTTACACCGGTATTTCAGCCCATTCTATCAGCACAAAAAACGGCGAGTACACGAAATGCTACCGTTGGGGATACCGTCAGTTACACGATTACCGTCAACAATCAGGGTAACTATGGTGCCCAGATTAACCTAACGGACAATATTCCTACAGGAACCATACTTGTTCCGAACAGTGTGATTGTAAATGGTCAGCCATTACCTGCAGCCAATCCTGCAACAGGCATTCCGGCAGGCACTGTTGCTGCTGGGGCAACAACAACGGTTACCTTTTCCGTAGTTATTGATACTTTGCCGACCCCGCAACAGCTGGTGAATCAGGCTTCGGTTGCTCTTTCCTTTACGCTGCCTGACGGACGCAACATCACGGGTTCTGTTTTGTCTAATATACTTACCATTTCAGTGTCGGCTCCCGATGTCGATGTGGTGAAATCTACGACATCTACGTCTGTATCTGTGGGTGATGTCGTGACGTACAGCATTGCAGTAACTAATAACGGAATAGCGACTGTCAGCAATGTGGTCTTTACGGATGCATTGCCGGCAAGTACTGTTCTTACAGCAAACAGCGTGTTTATTGATGGAGTTCCTCGACCGGGTGTCAATCCTTCAACCGGAATAACGCTTGGTTCCATCGCGCCTGGAGTTACCGTGACCGTTGTGTTTAGTGTGCAGGTTACAGCACTCCCATCCAGTGCAGTATTAAACAATCAGTCTACAGTGAGCTTTACATCAGGTGTTTTTTCAGCTACCACATTTTCTAATACGGTCACTACCCCGGTATACCAACCGATTCTGTCGGCAGTCAAAACGGGAGACCAGGCTATAGCAACGGTAGGGGATACGGTCGTTTACAGCATCGCGATTACCAATGCAGGGAACTTTGGGGCATCTGTCACGTTAACGGATACCATTCCGGCAGGAACAGAACTTGTGCCAAATAGCGTCATTATTAATGGAGCTTCAGCACCAGGAGCCGATCCGGCTTCAGGGATTCCACTGGGTGTAGTCTCCACAACAACTGTAATCATGTTCTCGGTCGTGATCATCACCCTACCTTTAAGCCAGGCCATAACCAATCAGGCCTCAGCAACCTATTCCTACACGCTGCCGGATGGAAGAACACTGGGAGGCAGCCTTTCGTCCAATTCTCTCAATATTCAGGTGTCTGCTCCGAATGTCAGTGTCGTCAAGACGACACCAGTAATTGATGCTGTAGTGGGTGATACGATTGTATATGAGATGGTCGTAACCAATAATGGGATTGATCCTGTCAACAATGTCGTGTTAACCGATCCAATCAGTTCGGCTGTTACTTTTGTCACGGGCAGTGTCCTGGTTGACGGCGTTCCACGTCTCTCGGCTAACCCGACACTGGGTATAGCGCTTGGTTCTTTGGCACCTGGAGCATCTGTATCCGTTTCGTATGCGGTTCGGGTCAACACGCTGCCTGCACCACCGCAAGTGAGTAGTCAGTCATCGGTAAGTTTCACATCGGGTGTATTCTCGGGAGCGGCCTATTCAAATACCGTGGTAACACCAATTTATCAGCCGATTATTGCTGTAACCAAAACAGCGAGTACGTCCAATGCCACCATCGGAGACATCATTACCTATTCTTTTACCATTTCCAACAGTGGAAATTTAGCAGCCAATTTGACACTTACGGATAACATTCCGAATGGAGCAGTACTGCTTCCCAACAGCGTCCTGATTGATGGTGTTCCACAGCCAGGTGCAAATCCGGAATCAGGGATTGTTGTTGGGACGATACCTCCAGGAGGGTCCGTTAATGTAACGGTTACTCTGGAAGTTACCGTGGATTCATTGCCGCAGAATCAGCAGCTGGTCAATCAGGCGGTAGCCAATTATACATTTAGTCCGCCGGATGGACGTCAGTTGACGGGTACAGTATCCTCCAACGTTCTGGTGATTCCTGTATCTGCACCAAATGTCGTTGTGATCAAAAGCACAAGTGCAGTTGATGCTGTTGTCGGCGATGTGATCACCTATACAGTTGTGGTAACCAATAGTGGCATCGAGGTAGTCAATAGCGTGGTTATGGTAGACCCTGTACCAACAGGCACCGTATTTGTAGCGGGAAGTGTTACGGTGGATGGCGTGGCAAGGCCTACGGGGAATCCGAATACAGGGATAACACTCGGTTCAATTGCCGCCGGTGCTTCAGTTACCGTTACATTCAGAGTGGAGGTTGTGGTGATATGAGCCAATCTTCCGGTCCGTTGTCCCACACGCTACAGAATCAGTCACTGGTTCGATTCAGCTCGGGTACGACTGAACTGGAACAGGTGGCCTATTCTAATACGGTAGTTACACCATGGATCGGCCCCAGGCTGGAGGTTTACAAGTTTTGCAACGTTGCTGAGGCTGCTCTGGGGCAGACACTGACCTATCTGATTGAAATTGTGAATTCGGGTAATTGTGCTGCCATGGTCCATGTATTGGATTCGCTCTCGTCGGAAACTTCACTTCTCCCCAATAGTGTACTCCTGGATGGAACTCCGCTGCCAGGAGTATCACCGGAGAGAGGGATTCCTGCGCAGGAAATCGTACCTGGAGCGACGTTGCGTATTCATTTTCAGGTGATCATCGTCGGTCTTCCTCAGGACTTGAAACTGGTGAATCAAGCGAAGATACGTTATACATTTGTGACGCCGGAAGGACGAATGGTTGAGGGAGAAGAGCAATCCAACGTGGTAGAAGTAAATCTGGTCTCGTCAAGTCTGTCGTTGGTTTTGAATGCAGATCGTGTGCAAACCTTTGTCGGAGATATCGTCACTTACAACCTTTTGGTGAGTAACCCGGGTTTTATAATAGGAAACGATGCCAGGGTAACGATCCCATTACCCAAAGGGATTGAATTTCTTCCGGGAAGTGTCATTGTGAATGAGATTTTTGTTCCCGAGACGACGCCTGACTCCGGGATTATGATAGGCGAGGTACTACCCGAAGAATCTGTTCCAATTCAATTTCGAGTACAGGTCACGGGAGGAAGCATAGCTGAGAATTTAACAATTCAGGCAGTACTAGAGTACGTTTCAGGTGACACATTGGAGAATGTATACTCGAACGTAGCAACTTTACAAATCATTCAACCTCGGATTTCGATTGCGAAAAGTGTGAATCCACCCATCGCTACTCCTGGGGATACCGTTCAATACCAAATAACGGTACACAATGAAGGTTCTTTTGCAGTAGATGCTATCGTGACGGATTTTCTTCCGCCAGGTATGCGCTATGTTGAGGGGAGCCTGGGGTGGAACGGTGTGAAACGGCTTGGAACAAATCCAGTCAAAGGCATCAATCTGGGAACGTTGACTGCACGTTCCGTGGTTAATATCCAATTTGAAGTGCATCTCACAGAGCAGGAGCGGGGTGTACCTGCAGTCTTCGAACTGATGAATCAGGCTCGCCTGATCTATACATTTCGCTTGCCAGATTCGCGTTCTGTGCAACGAATAATTTCCTCCAATACGGCTGTCATTCAGTTGAAGTTTCCTATCATCTCGGTTCATGTGGAAGTGAAGCCAGACTTGATCGAAAGGGGAGGAAATGTAACCTTTCATGTACATGTGACCAACACAGGGGCCTGGCCCGCGCGGGTGCAGTTGGCTGATGTGCTCCCTCCAGGTGCCAAATGGATTGGGGAAGCAGAAGTACGGGATCGAGCGATCATTTCAGAGTATTCATCACCAAGATTTTTACATTTGGGTGAGATGGAACCTGGAGCGGAGAAATGGGTCACTTACATTGCACAAATATCCTCCGCTGAACAAATGGGAATCCAGCAGGGTACCGTAACTGCAATGTATACCTACGAGTGGAACGGTCAGAGGCATTCAGGACAGTCCATTTCGAATGTATACACCATTATTGTTGAAGATGGCGACGAATGAAGGGGGATACTAGCTTTTTCCTGTAAATGTAAGGGATTTTTTGCTTCTTTATGGAGTCATGACATTACACGAACGTGAATGAATGGTATACTAATTAAATATGACCTCGGCAAATAACCCGTGGATTCGGGTGTCGGATTAGCTATAGAGGAGGCCGCTACATTGGCAAAAGCAAAAGTTGCAAAAAGACCTACCCGGGATGAGTTTGAACTGGAAGAGCTGGGGAACCAACTGGTTGAGGCGTATCAAGAACGTTCGGAAGTGTTGCTGACCGTATGGGGCAAGGAAGATCAGGTTCATGGGGTGATTGTGAAGTTGGACTCACGTACCCGGCTAGTGCATGTGGAGTATACAGAGGAAGAATTTACGGCCAAAGTGCCGTTCCTGGATATTATGCGCATTGATTCTCCACGGTTTTGAAAAAGATGATAAACAGGATCTGAATCAGGGCATCCGCCCTGTCAAATCCATTCTCCCTGCATAAGATAACCCATACCTGTTGCAGAGGAGGTACGGTCAATGAGCGAAGTATTAGGTGGAGAAGCAAGAGGAGGCTACGGATACGGAGGTTTTACTTCTGTAGGTGCCATTCTGGTTTTGTTTATCCTGTTGGTTATCATCTCCAAAGCATTCCTGGTATAATTATTATTCCAGATGAATAAAGGAAGCTCTGCCATCGCGGCAGAGCTTTTTTTGTTTATATTTTGTGTTGTCGTTTGCGGCTGAGAAGTCCGTACAGAACGACGATCACCACAGGGTAGAGAACGGCCCACCCGGCAAAAGGGAACACAATGGCTGTCGCCACAAAGGAAATCCAACTGATGGTTACCCCAGTACGACTTCCCTTGAGTAAGCGTATTCCGGCTGCGCATCCACCAAGATAGGTGAGAATGAACGTTGCATTAGGCAACTGAATAAGTGTGGTGAGTGACACCAGACCTGATCCGTATATGCCTAACACGAGAGTGAAGCAGATGGCCAGAAAGCCGATTGCAGCAATTGGTGTATGGTACCGACTGGATAAGCGAGACATCCATTGCGGGGCGGATCCTTGTCTTGCCAGTGCATAGGCGACACGGGATGCGGCACCAGCATACGCAATGACCGTAGCGGTGCAAATGAATATGCCAGTTAGCCCAGCAAGTAATCCACCCCAGGAACCGAGAGCCTGACTAATGATCCATACGAGAGAGACATCAGCTCCGCCATGAAGATAGCTTTGGGTTCCGACTGTCGCCAGTGCAGTCAGGAAATAGAGCACACCTACAATGATGGCTGCAATGGTTACGCCTTTGATAGCTGCCTTGCGTGGATCAGTAAATTCTTCAGACAGGTGAGATACAGCTTCCCAACCGATAAAACACCAGAACAGAATGGCCCCAGCCTGACCCACGCTGACCCAACCACTTGGCATAAATGGTGTGAAATGTATGGATTGCATATTCGGAATAGCAAATACAAATGCCATGACTAGCACGATAATAATCGCTAGCACAACGCCAATCTGTACCTTTCCGGCAACCTGCATGCCTACGATGTTAATGATCAGTCCAGCCGCCAGCATGAGGGCGGCAATCGCTGTTCTATATCCTTCCCCGAGTCCCAGCGCAGCCGTCATGTAGCCTGCACCTGTAAGGGCAGCCACGGGAGCACCGATGGGAACGGACATTAGAAAGAACCAGCCAACCACGGCTCCTGCCCGTTGTCCGAAAGCGAGGGTGACGAAATGGGATACACCGCCTGCGTCCGGGTATCGGGCTGAGAGTAATCCCATGGATAGGGCGAGTGGGAGAATCAGCAGCACCATGCCTCCCCAGGCGAGAAGTGAAGCTGGTCCTGCAAGTTCGGCAGCAAGTCCGGGTACAATCAGGACACCTGAACCGAGAACTGCACTTATATAAAGCGCAACAGCTTGCGGCATACCTATCGTTTTTTTGAGCTGCGAAGAAGATGTGTTCATGAAATAAAATGGCCTGCCTTCCAGAATAAAATGATTTTAGAGCAAGAACTATGTAATTATATAGGAAGAGAGGCAATCAGTCATTGGCGAATTTTGTAGAAATTTCGATATCGGTCGTGCGGACGTTATGATAAAATAAAACTATCCCTAGAGAAAGATTGAGGTGTATCCCTAATGAGTAAAGAGTTGACAGAAGCTTTGAACGAACAGATGAACTTCGAATTTTATTCGGCTCACGTATATCAGGCGATGGCCGCATACTGTTCCAGCGAAAGCTTGGACGGATTTGCCAACTTCTTCATCGTACAAGCAGAGGAAGAGCGGTTCCACGCCATGAAAATATACAAATTCCTGAATGACCGCGGACAACGCGCTACTCTTGCTGCATTGCCAGAGCCGAAGAATGAATATTCTTCAATGCTGGATGTGTTTGAACACGGATATGCACACGAGCAGCAAAACACGAAGAAATTCTACAATCTGGCTGACATTGCCCTGAATGAGCGTGAACATGCCACGATGTATTTCCTGAAGTGGTTCATCGATGAGCAAGTCGAAGAGGAAGCTCTGTTTGATAATATCATCCAGAAGTTGCGCCGTATCGAAAAAGATAGCAATGCTTTCTACATGCTGGACGCCGAATTTGGTAAACGTTCATTCACAGCTCCTGCGGAGTAAGAGGGGACTAAGCAAAGCAACAGGATTGATCCGAACGACAAGTAAATCGATCTACATATGAAAAGTCTGCTCTCGGGCAGGCTTTTTTGTTATACCATTTTAAGATTCTTTGCTCCCTTCATATAAATTCCAGAAATGAATCTATCAGAAACCACAATTTGGGTTAATAGAATATATGTCAACATTGATCTATCCCGACGGATGTTCTTTTTCGAGCAAATCTATCAAATTCGTTTTATTTTTTTGGGTAATCTGACAAAAGTGTAACTCGAACGTAGCATTTGAAGCGAGAATGGGACGCACTCTTTTTGATAGTATTAGGATTATCGCCAAGGGCTGCACTGAGAGAAACATAGACACCCGGGGAAATACAAGACATAAGGGAGACTTTTATTATGCTACATATTCGTAAAACATTCATCACCGCACTTGCTATTCTATTGATCATTCCATTGCTATTGCCGCAGTCGGCTTCAGCTACATCATCCGCATCCAAGAATGCTGGAAATAAAGCGAGCTCCAAAATCATATATCTAACTTTCGATGATGGGCCGACCGCCCATACGGGACAATTACTGGATATTCTGGATCAGTACAATGCCAAGGCGACATTCTTCATGCTTGGACCTCAGATGGAGAAGTTTCAGAAGGCCACCAAGCGTATTGTTGCAGATGGACATGGACTGGGCTTGCATGGCGTAACGCATGTTCCCAGTAAATTTTATAAATCTGCATACAGCGGCTTGAAAGAAATGCAGCAGGCCAATGAAAGCTTGAATAAAGTGGCAGGTGTCAAAACCAGTCTCGTTCGTACTCCATACGGCAGCAAACCGTATCTCAAACCGGCATATCGCAATGTTCTACTAGGTCAGGGTGGATTCCATCTGTGGGATTGGAATGTCGACTCCGAAGATTGGAAATACAAGAAGGATCATCAGAAAGTTTACAACAGCGTGATGAAGCAGATCCATAATGTTCAAAAGAGCGGAACCACCCCTGTGGTCCTGATGCATGACCAGGAAGCGACATTGAAAGTACTTCCGCAAGTGTTAAAAACACTGAAAGCAGAAGGCTACCAGTTTGAAGTGCTGACCAAGAAAGTGCAGCCCGTGAATTTCTGGAATGACAAACGTTAAAATTCAGGCGAGACAACAATGTAAGCTGATTCTAATAACGGCTTCAAGGAGGACAACAACATGAGCAAACCTAAATTATGGATGACGATTCCTGTGACAACAGCAGTGCTGCTTGCTCTTGCGGGGTGTGGTGGTCAGGATACCAAACCATCATCAGTGGACAACATGTCCCCCGCGGCTGGCGAACAGGCTCAGTCAGGCAGTGGAGGAGCCGATTTCTCCAATGGAACGAAAGATAGCGGAACAGATACAACGGAAACAACGGGGACGGAAGGTTCTGCGGGAAGCGGGACATCAAATTCGGAAACGGGCAGTAACGATCAAACCCAGCAAAGTGCGAACGATGTCATTAAGGACATTCGCAGTCAGCTGAAGATGAAGAACGCTTCGTTACCTACTTCATTTCCCTTGGAAAAGGGAAAACATCTGACTGCAGCGATCACATCGAATACTTCAGATGCGTTCCACATTAACTTTTATTCCACTGACCAGTCTGTTGCGGTTAACGATGCTTCGTTGACGGCCTCTGGCAGCAAGGTACCTGTTCTGGCATCCTATGAAGTGAAGACGTATAAAGACCCGAACAGTACGGATATTTTCCCTGAGACAGATTTGAAAGACATTCCTGAGGACATGACGGTGGATCTGGGACATGACATCAAGGGTGTGGCTGAAGGCGCGGCGGGCAGTCAGTATCTGACATGGACAGAAGGTAGATGGACGCTTCAAATTCGATCCGTTTCCCAAGATAACATGAATAATCCGGGGATTGCGAAGAGAATGGTGGAATACTTGGAATCCCATACACTGCCTGCACCAAAGGATAAAGGATTCGTGAACGTGCAGTACCCAAGCGGTGGTAAAAGCGTTAATGTAACGATCTCCTGGCAAGATGGCAAGCAGATTCATCAGCTCCAGACCGAGCAGGTGCCACTGGAAGCTTTGGGCATGGTTGTTTCTGTGAAATAGTATAGTATGGAACTAAAATAGGTTCCAAAAGGAAATAGGCTGGACCGGAGTGAGTACTCCAGGCCAGCCTATCCTTGTATAAGCAAGGTGCACCGATGGGAAGGTGTACCTTGCTTATTTATGTTTCATTGGGTTAAAGCGGTACTTTCATTTAAACCACCCTTTTTCTTTGGAACGAGTGATGGCTTCAATGCGGTTACTTGCATTTAACTTGTTGAGGATAATAGAGATGTAATTTCGCACCGTACCGGTAGTAATAAATAAATGTCCGGCTATTTCCTTTGTATTTTTACCGTCTGCCATCAGGCCGAGAACGGCATTTTCACGTTCGGTCAGCGGGTTCTCCTGTACATAAGCCTCGTCCACCAGATCGGGTGCAAAAATACGTCTCCCATTCATGACCTGACGGATTGATTCGGCCAGTTCCTCGATCGGGCTATCCTTTAACAGATAACCGCGTACACCGCCTTTCAAAGCACGTTCAAAATATCCGGTCCGGGCAAAGGTTGTCAAAATAATGACTTTACAGCTCATACCTTTCAGTTCCTCAGCGGCCTCCAGGCCACTTTTGACGGGCATTTCAATGTCCATCAGACAGATGTCTGGTGTAAGCTCCCTAACGAGAGAAAGAGCTTCCTGTCCATTGCTTGCACGACCTACCACTTCCATATCCTCTTCCAGATTGAGTAGGGAAGACAAGGCCCCCAGCATCATACGCTGGTCTTCGGCGATTACGATCCTGATCATTGTTCAACCTCCTTTATCGGTTTGCGGACCAGCTTGGGAACATGGATGACAATGCCTGTACCTTCCATGTTTGCTCCGGAACGAATATCCAGACAACCGTTCACAAATTCAAGTCGTTCTTTCATTCCCAAGATTCCGGTACCGCGCCGTTCTTGCTTGCGGGTACGTTCGATTCCAACTCCGTTATCCTGAACCGTTACTATATTATCGGACAGTGTTTCCTCGATTCGGATGGTGCATACCGTTGCCTGACTGTGTTTTACGACATTCGTAACGGCTTCTTTCAGACACATGCCGAGTACATTTTCATTTAGTTGTGACGTATCCTGCAACTTCGGATTGCCTTCCAGTACAAATTCAATGGAAGCGGCCTTCAAAATCTGTTCGGCACGGAACAGTTCATCCACCAGCTGTGTGCCACGCATGGTCGTTACCATTTCCCGGACTTCCTTCAGGGCCGTACTTGCCGTCTGTCTCAGATCGTTCAGTTCAATCTCGGCTTGATCAGGATTCATGCGAAGCAGACGCTTCGCCAGATCGGTTTTCAGACCAATGAGAGAGAGTTTTTGTCCAAGTGTATCGTGCAGATCGCGTGCGATACGTTGCCGCTCTTCCATTTTCACCAGATCATCCAGCCGTTTGTTGGCATTCTCCAGCTGGCCTTCCAACTGTTCACGCTTATTTTTGTTATACGTACTGATCGGAAGCAGGATGGATGCCATGAGACTAATGAATACAAACGGAAACTGACTGAGCAGTAGGGTGCTCTGCTTGATGAAGCTATAATTAATGGTTAGAAAACTGGCTGCCAGGTTCACCGAATAGAGGGTGAAAAAGCCGGCTTTATTTTTAATATTCCCAATAAAAAAAGCAAGAAACAATGAGAAATAGGCATAATCATAAGCGATGGTCATCGTAATTGATATGGCGATCAGCAGCCCAATCCACATATACACCTGCCAGCCCTTTGTGATGAAGGCAAGCAGATAACAAACAAAGAAGAACAGAATGATGAAGATTCCCGCAACCATGGGCCACAATTTGGAATATTGTGAAATATAATAGAAGGGCAGGATGAAAAAGACGAGCCATACATATGGATTTAAACCTGTATTTTTATAAAAGAGCTGCATCCACTTTTGAATGAAAATTCTCCTCCTCGGACTTGCATTGTACTCAAACTTAGCCTGACTGTAGCATGACTTTAGCCTGAATACAAGAAAACGAATCCGACAGAGTTAAGGCTTCTCTGTCAGACCCGCTTGGTTGTTTACTCGAATAGGCGGTTGAACGTAAGGCTTGCGGGATAACGTTTTGATCTCGCCGAAGCTAATAAAACGCTTGGATTCTTCGTCCCATAGACGGAAGCGCAGGGCAGCCAGACTGGAACGTAGCGTAATCGTTGTTGCATTCTGCAAAGGTGGTGTTGCATTATGTGCTTCTTCCAAGTAATAGTTAGGTACACGTGGGCTCAAGTGATGCACATGGTGGAACCCGATATTGCCACTGATCCATTGCAGCAGTTTAGGCAATTTGTAATATGAACTACCTTCTACAGCAGCCTTCACATAACTCCATTCATCTTCATTCTCAAAGTACGTATCTTCAAATTGATGCTGTACGTAGAACAGCCAGATGCCGAAGAAGCCGGAGAAGAAAAAGACGGGTGCCTGCACCAGAACAAAAGCCTGCCAGCCGACCAGCCAGCACATAAAAGCGTACAGGATAACGATCAAAACTGTTGATAGATGCGTATTGATGCGTTCTTTGCGTCGTGCACCTTTACGGTTAAAACGGTAGGCGAACAGGAATACATAAATGGGTCCAATACCGAACATGACAAACGGATTACGATAAATACGGTAGAAGAGACGGCCCCAAGGGGAAGCGGCTTTATATTCCTCAACCGTCATCACCCAGATATCGCCAACTCCACGTTTATCCAGATTGCCGCTGGTGGCGTGATGAATGGAATGCTCATTTTTCCATTGCAGGTAAGGCGTCAGGGTTAATACACCTGTAATCGTACCGAGAATGTCGTTGGCACGTTTGCTTTTGAAGAATGAACCATGACAGCAGTCGTGGAAGATGATAAACGTTCTAAGTACAAACCCCGAGGCTACGAGGGCAATCGGAAATGTCAGCCAGTAGGACACGGACAGGCTATAGTACGCTGCGGCCCATAATAATAATAGTGGTAGTATGGAATTCACTAATTGTTGGATACTCAGGCGAAGATTATTTTTCTCATAAGGGGTCACTTCTTTTTTAAGGGCCATTTCTTTGGTTCTGCTCATAGACTTACGTCCTCCTTCAATGGTCAATAACTGTAATCAGTTCTAACCTAACGCTTCCTGGGAAGATGTCTCCAAGTGAGGCGTTTTTATCATTGTATAAGAATGCGTCCAGTGCAGTAAGTCATAAACGTCAGTACACTGTAATGATGAATATCAATGATGACCCATGACATTTGTCATGGGTGGATGAAGCAAACCTGCTTTGTAGAGCCTGAAAAACAGTATTTTTAGATTCCTTTGTACAATTTGCGCAACAATTTGTATTATGTATACAAATTTTGTGCCGGGCATGGTAGAATCTATCATTGAGTGGTTATGACAACTTATGAAATTGGTTGATAGGTTGATTTTCTGATGGATTGGATGGAGTGCATGATGAAGAAAAGAATAACGGATATTCTATTTATTATGGCGGGTGCATTTCTGTTTGCACTTGCAGTAAACCTGTTCGTCATCCCGAATGATCTGGCTGAAGGCGGCGTTACAGGGATTACAATTATTTTGTATTACCTCTTTGAATGGTCTCCTGGACTGATGAACTTGCTCCTGAATGGTATTTTGCTACTTGTGGGGTACAAATTTCTGGACAGAACGACAACGGTGTATACCATTATTGCGGTGGTATTTAACTCGCTGTTCCTGCACCTAACCGAGAGCTGGACGATCGCATCAGACGAGCTCTGGATCAATACTATTTTTGGTGGATTATTTGCCGGTCTGGGTATCGGCATGATTGTTAGAGTAGGCGGCACAACGGCGGGCACCGTTATTCTGGCCCGGCTTGCCAATAAATATCTGGATTGGAACATCAGTTATGGACTGTTATTCTTCGATCTGATCGTGGCGTTCTCGTCTTTCTTCATTATAGGGCCGCAAGGTTTGATGTGTACGATTGTCATGTTGTTCGTCGGAACCAAAACGATGGAGTTTATTATTGAAGGGCTCAATCCGAAAAAAGCAGTTACGATTATATCTACCAAACAGGATGCCATTGCTCAACAGGTCATTGAGAAGATGGATCGGGGAGTTACCGTCTTGTCTGGTCATGGCTACTATACGAAAAACCCGAAAGAGATCTTATATATTGTCATTAGCAAACAAGAAGTTCCGATGCTGAAGAAGATTGTGCGAGCGGAGGACGAAATTGCTTTCATAACGATCCATGATGTGCGTGACGTATTTGGTGAAGGATTCATTGAATTGTCCAAATCGTAATAAAGCGTATATATAAGGAAGTAAGGAGCTGCGGTGTTTATCACTGCGGCTTTTTTTGATTTATGTGGTGTAAAGTCGAAATTGAATGATTACGATGAGATCAGGCCTTGATTTTGAAATCATATCATCCGATACAGACAAAAAGCTGTACACGTTTTAAAGCCGATGATATATTAAATTTAATTCGTTAAGAAACTTAACTAACTATAAAAGGAGGCGATAAAATGGCTGGCACACCGCAGTATATCCGCAATCTGAACGAGAATTTGATTATGGATGCGCTGATCGCAACTGGTGCGATGTCCAGGGCAGATATCAGTCGTCAGACCGGACTCAGCAAACCTACGGTGTCGTCGGCGATTGAACATCTGATTGAACGAAATCTGGTGCTGGAAACCGGCAGAGCCGACAATGCCCAGGGTCGCAAAGCAACACTCATTCGATTCAATGAAACAGCTTACTATGTCTGTGGTATTGATATTGGGGCAACCCGAATTCGGATCGCACTCTCTTATCTGAATGGTGAGATTGTGGATTACAGAACGTATCCAACATTATCGGTCCAAAGCGGTGATCGAGCAGGGACGGCAATCCTTGATGTGCTTCGAAGCCATATGGATGAATTACTGACGGAAAATCAATTGAATTGGGATCAAATCCAATGTATTGGTTTTGGCATTCCAGGTGTTGTACTGCCGGACTCTGGTGATATTGATCGAATCGTTGCCCCGTTAGAGGGATTGGAAAAGTTGCTCTCGCTTGAATCATTGTCGGGAGCCTTCCCGTGTGAAGTGATCCTGGAGAACGATGTGAACCTGGCTGCACTGGGGGAGTACAGGGGTGGAGCAGCAGCAGATTCCAATCTATTTGTGTTTTTCTCCATCGGTACTGGAACGGGTGCAGGCATCATGGTGAACGGGCAATTGCTACGAGGCATGGGCGGTTTGACAGGCGAGCTCGCGGAGATGTTGTTGGAAGAGGGGCGTCGATTGGAGGATGTTTTGTCAGCGGAAGGTCTGATGGAACTGGCCAAGCGTCAGTTGGATGCCAGTCTTCTTGAGGGTCCTGATTCTGGTATAGAATACCTTCGTGAACACCTGACTCCTGAGAAACTGTTTGAAGCTACCCGAGGTGGAGAATCGCAGGCTGTGAAGATTCTGAAACAATACAGCCAAAAGATTGCTTCGGCTCTGCGGAATATCTGTGTCGTGCTTGCTCCCCATCTCATTGTACTTGGCGGAGGTATCGGGGGAAATGGGGATGTGTTATTGCCGTTTCTCAGACAGATCGTATCTGATCAATTCCCGGCGAAGCCTGAACTGATCTGTTCAGAGCTGGGCGAGCGGGCTGTAGTGACTGGAGCAGTGCAGGTAGCCTTGCAACAGACGATGTTGAATCTTCAGCATGAGGCATTGGAATAAAAGCGTCAAAATGAGATTTGAATTAAACATCAGCTAGGCTGATTTAAAAATAGAGAAGATTCATCAGACATTGAACGGGTTGAACATCGCATATAGGAGGACAAAGCTATGTTTACCGACAAAAAGGAATATTCATTTTCAACTTGCTGGAACATCAAACGTCACACTACGGGTCAGGGCATGATTGAGGAGATCAAATCCCTAGGCTTCAGACAGGTGGAGCTAAACTATAACGTGACGGACGAATTGCTTCAAACGATTGAACCAATGATTGAACGGGGAGAAATCGGCATATCCAGTGTGCACAATACATTTCCACATGTAGCTGATCCAGATTATGGAACCGACTCGGTTCTGCTCGGTTTCGACGATGAGCCTCGTCGAAAGCGCGCCATTAAACTGCTGCTCCGTTCAGCTGAATATGCACACCGGTATGGTGCGAAGGCAGTCGTCGTGCATCCAGGCGAGGTGCCGTTTGAATATAATATTGATGAAGCATTGAAAAAGATATATCACGATCAAGGGCCGGACTCCTCGGACTATCAATCGTTGTGGCAAGAAATGTTGGAGAAGCGTGAGGCGAGTAGCGCACATTACCTGATGCGGATTCAGGAGAGTCTGGAAGAAGTGTGTGATTTGTCAGAGCAGCGCGGATACGGGGTGAATTTCGGCATTGAGACTCGATCACGCTGTTACCAAATGCCGACGCTGCAGGAGGCGGGCGCACTTATCCGTGGAATGAAAGGGGCACCACTCGGCTTATGGTACGACATCGGTCACGGCATGATGATGGACCGAATGGGGCTTTATGATAATGTACGCGAAGCAAATGAATTGATCGACCATGTCGTCGGGGTCCATATTCATGAGACGGTAGGCTTATCGGATCATTGGTGTCCTTATATCCATAGTAAGGACATGGCATTTTTTGATTCATTCCTGGATATCATTGATCGTTCTCCGGTCAAAGTATATGAGTTGAAAGCAGCCTGCACACCGGAAGAGATTGATGAGAGTCACCAGTTAATTACAGCTCGTATCGCCGGACGTCAAGCGGCACGGCAGCACGGATAATCTGGCAAGAGAACAGCGGTGAAAAATAAACGTAAAGAGAGCGGTCAGAATAATCTTACCTTTTGGGTTAAGTGGTATTCTGCCGCTCTCTTTCCGATGTGATATTTTCTAATCTGTAATTATAAGATATAATATGCATTAATCAGGCTATGGTATCCCTTCCTTCTGAACTCTTACAATGGTATTAGGGGTGCCGCTTCCCTGATTTTTTTAGTTTTTTGGACTGTGTTATACATATGAAGAACCGCCACGAGCTAGGCCAAGTA
Organism: Paenibacillus sp. ov031; assembly: GCF_900143165.1. NCBI lineage: Bacteria > Bacillati > Bacillota > Bacilli > Caryophanales > Paenibacillaceae > Paenibacillus > Paenibacillus sp. ov031. Next base: position 707,164 of record NZ_FRDO01000001.1, read on the forward strand.
TACCAATGCTGAATATATTATCGTCATATGGGAGAGTACAAGTGATGGACTTATTCTCAATCTATTTCAGCAGGAATTTGAAAGTGATCATTGCAGAGCGCGAGGGCAAGCTGCCTGTGCGTATATTGGCGACTGCACTGAGAAATTTGGAATCGCTGGGATATACGTTTTCGACGAAACTGATAGATGTGCTGGATACCTGGGAACGTGACAGATTCGTTTTCTGGTTTGAGCAATTGATAGATGAGCTTCGAAAGATGAAAGGAATCAATTTAAAGGAAATCCTCGTGTATCCGAAATTTCCTAAGCGGAAAATGAATATTCAGGAAAGTAAATTTTATTTAAATGCTTTGATGCATTCCTGGAGACAGCAGTCTTTTGAACAGGAGCAGCGCATATTACTGCTGAACAAGCTGCGACTGCGTGTGATTCATCTCGGCAGTGAAGCAGATTTTTACCAAGTAGGAATGGACCTGCTTACAGCAAAATCTTCGTTAATGCCAGTTGCAAGAGAGCAGTTGACCTGGTTTGCAACAAAGTACGAAGGCTGGTCCACATTTGAGCCTGAGGCAGGGCAAATACCTGTGAGGGAAAATGCAGCCGTTTATTGCGCGGCTTTATTAAAGGCGGAGCGTGCTTCGGTGAAGCAACTCCAGCGACATTTGCGCACGGCAACAGATATATTGCGGCTGGCGGTAGCGTGTTCCGATGGAGATGTCAGTCTGAAGGAGAACACCCGCTTCCGTTCATTTACTCGATCTGAACGTCGGGTAATACTTGCTTTATTGGAGGGTGCTTCGAACCCGCTGGAAGATTTGTTTCGATATAAAGGGCGCTGGCAGAGATTGGCCGAGCGACTGCATCCAGGTGAATATCGTCACCGTTATCCAGGGGCAATAGTGGCGCTGGACCAGTTGCGACGTGGGGAACGACCGCTTACCTTTCATGGCCGAGTGGAGCGGGCATTTGAACAGAAGGATAACAAGCTTATTGTGGAGACGCTTGCGGAACGTCCGGGAGAGATGATGGGTCAGCTGGACCGAATGATACGTTCCGGTGTTCCGGTACAGCAAGTGATCGGCAAAATGGAAACTGTGGAAGAGAAGGTATCGACAAGGGCGCTGCTTCGAGTGTTGGCCCACTTCAGCACACGGACGGAGTTTCAGGTCAGGAGGAGCTTTTTCCGCCAAGGCAACACGGCAAATCTGTATGTCTCCACTCAACCGCTACCGTCCCTCAACGTTGAGGATGTTCATGCGGTGATATCGGCGGTAGAGCATACACTGTTGAAACGGTTTGCCGTGCTTCCACCACTCGGTAATGTCTACATTGATGAAAGACTTCAAGAGTTTTCAGTTCCATGGGGAAAACGCCGGGCAAGCGAATCTCTTCGAGCTCTATCGCGTGCGTCATGGATATCGTTACCCACAGGAGATACCGTTCGTTTTTTTCTGTCGTGGAGAGAAGGCCTGGGCGGTGATGAGCGAATCGAACGTGTGGATACCGATCTGTCGGGTGTACTGTATGATGAGGATTGGCGTTATATGGACCAAACATCCCGGACCCCTCTGAAATCGAATGAATATATAGCTGCAAATAGTGGGTTTATGGTGACTGCACCGGATGGAGCGGCGAAGTATATGGATCTGCATTTGCCGTCCGTTTCTAGGTTAGGGGCACGTTATATTGTAATCATGGTTAACGCATTCAGGGATAATGCTATCAAGGATTTGCCGGAGTGTTATGCTGGCTGGATGATGCGTCAGGTTCCACAGTCGGATGAAATGTTCGAACCTTCAACGGTGCAGGAGCGAATCGATCTGACGGCAGATTCCCGTAATTGTATTCCAGCCATTATTGATGTACAGGAGCGGTGCATTTTGTGGTGCGATCTTGGCTTAAAGAGACAGCCTAAAGCGCATCATCCGATGGGAGACAACAAAGCCGAATTGGCTTTGATCGCCCGGGCAATGACGGAGTTGAAACGACCAGATTTATATACCTTATTCATGCTTCACGCTAAAGCGCGGGGAACATTGGTTGAGACATTAGGAATGGCCAATCTCGTATTTACAGCAGAACTGGAATCCAATCGTGTGGCTGAAGTGGCAGAGTATCTGACAGAAGGCCCACCCGTGGAGCGCACTGTGATTACACCTCTGGAGCAGGAGTATATTATGAAGCAGTTTTTGTAACGATGTAGGTTCGAATGTTTGGTCATAGATCATTGTAAAAGGGGTATTTGTCACGTTCGACCTGCGCGGGTCACCATGACAAATACCCCTTTTGGTGTGGATTATATATTTCTGAGCCTATAGGTAGCATGAAAGAGAATGGAGAAGTTAAAGGTCGTTCCATTCCATTTCACATTTTATTCGTACATTCGTTGTTCGACTTCAGCAAAAGCGATATCAGGGTTCTCATCGGAATTATCGATATAAGCCACGGCTGAGGCGGGCAAGGGCCAGGCTACTTGTTTACGGGCAAGTGAAGCTGTGAAGGCATCCCAGTTCTCCAGCTTCCACTTATCCAGCTGTGATTGTCTGGCTGTAATCCGCTCTCGATACAAAGCTTCATTTGCAAGATAAATATAGGCCACACGTACATCTGTATCATCCAGGGAACGTCCAATCTGTGCGAGTTCCTGCTCGATCCAGTCCGGAGTTCCGATTTCTTTGGTAAAGGGTCCTACAACAACCGTATCGATACCCAATTGCACATTGTCTAGTGCTGCATCTATCGTAATACGGTATCCCAAATCACGACACAGCCGTTTGTATTCCGGTGAATCTCGATCGGATGGATCGAGTCCCTGCAGGGTCATTATTGCTTCAGCAGCAGGACGCAGCAGGATATCCATATCCAAAAAAGCTGCTTTATGTTTACGCGAGAGGGCTTTAGCAAGGGTTGTTTTGCCGCTCCCGGCCCCGCCAAGAAAGAAAATCAGTTTGCTCATGGTTTGAATTGCCTCCTCATAATGAATAGAAAGAATATGTAATGTGTGAGTACGAATAAGAGATTCATAATGGCACCTCAGGTGTGAAATGACTTGTTTATTTTATCATAAACGCCTTCAATTGATAGCTAGACAGAAAAGGAAGAATCAGGTAATATTATACCTAGTTTTACTATGCATAGATTTCCGATGTATATAGCTAAGTGGTTTTATTAGGTTCATTTGAAGTTCTATGAACTGTAGTAAAAGTGGTAGTTTTTATTGTACGTTGAAGCATGAACAAAGGGAGTGACAGCATTGCAGGTAAACAAACAAATGATTAAAGGCAGCACGGAGACATTGATTCTTACGTTATTGAAGGAACAGCCGCTTTACGGTTATGAATTGATCAAGGAACTCCATCGTCAATCCGAGGGTGTGTTTAATTTAAAGGAGGGTACGTTATATCCCATTCTGCACGCGATGGAGCTTGAGGGATGGGTGGAGTCTTACTGGATGGAGGTTGAAGGTAGGAAACGTAAATATTATTCCATCTGTGACAAGGGTGTGGAGGCGTTACAGCATAAAAAAGCCGAGTGGCTTTTATTCCGCGGTGCCGTGGATCGGGTGCTTGGGGAAGGAGGCTTAACATGACGGATCGACATGAGAAGATTAAACATTATCTTGATCAACTGTGTAGTCAGGTTAAGGCACGTGAAGTACATACTGATCTGCGTGATGAGCTTGGCAACCACATGGAAGAAATGATGTTGGACAAGGAGCAAGAGGGACTGAGCCAGGAAGAGGCAGCTGCATACGCCATTGATCAGATGGGTGATCCCGCAGTGGTGGGCAAAAGTATGCACAGATTGCATCGTCATCGTATGCATTGGGGGCTGTTAGTTGGATTAATTGGTTTGTCTATAACTAGCCTGTTACTGATATGGATTTTTACGACGAATGTCGCAGATGAAAAGTATCAGTCCTTATATCGGGGGCATGTGGTGTATACCGTTATAGGTGTAATGTTGATGTTGTTCTTTATTTACTTTGATTATCGTAAGTTGAAAAAAGCTGCTTGGTGGATATATATTCTACTTAATGCCCTTTTGTGGATTAATCCAATGATATCTACGGATTTTTATGGTATGAGCAGATTCCTGATTGCACCACTTGGATTTGTAATAGACCTTACCACTGCTTCAGTGTGGATTTTGCCACTTGCCATAGGGGCAATTGTGCAGGACAAGCTTCGTTCAAACTGCAATATGCAATCCATATTGACCTATATTGCTCTGGTAGCGTTACCTGTAGTGCTATTGTTTCAAATGTCGGACTGGGTTCGCATGTTTCTGTTTGGCACAATGTCCATTATTTTATTTGGTTGGCTCACGCGAAAATGGCTTTATACAGCCTTAGGTGCTGTTGTAACAGGAAGTATTTTTGTATTGTTATTGTTTTTTGCAGATCAATACGGACGCCTGAAGAGGCTTTCTGTCGTTTTGAATCTTCAGGATGACCCTTACGGTGGCTATAGCAACAATTCCATTATTGAAATTATTCAATCAGCCGGCTGGTGGGGGAATGGAATTGATACAACGTTCGACAAGTTTAAAACGAGTTATTTAGATTACCCAGGTGTGCTGCTCATTGATGTGTTTGGCTGGTCAGCCGGAATACTGTTATTGGTGGGTATCATCTGGTTTGTTGCCAGTATGGTGAAGATCCTTCCTCACATTCGGGAAGATTTCGGTCGAATGATAATTATCAGTATCACATCTATGTTTGCGTTGCAAATCATCTATTCGTTGGCGATGACTACCGGGAAGGCTCCAATTCTTAGCATTGTTTTTCCTTTAATAGGATATGGAAATCACCTGCTTTTCGAATATGCTATGCTCGGTTTACTTCTCGGTGTGTACCGTCGGAAGGATACCATTTCCAAGAAAAATGAAAAAATACGGCAGAAGGTGGATGCCGACCCAATGACCAGTTCATAAGCATGCAACATCATTACCGCATCTAGAAACGAATGGATTGTTATGCTCATTTAACGAGCATTCATGGGAACCAGATATGTCTGAGGTTTACCCATCCCTGGCTGTTAAAGGAGAGGCCACGAACGGAAGGCAGGTAGGCAGTCTCCACATGTTTTTCAGTTAAATGGAATAATAAACTCTGCTGCACCAGAAATTGTTCGATCCGATCCAGTTCGGCAGTTCGGTCTGCTACTATTTGCGAAGCAACAACAGTTTGCAGCATCTCTTGAACACTCTTCTTGGAAGATTCCTCCAGATGTTCGGATAAAGTGAGATAGAGATCGTACCTGCGTAATTCTTCGTCCCGGTCCCGAATCAGGGAGAAGAGAATCAGATCGGATTCCAGTCTCAGGTTCCCTTTGAATTGCTCCATCGTGCCTATTCGGACAGTACATGTGAAGCCGTACATTTCCAATGACGATGCCAAACGTCTAGCATCCATCCGATACTGAGGAATGGTTGTGATGTGTAAGGGGATAGGTAGATCAAAAGTAGAGTGCTGAGACAAATAAGTCAATTCTTCTGCATTCATCAACACTTTATCAGCATCTCCTGGATCACCTTCATTACTTTCATTCATGCCATTCCCATACAATTTAGTAATACACGCCTGAACATGTGCTCTTACATCCGGATCGCTTAGCGGTCCGGTTTTTTGTGTATTACAAGTGAGTAATTTGCGTACCATCACGCCTGCACTAATCTGTGTCCAGTCTCTACCCTCAGACGAGGATGGATTATGAACAAGGTGGAAGAAAGGAGATTCGATATCTTGTTTTTCATCCAAATGTGCAGGAGCACTCCACGGGATTTGTAGAATATCTACACGGTCCAGATGGGCTCTGCCTTGAAAATACATCGGAAAAGCTTCAAGTCTGCACAAGTGATCATCCCAGGTTGTAACCTTGAAAGGCCCGGTTCCTATAGGCTTTTGCATGGTATTCGATACATCTGGTTCCTTGTCTCCATCTTTATGTTGCCCGTAAGTGGCTTGTGAAACAATCGCTGCACGGCTCGTAGAAAGAAAGGGCAAAAACAATTCGTGAGAGGCTTTGAGCTTGAAACAAACGGTCAAGGGATCTGTTGCTTCAAGCGATAGAATTTGTTTGCTCACATCGCGGTATAATGTCCGCCGTTCTGTGGATTGCAGTCGTTCAAATGTATACACCACATCCGCGGCTGTCAGCAGGTGTCCATTGTGAAAAGTAATCCCTTTACGCAAATAAAAAAACCATGTTTTCCGATCTGAACTGACATCCCAGGTATGAGACAGACAGGGAATAATCTCTCCGTGTTCATTACGTTGAACCAGCCCGTCGAACACATGACTAGTGACAAAAGATTCTGCCAGCAAATTGATAAAAAGGGGATCAAGGGCGTGCAGTTGTTGGCGGATCGGTAACCTGAGCGTATCAATTCGCTCATTATGGCTACCAGCTTCCGTATGGTGTCCAGAATAACCAAGCAGCCACTGGTTTAGGTGATCCTGCATTGTCGTAGAACTAGAGAAAGCACCAACCTGTTCGGCGGCTTGCTGCAACTCGCGGCGATTCATGGCCTGCATCATGTATTCTGCTGCAATTTGATCAGCCGGAACAAGTAGGGTCAGCGTAGAACGCCGTCCACGTCCGCGCTGGGACACCCACCGAATCCAGTCTTGGGCAACCATTTTTTTGACGATGGTTAATGTGTTACGGTGTGTACACTCGAGCAGTTCCGCAAGGTCAGAGAGCGTTACTTCATGTTCTAATAGTTGACCAAACCGGCTATGAAGCAGCAAATATTGCTGATGTAATTTCAAGGTTTTGATTCCTCCTGGAGGTTGTAGCTGATGCAATATAATAAAATAAGAAGTTTTATCGTTTTTAATTTCTATTTATATTCTTATTTTATCATCTAGAATGAAACCTAGAAAGTTTAATGGAGGTTTTTCCCATGATTGATAAAATAATGGCTTCACCCAACCGCGCTTTAATTACGCTACTATCCGCATTAATGTTAGCTATCATTCATCAGTATTTGTTCTATGGCAAGGATATTGGTGTTTCTTATCCCATCTTTGTTATCCTCTTTAATGGCTTTATGTTCTTGTTTGCCAGGGACCGCATGCGGCGATTGACCATGATTGATGCTTTTATGGCTGGGGTGGTGCTGATGCTGGCGCTAACGTTTCTGTTATACGACAATGAACCGCTGCGTATCCTTAATTTCCTGATCGTACCGGGGCTTATTATCTTACATATGACTTATCTGGTCGGCAGAAAACAGAGACAATGGTGGGACATTGGATTGATCGGTACCGCGATGGACCATTTGCTGCCACAATCCATCCGTCATTGGGGAACGGTCGCAAGCATTGTTGTGAAAACAGGAGGACGTGGGCTAGGTAAAACGCAGAAAACGGCTGCTTTCAAAGTATTCATTGGCCTTATAGCATCCGTTCCCATCCTCATCGTGGTTGTAGCACTGCTGACCTCAGCAGATGGGATTTTTAATGAGTATTTATCCGGTTTTCCGGAATGGTTAAATAAAATGACACTGACACCAGGATTTCCGAGAGTGATCTGGATTCTCATCGCGGGCGTTTTATTGTTCAGTTATGTATGGGGTTTCGTGCAGCCGATGCAATATGAAGCAGATAAGAGAGAAAATGCACATTGGAAAAATGGAAAAGCAATTACGGTTACTTCAGAAATCGAAAAGCGAGAAGATGTTTCCGTGAATTCCATACAGGAGAGTCCTTCCTTGAACTCAATCATAGAGGATCAGCCAGCAAATAAGCCCGCACCTGAGGCAATTTCTACTCAAGCTCATCGTGAACCTTTAAGATTGGACCCCATCATTGTGGGCACGATGCTGTTGGTCATCAACTGTGTGTATGTTCTGTTTGTACTTGTACAATTTTCTTATCTTTTTGGGGCGGGTGAGGGACATCTTCCGTCAGAATTGTCCTACGCAGAGTATGCAAGAAGTGGATTTGTGGAGCTGATACTGGTAACAGGCATTAATTTTTTCATCCTGATTATCGCTCTTCAGTTCACGCGTTCAAGCGGCAAAATAGGTTCTGTTGTGCATCAGGTGCTGCTCTTTGTCCTGGTGGGTTGTTCCGCAATCATGCTGTACTCGGCGTTTATACGTCTCAACCTGTATGAACAGGCTTATGGATATACCTACATTCGATTTCTCGTACATGCATTCATGATTTTTCTGGCGCTACTGCTGCTTATTGCAGCTCTTCGAATCCGTTATACCTCCATACCGTTGATCCGCTGGTATATTGTATTGTCCCTAGCAGCCTATGTGGCAGTCAACTATGTGGGCATGGATAATCGGATTGCAGAGCTTAATATTGCACGATATCATCAGACAGGCATTATTGATGCATCCTACTTGACGAGTTTATCTGCAGATGCCGTTCCGATACTGCGAGAGTTTGCCCAGAGGGAGTACCCGGATTTGAAAGGGGAAATGCTGGAGCATCAAGCTAACTTTGACCTGGATGAAACAGACAGTTCCTGGACTTCTTTTAATATGGCAAGATATAGAGCTAAGCTAGAATTGTCCAAATTGAGAATAGAATGATTTCATCTATCTGTTTTCTAGCAATGAATTTATGCAAAATCCATATGTAAGTGTTATACTATAAAAACTAACCTATAAAGGGGGTGAATCCCTTGTTTGAACTTCAGGAATTGATACCGTATATATTTTCACTCGGACTCATTTTCACAGTCAGTTACGCTTATATTGCCCATCTGCATTGCGGCATTACAGAGTACTGGATGGAAGGTGGGGCCGGAGGTGGTCTGGAACCTGGATTGCCAACCTTGTCCTTGGACGGACAACACAGACCTGAAGCTTTAAGTCGAATCGTCAGACGAAGAGAATCCCCGGATGAAGATGAACCAGATTGCCATTCCTCGTTGTATGTACTTTCTACAAAACAACGAGGAGGATATATATGGAACATAAGACAAGCAAGGGGTTCACTTTTACATCTGGCAAGGGACGGATCTATGGCCTGATTGCAATTCTTTTTGCAGTGATGCTACTGGCTGGATGCAGTAACAACGTCTCAGAGATTAATTCATCAACACCAGGGTTCTTTAACCATTATGTTGTATTTCCACTGTCGTATCTCATTCAGCACATCGCAACGATATTTAATGGAAGTTATGGGGTAGCCATTATTGTGATTACCCTCGTTATCCGTCTTGCGTTGTTGCCATTGATGATGCGACAAGCAAAATCTCAGCAAGGTACCCGAGTGATCATGAATGCTATGAAGCCGGAGATGGATGCGCTCAAGAAAAAGTATGAGGGCAAAAACGACCCAGCCGATAAGCAGAAGCTTTCGCAGGAAACGATGGAGCTGTATAAGAAGCACAAGTTCAATCCGCTGAATATCGGATGCTTGCCACTGCTGATTCAGTTGCCCATTCTGTCAGGTATCTACACGGCTATTCGGCTTACGCCGGAACTATCTTCTCACTCCTTTCTGTGGTTCAAATTAGGAGCGCCTGACTATGTGCTTGCAGTCGTGGTAGCTATTATTTATCTGATCCAAGCCAAGGTTTCGCAAGCCAATATGGCGCCAGAACAACGAAAACAATTCGCAATCATGGGATACATCTCTCCTTTGATGATGGCCTTTTTCTCGCTGTCGGCACCTGCAGCGATGCCGCTGTATTGGACGATCGGCGGTTCATTCCTGGTCTTGCAGACGTTATTGTTCCGCAAATTGTATCCGGTTGAACACCCGAAAGAGCCCGTGGCTGTGCAGGTGAAGAACAAAAACATCAAACCTGCGAAGCCCGCTAAGTCCTAAGTTTTCACTCATGAGATTGGTGCACTAGAATCATATAAATTTAACGTATGTGTTGATATAACGGATGTTCTGCACCATCATGCAGTGCAAAGATGCCTTGTCCCATGGGACAAGGCATCTTTTTTTGTATGTCCAGTTATAACATTCAAATAGCTGGTTCATCAGACAACTGGAAACGGGATACGAAATACCAGATTAACTCACGGCGGGAGGATACGTCTGTTTTGGCAAAAATGGATTTTAAATGATCCTGTACCGTGTAAGCTGATATATGCATTGCTTCGGCAATTTCTTTGGAAGAATAGCTGCGCAGCACGTAACCCAATAGTTCTCGTTCCCGAATGGACAACCCATGACTCTCTGCGAGTAACGGCAGTAAGTCCTGCGGCATAGCCTGTTCAAGCCTGATCGCAATCTGATCCGGACCTGAAAACTGTTGCATGCGGCTGGCATGAAGCACAAGGTAACGGCCATCCAGGAGTTGAATGCAAACTTTGGAAGGCGAATGAAGGATAGGTTCTTGCGCAACCATCAAATCGGAATCTGTACGAATCTGACGCTGTAAATGCGAACTGACTGCACGGACTGGGCGCGGCAATACATCTGGTCCCACATGCTCTAGTAAACGTAATTGTGATAGCCAATATTGAGCGGGAGCGTTCACGGATAACAGCTCGAAAGAGTCCGATGTGATCATAATACCAGGGTCCGAGGGACTTCCGCTCTTAATCTCGTCCATAAGAGTCAGACTTGTGGATCGTAACATCAATGCAATAGAAGGTGTCCAGGTCTGAATGCTTAGTCGCTCCTCTTCCGTGAATACGGGTTGTTCCGTCTTGCGATATAGGGTTAGATACCCCCAACAGGCTCCGCCACTGACCAGTACAGCCCGAAGTTCATCACTGAAACCTGCGGGTTGAAGGATGTTATGATACCGAGCGCTTGCAATAGGGTTTTCGCTTATCGATGCATGAAGGATCGCTGTATAGTCGCCGCTGTGAATCAAATCAGCATACTTATGTATGTCTTCTTCCATGTATTCATTAACGAACAGCCGGTCATGAATGGCTTCAATGCCGTCTTCCGTCACGGCACCTGTTGAGAGAAGAGTCTGTGGATCAACCGTTGTGAAGCAATACGCGTCATAGGGAACGATGTTCTGAATTTGTTTCAGGACAGCTTCCCGGTAGGTGCGCGAGGTCCAGGTTCCTTTTTCGAGAGAAGTAATGAGTCGCTGGTTCGGTTCCATGCGTGATGTCATAAAGCTTTCTCCTCTCCACATGCAGATATCCCATTGTTCTGGGATTGTACGCTCTGCGTATCATTCTATAATGAAATTAGACGAACGAAGAGTCAAGTCTAACTTGAATCCATGAGGAGTGTAGTATCGATGGACCACAATCAACCATCTTTGAACTGGGATACGGCGGATGAAAACCGTTACGAACAATCGATAGCCCTGAAAATTCCGGGTTATTCTCATATGCATGATCTGATGGAGCAACTGCTTGCCGCTTCTATCACGGATAACAACGAAGCTGAGATACTAATTGTCGGAGCAGGTGGAGGTAAGGAATTAGCTCTGCTTGGTTCTCGCCATGCGGGATGGACGTTTACTGGAGTAGATCCTTCCCAGCCGATGCTTCAGTTAGCAGAGAGAAGAGTCCGGGAGGCGGGGATCGAAGCCAGAGTGCAACTTAAATCCATGACGCTTGAAGCGTTACCGGAAGGTGAGGTCTACGACGGGGCAACAAGTATGCTAATGCTGCATTTTATTCAGGGGATCGAGTCCAAAAGACGGTTTCTGTCCAATCTAGCGGCCAGACTCAAGCCTGGGGCGCCACTCATTATTGCAGCAGTGAATGCCGATCTTCATTCGCCTGTATATCCAACCATGATGCAAGCCTGGCAGGATCACATGTTAAGTAATCGTATTCAGCTTGAAGAATGGGAGCGGTTTGCAGCTTCCCTTGGCCGAGAATCTGACCCCATCTCATCTGAACAAATGATAGAGCTGATGAGAGAATGTGGATTCTCGCACATTACACGTTATTTCGGAGCATTTTGGGTGGAGGGATATTATGCGAAACGAGACTAAAACAGATTCTGTGAAAGACCAGATTTGGGTTGTTGGCGGATACGGTCAGGTGGGGCAAATGATATGTACGCAACTGGGACGATTGTTTCCCGGCAAGGTATGGGCGGCAGGTACGCGGATGAATCGGGCTGAGAAATTCAGCCGATCTACGGGTGGTATAGTCCAGCCGCTTCAATTGGATGTACGAAAAGCGATTGACCCTGTTGTGCTTCAATCGGTCAAGTTGGTGATCATGTGTGTGGACCAAACGGATACACGATTTGTCGAGGCTTGTGCGAAAGCAGAGACAGATTATATTGATATTTCAGCCAATTATGACTTTCTGGGTCAGGTCGAACAGCTGCATTCCAAAATGCAGCGTTCCAAAGCAACAGCCATGCTTAGTGTGGGACTGTCGCCTGGTGTGACCAATCTGCTTGTGCGTGAAGCAGGTGCCCATATGGAGCAAGTAGACGAAGCGGACATTACTGTCATGCTGGGGCTGGGTGAAAAACACGGAAAAGCCGCGGTGGAGTGGACTGTGGATCAGATGAATGCTACCTATCAGGTCATGAAAAAAGGTAAGCCAGCCGAAGTGCAAAGTTTTCACGATGGTAAATGGATTGATTTTGGCGCAGACTTGGGCCGCAGGAAAGCATATCGGTTTAACTTTTCGGATCAACACGTCGTTGCTCGTACACTTGATATTCCAACGGTTTCCACTCGGTTATGTCTCGATTCCCGTTGGATGACCAGATCCATGGCAATCTCGAAACGTATGGGGCTGTTCACGCTACTGCGTATTCCCTCCCTTCGTAATGGTACGGTCAAGGCTTTCGGGGTTATTCCCGGAGGGGAGCCGATGTTTGCAGTTAAGGTAGATGCAGTGGGATGGAAAAAGGGCAAACAAGTCCATTTCGAGCAGCTGCTGGTTGGCGAGCGTGAAGCAGATGCAACAGCAGCAGTTGCGGCGGCGGTAGCGGAGAGAATGTATCGGACGGAACTACCGCATGGCGTTTTTCACATTGAACAATGCCTTTCCTTGCAGCATATTCAGGAAGCACTTCGTTTTCCATTGAAAGTAACAACGAAGATTACGTAAATCATATATGTTGTTGGATCATTTTTTTGCTCAGGCTCTCCGATCTGCTATGATGGAACAAATAATCATGGTAGAACGGAGGGAGATCATGAACTGCATTGCTGTATTGCCTTATTACAAAGTACAGAGAGAAGTGACGGGGCTCGCACAGGAAGTACTGCATAGTGATCGGTCCATGATCCTGTACTCGGACAAGATTGTAACGAAATACCGCGAGTTTAATATTACGGAAGTGTTCGACATGTCCTTTCGGAGAATGGGGAATGAAGGTGGTTTTTTCTATCTACATACCAGCACCGGAGTCTATCCTTATATGGTCAACATAGATCCCAAACCTTTTATCCAAACTTTCAGAACGATGACGACTCAAAAATTAACTTAGTCTTGACCTTGCCGTTACGTGAAGGCTTATCCTCGGATTTGGAAGTAAGACAATCCAAACCTAGAGGAGTTGTGAAACGAATGAGTATTTTAATCCAGCAAGCCACAATCTTAACGATGAAAGACACCGATTCCCCCTTCAAGGGGGATATTCGCATTGTTGGCGACCGTATCGTAGAGATTGCTCCCCACATTCAGGCTCAACCGGGTGATGACATTATGGATGGTCAACATAAAGTGGCAATGCCTGGCCTGATCAATGCTCACCAGCATACACCGATGAGTCTGTTACGAGCATTCTCGGATGATCTGAAGCTGATGGACTGGCTTGACCGTAAGATGCTGCCTGCAGAAGCCCGGATGACACCCGAAGATATATACTGGGGAGCACAATTATCCATCGCCGAGATGATCCGTTCAGGAACTACAGCTTACGCTGATATGTACATTCACATGAATGAAATTGCAGAAGCGGTAACGATAACCGGTATTCGGGCATCGCTCACACGCGGCATGGTATTCGTGGAGGATGACGGGGGGCGCAGATTACAGGAAGCTGTCGATTTGGTGCAGCGTTGGTCGGGTAAGGCAGAGGGGCGAATTACGACGATGTATGGCCCACATTCTCCCTATACTTGCCCAGTAGAACCTTTGCGGGAAGTCATCGCGATGGCGGAACGGGAGAACGTACCTATCCACATTCATCTGGCTGAGACGAAAGAGGAAGTTGTGAAGATTCGTGAACGCTATGGCATGACGCCAACGGAGTACTTGGAAGAGGCAGGTATGTTCGAAAAGGCACATGTACTGCTTGCCCATGGTGTACACCTGAATCGCAGAGATATTGGCAGATTGAAAGGCATGCGTGGTGGAGTAGCGCATAATCCGGTCAGCAATCTGAAGCTTGGCTGCGGAATTGCCCCAATTACCGAGATGATTGCACAGGGAATTAACGTGGGTCTTGGAACTGACGGGGCAGGCAGTGCGACAACCATCGATATGTTTGAAGAGATCAAGGCTGCGACCTGGCTGCAAAAGCTGGATTATGCTGACCCTACCCGGTTGTCGGCAAGAGAGGTACTACACATGTCTACACGGGGAAGTGCAGGTCTGTTGAACCTTCAGGATGAAGTAGGTGTGCTGGAAGTTGGGCGCAAGGCCGACCTGATTCTGATTGATCTGAAGAAACCGCATTTGCAGCCGGTTCATGAGCTGGAATCATTGCTTGCATACAGCGTGAATGGCGCCGATGTAGATACCACCATTGTGAATGGTCGTGTGTTGATGAGAGGCAGGCAGCTGCTAACGATAGATGAGGAAGAACTTTTCCGTCAGGTAGAGGTTCGTTCGAAGCGTATTGTGGAAGGGATTTAATGTGCCAAGCGGAACTAAGCAAACGGAGTCCTAATGAATGTAGGGCTCCGTTTGCTTTTCCTTACATATTGATTTTTGACAGCTACAATTCTTTTGCCAGGCAGACGCAAATTGTCCAGTTCATTATCAGTTCACACAAATTTGTTAGAATGTGAAATGGCCAATATAGATAGGGTGTATGACTTGGAGAGGAAGAGATCAAGATGACTATATTAGAAGTAAAACATGTGAAGAAATCATACACGCTGTATGGTAAGGAAAAGGTTCCTGTGCTCCATGATGTGAATTTGAGCTTTGAGACAGGAGAATTCGTCTCGATCCTTGGTGAATCGGGTTGTGGAAAGTCAACCCTTATGAATATTATTGGTGGAATGGACTCCGATTTTGAAGGGGAGATCCTTGTTCGTGGAAAGAACTTAAGTGCTATGACTGAAAAGGAAATGGATGATTATCGGAAGAATAATATCGGCTTTGTGTTTCAAAATTTCAATCTGATCCCGCATCTGTCTGTGCTGGAGAACGTTACGATTGCCATGCAAATGACGGACACAAGTGAAAAGGAACGCAATAAGCGCGCTATAGATATTTTGACCGAGGTCGGGCTGAAGAGTCATCTGAACAAACGGCCTAACCAGCTGTCGGGTGGGCAGAAGCAAAGGGTTTCCATTGCTCGTGCACTATCGAACAATCCAGACATTATTTTGGCGGATGAACCAACAGGTGCTTTGGATAAGGAAAACGGGGATCAAATCTTGGCTCTGCTGGACAGTATTGCGCAAAAAGGGATGCTGGTCATTGCGGTAACTCACTCGCAGAAAGTAGCTGATTCCGGTACGCGTATTGTGAAGGTTGAGGAGGGACGGATTAAGGATGATATCCATCTAAAAGATCGTTCCTTGACCACTTATGAAGGCAGTCGTGGTGCTTCCAGAAACTTGGGCTTACTGGCTTCTTTCAAAATGGCTCTCAAAAATATGAAACTCAACGGCAAGCGTAATGTACTGGTTGCATTGGGTGGGTCGATCGGGATTTTAAGCGTACTCCTGATGCTCTCCTTGGGTAATGGAATAACGACATATATGAACGACGAAATCAATTCAAGTATGGACCCGTTGCTTGTGGATATAACGAAGCCCAGTGCAGATGCCAAAGATATGCAAGGCCCGCAAGCCTTGATGGCAGCAGGCGAACCTTTTACAACAGCCGACATTGAGACTATTCGCAAATTCCCTAATGTGGATCATGTAGAGACCATCACTACCATTACAGGCAAATCGACTATGGTTAATTCAAAGCAAAGTGTGGCACTTACGCAGTTAACGACGTTAACGGATGCTTTTGATCCAGCAACGCTAACAACGGGTAAGCTTCCGGTAGAAAATGAGATGTTGTTACCCCTCGATACGGCGAATAAATTAAGTGGAAATGACCAAGCTGAATCCATGATCGGCAAGTCTGTGTTTCTATATATCAATGAGATGGATGGCAATAATAAACCCGTAACTTTGGAGAAAGAAATAACCATATCTGGTATTTATGAAGCGTCAGATCAAAGATCACCAATGCAGCAATCACCGGGTTACATTTCATCACAGACGTTGGAGCAAATGTATGCGGACAAAGGAATAACGATTGGGCCAATTCAGGTTAACGCTTATGCAACCGATATGAAATATGTCAATGATATTAATGCAGCAGCTGTTGATGCGGGCTTCTCAGGCTCCCAGACGGCAAAAATCATGGAAAATATCACGACATACGTGAACATGGCCACGATCGTTCTGTCTGGTATTGCAGGCATTTCGTTAATCGTATCCGGTATTATGATATTGGTTGTGCTTTACATTAGTGTCGTGGAACGAACGAAGGAAATCGGAATCCTTCGTGCGATTGGAGCAAGAAAGAAGGACATCAAGCGAATTTTCTTTTCTGAATCTGCTCTATTGGGGGTATTCAGTGGTATCATTGCGGTAGTATTTGCGATAATTATTAGTTATGTGTTGAATATTCTCTTGGACAACGCTTTTGGAGCTAAGCTAATAAATCTATCGGGATACTACATTGTGTTCGGAATCGTTGTAAGTACAGTGATTAGTATCATCGCTGGTTTGATGCCATCATCGAAGGCTGCCAAGCTGGACCCGATGGAATCCTTACGATACGAATAAATTTAAGTTGTGAATAATGAAAATTGCGGAAAGGATAATGGATACATGAACACGATTCTTGTGGTGGATGATGATTCCCATATCCGCAAATTAATCCGAATTTATCTCGAAAAAAATCAGTTTTCCGTCGTGGAAGCGCCGGATGGCCAAGAAGCACTGAACATTTTGTCTCATACCAAAATTGATTTAGCTATTGTAGATGTGATGATGCCAAGAGTAGATGGTATTGAACTGACCGAAGACATTCGATCTTATATGGATATTCCGATTCTGATGGTGACTGCCAAGGGAGAATCCAAGGATAAAGTCAGAGGATTCAATGCAGGGTCAGACGATTATTTAGTAAAACCTTTTGATCCTGTGGAGTTAATTTTGCGTGTAAAATCTTTAATGAAGAGATACAACAAGATTTCATCGAATGTTATTCATATAGGCGGTGCAACGATTGATCTGAGCAATTTGACAGTGGAGGCAGGAGCTCAAACGGTTGAATTGAAAAAGAAGGAATGTGAATTGTTGTTTGCTCTGGCGAGTTTGCCAGGGCAAATATTCACACGTACACAGCTTATAGAAGATATATGGGGAATCGATTATGAAGGTGATGAGCGTACCGTTGATGTGCATATCAAAAGGTTACGAGAACGGCTTGAACCGATCCCTAAGTTGATCATTTCGACGATAAGAGGACTTGGATATCGTTTGGAGAGTGTATGAAAATCGTGAGGAAAAGCCTGCGTCTACGAATCGTAGTTACCTTTTTTGGTATTGTGATCGTCAGTTTAATTCTCTCCTTTATATTAAATATGCGATCTCAGGAAAACACACCAAATCATTCTATGGTTACGATTGCCGAAGACATAGCTACGATGATAAATCTGATTGATGATCCGGAAAAAGTGAAAACAAGCTTGGATATCTTTGCACGATACGGCTTGGACATAAACTCCGTGAATGAACAAAGTGAAGTGCTTGCTTCACTACCAGATGATAAAGTTCATGAATTATTCGATGAAAATACCACGGAAGCGTTTATTCTATCCAATAAAGATGAGACAGCGATTGTTGGTGTTCCCAGGATGAATGAAGAAAAAGATGCGCTCCTGATCAAAATTAATTTTTCATCGATTTTTCATAATGTGAAACGTACATTATTTATATCGCTATTAACTGTCTTAGTCATAGGAAGCTTATTAATCATGTTCATGTCTGGGTACATTGTGAAACCGATCAAAAGGCTAACTGCTGCAGCTAAGAAAATGGCTTCAGGCGATCTGTCTGTCCGGTTGAAACATAATAATCCAGATGAGTTTGGTGAGCTGATGGAGAGCTTTAATCATATGGCCCGTGAGTTGCAAAAAATAGACTCAGTGCGTGATGATTTTGTCAGTAATGTCTCTCATGAAATGCAGTCCCCACTAACATCGATTAGAGGATTCACAAGAGCGCTGCAAGATGGTGTCATCCCTTTGGAAGAGCAGAAAGAGCATCTGGATATCATATACGAGGAAACATTACGCCTTTCCAGGCTTAGTGATAATTTACTTCGGTTAGCCTCGCTGGACTCGGAGCACCATCCGTTTAATCTCAGTACGTTCCAATTAGATGAGCAATTAAGAAGAACGATCGTATTAGCAGAACCCCAGTGGGCGCACAAAAATATCAGGATTGAATTGGATTTATTGCCTTGCGAGATCACGGTCGATAAAGATTTGTTTGAGCAGGTCTGGCAGAATTTAATCAACAATGCGATAAAATATACGGGTACCGCTGGGTCCATTCACATCGAAATCGAGATGTCCACGTCATTCGTGAAGGTATCGATTAGAGACTCAGGACAAGGAATACCCGAGGAGGCCCTTCCGTATATTTTCGATCGATTTTATATGGTGGACAAAGCACGGAGCAGTGCTCTTAGAGGCAATGGATTAGGGCTTTCCATCGTGATTAAAATTTTGAAATTGCATGATTGTACAATTGATGTGGAGAGCAGGGTTGGAGAAGGAACGCAGTTTACGGTTACGATCCCCAGACCTTCGACTACATCTTAAGTAAGCTCAATTAGCAATATTGAAGCAATCTTGGTCCTTAGAATACAAGACCCTGTTGCTTAAATATTGCTTTTTGGTGAGCACTGCGTGAAAGATCTGATATATTGTTTTGTTTAGTGGCAGATGATTTGATAAGATAGAAGAGATGTGAGTATCAATCCATTTATATGGTGACGAGAGTGAATTAGATTCAACGTTTTATTCTATCCGCTACCCCTGCACATCTATGTGAATATATGAACATAACAATTTATTATATACAGAATGGAGCCATCCAATGAAATATCGCAATATGGAAGATTGCATTAATGATCTGGAGCAGCATGGACATTTGATTCGAGTGAAGGAAGAAGTGGACCCTCATTTGGAGATGGCAGCGATACATATGAAAGTGCATGAGGCGAAAGGCCCAGCTCTGCTTTTCGAAAATGTGAAAGGCTCCAAGTTCCAGGCTGTTTCGAACCTGTTCGGTACACTGGAACGAAGCAAATTCATGTTCCGTGGAACGCTTGAAGGTGTACAACGTGTCATGGCTGTCCGGGATGATCCAATGAAGGCACTCAAGACGCCTTTTCAGCATATCAGCACCGGTCTTGCCGCGTGGCAGGCTCTACCTAAGCAGAAGTCCATCAGTTTGCCTGTAACCGCGCAAGAGATTCAAATCTCGGATCTGCCGTTGATCAAGCATTGGCCTATGGATGGTGGAGCATTCGTTACGCTGCCTCAAGTTTATTCGGAAGACCCAGACAAGCCAGGCATCATGAACTCCAATCTGGGCATGTATCGGGTACAGCTAAGTGGTAATGATTATGAACTGAATAAGGAAATTGGACTTCATTATCAGATCCATCGCGGAATTGGTATTCATCAGGCCAAAGCAGTCAAAAAGGGAGAACCCCTGAAAGTGAGTGTATTCATTGGGGGTCCGCCGGCACATACACTTTCTGCAGTGATGCCTTTGCCTGAAGGACTCAGTGAGATGACTTTCGCGGGGCTACTTGCCGGCCGGCGTTTCCGTTACAGCTATAAGGATGGGTATTGCATCAGCAATGACGCCGATTTTGTCATCACGGGTGATATTTACCCGGACGAGACGAAGCCTGAAGGACCGTTTGGTGATCATCTTGGATATTACAGTCTGACCCATCCGTTCCCACTAATGAGAGTGCATAAAGTGTACGCCAAGCCGAATGCGATCTGGCCATTTACCGTGGTGGGTCGTCCTCCGCAAGAGGATACTGCATTTGGGGATCTGATTCACGAAATTACGGGTGATGCCATTAAACAGGAAGTTCCCGGTGTGAAAGAAGTCCATGCTGTCGATGCAGCAGGAGTGCATCCGCTTCTGTTCGCGATCGGAAGTGAGCGGTATACGCCCTATCAGACGGTAAAACAGCCAACAGAGCTGCTGACGATTGCGAGTCGTATTCTGGGTACAGGCCAGCTCAGTCTGGCGAAGTATTTGTTTATCACAGCAGAAGATCAGCAACCGCTGGATACGCACCGAGAAGTGGAGTTCCTGACGTATATCCTGGAACGAATGGATCTGCAACGGGACATTCATTTTCATACCAACACAACGATCGATACGCTGGATTACTCGGGAACCGGGTTGAATAGCGGCAGTAAGGTTGTATTTGCAGCCTATGGGGACAAGAAACGGGAATTGTGCCGTGAAGTACCGGAGACATTGAAGGATATCCGGGGTTATAGTAATCCGCAGCTCGTGATGCCAGGAATTGTAGCTATTCAGGGTGCGCCATTCAATAGTTATGCGGATACAGAACAAGAAATGAAGGCATTTACGGACATGCTGAAGGAAAAAGGAAACCTGTCTTCTTGTCCAATGATTGTATTATGTGACGATAGTTCTTTCCTGAGTGCGAATCTCAGCAACTTCTTGTGGGCGACATTTACCCGCAGTAATCCGTCCCATGATATGTACGGTGTGAACAGCAGTTACAACTATAAACATTGGGGCTGTGACCAGATCATTATCGATGCCAGAGTGAAGCCGCATCAGGCACCACCATTAATTCCGGACCCATCTGTTGAGAAAGGGATTGAACGCTTTTTCGTACAGGGAGCGAGCCTGAGTTCAATCAAAATTTAGTTGAATTCAATAAAAGCCCAAAGATTTTTTTGGGCTTTTTGGTTATATATGTGTAAAGCGATATGCCAGATATCTAAATACAAATTCAAACCGGGACTTTTTTGAAAATGGGACTGAGAATAAAGTCTTATACGTTCGTATTTCCTTTTACGATTAAGGTCGTTTGGACTATGGAGAAAAAGAATGTATTTATCGATATAAAGTAGTATAGGGATTTTTGGGACCCGATCTAACGGGTACTGTTGACTATAAATGATTGTTCAGGGGGAATACCGATTTGAGAATCCATATTATGAACCTGCAAGATGGAGACCGTCTAACTGCGGATACATTCAGCGAAGCGGGATTACACGTTCTGGGTCAGGGTACTGTGATCAAAAGTGAAGATATCACCTTGCTGATGCAGCACCGCGTAGACTATGTGGATATTGAACCACGCGAGGAAGAGATCACGGAAGCGGAATTCTTTGCTGCTGCAGCAAAATTTGCATCTGGAGCAAGCACAAGCACCAAGGAAGAACCGCCTGAAGAAGAAATGAAATCCCAATTTATACAAACTGTACATAATTATCAATCCGCGTTTCTCGAAGCGCTGACTGTGGGCAAGTTCAACGCAACAATGGTGGACGATGCGCTTCAACCGATGGTGGAGGGATTGGACGAG
Organism: Paenibacillus sp. ov031; assembly: GCF_900143165.1. Taxonomy (NCBI): domain Bacteria; kingdom Bacillati; phylum Bacillota; class Bacilli; order Caryophanales; family Paenibacillaceae; genus Paenibacillus; species Paenibacillus sp. ov031. The sequence continues at coordinate 728,893 of NZ_FRDO01000001.1, forward strand.
CAAAAGGATGTCGTGCATCTCCTGATGATGCTGGAACGGGATGATGTCAATAACTACACACATTCCATTCAGGTTGGACTGTTGTCATTTTACCTAGCTAACTGGCTTGGTTATTCCCAAAAAGAAAGTTATCAGATCAGTCGTGGGGGCTATCTTCACGATATCGGCAAATGCAAGGTATCTCATCGGATACGCAACAAGGTGGAACCGTTAACCGCAGATGAACAGCTCGAATTGCAGCGTCACACGATCTATGGACATGATATTATCAAAAGCTCCATGACCGATGAGGCTACAGCGCTTGTAGCTCTTCAGCATCATGAACTGGAGGATGGTACCGGATATCCGATGCAACTGAAGAAAGACGAAATTCATCCATATACACAGATCGTATCAGTCGCTGACATATACATCGGGATGAGATCCGGCAGTCACGGAAGCAGCAATCCGAACCTGATCAATAACTTGCGCGATATTTATGCGATGGGATTCGGCAAACTGAATGAGAAGCCGGTTCAAGCCTTGATGCAGCATCTGCTTCCTAATTTTATTGGTAAACAAGTACTGCTGAGCAACGGCGAGCGGGGTGTTATTGTCATGAACAATACATCCGATATTTTTAAACCACTGATCAAGGTGGAATCGGAACAATATCGTGATCTGTCCAAAGAACGCACTCTTGCCATTAATGAATTAATTATCTAAGTTTGAATAACAAATGAATTCATACAGAAAACGGGCCTCCTATAAGATAACAGGGGACCCGTTTTTCATTTAGATCATGAACTGCGTTGTTCTTCATGGTGACCAGGACTATACTTTGCAAAGACCTTAATCTTCCTTTTTAGGCAAGAGTATGTTAAACTTTGTTGTTGATATTTGAAAAATACGAACAAGTGTTCTTTAATAAGGGCAATATAACTGTTCGGAGATGATTTGCCCATGGATTTAAACGAACTGAAAAAGCTTGCTGATACGTTGGACGATAATGGTAAGCGAGAACTTATCTACTTTTTGCAGTCCCGAACCAACAGCTACCACAGCCGCTTGAAGGAATGGATGGATCGCATCAATGGTGTTGCAACAAAGTATTTGCAGAATTACTTGGCGTGGTTTCGTTACTTAGACAGCAAGTATGAGAATACCGCGTCGAATAAGAAAAATATGTTGGTCAAATTGTGTCTGTTTACTGTGACCGACTCGGCTTTCTACTTATTCTTGTTAAGCTAACGGGCAGTTATGCGTAAATTCCAGGGAATGTAAACATCTAAATAACGTAAGGAACGAGGAGGCAGACAATTCATGGGAGGAACGAATGTATGGGATGCGGAGTGGGAGGTTAACGAAGAGCAGGCGCGGACGCTGATCGGCAGACAATTCCCTCAGCTGTCATCGAAGCAAGTAAAGCGATTGGGCTGGGGCTGGGACAATACGGTTTTTCTCATCGGTGACGAGTATGTGTTCCGGTTTCCAAGAAGAAAGATTGCAGTTGGCTCTATTCGTATGGAAGGGAAGCTGCTGCCGAAGCTGGAGGCATATATGACCATCCCCTATCCGAAACCGTTGTTTTATGGCGAAGCAAGTGGCGAATACCCGGCACCATTTCTTGGCTATGCCTACGTGTCAGGAGATTTCCCAATCGGTTTGACGGAAGAACGCCGGGCTTTATCGGCAGAGACGTTGGCGAAATTTTTGCGGAAATTGCATGAGTTTCCGGTGCAGGCGGCGCTGAAGTGCGGAGTTCAGCAAGATCATCGAAACTTGACGGACATAGCATCGCGCAAAGTGAAATTGGAGGGCTTTCTATCGAAGGTGGTTGAACACTTGTCGCCGGAGGAGTCCGGTGTGATCGAAGCGTATATTAGCAGGCTGCAAAAGGACCGTGTCGAGGCGGTGAATGCACTGCTACATGGCGATCTTCATTTCAAAAATATGCTTGTAAATGAGAACGGGATCGTTTCCGGCATCATTGATTGGGGCGATCTGAGCGTAGGCCATCCGGCTTGCGATTTGAGCGTTGCTTATAGCTTTTTACCACCTTACGCTCGCGGCGTGTTTTTTGAAACGTACGGAGGAGCGGACGAGGAAACGAAGCTGCTGGCACGGCTGATCGCGGTATACATCCCCATACTGGTCTTAATGCAAGCGGTCGATGATGGGAATGAAGCGATTGCGGTAGAGGCGAAATCCAACATCATGCGGGCACTGTCGGATTAGACTCATTATTTCGTTTCGGCTGTGGGGCTAGGCTATCGGCACCATTTTGTCGTTTAAAGGCCGCGATAAGGTACGATCCGCCTTCTCTGATGCCGCTTTATGTTGAGGAACACGAAATTCAACAGAGTAAGTCCTTGCGCTAACGGGACACGATAGCAATAAACCGCCTTTTCAACGAATGCGGTTTTCTTATGGTCAAATATCAACATTAGAATTTAACATAGCCTTAGGCAAAGGAAACAGAAAGGGAGTGATCGTCCTTGATTGAAGTGGTAACCGAGATTACAATACATGCGCCCATTGAGCGATGCTTTGACTATGCGCGGGACATTGATATTCATACCCGGACCGTCTGGAAACATACCCGTGAGCAGGCTGTAGCGGGTGTTACAACGGGCAGAATTGGTGAAGGCGATACGGTAACTTTCGAAGCGAGCCATTTCGGGATAAGGCAAAAGCTGACTTCCCGGATCGCCGCGTACAATCGGCCGTATCTCTTTGTGGATCAGATGGAGAAAGGTGCTTTCAAGAGCATGAGACATGAACACAGTTTTAGCAAGCTTGGAGAGCAGACCACTTGTATGAGGGACACACTGAGATTCGAAGCTCCCCTTGGCGTTCTGGGTTGGGTTGCAGAGCGGATTGTACTCAAGAGGTATATGCAGGCTTTCCTGGAGAGCCGTAATTTGAAGCTAAAGGCGTTACTAGAGAATAGATAGAGCCGATCTGTAAGGAGGAAATGATAGTTGATGGAAAACGAATATTTTGTAGGTTGGGGCACACTTGCCCTTATTAATGCCGGACTTGCTCAGGGAAAAAACAGAAGTGGTCGTAACTGGTTTCTGATTTCCCTGTTATTTGGTCCGTTAGCCACGCTGTTTATTGTGGTATGGAATAAGCTGGATTAAGTTCTTTTATTGATCCGAATTCCGATGGATATATCGATCAATGGTCCAGAACAGAAGCGCAGCGGCACTCACGCCTGCACCCAGCCAGCAAACGCCAGTCCAACCTGCCCATGCGTATACTTGAGTAGACGCAATGGAGCCGGTAGCACTTCCTATTGAATAAAAGATCATGTAGGCGCCCGTCAAACGGCTCTGCGCCTCAGGTCGAACTTCATAGATCAGACTCTGGTTGGTGACATGTACGGCCTGAACGGCAAGGTCCAGCATAATTACCCCAGCTACAAGCAGCCATAAAGAGTGGTGAACATAGCCAATGGGCAGCCAGGATAGAAGCAATATGACCAGAGCGACGCCCGTCGTCTTTTGTCCCAATCGCCGATCAGCCAGTTTTCCAGCACGTGCAGCAGCCAAGGCACCAGCAGCTCCCGCGAGACCAAAGGCTCCAATAGCAGTATGTGACAGGGAAAGTGGTGGAGCGCTAAGTGGCAACACCATGGAAGTCCATAACGTGCTAAAGGCTGTGAAAATTAACATGGCGAGAACGCCGCGTGTTCGCAGAATAGGCAACTCACGGTACAGTTGCATGACTGAAACAATTAATTGGGTGTAGTTGAGTTTCTCTCGCTTGGGTTCGTGTTTTGGGAGTACAAGAAACAGTGCGATAATCCCGAGTAATGTCAGACTGGCAGAGAAGAGATAGACTGATCTCCAGCCGATCCAATCGTTTAAGGTGCCTGCTATGGTTCGCGCCAGTAATATGCCTATGACGATTCCGCTTGTGACCAGACCGACGATACGCCCTCGTTCTGAAGGTACAGCCAGGGAGGCGGCAAAGGCAACGAGTGTTTGTGTAATCACGGCAAGCAGCCCGATGGCGGCCATTCCAATGAATAGAACCTGGCTGGATGATGAGGTGCCGACAGTAACCAGGGCGATTACGGATAAAAGCATCTGGATCATGATCAGCTTGCGCCGGTTCAATAGATCACCAAGTGGGACCAGTAATAACAATCCGAGGGCGTAACAAATCTGGGTTACGGTAATAACGATTCCAATAGAGGAATGAGAGATTCTAAACTCGTCAGCAATGGAGTCGAGCAAAGGCTGGGCATAATAAATGTTGGCTACCGCCAGTCCGCTGCACAGGGCAAATAACAGCGCGACAAGTCGGGACATGCCTGGACGTCCTTCGCTGAAGGGATGTGCTTGATGAGATGGATTTTGCATGGATGATTCACCTTTCTGTATTCGAATGTGGTAAGTTAGGGGGAGCGGTAAGAACACGGTTGAATTTAAATATACCGATCAGTACATTATGATTCCGAATAAACATACTTCACGCTTTGACACGATGTCAAGAAATAAAATGGAATGGTTGATTTTTCTTTTATAAATAAAGATAGGTTTGACATGGAAATTGGATCTAGATTAAAATAGATGTATACTGATCGATACATAAAGAGGGTGAATACATGGTTAGACAACGGGAATTTGATACGGATCAGGCACTGGAAGCAGCGATGCAGATTTTTTGGGATAAGGGATTTGAGGCGACGTCCCTAAGTGATTTGACAACAGCCATGGGAATTCAACGTCCCAGTCTTTATGCGGCTTTTGGTGACAAAAAGGAATTGTTTGAAACGGCACTTCGCAGATATACAACTTTGCATGCCGCGCAGGTCAGATCCAGGCTTCAACATACATCCTCTGTAAAAGAAGCCTTCCGTGCCTTATTTGAACATATTGGAGCAGAAGGGGATGTGACAGATACTCGTCATGGCTGTTTTTGCATCAATACGATGGTTGAACTGGCTCCACATGACCGCAAATTCGCTGTTCTGACACGCGAGCACCAGATGTATCTCGGGGCGATTTTCAAGGAGACGATTGAACGGGGGCAGGAAACAGGGGAATTGTCTAATGATCTCGACGCAAGTGCGTTGTCCAAGTCTCTGGTTGTATCGATGATTGGATTGACCGTGATGATGAAATCGGAGCCGGATCGCTCATTTGTGCAGCAGAGTATTAAGGTTACGTTATCGTTCCTGGAGGAATGAGGGAAGGATTTCATTTTTAGAAAGGGTGTTCATATGGAGCGTTATTTTCATAGGATCTACCTTGTCGTTTTATACATTATAGGTGTGCTGCTGACGACATACGGCGGGATGGGGATCATCGAGTTCAGTTTGATTGTGATTGGCATGCTTGCTTTTATTGCTATTGTGGGTTCGCTAACAGAGAATGATCAATCGAAATTAGATACGATTTTTTGGAAAATACGGTCCTTGCTTCAAGTGGCGATGGCCATACTGATGACGGCGCTGCTTTTCAAGCTGTTCTGAAGTGAGAGCGAGAAGCGGGAATCTGTTCCTGCTCTTTTTGTGTCTGAGGACATTGGGCAGATGAGGGCTTGAGTTGATACAATACAGATAGGGTATAGATTAAATTAGAGTGTATACTATGATTTACATATTCGGGTAACATGTTCAAAGAATGTTTGATGATGCACATATATGAGGAGGAGATTCAACCATGCAGACGAAGTTGCGTTGTGCCATATTGGATGATTATCAGAATGTAGCCCTTTCTTCAGCGGATTGGACTCCTATCCTGGATCGAGTTGAGGTTCAGACGTTCAATAACTATTTGGGATCAGAAGAGAAGGTCGTTCAGGAACTGCAGGATTTTGAAATTATTGTCTTGATGCGTGAGCGTACACCATTTCCTGAATCCGTGATTACACAATTGCCCAAACTCAAGCTTCTGATTACAAGCGGCATGCGCAATGCCTCCATTGATCTCCGGGCCGCGGAAGAAAGTGGAGTAATCGTCTGTGGCACGGAAGGCAGCTCGAACCCGCCGACGGAACTGACATGGGCGCTGATACTGGGTCTGTCCAGACAGCTGGTAACTGAAAATAACGCACTGCGTTCCAATCGGAATTGGCAGAGTACAGTTGGCATGGATTTGTACGGAAAGACACTGGGACTGCTCGGTTTAGGCAAGATTGGCAACCGGATGGCAGAGATTGCACAAGCCTTTGGCATGAACGTGATCGCCTGGAGTAAGAATTTGACACAGACAAGAGCAGAGGAGCAGGGAGTCCAGTGGGCAGAGACGAAGGAACAGCTGCTGGAACAAAGCGATATTGTTTCCATTCATCTGGTGCTCAGTGATCGCACTCGTAATCTGATCGGACGAGCCGAGCTGCAACGGATGAAAAATACTGCTTTATTGATCAATACGTCCCGTGCAGGCATTGTGGATCAAGAGGCGATGGTCGAAGCTTTACAGAATGAGTGGATTGCCGGGGCCGGTCTAGACGTATATGAACAGGAACCTCTTCCTGTGAATCATATGTTGCGTACACTGCCCAATCTGCTGGCAACACCGCATCTGGGTTATGTGACTCAAGGCAACTATGCCATTTATTTTAACCATACCGTAGAGGATATTGAGATGTTTATGAAAGGAACACCGATTAGACAATTGCTTACGAAGAAGTAATTGCTCGGAGGTGGGTTTGAGATAAAAGGGTGTGAATGAAGATAAAAAAAGGTGTTTCTCAGGACGAAATTCATTCCTGGTGAACACCTTTTTGTGTTTATCGAAGGTTTGGACAGTCCATTAAATCCGGTGTCTTCACAATCATTCTTATGCGCGTGGTCCTTGTGAAGATGAGCGGATCATGGCAACGCTGGACTCGCGCACAATTAACCGTGGCTCAAATTGAATATGCTCGTAATCCGTGGTGCTCATCTCTCGAATCCGTTTTAACAGCAATTCCGTAGCAAGTCGGGCCACTTCTTCGCCCATAATCGAGACTGAACTGATCTGCGGAGACGTAACGGTAGTCCATTGGTTATTATCAACGCCCACAACTGCGATATCTTCAGGGACACGAACGCCGAGTTCTTTAAACCGATTTACCAGTCCGATGGCGACCATATCGTTAATCGCGTATACGGCATCTGGCATGTGAGTCAGTCCATAGAAATAATCCGCTGCATTAGCTCCTGTATTCAATGAAAAATCTTCTCCGAAGTAAACAAGCGAGATATCTACATGTCCGAGTGCTTGCTCATAAGCCCGATAACGCTCTTCAATAATGTCTTTGGGAGCACCGGCATATGCAATGCGGGTCCGTCCAATCTTAATCAGATGTTCCATCACCAATTTCCCTTCAGGCTGTGAAAGAGAAACGACATCAGCTTTCATACCAGGGTCCAGCTTTTTACCGTAATTGATCATGGAAATGGGAAGGGGAGCTTTATCAATTAAACCAGGCAATGTTTTGGGATATGCCAAAGGCATGAAAATAAGCCCGTCCACGTGCAATTTTTTAATCGTACGAATGGTTTCCAGTTCCGTTCGTGCATTACCCGCCGTATTGATTTGAACCACATGATACCCATGCTGCTTAGCCGTTTGTTCAACAGACCAAGAGATCTCGGGAATGATAGCATTGCGTATGTCGGGAACAACCAGTGCGATCTGATGTGTCTGGCGTATTTTCAAACTCTGGGCAGAGGTATTGGGGACAAATCCAAGCTCCTCAATGGCCTGCAAGACTTTATCCCGTGTTTTGTTGCTGATGCCATCGGAATTGTTAATGGCTCGGGAGACGGTAGCGATACCTACACCTGCAAGTTCTGCAACGTCCTTGATCGTAATCTTCTGATCTTTACTCACGTTTAGTTAACCTCACTTCATCGGAAACGATTCCGAATTTTGAAAATATGTACGAATGGAAAGACAATCCTATACCTTGATTATAACATTTGAGCCAATAACTATCCCGTGAATACGATTGAAAGGACAGAGATGTCTGTTGGTTTTCCAAAAGAACCGAACGGATAAATAGAGATAAATCGCGCATTCTATATCCATTGAATTAAACATATACACGAGAACGGACAGAAAGCCACAGAGCAAAAAATGATCGATATATTGAAAACGCTGTTATTACACCAGAATTATCGACGTAAAATTCATAAGATAGACATATGTGTGACAAATTATGTTTGACAGCCTATTTAAAATGTGACATATTTAACTTACGGAAACGTTTCCGATTATATCAAAACTTATGATCTGGGAGATGAAACAAATGAAAGCATTGCGTTGGCATGGAGTAAAAGATTTGCGTCTCGAAAATATTGATGAACCCCGCCCTGAACAGGGAAAGGTTAAAATAAAAGTGGAGTGGTGTGGTATCTGTGGCAGTGACTTGCACGAGTACACTGCTGGCCCGATCTTCATTCCGGCTCAAGCACCGCATCCGCTAACAGGGGAACAAGCACCTGTTGTGATGGGGCATGAATTTTCAGGACAAGTCGTTGAAGTAGGAGAAGGCGTGACACGTTATAAGGCAGGTGACCGCGTTGTGGTGGAACCGATCTATGCATGTGGTCATTGTGAAGCCTGTAAACAAGGGAAATATAATTTGTGCGATCAGATGGGTTTCTTGGGTCTGGCTGGGGGAGGCGGAGGTTTCTCGGAGTATGTAACGGCTGAGGAATATATGGTTCATGCCATTCCTGATTCCATCTCGTACGAGCAAGGAGCGTTGGTGGAGCCTTCCGCAGTAGCTCTTCATGCTGTTCGTCAAAGCAAACTGAAAGTTGGCGACACTGCGGCTGTTTTTGGTGCAGGTCCAATCGGGTTGCTGGTTATTGAAGCGTTGAAAGCTTCTGGTGCATCGGATATTTATGTTGTGGAATTATCCGAAGAACGTAAAGCCAAAGCGGAAGAACTTGGCGCTATTGTTATTGATCCTACACAATACAAAGTAGTGGAAGAAATTCATGCACGCACCCAAGGTGGCGTGAATGTAGCTTATGAAGTAACCGGTGTTCCACGGGTGCTGCAACAAGCGATTGATTCAACACGTATTGGCGGTGAATTGATGATCGTCAGCATTTTTGAACAGGAAGCACCGATCCTGCCAAACTCCATTGTCATGAAGGAGCGTACGGTCAATGGCATTATCGGTTACCGTGACGTATTCCCGGCTGTGATTAGCTTGATGGCTAAAGGTTTCTTCCCGGCAGACAAGCTGGTAACCAAACGAATCAGCCTGGATGAAGTGGTAGAGCATGGATTTGAAGCACTGCTGAAAGAGAAAAACCAGGTTAAAATTCTGGTGAAAGCTGAGTAAATTTACCAAGCGAATCACAAGCCAAGTAATAGAGTGGAAGTCAGCGGATGGCAACACGTGCCCGGTTGGAACTCAACTGGAACTGATGTGCAAGCGGTAGGCAACCACAATGAATGAATGACAAATAGACAACGCATCTTCGGATGCGATTGTCTATTTTTTTTGCACAGAACGGGCGGAATTTGTTGCAAGTACGTTTCGTTTTACATAATATGAAAAGATACAATTTGTATCATTTTGATGTAAAGGTGTTATTTCATAAAAATGAAGGAGGAAGCGGACATGCAGAGCAATACAAAATGGGCAGCCGTGATTTTGACGATTGTTGCAGGCATGGGCTGGCTGCTTATGGGTAATTCGAAACCCAAAAACAATGTTTCAACCGATCATCAGCCAACTGCCGAACGGGCACTTGCCAAGGTGTCCAGTGCGCCTATCACATCCGCTGATGTGACGTCCAAGATTGAGTTGCTTGGAAAACCTTTTAAGAAAGCACCGTATGCCAATAATGTTTGGGACTTGCAGCTGTACAGAGGGAAAATATATATGGGTCATGGGAACAGCAGTAATTTAGGTGTTTCACCTAATGCGGGTCCTATTCCAGTCATTTATTACGATACAGCAAATCCCAGATTTATAACGCAGTCCGTCACCAATAGCAATCCGAGCATCGTTCCTTCGACCAAATTATTCGTAGATGAGGAACAGATTGATATTTATAAAGTGCTGAACGACAAATTGTATATTCCCGGAAATGATTCGGATGGTGAACAGTGGGATATGGGAAACTTCTACCGGTTAGATGGAGATGTATGGACAAAGTATCGCAATCTGCCGCTAGGTGTACACGTATACGATTTGGCGTCCTATCAGGGCAAACTGTTTGCAGCGCTGGGTACCGAGCAGAAACCGACCGTATTAATCTCTCATGATCAAGGCGAAAGTTGGCAAAAATTCGCCACCATCAATACGTTTGGCTTCAGGGCATATACGTTATTTGAGATCAAGGGCAAATTATATGCATCAGGCATGATGTATCCTGCCAATAAAATTTGGGGCGATAAAACCAATGTATTAGAGATTAATGAGAAGCTTGAAAAGAAAGACGTGGTCATTTATGGTAGCAAAATGCTCCCAGGATTATCCTATCAAACGGGCACAGTTCCGTATAATAAAATAGGGAAAAATATTAATTTTAACAATAAGCTGCTTTATATTGCCGGAGGGGTATTCAATGATGGGCAACTGTTACCCAAATCCTTGAATGTGATGACCGACATTAATCAGGCAGCGCGCGTCATTTTGCCAGATACTCAAGCGCTTCCTACGGATCTACTGCTTCGAGAAGGGAAAGTCTATGTGCTTACCTACACTCGCAAAAGTGCAAATCTCTATATAAACCGGGTGTATCAATCGACAGATCTGAACACATGGAATGAAATCCTCCGTTTTAACCAGGACACGTACGCCAAGTCTTTTGAAGAACACGAAGGTGATTTCTACTTTGGGCTGGGCACAGACCCCGACGTTCTATCGACTTCATCAGGCAAATTACTCAGAGTTAATCGCAATGATATCCCTGTTAATTCTAATTAAATGTAAGGAAGATTATGGATTATATACTATGCTTCATCCACATTTTTGGTTACAGAGAGAGCCGTTTAGGTTAATTGTACAGAGCAGGCCAAGATCGTAGAACTTCTTAGATGAAGCTACATCGAGCTTGCTCTATTTTTATGTTCAAGAGATTAATAATCCTTTTAAATCGAAAATTTGAAAATAAAAATCAGAAACTATAAAATAGAAAGGTGATATATCTTAACCAACTCACTGATTAACTTCTGTTGTAGTTATACAAGAGCATGTGCAAGAAAGTGTACATCTTTTCTTCCAATCTAATCGTAAAGGAGCATTACACAATGAATGTACCGTCAGCTTTGTTTAAATCATTTACCTCGGACAAGCTTACCCTGTCCAACCGGATCGTCATGGCACCCATGACTCGTGGATTTTCACCCGAAGGAGTACCCGGACCAGAGGTCGTGGAATATTATCGTCGCAGAGCAGCCGGAGGTGTAGGGCTGATTGTTACGGAAGGAACGGGGATTAACCACCCTTCATCCATTAGTGGCGCGAGCATTCCGCTGTTCCATGGCGAAGAATCATTGCAGGGTTGGGCGAATGTAGTCAAAGCAGTCCATGAGGCAGGTGGCAAAATCATGCCGCAATTGTGGCATGTGGGTACAGCCCGCCGTTCAGGGGACCTGCCTAATGCAGAAGCTGAGCCGGTAGGCCCATCGGGAATAAGCATGGCAGGTGAACCTGAGAGAGAACCATTGTCAGAGGACGAGATCAAGGGTCTTATCCAGGCGTTTGCCCAAGCAGCAGCAGATGCGCAGCGCATCGGTTTTGATGGTATTGAGCTTCACGGGGCTCATGGCTACCTGATTGATCAATTCTTCTGGGAGCACACCAATCGTCGTACAGATAAATATGGAGGCGATCTGACACAGCGCACGCGTTTTGCTGTTGAGGTTATTGAAGCATGTCGCGCTGCAGTAAGTCCTGACTTCCCGATCGTACTTCGTTTCTCCCAATGGAAAATGGGGAACTACGACGCACGGCTGGTGGAAACACCAGAACAACTGGAGCAATTCCTTGCACCCCTCACGGCTGCAGGTGTAGATATTTTCCACTGCTCTACCCGTCGATTCTGGCTGCCGGAATTTGATGGCTCAGAGCTGAATCTTGCAGGCTGGACACAGAAAATAAGTGGCAAGCCGGCGATCTCCGTTGGATCGGTAGGTCTCGAAGCGGAATTCGTGGACAGAGCGAACGAAAACCAGGGAACAGGTGACGCTCATCTGGATCAGTTGAACGAGAAAATGGAAAATAATGAATTTGACTTGATCGCGTTGGGGCGTGTACTGCTGAGTGATCCGGAATGGCCAAACAAAGTTCGCGAAGGGCGCCTGTCCGAAATTGTTCCTTTTACAGCAGAAGCATTGAAAACACTCTAAACTGAAAACAAACCTGATGCCGCCGAAAGGCGGCTTTTTCACCTCCCTATAATAATAATTTCAACATATGAAAAATTCACAATAGAAAACCCTTTTTCCCACCGCTGACACCTTTGCTCATCCCCTCCAATCACACACGCCCTAAGGAACAACACCATGAAGTACCACACTTTAAGCCCAAAAAGGGAAATTTTTTTGCGTTTTTAGGCTGCATCATAAGAATATATACTGGAGCCGTCTAATTTTGAAAATGAACCACCTTATGATAAGGTTATGCCTGAACCGCATTCAGCCTGAATGACAACAACGTTTAAGGAGGATGACCATCCTTGCATATCCATAGTCGCAAGTTAAAAAACAAACACATAAACACGCTTCAAATGTTGTGCCTGCTATTCGGAATAATGCTGCTCTTATCCGCATGTGGGCAGTCACAGAAGCCTTCCTCGTCAGAGCAAAATAACAATAATGCCGGAACGGAGACCAATGCGAATTCAAACACAGGTGCAAACAATCAGAATGATCAGGATGATCAACAGAATACAGTGCCTCCACAGGAAGAGAAGGATCCGGTAGAAGAGCAGCTCGACCAATTGTCTTTGGATGAGAAGATCGGACAAATGATTCTGGCGGGTGTTCAGGGAACCACTTTGGATGCTCAAGCGAAACAGATGATCACGAATCAGAAGGTGGGAGGGATTATTTTCTATGCAAATAATGTCTCGACCGTGCCAGGAACAGCAAAGTTCGTACAATCCATTAAGGATGCCAATCGTTCCAATCCGGTTCCTATCTTCATGAGTGTGGATCAGGAGGGTGGCAAAGTTAGTCGAATGCCAGAAACGGTAGAGTCTATACCTTCCAATGGGAAAGTGGGCAAGACGAAGGATGCTGATTTGGCTCAAACGATGGGCAAATTGTTAGCAAGACAAATTCAGCTGTTAGGTTTTAACGTCGATTTTGCTCCAGTACTGGATGTAAACAGTAATCCGAATAACCCGGTAATTGGGGATCGTTCATTTGGGAGTTCAGCCAGTCTGGTCTCCCAAATGGGTATAGCCGAGATGAAGGGATTGCGCAACGAAGGGATTATTCCGGTGGTGAAGCATTTTCCCGGTCATGGAGACACGTCAGTGGACTCCCACTTGGATCTGCCTGTCGTGAACAAAACAGAAAAGCAACTTGCCCAGCTGGAGTGGATTCCGTTTGAGGCAGCGGTGAAGGAACAAGTGGAAGCGGTTATGGTAGCCCATATTTTGTTTCCAAAGCTTGATCCCGACCATCCCGCCTCCTTGTCGGACGTCATTATTGGTCAGCAGTTGCGTGGCAAATTCAAGTATGACGGTGTGGTCATCACAGATGATCTGAGCATGGGCGCGATCGCGAAAAATTATAAGTTGAACGATGCCGCAGTAGCGACGGTTCAAGCAGGGAGCGATATTCTGCTAGTAGCTCACAGTTATGAGAGTGCCAAGACTATTTTTGATACGCTGAAGAGTGCGGTGAAGTCAGGGAAGATTTCAGAATCCCGAATTAATGAAAGTGTATATCGAATTCTGGCTTTGAAACAGAAGTATAACTTGTCCGATGAGGAGCAGCCGTCAGGAGATTTGAAGCAGCTGAACGCTGACATTGTGGATTGGCGCAAGCAGGTCGATGCCCGATAGTACCAACCTGTGTTATGATTTTGGAAAGAGAATTGCATATTCCATTACGACAGGTTAGAGGTGAGACCTTTTTATGTATACGATAATGATTATTGAAGATGATCCGAAGATTGCGGGTCTTCTTCAATCCCATATCGAGCGATATGGTGATAGGGCCGTTGCGGTTGAGGATTTTGAGCAAGTCGTTCAGCAGTTTGAACAAGTTAAGCCGCATGTCGTGCTGCTGGATATCAACTTGCCGAGTTACGATGGGTTCTATTGGTGTCGCCAAATTCGTTCCATTTCCACATGTCCGATTATTTTCATCTCGGCCCGAAGTGGCAAGATGGATCAGGTCATGGCGCTTGAGAACGGTGCGGACGATTATATTACGAAGCCGTTTGAGCATGAGATTGTCATGGCCAAAATTCGAAGTCAGCTGCGCCGGGTGTATGGCGATTACGCTACGCGTCATGAAGAGCGCAAGGTGGAACTGGATGGACTAACTGTTTATCTGGAAAGATTGGAGATGGAGCTCGGTGACCGCAAGATACAACTGACCAAGAAAGAAACCATTTTGCTGGAGACGTTGCTGCGTCGCAGTCCCAAACTGGTTAGTCGTGAAACCATCTTGGAAAAGCTGTGGGACGATTCGTTTGTGGATGATAATACACTTAGCGTGAATGTGACCCGCGTTCGTAAACGATTGACTGAGCTGGGAATTACAGATGCGTTGGAGACGGTAAGAGGTTCAGGTTATCGACTCAACAGTAATTGGAAGGCATCGTCGCCTTCATGAAGTTGTTTATCAAAGAACATATTGTACTGACTTGTTGGGTAATCGTTGTGCTGCTCACCGTGGTTGCGGTCTTCTGGTACGACGGCTACGACCACTGGTTAACGGCCACGTATGCGGTATCTCTGGGGTTAGTCCTATACGCAGCCTATCTCATTTATCGGTATCTGTCCCATCGCATGTTTTATTCCCGGATGTCCCATCGAATGAATGATCTAAAAGAATTTGTTCCATTGAATGAGCCTGCTCCCTTGCCACAGGCATTGTCAGAACTGCTGGACTCACAGTACGGTCATTATTATGCACATCTGCATCGTCTGGAACAGCGTCAACAGGAATATCTGACTTTTATGAATCAATGGGTTCATCAGATGAAGACACCTTTGTCCGTCATTGAACTGACGGTTGAGGATCAGGAGGATGAGGACCCCCGTTTCATCAGCATTCGAGAGGAAGCAGACCAGATGAGACGAGGACTGGAAACCGTGCTATACATGGCGCGGCTAGAGACATTTGAACAGGATTTCAGTGTGGAGCCCGTATCCCTCAAGGCGGCCGGAGAAGAAGCCATCCATGAACTGAAACGATTCTTCATTCGCAATCACGTATATCCCGAGATGAAAATTGATTCTGCGTTAGTGGTTCAGTCGGATGCAAAGTGGATTCGGTTTGTCCTCGTACAGCTGTTATCCAATGCCATCAAGTACTCTTCCGGGGGGAACGGGCAAAAGGTAACCATCCAGGCTTATGAAGCCACACGGTCCATCATTCTTGAAGTGAAGGATCAAGGAGTGGGTATTCCCAAGTCGGATCTCAACCGAGTGTACCAGCCTTTTTTCACCGGAGAGAATGGGCGACATTTTAAAGAATCCACGGGGATGGGACTGTATATTGTTAAGGATGTCCTGACACGAATGAACCATCGGATTGATCTTACATCCATTCAGGGAGAAGGGACAACGGTAACCATTACATTTGAAATTTAAATATAAAGCGCATAATGTGGAACGAATTGAGAAGACGTCTGGTACCCTGACAGGGATCGGCGTCTTTCTCATTTTCTACATAGAAGAAACACGCCAAAGGGCGACGAGACATATAACCTTACAATAATGTCATGAAGATGAAAGGTTAATCCATAGGAGAATGGTCGAAACTTCGATAGACTGAAGTCAGAAAGTAGAGAACGACCTCGAATTGCGATGAAGTTCAGCCCAACTTGGTTTAATTCAAATTCGAAATCTAAAAGGAGCCATTAACCTATGGAGATATGTTCAGTGAAACAGATTAGCAAAATTTATAAAGGGATCGTGTCATACGAAGCCTTGTCAGGAATTGATCTCAGTATTCAGGAGGGTGAATTCGTTGGCATCATGGGTCCATCCGGTAGCGGCAAAACAACGTTGCTAAACATGATTTCAACCATTGACCACCCTACTTCAGGGGAACTGAAAATCGCGGGTAAGAACCCGTTTGAACTGAATCACGATGAACTGGCTCTGTTCAGACGCCGAGAGCTGGGGTTCGTATTTCAGTCGTTTAACCTGCTCAACACACTCACGGTTAAAGAAAATATTGTCCTGCCGCTTACGCTGGATGGAGTACCGGTTGAGGAGATGAATGAACGTGTTGATCGACTTGCAGAGAAGCTGGGCATCGCATCTCTTCTGAACAAACGCACGTATGAAATTTCCGGAGGTCAAGCCCAGCGGACAGCAATCGCACGAGCCCTGATCCATTCTCCCAAGCTGGTGCTGGCCGATGAGCCTACAGGAAATCTCGATTCGAAGGCAGCGCGTGATGTAATGGAGATGCTGGAACGTCGCAACCAGGAAGATCGAGCCACCATGCTGCTGGTCACGCATGACGCTGTTGCGGCAAGTTATTGCAGCCGGGTTGTATTTATTAAGGATGGACGTCTTTACAACGAGATTCATTACGGAGATAACCGATCGACGTTCTATCAACGAATTATCAACGTATTATCCCTGATGGGAGGCTCAGGACATGAATTTTCGCCAGTTCGCCATTAATAATGTTGTTCGGAACAAACGAATTTACCTGGCCCATTTTCTGAGCAGTACGTTTTCCGTCATGATCTTTTTTACGTATGCACTTCTTTTGTTTCACCCGGATCTGAAGGATGGACTGAAGGGTTCAAGTGGGACAGTGACCATGCTTGCGAATCAGGGGTTTTTGATTGCTGAGATCATTATTTTCATCTTTTCGTTTCTGTTTCTGCTCTATTCCGTAGGTTCATTTCTCAAGACGCGTAAAAAAGAATTCGGCATATTTCAAATCATTGGCATGACACGTAAACAGATGAACCGACTGTTATTTATGGAAAACTTGTGCATTGGACTTGCCGCCATTGTGGCAGGCGTTGGATTAGGAATGATCTTTGCCAAGCTGATCCTGTTGATCTGCGGTTCGATGCTGGCGGTGGAAGAAAGTCTCCGATTCTATTTTCCATTAAAAGCAATCGCACTTACTGTCGGAGCATTTCTGCTGCTGTTTGTTGTGATTGCGCTGAGCTCATCGCTGCTGATGCGAAAAGGGTCATTGATTGACCTTGTAAAATCAGAGGAAAAACCCAAACCCGAGCCAAAGGCTTCTCGTCTTTTAGCACTTCTCTCCGTCATACTCATTGGGGGTGGATATGTGGGTGTATTTGCCTTTGTATGGATCACATACTCTTTCCCTTTGCTGCTTGGTAGTGTTGTTTTGGTTATTGCAGGCACGTATTTGTTATTCACCCAACTTAGTGTGTATGCCATTCGGGCGCTCAAAGGCAATAAGCGTTTGTTTTTCCGCAAAACGAATTTGCTATTTCTGTCCGAACTTACCTATCGAATGAAAGATAATGCGGTCATGTTTTTTATGGTGAGTGTGATCTCGGCTTCCGCCTTTACAGGCATTGGTACGATGCTGGCGATCGCTGATCCGGGATTGTCATCGATGTCAAATCCATATGCGTTTACCTACCAAAATTCATGGGATACACCTGGCGCAGAACGGCACATCAGGAAGATCGAAGAGACTTTAATTGATAATGAAGTTCCGTATCAGAAAGGAAGTTATATTCCGCTATTTGATGACGAGGGCAACTATATTATCAAACTCAGTGAATATAATCATCTTGCCAAGGCACTTGGTTACAAAGAGCGAACTCTCGAGAATGTTAACGATTCCTTTATGACTCCGGGCAATCTTACGAGTCGTAAGACATTACGAGCAGAAGCTGGGCAGGGTTCAACTCAGAAAAATATCAGTATGTGGGAAGTTCAGGAAAAGGTCAGATTAACAACACCTGCAACCGATATCGTCATCCCTGTTGAATTCAAAAGGGAAGTTTATGTGGTATCTAATGAGCTGTACGACAAGATGAATAAGGAATTTAATATTCAAATCGAGGCTGATGAAAATTATTATCCCGATAAAAAAACTCAATTTGTTGTGACAGATTGGATGGGAACGCGGAAGTTTGCTCCTGATCTGGTCGAATCCATTCAAAATGACTCAGATGGTCAGGGGTACTTCGAGATCAGCGCTCTCGTGCTGGATTGGCTTAATTCCAAACAAACTAATGGTATTATCCTTATTCTGAGCGGATTGATTGGCATTGTCTTTTTCACCTTTGCTGCAAGCTTTACCTACTTCCGGTTATATGCAGATCTGGAACGGGATGAAGAACAGTACCGCATGATTGGTAAGATGGGACTGAGTCGCCCGGAGCTTCGCAACATCGTAACCAGACAGCTGGTGTTAATGTTTTTCCTACCAATAGTGTTGGCCATTATCCACAGTTCCGTTGCATTTGTTGCATTACAGCAGTTGGTTGATTTCTCTGTTATGGGTTATACTTTGCGCATTTTCCTCGTATTTGCATCCATGCAGATTCTGTTCTTCCTTCTGGTACGCTGGCGCTATCTGCGTCATATGTATGCCAAATTGATCTAATATAAATCTAATAGAACAGACACCGAACCTTAGGTTTGGTGTCTGTTGACTTTTTCCTCCAAAGCAAAGTACTATTTCAATAGATACAATATGTATCATTTTAGTTAACTTGAGTCTCGAAATGATTAAAAACATTATCACCATTGAGTTTCCTAGCCTTTCTAACTGAGAAGGAGGATTACATTGAGCATAACGATGTCCCGTGGACAAGCTTATCTGCAACGGTTGAACGATGAACGGAATGTATGGCTGGATGGAGAACGTATTCGAGTAACAGAGCATTCTGCCTTCCGGGGAACCTTACAAACGATTGAAAGTCTGTTCAATCTGGTGGATGATGCGGACACGAGAGAAACAGTGGCTTATTGGGATGAGCAGACGAACGGATATGTACATCAGGCTTTTCGAGTACCCTGCAATGCTCAGGAGATCAGCAGCAGGGCGGCAGCCTTTCGATTGTGGTCTGATCGCACCTACGGGGTAATGAGCCGTCTCTCGGATTACGCCCGATCCCGCCTGACCGGATGGTACGCCACACGGGATGCGATGGCTGCATATGACCCAGCATATGGAGGTAAAATCGCTGCCTATTATGATGAGGCAAAACGGAAGGATGCCTTCCTGACCATTGTGCAGCGGGACCCGCAGATTAATCGTGCTCTGCCTGTAGGGGAAGATGAAGATGCAATGTTTCAAATCATTCGTACCAATACAGAGGGCGTTGTCCTCCGTGGTGCCAAGATGGTGGCAACTGCTGCTCCATATGCGGACGATATCATTGCATATCCGATTCAGCGCATTCCTGGACATCGTCCGGAATTGGCGCATATGGTTATAGTGGCAGCAGGAAGTCCAGGATTACATATGGTATGTAGAGAATCTTTTGCAACATTAGATTCAGATACTGCTCATCCGCTCAGTAGTCAGTATGATGAGATGGATGCTATATTATTTTTTGACGACGTATTTGTACCTTGGGAGCGTGTACTGCTGCACAACAATCCGGAAGCGGTATGGCAGATTCGCTGCAACGTGGCATCCTCCAGTCTGGCTTATCATCAGAGCATTATTCGGCTGCATTCGAAGCTGGAATTCATTACAGCCATCACGTCTTCCATTGCCAAGGAGATTGGAGTGGATGCCTTCCTGAATGTACAGGAACAGCTTGGGGAGATGATCAGCCAGATGCATACGATTGAAGGACTCATCATCGCATCTGAGGCACAGGCTGCCCCGGATGTTCATGGGAACTGGCTACCATCATTCAAATATATCGAAACAGCCCGTAATCTGGGGAACCATTATTACCCGCGTGCTGTTGAGATTTTGAAGACTATAGCTGCAGGTGGCCTTATTCAGATTCCTTCCGGGAAGCTGGAGCTGGAAGGAAGTATCAGCCCTATGATGAACAAGTATCTTGGAGGCGTAACGATGCAGGCACCAGAGAAGATTCGATTATTTCAGCTTGCCTGGGAGCTGACAGGAAGTCCGCTGGGAGCCAGACATGATCTGTATGAACGTTTCTATGCCGGTGACCCGGTACGCAATCGGGCGAGTCAGTATGTGCAATATGATAAGGACCGATTATATGCCCGGGTTGAACCCTGGTTACGTAGCAAGTGATGAATGGTACTGAATCTTTACTTATTTTAGCTTTATATTTGAAGCTCTGGCCTGATGCCTGGGCTTTTTATTTAGGTTATCTTTAGAAATGGTTTAGATTGATTTAAGAGACGTAGTATATAGTAGTAACGTATAGACATATGAACAATAACAAATGGAATGTACGGATACGAATTCGAATGAAAACTGAATTTATTGAAATAGGAATGAGAGGATTCGCATGAGATACACACTATTAATTGCAGATGACGAACCCGAAATTGTGGAACTGCTTCAGCTGTACCTTGAGAAGGACTACAACATTGTGACAGCCGTTAATGGAGTAGAGGCGCTAGAGTGTATTCGTTCAACTCAGATTGATCTGGTCATACTGGATATTATGATGCCTGTAATGGATGGACTCCAGCTGATCAAACAAATCAGGTCCACACATCATATGCCCGTTCTGTTCCTGTCGGCCAAAAGCCAGGACCATGACAAAATCCTTGGACTCGGATTGGGTGCTGACGACTACATCTCCAAACCTTTCAATCCTTTGGAGATTGTCGCCAGAGTGGAAGCTTTGCTCAGAAGAGTCAATCAATTTGATGCACCTGACGTGCCTGCTGCTAAGGAGTTAAATCTTGAGCTGGGTGAGCTTAGGCTTGATCGATCCCAATGTATCCTTTTTCGCTCGGGTAAACCTGTGACATTGACCTCAACAGAGTACAAAATCGTGGAGCTTCTGCTTGAGCAGCCAGGCCGTGTCTTCACCCGTAAAAAAATATACGAAGCCGTCTGGGGAGATTATTACGCTCACGAGGACAGCACGATAATGGTACATATCAGTAACATTCGGGAAAAGATCGAGCGCGACTCCAGGCAACCGGAATATTTAAAAACGATAAGGGGACTGGGATACAAAATTGAAGCGCCCATGGAAAGCTAGAGAAAAGAGACTATTGCAAACGTCCCTGACACTGGACTTTTTGCTGTTCAACTTCTTTTTGTTGTTACTGGTAGCCATCGTGTACATTATCATTAATCTGGATGTGGTTGATTTCCGCATTTCGGATCAGGTGGTGGATCCTGATCTGAATGTGGAGGCACATGTGTACGTGACAGAACTGGAGAACGAATGGCTGTCCGGTAGTTCCGATGAGACCAATAATACCGAAATTCAGCGTCTGAAGGACAGTGGGGGATGGATTGAAGTGCTGGATGCGGATCGCAGGGTCATTCGTTATATCGGGGACAAGCAGGATACGTTCACTCAGTACAGTGAAGCTGAGCTATATGCAGGACTCGAAAACCGAAATGAACAGCCGTACTATTACTCCATTAGTCCACTTTCAACAGAGGGAGCTGCAAAGTACGTTTTGCTGAAGATTCCGCGTGACTTGGTCAGTGTGCGAATTAATGATAATCAGCTGATTACCAATTTGAAGCATCCGTTATCGTTCTACATTATGATCGGGATCGGATTGGTCTTGCTGCTGATATTTGTATACAGCTATTGGGTCGCCCGGCGAATCAAAAAGCCGCTAAGTATTCTCTCTCTAGGTCTTACCCAGATGATCCAGGGAAATTATAGTACACGCATGTCCATCTCGGCAGAGAGGGAATTTGTCCAGATTGGAGAAACCTTCAATTATATGGCGGACGTCATTGAGAATACATCTGCGGAGAAACGTTATGCTGAAGAGAGCAAACAGCGCTTAATTGTGGATCTGTCACATGATCTCAAGACCCCGATCACGAGTATTCAAGGATACGCCCAGGCTTTGGTGGAAGGGCGGGGGGAAGATAAGGACAGGCAGCAGCGATATCTGGGTTATATCTACAACAAGTCCGTTCAGGTTGCGCGCATGATTCAGAACATGCTGGAATTGCTCAAAGTGGATTCACCTGACTTCCGTATGCACATTCAGCAGCGGGAAATCGGCGAATTTGTACGTGAAATTATGGCCGACACATATGGTGAGATTGAGCAGAACCATTTTGGCCTGCATGTGCTCGTTCCTGATGAAGAGATCTATGCAAGGTATGATCCGGAACTGTTGTCCAGAGTGATTCAGAACCTGATTACAAACGCCTTGTCCTACAACCCTCGGGGGACGGAGCTGCGTGTGGAGTTAATCCCACTGGACAACCATGTGGTTATCGAGGTTGCTGATACCGGTGTGGGTATCCCTCAAGAGTTGTGGGCAACCATCTTTGATCCATTTGTGCGAGGGGATGAGGCTCGTACGGGAACCGGGGGTACCGGGCTTGGACTAGCAATTGCGCGGCGGAACACCGAGAAAATGGGTGGACGATTAACACTTTCCCAGCGTGGACGAGAGACGACGGTGTTCACTATACAGATTCCGAAATAAAGAACCGACATAAAGGATAAGGTTGACATAAACATTTGTCATTCTGATCACCATTTGCAAAATGCTCATATAGAAAAGGTTAAGTGGAGGGGAAACTTTTTGTTCAAAGTAAATTCGTTTGTACGTTTCAGTATTGCACTGGCACTGATACTGATCAATATCTATCTGTTATCACGTGTCAGCTTTATTTTCCAACCGCTTGTTACCATGATTACGGTGATTACCGTGCCGATGATGTTGTCCGTATTCTTTTATTATCTGCTGCGGCCGCTCGTCAATTACATGGAAAAAAAGAAGCTGAATCGCACACTTAGCATTTTGTTGATCTATCTGGTGTTTGGTATACTGTTCGCCCTGTTTATTATAGGGTTATGGCCTTCACTACGCGAGCAGTTGATCAACCTGGTAGAAAACGCACCAAATTTAATCAATTCACTGAGTTTGCAGCTTAAAGAGCTCGAGCAGAACGGTGCCATTACGGCTTTGTTCCCGGAAGGGTCGACCCCGTTTTCGCAGATTACGGATTACATTAACAAAGGCTTCACCTTTGTAACGAACTATGTGAGTGGATTCTTCTCACTCATCTCAAGCTTTGCGATTGTTCTGTTTACCTTCCCGATCATCTTGTTCTACATGTTGAAGCAGGGAGAGAAATTCGGTCGTAAGCTGGTGCACATTGCACCTAAACGTTTCCAAAAAGACAGTCGTGATGTGGTACTTGAGATCGATCAGGCGTTAAGCGGCTTTATCGTGGGACGAGTTCTCGTGAATCTGGCTTTGGGCGTGCTGATGTATATCGGTTTCCTGATCATCGGTCTCCCGTATGCACTGCTGTTAACCGTGATTGCGGTCATTATGAACTTTGTTCCGTTTATCGGGGCGATTCTGTCCTCCGTTCCTATTGTCATTATGGGACTGGTGGTATCCCCTTCGGTTGCGATCTGGTCACTCATTATTATTCTGGTTGCACAGCAAATTCAGGATAATCTGGTTGCACCGTATGTATTCGGCAAAAAACTCGATATTCACCCGCTTACCACCATTATATTGGTGCTGGGTGCAGGGGATCTGGGCGGCATTATTGCCATTCTGATTATCATCCCTGTCTACATGATCGTTAAGATTATTTTGGTACGAATCTATCAGCTATTCTTCAAGGACAAATGGCAGAATGCTTAAACATTTATAAATGATATAGAAGGAGTGGAAATCATGTCTGAAATCATCCCACAACCATACACTGAACCTGAGTATATTGAGCCACAAACTGTTCCAATGGGCGCCATTCATATTTCCAACGATGTAGTATCCAAAATTGTTGGCATGGCCGCTCAAACTACAGAGGGAATATCCTCCATGTCTGTTGGTCTTACCGAAGGAATCGCCAAGAGTATCAGCGGAAAGAGCTTGCAGAAAGGAATTGACGTTGCAATCAAAGATGATCAGGCATCTATCCAACTGCGAATCAATGTTCAATTTGGCAGAAAGATGCATGAAGTCTGTCAGGAACTTCAACATAATGTGCAGCAAGCTGTCGAGCAATTAACAGGCATTATGGTCAATGAAATTAAAGTTCAAGTGGTAGGCGTGACCATGCAGGAGCAAGTTTAAAGCAGAACGATTAGAACGAACGAATGGAATTCAGTCATAAGCAGGTAGTGATATCCTGTGTAAAAATACAAAACAGCACTTTCCCATTAGCTGCATAAATGGGAAGGTGCTGTTTTGTGTTTGCGATAATACGTAGGGGCTTCGCCCATAACTTTTTTGAACATTTTCGAGAAAAGCAGCTGGTCGGCATATCCAACGGAACGGGAGATATCCCCAATGGTCAAAGCCGGATCCAGCGTCAGCTCAGCCGCCCTGCGCATGCGGTAATTGACCAGATAAGACTGAATGCTGGTGCCCATCTTGTCTTTGAAGAGAGAGCACAAGTAACTGCGCTGTAAGCCAACATGAGACGCAATGGACTGTACGGTTATGGTATTAGCATAATTAATCTCAATGAAATCCATCACCTGAGTGACATAAGTTTCTTTCGTATAGTCCTGGAGCGGAATAGGTCTGTCCTCACCGGCTCGATCAATCAAAATGGAGAAAAACTGAAAGAGCAATCCCGTCATGCTGATCTCCCATCCCTTATGGGTGTTGCGAGAGCTAATCATGCGGTGCAGACAGGAGCGCATCTCGTCATCGTCATTACCCATCTCAAA
Organism: Paenibacillus sp. ov031; assembly: GCF_900143165.1. Taxonomy (NCBI): domain Bacteria; kingdom Bacillati; phylum Bacillota; class Bacilli; order Caryophanales; family Paenibacillaceae; genus Paenibacillus; species Paenibacillus sp. ov031. The sequence goes on from NZ_FRDO01000001.1 coordinate 753,793, forward strand.
GATCGGATGGTGCTCAGACAGGCAGGCCTGCTGTAATAACGAAGGGCAGGTGCTTCCTTGGAAAGCAACCCAGCTATACTCCCACGGATCATCCTGATCTGCTTCATAATGAACGACAGAATGGGGCACGATGAGGAACCCCTGACCTTTGCGCAGCGTAACCTTTTTGCCTCCAACTTCGAAGGTACCTTTGCCGTCCAATATGTAATGGATTTTGTAATAATCCCGCATGGCCGGGCCGAAGTGGTGACCGGGTGCGCAAGCTTCTGTGCCGTAATGAAGGAGCTGCAGCTCCTGAAAGTGATTGTTTTTGCACATATACGTAATCAAGGCTATTCACTCCTGTTATGAGGTCGTTATACCTTGCATTTTAACATATAAAAGGTGAAAAGGAATCGTTTTATAAATGTCATTTGATGAAGATACCAATCATTTTTCCATATCGTTGTAGTGAAATGCCATATCGTTTTACATGGAAAGTGTCTAAGATGAAAGGGTATTCAATAACTTTTACAGGAAAAGAGAGATTAACGATGCCTTATACTGCGAGTGAACAACGATACAGTGAAATGAAGTATGCCCGCTCTGGCAAAACCGGAATTAAGCTGCCGCAAATAGCACTAGGCTTATGGCAAAACTTCGGTGGAAACCGCACCCTGGATATTCAGGAAGAGATGATTCTGCGCGCATTCGATCTGGGGATTAACCATTTCGACTTGGCCAACAACTATGGACCACCTCCAGGATCAGCCGAAGAGAATTTTGGTGTCATTCTCAAAAAACATCTGCGTCCTTACCGCGACGAACTGCTCATCTCCACCAAGGCAGGTTATCATATGTGGAACGGTCCATACGGCGAATGGGGTTCCCGCAAAAACCTCATTGCCAGTCTGGACCAAAGTCTGAGCCGGATGGGACTGGATTACGTAGATATTTTCTATCATCACCGTCCAGATCCGGAAACACCGCTCGAAGAAACGATGACTGCGCTGGATCATATCGTTAGACAGGGTAAAGCTCTGTATGTAGGCTTGTCCAACTATGATGCTGAACAGACAAAAGAAGCAGTTACTATTTTGCGTCGTCTCGGAACACCTTGTCTGGTTCACCAGCCAAATTATTCGATGCTGAATCGCTGGATTGAGGATGGATTGCAGGATGTGTTGGATGAGCACGGCGTAGGATCGATCGCATTCTGTCCGCTTGGCCGGGGACAGTTGACGAATAAATATGTGGACAAGATCAAGGAAGAGCGCGCTAATCCAACAGGCAATCTGAGAAAAGAAGCCTATACGGACGAACGGATCGCCAAGTTCGAAGCACTTCAGGCGGTTGCTGAACGTAGAGGTCAAACGATCTCCCAGTTGGCGCTGAATTGGATTTTGCGTGGTAACCGAGTTACTTCCGCTCTGATCGGCGCAAGCCGTGTGTCCCAGATTGAAGAAAACGTAGCGGCCCTTCAGGCACCAGATCTGACGACAGAAGAGCTGAATGAAATCGAAAGCATCTTGGATGGCATCGGAAACTACGCTTGGTAAACTTGTAACGGAGAGATACGACTTTGGAGATTCAGAGTCATGTCTACAATGATTAATTTGATCCCCATGATATAGATATGTTGGGATAACGAAGGTGTCTTCCTGTAGTCGGGAGGACACTTTTTTTGTCTTACTTATCGTTCTTTATATGTAGAGATAGACCTTTTAGAGCGTCGGCTTAATTGACCTATGTTTATTTTTTTCTTAAACTATTTCATATCATAGCACCAGGTCCTAGGATTTAGGGTATAATATATAGATGCTATACATTTGAAATATGAAGGAGAGGCTCCATTTGAATTTTCAACAGTGGATTTCGCCTGAAACCTATAACCTGACATCCGAGATGGAGAATCACCCGTCGGATCGGGTTGCACTTAGATGGCTGAGCGATCATAAAGAATTGGAAGAGATCACTTATGGTGAGTTATTGAAGCAGGCAAATCGTCTTGCTGGAGGCTTGCGTGATCTTGGTTTGGAGAAGGGCGACCGGGTGCTGGTCATGGTACCACGCCGAATTATTGCCTATGTTATATACATTGCCTGCCTGAAACTGGGGATTGCTGTTATTCCTTCTTCCGAGATGCTGCGTGCGAAAGATCTGGAGTATCGTCTTCGGCATTCCGAGGCCCGGGCTGTCATTGTCTGGTCCGAGACGACTGCTGAAGTTGAAAAAATAGATGCAGATCTGCCGGCATTGGCACACCGCATCGTTGCATCACCAAATGGTGATGATAGCGTACCTGGAGAAGGCTGGGTCAATGTACACCAGTTAATGCAAGGCCAATCCGATACGATGGCTGCGGTGGAAACACATCGTGACGATATGGCTATTCTCGCTTATACCTCCGGTACGACTGGTAATCCAAAAGGCGTAGTACATAGTCATGGTTGGGGGTATGCCCATTTACGGATCGCTTCATCGTTATGGCTGGATATTCAGCCTTCGGATACGGTATGGGCAACGGCAGCACCGGGATGGCAAAAATGGATCTGGAGTCCGTTCCTGTCTGTACTCGGAAGAGGGGCTACCGGACTGGTCTACAATGGATCATTCCAACCCAAACGTTATCTGGAACTGTTGCAGGAGCATCAGATCAACGTCTTGTGCTGTACGCCGACGGAATATCGGTTAATGGCCAAAGCAGACGATCTGGGTCACCATGATCTGTCCGCACTGCGCAGCGCCGTGTCTGCTGGTGAGCCGTTGAATCAGGAAGTAATTGAAATTTTCCAGCGTCACTTTGACCTGACGATCCGGGACGGATATGGACAAACCGAGAGCACGCTGCTGATCGGCAGCTTAAAAGATGCTCCCGTACGAATTGGTTCTATGGGGCAGTCCATTACACCAGGCCTTATTGAGATCGTCAATGAAGAGGGACAACTTGTACCTGCTGGTGAAGTAGGAGATATCGCAGTGCATAAGGATATGCCAGCCTTGTTCCGTGCCTATTACCAGGATGAGGGACGGAAGGAAGCGAATCAGCGTGGGGATTATTTTGTAACAGGTGACCGCGCACGCAAAGACGAAGAAGGCTACTTCTGGTTTGAAGGTCGAAGTGATGATATCATTATCAGTTCGGGATACACGATTGGACCGTTCGAGGTGGAAGAAGCGCTGATGAAACACGCCAGCGTGAAGGAATGTGCGGTCGTAGCGAGTCCTGATGAGATCCGTGGTAACGTAGTGAAAGCATTTGTAGTGCTGAGAGACGAGTCTCTCGCATCACCAGAACTGGCGCGTGAACTGCAAAACCATGTGAAGGAATGGACAGCACCCTACAAATATCCACGTAAAATCGAGTTTGTAGCCGATCTGCCGAAAACAAACTCAGGAAAAATCCGCCGGATAGAGCTGCGTGAGCAGGAGAAACGCAAGGCTTAAATGATTGTGCAGCAATAGTATTCAAATATGAAACAGGAGTGAACACAACCATGAGTAATTTTGAACAAACCTTTGAAAAATCGTTGGAACAATACGCAGAGCTGGTTGTCAAAGTTGGCGTAAATATTCAGAAAGGACAGGATCTGCTCGTAACGGCACCCATCGAAACATTGGAATTCACACGTCTTATCGTGCAAAAAGCGTATGCGGCTGGCGCCAAGTATGTACAGGTTGATTTTGATGATGACGATATTACACGCAGCCGTTTTGAACATGGCTCTGATGACAGCTTCGATTATTACCCGGCCTGGAAGGCGGAAATGATGGAGAAGTTTGCAGAAGCAGGCGGCGCTACGCTCACGATCAAAGTACCTGACCCTGAATTATACAAAGGCATCAATTCCGACAATGTTTCGCGTGCAACCAAAGCGGCGGCTCATGCACGTCGCGGATTTTCGAAATATACACGTAACCACGAAATTAGCTGGTGTCTGATCAAAGCGCCAACCAAGGCGTGGGCGAACAAAGTATTTGCCGACATTCCAGAGGAAGATCGCATTAACGTGATGTGGGAAACCATCTTCAAAATGAACCGTGTCGATGGCGGAGATGCTATTCAGAACTGGAAAAAACATCTGGACACCCTGAATGCTATGAGTGATTTGCTGAACAAGAAAAATTATAAAAGCCTGCACTACCGCGCACCCGGAACGGATTTGAAAATTGAGCTGGTGAACAACCATATCTGGGGTGGCGGCGGTAGCGAAAACAAGCAAGGTGTGTATACCGTTGCGAACATGCCGACAGAAGAAGTATTTACAATGCCGAAGCGCAGTGGAGTCAACGGATTCGTCAGCAGCACGATGCCGCTGAACCTGAATGGTCAACTAGTGGACCAGATGAGAATTACGTTTAAGGATGGACAGGTCGTTGCTTTTACAGCAGCTTCGGGTGAAGAGCATCTGAAAAACCTGTTTGCCACCGATGAAGGTGCACGTTATCTTGGCGAAGTTGCCCTCGTGCCGCATGATTCGCCAATCTCCAACTTGAATCGTATTTTCTATAATACCGGTATTGATGAGAATGCATCTTGCCATCTGGCTGTAGGAAGTGCATACCCGTTCAACATGAAAGATGGTACGACGATGTCTAACGAGGAATTGCTGAAACATGAATGCAACGTTAGTCTGACCCATGTGGACTTTATGATCGGCTCCGCAGAGCTCGACATTGATGGTGAGTTGCAGGATGGAACGGTGGAACCTGTATTCCGCAAAGGGAACTGGGCATTTTAATTGGTGAAAACAAGGCAATAAGTTAGAAACAAAGGCGACTTCAACGTTGAAGTCGCTTTTGTTGTTTTTGGCATCCACAACTTTAAATGATTTATAGCGGCTTAACGGGTACACATATTTCGCAAAAATCCAGAAGAAGCAGATCACCGGCATACCTTTCCAAAATGGGTTTGTTGTCCATAATACAACCATTGCTCTGCAAATACGGGAAAATCTCGGTCCAGGCTTGCTGCACATCTTCTGCTGTGTGTTTGACTTTGCAAACCAGATATTGCCCGCCAAGAAGTTCAGTTTCTTCAAGTTGGGGAGTCGACTCATCCGGGCAGTAACCCTCTGATATGACAATACATGCATCATACCTGCATTGAGAGGGGAGGGTGGTTTTCGGGTTATCCTGCGGAATGCCGAACAAGATGGTCGACCTTGTAAGCAGGCCTTTGGATCTTGCCCAGGTCTTTAATGTTTCCATCGCGTGGCTGTTAGCAGGACCATACGGACCCACTTGTCGTACATAAGCAATTCGGGAGGTTGGCAGGTTTTCGATGTGGAATTCCATTGGAGTTCATTCCTTTCGTTACGATTATGGGTTACATCTCGAATGCTATCATGGTATAAAAAAATATTCATATGTATTTTTGGGGAAAGAGAGATTGGTTTGACGTGCGATTTGTTTATTCTGGGGAAATAGGAAAGAGGCCGATGATCTGATCATCGACCTCTCTTTTGTAATGGAATCAGTGAAAAGTTACGGATGTCACATTCCCAAGTTATTCGGCATGCATTTTGTTGAAGCTTACATATTCGTTAATCGGTTTGCGGTATCCGCGCGGACGTTGTTTGGCTTCGGACTTTTTGCCGATTGTAATTAGCATGGCAGGTACATAATGGTCGGGAATATCCAAACTGCGTTGCAACTCTTCCGCGTCGAAGCCAATCATGGGGCAGGTGTCCCAACCACGATCCTGAGCGATAAGCATCAATTGCATCGCTGACAGGCTGGCATTACGAATTGCATCTTCCCTCTGGAAGAACCTTCCCCGCGTTTCGTAAAATTCGATGACACTCTGTGATTCTTGCTCGTATTGAAACGGAGTCATCGCACCAAGGTTCAGCAGGCCCTCATTGATTGTGCGGATGTGATGGTGTGCGTTGACATCGCCGAGGACAACAATGACCGCAGAGGCCGTTTTTACTTTATATTGCTGGGAAGCTTCATAGACTTTTTCTTTCTGAGCCGGGTCCGTCAGCACAAGATAGTGCGTATGCTGGAGGTTAAAGGCGGAAGGTGCGAATTTGTTCAAGGCAAACATCTCTTGCAATTCTGACTCTGGAATCTCAATTCCTTCTTCAAAAATAACGGCCGATCTACGGTTTTTGACCAGATTCTCCAATTCACTCATGGTAGTTTCCCTCGCTTATGTATGGTTTATAAACTGACTATAACACACTAAGTTACTTTATGTAAGTATTATTTTTGAATAAGACAAGATCTGCCTGCCATACGATAAAATAAAACAGAAGAGGTGATTCATGAAAACATTCATCACAAGGCACAAGGCTGGAAAGTCGCGAAATGAATTTCAGGTGTACGTCATCGAATCTTCCACGCTAAAACGTTTTTTGGTGGTGGAGATGGTACTGGGAACCATCGCGTATAATGTTGCACTTTTTTGGTTTCATAATGCACTTCTTGCAGGCGTTGGTTCCTGGGCCGGGACGGAGAGTGTGAAGAGGCTGCCAGTCGTTTTCAGAAAAATAGCAGGTCGGCAGGAAGGTTCAGGCATCATGAGCATGTTCTTTACTTAAGGAATAGACGGCTTATGGGCCCCTGGCTCTCTTTTTCAATTGCAAGGGACACCGGACACGTTATTTCCTAAAATGCTCCAAAAACGTTACATATGGCCTAAACCCCGTTATAACGTGTCTGAGGTTCCTTAGCATTTTGCAGGCGCTTCTTCAACCTCTCATACACGTCTCATCTTTTTTTTACACTCCATGTCTTATGCTCCAACCCCGAACGAGGAGAGAGGAACGCCATTTTTATATAAGTCTGGAGGCCAGTCATCTCACCATTGTACCTCGCAAAAAAATTCCGACAATCTCCTTACCTAAATTTAAAGTGTAATCATATTCTCTTAATGTATCTACCTTATTGCCGATGACCATCATTGTTGAGAAAGTTTGCGCGAGAAGCATGGAATTGTTGCTTCGAAGCAGGTTATTATCCATCGCATCTTTAAAATAATCAGCCAGCTCTACGTAAATTTTATTTTCCGCTGCTCTGATTTCCTCAATCTGTTTCTCACTCAAATATCTCTCCGCATCTTTGAGCAGAGTCTCAATCTCCGCATGAGGATTAGCTAACCTTGCTTCTGCCACATGGAGCAGTCCTGTTTCCAGATTGTCTGCTTCTCTTAATAATCGTGACGTAGCTTGGTGCACATGTTTAAACATGGTCGTAACCGCGATCTTAAAAAGTTCCGGTTTACTGGTGAAGTGATAATAAATGGATGGTTTAGACACATTGCAAGCTTTAGCGATTTGTTGGAGTGAAACAGGTTCGTACCCATGCTCCATAAAGAGTTTGGCGGCCGTTTGAAGAATTATTTCTTGTACGGGTAAATCATCTTCTGCTTGTTTGGGTCTTCCTGGTAAGCGTTGTGAATCTGTATTCATTTTCATCATTACCTCCGTGAATATTTTATGACAACTTATCCATTGAATAAGATTAGACTTGTAATTTTACTTACCGGTAAATATAATTTACTGGAACTGAAGCAGCAATTCAATGATAACCTAATCCAAAATAATATTGAAAGAGGTTTTAACTTTGGCAAAAACAGAGAAAAAAAACAAATGGACTAAAATATTGATATGGGGAGTTTCCCTCATTGTAATTGTAATCATTGGCTTATTGGTATACCTCAATTCGATAACCTACAGTCCTTCCAATCAAGCAGAACTCGCATTTCAGAATGATAATCAGGTCATAGTAACAGAGATCAAAGACGGTTATAAATTTGAGCCACAAACCGGGAAAGTAATTGAACCGAATATTATTTTTTATCCTGGAGGTTTAGTAGAACCGGAAAGCTACTCACCATTTGCCAGAGAACTGGCTCAACGGGGACATCGCGTATATATTGCGGAAATGCCACTGAATCTAGCCATTTTCGGTCAAAATAAAGCGGACTCCTTTCTTGAAGAACACCCAGACGAATCATTTGTTATTGGGGGTCACTCTTTAGGAGGTTCATTTGCAGCGAGATATGCTTCGGAACACAGTGAGAAGCTTAAGGGTGTATTTTTCTTGGCTTCTTATGCGGATGAGGGCGGATCCATAAAAGACACTGATTTATCTGTTTTGCAAATTACAGGTACAGCAGATGGAGTTCTCAATAAAGAAGCTTGGGAAAGTGCCAAAACCAATCTACCTGCTGACACTTTGTATGTCAGTGTAGAAGGAGGGAACCATGGCCAATTTGGCTCTTATGGGAAGCAAAAAGGGGACAATGATCCAGCGATTGAGGAAGAGCAGCAATTAAAACAGGTCGTTGATGCTGTAGAGGAATGGAGCACAGAACTGAATAGTAAACCTTAAATCTGCAATGAATCGAACTTAACATCAATGTGGTTGAGCTGATCCTTATCTTTTCGATTTGGAGAACGATTAAAATGTTGTAGATATAATGCAACAGGACGGCGCCCGAAATCGAGCCCCGTCCTGTTAGTTGTATCTGTAATTTACATACGATAGTCATATGAGAGTGGAATGAATACCTTTTGTCATCAGATTTCTACTGTTTTATTTGGCGCGCTCCAGGTACTGTTCAAGTGTAAGGTTCTGACTCGTAATTTCACCCGCAATATACACGCCAACATAACGCACATGCCATGGCTCATAAGAATAGCCTGTCAGTTTCTCCTGATCTTTGCCATAACGAATGATAAATCCGTATTTATGTGCATTGGCTTTCAGCCATTTGCCTTCCTTGGTGTTTCCAAAGCTTTGTTGCAAATCATATCCCGCTGATGCACTGGAGATATCCATCGCAAGACCCGTCTGATGTTCACTTTGTCCAGGACGAGCACTGGTTTTATTCGCAACGGCTTCGCCTTTGATACTTGCATTACGGTCAAAAATGGATTTTTGGGTAGCATAAGAGCGATAACCGGACACGGCTTTGATATCAATGCCGTCTTTTTTTGCTGCTGCGAACAAGTTCTCAATTGCGGTAGCGGCTACTTTACGCATTTGCATTTTCGGACTGGACCCGGAGAAGCTAAATGGGATGTTAGGAACAACCAGATCCTGAGGGGCATAGGTTGAAGGCAAGTTTCTCTTTTTATTCACTAGCACAACCGTGCTTGATAGATTCGTTACCGTTGCCAGGCCACTGCTGCTCGTTTTAATTGTGCGTCCAGGTGCATTATCGTGCAGGAATTGAGTGAAGCTGGAGCTGGCAGCAGATGCGACCGGATTCAGTTCCTTGGTGAAGGGCAGCGTTGTGAATGCTGAGCCTGCTACGACAGAACCTATAAGTATCGTGGATACGATGGATTTACGTGTAAAAGATTTCATGATGGGTGTTCCTCCTCGGGTTATATCAATCTCGTTCTTTGGTATATACCGAGTATACTAGAGGATTATATCCATAGGTTCTCCAATTGTTTCCGAGTTGTAAACAAAGTTTGCGAGATTCATAGCTTTTAATTGTCTGACGAGAAAAAGAGCACAAAAAAAGACTCTGCACCTTTTGTGCAAAGTCTTTTTGTATACATAGATAGGCGAATCAAATGCTCATTATTTCAGCCACAAACTTTTGAATTACAGCTCGCATGAAACAGAATTGCCGGAGCTTCCAGCAGCCACAGCGCGAGCATCCCGAACACGGACATTGCTGCTGAGTACACCGGAATCACTGCTTAGTTTGAAGGAAGGATAGTTGAGTTCCGTGTCCAGCTTCATGTGCTGCTCCAGGTTTAACTGTTGTTTCGGATCGACATAGAATGGCACCAGATTGGTTTCAATTTGTACATCTAGAGCTTCGGGTTCATCCACGATAAGTATGGCGATAATTCCGTTACAGCCACAACCTTCCATGTCATAGATCACTTTGAAATAACCGGGCTGATCATTCAGGCTTTCAGTTAATCGCGCAGCAGCCAAATCTGTAATTTGAATATGCATATCGCTACACTCCTTTATATGTTGGCACGATTGTAATGGTAAATGGATTAATTCAACTTCTACTGTCATTATACCACTTTGGCAAAAATCAAAGCATGTATTTTCTTGACTGATCAGTCTGGAAGCCATAATGATTCCGTTCATCAAGGAAGCGTTATGGAACGGCGTTAAACGATTCGTCTTACTTGGCAGTGCTTCCGTTGATGAAGACGGACCTATATTTGGCAAAGTACATCAAAGCTTGAAGGAGCTTGCTCCTGAGTGGACTGTACTACAGCCTTCCTATTTTATGGAGAACTTTACAGAGGGACCGCATCGGGAGCCGATGAAGCAGTTGGGTAAAATCTACAGTGCTACTGGTGAAGGTAAAATTGGTTTTGTCAGCGCAGATGATATCGCAGCAGTTGCCTTCTTTGCTCTGACAGATGTTGTCCCCCATAATACAGCTCATATCATTACGGGGCCAGAGACATTGTCTTATGGGCAAGTTGCGGACATCATTAGTCGTTTATTGGATCAGCGTATTCAGCATGAATCATTGTCGGATGCAGAACTGAGAAATAGCCTGATTCAGGCGGGAATGTCAGAAGATTACGCCACGGCTCTGGCAGGGCTGGATGTATTCATCCGGGAGGAAGGAAGAGAAGATCAAACGACGGAGACGGTATTGAAAGTCACAGGGCAAAGCCCGGTTTCTCTGGAGCAATTTATTAGGCAGCATATGCATTAAGGGAAATGATATAAGAATTATTATAAAAATATTGGAAGCAAATTCTGCTGAATAACAAGAAGACGGTGCCGGAACGCCCGTCTTTTTTGCTGATTGTTCAACCTTTAACAATACCCCAATCCAGCATGGTGATTATACGTGTACGCTTTTGGGGAAATAGATGAGAATGAATGTTTGATAAAAAGGAGAGAAGAGAACGGATGATTCAGTTCGAAAATGTATCCAAGCAATACCCTGATGGAACCCATGCTCTGCGTCAGGTTAATCTCAACATTAACAAGGGAGAGCTGTTCGTCATGATTGGTCCGAGCGGTTGCGGCAAAACCACAATGCTCAAAATGATCAATCGTCTGATCGAGCGGACAGATGGGACCGTACGAATTAATGAACGACCTATCGATGAATATAACATTCATGAATTGCGGTGGAATATCGGATATGTGCTACAACAGATTGCGTTGTTCCCACATATGACGATTGCCGAAAATATTGCGGTTGTTCCTGAACTCCGAAAGTGGAAGTCAGAGCAAATCAAGGATCGCGTACATACTTTGCTGGACATGGTCGGACTGAAAGGTACCACATACAGTGATCGCAAGCCTGCTGAGCTATCTGGTGGACAACAACAGAGAATCGGTGTATTGCGCGCACTCGCTGCCGATCCCGAAATTGTACTGATGGATGAACCGTTCAGTGCACTTGACCCGATGAGCCGCGAGAAATTGCAAGACGATATTCTGGATATTCAGCGTCAGATGAAGAAGACGATTGTATTTGTTACCCATGATATTCAGGAAGCGATGAAGCTGGGTGATCGTATCTGCATCATGAAGGATGGGCAAGTGTTACAGGTAGGCACCCCGGAAGAACTAATCCAGCAGCCAGCGAATGAATTTGTACGTGACTTTGTTGGCGGTTCTGGTTCGGATAGGAGTTCACAGCCTGTATCTGATGGGGACGATCCAATGTATGAATTAAGAGCGGGCTCCGGCGAACAAGAACGACTGACTTCAATATTTGATCTTGAATCGATCATGTCCCCGCTCTCACCCGGACATGTGCCGAAGTCAGCCAAAACGGCTGTTCCCGTATCGATTACGCTGCCGGATTTTGTGGAAATCATGGCTTCTCATGATCATTTACTGGTCGAGAAAGACCACCAGATTATAGGACAGGTCAGTCGAGCCGATCTGATCCGGTACTGGTCCGGACAGTTGCAGGAACGGGGTGAAGCACATGAGTAGATTTACGGAAGTGTTCAGCGAGCGGAAAGGACAGTTGTTGTCTGCCCTCCTTGAGCATATTCAGATCTCATTTATCGCATTGTTCTTTGCCGTTCTGATCGCTATCCCGCTTGGCATTTATCTGACACGCAAGCCAAGAGTGGCTGAGCCGATAATTGGGGTAACAGCCGTACTGCAAACGATCCCGTCTCTGGCCCTACTCGGATTGCTCATTCCTTTATTCGGCATCGGTACATTTCCTGCGATTGTTGCGCTTGTAGTGTATGCCCTGCTTCCGGTACTCCGCAACACGTATACGGGCATATCGGAAGTCGATCCTTCCATGGTCGAGGCAGCGAATGCGATGGGCATGAACAGTCGTCAACGTCTCACCAAAGTAGAGCTGCCACTCGCGATGCTTGTCATTATGGCAGGCATTCGTACCGCAATGGTTCTGATTGTAGGTACAGCAACGCTTGCAGCCCTGATTGGCGCAGGAGGTCTGGGTGAACTCATTTTGCTAGGTATTGATCGAAATGATACGGCATTGATTATTCTGGGAGCCATCCCAGCCGCATTGCTTGCCATTTTGTTTGATGTGCTGCTCCGCCAGTTCCAACGTTTATCATTCAAGAAAACGCTGGTCACTCTCGGAACACTCGCTCTGGTGGCCGTTCTGGTAATCACAATTCCTTGGCTCTCCCGTGGAGGGCAAAAAGATCTGGTTATTGCTGGCAAGCTGGGTGCCGAACCAGAGATTCTGATTAATATGTACAAATTGCTCATTGAAAAAGATACCGATCTCAAGGTTGAATTGAAACCAGGATTGGGGAAAACCACATTTCTGTTCAATGCACTGAAATCAGGTGATATTGATATTTATCCAGAATTTACGGGTACCGCCATATCGGAGTTTATGAAGGAAACCGCAGTTAGCACTGATCGCACAGAAGTGTATGAACAGGCAAGAGACGGGATGTTGAGCCAATTCAATATGGTTCTTCTGAACCCGATGGATTACAACAATACGTATACGTTGGCTGTGCCTCAGAAGGTTGCGGATCGATATAATCTGAAGACCATATCGGATCTTAAGTCGGTACAGCAACAGATCAAGGCAGGATTCACACTGGAATTCTCTGATCGGGAAGACGGATATGTTGGTATTCAGAAGAAGTATGGCATCAAATTCCCGAACGTAGCCACAATGGAGCCGAAACTGCGTTATTCAGCCGTTCAGCGTGGAGACATTAATTTGCTAGATGCCTATTCCACAGACAGTGAACTGAGACAGTATAAACTTGTTGTGCTGGAGGATGATCAGGAATTGTTCCCGCCATATCAGGGGGCGCCGATGCTCCGCAAAGAAACGGCAGACCAATATCCGCAGCTTGTGGAGGTACTGAATCAACTTGCAGGCCGGATCACGGACGATGAGATGCGTCAAATGAATTACGAAGTGAACGTTAATGGAGCGATTCCAGAGCAAGTGGCAACGGATTATCTGCAAAAAGCAGGGTTACTGTAGCTTGATATTTACGGTTATACATGAAGAGGAGGAACTAACATGACACAACCTTATGATCTGATCGCGATTGGAACCGGGAGCGCTGCAAGCTCTGTTATATCCCGCTGCGCCGAAGCCGGATGGAAAATTGCCGTGATTGATGAACGAGAGTTTGGCGGAACCTGTGCGTTACGGGGCTGTGATCCCAAGAAAGTACTTGCAGGAGCGGCTGAACTGATCGACTGGAATGAACGAATGAAGGGCAAAGGAGTGGAAGGTAACGCCTCTATTCAGTGGTCGGAACTTATGGCGTTCAAGCGAACATTTACGGAGAGTATTCCGAGAGCAAGCGAGGATAAGTTCAAGCAGGCCGGGATGCATACGTTCCATGGCAAGGCTTCTTTTGTTGACGAAGATCATATTCGTGTAGGGGACGAAGTTCTACACGGGAAACATATTCTCATCGCAACAGGAGCGCGTCCAGCACCACTTTCTATTGATGGTGTAGAGCATCTGAAATACAGCGATGATTTTCTTGATCTGGAACAGCTGCCGGATAAATTGGTTCTGGTAGGTGGAGGTTACATTGCTTTTGAATTTGCACATATTGCGGCCAGAGCTGGTACGGAAGTCCATATTATTCATCGAGGTGAACAGCCGCTGGAACAGTTTGATTCGGAACTGGTGGACATGCTGCTGCAAAAATCCGAAGAAGTAGGCATTCATGTACACTTGAATGCGGAAGTGAAGGCAATTCGTCAGCAGGGAAACACATATGTGGTCAGTGGAACCCGCAATGGGGCTGATCATCAATGGCAATGTGGACTTGTCGTTCACGGAGCAGGGCGTATTCCGAATGTAGAGGGGCTTGAACTGGAGAAGGGAAATGTCAGCTATACGAAAAAAGGCATCTCCGTTAATGAGTACTTGCAGAGCGAAAGCAATCCAAGAGTCTACGCGGCAGGCGATGTTACCGCAACGGAAGGACTTCCGTTGACTCCGCTCGCAGGCCAGGAATCACGCGCAGTATCCTTGAATCTGCTTGAAGGCAATCATAACAAACCTAATTATAAAGTAATGCCCTCCATTGTATTTACCGTGCCATCCCTGGGTTCTGTTGGCCTTGATGTGGAGCAGGCCAAGAAAGAGGGCTATGAGGTGAAGGTAAATGACATGTCGAAATGGTATACTTATAAACGTACGAATGAAAAATATGCCATGGCCAAAGTTGTAATCGACAAGTCAACAGGACGTATCTTGGGTGCCCATGTATTGGGTGGCAAAACAGAAGAACTGATTAACCTGTTCGCCATGGCAATTCAGTTCGATTTGACGACCGATCAGCTAAACACCATGAATTTTGCATATCCTACAGCCGCATCGGATATAGGCTCTTTATTTTAATGTGATGGTGTGGAAGGAAGGGAAGAATTATGTCAGTTCATTTTCATCGGATTCATGAAGCCGAGTGGACAACCGAACCGGTTCAGGCGCGAACGGAAGGTGACCGTCTAATTGTGGAGGCACAGGAGGGCAGTGACTTTTGGGAGAAGACCTTCTATGGTTTCTGCCATCAGAATGGACATGCCATGCTTGCTCCATGGGATGGAACCAAGGCAATCGAAGTATCATTTGATCTGAGTTCATTCACGGAATTATATGATCAGGCAGGGTTAATGCTCTGGCATGGACAGGATCAATGGATCAAGGCGGGGGTTGAAGTAAATGACGGCGTGGCTCATGTAGGAGCGGTCGTAACGGATCGTTTTTCCGATTGGTCGCTCTCACCTGTACCGGAGTGGGGTGGACGCATCGTTACCATTCGGGCTTCATACCATGACGAAGCCGTAGTTATTCGTGCCCGCACGGATGAGCATCCTTGGCGTACCATTCGGGTCGCGAGGTTTGCCTATCCGACGAACAAGCAAGCAGGCCCGTTTCTCTGTTCTCCGAAGCGTGCCGGGTTCGAGGTTGCGTTTACCAAATGGAAATTGACTGAACCGGATCAGGATCTGCACACTGACCCTCCCATTGCCGATTAATATGGGGTTGGTTGGGAAATGTGACTTTATTGCAACAAACGAAAACAAGCAAGTCTTCCTTGGTGGAGGACTTGCTTGTTTTCGTTTGAATTAGGCAGTGGCATAGGTTGAAGTTTTGTCCACATGAAGTTGCAATACTGTTGTCGTTTATCCTCAAGGTCTTATTTGCTTGAGTCCGTATCCTTGGAGTCAGATTCGATGCCATCAGCATCCTCTGCACCATCACTTACTTCGTTCAACTCACGCATACGTTCTTCGTAATCATCCAGAAACCATAATGGGTCCATGTTATCTTCCTCGCCATTATAATTAATCAATACTTCTTCGCCGGCTTTGATATCTGTATAAGCATAGAAGTCAAAAGTGTGGTTTTCAAAGTTGATATCATAGGTGGCGTTAGGCTCGTAGGAATGGTTGATCAAACTGCCATAGCCCAGCAGGATAGCCGTATGATTGGCTCCGTATTCGAATACGTAATCTTCGAGAATTGTTTTCTCAACATGTTCGTGGTCTTCATTTGGATAAGGGACAACTGGAGCCTGATGGATCAGCTGGCCTTTTGGAATGTCTACGGTTGCAAATACGCCGCGGTTAAATTCGCCATTACCCAATTTGGATTGTTTCACTTCAATCATGATTTTCACCTGATGCTCTCCAAGAGAGCTCCATTCTTATAGTAGTAAGTCGTTTAAGGAAAAATTTTAACTCATCCATACCTATAAGGCAAATGTCATTGATATCAGTTTGAGTGGATCCGGGGTCAAAACGAAGGACATTTCATCGAAAAATGGTGCTAAATTTACAATAGGGCGTTGAGTTGTGCATGATATAACGCTTATAATATACAAAGAATTAAGTCTATATAGAAAAGGTGTCATGAATGAGCATATTAAATGTCGAAAAATTAAGTCACGGTTTTGGTGACCGTGCTATCTTTAACAACGTTTCTTTCCGCCTCCTGAAAGGCGAACATATTGGTCTGATCGGGGCCAATGGTGAGGGGAAATCTACCTTCATGAACATTATTACTGGCAAACTCCAGCCAGATGAAGGTAAAGTGGAGTGGTCCAAACGTATGCGTGTCGGATATTTGGATCAGCACGCTGTGCTCAGCAAGGGACAATCCATTCGTGATGTCCTTCGTGGAGCATTCCAGTATTTGTTTGACATGGAACAAGAAATGAATGATATGTATGGCAAGATGGGCGATGTAACTCCGGAGGAATTGGAACAGCTGCTGGAGGATGTAGGTACGATTCAGGATACGCTGACTAACCAGGATTTCTACATGATCGATGCCAAAGTCGACGAGACAGCACGCGGTCTGGGTCTAACCGATATCGGTCTGGATAAGGACGTTAACGACCTTAGTGGTGGACAACGTACGAAGGTATTGCTCGCCAAGCTGCTGCTTGAAAAACCGGATATTCTGCTCCTGGATGAGCCTACGAACTATCTGGATGAATTGCATATCGAATGGCTGAAACGCTATTTGCAGGAATATGAGAATGCTTTTATTCTGATCTCGCATGATATCCCGTTCCTGAACAGTGTAATTAACTTGATCTATCACATGGAAAATCAGGATCTCACCCGTTATGTGGGCGATTATAGTCATTTCCAGGAAGTCCATGAGATGAAAAAACAGCAACTGGAGTCGGCGTATAAGCGTCAACAACAGGAAATTGCTGATCTCAAGGATTTTGTGGCCCGTAATAAGGCAAGTGTGGCTACACGCAACATGGCGATGTCCAGACAGAAGAAATTGGACAAGATGGATGTCATCGAAATCGCCAAGGAAAAACCGAAACCACAGTTTAACTTCCGTGATGCAAGAACGTCCGGTAAGCTCATTTTCGAAACAAAAGGCCTTGTCATTGGATACAATGAGCCGTTGTCGAGACCACTGGACCTGCGTATGGAGCGTGGTCAGAAGATCGCTCTCGTTGGTGCGAATGGTATCGGTAAAACAACCCTGATGCGCAGCATTCTGGGTGAGATTCCAGCTTTGGAAGGAACCGTTCAGCGCGGTGAACATCTGGAGATTGGATATTTCCAACAAGAGATGAAGGATGCCAACTACAATACCTGTATCGAAGAGATCTGGCAGGAGTTCCCTTCCTATACCCAATTTGAAGTGCGTGCTGCACTCGCAAAATGCGGACTGACTACCAAGCATATTGAGAGCAAGGTTGCGGTACTGAGCGGTGGCGAGAAAGCCAAAGTTCGTCTCTGCAAACTGATCAATAACGAAACAAATCTGCTCGTACTCGATGAGCCGACGAACCATTTGGACGTTGATGCGAAGGAAGAGTTGAAACGCGCACTCAAAGCATACAAAGGCAGCATTCTACTGATCTCTCACGAACCTGAATTCTATCGTGATGTGGTTACGGAGACATGGAATTGTGAGTCGTGGACAACGAAGGTATTTTAATTTTAGTGCCTGCACTAGAAGAAACATGAACAAGCATACAGAAGACAGCGCCAAGGTTAAATGGACGCTGTCTTTTTGCGTTGCAGAGGTTACTTGTAATGTCTGCCAATTTGATACGCTTGCTCCAGCAAGCCTTCAATATGCGTTTTGGATTCGGATATGGTTTCATAGAGAAACTCGACTCGGGATTCCTGCAATCCTGCATAACCAGCGATCCCATTATTCAGATAATTCGAAATCATGTTGAAATATTCGTATTTATGGAATGAAGCCTCCGTTCCTCCAGCTAGTGCAATCCAGAGTGCCTTTTTGGAGTTTGCTTTGTTCAGCAGCCCCATGTTCCATACCTTGTCCAGATAAGCTTTGAGCATGGAAGGAACGTTGTACCACCATACCGGGAAAATAAATACAATGGCATCAGCCGCGAGCACGCGATCCAGCTCTTTGCGAATCACAGGGGCATGCTGCTTATCGGGATTTTGCCAATCTTGCTCATCTTCTACGCTATATAACGGATCGAATCCATCATGATACAGATCAAGGATATCAATTTCATGGTGATTCTCCTTCAGACCTTCTATAAAACGATTCATCACGGCAAATGTTAGAGAATCCTGTCTTGGGTGAGTAACGACCAGTTTAATTTTCATGTATGAGTGACCATCCTTTTTCCTTCATTTTTTGGTTTGACGTTCTGACCAATGTTATTATAAGTTTCATGACATCTTATTGAGAAGTACGCACCTTCGAGTGCTGTAGATACCTTGAGGTTCTTCGGTTACTTTTAATAATGGATATACATTTATGTGATTTAAGGGGGATTACCAGTGGAACAGGAACTGAAAAGATATGAGAGTGGTGTGCAGGCGATGCTGGAACTGGTCGGAGGAAAATGGAGGATTCTTATTCTGCATCAACTGATAACAGGTAAAAAACGAACAAGTGAACTTCGCAGAGCCATCCCTGGCATTACTCAGAAGGTCCTTACCCAGCAGCTGCGTGATCTTGAAAAGAATGAAATCATCCATCGAATTATTCATCCCCAGATTCCACCCAAAGTAGAGTATGAGCTGACCGAGTATGGCTTGACACTGCAGGCAATCATCGACCGCATCTGTATGTGGGGAGAGAATCATCTGGACAGAGTATATGGAGATAAAAACAAAGTGCTGGAGAATCATTTTAGCGAATATATTCCGCTTTCGACTTTGAACTAAACTGCTCCCAAATCAAAAAAACGACAAAAACCTTCCTGAATCGAGGAGGAGGGTATTGTTGTTTTTTTGTCCTTTATCAGTGAAACTGATAAATACCATAAAATCATCGAAATTGACCCCTACCATTGGGTATGGTAGGTTCAAGAGAGTAGAAATTAATATGATCATTTTAGTAGGAATTAAAATTGACGTAATGCGCGAGGTGGCAAATGGTGGAACTTCAAGTGACAAACAGCCCTTTTAATCAGGAACAGGTTGAGCTGCTCAATCGCCTTATTCCTACATTGAACGATGGACAGAAAACGTGGCTTAGCGGATATCTGACAGCCATTCAGGGATTTGCGGCTGTAGCTGCACCTGCTGGTGTGGAACAACAGCCTGCATCTTCAGCAGGTATTACTCCTGAAAGTGCACCTGTTGCGGTGTCCAGGGAAGTTACGGTACTCTTTGGATCACAAACCGGGAACTCCAGTGGACTATCCAAGAAACTGGCGAAAAAGCTGGAAGAGCAGGGGCTTCAGGTGACCCTGTCGTCAATGGGAGATTTCAAACCGAACGGACTGAAAAAAGTAGAGAATCTTCTCATTATTGTCAGCACACATGGAGAAGGCGAACCGCCGGATAATGCGATTCCGTTGCATGAATTCCTACATAGCAAACGGGCTCCGAAGCTTGATGGATTACGGTACTCCGTATTGGCTTTGGGAGATACTTCGTATGAGTACTTCTGTAAGACAGGAAAGGATTTTGACATTCGTTTGCAGGAGCTTGGCGGAACAGCGCTTGTACCACGTGTGGACTGTGATGTTGATTTTGATGAAGCGGCTGCAGAGTGGATGAATGATGTGCTTGCTTCACTTAGCAGCACACCGGCTGCTACGGGAGTGGTAACCAGTGAAGCGGTTGGAGCCGCAGTAAGTAGCGGTGAATCTGAGTTCAACCGGACGAATCCATACAAGGCGGAAGTGCTGGAAAATCTTAACCTGAACGGCAGAGGATCGGACCGTGAGACACGTCATATTGAATTGTCTCTGGAGGGCTCCAATCTGGACTACGAACCGGGCGACAGCCTCGGTGTATTCCCTGAGAATCATCCACGCCTGGTCGATGAGCTGATTGCAGCCATGGAATGGAATGCAGATGAGCGCGTCACGGTTAATAAAAGTGGAGACCAGGTTTCTGTACGTGAAGCGTTATTGCGTTACTTCGAAATTACTGCTGTCACAAGACCCGTTGTGGAGCAGCTGGCAAAGCTGAGCCCGGGTAGCGGGTTGCCCGCTCTGCTCGCAGATGATTCGGAATTCAGGAAAGTCATGAACAGTTGTGATTTGCTGGATCTGGTACAGGATTATGGGCTTAAAGGTATTCCGGCTGCATCGTTCGTAGCTGTGCTTCGCAAAATCCCGGCACGTCTATATTCGATCGCAAGCAGTTCGAAATCTTTCCCGGATGAAGTTCATCTTACCGTTCGAACAGTACGTTATGAATCACGTGGTAGAGAGCGCTATGGTGTATGCTCTGTTCATCTGGCTGAACGAGTCGAATTAGGTGATACATTACCTGTATTCATTCAGCAAAATCCAAACTTCAAACTGCCGGAGAACCCAGATGCTCCAATCATCATGATTGGACCAGGTACAGGTGTAGCTCCGTTCAGATCTTTCCTTGGAGAGCGTGAAGAGACGGGTGCAGAAGGCAAGACGTGGCTGTTCTACGGCGATCAGCATTTCTCCACCGATTTCCTCTATCAGACCGAATGGCAGCGCTGGCTCAAGGACGGCGTTCTTACGAAGATGGATGTCGCTTTTTCCCGTGATGCAGAAGAGAAAGTATATGTGCAGCATCGGATGCTGGAACATAGCAAAGAGCTGTATCAATGGTTACAGGAAGGTGCAGTTATATATATCTGTGGTGACGAGAAACGAATGGCACATGATGTTCATGCTGCACTCGCGACCATTCTTGAACAAGAGGGTGGCCTAACCCCTGAACAGGCAGCGGAATATCTGACACGGTTGCAACAGGAAAAACGTTATCAGCGGGATGTGTATTAATTACAGATCATATGCCGGATAAGGCATCCCGGAGATACGAGAGGAGATAGCAGCATGACTTATAATAACTTACTTAACCCGCAGCGCACGAACAGTGATGTGGAAGATATAAAGATCAAAAGTGACTACTTGCGTGGAAGTCTGACTGAAACGCTGGCGGATCGGATCAGTGGTGCGATTCCTGAGGACGATAACCGTCTGATGAAACATCACGGCAGTTATATGCAAGACGACCGTGACCTGCGTAATGAGCGGAATAAATCCAAGCTGGAGCCTGCCTATCAATTCATGTTGCGTGTGCGTGCTTCCGGAGGAATTGTTACACCCGAACAGTGGTTGATGATGGATCGTGTAGCGCATAAATATGCGAATGAGACCATTCGTCTGACGACGCGCCAATCATTTCAACTGCATGGTGTGCTCAAATGGGACCTCAAAAATACCATCCGTGAAGTAAACGACTCGTTGCTCAGCACTCTTGCTGCGTGTGGTGACGTCAATCGGAACGTCATGTGTAATCCGAATCCGGACCAATCAGATATTCATGCTGAAGTATATGAATGGGCATGCCAGGTGAGTAATCACCTGGATCCACGGACTCGTGCGTATCATGAGTTGTGGCTGGATGGAGAGAAAATTATCGATTCACAAGACACAGATGAAGAGGTAGAACCGATTTATGGCAAAGTGTATTTGCCGCGTAAGTTCAAAATTGGGATTGCCGTTCCACCATCCAATGATGTAGATGTGTTTTCGCAGGATCTCGGGTTTATCGCTATTGTAGAGAACGGCAAGCTGCAAGGCTTTAACGTTTCTGTCGGCGGTGGTATGGGCATGTCTCATGGTGATCCGAAGACTTATCCGCAGGTGTCCAAAGTCATTGGTTTCTGTACACCAGAGCAAATGATTGATGTTGCGGAGAAGACGGTTATGATTCAACGTGATTATGGGGATCGTGCAGTACGTAAGCATGCCCGTTTCAAATATACAATCGATGACCGCGGCCTCGCCTGGTTTGTGGAAGAACTGACGAGTCGTCTCGGCTGGAAGCTGGATGCGGCGCGCGAGTTTCATTTTGAACATAATGGAGATCGTTACGGTTGGGTGAAAGGCAGCAACGGCAGATGGCACTACACCTTGTTCATTCAAAATGGACGTGTGAAGGATGTGGACGGTTATCCGCTCATGACAGGTCTGCGTGAAATTGCCAAAATCCATACTGGAGATTTCCGTCTCACAGCCAATCAGAATCTCATGATCGGGAACATCAGCAGCCAGAAGAAGAAAAAGATTGAGGCACTGATTGAGCAATACAATCTGACCGATGGTGCTCATTACTCGGCGCTTCGCAGAAGTTCTATGGCTTGCGTGGCGCTTCCGACTTGTGGTCTTGCCATGGCGGAATCCGAACGTTATCTTCCATCACTGATCGACAAGCTGGAGCCTGTACTGGACGAAGCGGGGCTGAGAGACGAAGAGATTGTCATTCGTATGACGGGTTGCCCGAACGGCTGCGCGAGACCGATGCTGGCTGAGATCTCGTTTATCGGCAAAGCTCCGGGAAAATACAATATGTATCTCGGTGGAAGTTTTACCGGGCATCGCTTGAACAAGTTGTACAAAGAAAATATTGGCGAAACCGAAATTTTGGATACATTGACTCCAATGGTGAATCAATATGCCAAAGAGCGCAATGATGGTGAGCATTTTGGAGATTTCGTCATTCGTGCCGGTTATGTGCCTGAAGTGCTGGACGGTCAACAGTTTCATGCCTAATTAGATGAATTCGTGAAGAGAAGCATTCCCTAGGGAATTGCTTCTTTGGCGTTTTTGGATCGTTTCTCTTTGGGATTTCTGAACGTGGTAAGGTGAAATCAACTTGTCTTTTACCATTTTTTCGTGAGTCTAAACTTGTTGAAGTACGCCCAACAAGATATAATGACAAAGTAGAAAGCAGATTATATGTTGAAAGTGAGCGGAAACGATATGGGTCGTAAGTGGAATAATATTAAAGAAAAAAAAGCTTCAAAAGATGCAAATACTAGCCGGGTCTATGCTAAATTCGGCGTTGAGATTTATGTAGCTGCCAAGAAGGGCGAACCGGACCCGGAAGCGAACCGCGCACTGAAAGTCGTGCTGGAACGTGCCAAAACGTATAACGTACCCAAAGCAATTATTGACCGTGCCATGGAAAAGGCAAAAGGCAGCGGGGACGAAAATTATGAAGAACTGCGTTATGAAGGATTCGGGCCCAATGGTGCCATGGTTATCGTGGATGCCCTCACCAATAATGTGAACCGTACTGCACCGGAAGTGCGCTCGGCATTTAACAAAAACGCGGGCAATATGGGTGTGAGTGGTTCAGTTGCTTATATGTTTGATCCTACAGCGGTAATCGGGGTAGAAGGCAAAAACTCCGAGGAAGTACTGGAACTTCTGCTTGAAGCAGATGTGGATGTACGTGATATCGTGGACGAAGACGATGCTGTGATCGTATATGCAGAACCGGATCAATTCCACGCTGTACAGGAAGCATTTAAAGCTGCCGGTGTTACTGAGTTTACCGTAGCCGAGCTGACGATGCTTGCGCAAAACCATATTGAACTTCCAGAGGATGCACAAGCTCAGTTCGAGAAACTGATTGATGCGCTTGAAGACCTTGAAGATGTTCAGCAAGTGTATCACAACGTAGAGTTCGTTTAAGCGAATTACACGAATTAAGCGAAACGTGATTCGATTGCCAAAAAGAGTGTCTAGCCAATCAACGGATTGGACAGACACTCTTTTTATTGTTCTCCTATGAATCGGATTGCAATGCACCAGGAGATTTTTTCGATTTTGCCGATTTGCTACCGCCAAACTTGAACAACACGATACCGCCCACGATGACAAGAACGCCAAGAAGCTGGTTCCACGAGAATGGGATCTGCTCCAGTCCAAGCCATCCCATGGAATCAAACAGCAAGGCGAAACTTAACTGGGATGTAAGTACGATGGAGATCGCAAATGTGGGACCGAGCAGCTTCATCCCTTGAACGAGACAGAAGACCACCCCAACACCGATGGCTCCGCTAAGCCAATACCAGGGCTGCATATGTTGGAAGCTGAACGTATTTTTGCCCTCCACCACTAGAGAAATCAGAAACGATGCAATAAACCCGGTGAAAAGCACCATCGTTGTCGTGGACCACGAGCCGGTACGTTCATTTACCTTACTATTAAAGATGGTCTGCAGACTGACAAGAGAACCTGCCAGTAACGCTAGTAAAATACCTGTAATGATCATAGGATAGAGATCTCCTTATTCATAGATGTTGTGACCCGCCACTTCTGCCAGACCTGCCCGATCTTTGACCATAATAAAGCCCTGATCCCGCATGATTAATCCATCTGCACACAGCTTCTGAATCACCCGATTCAAATGCCGATAACTCGTACCGATCAGATTCGCGATATCTGTCAAATTAAAGGCGTCCAGTTCTTCGTGGACAACAGTCCCCGCTTCTTCGGTAGAGATGGAGAGCAGATAGCTGGCTAATCGAACCTCGACCGGATACATCAGGTTGAAGTTGGAGAAGTTCGAATCAATGTAAAACTTGTGGGAAATAATTTTGAGTAAAAATTTCAACAGGGGTGCGTAATCGCTAGCGAGTTCAACTAACCATTGATAATGAATGCGTAGCATCACGACAGGTGAGACCGCTTGTACGGTGTTCACGATGTTACTCTCCCGAACGTACTCAATATCACCAACCACTTCAAGCGGTGTTTTAAAACAAAGAACGAGTGTTTTATCCTGTGGTGAGGTCGTGAAGATTTTGACTTTCCCCTCGACCAGCACATATAAATATTCGGATGTTTCGCCTTCACGGCAGATTAATTCGCACTTCTCGAAGTGGCATAACGTCATATGCGGACGCAGGGGCTGGTGAAATACCGATTCGAGTTGATATTGTTTTAAATAGTGCAATAATTGATGCTCATTCTGAAACTCTTCCATAACGTCTTTCACCCCCGACTATATACTCGACCAGCTACAGCTTCATAATAATGACGCCCGTAACCATTAATGCTATACCCAGAAATTGCGGTAGTTTCATTTTCTGCTTCACAACACCAAACCATCCGTTACTGTCGACCAGAAAGGTCAGGAAAAGCTGTGCAATCAACAGGGCGGAGATCGTAAAAGTTACCCCAATTTGCTGGATTGCTGTGACTTCACTGAAAATAATCACTGCACCAAACGCGCCTCCCGCCAGGTACATGGGCTTCACTTGCTTCAATCCTTGCAGGTTGATGTCCCGCACGAATACAAGGATCAGAGCCGCCAGAATGAACCCGGTGAGTTGGGTAATGGTTGCGGCTTGCCAGGTGCCCATGTCCGTACTGATTCGGGTATTGGCAACCCCTTGCAGGGTAATGCATGCACCGCCTAATAGTGCAAAAATAATTCCTCTCATGGTTGTACTCTCCTTGTCGCGTCATTACTTCTTCGATTTCTATTAAATGATATATCCACTCGAAAAGCCAAGGACAAATGTCCTCAGCTCAGAAGTTATAGCATTTAGAGTACATTAAACCCTCTACAAAATCCAGACAGGACTCAGGATGGCTCGTCATTCTGAAGATCACAATACTTGAAACACCGGTTGCTCACCAATAAAATGAACAGGCAATTCCGGGAAAGCTGTAGCCAATCTTTCAGACAAAAGCTTCATTCCGGAAGCCTCACTCTCGGCATGGCCGATCATAAGAAGAGCCTTTTGTTTTCCTTGCTGCACAGCATCTCGTATGTACTCCGGTGTCTCCCATTCGAATCCTTCACCTGCGATAATCAGATCCAGCTCTTCCTGTTGAAGCAGAGGAATGGTCAGATTGCCGTTGCCTCGAAAACCTACAAGCACTGCTGCTTGTCTGCATACCAACCTTGGATCACCAGCCAGGCGTATATATTCGATTCCAAGCGAACGTTTAATATGTTCTGCAATAAGCTGAACTGTCATTCCTTCCGGAAAGGATAGAATGTCAGCTTCCGGTTTACGCTGTACCACATAAGGGGACCATCCTAATGCCTGAACCAATCCTTCCGTAATGCCATCCGGTTGAAAGCGGTGAATTGCATCATGGCAACGATAGATCGCAATTCCACCATTATCGATTAGCGTTCTCTTGGTTTCATAGACCGGATCATCAGCCAGCCAATCGGTATGGCTATGATGGTTATAGAAGGGAGGTTCATGAGCGATAATTAGATTAGCTCCACGCTTTATGGCGTGCTCAATCACATGTTGTGTAGGCATAAAAGTTACAAAAACGCCTGTGACCGTTTGGTTGGGTGAACCCGTAATCAGTTGATCCACGGTGTGTTCAGGTAACTCAACATTTTCCGTGAGATGTTGTATAATGTCTTGAATCGTTATGTTCATAGGTATAATTCCTCCAGTGACAGGATATAGGATTAGTTTACCATTTTGAAGTAAGAACGGCACTTTAGATTAGACTTGCTAGATGGGGGAAAAGAGGTTATACTAACCAAAATAAACGGAATGAACGTTCATTCCTGAAATAAGGAGGGATAGATTCATGGCTAAAGGCAGCAAAAAAGATGATATTTATGCAGCTGCTTTAACGCTTTTTGCCCAACGGGGGTTCGATGCAACAACCATGCCGATGATTGCGGATTCGGCTCAGGTAGGAGCGGGAACTATATATCGATATTTTACGAACAAAGAAGTATTGTTGAATGAACTCTTTCAGAAAAGTATCAGGGAGTTCCTTGATGCCTTGAGGCAAGGCTTTCCGGATAAACCCATTTCCGTACGTGAGCAGTTTCATCATATATTCCGTGGATTGTTTAAGTTCGCTGAGTCCAACCCGGATCGGCTAAAGTTTATTAACTCTACTGGTAATGCACTGCATTTTCACGATGAAAGCAAGGAAAGCGTCAATGAATTTATGGGGTTTCTGAATGAATGCATCCATAAGGGGCAGCAGCAGGGAGCTATTCTTATGTTGCCGACAGAAGCGTTAATGAACATTGTCTACGGTGCTTCTATGCATTTGTTTGAACACTTTAACAAAGGTCTTTTGGAAGCAACGCCGGAGTTAATGAACCAGCTTGAGGAGTGCCTGTGGAATGCCATTAGAGTCCATTGATTCTATTGGCCTTTTTTACAACACAAACGGAATGAACGTTCATTCCTAAACTAGACATAAGGTGTGTGAGGATAAAGTATGAGTAAACTTAGAAACCCCAGAACGCTTTCCTTGATTTTATGGATACTTATTACCGTAGTTTCTGTAATGACGATGCCTGATTTTGGTCAGCTGGTCAAAGAAAAAGGAGAAATTTCAATTCCTGAAACGGCTCAGAGCCAAATTGCAGCTACGATGATGAAAGACATGGATAAGGATAGTGGGAATACCTATTCAATCATCGCTGTATTTAACAGTGGAGAAGGTGCACAGGCATTAACCAAGCAGCAGAAGACGGAAATCGAATCTGTTTTGTCCAACCTGAAAAATCAGGAAAAACAACTGAATATAGAGACGCTCACAACCCATCTGGATGGTGAAGAGCAAGCTGATCGACTTATATCCGAGGACGAAACCACGATTTTAACCCAAATCACAGTCACTAAGGATGAGGATATTCCCCTTTCGGAAGTGGTGAGTCAGTTAAATGAGGCGACAGCCATCTCAGATGTGAATACATATCTGACAGGAGCAGATCTGATTGGTGATGACTTTGGCAAATCGATTGAGGATGGGGTACAGAAAACAGAAATTATCGCGGTTATTTTTATCCTCGTTATTTTGATTATTATTTTCAGATCACCGATCATTCCCGTTATCTCACTGCTTACGGTGGGTATATCATATGTTGTTTCATTAGCGATTGTGGGTCATCTTGTAGACATGTTTAACTTTCCGTTCTCTAACTTTACCCAAGTGTTTATGGTTGTGATTTTGTTTGGGATCGGTACGGATTACAATATTTTGTTATACACCAGATTTAAGGAAGAGTTAAGCAGACAGGGCGGGGATGTACTTCTCGCAACCAAAACGACGTTTAGAACGGCAGGACGTACTGTGTTATATAGTGGTATTGCTGTATTCATCGGATTCCTTGCTCTGATGCTCGCCAAGTTTCAGTTGTACCAGGCAACCTCTTCAGTGGCATTTGCAGTAGCGGTTCTCATTGTCGTCCTCAATACGTTGAATCCATTCTTCATGGTTGTATTAGGCAAAAAGATGTTCTGGCCATCGAGGAAATTTGAAGGTCACGCAGATAGCCGCTTATGGGGATTCTTGTCTCGAAACGCGGCAAGTAGACCTGTTCTTGCAATCATTTTTGTTGCCGTAATCAGCATTCCGTTTTTGTTCAGCTACAGTAACCGGCTTAGTTATAATGATCTGTTTGAGGTCAATAACAATTATACATCCAAACAGGGAATTAATCTGATCATGGATCATTACCCACCAGGTTTCTCTGCCCCAACCACACTGGTTGTACAATCCAAGCAGTCGATGGATAACCAAACGTTTTTAAAAGCACTGGATGATCTGACGGATAAAGTATTCAAAATGGATGGTGTGTCCGTAGTTTATAGCGTTACCCGACCAACCGGAACAAAAATTAAGGAATTGTATATCAATGATCAGGCGGATGAGCTTAATCAAGGTATTGGGAAAGCGAACAATGGATTAGGCACCATCAACGAAGGATTATCTTCTGCTGCAGGCCAATTGCAATCTTCCAATGATCTGAGTGATGTGCAGCAGCTGATTGATGGTACAAGCCAGTTGCAAGAAGGAGTGTCAGCTCTGGGGAAAGCCATGAATCAGGTGACAGTCGGGTTGAACGATGGGAGGAAAGGCGCAGATACATTGAAAAATGGCCTGGCTACCCTCAGAGAAAAAGTAGATATACTATCTAAAGGTACAACTGAGTTGCATCAAGGATATGCTGATCTTGAACAGGGACTAGGCTCGTTCAGAGATACTTTTAATAGTATGAAAACAGCAATTCAGGGTGCACTAGATGCCTACGCTCAAATCGAAAGTAGTATGACAAGACTCATTACGAATCATCCTGAGTTACAGCAGGAAGAAGATGCGGTACAAATCATCGGCATTACCCAGGCGGCTCAAAGCGATCTGAACAAGTTATACACACAGATGGACCCGCTGATGGTGCAGTACAATGGTGCTCTGGGTTCATTCAAGGAAGCGAACAAAGCCCTGGCTCAGGTTAACCAAGGTTTAACTCGGGTGACTTCGGGTGTGGGTCAACTTGAAGGTGGAGCCGGAGAGTTATCTGCAGGTCTGGTTAATGGTGCAAGTGGCAGCAAGCAGATCGCTGGGAAAACGTCTGAAGTTGGAAAAGGACTAGTACAAATTAATCAAGGACAAAATCAGTTATTGACCGGTCTGAACGATTTGCAAGCGAAGATGGGTGAATTGAAATCGGGACTCACCGCAAGTACAGAAGGGCTTACAGATGTTTCCAAAGGTCTTGGGGATGCAGAGGAGTATTTGGGCAGTCTGGGACAGTCCGATGCAGCCAAAAGTTTCTATATTCCTGAAGAGGTATTAACAGGAGAGGAGTTCCAAGCATCGTTAGATACTTATATGTCTGATGACCGGAAGACTGCGGAAATATCCATCATTTTAACAGACAATCCTTACTCTAAAGAGGCGATGGATGTTGTCCAAAATCTGAGCAACCAACTGAACACAGCCCTTGTTGGTACGGATTTGAGCGAAGCCAAAGTGGCGCTTGGTGGGGTGCCTTCACAAAATCTTGATCTACAAAAATTAGCTGGAGGTGACCTGAGCAGAACTTCCATGATTATGTTGATTGGGATTGGGCTCATTCTTCTGGTAATCATTCGTTCATTCTGGCAGTCCGTAATCATTGTTGGCTCGTTGTTCCTGACGTATTACGTTGCGCTTGGTCTGAATGAATTGTTAGTAGTGGGGCCGCTTAACGTGGATTATCTGAGTTGGAACGTTCCTTTCTTCAGTCTGATTATGATCGTTACACTTGGCGTGGACTACAGCATTTTCCTCATGATGAGATATCGCGAGATTGAAGGTGATCCGGTTCATAAAATCACGGAGGCTTCCCGCAATATCGGAGGAGTCGTCATCTCTGCCGCTGTTATTTTGGGAGGTACCTTTGCTGCCCTGATTCCTTCCGGTGTAGTTACATTGATTGAAGTTGCTATATCTGTCATCATTGGATTGGTATTACTCAGTTTTGTGATGCTCCCAATCTTGTTACCCGCTTTGATCAGTCTATTGCATAAGTTAGCGAAGTGGGGATCTAAATCAGATGAAAATAAATAATTAATATTAATCTATGCTTAGCTAACGACTCCTGATCAATATATGTCAGGGGTCGTCTTTACTATTTCCTATAAAATAGAATTAAAGAGTTCAAGCTGGTTAGTATAATCGAACAAACGTAATAAAGATGTAACGATGCTGGATTCATATAGTTTTCTCGTACAAGAAAAAGTATACTTACATAGAGTCTTTATCTAGATGAAATGGAGTATCCATTCTAACCTACACTGAACATTCAGTTAAGTATAAGTCTTAATTCTGATGAAGAGATCCGACTTAGAAGGGCGATGATTACATGACAGCCAGTACCATTATGGAACGTCTGAAGAGTGAGACAGCTCATTATCACAGACAAGTGGAACAGAACGAGTATGCCAAGGCTATTATGAATCAAACCGTTAGCTTGGGAGAGTATAAGAAATATCTGGAGAAATTTTACGGGTTCCTGAAACCATTGGAAGAACAAGCTGTACAGCAGCCTTTCTGGGAAAGCACGGGACTGGATATCGGGATTAGAGGAAAAGCAAATTTGCTTGAAAATGACCTGCGGAATCTGGGCGCCAGTGAAGAGGAAATCAGACAGGTTCCTTTATGTAAGGATCTTCCTGATATATCGACACCAGCAAGGTTGTTCGGTTATTTATATGTCATTGAAGGATCTACGAACGGAGGTCAGATCATGACCAAACGTTTGTCGCAGTTCCTGCCGATTGAAGCAGATCGGGGGTTGGAATATTTTAATGCCTACGGTACGGAAACCAGAACGAGATGGGCAGAGTTCACGGAACTACTGCGTCAATCCATCACGGGGGAAGAAGATCACGACATCATGGTGCACACGGCTTCGGAAACATTCCGATTACTTGATCAATGGATCAATACAAATACGGATAATCTGTAAGTTGAAAATAGAGTTATCACATCATGAGAGGGGATTTTTCAGGCTATGCCCGAATCGAAGTCCAAGAAAGAAAATAATTTGCTTAACCGTACATTGCTCAATCAAGGTACGTACACCAATGATCCAATTGATCTAAACAATTGCGACAAAGAACCCATTCATATCCCCGGCTTCATTCAACCTCATGGTGTGCTCTTGGCTGTGAGCACCAACAATATACCGACTATTGTACAATGCAGCCAAAATACGGAGGAACATCTCGGTCTTACTACGCAAGAGGTGCTGGGCCTTCCACTCGAACATCTGATTGGCAAGGATAATATAAGGCAGGTACTGGCACGCACCTTCAGTGCATCTGTAACATCAGACCTGCAATATATGGATCTCACGATTAACGTATCTGGAAATGAGCAGGTCTTCACTTCTGTCATTCATGAGAGTGAAGGCCTGTTAATTTTGGAAATGGAGCCTTCCTATGAAAAAGGAAATATGGAAGGGAATGATTTTGAGTGGATTTCCAGCTTCTTCAGCCGACTTAAAAGTACTGATAATCGGGTGGAAGCGAGTCAAGTAGCAGCCGAACAAGTGAAGGAAATGCTCGGGTATGACCGGGTTATGATCTATGAATTTGACGAACAATGGAATGGAAAGGTCGTCGCAGAAGCACGTGAGGAAGAGCTCGAACCGTTTCTCGGGCACCATTATCCAGCGTCAGATATTCCCAAACAGGCACGCGAGTTATACCTGCGTAATTGGTTGCGCACCATCGTGAACGTGAATTATACACCTGTGGAGATCGTTCCCCTGCTTCAACCTTTGACGGGCAAACCGCTTAATCTGAGCTTGTCGGTTCTGCGGAGTGTATCCCCGTTGCATATTGAGTATTTGCAGAACATGGGTGTCGGAGCAACCGTAACCATCTCTCTGATTCATGACAACCAACTATGGGGCCTGATTACATGTCATCATTATTCAGCCAGATATATCCCCCATCGTGTTCGTAACTTGTGTAACTTCTTGGGTTCATTCTTCTCAAGTGAACTGTTTCAACGTCAGCAGCTGGATGAATATCAGGCTGAGATCAGGTCACGTGAAGCGGCTACCCAAATTTCCAATATTTTCATTGGGAATACAAGTCCAGTGAGGATTATTGAGGAATTGCAGGGCGAAGAGCAGACCTTATTGAGTTTGATGGATGCTTCGGGAGCTGCGATCTGTTATCAGGACAAGCTGCTGTTATATGGCGATACACCGGCACGAGAGCAAGTACGTGAATTGGCAGCATGGCTAGCGGGCAAGTCGGAAGATTACAGTTATCACACCTCCAAGCTGAGTTTGGAGTATGATCCTGCTAAAGCTTACAAGGAAAAAGCATCGGGTATTGTTTATGTGGCCATATCCCCTGGGCAGCATCATTATATCATCTGGTTCCGGCCTGAAGTGGTTCAGCTTGTGGATTGGGCAGGTGATCCAGCCAAAGCCGTGATCAAAACCGATGATGGCATGCGTCTGTCCCCCCGGAAATCCTTCGAGAAATGGAGAGAGATTGTCCAATCGACCTCCTACCTGTGGACAACGAAGGAGCTGAATGTGCTTCCATTGCTCAAAAGCATCGTACGCCGTCAAACGGAGAACCAGCTTGTTCAGGCAGAGGAGCAGGCGTTGCAGAATGCACGTATTTTGCGACAAAATGAGCAGCGCTACTTACAGTTGATGGAGTTTTCCCCGGTGGCGTTTTTTACGTTGACGGACGGGTTCGTTATTTATTGCAATAACAAGGCAGCTGAATTGCTTGGCTATGAAAACTCCAAACATCTCATCGGCAAGGATTTCAGGGAATTTGTGCCTGATAAGACGAAAACGATTTTGCAGCAAAACCTGGAGGAACTGAAGCTCAATAATACGCGTCTGTTTATTAACCAGGCGTACTTCACCACAGCAACGGGCACGTCCCTGCTGCTTGAGATTACACTGGCTTCTGTTACACATGCAGGCAACCCCTCAGTGATGGTCCTTCTGAACGGTGGCGCATCGAATCATGATCAGGATCATTATACGGAGACAACCAGTCAGCTCCAGAACTATCTCAATACAGATCCGTTAACAGACATGCCGCTTCAAACCATATTCCAATCTCAACTTCAGGATGATTGGAATGAATGTTTGCAGGAGAAATGCAGTTTGGGACTGTTTATTATAGATATCGATGATTTCCGTTCATATAATGCATCTTATGGACTTCAAGGTGGTGATCTGTGCCTGCAGTGGATTGGAGAAGTGCTGGCGGTGGTCAGTGAGCAGAATGATGCCATCATCTCCCGTCTTCGGGGAGGAACCTTCATGTTGAAACTGAAGAATGCAACATCAGAACGTTCAGCGGAGCTTGCCGAAGAAATCAGACAACATGTGCTTGCACTTCAAATTCAGAGAGATCTGTCCAGCCCGAGTGACGTGGTCACTGTTAGCGTTGGCGGTGCGGTAATGGTTCCTGAAGAAAAGCTGATGATGTCGAATCTGATTGAAAAAGCCAGTCAGGCCCTTGCTCAAGCCAAGAGTGACGGGAAAAATCGGGCTATCATGGTTTGATACGAGGTTTTACTAGCCTTACTGTAAAGGGTGCAGCAAAATGGTATAGAGGGAAGGCATTTAAACTGGATATCAGTTTGAATGTCTTTCTTTTTTCTGCTAATTAGGAAAGTATTATTTTCATCACCGCAGGCACAGGACAAGTGTTATAATGATGAATATGGATACACTTGTTCGTATTCACACGCAGAGGACGGTGAAACGGAATTCAATGAAAGAGGATTCAAGACAACTGGAATTTATGGAGATAGATCTGAGCGAAGAGCCTATCACAGCGGCAGTCCCGGTTCCTGATCGTTCAACGATTGTCCGTGCTGATTTTGATATAAGATTACCTGGCGACATATTGTCTTCTGAGAAAAGGTTTGTAGAGGAAGCAAGGCAACTCATTGAAGTGGAAGGGGAGCAGGCTCCCTTTGTTCCTTTTATGAGTTATTGGCCGACTTATGGTGTAATGAACGAACCCCAGCGCAAGTGGTATATGTATTGGAGGACGGAAGTCCGGCAAGGACGTTTCCCTGATACGGATCTGTCCTATCTGTTTGTTCATATTTATGAACTGATAAACGGAATTGGTTGGCAGGAACCTGAGGAAGGTTACGACCAATTAAAAGAACTATGGATCAACTATCGTGAACGGCTTCCGCAGTTGGATGTGTACATGCAGGATTGGATTATTGATTATGATCTAGTCCATGAGTTGAACATGTCATTATCCGAGATGGTGGAGCTTTCGAGTGGTTATCTTCCACCGGAGATTCTGGATATGGAATTGCAACGGCTATTGAGCAGCAATATATCGGATATCTCGCTGAAGTTGTTACAAAGATATTATGACTACGACATTACGCTCAGTAAATTTTACAGAGATGGCGGTATGAAGGTTCTGGAACAGTACATTCCCCGAGTTATGGTTTTGGTGGATTCTTATCTACTGCGTACACGCAAGGCAGGCATATTGGATCAGTTTGAGTTAAATCATGAAAGGACTATCGAACGTACGCTGTTTCGAAAAGCTGTATATGACGAATCCATTTATGGAAAATCGGTTCAAATGACATATGTTCCGATTGGAGAGCATGCAGATTTTGTCCAGTTTGTAACCCGAGTTTTTCGATGCACGGAAAATAAATGCCGTGAACTGCTCGGTTTCAGAGGGCGACTTCGTGGAAAGACGCTTGAACCTGAGCTTGCAAAAGTGATTGAACGTTACCTGGACAAGGCATTTGCAGTCGAGCAAATGCCAGTTGTAGAGCAACCGATAGTCCGGATTGATGCAGAGAAACTTGCTTCGCTGCAAAAGGAAAGCGAATATGTGCGCAGAGCACTCATGATCGAAGAAAATCATACCTCCGAAGATGAGGATGCAAACAATGTGAGCAGCCTACCCACTACCGTGATCCAGAATTCAACGGAAGAAGCTGAAAGTGCTAAGCAGTCTAACCAACAGGAGGTTGACGTTGAGGGAGCGCTTAATACTGATGGAGGACAAGAAAACGGGATTAACGAGCCATTATCATTACAATGGGAGGCGGATTTTTCTGCTGATCTGGATGAAGAGTGGATACAGTTTTCTGAAATGCTATCTCAGCAGCATGTACAGGCAATTCACGCCTTGCTTGGCGTCAACCCGGATACGGAGCTGATGCGGGTGGCTGAGCAATACGGCACGATGCCTACACTCCTGTTGGATGAAATTAATGATATGGCCATGGAAACGATTGGTGACCTTTTGATTGAAGGTGATCGGATGGTTTCGGATTATATAAATGTGTTTGAACATGTGAAGAGGTGATTGGGCAGTGGCAGAACTTAAAATACCGAAGCGGCTGACTACCGCACTAGTGAATTCGTTGACAGCGGGCGTTGTGCCACGAATCGGACTGGAGCAGATTGCTGTTGGTCGGAAGTCTGAAGTGGACGCGATCTTACGGGATATGGACAACATTGCGGAAGGCGGGGCAGCTTTTAAGCTGATTACAGGAAGGTATGGAAGCGGAAAAAGTTTTCTGTTACAGATGATTCGTAACTATGCGATGGATCGGGAATTTGTTGTGGCGGACGCCGACTTGTCACCTGAGCGCAGACTGGTGGGAACCAAAGGTCAGGGGCTTGCAACATACCGTGAGCTGATGACTCGTCTGTCTACTCGTACACGTCCGGATGGCGGGGCACTGGAACCGATTTTGCAAAAATGGATCGCTGGTCTTCAGCAGCAAGCGATGCAAAGTCAGGGCTTGCGCCCGGATGATCCTGCTCTTCCTGCTGAAGTCGAGAAGCAGATCTATGCGGTGACAAACGAAATGCAGAATTTGGTGCATGGATTCGATTTTGCCAAGGTGCTAGCTTCGTACTGGAACGGCTATAAATTGTCGGATGATGACCGCAAACAAGCGGCGCTGCGCTGGTTGAGAGGGGAATTTGCAACCAAGACGGAAGCCAAGAAAGAGCTGGCTGTCGGCGTCATCATTGATGATGATAACTGGTATGACTACTTCAAATTATGGTCCGAATTTACGGCACGGATCGGTTACAAAGGACTGCTGTTGTTCATAGATGAAGCGGTGAATCTGTACAAAATTACAAACAGCATATCCCGGCAAAGCAACTACGAGAAGCTGCTTACCATGTTCAATGATACGATGCAGGGTAAAGCAGAACACCTTGGTATCTTTGTAGGCGGCACACCACAATTTGTGGAAGATGAAAGACGCGGACTCTTCAGTTATGAAGCACTTCGTTCGAGACTCATTGATGGCCGCTATGCGGCAAGAGAATATGCGAATTACACCGGACCGATCCTGAAACTTTCGATGTTGTCCCATGAAGAGATTTTGATTCTGTTGCAGAAGCTACGTCAGATACATGCCCTGCATTTTGGATATAGTGCTAGTCTAACAGACGAGGATTTAGTTGATTTTATGCAAACAGCGGTCAACCGGCTCGGCGCGGATGAGTTACTGACCACACGTGAAGTGGTACGGGACTTCATGGATGTGCTGCACACGCTCCATCAGAATCCTGAAGTGGCCTATGTTCAATTACTTGGTGAGCGAGCAGTCAAACCGCAGGAAGCAGGAAAAGGAACGGATTCTTCATCATCTGCTGATGATTTGGATGATTTTCTGGCGGAGTTTGAATTATGAGTGAGAACCCTTTCTATCGACTGGCCCCTTTTGTACAGGAATTTATTTATAAAAAAAGATGGGAATCACTTCGGTCTGCCCAGATTGAAGCTTGTAATATTTGCTTTCATACCCCGCATCATATGCTGATTGCGGCAGGTACAGCCTCCGGCAAGACGGAGGCGGCTTTTTTTCCTGCACTGACGGAGCTGCATGAACGGCCCTCCAAATCCGTGGGCATCTTGTACATCGGGCCGCTTAAGGCACTGATTAATGACCAATTCGAGCGACTAAAGGACCTACTGTCCGAGGGTAATATTCCGGTATGGCACTGGCATGGAGATGTGCCTCAGGCAGAGAAAACACGTCTCATGCGAAGTCCATCCGGTGTGCTTCAGATTACGCCTGAATCGCTCGAAGGTTTGCTGATGAATCGTCCCAATGCCATTCCGGCGCTATTTCATGATCTGCGATATGTCATCATTGACGAGGTTCATGCATTCATGGGAGCGGATCGAGGCATTCAGGTACTGAGTGAGCTGGCGCGAATTGAACGTATGGCTGGATGTAAACCGAGAAGAGTGGGATTATCTGCGACACTAAGTGATTATGATGCTGCTACAGCCTGGCTCGCTGCTGGAACTAATCAGGGGGTGGATGTGGTTTCTTCCCCCGGTGGTCGCAAGCTGCGTTTGCGGGTGGAGCATTTTTCGTTTCCAGATGCACGGGATGAAGAACAGGCGGAACATCTGCATAACGCACGTAAAGTCTATTACGACTTCATATATGAGAGTACACATCGCAAAAAAGCTTTGATATTCACCAATAGTCGAACGGATGCCGAAGTCACTATACTTGAGATGCGGCGTGTCGCCGCACGGAGACAGGAGCGGGACGTATTCCATGTTCATCATGGGAGCATTTCCGCCATGTTGAGAGAAGAGACCGAAGCCGCCTTACGAACCGGATCAGGGCCAGCAGTAGCTGCGGCTACCGTAACGTTGGAACTGGGGATTGACCTGGGTGAACTGGAGCGAGTTGTGCAGCTTGGAGCACCTTATAGTGCATCGAGCTTTGTTCAGCGCCTTGGACGGTCAGGCAGGCGTGAGGATATGGCTTCCGAGATGCTATTTGTATGTCCGGAAGAAGAGGATGAGGAAGCTCAATTGCCTGCTCGGATGCCATGGACACTCATGCGGGCTATTGCTGTTATTGAATTGTATGTAAAGACCAAGTGGGTTGAACCACTTGAGGCCCGGAAGATGCCGATGGGTGTGCTCTATCATCAGACGATGAGCATACTGAAAAGCATGGGGGAGGCTGAACCCAAAGAATTGGCTGAGGCCATGCTTTCGCTCGCACCATTCAAGGAGATTCGTGCAGATCAATATCAGATTTTTCTAAATTATCTGATTGAGACTGATCATCTGCAATGGACAGAAGATCGGACTTTAATCATCGGGCTTACGGGTGAGAAAACCGTCAATAACTATCGCTTTTATGCGGTGTTCAAAGATGATGAAGAGCACAAAGTGCTGAACGGTTCCGAGGAGATCGGGTCGATTACAACCGTGCCGCCTCCTGGATACTGTTTCTCTCTTGCCGGGAAACTGTGGAAAGTGGAAGAGGTCGATCACAAGCATAAATCTGTGTATGTGAAGGCGGCCAAAGGCAAAGTGGATACGTTATGGCTGGGTGCGGGTGGGGACATTCATACGACGGTCGTCCAGAAAATGCGTGAAGTACTGTCCGACACGGTGATATATCCGTATCTGTCTCCGCAAGCGGTAAATCGATTGGAACGCGCCCGTCGACTTGCACGTGAAAGTGGGTTGCTGAAACAGGTTGTCATTCCAGCTGGAGGAGATTCCTTGTATGTATTACCTTGGGTGGGAAGCAAGTCTTTCCGCACACTGGAACGTTTAATGAAGCACAATTTGTCTGACAAACTTGCCTTGCGATCTGTTGTACCTATGGAGCCTTATTATTTTGTCGTGTCAGGCAAAGTGGATGGTCGCACACTTTTGGCCGAGATCATGAGTGAATGTCGAACAGCGGAAGACGCATCTACGTTACTTTCAGAAGATGAAGCACCGTATCTTGGTAAATACGATGAATTTGTGGCTCCTCCTTTGATCCGAGAGGCCTTTGCAGTGGATGGATTGGATTTAAATGGTCTCAAAGAAGGATTGCAGCAAACGTTAACATGGGATTCTTCATCTATAAAATGACGTAATAACGTATGTTTTTTGTTTTTAATTTGAATTTAAAAAATTTAAATTGTGAATCAGGGTTGACACCACCTCACCTGCCATGTAATATATGAAAAGTCGTCACACACGAATCGCAAACAACAAATGCATATTTCATTTCGTATAACCTCGCAGGCCGAAAGTGTACACAGG
The DNA here is from genome assembly GCF_900143165.1 of Paenibacillus sp. ov031. Taxonomy (NCBI): domain Bacteria; kingdom Bacillati; phylum Bacillota; class Bacilli; order Caryophanales; family Paenibacillaceae; genus Paenibacillus; species Paenibacillus sp. ov031. The sequence continues at coordinate 793,286 of NZ_FRDO01000001.1, forward strand.
GCGAGGGTCTCTACGGGAAGCCTATACTTCCTAACTACGATGCCAGGAATCATTGTATTCCTTGCTCGTAGTTAGGATTTTTGCATTTGGATGGTGTCTGTGACCTTGGCATGGATCAAACATGCGGACGCATTTTTCGATCATCAGGAGGTTTATCTACAATGAAATATTATCTGTCCGTTCTCGCAGGAGCGATGAGCTATGGCATATTATCCACAATTGTGGTTCTGGCTTACGGCGAAGGGTACAAACTTGGAGAGGTCGTGGGCACACAGCTGATCACGGGCTTCATCCTGTCCTGGATGCTGGCATTATACTCGAAGTTTAGAATGAAACGGAAATCACAGGCAGATGGAAAAACATCAGCTGCCGTGGCAAAAGCATTTCAGAAATTAACGTGGAAGCAACGTTTGATATTGATGGCTGCAGGGACGCCGACGGTGATTACCGGTCTTGTCTATTATCAGTCTTTACGATACATTCCCGCGTCACTTGCCATTATTCTTTTGTTCCAATTTACGTGGATTAGCGTATTGATTCAGGCCGTGAGCAAACGTCAGCGTCCTGACAAAGTAACGTTCCTGACTTTGATTATCCTGTTTGGCGGAACATTGCTGGCAGCAGGTTTCCTGGAACAGGGACTCGGAGAGTTTAACGGCTTGGGCATAGCGCTTGGCTTAATGGCGGCTGTAAGTTACTCCCTGTTTGTAATGTTCAGTGGTAAAGCGGTTCCATCAGCACATCCGGCTTTTCGCAGTGCATGGATGGTGACCGGAGGTCTGGTCTTGCTGTGCATCCTGTTCCCGCCGACGTTCCTGTTTAACGGATTGATTTGGAGCCAGCTGCTTGTCTTCGGATTGTTGCTTGGCTTCTTCGGAGCTTTTATCCCACCAGTACTGTTCGCAGTAGGTGTGCCTCATATTGGGGGCGACATGGCCGGAATTCTTGGTGCAGTTGAGCTCCCAATCGCGGTGCTGCTCTCAGCCATTGTGCTTCACGAGCATGTGAGCCCATTGCAATGGATCGGGGTTATTGTGGTACTAATTGGTGTAGCGCTGCCAGAGATTTATAAGTTGCGGATGAGACGAAGTCGAAATACACCTCTATATTCCTGAGTGGGATTAGATAGAATGATAAAGACAATAGCTATAACTGAAAGAGCCTGAGTGATTCAGGCTCTTTTTTTGATGAATATATTTATTGGGCTAAGTGACGTCCCATCGATATGGCCCATTCGAGTCATTTTCAATTTTAACCGGATGGGGTATGCTGAAGAAGAGTTGCAATAGAATGGGAACATAGACAGAGGAGCGTTGAGATGAAAAGCTGGATTAGCAAAACCTGGCCTTGGCTTACGCTAGGAATTACTGTAGTTGTGCTGCTTGGATCTTTTATGGTGTATTTTATGGGCAAGGACATGTCCCCAGGTTCAGGAAGTGCCGTAACGGCCAAAGCCGAGACGCCGGAGGACTTGAAGGGATATGAAGTTGTTAATGTTAACGTAAGCAATGACGGTTTTGAACCTGATGTTATTGAAGTTAAATCCGGAGTCCCTACCAAAATCAACTTTATTCTTACTCGGCAGGTCACACACGTTAAATCGGTGGCATCAAGTAAGCTTGGCATGGATATGTACATGCAAAAGGGTGATAATTACTACACCTTGGACAAAGATCTCCAGCCTGGGGAATATGAAATTCACTGTGGCATGTACATGATTTACGGAACGGTTAAGGTCATATAGTGGACAGGAGCAAAGATTCTTCAATTGAATCTTTGCTCCTCTTTTGTGTGCGTGATATCATGGACTAGTGATCAATTTCATCTGGAGGTGGCCAAATATGAAAGCGCTATTTATTGGAGGAACAGGTACCATCAGTACAGCAATTACCGATCAGCTTGCGAAGCAAGGCTGTGAACTTTATTTGATCAACCGGGGTAATCAAAATGATAATTTGCCTGCGCAAATCAAAGTGCTGCAAGCCGATATTAACGATGAAGCGCGGGTTGCGGAGCTGATTGCCGACCTGGAGTTCGATGTTGTCGCAGACTTTATCGCGTTTGTACCTTCCCAGCTGGAGAGAGATTACCGTTTGTTCAAAGACAAAACGAAGCAATTTATATTTATCAGTTCGGCATCTGCCTACCAGACACCACTTGCTGATTATCGGATCACGGAAGGTACGCCTTTATCCAATCCGTATTGGGAATATTCGCGCAACAAAATTGCATGTGAAGACTATTTGATGAAACAGTATCGTGAAGAAGGATTTCCGGTAACCATTGTGCGTCCAAGCCATACGTATAGTGAACGTTCTGTACCTCTCGGTGTACACGGGGCAGAGGGAAGCTGGCAGGTCCTCAAGCGCATACGTGAAAATAAACCCGTACTCATTCATGGAGATGGTACATCTCTCTGGACCATAACGCATAACAGTGATTTTGCCAAAGGATTTATTGGCCTTATGGGCAATATTCACGCCATTGGTGAATCGGTACATATTACCTCGGACGAGTCAGTAACCTGGAATCAGATCTATGAGATTATTGCAGGAGTGCTTGGTGTCAAGCTTCATGCGGTTCATGTATCTTCCGAGTTTTTGGCGGCGTGCAGTGATCAGGATCTTCGAGGCGGTCTGCTGGGAGACAAGGCGAATACGGTTGTATTTGATAACAGTAAGCTAAAAAGGCTTGTTCCAGAATTTGTGGCAACGATCAGGGCCGATCAAGGAATCCGGAGCACCATAGAATATATTCTTGCACATCCTGAATTGCAGACCGAAGATCCCGAATTTGATGCATGGTGTGACAAGGTGGTTGGAGTATTGGATGAAGCGTTGCTGAAAATTAGAGATGAGAAGTGAGGCGAGCATATGTCCCAAACCGGGCATCGACTGGTAAAGGAAATCACCAAAACCGTCACTTTGGACTATTTACTGCACATTCCCGAGACGGAGGAACCGCTTGCTGCGGACCAGAAATGGCCTGTCATTTTGTTTCTTCATGGTTCTGGAGAACGTGGAAATGATCTGGAAAAGCTTAAAGCACACGGGGTTCCGCTTATTGCCGATCAGGACAAAAGTTTCCCGTTTATCGTGATTTCACCGCAATGTCCTGTGGACGAATTTTGGGGTATGCATCGCGAAGCTGTTATGGCTCTTCTGGAACATGTTTTGGAAAACGAAGCTGCTGACCCGAACCGGGTGTATCTTACAGGTCTGAGTATGGGCGGGTATGGTGCTTGGGATCTGCCACTGTTTTACCCCAATACATTTGCTGCATTGGCTCCTGTATGTGGGGGAGCAGACCCTTCCAAAGCGGAAGAACTGCATAATATACCGATCTGGGCATTCCATGGTGCCAAGGATGACATCGTTTATGTTACGGAATCCGAGAAAATTGTTCATGCGCTTGAAGCGTTGAACGCGGATGTGAAGCTGACGATATATCCTGAAGGTAATCATGATGCTTGGACCGAAACGTATGACAACCCGGAATTGTACAAGTGGTTTCTCAGCCATACGTTATAATCAATCAATCGTTCGTAATTGACAATATTCAGCATTATTAAGTATTTACTTTCGTTATTCGAATCGTTATAATCAAGAAAAAATGACACTTGTTAGGGGAGGCACCCCAACAGAGGACTTTGTTCCTTTGTTGGGGTGCCTCCTTTTTTTGTGTGCAGAAAAGGAGAGCAGACGTTGAAGAAATCTGAGAAGCGTATTAAAAAACAGGCCGAGCAGCTTACCAAAGTGGTACTTGCATTTGCTCTGCTGTCACCCCAAGCCTTGCTGGTCGAATGGGGTTCAACGGCCATTATGGCTGAAGCTGTGGAAACCATCAGTATTGTATCCGATACTTCCAGCATGAAGGCTGTTCAATCCTCCAAGGTGAAAGTGGAGATGAATAGTGATGGCAAATATAGAATTGTGTTGCTTCCTAATACAAACGTATTCTACGGTGGCGATACCGGGAATGTATCCACCATTATTGATCATAACGGAACACCCGTTAATTTTAAGTCGCTGCCCCTTAATTATTATCGAATCAATAATAATGTAATCGAAATGTCCAGGCAGAAAGACAACGTAGAGTATATTTTGCGCGTGTCCATCGTTAATGCCACATCTCAGGGCGGTTATATGAAGGTGGAGCTGGAGGCTGTTAACCGCAGCGGCTCTACGCTGAATCTGGGAGGTACGTTCTATTGGGATACGATGGTGAATGGCAACGATGCTTCTCCGTTTGAAGTGATTGAGAACGGCTGGCGCAATTACAGTGGAGGTGTTCAGGTAACTGCTTTTTATGCCAACACGTATAACGTTGTGGACGCAGATCGCATTTTCATGGGGCAGTACAATAGCCCGGACAATGCGCAGCTGACAGGTGGTTCTTCTCCATCTTCCTTTACGCCAGGGCAGACCGTTACCGCAACGGATACTGCTGCGCAGTTTTGGTGGAACGGCAAAGCAACCGCGAACCAGGCTTCACGCAAATTTTCGACGATTGTGGGGATTGGTCCCAAAAATGCACCGCCTTCATTTGCACTATCGGCACCGTCTTCTGGCCAGACCTATTACAAAGGAGAACAGCTTCAAATATCCGGTACAACCCGGGATACGGATGTGGGAGATCTTCTGACTGTCAAATGGTCAATCGACGGAGGCTCCGAAAACATGTTGACACAGATGACGGCTACAGGTTCCAATCAGTCGTTTAACACGAATTACACATTGCCAGACACGCTAGCAGATGGCGCACATACGTTGCAGGTGTGGGTAATGGATGACAAGGGAGGGGTCTCCTCTGCGAGCACTGTCAACTTCACGGTGAAAAGTTTCGTTGTTCCGGGAACAACGTCATTTACATCTGTTAACAATAATAATCTGACGGTCAACTGGGACAAAAAGGCGAATGATGCTTCCGTGACGTATGAACTGAAAAATGTAACGACGAATCAAACCTTTGATACGGGGACAACAAATAGTCGGCAGGTGACCGGGCTTACACCGAATACTCAATATTCTTTTGCTGTGCGCGCTAAAAATACAGTGGGTTCGTATACGGGGTATTCAAGTCCAGCTAGCAAATTTACACTAGCCAATGCACCAAGCGATGCAGCTGTGAGCCAGTCAAGTAACTCCGTTACGGCTAGTTGGAACAACAATGGCAATCCTGCGGGAACGAGTTACAAAAAGGAAATACGTAACTCCGTCGGACAAGTGCTTGCATCGGGTACAACTTCATCAACTCGGACTGAACTTGCGTTAACTGGACTTGCAGACGGATTATATAACGTATATGTAGCAGCACTGAATGGAGAAGGCATACAGACTGCATTTACCTCTGCAGGTCAGATCACAAAGGACACAACCGGTCCCACTGCTCCCTCGATAGCAGTAAATCCTTCTTCTTGGACCAAGGAAGATGTTCTGGTTACGATTACAGCAGGCTCGGATGCCTTAAGTGGTGTACAGAAGACTGAGTACAAGCTGGGGATTGGGGGAGAATGGAAGGAATACACTGCTCCCATTACGGTTGCTTCTGAAGGAAATACACTCATTATTGCACGCAGCATAGATGCATTTGGCAATACAGGACAGGAGGCTTCTGTTACAGCACGAGTGGACCGTACAGCTCCGACACCTCCCGTCATCTCGTTAAATCCGACGGAGTGGACCCATTCGGCAGTAACGGTGACGTTAACGGCAGGTACGGATGAAGCAAGTGGAGTGGGTCTTACGCAATATAGACTTGGAGTTGAAGGAACTTGGGTCGATTATCGAGAGCCATTTACCATCAATACGGAAGGAATCACCGAGATTCAGGCGCGAAGTGTGGATCGGGCCTCTAATGTCAGTGCGTCAACTTCAGCCAATGCCCGGATCGACAAGACAGGGCCTGATGAGCCAAAGATTACACTCAGTGCTGATGAATGGACGAATCAGGATGTATCCTTTGAAATAACCAGCGGTGAAGATACAGGCAGTGGACTTGCCAAAAGCCAATATCGTCTAAACGAACAAGGCCCCTGGATCGATTACACTGGAGAAGTGAAGGTTACCGAAGAAGGACAAACCATAGTATATGCGCGCTCGCTTGACAGGGTAGGGAATGTAAGTACTGTTACAAAAGCACTCATTCGATTGGATAAGACCGCTCCAACAGAACCGGTTATTACATTAAGTCAGTCCGGCTGGAGCAAGGAAGCTGTACAATTTACGATTGCTGGCAGCGTAGACGAAAATGCCATTTTGTATGAATATAGTTTGAATGGGGCCCCGTATATTGTAGGAAACTCAGGTACAGTGAGTTCAAACGGTCTTACCATAATTCGAGCCAGAGCCAGAGACACTGTCGGGAATGTTAGCAAGGAGATCAGTCGTACGGCTTATGTCGATCAGGTTGCTCCAACGATTACATTTACACCGAATGGACAAGGCTGGATTGACACTAATATATCTGCTACCGTTCAATATGAAGATTCTGATTCGGGTATCAATGAGAATTCGCGATTGTACAGTGTGACCAACAGTACCGCATCGCCAGACAACTGGAATGAAGCCCGCTCGAATGAGCCTGTAATTTCAATTGAATCCGAAGGCATTTGGTATATCCATGCGAAAACAATAGATATGGCAGGGAATACATATGAGACCGTATCAGCACCTTATCAGATCCAGCGCAAGCCACAGCAGCCGGGAAATGCGAGCGTTACACAGATCAGTGAGACTTCGGCAGAACTTACGTGGGATCTGCCCACAGGAGAATGGTATACCGACGGGTATCAGTATGAAATCATAAACCATACGACAGGCCAGTCCTGGACACTGGATTATCCTAAACATACGCTCATTGATCACTCCCTAAGTGGTGGGCAAGTCTATGATTACGAAGTGAGAGTTCGAAACCATACTGGCATAAGTGATGCAGTATCTGTCCGTGCACTGACAATCCCCGCGGCACCGGGATCATTACAAGTTCGAAAAGTCGATTCCCAGCCTGAGCTGGCAGAAGTACATTTCGATTCGGTTCAAGGTGCTACTACGTACCGAATCACGGCTGCAACTTCGGATGGAAGTATTGTATTTGATCAGACGATCTCCGATTCTTCCAATATTCCGTACATGACCAATCTGGTCCCGGGGAGCATTCATACGATTTCGGTCACAGCACTGAATGAGAGTGGTACGGGAGAAAGCAGCAGGGTGGGATTCCTGACATTGCCTGCAGCACCTGGTGAATTTGCGGCAGTGCAGATTCGGGAGCATGAGATCTCTCTGGGATGGGAGACGGTAACTTCAGCTACGTATTACAGCCTTTCACGCAGTGGAGCTGGAGTCTACGAAGGATTGGAAACGGAGTATGTGGACGCAGGTCTGGATAGTGGAACAGAGTATAGCTATGAATTGCTGGCCGCAAACGAGACAGGAGAAGGTCCAGTAACAAGTTTGCAGAAGCTGCTGACATTGCCGGGGGCCATTGAAAGCTTGAGTATAGATAATGCTACAACAACGAGCATGCATCTCAGTTGGGATCCTGTAAGAGGCGCGGAGCGATACGAAGTCTTTGTGAATGGGGAGAAGCGGGAGACGCTGCTTGCTGGAACCCATGAATATCTGCTAACGGGATTGACTGCGGGAACGTTGGTTCAGGTGGACGTTCAGGCAGGCAATGGAAGTGGACAAGGTCAATCCAATCGAGTATCTGGAACGACGCTTCCCGAGAGTCCTTCAGGTCTTCACTTTGTTCAACCGACTGAAACAGGAGCAACACTCAGATGGGATGCAGTCCCCGGCGCGACGAAGTACCGGGTCGTTCTTGAGGGGCAGAGTTATGAGATTTCAGATACACAGATTGAAGTCCATCAGTTATCAGGCAGCCGCCACTATACGTATCAGGTGGAGGCCGGGAATGCTGCTGGTTATGGTGCACCCACAAGCGGTGAACTACTTACTTTGCCAACCAGACCTAAAGGGCTCAAAGTAACACGTACGGATGAAACGAGTATTGGGGTGGAATGGGAATCTGTAAATACAGCCGAATCCTATATTGTTAGTATCAATGGGACGGAAGTGGGGCGAACTTCGGGACTTACCTATACGGCTAAAGAATTGTTGCCAGGTATGGAGTATTTAGTGGAAGTACAGGCCGTGAACACGTCTGGAGTCGGTCAGTCCGCCAGCTTGATTCGATTATCCAAACCGACCGCCCCTTCAGAAATCGTTGTTGAACCAGGAGTACATAAAGCCACCTTGTCATGGGATTCGGTAGCAGGTGCCTCGGAGTATGTAATTCAGCAGGGGAACAAAGAGATTTACCGTGGAACAGAGCTGATGACCTTTATTTCAGGACTTGAGGATGGAACGATGCATCATTACATACTTGTTGCAGTGAACAGACAAGGGACCCCATCCGAAGCGACGGGTATATCCATACTTACATTGCCTGAGAAGCCAGTTGAGATTAAGGCAACGGAAGTGTCGGAAAACAGTCTTAGTCTGGATTTTACCAAAACAGGGGTAAAGGGTGCAGACGAATACATCATTGAACGCAATGGGCGAGAGATTGCTCGCATGGATGCGAGTGAAACCCGATTCGTAGATGAGGATTTGTCGCCCGGCACGAAATATACGTACAAGATCCGGGCGGTTAATGCAAGTGGTTCGGGTGCTTCCCTTGTCTATGGAATAACAACTCAAACTCTGCCACTATCACCAGATGGAATTACAGTGATCAAGGGAACGCACACGTTTGATCTGGCGTGGGAAGCAGTAAAGGGAGCAGCCGCATATGAAATTCGCAATCAGACAACGGGGGAAGTTCAGACTGTGTCCGAACCATTGGACCATCTCGCCAGTTTATTGGATGGCACAACGTATACGTTTGAACTTACAGTTATGAATGAGGATGGTCACCGCTCTTCTCCTATTCAGGTTCTTTTGTTGACCAAACCCATATCCCCACAAACAGCAAGTATTGCTGCGGTAACCGATCAATCGGCAACGCTGGATCTGAGTGGCAGCGCCACACGAGGCACAGAACAATTGATCATTTTGCGAGATGGTATTGAAATTGACCATATTCCGGCTGACAGTATCTCTTATGAAGACAAGGACTTGACGCCGGGAGAGAGATACACTTATACGGTTAAGACTTCGAATGCTTCCGGCGATAGCGATACGGGATTTGATGTTCAATTGCGTACGCTGCCTGCAACAATTACGGAAACGCTGCATCCAGACGTGATTGAAGAGACGGAGGCAGTGATTAAGTGGACAAAGGTTCAAGGTGCAGAGGGTTACATTGTAATGATAGCGGATGACGAATTTACAACAATTACAGAGAGTGATTTGACTGAAGTTACCCTTAAGGGGCTAGTCAGTGCAGCCCAATATGATCAAGTACAGATCGTTCCTTATAATACAGCGGGTAATGGAATTCCAATGGTCGTTGCTTCATTTTTCACGTTGCCTCATGTCGATTCTATTGAGATGAAGCTATATCCGGAGACGGATCATGCCAGACTGGAGTGGGATTTTCCTTACCTCAACGAAACGTTTGTGGTTCTAATGGATGGTATTGAGCTGTATAGAGGCAAACAAAAAGAGTATATCGTAAATGAGCTGCAGGGCGGAACGAACTACTACATCGAACTGTATACCGAGAACGGGCGGGGAGATACATCTCATAAGCTAGAATATACACTCTTGACCAAACCGGAAGCTCCCAAGGAAGTGGAATATCGTTCGACACAGGAGAGCATACAACTTCAGTTCGAAAAGAGCCATGTCAAGGGGGTTGAGCAATTCATCATTGAACGTGACGGTGCGGAGATCGGCCGAGTGTCGGTTGAAGAGCCTTATTACAAAGACCATGGGCTTGAGCCAGGTGTAAATTATGTGTATACCATCAAAACCGTAAATGCTTCCGGTAAGAGCGAGGGCGGTTTCAATATAACAGCAGTAACGCTGCCTGGCAAAATTCCTTCTCCACCTCAAGTGGAAGAACGCGCTCAGCACGGTGCAGATATTATATGGGATATGATTCCTGGTGCAGCAGGCTATCGCATCTATCAGGAAGACGAGCTGATTGCAACAACAATGGAAACATCGATACATATAACTGAATTGAAAAGTGCCCAGGTCTATTCCGACTTTTCTATTGTGCCTTTCAATGAGGCGGGAGACGGAAAGACAGTCGATGTACCCGAGTTCGAGACATTGCCTTCAGAAGAATTCACCGTTTCAGCGAACTCCCAGAGCACAAGCAGCATTGCATTGAGCTGGAAATTGGAATCTTTTAATGAAACGATCGTGCTTTCTAGTAGTGGGCGGGAGATCTATCGTGGAAAAGATCGAAGCTACATCTGGACAGGACTAACGGGCGGACAGCGCTATGATGTCATATTGTGGACTGAAAATTCAACCGGGGAAAAAAGTGAAAGCCAGCAGGCCACTGCCGTGACTCTGCCATATCCACTTCCAAGCGGAAGTGGAGCTGGTTCACCTGCACCTTCCTCTAAACCGGAGGATGTTCAGTCGTCCGGAGTGTCTCAACCTGAGCAAAATGACAAAGCGGAAACAACAGCCAAGAAAGAGGTTAAGTTCATTGATATTGGTCAAACATTCAATAAAGATCAGATTATATGGCTGGCAGAGCAAAACATCATTCAAGGTGTGAGTGAAACCCGCTTCGAACCCCGTCGTCCCATTACAAGAGCTGAGTTCACAGCACTTATTGTGCGATTAATGGGTCTGGATACATCTGCCGATTATCAGCATGCTTTTCGGGATGTGAACGATCAGGATTGGTTTGCTCCTGAGATCGAAGCAGCCGTAAGTCTTGGTATGGTACATGGCATGGGTAATGGTAAATTTGCTCCATATGCGCTGGTAACCCGGGAACAGGCATCGAAGATCATTGCGAATGTTATTCGCAAAATTAAGTCGGAATCCGCAACTTCACGTCGTGCTTTTACGGATCAGATGGATGTGTCCGAATGGGCCAAAGAAGAGGTTGAAGAGCTTGCTGGAATGTACATGCTTACCGGGTACGAAGACGGCAGTTTCCGACCCATGCAGCATCTGAGCAGATCTGAAGCCGCAGCCCTGATCTTCCGACTGAACAAACTGATCCGTATTATAGAAGAAGGTCAAACTATGGAGGAAGAGAACCGAACTATGGATGATAAAGGAACGAGTATTGATATAGAAGGTAAGGCTAACATGTCAAAATTGGAGTAAAAAAACTAGGATTGAATCACATGGAAATTTATCATTTCATCATCCTCAGTAGCTACATTATCCGTTATTCGACTTTTAATGTTATAATAGGTTGCCAATATGATATAAAAAAGGGTAATGGACAGTGGTGATGAATGATGAATAATAAATTTATCCGAATCTATGAAGATATTGCAGCTCGTATTCGGACTGGAGAAATTGAAGCAGGTACGCTGCTTCCCTCGGAACTTGATTTATCGGAAAGTTATCAAACGTCTAGAGAGACAATTCGCAAAGCGCTTAAAATGCTGTCTGAAGAAGGTTATATTCAGAAAATTCAAGGTAAGGGCTCCATTGTATTGGATATACGTAAAATTGATTTTCCTATTTCGGGCCTCGTCAGCTTCAAGGAACTGGCTAAAAAAATGGGACATCGGGCCAAAACGTACGTTAAGGTTTTTGAAGAAAAAAAGGTTGATCAGGCCTTGTTCAAGAAAATCAATTTTGGCCTGAATGAAAAGGTCTGGGAGATCAGACGTGTACGGCAAGTGGATGGCGAACATGTCATTCTCGACAAGGACCATATAAGCCAGAGGCTTATTCCCGGTTTGAGCAAGGAAATATGTAATGACTCCATCTTCGAGTACATTGAGGAAGAGCTCGGGCTGACCATCTCTTTTGCCAAAAAGGAAATATTGGTGGAGGAGCCCACTGCTGAGGATAGGGAATTGCTTGATCTCGAAGGATTCCACAATGTAGTTGTGGTTAGAAGTCAGGTTTACCTGGAGGATGCAAGTCAATTCCAGTTCACAGAGGCAAGGCATCGCCCGGACAAGTTCAGATTTGTGGACTTTGCCCGGCGTAGATGATATCCATTGACCATGGATATGAAACAGAGAGTACCTATTCACTTCTTTTAGGGGTGAACGAGGTGCTCTCTTTGTTTTGAAAACGATTTGAAGTGTTTAGGGGGTCGATAGCCAAATAGGGAGTGTTGATGGGGGAGGTAGCGAGTACAAAATAAATTCCTTATCATGGTAAAAATAACTTGACCGGTAAGCGTTTTCATTTTATTATATGTCCATAACCTTAACGATTAAGTAAATAAAATTAAATTATGTATCTTACATAAAGTTATTTATTTATAAATAATAACTTTATAAAATTATGGGATACTCTTGATTTTAGTTAACTTATTGCCTTGAGCAGGGTTAATTGAAATAAATAAAAAAATGTAGGAGGTTCTAGCGAATGGTCAAGTTGCAAAAGTGTACAGTCTTTACCGTAATAGCTGCACTTATGTTGGTGATTCTGGGGAGTGCTGCACCCAAAGCGTCTGCTGCTACAGGATTTTATGTAAGCGGAGGCAAATTGTACGATTCCACTGGCAAGGCATTTGTCATGAGAGGTGTCAATCATGGACATTCATGGTTTAAGAACGACCTGAACACGGCTATTCCTGCAATTGCCAAAACAGGTGCCAACACCGTACGGATTGTGCTCTCCAATGGCGTGCAGTACACCAAAGACGATCTGAACTCCGTTAAAAACATCATTAATGTTGTGAGCGCAAACAAAATGATTGCGGTGCTTGAAGTACATGATGCAACAGGTAAGGATGACTATAATTCGTTGGATGCAGCAGTGAATTACTGGATTAGCATCAAGGAAGCACTCATTGGCAAAGAAGACAGAGTTATCGTAAATATCGCGAACGAATGGTATGGAACATGGAACGGTAGTGCTTGGGCTGATGGATACAAAAAAGCAATTCCGAAGCTGAGAAATGCCGGGATTAACAATACGTTGATCGTGGATGCAGCGGGCTGGGGGCAGTACCCGCAATCCATCGTGGATTATGGACAAAGTGTATTTGCAGCAGATACACAGAAAAATACTGTGTTTTCTATTCACATGTATGAATATGCCGGTAAAGACGCGGCAACCGTAAAAGCCAACATGGAAAGCGTATTAAACAAAGGTCTGGCCCTGATCATCGGTGAATTCGGTGGATATCACACGAACGGAGATGTCGATGAATATGCGATCATGAAATATGGTCAGGAAAAAGGGGTAGGCTGGCTCGCATGGTCCTGGTATGGCAACAGCTCTGATTTGAACTATTTGGACTTAGCTACGGGTCCTAACGGAAGTTTGACATCCTTTGGAAACACGGTCGTCAACGACACTTACGGAATCAAAAATACTTCAAAAAAAGCAGGGATCTACTAGGGTCTATAGGGTCTAGCTTTTCTAAAAAGATTCATCTACTCAACGAGAAGCATTGAGCATGTTCTGTGCAAGAAAATCTCTTCCAAACACTCTGACCAACACGTCAGGGTGTTTTTTATTGAAAAAAAAATCATCAAAACAGAAACTCTTTTGAATCTTTCCGTTTATATTTAAAATCTTTTGTTTTCAAAACAAAACAAAGATGATAAACTCTGATTAGGAATAAAACAAACATTATCGGAGGGGAACAAATGGTACAGAGTTTATGGAATTCATCACAGGCTTCGGAGAAAACAACCGGACTGGAGCAGCTGGTCTACCGATCCAATCTGATTGGGTCAGATCGCCGTGTATGTAACATTTTCGGAGGCAACACGTCTACCAAAACGACGGTGAAAGATTTTCGCGGCCGTGATATAGAAGTGATGTATGTAAAAGGCAGTGGATCTGACCTGGCTTCCATGCAGGCGAAGCATTTTACAGGCCTTGGACTTGAAGACATTCGTCCATTAATCGAACGGGAATCCATGTCGGATGAAGAGATGGTCGAATACTTGGGTCATTGCATGATCGATTCCAAACACCCGCGTGCATCCATTGAGACGTTGCTGCATGCATTCCTTCCATATAAACATGTGGACCATACCCATCCAGATGCGATTATTAGTCTGTGTTGTGCAGATAACGGAAAAGAACTGGCGAAAGAGATTTACGGGGATCGATTTGTATGGGTTCCTTATGTGCGTCCAGGATTCACACTATCCAAGATGATTGCTGAAAGCGTATTCTCGAATCCCAATGCCGAACTGGTTCTGATGGAGAAGCATGGACTTGTGACTTGGGGAGAAACATCGGGAGAATGTTACGCCCAGACGATCAAAATTATTAATGAAGCGGAAGCCTTCATTGAAGCACGTGTTGACGAAGGAAGCCTGTTTGGCGGAGAGAAGCATCCTGCGTTTGAGGCAGAAGTGCGTCGCCAGATCGTATCCAAAGTAATGCCGACCATTCGGGGAGCGGTATCGGATAGTAAAAAAATGATTTTGTCCTTTGACGATCAGGAGGATGTGCTCGCCTTCGTTGGAGGAGTGGATTCGCCGAAGCTGTCACAGGTAGGCGCGGCGTGCCCGGATCATTTGGTGCACACCAAAGTGGTACCTCTATTCATCGATTGGACACCGGACGCGGAGGATATTGAAGGGCTGAAATCCAAACTGGTGGAAGGCGTAGCCGCTTACAAAGAACAATATCAACAATATTTTGAGAGCAACAAAAATGATGGTGACGTGATGTTCGAAGCTGCACCTCGCGTCATTCTTATCCCAGGTGTGGGCATGATCAACACAGGCAAGAGCTGGGCACTGTCCCAGGTGAGCGGGGCATTGTATCATAGAGCCATTGCCGTGATGCGGGGTGCGACAAGTCTGGGCCAATTCGTATCCCTCAGCGCCAATGAATCCTACAATGTGGAGTACTGGCCGCTTGAGCTTTACAAATTATCGCTGGCTCCGGCGGAGACTGAGTTTTCCCGCAAAGTTGCGTTTATTACCGGGGGGGCCGGTGGAATTGGAAGTGAAACCGCACGCAGATTGGTATCTGAGGGGGCACATGTCGTTCTCGCGGACCTCAACCTTGAAGGAGCACAGAAAGTAGCTCAGGAAATTAACGACCAATATGGTGCCAATCGTGCATATGCATTGAAGATGGATGTAACGGATGAGGAAGCCGTGCGATCTGCGTATGCCGAAGTTGCTGTACAATATGGCGGCGTGGATATTATCGTGAACAATGCAGGCCTGGCCACCTCTAGTCCGTTTGACGAAACATCGTTAAAAGAATGGAACTTGAACATGAATGTGCTGGGTACTGGGTACTTCCTCGTGGCACGTGAAGCTTTCAAGTTGATGAAACAACAGGGGATTGGCGGCAGTATGGTATTTATCGGGTCCAAAAACTCAGTCTATGCGGGTAAAAGCGCCTCAGCTTACAGCTCGGCCAAAGCACTTGAGGCTCATTTGGCCCGCTGCATCGCGGCGGAAGGTGGGGAATACGGTATTCGTGTAAATACGATTCTCCCGGATGCCATCCTGCAAGGTTCAGCGATCTGGAACGGTTCATGGAGAAATGAACGTGCAGCAGCCTATGGTATCGAATCGGATCAACTGGAAGAGTACTATCGCAAACGTACAACTTTGCTCGTCAATATTTATCCGAGAGATATTGCGGAAGGCATCGCCTTTTTTGCCTCTTCCAAATCAGAAAAAACAACCGGTTGCATGATGACGATTGATGGCGGTGTGCCAGCAGCATTTACACGATAATAAGGAGGGTTCTCGCACATGGAAAATCAAGTCAAGCAAGCATATGAAGCAGCCAAATTATTATATGCTCAGCATGGAATTGATACGGATGAAGTGCTGAAGAAGCTCGCGGAAATCAAAGTGTCTGTTCACTGTTGGCAAGGGGACGATGTAAAAGGTTTTCTGAATAAAGATGGGGAACTTACGGGTGGAATATCCGTTACAGGTCAATATCCGGGGGCTGCAACGACACCCGCAGAGCTTCGGGCAGACCTGGAGCAAGCCTTCTCCATGATTCCCGGCAAACATAAGGTCAATTTGCACGCGATCTATGCGGATACGGACGAACAAGTAGAGCTGGATCGGATTGAGCCGAAGCATTATGAGAACTGGGTAAAATGGGCCAAAGAACAAGGGCTCGGTCTGGATTTCAATCCAACCTGTTTTTCACATGAAAAATCAAGTGACGGTTTCACGCTAAGTCATTCCGATCCGGCGATTCGCAAGTTCTGGATTGATCACTGCAAAGCATCCCGCCGCATTGGCGCTTACTTTGGCGAGCAGCTGGGCCAGACTTGTGTAACCAATGTATGGGTGCCGGACGGGTTCAAGGATAATCCGGTCGATCGCATGACACCGCGGAAGCGGCTGAAGGATTCACTAGATGAGGTATTTGCCGAGAAGCTTGATCCCAAGTATCATCTGGATGCGGTCGAGAGTAAGCTGTTTGGCCTCGGTTCAGAAGCGTATGTCGTTGGTTCTCATGAATTCTATATGGGCTATGGACTGCAAAATGATACGTTAATCTGCCTTGATGCCGGACATTTTCATCCAACGGAAGTTATTTCTAACAAACTATCTTCACTGGCCTTGTTTACCAACGGCATTCTGCTGCATGTCAGCCGTCCAATGCGTTGGGACAGTGACCATGTTGTCATTATGGATGATGAGCTGCTGGAAATTGCTCGCGAATTGGTACGTCATGATCTGCTTCCAACGACACATATCGGACTCGATTTCTTTGATGGAAGCATCAATCGAGTTGCTGCGTGGGTAGTTGGCACACGCAACACGATTAAAGCGTTGCTACGTGCGATGTTGGAACCTGTGGATGCTCTGAAATCAGCGGAGCTGGAAGGGGATTACACCCTTCGTCTTGCTTTGACAGAAGAGTTTAAGTCCTATCCTTTCGGCGCGATCTGGGATTATTATTGCGCTCAGCAGCAAGTACCTGTACGTGAACAGTGGATTGCTGAGATCAAAACCTATGAGCAGGAAGTTTTACTTCAACGAGATAAATCTTTCGTATAGGATGATGCAGGCCACGGTGGAGAAGTTTTCCACTGTGGCTTTTTTGCATGGAAACAGCTGCGAAATGCATAACTGCGGTCAGAATTTCCATACTAAAAATACATAGAAAAATGCAAAGCTTCAATGCTAGTACTGCAACGTAGAGGAGGACGCATCCGATTTGAATCTCGCCCACAACAAATTGTATATCGCGGCACTTGGCGGCTTGAATGAAATAGGTAAGAACATGTATCTGATCCAATATAATCAGGACATCATTGTCATCGACTGTGGTTCCAAATTCCCGGATGAAACCCTGCCGGGCATTGATCTCATCATTCCGGATGTGACGTATCTGCTGGAAAATCAGGACAAGGTAAGGGCGCTTGTGGTTACCCATGGACATGAAGACCACATTGGCGGCATTCCCTATTTGTTAAAACAAATCAATATCCCGGTGTATGCGTCCAGACTGACACGAGGATTAATTGAACTGAAACTGAGAGAGCATGGGCTGCTGCGCAAAGCAGATCTGCATACGGTTGATTCCAAATCCAGCATTACGCTGGGTGGAATTCACGTTTCTTTTTTTGCGACCAGTCACAGCATACCGGATTGCCTGGGTATTTTCTTTCAAACACCTGGAGGAAATGTAGTCCATACCGGGGATTTCAAGTTTGATATGTCACCTGTAAATGGGCCGTATCCCGATCTGCACCGTATGGCCGAGATTGGCAAACAAGGTGTACACGTGCTGTTGTCCGAGAGCACCAATGCAGAGAGACCCGGGTTCACCCCTTCCGAGCGTGTCGTAGGTGACCACATATTGGACGCGTTTATTCGTGCCAAACAAAAAGTGTTTATTTCTACCTTTGCGTCCAACGTAAGCAGGGTTCAACAGATTGTAAATGCAGCGTTCGAGACGGGGCGCAAGCTGGCTCTGCTGGGTAGAAGCATGCTTAATGTAGTGTCCGTAGCTAGTGAACTGGGATACCTGGATGTACCAGAGGGGCTGCTCATTGAGGCCATTGATTCGGACCAGTTTCCACCTGATGAGGTCGTTGTGCTCTGTACGGGAAGTCAGGGTGAAACGATGGCTGCTTTATCCCGTTTGGCGGCCTCCAAACATCCTCATGTGAAGATTGCACCTGGAGATACCGTCATTATTGCCGCTGGGGCGATCCCGGGGAACGAACGCAATCTTGCGCATGTCATTGATAATCTGTATGTGCTCGGAGCACGCGTCATTTACGGTTCAAGCGGAGCAGCAGGCATGCATGTATCAGGACACGGCAGCCAGGAAGAACTCAAACTGATGCTGACCCTGATGAAGCCTGATTATCTAGTTCCAGTTCACGGTGAGTTCCGCATGCTGTATCAGCATAGACAACTGGCGGAGTCCGTGGGGATCGAACGGGATCATGTATTCATCGTGAACAATGGGGATATGATTCAGTACAAAGATGGCGTGGCATCTCCTGGTCCCAAAATTGCTTCAGGCAACAGTCTGGTCGACGGTCTGATCATGGGCGACGTCGGGAATATCGTGCTGCGTGATCGCCGGCAACTGTCATCCGATGGAATGCTGGTGATTGTGACTACGCTGAGCAAAACGGAGAAACATATGGTGACAGCGCCTGAGATTATTTCCAGAGGTTTTGTGTTTGTGAAGGATTCTGAGGAGTTCATGAAAGAGATTCATGAGCTGGTTCAGAACAAGATGGATGAGTTAACCGGAAGCGGAGCGAATCAGTGGAATGTGATCAAAAGAAAGCTGAAAGACGAGATCGGTCATTACATCTACGCCCAGACAAAACGAAGACCAATGATTCTGCCCATTATTATTGAGGTTTGAGAAAGTGGAGCAGAGCCGATGTATAGAGATTAAGATGTGGATTAAAATTAAGATTAAGATAGTCAAAAGCCTGAGAAATGTAGGATCATACCGTTTTTCGTATGAACCACACATTTCAGTCAGGCTTTTATTGTTAACTAACCTATTGATCCTTCAGCAATCCAGATTGTCTCACAGAGGAGAGGAATTGGTGGAACTGCTCGATATTTAATTGCTGTGCGCTATCCGAGAGGGCTACGGCCGGATTCGGATGAACCTCAACCATAACGCCATCTGCACCCGCAGCAAGTGCTGCCTTGGCACAAGGGGCAAGGATATCTTTGCGCCCTGTAGAGTGGGTGACGTCCACAAGCACAGGCAGATGGGTTTCCTGTTTCAGAATCGGCACGGCAGAGATGTCTAGTGTGTTTCGTGTTGCTTTTTCATAGGTGCGAATGCCGCGTTCAATCAGCATAACTTGTTTGTTCCCGCGGGAGACAACGTACTCCGCAGCATGAACGAATTCATCAATGGTTGCCGCCAAACCACGTTTCAGCAGAATAGGAATCTTAACATCCCCGGCAGCCTTGAGCAGTTCAAAGTTTTGCATGTTACGGGCACCGATCTGGATGACATCAATATACTGTCCAGCCAATTCAATATGACTTGGATGCACAATCTCACTAATTGTCTTCAGTCCGAACTCGTCGGCAACTTCCTTCAGAATTTTCAATCCTTCGATTCCGAGTCCCTGGAAGTCATATGGAGAAGTACGAGGTTTAAATGCACCTCCGCGCATTACGGTAATGCCGGCCGCTTTCAGCGCTGCTGCGACCTCGCGTACCTGCTCATAACTTTCAACCGAGCATGGGCCAGCGATCATAATGGGTTTGCCTGCGCCAACCTTGACGTTTCCGATGGAGACGACAGTATCTTCCTGCTGATTTTTGCGGCTAACGAGCAGTTGTTTCTTATGTTCGTCGACCTGAAGGCTCAGGGAAGCCTGGAAAATCTGTTTGAACAGAAGTTTGATGGCATCGTCTTGGAAAGGCCCCGGATTGGCAGCAGTCAGTTCCTCCAGCATTTCTTTTTCGCGAACCGGATCAAATTTGGGTACACCCTGTTTTTCCTTGATTTGACCAATTTCCTGTGTAATTTGGGCCCGTTCTGACAACAAGTGCAGAAGGTTATGATTAATCTCACTCAATCGGCCTCTTAATTGTTCCAAGTTCATGCTTTGATCCATGCTGATCCACTCCTTCAATTTAAATTTATGAAAAAACACAAAAAGGCCCTTCATCCGTAAGGGACGAAGAAGCCGTGGTACCACCCTAATTAGAAACGGTCCTGCTGATTGAATACAGCCGATCTGTTTCTCACTTTGACCTTTTAACGCAAGGAACGGATTGTCCTAGAAGCTATATCCATGAGGAGCAGCTCTTCAGCAATCGGCTCGGGAGTGAACTTCGGCGGCATGTTCCTTTCGGGTGCTCTCAGTCTTCGGCACCGCGTCCCTGTAATGAACGATAACTCCGCGTACTCTTTCCGTCATAGCCTGTATGAATAATGATATTCGGTTCTGTATTTCATGATGCACGTTATGAATTGAAGTTATACTAGCATCTCATGTTCCTTGTCTGCAAGAAGCTGAATTAATGCCATGCATCAATAACGCTTTACCGTGATGCATTGCACATGCACGTTCAGAGTTGCGTGAGATTTACTAATATCTCCATGGGAATAGTATTCGCAAGGGTTTGCCATTCGAAGTATAATATAAGGTAATATAAGTGAATTCAAGCGAATGAGAATAAGAGGAGAAGTTATGAATAAAACGATTTCGGATATCGCCCAAATGGCAGGCGTGGCGAAGAGCACCGTCTCTCGTTTCCTGAATGGTGGTTCTGTTAGTGACGATACACGGCAGAAAATTGAGCGCATTATTAAACAATACAATTACGTACCCAATACGTTCGCACAGAGTCTTAAAGCCAAAAAAACCAGTATTATTGGAACGGTTGTTCCTCGTCTGGATTCCTTTGCAACCTCTCAGACATTGATCGGCATCGATGAAGAATTAAGAAATAATCAGTATCAGATGCTAATCGCGAATACGAGCCAGGATATGCAGCGCGAGATTGATGCCATATATGACTTTGCCAGACAGAAGGTATCCGGCATTATTCTGCTTGCCGCAGAAGTGACCGATGCACATCTCAAAGCTGTTGAAGACATCGGAATTCCGGTGCTATTGGTAGGGCAGCAGCATGAACAGTTACACAGTCTGGTTCATAATGATGATCAGGCGGGGTATGAGATGGGTAAACATGTTGTGGAAAAGGGCCATCGGAAAATCGTCTATATTGGCGTTACCGAGAGAGATCAGGCGGTAGGTATCCATCGCAAACAGGGGTTCAAGCGTGCGATCGACGAATGCGGTGGATGTGATGTGACATATTACGAGACAAGCTTTAAAATGTCCGAGGCGATCATTACCGCAGAAGCGATTTTGAAAAAAAGCAAACCTACGATTATTGTGGGCGCAACAGATAACATCGCACTGGGTGTGATGAAGATTGCTTTTTCCAATAAGATACAAATCCCGCAGGATTTATCAGTTACCGGATTTGGTGGTTATGAAATTACCGAGATGATTCATCCTACACTAACGACAGTAAAATATCATTATTTTGAGGCAGGTCAAGTGGCGGCCCAGCACATTATTCGTCTGGTACAAGGCGATCCGGTGGAGCAGTGCACGATTCTTGATGTGGAGATTATTCCACGAGAAAGCGTTGACAAGATATAAATGAATCCTTTATGATAATTCCATCGAACCGGTTCCACTCCGAATATCCATTAAGGATATGGGAACACGGTGGCAGGCGAAAAAGCCATATGGAATTATTTTTTTGAGCGTGTTGGAACCGGTTCCTCTAATTTAGGTTTTACTTTTCGCTAGGATGGAGAACACTTTTTATGAAAATGACTAGAGAGCAACGCTACAGACGTATCGAGCAGGCAGAGCCTGGAGAAATAGGCAAGCTGGAAGCTTTGATCTCTGCTTGTCCGTGGAGACAGCATTACCATATCCAGCCGATAACCGGACTGCTTAACGATCCTAACGGATTCTCCTATTACCAAGGATATTATCATCTGTTCTATCAGTGGTTCCCACTCGGGACCGAGCATGGAATGAAGTATTGGTATCATACCCGTTCAACGGATCTGGTGCATTGGGAAGAAGTCGGAATCGGAATCCAGCCGGGCGACACATATGATTCACACGGGGCATATTCGGGCAGTGCTATTGAAAAAGATGGCCAGCTCAATCTGCTATACACAGGCAATACAAGAGATGAGGACTGGATCAGGCATCCGTATCAGTGTCTGGCGATTATGCATGAAAGCGGTTCAATAACCAAAGTGCAGCAACCTGTGATCTCTGAAGTACCTTCTGGTTACACGGAACATTTCAGAGACCCCAAGGTTTGGCAGCAAGGTGACACGTATTATTGTGTGATTGGAGCCCAGCGTGTAGATGAAACGGGATGCACCGTATTATATCGCTCGTCAGATCTCAGAAACTGGACGTTTCTAGGAGAGATTCATACTGGGCTACCTAACTTTGGCTACATGTGGGAGTGCCCCGATTATATGGAGATGCAGGGTAAGGGTGTACTGATCTTTTCGCCGCAGGGAATAGAGAGTCAGGGAGATGAGTATCACAACATTTTTCAGTCGGGTTATCTGATTGGCGAACCACTGGATCTTCAGACAAGGCACTTCGAACATGGTCCGTTTCAGGAGCTGGATCGTGGATTTGACTTTTATGCCCCGCAGACGATGCAGGCGCCGGATGGAAGACGAATTTTGGTGGGGTGGATGGGACTTCCCGATTTGGAGTATCCGACAGATAAGAGTGGATGGGCACATTGCCTAACAATTCCGCGGCAGTTGTCACTCCGGGAGGGGAAATTAATTCAGCAGCCAGTCTCTGAAATGGTGAAGCTGCGTGGGGATTCTGAAGGGACTCACATGGAATTCACAATGGATCATGAGACTCGATCTTTCGCAGACTTTGCTGGAATGGCTTATGAATTGGAATGTGAAATCCGTGATTTTGACGCAGAGGTAGTAGGCATTGAATTGCGGGCGAGTGCAGAAGAGAAGACCGTGTTGCAATACGATCGGTTGACTCAGAAAGTAACCCTGAATCGTTCGCAGTCAGGCGCCACGCTCGCGGATCAGAACGGGAATATTCGGCGCTGCGCATTGAATGCAGACGTGCTGAAGTTCCATATCTTTGTGGATTCTTCTTCTGTTGAGATCTTTGTCAATGATGGAGAAGAGGTATTCACAAGCCGTATCTTCCCAAGCAAGGAAAGTGTGGAGATTCGCTTCTTTGCACATGAAGGCAAGGCAGGATTTCAGGCATCAAAATGGGATTATTAGATATAACGTGAGAGGAATGAAGAACCATGTCGGATAATCAGCAGATTGCCCAGGACGTTATTCGTGCCATCGGGGGCAAAGAAAATATCGCATCATTTGCACACTGTGCAACACGTCTTCGGATCATGGTGAATGACAAGGACAAGATTGATCAGAAGCAGGTCGAGAACATTGACAAAGTGAAAGGGGCCTTTTTCAACTCGGGCCAGTATCAGATCATTTTTGGAACAGGAACAGTGAACCGGATATTTGAAGAGGTTGAGAAGCTGGGCATCGAAGGGTCTTCCAAGGAAGACGTGAAGAGTCAGGGCAAAAAGGAAGGCAATGCTTTTCAACGGGCCATTCGCACGTTTGGTGACGTTTTTGTACCGATTATTCCTGTGCTGGTCGCAACGGGGCTCTTCATGGGTCTGCGCGGGCTGCTCACTCAAAATGAAATTCTATCGCTATTTGGTGCAACACCGGACGACATTTCGCCCAATTTCTTATTATTTACTCAAATCCTGACGGACACGGCATTTGCATTTCTGCCTGCACTGGTAGCCTGGTCTGCGTTCCGCGTGTTTGGCGGGAGTCCGGTTCTCGGCATCGTTTTGGGTCTGATGCTTGTGAATCCGGCGCTGCCGAACGCATACGCTGTGGCAGATGGATCAGCACAACCGCTGCATATGTTCGGATTCATACCGGTGGTCGGGTATCAGGGTTCCGTACTGCCTGCGTTCTTCGTCGGATTGATCGGAGCGAAGTTTGAGAAGGTTCTGAGAAGACGCGTGCCAGAGGCGCTTGATTTAATTCTTACCCCTTTTATTACACTGACGGTCATGATTACACTTGGTCTCTTCGCGATTGGTCCGGTTTTCCATTCCCTGGAGGAGTGGGTTCTGCATGGAACAACAGCCGTATTGGGACTGCCATTTGGTATTGCGGGCATTATTATTGGTTTCTTCCATCAAATTATTGTTGTTACCGGTGTACATCACATCTTTAACTTTCTGGAGATTCAATTGCTGGAGAAAACGGGCTTTAATCCGTTCAACGCGATTATTACATGCGCTATGGCTGCGCAAGGAGCAGCTTGTCTGGCGGTGGGGTTGAAGACCAAAAATACAAAGCTGAAAGCACTCGCACTGCCTTCGTCATTCTCTGCATTTCTAGGGATTACCGAACCTGCTATCTTCGGGGTTAACTTGCGGTATATGAAACCGTTTATCATGGGCCTTGTCGGAGGCGCTGTCGGTGGATTTATCGCGTCATTGTTCCATTTGCAAGGTACAGGTATGGCGGTGACGGTTATTCCGGGCACCCTGCTGTATTTGAATAGTCAATTGCCTTTGTACATTTTGTCCAACGTGGTGGCCATGGGAATTGCATTTGCACTTACCTGGTTCTTCGGATATAAGGATCAGCCGGTTGCGGAGGAAGTTCCGAGCAATGCTGGAGATGAGAGCAAGACGGAAGTTCTGTCGCAAAAGTCAAACTCCTCTGCCAGCCAGGCCGCTAACCATCGCACCAAGGTAGATTTGTTGGAAATTGCATCACCGATCACAGGCACAGCTGTTGCTTTGGAGCAGGTTCCTGATCCTGCATTCTCGGAAAAGCATATGGGAGAAGGGATCGCTATCGAGCCTTCTGAGGGCAAAGTATTTGCACCTTTTGACGGCGTCATCGCTCATGTGATGAATAAAAGCAAACATGCCGTAATCCTGGAACATGAAACCGGTGTTCAGATGCTTGTGCATATTGGAATTAATACCGTTGGACTGAAGGGTGAAGGTTTTACCGCATATGTGAATAGCGGAGACACCGTAACCGCAGGTCAACTGTTGATTGAATTTGACATGGAAGCGATCCAGGCTGCCGGGCTGCCATTGATTACACCTGTGCTCATCCCGAATGGGAACGAAAAGATCGAACAGGTGATGCCAACTACGACCGGCCCTGTTCAAGCTAATGGAGAAGCACTAATCGTTGTGAAATTTACTGAACCGCAATAAGCGTAAACTTTTGAAAAAGACAGGTCGAAAAATGCAAAAAGACCCGGTGTATATCACCAGGGTTTCTTTGCATTTTTATGTATCTTTTCTTCTAAACGGAAGGTGTCAAAAAGAATAATACGTCAGTGCGTATTGCATCATAAAGGCACGAATTTCTTCCCGGTTTAACATCACATCAGATGTGCTGGCTTGCTCCAGGTTAAGAAGCAAATTGCTGACGGCTTCATGCAGGAAAAGCATGCGTTCATTTCCCCATAGCTCTTGATGCTTCTGGATATAATGCATGACCTGTGACAGCTCCATACCTTTTAAGGCCCTGAACACCGAAGCCCATTTTACCAGATCAGAGGGATGGGAGCCCACAGGCAATTCAAATTCGGCAAAACCATGAACATTCCCGCATGAGATTTTGAACAATCCACAGTAGCAGGATGAACGTTCCTGCGCTATGAAGGGTAATTTTCGCATATCGTACCGAATAATCTCCATGGAACTAATTCGGGTATCAACACAAATCTCCGTTCGAATTTCCACATCACAATCTGCGATCACACGCTCCAACCTCCATAGGCAAAATCATCTTATTGTTTTCTATTGTTTTTGTTATCCTGCCGATTATATTACGACTGAACACAGCTCAAGTAAAATCAACCGGAATGGATATACGCCTGATTTTCCGATTTTTGGTATAGAATTCACACATGTAAGCGATTAACAAGTGATATATCTTCGTTTTGGACACGAATAACTCGATTTTTTCTTCCGCTTATGACAGACAGAGCAACATGCCGCATGACTGCGAAAAGAGGAGATTAGGCAAGAATTCCTCACCTGGATTGTCTGGAATCGATCAGAACGGTGCAGAAATCGGATGCAGTTGAATTGCAGAGATGCAGACAGAGGACTATGATTCGCACATAACGTACTCCAGATGGCATTTGCAGGATCTGATGTGAAGGCGAGGTTGGCGGCAATGGATGAAGCAATGATGGTGGTATCGACAGGACACGGTGAGGCGGGAAAGAATTTTGTGGATGTATTACTGAAGAGGGGATTTGCAGTTGTCGTGCTTGTACACAGCGAAGAAGAGGGGGAACAACTCCAGTCGCTTGGTGCAGTCACCGTGCGTTACATTCAGGAAATGGCATTCCGTAATCAGCTTCCGCCAGAATTTGTAGTGAAAAACGCCTTTGTATTCGAAAATAGCTTGCCGCAGTGCTGCCAGGACATTGAGCTGTGTCGCAGCTTGTGTCCGCAACAACTCTATGTCGTTTCTACCAACAGGGCACCTGTTGAGCTTGTTTATAAAGGTCTGGGAGCAACATATGTCATTCACAGCCGGAGTGGAGATGTTTCATTTTTATTGTAAAGGCACTGATAGTGGCTCCTCGTCGCCAGTCAGATTAACCAAGTATAATAATGAAAAACGTTCTGCCCAGAGCCTCTTGCCCTGGACAGAACGTTTCGTGAATTCCAATATGCTGTAGATTGAGTTGTAAAATCCAATTAGGAAGAGATTCCGACAACACTGGAACCATTCTTTGTAATTTTGTACGTAATTACGTCTCCGCTCCAGAAGTGGAACTTGAGAATGACTTCTCCATTATTCGTTTCGTTGAAGAAGTTTTGTTTCAGTTCAATGACGTTGCTACTATAATTCGGACTGAAAGCGTAGGAAAATTCTTTGAATGAAGTCCAGTTTTGCGGACCCGCGTTTCCGCCACTTGTATAAGTTGCTTCCATTGTGGCCAACTGATTGCCATTAAAGGTAGTCGGAATCGCAAACGAGCTCGTTGTGCCCGTTACATTGCTCAGTTTAGGCGTGTCATACTTGATGATATTCAGGTTCCAGTTTGCACCTTTGTTGAATTTGACGGTCAACTTGGCATTAACCCCAAGATTGCCTGAGGTGGTCAGTCTGGTTAACAGGCTTGATTTCAATGTCAGCACATCACCACTGATCGTGTAATCTGTACCTTGAACAAGGGTAGTGCTGCCATTAGCAAGAGAGCTAAATGTATTGCCATTGAGATTCAGTTTTACTGTTTTATCCTGAATTGCAGCCCCTTTTTTCAGATAAACCAGATCAGATTCAGCTGTGGAGGAACGACCTGTCCAGCTTGCTTTCATTGTGTTATACAGATCCTGGTCAGACCAGGTGAAGCTGGTACGGCCAAAATGCTGTCCATTATCCCATAACATGGTGGTCATCTGTTTCTGACGCAGGTATTGGCCGATAAATTCGAAGAATTTTAGCTTCTCACCTTGCTCGATGACACCTGTGTGCTGATCAAAGCCGAGTAAGCCATACTCACCGACGATAACCGGAATACCTTTTGCTGTGAATGCATTGTAGACTCGGTCAAATGTAGTCGTAATATCCTGTTGCACTTCAGCATTATATTTGGTGTAACCTGCGATATTCACACTGAATGGCCAGAAACCATAGTAGTGAACGGTAGCTATAATGTTAGGGTCATTTAATTTCGCAATTGTCTGAGATAATGCATCGAGATCTGGTTGAGCGGAAGAAGTATGCATCGTTGGCAGGACCAATGGACGTGTTGCATTGTTGCCGCCGGATGCTCTCACGATGTTATGAAAAGATACATTCAACTCATCGAGCAAAGCATATGCTGTAGCGGTATTCGTTGTACCACCTTCCGTGAAGCGAGGTTCATTTACACTTTCGAACATCAGCTTAGTGGATGAGTTTTTGAATTTGTTTGCAATTTGAGTCCAGGCAGAGTTGTAACGTGCAAGGACATTGTCATGGTCATTCTCCATATAGCTGATCCACTGCCATGAATCATGATGGATATTGATCATGACATACAGATTGGCATCAAGCGCCCAGTTTACGACCTGTTGTACACGGTTAATGTAAGCGGTATCAATAGTGTAGTTAGGAGCTCCACCTATATGAGCTTGCCAGGTCACTGGAATACGAATGCTCTTGTAGCCTTGATTGGCGATATTTTGAATCAGTTGCTGAGTAATCAGCGGGTTACCCCAGGCCGTCTCATCTGCTCCAACGGCGTCCAGCGAGTTACCCAGATTCCAGCCCGGCTCCATCGCAGTGACATAAGACTGAATATTGGTTGGAGCAGCGGCTGCACTTGCCTGAATCGAGTTATCAGTAGCAGCAGAAGCGATGGTGGATGAGAAGAGGGACAGGATCATCGCAGTCACGAGCGTGAGTGAGAGAGCCGATTTGCGGTTGTTTTTCATTAACATATTCTCCTTTGAGTTATAATCGTTGAACTAAAATAGAATGCTTGCAGAGATTGGCAATAAAGCTCAACAAAAACAAGCCGTAAGCTTGTTAAAAACGCGGATCACCTCCAAATCAAAATTACTGAAAGCGTTTTCTGAATTGAAATATATCATGCTTTAATAGAAGATAATACCAGTATAATTGGTTAATATTTCATGTGAAAATTAGTGGTTATGACAATTTTGGAATATTATATGTGGTACACGAAACAGGTTTTTTTGCATGAAAAACCTTCGTGGACAATAGCATGAACTCTACTTGAGATCGATTACTGATCCTTCTAGTCTTCGCTTAGTATTCGATGCGTCTTCGAATGTTGCAGGGACAACGTTCCATGCAGATGCAGAATATATATCACGCTTATTAAATTGACAATGGCCCTAATTCTTGCTAAAGTTTTATCCAATCCGCATAATTGTGATCTGGGAATGTTACCGATATGGGCATAACCTGAGCTGGCTTGTATACACTGCAACGTGTATCCGGGCTGGTTCGGGTTTTTTCTATTTTGTTTTTTTAATGTTTCTTGCGATTTGAGCGGATAACAGAATTACATATTTGGAAGGAGAATAAGGATGACTAATTTTAAGTTTCCCAAAGACTTTTTGTGGGGTGGAGCCATTGCTGCCAATCAGGCAGAGGGTGCATATCTGGAAGATGGCAAAGGGCTGAGCATTGTTGACTTGCTGCCGACAGGAGAGAATCGCAGAAGCATAATGAAGGGTAATGTTCCTGCATTAACCCCGCTAGAAACCGAGTTTTATCCTTCGCATGAAGCAATTGATTTCTACCATCGTTATCCCGAGGATATCGCGCTGTTTGCCGAGATGGGCTTCAAAGCGCTGCGTGTATCCATTGCCTGGGCGCGGATTTTCCCAACTGGAGAAGATGCACAGCCGAATGAAGCGGGTTTGCAGTTTTATGATCGATTATTCGATGAACTGTTGAAGCAGGGTATCGAGCCTGTAGTAACACTTGCTCACTTCGATGTACCCGTTAATCTAATTGAGAAATATGGCAGTTGGAGAAGCCGTGAGTTGGTGACTCTGTTCGAAACCTACGCGAAAACCGTATTCAGCCGTTACAAGGACAAGGTGAAATATTGGATGACGTTCAACGAAATTAACATGCTGCTGCATCTGCCATTCCTTGGTGCGGGTCTGGTCTTCAAGGATGGTGATCATGTGAAAGAGATTCAGTATCAGGCAGCGCACCATCAATTGGTGGCAAGTGCACTGGCGGTTAAAGCCTGTCACGAGATCATCCCGGGCGCAATGATCGGCTGTATGCTTGCGGCAGGAAGCTTTTATCCTTATACCTGTAATCCGGATGATGTGTTCCAGGGAATGGAGAAAGACAGGGAGTCCTATTTCTTCATTGATGTTCAGTCGCGTGGAGAGTACCCAGGTTATGCCAAACGTTTCTTCAAGGATCATGGATTGAATATTGCCATGCAGCCAGGCGATGCGGAAATTCTGAAAAACCATACGGTTGATTATATCGGATTTAGTTATTATTCAAGTCGTACAACCTCCACAGACCCGGAAGTCGTCAAAAACATGACGAGCGGCAATGTATTTGGTTCTGTAGCGAATCCATATTTGGCAAAATCGGAATGGGGCTGGACGATTGATCCCAAAGGCATCCGTATTACAGCCAATCAACTGCACGACCGATATCAAAAACCGCTGTTTGTTGTAGAGAATGGATTTGGAGCCAATGACGTGGTTACCCCTGAAGGTGAGGTTGATGATGCGTACCGGATTGATTATCTGAAACGCCATGTTGCCGAGATGGGTGAAGCTATTCAGGATGGTGTAGAGATCATTGGTTATACAAGCTGGGGGCCAATTGATATTGTCAGCGCTTCTTCAGGAGAGATGAGAAAACGCTATGGTTACATCTATGTGGACCGTGACAATGAAGGTAAGGGTGACTTGAAGCGGATCAAGAAAAAGAGCTTCCATTGGTACAAAAATGTGATTGAATCAGATGGCAGCAATTTAGAACAGGAATAAGCAGGGAAAAAACAGGGACATTCTCCATGATCATATCGGAAGGACCACTTTTCATGGAACTTCCGATTGTTCCCTCGTTGAAAGCGTTGACATATGTGTCTCTACGCGCTATACTTGACGCAATTATATCGTTTTGGGATTGTTACTACTTGAAGTAGGCAAAACCTAAGCACCAAAAAAACAGACGTACATGTCTTGTTTATTTTGTGATGCTTCAGGTTTTTTTTGTATGCCCAAAAGGCGATATATGACTGCCAAGAGAGTGGATCGTGACGGGGGGATTGAAGTGAAAATAGCAAAGGTTATCAACAATAACGTCATTAGCATCTATCAGGCGGATGGAGCAGAGCTTGTAGTGATGGGGCGTGGGATTGCCTTTAAGAAAAAGCCCGGGGATAAAGTAGACGAGACCCGCATCCAGAAAGTATTTGCGCTTAAAAACAAGCAGACATCCGACAATTTCAAAATGCTGCTGCGCGAAGTCCCAATGGAACTGATCGAAATTGTGGAAGAAATTATTACCTACGCCAAAGAGAATCTGGGCCGTAATCTGAATGAAAATATCTACGTTTCCCTAACAGATCATATTAACTTTGCGATTGAACGATATCGTGAAGGGATAGAAATCAAAAATGCACTGATGTGGGAAATCAAACAGCTGTACAAGGCTGAGTTCGGACTGGGTCTGAAAACGCTGGAGCAGATTAAGTCCAGACTTAATATCGAGCTTCCACCGGATGAAGCAGCGTATATTGCCCTGCATATTGTAAATGCGGAGATGAATGAAGAAGTCATTACAACGATGAACATCACCAAGTTTATTCAGCAAATTATTAATATAGCCAAATATCACTTCAAGATGGAATTCGATGAAGAGTCTCTCAGCTATTTTCGCTTCATTACGCATCTGAAATTCTTCTCCCAGAGGGTATTAAGCGGCACGCATTATGACAATAATTATGACCACTTTTACGACATGATCAAAGAGAAGCACCCGGAAGCGGCGAAATGTACGGAGAAAATCGAAATGTTCGTCAACAAGGAATATAACCATCAGCTTACCAACGAAGAGAAATTGTATCTGACCGTCCACATTGAACGGGTCGTTAATCGATAATAATTAAAATGTTGACAAATTTGGTTAAATCATAATAATATGAGATTAACAGGAATTGAATACGATTTAACTGGGATTGTTACTGGTTATGCAGGCAAAACCTAAGTCATGAGAAAGCAGGACCAATGTGTCCAAACCTTACTCAAGGCTTAGGTTTTTTGCGTGCAAAAAAAATCGGTAAGGTGCCTGTTTTAGTAAATATGGGGGTGCACATCATGAGTCAGGAAAAACTCGCAAAAGAGATCGTCGAGCTGGTCGGCGGCGAAAAAAATGTGGTATCACTGGTACATTGCGCAACACGTTTGCGGTTTGTATTGAAGGATGACGCGAAGGCAGACAAAGCCAAGCTAGAAAAGACAGAAGGAATCATCGCAGTCAAGGAAAATGGGGGTCAGTTTCAGGTGGTCGTGGGCAATAAGGTGCCTGAGGTATATAGCGCCATTGGTCAGATCAGCAACATTTTGGATGACTCTTCCGAAAAGGAAAAGCCTAAGAAGTCCGCGAAAGGTTTAGGCGGCATTATCGATGTGATTTCCAGTATTTTTGCACCGCTGCTAGGCGTTATGGCGGGAGCCGGTATCTTGAAAGGGCTGCTGCTCATTGCAAGCAATGTCGGCTGGCTGGAAACAACGGAAACCACGTATAAGATCTTATTTGCAGCAGCAGACAGCCTGTTTTATTTCTTGCCTTTGCTGTTAGCGGTTACAACCGCTCGCAAATTCCAGGGTAACATGTTTGTAGCAATGACCATTGCTGGCGCATTAATCTATCCTTCCATCGTCACGCTCAAGGCGGAGGGAACGCCAACCGATTTCTTCGGTATTCCTGTCATTTTGATGAATTATTCATCTACCGTTATCCCTATTATTCTGGCAGTCATCGTTATGAGCAAATTGGAGAAATTCTTCAATAAAGTTCTTCACGAAAGTGTGAAAAATTTTGTCACTCCATTATTTTTGCTTGTTATTATGGTACCTCTTACCTTACTCGTATTCGGTCCATTTGGAGTATATGTAGGTAATGCCATTGCATCAGGACTTGTGGCCGCCTTTGGATTCAGTCCTCTATTAGCAGGAGCAGTTATGGGTGCAAGCTGGCAGCTGCTCGTTATTTTCGGAATTCATTGGGGACTCATTCCCGTATTTATTAACAACGTTGCTGTATATGGACGCGATGGTGTCAAACCGGCTGCGACGGCTTCCATCTTCGCACAGACCGGAGCTGCATTCGGCGTTATGTTGAAAACCAAAAATAAGAAGCTGAAAACGCTGGCGGGTTCATCGACATTGACGGCCTTGTTCGGGATTACCGAGCCTGCCATCTATGGTGTCACTCTGCCACTCAAACGTCCATTCATCGCAGGAGTGATCGGGGGTGCTGTTGGTGGGGCCATCATTGGTCAGGCAGGTACTCAGGCATTTGCTTCGGGCGCTCCAGGATTACTGACTTTGCCGATCTTCTATGGACCAGGTGGAGAGGGCTTCCCTGGACTGATTCTTGGGATCTGTGTATCCTTTGTTGTTTCGGCTGCATTGACGTACATTATGGGATTCAAAGATCCGGTGGAAGAGGAAGAACAAGAAAAAAGCACGGAATCCACCAATGCATCAGTAAGAACAGCGGATTCCTTGGATCAAGAAGTTCTTAGCCCGATTGAGGGAACCATTGTTGAACTGACTGAGGTGCCAGATCCGGCATTTTCATCCGGCGCGATGGGCAAAGGCATTGCGATTGAGCCGGCAGTTGGCCGAGTCGTTGCTCCTTTTGACGGTACTATTACCGTGGCTTTCAAAAAGAAACATGCCCTAGCTGTTGTTTCGGATACAGGTGCGGAGATTTTGGTTCATGTTGGGGTGGATACCGTCAAGCTGGATGGTCAGCACTTTACATCACATATTCAGGAAGGTGATCGGGTTAAAGCAGGAGATTTGCTGCTGGAATTCGATATCGCTGCAATCAAGGCCGCTGGTTATCATACGGTAACCCCTATAATTGTAACGAATTCTGCGAATTATGAGGAAGTGGTTCCTTTGACTACGGGACAAGTTCGGGTTCAAGAGCCTTTACTTACCCTGTATGGAGGAAAGGGACAGGAACAAGAGTAAAAATAACAAAAGCCGTGTCCGACGTGGAACAGAATGTTTTCTGTTTACGTGGACACGGCTTTTTTTGCTGTTACCCAATCAAATTCATCAGATCCTGAACCTGTCCCATCATGGAGATTGGATCTTCCCGAAGCCAGTCCTCCGTCATACGGTAAACCTGACCGTTCTGCACTGCCGGAAGCTGCTGCCAATACTTGCTGCGTTCAAGCTGTTCAAACTGTCGGATGGCTTCCGGGTCGCCCGACACAACGATAAAGAGATGATCACCCGCATACTTATGCAATTGATCCAAAGGAATATCTTCTTTGAACGGATGAGATTTATTTTGCTGGGCTGCCAGCACCGGAGCAGGTGGTTTTAATTGCAAATCACGATATAACACACCTACGTCGTAGTAGACCTGGAAGGTAGCGGGAAGTCCTCTCATCCAGAAAAATGAAACCGTTTGGTCACCATCTTGAAGAGGAGACAAGACTTTTTGGGTTTCCTTGATCTTGTTCATATAGCTTTCCATCCAATCTTCTGCCACAGAAGTCCTTCCAGTCAAATCCGCAATAAGACGAAAGCGTTCAAAGAAGGGCAGGGACCAGGGAACATCCAGTGTAGGAGCAATTTTGGAGTATTCGGCATAATGATGCCCGTTAAAAGTCACGATGAGATCGGGTTTCAGCTCCGATATCTTATCCATATATGGCGTTACCACGGAATTTCCAATCGAAGGAACACCTCGCACATGACCCTGGTAATAACGGCAGTCTAGCAATTGGTAAGGTGCACCAATCGGTGTTATGCCGAGCGCCAGCAGCTCACCCAGGAACTGAAAGGAGGCGACACGCATTGTATGCTTTCTTAAATGAATGTATAAACGCGGGGATACACCGGTATATTGCTTGAAGCTGCGACTGAAATGAAAAGGATCGCGGAATCCGATGTGTCCTGCAATTTCCTGAATCGAATCGTTTGATTCCAGCAGACGTTTTTTGGCACGATTCATTCGCAAGGCATTCAAATATTGGATAGGGCTCTGTCCGGTGTGCTCACGAAAAAGACGTGAAAAATGGCGTGTGGATAGCCCAGTCTCTGCGGCAAGTTGATCCAAAGTATAGTCAAGTGTAACGGATTGTTCCAACCGTTGAAGGAGTGTATCCACGGCCTGTATGCTGCGATGCTCTTTATCCATCGTGTCGGCTTTCATGGCTAGTAAAATCAATTCCTGAAACAGCACATGTTTGCTGTAGTTTTCCTTTTCATCGCAAAGATCCTCCACGGGATGCAGCAAGTGTACCAATTGAATCATGCGAGTAACATGTTCAGGGTATACTTGTCCTTGCGCTAATGCAGCCATTCGGGGCGTACCCTGAACAGTCACGGGCAGAGGTTCGAATTCAATGCTATATACTTGCAGAGGAAGATCTGACAGACTCTCAAGCTGCACTTCCATACCGGGATGAAATAGAAAGCAGTTTCCTGGCATAACCTCAGTCTGTCTATCCATGGAATGGACTTTACCACGCCCTTCGGTGATGATCATCAATGTATGACGGTGTATTGATTTTGTACACGGACCGGATATCGCATCGCAGTATGTCCCTGTAAGTATATAGACCAGCGAAATCATGGTATCCCTCCTCAAAAGCTGAAAAGAAGCTCTTCAGGCAGGATCGCTGAAGAACTTCTCCTCTATTGCATATGATGTGATTAATATCTTTTATTTGGTGAGCAATTGAACGGCATCATCCAATTGAGCACTGAGAGACATCACGTCGTAAGAGAACCATAGGCTCTCATCAACCACGTAAACTTTATTATTTTTGACGGCAGGCAGTGAGTGCCACAACTGGCTATCATCCACCTCTTTCAGGAAATCAGGATCATTATCGAATCTTACCACAAACAGTCGATCTGCTGAAGCATAATCCGGCAGTTTCTCAAGAGAGATGTTGATGCCGAGTTCATGATTCCCTTTTGCCCATTCCTCTTTGACGGTATCCGTCATGTTGAACTTCAGAGCATCATATAAGGTATAACCGACATTAGCGTTCCCGTACACTCTGAGTTGACCTTTTTCAAATCCGCCAATAACCACAACGCCGAATGTCTCATCTGGTGAAACGAAGGAAGAAAGCTTGGTCCGTGCCTCTTCGGATTTCTGATTAAATGCTTGAATCCATTCCTCTGCCTGTTCGCTTCTGCCAATAACGTCAGCCACTGACTTGAAATGTTGGAATGCATCGGCACCTTCCCATTGAACAACAACCGTAGGGGCAATCTTGGACAGCTGCTCCAATTGATCCTCATTCCACTCTGCAGCAATGATGAGGTCCGGCTGCAGTTCGAGTGCCTTTTCCAAATTCAGCTTATTGGAGACCCCGATATCTTCGATCCCTTCCAATTGATCTTGAATCGAGACATAGTTGTTAAGCAGATGAGATGCTGCCCCAGCAGGCTTAAGTCCTGCTGCCAGCATTTCCGGTAAATATTGTGTAGTGAGAACACGTTGGGGATGGGCTGGAATCGTTACCTCACGGCCCAGAGCATCCTTATATACGCGAGTTGCCGATTCTAAGGCAGTATCGGTTGACGTTTCTGTCTGCTGTGCAGAATTACCTTCAGTAGAAGGTGATGATGTTTGTTTCCCTTGACCGCAAGCGGAGAGAAGCAAGGTTAGCACAAGGATAATGCACGAAAGCTGGAGTTTATTTGGATGACGCAACATAATAATGAAATCCCCTTTTTCTTTTATAATGATAATCATTATCAATTATTATAGTCAAGACTTCTTTTGAAGAACATGTTGAATATGGACTTGAAGCATGGAAAATATGGACATGACGTTCTGGCACAAAAGAAAATACCTCCAAAAATTAATTTTGGAGGCATTTGTTTCGTTTTATTCACGATTCAATGATGTCCTAAGAATCTGCTCGCACAACCGTTGAGTTCATATTGCCTGTCAGTCGTTGCGGAGGGAAGACCATGCGCACAGGTGCGATGATGATCGCAGCGAACAAGGCTTTGATCAGATCACCGATGATGTAAGGATAGAATCCTTGAATCATCGCTTCGGGTAAAGACATTTTGTAAGCATAGGCCAACCAAGGAACGCCCGAGACATAGATCAACATTGAACCAAACACCTCAAATACGATAAAGGCCAGGAAATAACCAACGAATCCGTTCAGTTTGATTCTGCTGAGCAATAGTCCAATGAGCAATGCGGAGAAGGGCCACATCATAACATATCCCCCGGTAGGCCCAAGGAGTACTGCAAGTCCGCCTGCGCCATGCAAAAGCGGGAAGCCAATTGCAGTCAGGACCACGACCAAAGCGACACTTAGAAAACCATATAATGGGCCAAGCAGTCCGCCTGCCAGCATAACCGCAAGAGTTTGCAGCGTAATCGGCACAGGAGAGAAACCAATGGGAATACTTATGTAACCAAAAAGAACAAGTATGGCTGCCATCAGTGCGCTGAATACAATACCTCGCAAAGATAATTTCATGTTTGAACATTCCTTTCAATTTTGGTAATCTTATTGTTAACCGATTAAACGGATGTGGTTAACGATTTGGATCGTACCACAAAAGATTCAAAAGGGAAAGGACCAATTTGCGATGCAAGACGTTACACCTATGATAAAACTAGAGAATGTCCGTGTTCATTATGCGTCGGAGTCAGGACGTGTTCGTAAGGCAGTGGATGGAGTTTCGCTGGAATTAGCTCCGGGAGAATGGATAAGTATTGTGGGAGCCAATGGTAGCGGCAAAAGTACGCTGGCAGGGCTGCTAATCGGATTCACTCCGCTATCCGGTGGAGAAAGGAAGGCTTCTTCGGAACTGGTTGTTCGTGGAGTCCTCCAGCAGCCTGATGCGCAGGTACTTGGAGACACCATTGAGGAGGAATTTCATTTTTCCTTATCCTCGCTACTGGAATCTCCTGATGAACAATTACGACGGAGAGAGCACGCATTACATACGGTAGGACTTGGGCACTCGCCGGAGGCGGCAATATCGATGCTGTCTGGAGGACAGAAGCAGTTGCTTAATATCGCGGTAGCGCTGGCGGCCAAACCGGATGTACTCATTCTGGACGAACCTACGGCCATGCTTGATCCGGGAGCCAGAGAACGAATGGAGGCGGTAGTTCAAGCCATTGTCCAGCAAGGGACGGCGGTAATCTGGATTACGCATCATTTGGAGGAAGCGACGCTGTGCGATCGAATTATTGCCATGGAACAGGGACGCTCTGTTTACGATGGAGTGCCTGCGGCTTTCTTTTATGGAAAAGATAAGGAAGAGACGACGGCTGACGCTGGAAAAGAAGCACAACAACCATCACCCTGCGAACAGCTTGGGCTTGCTCCACCTTTTACAGTGCAGACGGCTCTACTCCTAAAACGGAAAGGTCTACTGCAACATGCGACACCTCTGCGACCAGAGCAGTTGGTTAAGGAGGTAGCCCTTTGGCAATCGAATTAGAACATGTAGGTATAGCTTCGTCACAGGCTGACAAAAGAGCGCTGCTTCAAGATATCACTGTCCGACTGAACCGTGGCGAAATCACTTTATTGTTAGGCTGCACAGGATCAGGCAAAACCACACTGCTGCAAACGATCGCTGGCCTAAAACCTCCAGATGAGGGTAGTCTCAAGCTGGACGGAGAGCCTTTCTGGCAGAACGGGAAAGTGCCACATTCCATTTTGTTGCAAATGGGCTTGGTCTTTCAATTCCCAGAGCA
This sequence comes from Paenibacillus sp. ov031, assembly GCF_900143165.1. Classification (NCBI taxonomy): domain Bacteria; kingdom Bacillati; phylum Bacillota; class Bacilli; order Caryophanales; family Paenibacillaceae; genus Paenibacillus; species Paenibacillus sp. ov031. The sequence continues at coordinate 831,874 of NZ_FRDO01000001.1, forward strand.
ACAGCTGTTCGCCCGAAGCATTGGCCGTGAATTTGCTTATTCCCTGCGTCCATATCGTCTACCAGATGAACAAAAGAAAAAGCAGATTTCCGAAGCGCTGGAGCGCTGGGACTCCCCAGCGGGTCAGGGAGGGGAAGAACGATTCCATTCGGACAGATCACCCTTTGCACTAAGCGGGGGAGAACGGAGAAGATTGGGGCTTGCCCTGGGAACTGCTACGCAGCCTTCATGGCTATTGCTCGATGAACCCAGCGCCGGATTGGAAGCACAAAGTGTGCTCATGCTGCTAGATGCTTTGAATCAGCATCGAACTGCAGGTGATGGAGCCATTGTGGCTACACACGACCTGGACACATTTTTACCACATGCAGATCGGGTTCTTTTGTTGCAGGAGGGGCGTCTGGTTGCTGATCTCACACCAAGGGAACTTCATACAAGGCCAGATCTGCTGGAGCTTGCCGGAATTGGTCTGCCACCCTCCATGCAGCTGGCACAACAATTTGCGGCGGCGGGCATTCATTTTCCTTCTACTGCGTTGACCCCGGAGGAAATGGCTGAAGGTATTGTTCAGTCCGTCAATGAGCCTTTAGAGCAGAAGGTTGATGTTATTGGTAATGAGGATCAATTCACAGATGAAGCGAAGCTTGCCTTTTCAAGCTCCGACACTTTGGGAGGAGAAGGCACACAGGGGGTCATACACACCCACGCAGAATCAGGATCCAACAGAGGATTGTATGGTGCCATGGACCCGCGTCTGAAATGGGTTTTATACATTTTGCTCGTGACCGCTGCGATGCTTCAACACGACTGGTTAGGTCTATCTCTTACGTTGGTGCCAGTCATCTTGGCGCTCGTTATGCTGCCACGTCAGGCTCTGATGGGATGCTTGAAATTAATGAAACCGCTCGTACTGTTCTTTCTCGTATCAACTGCGTTGTCGGGCACAACTCTTTCTACAGAAGGTGGCGGCCTACAGTTCGGATTTTCCCTGATACAGGCGGAGGGGACGTTAATGAATGTCTACCGTTTGTTTATCGTTACGTTAGCAAGTCTTTGGTTTTCACTGACTACGCCTTATGGCCGTATGGTCGAGGGACTGAATTGGGTACTTGGTATCGGCGAAAAAATCAAGCTGCCCGTGTCGTCGTTTGCACTCGCTGTGTCTTTAATCTTTCGTTTTATCCCGATGATCTGGAGTGAATGGCAGCGATTCTCGCTGATCGTCCGGGCACGCGGCAAAGCTGCATTACGACCGAATACGGTACGGGTACGTGATCTTGGCCCAATGGTCATTCCCTTGCTCATGGCGTTGTTTCAGCGTGCAGAAGATATGACGATTGCGATGGAAATGCGGAAAGTTAGAGAGAATTCCCTGCTTGGAGCACGTTCCTCCTTATTGGTATGGTCCAAACGAGATACATGGACTTGCATAATCGGACTTATTGTTTTTGTATTTTATATCTGGATCAGAGACTGAAACGCAGTGTTTGCCATTGATCATGCATAAATCCTTTCATTTCCGCTCAAAATAAACATGCTTTGATCACCACGAAGCAGATATGGAGGGACGAACGATGAAGGATAAATTTTTGCAAGAAGAAAGACAAGAATATACCGATGTGTCCACGGTGGAGTCGCAGCGAAATGATATCACACTCGAAGAGTTCCCTGAAGGTCCTTACGGCTCATCTCTAATGTCTGAATCTCTTGGCAAAAGCTCGCCGTGGCGAGTGGATCAAAGGACCGCGCATCGTTTCGATTATGAAAATCATGAGCTGCACGAAGGGGAAGTTCGGGATTATCCAGGTCAGGATGTCTACGATGAAACGGTTCCCGATAATGTAACCAAGCCTCAGTACCCGGAAGAAGAAGAATTGTAATGACGTATTATATAAAATAGATGATAGCCTTCGGCAGGATTTTCCTGACCGGGGGCTATTTTTAGTTGTACCGTTTATGAAAACAAATCTCCTCAAATTCCACAATATGGGTTATCATAGGCGTAGTTCGTATTAAAAAAGTTTCTGATATATCATTTTTCTAACAATATAAGGAGATAACCATGGATCAGGACTATATTCAGTATATGCGGTCATTTGTGGGGAACGCCAAAGTTATCATGGTGGTTTCAGGGGCTATCGTAATCGATGAGACTGGCAAAGTTCTATTACAAAAACGATCGGATAATGGATTCTGGGGGTTTCCAGGTGGATTTATGGAGATAGGAGAAACCGTTCAGGAGACAGCACAAAGAGAAGTATATGAAGAAACAGGTTTAACACTGAATTCAATAGAATTATTCTCGATATACTCAGGTCCTGAATACGAGGTCGTTTATAGTAATGGAGATGAAGTTGCATTGGTGCAAGTAATGTTCAAAAGCAACGACTTTTGTGGAACGATAAAAGAGAGTGAAGAGTCCATAGAAACACGATTTTTTGATATACATTCCATACCAGAACATTTCTTACCCACACACAAGCAAATTATTGAAGATCTAAGGAACAAATAAGATGTATTTGTAGAGCTAGAAAATTAAAATAATGGGGGTTATCAGAATGAGAGAGATTAACTATAGCGATTATTTTTGGCAGGATGATAAGGTCAGATTACGTGCTTTGCGTGAGGAAGATTGGGAGGATCATTATTATAACCGGTTTGATTCACCCGCTCGTCGTTTACTGGAATGTGCAGTAGAGCTGCCACCTACGAATGCTGAGGCAAAGAAATTTACGGAAGCCTTTTCCGATTTCTCTCTAGACAGAGGACGGATCATGTTCACGATTGAAAATATGGATGGTGAGAATGTTGGGGGCGTGAACCTGAACAGCATCGATGAGCGGAATGGAACCTTCAGTATTGGGATTCAAATTGACAGGGATCATCGCGGAAAAGGATACGGGACGAGAGCCATTCGAATATTGTTGAAATATGCCTTTTTCGAGCGCAGGCTTAATAAATTCAATGATTATGTTCTGGAAGGAAATGAACCTTCTGCAGCGATGATGAGAAAGCTTGGATGTGTGCAGGAGGGCGTGCGTCGTCAGGTGATTTATACCGATGGGAAATACCAGGATATGATCCTGTTCGGATTAACCAAAGACGAGTTCATGAAAAAGGAGGAACTTGCGTGAGTCCCATTTTAAATCAAAGTGGTACGGTGTTTATGGTCTGCCAATGTTAGTTGGGTAACTGGCAATGTGCAAGGGGGGGAATATGAGGAAGCTGTTATGGATAAGTTCGTGCTTTGTTGTATGTGTACTGGTTAGTATTTGTGTATTCTTCTGGAATGATATTTTTGGATATAAAACGTTAGAGAAGGCTGTTCAGTCTACATGGAAATACCCCCTTCAAGTGGTTAATGTAGATCAACAAAATGAACTGGTTTTGTCACTGGACCAAACACAATATGTTTTCGCTGCTTATGAACTGAAGAATGGGAGATATCACTATGATACCGATAGTGAATCAGGTTGGACAGCGAGTTCAGATGTGGGGCCTGCCTTTTTGGTACAAGCGGAACCGAAGAACAACAAAGGGAATTTTATATGGGGCGCTTTATATTCGGATATGCCTGTACACAAGTTTAAGATTGAATATACAAACGGTGAAACTCAGGAGGTTGAGTCAAACAATAATACGTTTATCATGAGAATGCCGGAAGCTTACCAGAGTGAAGACAAAATGATGTTAATGACAACGTTCACGAATGTGTATGCTCTTGATGAAGAGAACAACGTAATACGAGCTTATAATTTGAATTGATTTTTTGTTATCGAGCTTTAAAGTGAGACGCAAAAGGGTAGATAAGATGTACACCAGGAGGCATTATGAAACAAACCAACCAAAGTGATGAATTAATCATTGATTGCAAAGATATTTATTTGCGCGAGTATCGACCTGAGGATTTGGAGAAATTGCAGGAAATCACCTGGCAACCTGAGGTTTACGAATTTTTGCCGGGATGGAATGCTACAGTTGAAGAGAGAGCACTTTGGCTCACTCAATACGAAATCCCTGAGAATCAGAATTTTAAACAAGCTGTTTTGGCGGAAGGGGACATTGGAGACCTCTGTTTACGTATGGCTATCGTGCTCAAAGAAAATGATGAGTTTATTGGATGGTGCTGTTCGGGGATCAAGGATGAACTGCCAGCGCCCAATCGGGAGATTATGTACGGCATTTCGAAACACTTCCGGAACCGTGGCTATACAACGCAGGCAGTACAAGGCATAACGCAGTATTTATTTGAAAATACAAACGTTGAAGTATTGAATGCCATTGCTTTATTAACGAATCAGGCATCGAATAAGGTAATACAGAAATGCAATTTCGAATGGCTGAATTTGATCGAAATCGAGAATGAACCGTACAACCATTATCAACTGTTGAAGCACCAACGATAACCCTACTGTAATTGGGTCAAGATGACTGTACAGGAGTGATCCCATGGATTCCAAACCGCAGCTTGTTTTAGATCTGGCGGGTGTGTTGATCACCAATCTTTCCTCTTCATTCTGGCAGGAGCTTGCTAGGTATGCAGGTACGCCTTTTCCTGTTTTAATCGAGCAATTAAGCGGTATACGCAAGGACTTGTGGACAGGGAGGCTGACGGAGGAACAGTTCTGGATCTGGATGCAAACACAATATCCCAATATTGAAAAGATGTATGCTTATGAATTGCTTGAACAAACAACAGAGTTGCTACCTGCCATGCATTGTCTTGAACGATGGAGCGAGCAGGCAGAACTTCATCTCTTGAGCAATCATTGTCATGAATGGATTCAATCTATTTTGCCGTTGATCCAACCGTACTGCAAGAGCATAACCATTTCCAATCAGGTCGGATATTGCAAGCCCAATATAGAGATATATGAACTTGTACAATCTCATCTAGACAGGGATGTACGTATTATATACGTGGATGATCAGGCTAAAAATTTGAAGTCTGCTGCTGAGCTGGGATGGGAAACATTACTTGCGGATGAGCAGCATCAATGGATTGCTGAAATTGACGAATGGCTCGCAGACCAACGATAACTTCCGATACAGATTGACCTTGTACAAATAAACCAATTCGATACCAAACAAATAGCCCCCTTCATTTCTCCGCAGAAATGAAAGGGGCATTTGTCATGTGATAAGAGCCGCAATAAAACGAAAGGCTGCATCTTACAAGCCTCGTTCAGCTTAGGATTCACTCTTGACCAATGGCAGCAAAATCGTAAATTCCGTTCCTGCTCCTAGTTGGCTGCGCACTGTTATTTTCCCCCCATACGATTCCACAATCGAACGGGTAATGGCAAGGCCGAGACCCGCGCCCCCTTGTTTTCTGGAACGGGAAGAGCTTGTCCGATAGAAGCGTTCAAAAATATGAGGGAGATGTTCCGGTTCAATCCCAGAGCCGTTATCTTTGACGGTTAACTCGGCTTTATGCTGAGCGGCATACAACGAAATACTGATGGTTCCCCGATCTGAATCGGTGTGCTGTACTGCATTGTGGAACAGATTGAGTACAACCTGTTTCAGTTTGTGAGCATCAGCCATTACATGAACTTCAGCGGTCAGGTCGAGATGAACCTGTCTTTCCTGAGCCATCATGATCAACTGTGGCTGCATTTCGAGCAGCAGACTGTCAAGTTGGATGACTTCCTGCTCCTGCTGAGGCGCCTGATCCAGCTTGGTCAGCATCAGCAGATCCTCTACAAGTTTGTTAATCCGCACCGATTCACCATACATGCTGTTCAAAGCGCTATATAATTGCTCGCTGTTGGAAGCTGCGCCGCGCTTGAGCACCTCAATAAATCCGTGAATGGAGGTAAGAGGGGTACGCAGTTCATGGGAAGCATCAGACAGAAAACGCTGCATCTGTTCTTTCGACTCCCGCTCTGCTTCAAACGAGTCTTCAAGCCTCTCGAGCATGCCGTTAAATGAAAGTGCCAGCTGATCCACTTCCTGTTGTCCCTGGACAGAAGGAAGGCGTTCGGCCAGGCTGCCTGCATCGATTCGTTGCACCGTATCTACCATACTGGACAAGGGAATCAGTGTCCGGCGAAGTGCTTTGGCGTATAGAACGAGTCCAGCCACCATAGCCAGCAGGGATAACATCAAGAAGATCAGAAGCTGTTTCACAATCAAATCTTTTAGCGGTTTCGTAGCAGTGCCCATCTGCACCATGGGTAAGCCGCGATTACGCGGTCCAGGCGAGGAGAAGACGATTAGCTGCTCATTGCCCTGGTTATCCGTTACAATCCGGTACGGAACATGTTGTTTATCGTTGATCCGATCTGTAATGTTCTGATATTCAACTGATGTCAAGCGAGGAGCGATCAGACCGTCTTCACCAAAAATGTCCTCGAAGCCACTTTGATTATCAAATAAGGCGAGTGAACGATCAGGAATGTATAAGAAACGATTGCCTGATCCTCTTGGATCTGATCCAGATTGCCCACCAAAAGGATTGTTCGTCGCACCACCTCGTGAAGACGATCCGAGCCACACAGGAGGCATGGACATGAGCTGCTCTTCCATGGTTTTCGCCTGGTTGCGATACAGAAAGCTTTCCATAATCCAGAATTGAAGAATGCCAATTAACAATAACAGAGCAGCCATAATAAACAGGGATCGCGCGAGTAATTGAGAGCGGAGCGAATGTGGCGATATCCATTGATGAAGCCATGTCCAAAAATGTTTATCTTTCTTTAATAAAGAGGTCATTAGAGATCCACCCTGTATCCGACACCTCGAAGTGTACGAATGAGCTTATGTTCTTTATCCCCCAGTTTGTCACGCAAGGAGCGGACGTACACCTCCACAATATTCTCTTCTCCACCAAAATCGTATCCCCACACGCGGTTCAGAATGGTCGCTTTACTCAGGACAATGCCATGATTAAGCACGATGAATTTTAATAGTTCATATTCGGTTGGAGATAACTCCAGAATCTGATCGTGATAGGTAATCTCTTTGCGTTGATCATCAATTCGGAATGGACCATGAGTCACTGCCCCTATTAATAAAGGAAACTGATTACGCAGCCTTGCCTGAATCCGTGCAAGCAGTTCATCGAACGCAAAAGGCTTAATCATATAATCGTCAGCACCAAGCCATAGGCCTTTTACCCGATTCTCGACTTCATCTTTGGCTGTCAGCATGATCACCCCGACCTGAGCCCCGCTCTTGCGCAGACGCTCAACAACCTCAAACCCATCCATCTCGGGCATCATGACATCCAGAATGGCCATATGTGGACGAAAGTCTAGTGCCAATTCAAGCGCAGCGGCTCCATCCGGGGCCGTACGTACGTCAAATCCTTCGTTGCTTAGCCCAAGCTCCAGAAATTGCAAAATATGTGGTTCATCATCTGCCAATAGTATTTTAATGCCAGTACTTAGCTTCATAAGCAGGCGTTCCCTCCCGTTAAATCCATCGATTACATACCCTCAAATCTAGAGGTCTATATGCTGTATTATCGCTCGCCAAACTGAAAATTAGCTGAATAGTTTGCAAGTTATCCTCAGGCAACATTCAGCGGGCACTCATCCCAGTTTTACTTTGGCATGTCACAATAGTAGACATGAAGAACTTGAAGGAGTGATTGAGATTGAATAACGCCAAACGAAGGATTGACCTTGTCCTTCTGCCGATTGTTTTACTGGCGGCATTTCTGAACGGGTATGGCATCTGGAACGACCAATATGCCAATTCCTATTATACGACCGCCGTCGGGAGCATGCTGAGAAATTTCCATAACTTTTTCTACGCATCGCTTGACTCGGCTGGTTCGGTAACCGTAGACAAACCACCGGTTGTCTTCTGGATTCAAACCGCTTTTGCTTACGTATTTGGATTACATGGATGGAGTGTTATTTTACCGCAAGCGTTAGCGGGGATCGGTTCGGTGCTGCTGATATATTTCATGGTCAAGCCTACATTTGGTCTTGCCGCGGCGCGAATCTCGGCACTTGCGATGGCGACTGTTCCTGTTGTGGCAGCGGTCAGCCGTACCAACAATATTGACAGCATGTTGGTATTCACGTTGCTGCTGGGTTCATGGTTTTTGTTCAAGGGAAGCAAGCAAGGTAGTACGTGGCGCATCCTGGTTGCCTTTGCACTCATTGGACTTGCTTTTAATATGAAAATGCTGCAAGCCTACATGATTCTTCCGGCTTTCTACTTGTTCTATCTGCTTGCATTCAATGCAAAGTGGAGAAGAAAAATCATCCTGCTGATCGGAAGTACGGCAGTGCTGGCAGTTGTTTCCTTATCCTGGGCAGTTACCGTGGATTCTATACCGACAGATGAACGGCCTTATATCGGCAGCAGTGAAACCAATTCGGTGCTGGAGCTGGCTTTTGGATATAACGGCTTATCCCGTCTCACGGGACAACAGAACAGATCAGCGAATGCAGGCATGCCAAACGCCTCTGATGAAGGCAAGGTCCGTGGCAACGCAACTTCCCAGACATCAGCATCCGATCAGTCGGGCAGCGGCTCGGCTCCAACAGTCAATGCACCGGGAAATGGTGAAATGGGTGGCATGAACGGAATGACTTTCCCGGGCGGTCAGATGCCAAACGGTGGCGAGATGCCTAATGGAAGGAATTTCGGAGGCGGTAATGGCGGCGGTGGAGGCATGGGTGGCATGTTTGGTACAGGGGAAAAAGGTCCTCTGCGCTTATTCCAGACCGAACTGTCCGGCCAGGCCAGTTGGCTTTTGCCGATGGTATTACTTGGCTGCATCGCGATTTTTGCAGGATTAAGACGGAGAAATATAACAGATAAGCACAAGGAAGCTTTGTTCTGGCTGGTCTGGCTGCTTCCGGTAGCTGCTTTCTTTAGTGTAGCTGGTTTTTTCCATCAATATTATCTGATTATGCTCGCACCTCCTGTAGCGGCATTAACCGGAGCAGGATTTGCAGCCATGTGGACGGCGTATCGTGAACGCAATGGCTGGCAAGCCCGGCTGCTTCCGATATCCGTACTGCTTACGACCATCTTCGGCTGGTACATCATGCAGGTGTATAACGAAACGATCGGGGCAGCTTGGTCCATAAGTGAATTGATCGCAGGCATTCTGATCACGGTTATTCTGATTGTGATGCTTAATCGTTCACACCCCTGGAAACAGGGTTTGATTATCGCAGGCTTCATGGTCATGCTGATCGGTCCAACCTATTGGGCATTCACCCCAATCACATATGGAGGCAACAGCATGATTCCGGCGGCTGGACCGACAGGTTCCAATGGGATGTTCGGTGGAATGGGCATGGCGATGGGAGATAGACAAGGTGGTCGCAATGGTGGCGGTATGGTTCCGCCGAATGCATCAAATGACACCGACACCGATCAGGCTTTCCCATCATCCGATGAAACTGACCCGAACGATGCGGGCATGGGAACACCTCCGAATTCAGGCGGAAACATGAATGGCGGAGCAGGCATGCCTACGACAGGTGGGCGAGGTGGAGCGGGAAACCGCAACGAAGAAGTGGACACCACTATACTGAGTTATCTGAGAGAGCATAACACAGGTGAAACCTATCTCTTCGCAACGACGGACTATAACCAGGCAGCTCCATATATCATCGATGAGAATGAAGCAGTCATTACGCTTGGGGGGTTCTCGGGCTCAGATCCGGTGTATACCACGGAAAAACTGGAACAACTTGTGAAGAGTGGACAAGTGAAATACTTCATGGTAGGTGGCATGGGCGGCCGAGGTGGAAGTTCTGATATCGGTGACTGGATCAAGGAGCATGGTACCGAAATTCCAACTTCAGAGTGGAAGACAGGTACGGACAGCGGTTCCGGTTTCGGTGGTCAAACCACTTTATATGAAGTGAAATTATAAGCGTGATCGATTGGTATAAGGGAGGGAACGAACATGGCTCAAAAGTGCCGTTACAGCATTATCATTCCGATGTATAACGAAGAAGCGGTGATTGATGAGACTTATCGGCGTCTGAAAAAAGTGATGGGCAGTACAGGAGAGAGCTACGAGCTGCTGTTTGTCAATGACGGTAGCGTGGACCAAAGTGCACAGATGATTCGTGACTACGCCCGTTGGGACGAGAGTGTGAAGCTGATTGATTTTGCACGCAACTTCGGTCACCAGATCGCGATTACAGCAGGGATGGATTATGCAGCAGGCGATGCGGTCGTCATTATTGATGCGGATCTTCAGGACCCTCCCGAGCTGATATTGGACATGATCGCCAAGTGGAAAGAGGGCTATGAGGTTGTCTATGCCCGTCGGACCAGACGAAGCGGGGAGACCCGCTTCAAGAAATGGTCGGCAAGCCTGTTCTACCGCGTACTGCGTGCGTCGACGGATACGGATATTCCAGTGGATACCGGCGATTTTCGTCTGATTGATCGCAAGGTATGTGATGAGATGAAACGTCTTCCGGAAAAAAATCGATTTGTTCGCGGACTGGTCAGTTGGGTGGGGTTCCGTCAGACGGCCATTGAGTACGAACGGGATGAACGTTTAGCAGGGGAGACCAAATACCCACTGAAACGCATGTTGAAGCTGAGTCTGGACGGCATTACCTCATTCTCACACAAACCGCTCAAGCTGGCAGGTTACGTAGGAGCTGTTCTATCCATCGGCGGTTTCATCTATATGCTAAGTGTCATCGCTTCAGCGATATTTACAGATTCAACGATCAAAGGATGGCCTTCAATGGTCAGCATCATGCTGATCTTTAACGGCTTCATTCTGATCATGCTGGGCATTCTTGGCGAGTATGTTGGCCGAATCTATGATGAAACGAAGGCGCGCCCGCTATATATCGTAAGAGATGTGTATCAGGTGGAAAGTCAGTCGAGTCAGTCACGGTTAACGGGCAGAGTTGCTCATCATGACTAATCGTTTGGTCACTATATTAAAGTTTGGAATTGTGGGTGTCCTGAATACGGCGGTGGATGCAATGGTATTCACGTTGCTCGCTGCCGCAGGCGCACCTGCTCTAATTGCTCAGGTGATCTCGTATAGCTGTGGGGTAGTGAACAGTTACTGGTGGAACGGCAGGTGGACCTTCCAGGATGCGGGAAGACAGGGCAAAAAAAACGAAATCATGCGTTTTGTAATCACCAATCTGGTGGTACTGTCTTTATCCTCCCTGATTTTGTATATCTGCAATAGCACATTAGGTTGGAGTGTTGTAATGAGTAAAATACTGGCGACTCTCTCAGGCATGGTTATAAACTATATTGCCAGTCGGTATTGGGTGTTCCGGGCAGAGCCCGTTCAAGGATCTGATCCTTCATCTGATGCTAATGAAAGGAGTGTTTCATGATATGAGAATTAAAAAAGCAGTCATTCCGGCAGCGGGGCTTGGCACCCGATTTTTGCCAGCAACCAAGGCTCAACCCAAAGAAATGCTGCCGATAGTGGACAAACCAGCCATCCAATACATTGTGGAAGAAGCGGTACAATCGGGCATTGAAAATATCATTATCGTAACCGGACGCAATAAAAAATCAATCGAGGATCATTTTGACAAATCGGTTGAATTGGAGCATTCCCTGTATGCCAAAGGCAAGCAAGCTCTATTGGAAGAAGTGCAAGCGATCAGCGAAATGGCGAGTATTCATTTTATCCGTCAAAAAGAACCGCTTGGATTGGGCCATGCGATTGGGTGTGCTCGTCAGTTTGTGGGAGATGATCCGTTCGCCGTACTGCTTGGAGATGATATTATGGTGTCTGATCCTCCGGCGCTCGCACAGATGATTCATTTATATGAAAAGACAGGCAGCCAGATTGTCGGCGTACGGCAAGTGCAGGATGCTGACGTGAGTAAATACGGAATTATCGATTCACAGGGCGCAGAGGATCGGGTTCACCGAATTACCAATCTGGTAGAAAAACCTTCAATGGCAGAAGCACCCTCCCGAACAGCCGTGATGGGACGATACATTCTGAAACCTTCCATCTTTCCAATTCTCGATCAAATCGAGAGAGGGGCTGGAGGGGAATATCAGCTAACGGATGCGCTGAAAGAAGTAAGCCAGGTGGAAGAGCTGCTGGCCCTTGAGCTGGAGGGGCGTCGCTACGATATTGGTGATCAGTTTGGATATATTCAGGCGATCTTGGAGATCGGACTGATGCGTAAGGAATTACAGCCCATGCTGACACCATATCTTCAGAAGCTTGCAACGCAGTGGGGATAGGGATTGATATGTAGCAGAAGTTTAGATCTGCTGTAGGACGGAGTCTCCTCTGTGTCATGGTTCTGGCATAGACTCCAGCATTGTACAATGGTGACTGTCACGATACAATGAGCAAGAAGTTCAAGTTGCTCTTTGAGGAGTGAGGAATCATGAGTGAGGCTATCATCAGTGACCTTATTAAGTATATGGACGTGGAGGACAATGCCGCCATTCAATACATTCAGACCGAGCATCGGATGAAACTGGGACTCTTTTGGGGGATCCGGGAAGGCAGCCGCGTTCTGGAAATCGGTTGTGGTCAGGGAGATACAACGGCCGTGCTTGCACATCTGGTGGGGGAGCACGGGTATGTTCATGGTGTAGACATTGCACCAGAGGATTATGGTGCACCACTGACCGTAGGTGAAGCGGCAGCCAAACTGCGGAAATCTCCGCTGGGTGACCGAATTCGAATGGATTATGATTTTGACATTCTAAGTGATCAGGCCCAATTCGGCGAAAATGAGTTTGATGTGATTGTACTTTCCCATTGTTCGTGGTACTTGAAATCATTTGACGAACTCGCCCAGATTCTTAGCAAGGTTAGAAAGTGGGGGCATCAGTTATGTTTCGCCGAATGGGATGCACGAGTTACAGATGTGAGCCAGCTCTCACATTGGTTATCCGTTCTGATTCAGTCCCAGGTCGAATGTTACAAGGAGAACAGCTTCTCCAATGTGCGCACGCTTTTTACACCGGAGGATATTCAAGAGCTTGTCTCTGCGGCGGGCTGGACGATTAAGGAAGAGATTTCGATCCATTCTCCCGAGCTGCAGGACGGTCGCTGGGAAACCGAAATGACACTGGCAGAAGCGCCTATGGAACTGCAGATGCTTCCGATTCCGAATAAGGTAAAAACACTTCTTCTTTCCGAACTGAAATTACTTAGGACACATCATGCCTCGGGGCCTGAGAGCCCACTGGGAACGTATGCGATTGTTGCCAAAAAGCAGTAAAGAAATAGCCATTTGCAGTAATTTATAAGAAAAACGTCTATCGACGTACTTTCACAGAAGACAGACCGCGTTTTGCTGAAGTTTTTCTTGCGATAATTGAATTGTTCAGCTCCGCTGAAAACGTATAAATTCCATTATCTAAAAAAATGTGTTTACTTCACGATGGTAATTTTGATATTATAATCGCAATATCAAATGCGACGAAGAGATGAGTAGATAAAAGGTTTCTTTTACAGAGAGCTCCGGCAGCTGAAAAGGGGTAAAGAATTTTTTATTGAATAAAGACTCAGAGCAGCACATCGGAACTTTAAGGCTTGAGGGATGGTGTGACAGGAGCTCCTGTTACAGAGCGAGAGTATATGCGGATGCGGCATAATTGAATGCAGTTATCCTTAACTCGAAGAGGCTGGTATGGCGACATATTGGCGAATCTGGGTGGTACCACGAGTGTAACAATCTCGTCCCTGAGACTTTTGTCTTGGGGATGGGATTTTTTGGTTTTTTCCGGGATGTTAGCTACACGCTTTGGAAATGCCTGAATAGTGTTTAATAAGGGGAAACTCACACCGAAAGGAAATGATGATTTTATGTCAGCAAAATTGAAAGTCGGTATCGTCGGAGGAACGGGGATGGTAGGTCAGCGTTTTGTGGATCTGCTCAATGAACACCCATGGTTTGAAGTAACGGCTATTTCAGCAAGTGCTAACTCGGCAGGCAAAACATACGAAGAATCCGTACAAGGCAGATGGAAGCTCGCTGCTGCGATCCCGGAAGCAGTGAAAAACATCGTTGTGCAGGATGCTTCCCAAGTGGAAGCTTTTGCAAGCCAGGTTGATTTTATATTCTGTGCTGTAGATATGAAAAAGAATGAAATTCAAGCGCTCGAAGAGGCTTATGCCAAAACGGGAACTCCGGTTGTTTCCAACAACTCGGCTCACCGCTGGACAGCGGATGTACCCATGGTTATTCCGGAAATTAACCCAGGACATCTGGACGTGATTGAAACTCAACGCAAACGTCTCGGAACCAAAACCGGATTCATCGCAGTTAAACCAAACTGCTCGATTCAGAGCTATGTACCTGCACTTCACGCGTTGCGCGAGTTCAATCCAACTCAAGTGGTGGCTTCCACATACCAAGCGATCTCAGGCGCAGGTAAAAACTTTACCGACTGGCCGGAAATGCTGGATAACGTGATTCCATACATCGGTGGCGAGGAAGAGAAAAGTGAACAGGAGCCGCTGCGCATCTGGGGAAGCATTCAAAATAATGAGATTGTAAAAGCGTCCTCACCATTAATTACAACACAATGTATCCGTGTACCGGTAACAGATGGTCACCTGGCGACAGTATTTGTATCCTTTGAGAAAAAACCATCCAAAGAAGAAATTCTGGACCGTTGGCTGCAATTCAAAGGTCGTCCGCAAGAACTGGGTCTGCCAAGCGCACCGAAACAGTTCATTACGTATTTTGAAGAAGAGAACAGACCACAAACGAAGCTGGATCGTGACATCGAGCGCGGTATGGGCGTTTCAACGGGCAGACTGCGCGAAGACTCCCTATATGATTACAAGTTTGTAGGACTGTCTCACAACACGCTGCGCGGAGCAGCAGGCGGTGCTGTTCTGATCGCTGAATTGCTCAAAGCTGAAGGATATATTCAGCCGAAATAAACAGGCATTGTGGAAATAGGAATAAAAGTAATAGAATATTACTGACAGGCTACCCCTTTTAGTAGACAAGAGTATGAGCATCTGGGAAGATGAATTTATTTTTGTTGAACAGAGGGGTATTTTCATATCAATACATATAAAGCAGGAACACGTGAATCCAATATTCCAGAACAGGAAGGGGATTGTGATGGACGGTCAGCTGGTATTGCGTCGAGTCCGTCTTACAAGTGGTGAAGAGGTGGATGTGGTTATCAATGAAGGCAGGATTGTGAAATTCGCTCCTGGTGGAACGGCAACCGGAGATCGGATATGGGAATCGCCTGGAGCTTACATATCCAGCGGATGGATCGACATGCATGTGCATGCTTTTCCAGAGTTTGATCCTTACGGGGACGACATTGATGAAATCGGTGTAAAACAGGGCGTTACTACGATTGTGGACGCAGGCAGCTGCGGTGCTGATCGAATTGGCGATCTGGCGATAAGCACTCATAAGGCGGCTACACGGGTGTTTGCCTTTTTGAACATATCTTGCCTCGGCTTACTGCGTACTGACGAATTGTCGAATCTGGACTGGATTGATCGGGACAAGCTGTTACAGGCTACCCGGGCATATTCTGAATTCATCGTGGGATTAAAAGCAAGAATCAGTGGGAGTGTGGTTGGCAAAAGCGGACTGCGGCCGCTGTATTTGGCAAGAGAGTTTTCGCAGGAAACAGGCCTGCCGCTTATGGTTCACATTGGATCAGCCCCACCTGATATTCGTGAGGTCATGCTGCTCTTACAGGGTGGTGATGTGGTCACTCACTATTTGAATGGAAAAAACAATAATTTGTTCGATGATAGAGGCGCGCCGCTGGATGTATTGAACGATGCCATCAAGCGCGGTGTGCATTTGGATGTGGGACATGGGACTGCGAGTTTTTCATTTCAGGTTGCAGAAGCTGCCAAGAAGCATGGCATTGACCCGGATACGATCAGTACGGATATTTACAGGGGCAATCGTCTGAACGGTCCGGTCTACAGCATGGCTAATCTGTTAAGTAAGTTTCTGGCCCTTGGCTACTCGTTGAACGAGACGATAGATCGGGTGACCGTACGGGCAGCAGAGTGGCTGGGCAGACCGCAGCTGGGGAGGATTCAAGCAGGTGATGAAGCCAATTTGACTCTTTTCCAAGTAGTAGACAAGCCTGTAACGCTTGTGGACTCCGAGGGAGTAAATAAGATAGGCAGCCGTCAAATTGAAGTAAAAGGAGTGATTGTGGGTGACCAATTCATTGAATGTTAAATATGGACTGAAACGTGTTATCAACGCCAGCGGGCGGATGAGTATCCTCGGCGTATCTGCACCGACGGACACAGTCATGGATGCCATGAAGCAAGGCGGGCAGAGTTATGTGGAGATCGCAGATCTTGTAGACAAATCAGGGGACTATGTATCCCGTCTAATCGGTGCCGAAGCGGCCGTTGTTGTCAATTCCGCTTCTAGTGGCATCGCGCTCGCCGTAGCTGCCATGGTAACAAAGGGCAACCGCCACGCAAGTTTGAAGCTACATCAGGAAGTCATTTCGAACAATGAAATTGTTATGCTGAAAGGCCACAATGTTCAATACGGAGCACCCGTGGAGACGATGGTTTACCTTGGTGGTGGGAAGCTGATCGAAGCCGGATATGCCAATGAAGGTCGGGCGGAGCATATCGCGGATGCGGTTTCAGACAAAACGGCTGCGATCCTATACGTCAAATCCCATCATGCGGTACAGAAAAACATGATTTCCATAGAGGAAGCCTGGCAGGTTGCCCAGAAGTGTGAGGTACCCCTCATTGTCGATGCGGCTGCGGAAGAGGACCTGCACAAATATGTGAAGTATTCGGATTTAGCCATATACAGCGGCTCCAAGGCCATTGAAGGCCCAACTTCCGGCATTGTGGCAGGTAAACGAACCTATATCGAATGGTTGAAGGTTCAGCTTCACGGGATCGGGCGCAGCATGAAAGTAGGTAAAGAAACGACGTTTGGCCTGCTTCAGGCTTTGGATGAATATGCAGTCAAAGCTGACCATAGTGAGCAGGAAAGGGCTTCCTTGCAGGAGTTAATGTCACTCAATCAGATAGCCGGGATTCAGGTATCGATTGTCCAGGACGAAGCGGGCCGAGCGATTTACAGGGGGCGCATCCAGGTCGACGAAGCGAAGGTGGGGATCAGTGCCAAACAGCTTAATGAGGAGCTGAAAGGCGGTCCTATCGCCATTTATACTCGTGATTATGGCGTAAGGCAAGGTTATTTCGATATCGATCCCCGTCCGTTGATGGGGGATGACATGCGGGTCATTGAAGATCGAATTCGACAATTGACAGGAGGAGAAGGAAATGTCTGAGATTGCAAAACGATTTTATAACAATCGGGTGGCTTTGAATGTGCTCGCCAAGGACATTACGAATGCAAAAGAGGTTTTTGATGCGGCTGAGGGCCATGTTCTGGTTGGCGTTCTTTCCAAGGATTATGCCACTGTGGCTGAAGCGGTGGAAGCGATGGAAGCCTATGGGCGGGAAATTGACAATGCCGTTTCAATTGGACTAGGTGCCGGAGACAATCGACAGGCTGCTGTCGTCGCCGAAATCGTAAAGCATTTTCCGGGCAGTCATATCAATCAGGTATTTCCGGCAGTCGGCGCAACCCGAGCGAATCTCGGAGACCGGGACAGCTGGATTAACAGCCTCGTCTCCCCGACTGGTCAGCCGGGCTTTGTCAATATTTCGACGGGTCCAGTGAGTGCTGCCCAATCCAAGCTTGCCGTGGTGCCTGTACACGCGGCCATTGCATTGGTACGGGATATGGGTGGCAATGCACTGAAGTACTTCCCGATGCAGGGGCTAAAAAGGGAAGATGAACTGCGAGCGGTAGCGAAAGCGTGTGCAGAAGCGGACTTTGCGTTGGAGCCTACCGGTGGCATCGATATGGATAATTTTGAAGCCATTCTCGAAATCGCACTGGAGGCGGGGGTTCCGCAGGTTATTCCACATGTGTATTCCTCCATTATTGATCAGGAGGGTCTGACCATTGTAAGTGATGTGCAGTCGTTATATGCATCAATGAAGTCGCTGGCGAAGAAGTATGGTTAAACGCGTAGGGGCTTTTGGCGAAGTCATGATGCGACTTGAAGTTCCGGGACATGATCTGTTGATTCAGAGTAATCGGCTGAAATACTCCTTTTCGGGCAGTGGGGTCAATGTAGTATCGGCGATGACACGTTACGGATATGCAGGCCTGCTGGTGTCGAGGCTTCCGGTCAATCCGTTGGGTGATGCCGCCGAATCCTATTTGCGCGGACTGGGCCTGAGCACCGAATATGTGCGTCGCGGAGGGCAGTATATCGGGATGTACTTTCTGGAGAATGGTTATGGGGCCAGACCTGGACGGGTGACTTACTCTAACCGGATGGAGAGCAGCTTTAATATTGCGCCTGAAGGCACGTATCCCTTTGCGACAGTTGCATCAGGCATGGACGCTATTCATTTCTGCGGAATCACGCTGGCGATGAATGATTCGGTGAGACTGGCGATGAAACAATTGGCACAGGCGGTCAAAGAACAAGGCGGCACAGTTGTTTTTGATTGTAATTATCGTCCTGCTTTATGGGGGGATCAGGGTTATGCCATGGCGAAGCCGCATTATGAGGAAATGTTGCATTTGTCAGATATCGTCCTGATGAATGAGCGGGATGCTCTTCATATTCTGGGGTTAAATACGGACAAAGTACAAAGGGAAGAGCAACTGACTGAGCTCATTCCCCTGGTTGCCGAACGGTATGGCGTGCGTACCCTTGCTGGAACGCATCGTACCATATACAGCGATAACCGACACTGCCTACAGGGCTATATGTTCAAGGAAGGGGTGTTCGCTTATTCCGAGCCGCTGACCTTTTCTGTTTATGACCGGATCGGCGCGGGCGATGCGTTTGCGAGCGGCATCATGTATGGTGAACTGGAGGGGTGGATGCCAGCGGAGACAATCTCTTTTGCTGCGACAGCCGGAATGCTGGCGCATACCGTAGCAGGTGATACACCAATGGCTTCCACTGGAGACATCATCCAGGCGAGGAACAGCACCGTGCGTGATGTAACAAGGTAATATTTTAGTGGAGAATGCCTGGAACGTAGAGCGATAGATGCTGATCTTCTTCTCTATTAAGATTGTCTCGGTATCGTGTGGCACGAAAACTTTTGTTACAATAGTGTAGCGAACGATGAAAGGCTGGAAAGGCCGTTTTGCTTCGGTATTTGGATGACATCGTTACTATACATATCTGTTACAAGGGAAGAAGGGATCTGCTCATGTCGTCACAATCATCATCCTATGAAGGGCAAAAGGCTGTTTTTCTGGGAGACAGCATAACTTTCGGATATGGACTTCAGGAAGGGGAACATCCGTATCCGGAGCTGGTTTGCAGCGCATTGGGATTTCAATCCTATGAGAATCATGGCATTTCCGGAAGCAGTGTGGCGGACGGAGGGTTTGAACCGATGTGTAATCGCATTGGGCAGATGCACGCGGAAGCGGATGTTATCTTTTTCATGGGCGGAAGAAATGACTTCTCCAGTGGTATGACGGCATTTGGCGATATCAGTACTTCGCTCAATTCAAAGGATACCTTTTATGGGGCGCTTAAACATATAGCAGAAGAGTTGATCCAGCGCTATCCAACCAAGCTGATCGTGTTTCTTACTCCGCCCCATGGATCAAGTGAAGCTGTCCCAGAAGACCTGCCTAATACGGTAACCAGACGGATATACAGTGACTATGTCGCTGCGATTAGAGAGGTCGCGTCGTTATACTCCATCCCGGTCTGCGATCTGTGGAACATTGCTGGAATCCAGCCATTGCTGCCTGTGCACAAAGATTTATACTTTACAGGTGATAACGGTGTACCGGATGGGCTCCATCCCAACCAGGCCGGACATGAAAGAATTGCCTCCAGAATCGTGGGCTTTTTGAAATCGTTATGATACCTTGTGAATTAGTGTGAGGAAAAGAGAAATAGAGTGAATGGGGATCTGCAGGGTAGGCACTTTAATCATAAGTGTCACTTATTGCAGGTCCTTTGTGTTATACAGAATCAGGATATATTATAAAAAATTTATGTTGAAACTAATATGGTAAATATTACATTGTAAATTCATGAGATTTCCGGTATTTTTATTAACGGCAAACTTTTATTTATAAAGTAGAAGTAGATTGTCTTAGCAGGTAGCAATTGAAATGAAGGAGAAAGGAGGAAGAAATATTATGTCAGAAGTGTCTAGTCAAAGAGTACATAAGCCAGGACCACAGCCAGTAAGTTTCGGTAGTTGGATGCTCACGTTGTTCCTTATGATGATTCCGCTTGTAAACATTATTATGTTGTTTGTATGGGCATTTGGAGATTCCAATCCTTCGAAAGCCAATTATGCCAAAGCATCGTTGCTGTGGGCAGCGATCGGAATTGTTGTGTATATTCTAGTGTTCGTACTTATCATTGGAACTGGAATTTCGCTCTCGGATTACTAGGTTTATGAATACGTAGCTTGATAAAGTTTAATCAAAAAAACGCCGACAATACTGTCGGCGTTTTTGATTTGTTTATTTTGTACTAGGCTGCGGACGTCTTATCAGCATTGTGAAGAGTCTGCGAGCGGCGGCCAAGCAGATATCCTGCAAGCGAGGCCAACATCTGCTGGAATACCATGCCGAGTACAACCGGGACGGCAACCGGTGGAGGGAAATACGATACGGCAAGCACCGCTCCCGCACTAATATTGCGCATGCCTCCGTTGAATACAAGTGCGACTTGATCGGCTTCATTCCAACCGAGTAATCGGGCAACGAAGTAACTTAGAGCATAGCCAAATGAGGCCAGAAAAATAATGATTGCTGCTAGACCAGCGAGCTGCCAGTTAAAGTCAGCTAAATAGGGCGCAACAACAGAGCCATTAATCGCGACAACCGCTGCCATGAACAATTTGGAGAACGGATTCAGTCTAGGCCCCCAGACTGGAACAATGGCCCCTTTGGTCCATTCATTCAAAAGCATCCCGAGCAAGGAGGGAACAACGATCATCCAGAACAGACTGCTCATCATGGCTGCTATATCCAACGATACGCTAGTGCCAATCAGCAAGGATAATACGCCGGGTACCACGAAAGGAGCAAGCATGGTGTCAATCAGGATAATCGACAGCGTCAGAGCGATATTGCCCCGATAGATACTGACCCAGATAAAGCTGCTCACACCTGTCGGAATAACGGCAGCCAGAACAAGGCCCGTTATCGTGTAGGCATCCGTTGGGAAGACCAGGTGACCCATGCCAAGAGCAATCAGAGGCATCGCCAGGTGCAGAATAAACAGACAAACGAACAGTGGAAAAGGCTTCTTCAGCACGTTCACAAAATCCCGTATCCCGAGACTGATGCTTCCCGCAAACGTCATGAATGCAAAAAGCCATGGCGACAAAAAGGTATAAGAAGAAAGAAGACTCCCGCAAAGAACGCCAATAATAATGCTGATTGGAGTAATCAGTGGCATGATGCGGTTCAAGCGTACATTTAAGGCCTGAAGCATATTCATGACATCCCTTTACCGTATGATTCCTTTATTATACATGTTAATAACGCTGAATGTAGACCCATTTGCAATGAAGCATACGGAGCAGTTATCATAAATCTGGAAGAAACACTTCAATATGAAGAAGGGGAGATGGTCATGATTAAACGGAAAAGAAAGCATACATTGATGATGGCAGGCCTCATTGCGTCAAGTATTCTTGTGATATCGGCCTGTTCCGTTGTAGAACAAGCGAATCAAAGTTTGAATTACGTTAGTGGGGCTACTGATTATATAGAGCAAGTATCGAACGCCGGAGCCGATCTGCAAGAACTCGCATCAGGAGCGGTGAGTAACCCTGAAATAACAACTCAGGTCCAGGAGAAAATAGATCAAATTCAGGCAGAAGCCAGCGAATTCTCTCAGCTGACAGCACCAGCGATAGGGGAAAGCATTCATGAAAATCTGGTCAGTTACAACAATCAATTAACCGAAGTTGTGGGTCAATTTGAGAACACGCTTGCAGAGCAGGGTTTTACGGCAGAAAACTGGGAGAAGACAGGTATTCCTGAATTGATCACCAATATTAATGGTTTAAAAGATCCGTTAAGCGGTCTTGGAATCGAGGCCAATTAAGATTTAAACCAGGAAATGCCTTGAGTATAAAGCGGCTTCATCCCCAAAAAGGACGATATACCGGAGTGATTTTGATCACTTGCGGATATCGTCCTTTTTGTTTTTCTAATATAACTCACATTTTTTACAAAATATAAACATGGATCACGATGATGATTTGCCACGGATTTTGGAGCTTAGATCTTCAATCTGTCCATCCAGAACATTTCCTGCTTTACTTAGGAACCCTGTAATAAGCTCCAGCTCTTCCTCTGTGTATGTGGAAGCCAGATTAACCATAGCTGCATGAAGGGTGAGGTAGGTGCTGCTGACCTCTTCCTTGTTTTCGTACAAAGGCACAATGATGACTTTACGGCGGTCATTGGGGTCATTTTCTCGACGGACAAAGCCGTTCTTCTCAAGCCTGTCAATTAATGTCGTAACACTTCCGGTGGCCAGACCGGTAAGTTTTGACAGTTCACCTGCAGTGATTGGCCCCTTCTCGCGCAGGATATCCACGGATATGAAATCGTTATTGTACAAGCCCAAAGAGGCAGCCACATGCTGCTGATATAAAACGGTTCGGGTACCCAGGCTCCGCATTCGCAACGTAAAATTCTCCTGTAATTCGGTAGGTTGTTGTTGATGTTCTCTTGACAAAAGATAACCCTCCTCTTAAGATGACATATATCTTGATTATCAAGATATTAGATTAACAAGATAATAAATTTTGGAGATACTAGATTAACGTATGATTAATTTCAACTTATTTTAACGAACTCTGTACTTATTTGCAAAGGGGACGATCGATTTTGAGAGAAACAATGATGATTAAAGGAGCACGGGAGAACAACCTAAAGAATATTTCACTTTCGATTCCGAAGTATAAGTTGGTGGTTCTAACGGGACCGTCCGGCTCCGGCAAATCCACGCTGGCAATGGATACCCTTCAGCGAGAATGCCAGAGACAATACATGGAATCGATGGGATTAACATCGGATTCGATCAGCAAACCGAAAGTGGAGTCCATCACAGGTCTTTCTCCATCCATCAGCGTAGGACAGCACATTACTAATCGGAATCCACGCTCAACAGTAGGAACAGTGACAGACATTTACACTTACGTTCGTTTCATTTTTTCCAGACTTGGGGAGCGTATATGTCCATCCTGTAATGGCACCATATCACCATCGTGGGAAGCGGCTGGTCATTTAACCGAGGAAGACGAATACATGGGTCATCAGACTATACATTGTCCACATTGCAATGCCGTGCTTGAGAAGTTGGGCATGTCACACTTTTCGTTCAACAAACCGGAGGGTGCTTGTGATGTATGTAGTGGGCTTGGTCATGTGGCATCAATCAACGAAGCGGCTGTATTCAATCCTGAGCTTAGTGTGCGGGATGGAGGTGTTGCTTCGTTAAATGGTGTGCATCGGGATATCCAGATCCGAATTCTGGTTGCAGCTGGACAGCATTTTGGATTCGGATTCGATCCGGATCGTCCATTGAAGGACCTTGGTGAAATCGAGCGCGATTTGCTGTACTACGGCGTCGAGAGCGAAGCGTTTAAGCAGCATTACCCTAATATCAAGCCCATTCAGGGAACCAAGTTCGAAGGTGTGATCCCCGGATTGTGGAGACGATATAAAGAAAAGGAAGGAGAAGGTGGCGGAACGGAAAAAGACGGACGTTTTTTTCATCAACAGCAGTGTCCTGAATGTCAGGGTGCTCGTTTGAGAAAAGAAATTCTTTTGGTAAGCGTAGCTGGCGCATCCATCTCCGACGTAACCAACTGGTCATTCAGTAAAGTGCTGGAATGGACGGTAGGCCTACAAGAAGTGATCTCACCCGAGGCACATCACCTGCTTGATCCAATCCTTCATGATCTGCCCACCAAGTTGAAACGCATTATGGATGTTGGACTTGGCTATCTCTCCATGGATCGTCAGACCGTAACTTTATCTGGTGGTGAAGCTCAGCGATTACGACTTGCATCGCTTCTAGGCTCTGGTTTAACGGGCGTATTGTATATTCTGGACGAACCGACGACAGGGCTTCATCCGAAAGATACCATTGGCCTGATTCGCGTACTTCAGGAGCTTCGTGATCTGGGCAATACGATCCTCGTCATTGAACACGATATTGAGATGATGCGTGCTGCTGATCATGTGATCGACATTGGACCTGGTGCTGGAGTCAATGGAGGGATGGTTGTTGGTGAAGGGAGCCTGGAGGATTTAATGGCAAGTGAGCTTTCGGTTACGGGAGCTTATCTGAGAAATGAATCTGTGGCTAGTCCTTCTTATAACCGAAGAACAGGTACGGGGCAGCATCTTGCCATTCGGGGAGCGCATTTGCGCAACATTGATATTCCGGTTGTATCTTTTCCATTAGGCACGCTGATCTCCGTAACGGGTGTTTCAGGGTCCGGCAAATCTACGCTTGTATTTGATATCCTCGCACAGGGAATGGAATCACTTCAGAAACCATCAGGTTGTGAAGAGATAACAGGGTTGGAGAACGTAGGTGATATCGTTATTTTTGACCAAACGCCAATGGGCAGAATGCAACGGTCGAATGTTGCCACCTACACAGATGTATTTACGCACCTGCGCCAACTGTTCGCTGGTTTGCCAGATGCCAAGGCACGAAAGCTTACTGCGAAGCATTTCTCGTTCAATACACCCGGAGGGCGCTGTGAAACCTGTCAAGGCCTGGGAGTGTTGTCTGTGGACATGAACTTCCTGCCTGATCTGGAGGTAACTTGTCATGACTGTAAGGGCAGACGATTCATGGATGAGGTGTTACAGGTTCAATACGAAGGATTCTCGATATCCGATGTACTGAATATGTCAGTAGCCGAAAGTCTGCCTGTCCTGAAAAGTCAGACCAAAATCGCCGATCTCGTCGAGATGTTGTGTGAAGTTGGACTTGGTTATCTCCAATGGGGGCAATCCGTCAAAACATTGTCAGGCGGTGAGGGTCAACGGATCAGGCTGGCAAAAGAGCTGAGTAAAAAGACCAAAAAACACACGCTCTATCTATTGGATGAGCCAACAACCGGCCTTCATCCGTCAGACATCAAGCAACTCCATATTTTGCTGGATAAGCTGGTTGAGTCGGGGAATACCGTTGTCGTTGTAGAGCACAGTCTGGAATTGATTCGGGAATCCGATTGGGTTATTGACATTGGCCCAGAAGGTGGCGCAGCGGGTGGTGAGCTAGTAGCCGAAGGCACGCCGGAGCAGGTGGCGGAGGTCAGAGCCTCCCATACAGGACAATTTTTGAAGCGTATATTAGCCGAGGGGCTTTAATCAGAATGGATAAGGGGAAAAATAATCATGGTAAAAAGCAATAAATTAGGCGTTATTCTTGCAGGCTTGCTGCTTGCCATTCTCATGGCTTCGATGGATAACACCATCGTAGCCACTGCAATTGGTACCATTGTGGGTGATCTTGGCGGATTTGATAAATTAATGTGGGTCACCTCTGCCTATATGGTTGCGGAGATGGCGGGTATGCCGATCTTCGGTAAACTATCGGATATGTATGGCCGCAAGCGATTTTTCATTTTTGGAATCATTGTATTTATGATTGGTTCTGCATTGTGCGGGACAGCGGATTCTATCATTCAGCTCAGCATTTATCGTGCGATTCAAGGAATCGGCGGCGGAGCGTTGATGCCGATCGCATTTACCATTATGTTCGATGTCGTTCCCGCAGACAAACGGGGTAAAGTGGGGGGACTATTTGGTGCAGTCTTTGGTTTATCCAGTATTTTCGGACCACTTCTCGGAGCCTATCTCACTGATTACATTCATTGGTCCTGGATTTTCTATATCAACCTGCCACTTGGTCTGATCGCCTTTGTCATGATTGCATTCTTCTATAAAGAATCCGTAGAGCATTCCAAACAGAAAATTGACTATTTTGGCGCATTCACACTGGTAGCTTCCATCGTGTGTCTCATGTTTGCACTTGAACTTGGAGGCAAGGAATATGCCTGGAATTCCAGTATGATCGTGGGTTTGTTTGCCTCGTTCGCCGTGCTGATAACTGCATTTGTGTTCATAGAGCGGCGTGTGGCAGAACCAATTATTACATTCAGCATGTTCAAAAACCGGCTGTACTCCACCAGCAATCTAATGGCTATATTTAGCGGTGCAGCCTTTATTACAGCTTCCATCTATATCCCCATTTATATTCAGGGCGTACTTGGTGGATCAGCTACCAACTCCGGTCTGGTTCTGCTGCCGATGATGCTTGGATCAGTTGTAACAGCTGCGGGTGGAGGAGCCATGCTTACCAAGCTCAGATACCGCTCCATCATGTTACCCACACTTGCGCTGCTGGTCATTGGTATCGCCTTGCTGACAACGTTAACGACGGATTCCTCCCGATTTATGGTGACCATTTTCATGATTCTGGTTGGTCTGGGCATTGGGTCTTCGTTCTCTGTATTGAGCAATGCAGCCATTCACGGTTTCTCAGCAAGACAGCGCGGTTCTGCCAGCTCAACCCTTAACTTCAATAGGGAACTCGGTATGACGTTGGGAATTACGGTATTTGGTATCGTACAGAGTCACGTATTTGCAAGTAAATTGGTTTCCTTCTTTGGAAATAGTAATGGTAGTGAGCAGGGTGGTGGCGTGAATCTGAGTGATCCTAGCTTAGTCCTAAAACCGGACACTCGTGCTGATATTCCTGCGCCAATGTTGGATAAGATTACAGAAGCATTGTCCTCATCCATCGTTCATACGTTTGCCTGGGCCATCATTCCGGCCGTTATTGCTCTATTGGCTGCTTGGTTTATGAGTAAGGAAAAATTTGACCCTGCATCCGAGTCAGATGAATATTTAGCTTCACACTAGCAAGACTATGTAATGGATTTGTGTGCACGATATGACAATATGTTCTTATCAAAGGAGACCTACGTTATGTCTGAACAAAATGGAAAAGTAATCATTATCACCGGCGGAGCGAGTGGTATTGGTAAAGAAACAGCGCTTCAGCTTTCGGATCTGGGTGCAACGATTGTTGTAGCAGACTATAACGAAGAGGGTGCCAAAAAGCTTGCATCTGAGATTGAAGCAGGTGGTGGCACAGCCGGAGCATACAAAGTGGACGTGTCTAAAGGAGACGAGATCAAAGCCCTGATCGACTGGACCGTAGAGAAATACGGAACATTGAGCGGTATTTTCAACAACGCGGGCATTGGACTTGTGAAGCCATTTCTGGAGATGGACCCGGAATCCTATCACAGAGTAATCGATGTTGACCAACACAGTGTGTATTACGGCATGTATTATGGCGCCAAAAAAATGGTTGAACTGAATGTACAAGGCACCATCGTAAATACAGCTTCGATCTATGGAAGTATTGCTGCGGTGGGAAGCTTTAACTACAATGCAGCCAAGGCAGCTGTCGTGATGATGTCCAAATCCGGTGCTTTGGAACTTGCCGAGCATGGCATTCGTGTGGTTGGTGTAGCGCCAGGCTTTATTGAGACACCGATTTTGGGTGATGACAGAGCGATGAAAGATGCGCTTGCCACCCAACATATGCGCGGAGAGCTCATTCAACCGGAGAAAGTTGCGAGTGTTGTAGCCTTCCTGTTCAGTGACGCTGCCAGTGCAGTGAATGGTACAACGGTTGCGGTAGATGATGGATTCCTCAGCTTCAAAACAAAATAAGATTTGAGCAGTAAGGTAGTGCAGTCCGTCTCTGAAAAATAAAAGAAAAAACGGTGCAGAACGAATAAATCGTTCTGCACCGTTTTTTTTGCAATCAATATAAGAAGAGTATTTATTATGAAAATAATTCTATATAGTCATCCCGGGAGTTCAGAGATCATGATACAATAAGCAGGCATGCGTCTTTTATCATTTTGTGGTGTCATAGACAATACGCACACCGAGAGAGCCATAGCTCTCTTCTTTGTAGTGACATTGGGAGCATGTTTTTGTAGCGCATAACGCATCACTGTGAACTTGTAATTTTTCGTTGCACTGCGGGCATTTATTTTCAAAAAGAGT
This sequence comes from Paenibacillus sp. ov031, assembly GCF_900143165.1. Classification (NCBI taxonomy): domain Bacteria; kingdom Bacillati; phylum Bacillota; class Bacilli; order Caryophanales; family Paenibacillaceae; genus Paenibacillus; species Paenibacillus sp. ov031. The sequence continues at coordinate 859,953 of NZ_FRDO01000001.1, forward strand.
CTTCAACACGTTAAACATGCTTAATCACTCATTTCGGATTAATTTACTTGGTTTTTATTATAGCCGATTATTTTAACTGCGTATACTGTTTTTTGCATCATTTTTTACACCGCAAGAAAGGAAGAAAAACCGATGGATACTCTGCTTTTTGTCATCATGTTTATACTGGGTCTGGTCGGTTCCTTCTTCTCCGGTTTGTTGGGTATAGGTGGAGCCATAATTAATTACCCGCTGTTGTTGTATGTACCTTCTCTCATGGGGCTGGAACCATTCTCGGCACATGAGGTGTCGTCGATCAGCATGTTTCAGGTGTTTTTTGCCTCGCTCGCTGGTGTGATTGCCTACATTAGAAGAACAGGGAACGGGAAAAAGAGCGAAGTTCTCATTCATAAAGGTCTGGTGGCTTACATGGGCTCCAGTATTCTGGTCGGCAGCCTGATTGGCGGCTTCATATCCGGTCACCTGAATGGAGAAGTCATCAATCTGATCTATGGCATTCTGGCCATTATCGCGATTGTACTTATGCTGATTCCGGGTAAGGGAACAGAAGGCTCGGCTGAACAGGTGACATTTAACACATATGTTGCGGCAGGAGCAGCTCTTGCCGTAGGGATCGTCTCGGGAATTGTTGGTGCGGGTGGTGCTTTTATATTGATTCCGATCATGCTCACCGTGCTTAAGATCCCTACCCGGACTACCATTGCTTCTTCGCTTGCGATTGTATTCATCTCCGCCATTGGTGGGGTGGTGGGAAAAATTCTGGGTGGGGACATTCCGTTGGAGCCCATCATTTATACGGTTATCGGGAGTCTGCTTGGTGCTTCACTTGGTTCCAAAGTGAGTTCAATGATTAATGTGAGACTTCTTAGGTACGGACTGATGGTTCTTATCGCCATTACAGCAGTGAAGGTATGGTCTTCGATTTTGTAAAACCACATAGGATTGAAGCGTCCATGACGATTTCGTAACCAAACGGATGGAATGCCGTATAAAGGTTATGAACATGAGCTGGCGAATTTGTTGTTGCATGAATTCACATCAGTTTTCGTCCATGGAGCACCCTCAAACTCCTTTCATGGATACATGTTTAACATTATGAGAAGTTGAGGTATCCATCCTATGAATAACGTACTCACAGATCAGGCTGATGCAGGATATCGGTTGGCTGAGCAGAAGGCAGCTCAGTATTTTACTTCTCTTCATGAACAACTTCTGAATAACACGTATACCACTGCACTTACGCAAGATATTCACTTGTGGCAAAAAAAACATATTCAACCTTTTTCCTGGTTATCTTTTTTATCACCAAGTCAAAGAAAACCGGATTCCCGGGATGCTCATAGATATATCCATTGGCTTAATGTTACAGGCAAACTGGATGATTACTTGGATCGCAGTATTTCTTACATTTATATGCGAGATCTGGGCAAAGCCCTGGACTCCTTGGATACCCAAGCACGCATTCAGCGTGTCGCTCAGGATACCAAAGCGTATTTTATGCGTTCAAATACAACCCACCGCAAGGGAAGCCCGGATTATATCAGTCTGGCCGCTTTGTATCGCTGGGCCCAGAAGGAGAACGTGGAAACAGCTGTTATCTGGGTCATCAGCAAATTGAAAAATGTTGCTTCCAATATTCCCAAAGAACTGGATGCAGAACAGGCACAGCGCAAGCTGCTCAAGATCATTCTTGGTGTTGTTCTGCATGTGAACGATGATATGAATGATGAGACTCCCCAGGTAGAACGTTCCGAGAGGCTGGACGCTGCGATTAGGCTCGGTTATTCTTACGGATTGACCTATCCATTTATTGATGACCTACTTGATTCGCAGGTGTTGACTGCGCAAGAGAAGGAACAGTATTCTCTCTTAATTCGCAATGCGCTTCTCACCGGGATTGTGCCGGATATCGGCGAATGGAAGGGAGACAATCTCAAAGTCATTCAATATGTTCATGCCGAGCTGCGTGATGCGTTCGAGTATATCAAGAACTACCAGCGCCCTGAGACGCAGCGCACATTCTTCGAGCAATCCTATGTATTCTTTCAATCTCAGGAAATAGACCGTGCCAAGAAACTATCGAACGCGAATTATTCTAATGAAGAACTTTATATTCCAATCATTATTAAATCCTCATCCTCCAGACTCATTGTTCGTTCCGTGCTCAGTGCATCTGCGGATGAAGGTTTTGATCTGCGGACATTCTACTATGGCATTTATAATCAGCTCGCGGACGATTTCGCTGATATGTTTGACGATATGGAGGAGGAGGCAGTAACTCCTTATACTTACTATCTGAAGTATCGTGACCTGCGGCCCGATCTGATCAATCCGTATGAACTATACTGGGCGGTTATCTCTTATCTGATTCATGAGGTGTACCATTCAGATGCGAAGACCCGGGAGGTCATACTGGATCGGGCTATTAATGGTCTTAAGCGTTGTAGAGAGCGTTTGGGTCAAGAACAATACAACGAAGTGATGAACATCTTTGCCTCCGGACAACCTGAATTCAATCGCCTCATTCAGCAAATGGTGCGAAAAGCCGATGATGTGGATTTCCTGGATAAATTGCTGCGGGATCAGGTCATCCTTCAATTGCAGAATGACAAGCAGGAAAAACAGGATTTTCTGGATACGATTCGCACGGTTCGTGAACAGATCAATATTGAATTGCAGATATCCAAGCCGGGTGGACTTCCGGAGATGAAAGGCACACTTATTGATGCAGCGAATTACAGTTTACAAGGAGATGGAAAACGGCTAAGGCCGATCCTGACCTGGGTGATGGGTGTGCGTGAATATGGTCTGCATGAATCATCTATCATTCCTCTTCTAAGATCACTGGAATACATGCATACGGCTTCACTGATCTTTGATGATCTGCCTACCCAGGATAATGCTTCGACCAGGCGGGGGCGCTCTACCTTACATCAGGTGCATAACAGCGCAACAGCAGAATTGACAGGTTTATTTCTCATTCAAAAAGCCATTGGCGAGCAATCTTCCCTCAATCAGTTTGATGCCGCAACCGTGCTTACCCTGATTCAATATTCCGCTGAAAAAGCAGAAGATATGTGTATGGGACAGGCGATGGATCTGAATGCCAAAGGCAAAGCATTGACCCTGGAACAATTGAACATGATCTGTTTCTACAAAACAGGTATTGCTTTCGAGGCTGCACTTGTGATGCCAGCCATTCTGGCTCAGGTGAAGGAAATGGAGATTGCCTCCTTAAAGAAGTTTGCGTATCATGCGGGTATCGCCTTTCAAATTAAGGATGACCTGCTGGACCTGGAAGGGGATCATCGGGTACTCGGTAAGCCGGCAGGTCAGGATGTACGGAACAACAGCTCAACCTTTGTATCCATTCTGGGTGAAGATGGCGCGAAGAAAGAGATGTGGGAGCACTATTGTCTCGCAACCGATGCGCTGAACGAAATGCCGAAGCCGATTTCTTTTCTAAGACATCTGTTGGATTACATCATTGGACGGGAGCGGTAAAATCGTTTCTGACTAAAACCCATTCCCATGTTCAACATGGTTTATATGAAATGAAACAAAGTTGCCTGGATTCCATGCGAATAGAATCCAGGTCTATTCTGCTTTAATGACACAAACGTTTAGAAAATGAGATGTTTCAACAATTAAAAATTCGGGTATTAAGCAAATATTGTGTTTATACACCAAAAGGAGAGCTTAAGATGCAGGTTCAAAAGGTCGATCATCACGAATTGTTTGAGCAGATTTATAATCAAGCACCTATTGGGATTGCACTTGTTGCTCCAACAGGACAGTGGATGAAAGTGAATCCTGCTTTTTGCAGTATGCTGGGTTATACAGCTCAAGAATTAATCCATCTTCATTACCAGGAGATCACCCATCCCGATGATTTAGCACAGGATCTGATGTACGAGCGCGAACTGTGTGAAGGTAAATTGAGTGAGTACAAATACGAAAAGCGTTATATTCAGAAAAATGGAGATATTTTATGGATATCGCTGCATATATCATTGGCTCGAAACGAGGTCAGCGGTGAACCGTTGTATTTTATTTGCCACGTTGTAGATATTACGGATCATAAAACAACCGAACTAAAACTGCTTCAAACGGAAGAAATGTTCAAACTTATTTCTGATAATGCACAAGAAATCATCTATATTGCGACCATTGACGGGATTTGTCGCTATTGTTCTCCTTCCATTTATAATCTGCTTGGTTATTCACCAGAAGAGGTGGTGGGCAAGAACAATACCGCTGTTTTCCACTCGCAGGACCTGGAACGTGTCTCGCAAATCGATTTGAGCACAGGTCATATGTTGAATCTGCAGGCTCGCCATAAAGATGGGCATTCTCTTTGGTTTGAGACCACCTATAAGGTTATCGGGGAGCCTGGACAAGAACAACAAATCCTTGCCATTGGTCGCGATATATCGGAGAGAAAGAAACATGAGGAAATTAGTGCAGAGGCTGAACGGATAGCCATGATCGGCAGTTGGGAGTGGAACATGCTGAGTGGCCATGTTTCCATGTCCGATCAGATATACGAGATGTTTGAAATTGATAACAACAAGCAGTATATGGCTAGCGATATCTTTGCATTCATGGAACAGGCGGAGGAGCAGCGGTTGAAGGACTGTATTGAATGGGTGAAAACAGGCCAACCGCTTGATTTTGAATATCGGCATTTGGGCTCGGCTGGTAAAGAAAAGTATATTCATCTGCGAGGGTTAGTTACTTTTAATGAGCATCAACAACCGATTCAGCTGAACGGAACTTTGCAGGATATTACGGAGCGTAAACTCGTCGAATTCAAACTTCAGGAATCGGTGGAACGTTATACTTCACTCAAAAAATATAATCATGATGCCATCATTTCTTTTGATATGGACGGCAATATCATAAATGCCAACCCGGTAGCTATGAAAATGACTGGATGCCCGGTTGTGGAGATGATTGGAACAAGTATCTGTCGGTTTATCGGACCTTACCATCTAGGGTTGATTCTCAATAGCCAGTATGAGATGGCTGAAAAAGAAATCAATGCCGTTCAGCACGTAAATGGTTCAGAGACAGAAGTTTTGGCAACGCTTGCGCCAATCATTATTAATGAGAAAAACGTAGGGTTCTACCTCATTGCCAAAGATATAACAGAACAGAAAAAGCTTCTTGTAGCCAAAGAGACTGCCGAACGAATGAATAAGGCCAAAAGTGAGTTTTTGGCGATGATGAGCCATGAGATCCGTACACCTATGAACGGCGTGATTGGGATGACGGATTTGCTTCTGGATACGCCTGGTCTTAGCGGAGAACAAAAGGAATACATTGAAATCATCCAAAAAAGTGGGGATTCGTTGCTTGCGATTATCAATGATATTCTGGACTTTTCCAAAATAGAGTCGGGTAAAACCGATCTGGTGGATGAGCCCTTTGATCTTAAGGAAATTGTGACAGAAACGGTTAATATCGTAACGCCAATGATTCGGGAGAAACAGTTGGATCTTCGTTTAAGCCTGGATGACGCCATTCCTGTTCCTTTGTTCGGAGATGCTTACCGTCTAAAACAGGTCCTAACCAACATTATTGGTAATGCAGTAAAGTTCACCCCGGAAGGCAGTATTGAGATCGAGGTGAAGGTTACCGGACAAGAATACAATGACGTTCAATTTCAGTTCAAGGTGAAGGATACAGGGATTGGAATTCCAGTGGAGAAAAGAAAGCATTTATTCGAAGCCTTCTACCAATTGGAGAATTTCATGACGCGCAAGCCTCAAGGTACTGGACTTGGACTGGCCATCAGCAAGAAGCTTGTAGAGCTTATGCACGGTGATATTTGGATTGAAGAGTCCGACGATCCGGGGACTACATTTATGTTTACGGTGTCGTTTAAAGCCAGCAACATGGAGGAATTCAACAGATACGATTTACAACAGAAAAAGAATAAAACAGATCAACTTCGAATTCTAATTGCCGAGGACAATGAGGTGAACCAGCTTGTTCTGCGTCGGATGATTGAGAAGAAGGGACATCTTGTCGATTATGTAGTGAATGGAATAGAGGCAGTGGAAGCTGTCAAAAGAAGTGCGTACGATATTGTGTTTATGGATGTGCACATGCCTCGACTGAATGGATTCGAAGCGACCAAAGCCATTAAGGAATTAATGCGGCCAGAGGCATGCCCTTATATTGTTGCGGTTACTGCGAACGCAGTTCGTGGGGATATGGACAAATGTCTGAAGGCTGGAATGGATGCGTATGTAAGCAAACCAATTAAAAGTGAATCCATTATGCAAGTGATGGAGGAATTCTACAAAATAAAGAAATATCCCACTACTTACAATTGAATTCAACATTCCGTAGGAACGGATTCTTGATTGGCAATGGAGCCGCTAACTTATCCATGGATAAGTTAACGGCCTTTTTGCTATTGTCCCATTCCGGGAATGACTAAATTACTGATTTTTGATCCATAGTTTGGAGATATCCATAAACCCAAACTCAGCGGTATGAAGGCCAAAGAGACTTTGATTAAGCAGGGCTTTTTTATTCATGTGGCAGCCGTACAATATCCAGCAGTTATCGCGAAGCAAATCCTCGGCTTCATTGAGCATCACAGACCTTTGCTCTTCATTCTGCTGAAGGAAATTCTCCATCTTTCGATAAAATATGGACTGTAAATCGGGTGATAAACAAATATGAAAATAGTTACGTTTGTTGATGAAAAAATTAATCATGCCAAATTGCCAGTCATCTTCCAAAACTTCTTCTGCGATAATCAAGTCGGCTTCGCTTGTTTCTCTCACATTGGGAAATTCAACGAAGGGTTGCAACTCAATACATAAACCGATGCTGGCTCCGCGTTGTTTAAGCCATTCTGCTTCTTTTTGATCTTTAGCTACAGTATAAGCAAGTATGATCTTTTCTCCCTGGTATCCGCTGCTGTACAGGAGCTCACGGGCATCCTCAAGTGAAGACTCGCGCCAAGCATGCTCTGCGCTTTTCCAGGGAAGAAAGCTGTTTGCCGGTGTAATTCGATTGCTGCCAAGTTCCCTCACCAAAGCGACTGGATCGAAAACAATGCGCATGGCTTGCCGAAATTCCAGTTGATGGTGAATACCGGCTTTACGAAAATTAATCAGCATATATCGGCATCCTGTTGCTGGATAATCAACACTGTTGCTCCCCGTATCGTCTGTAGCCAATTTAAGTCGGTCTGTTCCTGGTAACTCATAATGACGTTCATAAGGACCCAGATTGGGCACAAACCAGATATCTACTCGATCCAGATGAGGACGGATTCCATAATAGGCATCGAATGCGCTTATGATCAACACCGTTTCATTTATTTCATTGATCCGAAAAGGTCCGGTACCGATTAATTGTTGGGTTACATCGACATCATAGGGGAGAATCGTCATGGAGACACAACTAAGCAAGTGCAGAAAGAAGCGATTAGGCCGACTTAGATAAAAACGAATGCAGTAATCCCCGACAACTTCGGTACACTCAATATCCCGGTACAGCCAAATGAATGGACTGTCTACAGTACGCAAGCGCTCTAATGTAGCTTGCACATCCCGGGATGTCATTACCCGACCATGGTGGAATCGCACACCTTTGCGCAGATAGAAAATCCAAACTCTTTGATCCTCGTTGTACTCCCACATATGCGCCAGATCCGGCAGGAAGGTTCCTGTTTTGGCGTCATAGGTGATTAGCGTGCTGCATACCTGCCCAAGCAGATAGGTTTCAAAAGCAGTATACACAAAAGCAGGGTCCAGCTCTGCCAACCTTCGTGACCTCACCATGCGAAGCACGTCCTGACCGGAAGAGCTCTCGGCATGACTGTGGAATCCCATCTGCTTGTTCAACGAATTCAGCAGTCGCTCCCGGAGAGCATCATTCTTCTCTGTGCTGCCGATCAACTCGATCGCTTCCTTCATTTTGCCTCTGCCCATGAGCTCCAAAAAACTCTCCTCGAGCGCCTCATTCACACTGCGCAGCAATGTCATCTCAGAATGATGACCCCGGCCACGCCCGGGCTGCCAGTGTATAAAGCCTTGTTCCTCCAGCTTGCGCAGAATAAACTTCACGTTGCGTGGAGTACAGCATAGGGCAGCAGAAAGGCTCTCAATCGTTACCGGAACCGCTTCATGAAATTTAAGAGAAAGTTCTTTTGCTGTGGTAAGCCGCAGATAATGGGTTGTTGCTGTATCCATATGAAGTGCTCCTTCTTAAAGGGTGAAATGTGCTCACGTTTTCTTACACTTTTATTTCCCCCTTTTATCCATACAATTATACATAAAGGGATAGGACAAAGGTAGCCCATCTGAGACAAAAACATCTAGAACAGGAGAACCATACGCATGAAGCAACATTTACGTCAAATTCACCCTTTAGCTTGGACCATCATTGTTGGAACGATGTTTGGACGTCTTGTTACGTCCATGAGCATCCCGTTTTTATCCATTTATCTAACTCAGGTACTGGGAGCTACACCCACACAGACTGGAATTACCGTCGCGGTCAGTTCTCTGGCGGGGGTCATGGTCAGCTTTTATGGAGGTTATATTTCCGATCGAATCGGCCGCAAAGTGGTCATGATGGTCTCCGTATTTGGCTGGGCCTGTGTTTTCTTCATCTTTTCAGCAGCTGAGCATCTGTGGGTATTTTTTGTAGCCAATACGTTAAACGGTTTATGCCGCGCCGTGTTTGAGCCCACGTCACGTGCACTTCTCTCGGATATTACTCCACCGCAAAATAAACTGCTTGTCTTCAACCTCAGATATGCGGCCATTAATCTGGGGGTTGTGTTTGGACCAATTATTGGTCTTCAGCTTGGATCAGCGGAGTCTACGTTTCCGTTTATGATCTCCGGGTTGGTATATATCGTTTACGGCCTCGTTTTGTTCCTGCAATTTCGATTGCAACGCGCAAATCTGCCGGAACATGTTCAGGTCAGTGCACCTCGTTTACGAGATGCACTCGCTACTACGGGACGCGACCGTGTATTTTTGCCAGTACTTATCGGGACTACGTTTTGCGTGCTCGGGTATGGGCATTTTAGCTCAACCCTGGCTCAGTATGTGGCCCAGAATCCTCTTTTTGAACATGGAAGTCAAGTGTTTTCCTATATGCTTTCACTCAATGCGTTGACTGTGCTTGTAATCCAATTCCCGATTGTGCGGGTAGCCAGCAAATTCCCGCCGGTTGTGCCCCTCATTCTTGGAAACGTGCTGGTCGCAACAAGCTTGTTCCTGTTTGGCATAGCTGAAGGCGTTATGCTGCTGATGATTAGTGTCATTCTGTTCACCATTGGGGAAGTGCTCATGTTCACCATGATGGATGTGCTGATTGACCGTATTGCCAAACCTGAATGGAAAGGGACCTACTTTGGCACAATTGGATTCAACAACTTGGGAAGCGTCATGGCACCGATTCTTGGAGGGCTCCTATTAACTCAATATGGGACGGGGAATGGCCTGTTCGTTTTTGTACCGCTGGCACTGACCACTGCACTTGGACTGCCTTTTCTTATCGTAGCGCATAAGCGCCTTGTCGTCAGGGAGAGGGAAACACCACCCATACAAGTGAGTGCCTAGCTCGAGTGATGACAGTTGCATGGCATATAGGCTTTAGCTATTTTAACTTTTTTTGGAGAAAGGTAACTTTCATTGAGAAATCAGCGTTAATTAGTTAAACATTTCCTCATGGGGGTTCCAAATGATATTAAAAAAGTTTACTTTAGCATTACTGGCGTGTATTATGTTTGCCGCGTTTTCAACGCCGAGTTCAGCTGAGGAAGCGACGCTAGAGATTGGGACTGGCGTATTGTCCAATAACCGGGTGTTAATTCCTTTGAGGGTTGTGTCCAGCAACTTGGGAGCAGAAGTAACGTGGTATAAGGAAGGGAAGAGCATTCGAATTCAAACGGATGAAAAAGAAATTTGGCTTGTGGTTAACTTTAAAAATGCGAAAGTGAATGAACAGATCATTAGAATGGATTCTCCTGTTGAAATAATTGGAAATACAGCATATGTTCCGCTGCGATTTGTTAGCCAAACGTTAGGAGCCAAGCTAGAGTGGAATCCACAAACTAAACAGGCAACCATCCATTTGAATAAACAAAACATGATTGTAAGTATGCAAGAGGAGACCATCCAAATACCTGATTCTGTGAAAATAACAAAGGGACGAATAAATGTTTTGTCAGAGAAATTGAATGAAATTTCAGGCTTGTCTCAGATTAATCAGGTCAGTACGTATTTCAAGCCTTATTTCACTGAAGATTTAATCCAATTTATTCTCAAAAGGCAGGATCTAGTAAGTGATTGGATGGTATATGATGCTCCAGAGACTTCCGTTTATTATACAAGCAGTACAACAGCGACGTTATCCCAATCGTTCGTAATCGGAAATACATTAACGGGTGATTCTCATTATGTAAATGATCGAAATATTGAACTAGTATACAGTCATGGTGTATGGAAAGTGAATCAGTTAATGTTTAATCTCAGAGAAATTCCCTATTTGGGTTATGATCGTTGAAATCACAGCATATGATGTTCAGTGATATGAAGAAAATAACAACTGAGTTAATATTATCTTGACGGATTACGGTGGAGCGAATACAATAAACAACAAATATGTGTGACGGGTGGTTAAGATGAACATGTTCCAGACAGGGCGAATTCTAAATCGATAACTGAATACGCATGAGCAAGTGACTTAACCAATGTTTTTTTGTGTTGGCGTTTAGACAGTCATGTTTGTGCACCCCTGTCGTGGACGCTCATCATTATTGCGTGCAGAGGAGAAATCCGGAAACGCTTCTTATTTCATATGATTCTCTTATTGTTACAAGCTGTAGATGAACATTAGTTCATCTATGGCTTTTTTGCATGCATTCCACCCAATTTGTTGCACATGGAAGGGAGATTTTGCAGTGCTTTTTGGTATGAAACTACCCCTAAGGGGAGAAAGAGAGGCAGCGATATGAAACAACCTACTCAAAGTTATACCATTTGGTTTTCCCAACGAACCGGCAGTACTCTGCTGGGTGAAGCATTAAGTTCTACGGGGGTGGCAGGATATCCGAGGGAGTGGCTGCATTATCAGCATAAGAGCCCAGACACATTAAAGCGTGAAGATCTGGAGCAGATCTGGGATCAGGGAACAACGTCGAACGGAGTATTCGGAATCAAAATTAATTTTGAACAACGATGGATTGACGCATTCCGCAGTCTCTATAGTCTGCCAACAGCGTTATCGCGGGCGGAGGTATGGAGTACGGGTTTCCCTAATTGCAGCAAGCATATTTACATGACGCGTCGCAACAAAGTCAGATTGGCTGTGTCTTGGTGGAGAGCCATCGTCTCGGGTGAATGGCACCGCAAGCATGGGGACAGTCCTCAGTTACAAGATATTGCAGATCAATATAACTTTGATGCGATTAAACATCTGCTTGTGGAGAGTAACATGTGCGAAGCAGCAATTGAAGATTTCTTGTCCGAGTCAGACATTGTGCCGCTGACGATTGTTTATGAGGATTTTATAGCAGATTACGAAGGGACCGTCCTGAAAGTGCTAGAGTTTTTGGATGTTGAATCTGCCGGTGTTGCCGTATCGCCCCCGTCCTTTGACCCGATCGCAGACGAGATTTCTGAACAATGGGTGCAAAGATTTCGGGAAGAATGCCAGAGGGATTGGGAGAATGTTAAATGGTAAACACACTTGGTAAGATTCATCCACGGGTTGGAAATGTTGCATTTATTGTTATTATGTATGATTCATCTTAGTGAGGAACCAAAATGCTTTGAATCACAAAAATGAAATAGAAATGTTATACGAAGGGGTGAGGGGCTATGCCCAAAACAGAGAAACGCTCCATGTCCTGGCTGCTGCAATATCTAAAACCAGTCAAAGGACGATTGGCCTTGCTTATGGTGATGTTGCTGACGTCAACGGGACTGCAGCTCCTGAATCCACAAATTATCAAACGATTCATTGATACGGCCGCAAGTGGGGGAGTCCTTTCTAACCTGTTCCAGCTTGCCGGATTGTTTCTGGTTGTTGCCGTTGTAAATCAACTGATTACAGTAGCCGTAAGTTATCTGGGTAACGATGTGGCCTGGCGGGCAACGAACCGATTACGGGGAGATCTCCTGAAGCATTGTCTGCGTCTGGATATGCGGTTTCATAATGTGAAGACACCGGGAGAGATGATTGAACGGGTGGATGGTGATGTGACGAGTATCTCCAACTTCTTCGCGATGTTCATTGTGCAAGTGGTTGGGAGCTTTGTCTTGCTTGCCGGAATCCTCGGATTTATGTTCAGCGTAAACGTACCGATTGCGATCGTCATGACGGTGTTTACATTATTATCGATTCTGTTTATGGTGATCATTCGGAATCTGGGAGTAAATTCTTCCAAAAATGAGCGGGAAGCGAGTGCAACCTTGTTCGGATTAATTGAAGAGCGTATTGCGGGAATTGAAGATGTTCAAGCGAACGGGCATGTCCCGTATGTAATGAATCGTTTTTATCGCACGATGCGTGTTGTATTTCAAAAAGGAAGGAAAGCCTGGCTGCTTCGGGTTATTCCTTGGAATACGACGGTCATTCTGTTCGCCCTTGCAGTCACGGCAGTACTTCTGCTCGGTGTTCATTACTACATGCAAGGCATCATCAGCATCGGAACGCTGTTTCTGATATATCAATACACACAGATGCTTAATGATCCGATTGAGATGTTGGGCGATCAGGTTCAAGAGTTTCAGAAGGCGAAATCAGGTATGCTTCGGTCAAGAGAACTGTTGTCTTTGCGCAGTGAGATCGAAAACGGACAAGAGGATCAGCTGCCAGAAGGGCCGCTTGGTCTGGAATTCAAGCAGGTGAACTTCAGTTATAACGAGGATAAACCTGTATTGCAGAATATTAACTTTGCCATTAAACCTGGCGAACGGCTGGGCATCATCGGTCGTACAGGTAGCGGCAAGTCAAGTCTCAGTCGGGTACTTCTGCGCTTGTACAATCTGGATAGCGGAACAATTCGTGTGGGTGGCAAAGATATTACAGAGCTTACCTTGCCTGCACTTTACCGTAGGGTTGGTATGGTTACGCAGGATGTACAGCTGTTCGACGGTACGTTGCGAGATAATTTAACGCTGTTCAACCAGGATGTCTCGGATCAAATTATTAAGGAGACAACGGATCGACTTGGATTAAGTCATTGGATTGAATCACAACCGGCAGGGTTGGATACACATCTGAAGGCAGGTGGTTCTTCATTGTCCGCTGGGGAAGCTCAATTGTTTGCCTTGACGCGAGTATTTCTGACTGAACCTAGCCTGGTTATTCTTGATGAGCCTTCCTCACGGCTGGATGCCGCTACAGAGAGCATGCTTCAGTCTGCCATCGATCAGTTGATGAAGCAATGTACGGGAATTATTATTGCGCATCGCCTGGCTACTTTGGAGAAGGTCGATCAGATTATGGTACTGGGTGATGGCAAGGTACTGGAATTCGGAGCCAGAAAAGCACTCGCCAGCGATCCGGCTTCACATTATGCCAGATTGCTGATTACAGGGCGAGAGGAGGAATTGGCGTGAATGTAACAGGATTTATAGGCCGTTTGTTTCGATTCAGGCCTTTTCTATTTTTGATTAACGGATTGTCATGGTGCATCTTTCATTCTTTGCCGCTGGCAATAGGGATCGGCATGCAGTGGTTCTTTGACCGGGCAACGGCGGGTTCCAGTGATTATATGTGGCTGGCTGCTCCGCTGATCTTCATTGCTTTGATCAGAGCGGTAAGAGTAGGCACGTTTTTTGCCGCATTCTATGCATGGATCACGTATATCTACCATATTCAGGCCATTCTGCGTACCAACATGCTCGCTGGGATTATGCGCTGGCCAGGACGTAATCTGCCAGCTTCACCGGGGGAGGCGATGAGTCGCTTTCGGGATGATGTAGATGAAGTGGTTGAGTACGTAGAATCCTGGGTGGATTTTTGGGGAAGGCTTGTGTTCGCTATCGTATCCATCGTCATCATGGCGAACATTAACTGGAAAATCACTCTAGTTGCAGTATTGCCCCTAGTAGTCGTGACGTTGCTGAATAACTTGTCAGGTAATCGGGCTCGTCGATATGCTCAGGTCAATCGTGAGTCGACAGGGAGAATTACCAGTTTCATTGCCGAAACCTTTGGAGCGGTGCAGGCACTGAAACTTGGGCAGGCAGAAGAGCATGTCTCTACTCGTTTTAACAAACTCAATGAAGAACGTCGTCAAGCCGCACTCCGGGATAATCTGTTCAAGCAGTGGATGAGATCACTTAATCAGCATGTGCTCAGTATCTGTACAGGTCTCATTCTCCTGATGTGTGCAGCTGAGATGAAATCTGGCAATTTCACCGTAGGTAATTTTGCCTTGTTCACCAGTTATCTAGCGAATATTGGCTTTAGTATCTCATTGTTTGGCTATATGGTATTTCAGCATAAACGGCTCAAAGTATCATTTGACCGGATGAGAACCCTGTTTCGTCCTGGTGAGGAAGACCGGATCATGGATTTCAGAGAGACTTATCTGAATGAAGATCCGCCTGAGCTTCCTAATGAACAGAGAGATCCCAAAGAGAAGCTAAGAGAGCTGGAGATCAGCAATCTGGCGTACCAATATCCACATTCTGCAAATGGAATACAGGATATCAGCTTCCGTGTGAAGCGGGGACAATTTCTGGTCATCACTGGACGGATCGGTTCTGGCAAATCGACTCTGGTCCGCACACTTCTGGGACTGCTGCCCAAACAAGAGGGCACGATTCGCTGGAATGGTAAAGATGTAGATCCCGCTACCTTCCTGATGCCGCCCAGAGCAGCATATACGCCGCAAGTACCTCGACTGTTCAGTGATACGCTGAAAGAGAATATTGTTCAGGGCAAACAGGGCCGTACGGAAGTCGCACTTGCAAAAGCCATACGATTGGCTGTAATGGATAAGGATATTCAAAACCTGGATCAAGGACTCGAAACATCCGTAGGTCCAAGAGGTGTCATGTTGTCTGGTGGTCAGATCCAGCGCGCAGCAACTGGGCGCATGCTGATGACGGAAGCGGACTTGTTCATCTTCGATGATCTGTCCAGTGCACTGGATGTGGAAACCGAGCAACAGGTCTGGGAAGGTTTGTTCCAGGAGCCGGATGTTACATGTATTGCGGTGTCTCACCGCAGAGCAGCACTTGCGAAGGCAGATCATATCATCGTCATGAAGGATGGACGAATTGAGGCCGAGGGCAGCTTATCAGATTTGCTTGCTACAAATGAAGAGATGCAATTACTATGGCAAGGTGAGCAAACACCGGTTAAAGTGGGATAAGATAAGATATACGATATATAAAAATGAAAAAAGTCGTACAGACAACTCTTTTTGAAAGAGTTAAGATCTGTACGGCTTTATTATTCCTAATTGGGTCAATCTTTATTTGATCAGCTGTGCAATCAATGAATACGCAATGATAACCAGGAAGATAATCGTGATGTGGTTAATGGAGAAAATAAACATTTTATGTGACCATTTCTTGGTTTCTTTCTTATCGAAAGTTGCCACACTAAGAATAAGCCATGCCAAACTTACCAGAAACGCAACAATGGCAATGAACGGGCTCAGCGGCCAGAACAAGAAGCTGGAGAATAACAACAATACCAGATAAACATTTGTCTGGATGTATGTCCGTCTGATTCCTTTTACAACAGGAAGCATGGGAACGCCAGCCGCTTTGTATTCGTCAAATCTCCGGATGGCAATGCCATAGAAGTGAGGCATCTGCCACAACAGCATGGTAACAACCAAAGCCCAAATTTCATAATGACCCAGTTCTGGCGAAATGGCTGCCCAACCAATGAGTGGAGGAACAGCGCCTGAAAGACTTCCTACTTCCGTATTGTATACCGTTGTCCGCTTGGTCCACATCGTATAAGGGAACA
Organism: Paenibacillus sp. ov031; assembly: GCF_900143165.1. Taxonomy (NCBI): domain Bacteria; kingdom Bacillati; phylum Bacillota; class Bacilli; order Caryophanales; family Paenibacillaceae; genus Paenibacillus; species Paenibacillus sp. ov031. The sequence continues at coordinate 875,937 of NZ_FRDO01000001.1, forward strand.
CGTACAACAACAGTCCCAATATGCCGAATACGGCAGCCGAAGGGGAAGCGATATACAACATGATGCCCCCGATAATCGTAATGGCAATACCGAGGATCAAACCTGTTTTGGTATCTACACGACCAGTTACCGTCGGACGTGTTTTGGTGCGTTCCATGATCGCATCGATATCCCGATCATACAAATTGTTAAACACCCCTGCCGCTCCGATAATCAGGGAAGACCCGATGACAGAGAGGATAATGGGTACAATATTAGCTAAAATGGATGCATCAAATACATACAAAGCCAAACTTAAACCGGCAAACATGGCGATCAGATTGGATTTGATAATTCCGATCTTGATCGTATCAAAGAATACTTTCGGAATCGAGCTAGTATACTCCAGGCTGATTTCGGGCCGTGACCCTTTATTCAATGTTTTCAAGAACTCACTTCCTATATCTATTCTTATATATCTCGTGGTCTTATTATAGCATCCAATACACTATGTGAATTAATTAACGATTTAGGTTTTAAAATAATGTCATTTGATTGTGAACAATTTAAAAACACGGTTTTTTTTAATTGTTAAAAATGATTTTCTGTGATACAGGTCATTGAAACCAAATAGCAGCGATAACAAGAAAAGAATATTTTCTTGCATGTTGAGTTTGTTTTGTTTATTGTAGACATAAGAGATCTTTAAAGGATTAGAGTGATCTCCTCTTACGTTTTTTGCTATTAGAGAATAGCTGCAAGCGACAAGGTATAATCAGTATAGGCTTTTTTTTGTAACAATAAAGGACATTGAATATCTGGAAAGGGTGTTAAATATGGATCAAAAGATGGATGTATTAATTATAGGCGGAGGACCAGCGGGTCTTAATGCTGCACTTGTACTAGGACGAGCTCGCAAACATGTTGTGGTCATAGATGATGAACGCCCGCGCAATTGGGTTACGCGTGAAACGCACGGTTTTCTGACGAGAGATGGAGCAAGTCCACGTGAATTTCGGAAGGTTGCGAAAGAACAGATTAGCGCTTACCCGTCTGTTCATTTTGTAGGGGACACAGCGACTTCAGTGACAGGAACAGATGGTGATTTTCAAGTTACAACGGCCCAAGGAGTCGTCTATCGCACGAAGAAAATTTTGTTTGCAGTGGGGAAAAAAGACCTCCCACTGGATATTAACGGGTTGAAAGAGGTATATGGCAAGAGTGCTTTTGTCTGCCCTTATTGCGATGGATGGGAATTAAGAGATCAACGGCTTGTCATCATTGTGAATGGAGCCAAGGCATTTCATATGGCCAAGACGATCTCGGGCTGGACAAGCGAGTTTACCATTTGCACGAATGGACCTGATGAATTAACGGATGAGCAGAGGGAGGAATTGAAGCAGCATGGTGTCCCGGTATGGGACTCTCCAATTCAATCTATTGAATCAAGCGATGGTATGGTGCAGCAAGTGGTGTTAGAAGATGGTACCGAAATCTCGTGCACAGGGATTTTCTTTGGACCGAAACTAACGGCTGGATCAGAACTTCCGCAGACGATAGGCTGTGAGGTTACGGATGCGGGTACGGTCGTTGTAGATGATTTCGGCAAAACGACCGTAACGGGTGTGTTCAGCGCTGGAGATGCAGCATCGGAGTTGTACCAGGCCATTACTGCGGCATCCCTTGGTGCATTAACCGCTGTAACGATTAACAGTGAGCTTAATATGGAAGCTTGGGATGAGCGCGGTAAACATTTAAACCCGTAGAATAACGATGTACGGTTTCTTGTCCAGTACTTTGCACAAACGATAAGTCAACAAAATAGATCAGATCAAAAAGGGGATTGCAAACGCGATTCCTTTTTTGTGTTTAGTAGATCTTTTACTAGGTCTTCTCTGTCACTAAGTTGGACTAGTTCCGTCCGTTATTGGCATAAGCCCAATATTTGATTTTCATCCGTTAACGGTTTATTATTGTATCAAATGATAGATAATACTATCATTTTAAACTCTGGGAGAGGGTGTTTAAAATGAGCATTGCAACTAACGTTCCACAGCCCAAAATGTACGGACCGCTCGGGAATCTGCCCTTGATTGATAAAGAGAAACCAACATTGTCCCTTGGACAGCTTGCTGAGGAATATGGACCGATATATCGACTGACCGTTCCTGGTTATTCCGGATTGATTGTATCTGGCCCAGATTTGGTGGCTGAGTTATGTGACGTGTCTCGTTTTGATAAATTTGTATACAATGAACTCGAAAATGTACGTGCCTTTGGAGGTGATGGTTTATTTACAAGCAGAACATCCGAGCCGAACTGGAAAAAGGCACATAATATTTTGCTTCCCACCTTTAGTAAACAGGCGATGAAGGGTTATCATCCGATGATGGTCGACATAGCCGAACAATTGATAAACAAATGGGCACGTTTGAATTCCAACGACACCATTGATGTAGCAGACGACATGACACGACTTACGTTGGATACTATTGGACTATGCGGTTTCAATTATCGATTTAACAGCTTTTACAGACAGGACCACAGTCCTTTTATCGAAAGTATGGTCCGTGCATTAAATGAAGCTATGCAGAAAAGCTCGCGTTTGAAAATCCAAAATCTGCTGATGGTGAAAACCAAACGACAGTTCGAGGAAGACATCCAAACGATGTTCTCATTAGTTGATCAGATTATTGAGGAACGTAAAGCAAGTGCTGCTCCTGAAGAGGTTGACTTGCTCGCTCGTATGCTGAATGGCAAAGATCCGGCAACCGGAGAAGCGCTGGACGATGAGAACATTCGGTATCAGATTATTACGTTCCTCATTGCCGGACATGAAACGACGAGTGGTTTGTTATCATTTGCCCTTTATTTTTTGCTGAACAATCCAGAAGCACTTCAAAAGGCCTATGATGAGGTAGACCGGGTATTGGTGAGTGACTCACCACAGTACGAAGAAATCCTTCAGCTTCCTTATATCCGCATGATTCTTAGCGAATCGCTACGTCTATGGCCAACCGCCCCGGGATTTGACGTCTATGCCAAAGAAGACACCGTCATAGGTGGCAAATATCCACTGAAAAAAGGGGAGAGCTGCAGTATTCTTCTGCCTCAGCTTCACCGTGACAAAGGCGCCTGGGGAGAGGATGCAGAGCTATTCCGCCCGGAACGTTTTGAAGATACGACTCAAGTGCCTCACCATGCGTATAAACCGTTTGGCAATGGAGAGAGAGCGTGTATCGGCATGCAGTTTGCTTTATATGAAGCAACCCTTGTACTCGGTATGGTACTTAAACATTTTGAACTGGTAGACTATAGCAACTATCAGTTGGATGTGAAACAAACGTTAACGTTAAAACCAGGCGATTTTCGAATACAGGTGAGAGCACGGACCGTTTCACCGAAACTGAGTACATCTGTTGCTCGCTCGGATGAAAAGCCGAATCAGGATCAGGGTATGCATACAAATGTAGCTGGTCATAGTGCTATGAAGGAATCGATGACGACTTCCGTAAATGCCAATCCAACCATACTGGTTCTATACGGCTCCAACCTGGGGACGGCAGAAGGCATTGCCAGAGCTTTTGCAGATAAAGCTCGTTCCTATGGAATTCCAAGCGAAGCCGCAACATTGAATGAATGGATTGGCCGTCTGCCCAAAGAGGGGATAGTTCTCATCGTGACAGCTTCGTATAATGGTAAACCTCCGCAAAATGCAGTGGCATTTATCGAGTGGTTAAAGGAAGCCGAGTCAGAGAAGGTGCAAGGTGTGACCTATGCAGTTCTGGGCTGCGGGGATCGGAGCTGGTCCAGTACCTACCAGAGCATTCCTCGATTGGTCGATGAGAAGCTTGCGAGCTTGGGAGGCAACAGGCTGTTACCTCGGGGAGAAGCCGATGCAGGCGGGGATATGGAGAAACAAGTGGAAGAGTGGCAGCGGATGTTGTGGCCCCAAATGTTAAAAGCGTTGGGGATTAGCGAGGAATCTATGGAGCACTCCTCACGAAGTACAATTCAAATGGAATTTGTTCGCGAGAAAGCCGATCTGCCACTTGCACAAACCTACAATGCCAGCTATGCCACTATAGTGGTAAATGAAGAGCTTCAGGCCATGGATAGTGGGCGGAGTACACGTCATATTGAGATGCTGCTGCCTAAAGGCATGACCTATAAAGAAGGCGATCATCTTGGCGTATTGCCCCTAAATGCAGATGAAATCGTGAATCGCATCCTGCATCGTTTCGGATTAAAATGGGACGTTCAGATCCAATTAACTTCGAACGAGACACAGTTGACACATCTTCCTCTGAACCGTCCTGTCAAAGTGAATGAATTGCTCCGTTCCTGCGTTGAGCTGCAAGCACCTGTTACAAGAACGCAGCTGCGGGAGTTAGCTAACAATACGGTGTGCCCACCTCATAAGCGTGAGCTGGAGGCGATGCTCGAAGAGAACAACTACAGGGAACATATACTTGAAAACAGAACTACCATGCTGGAACTGCTGGAAAAGTATGAGGCCTGTAAACTGCCGTTCGAAAGATTTCTTGAACTGCTGTCTCCACTCAAACCCAGGTATTACTCTATATCCAGCTCTCCACACTTTAATGCCAAGCAGGCGAGCATCACAGTGTCCGTTTTGAAAGAGCCTGCTTGGAGCGGCAACGGTGAATTCCGTGGTGTGGCTTCATCCTATCTGGCAGACTGCCAGACGGGAGAGAGTATTTCGATGTTTGTACGTACGCCAGAACCCGGATTTGAGCTGTCAGAAGAGCCGGATGTTCCAATTATTATGGTGGGTCCAGGGACGGGTGTTGCACCGTTCAGAGGTTTCCTCCAGGCCAGATCTGTGCTAAAAGAGAGAGGATTGCTACTGAGCGAAGCACATTTGTTCTTTGGTTGCAGGAATGATTCGGATTTCATATATCGTCAAGAACTTGAACAATACGAACAGGCAGGCATCGTCAAGCTGCACACAGCTTTTTCACGTGTGGAGGATAAGCCCAAAACGTATGTGCAGCATCTGATGAATCAGGAGTGGGGGCAGTTGCTCCATTTGCTTGATGAAAAAGGGAGAATCTACGTATGTGGTGACGGAAGCCAAATGGCTCCCGCCGTCGAAGAGACTTTGAGGCAAGCATACCAGAAGGCGAAAGGTGCAACCCTTCAGGAGGCAAAAGATTGGCTCAATCAGCTCCAGGCGGAGTGCCGTTACGTTCAGGACGTGTGGGCAGGTAAAAGACCCGTTGAATCGGCTAAAGCTCCTGTAATTTGAGACACGTTAAGATGGAGGCGGCGATAAGCCGCCTTTTTCTTATGTTGTAGGATGATGTGAGAAGAGAAAAGATCAGTATGTGTTCACATCAACTAAGTTATATACTTAAAAATCAAATAATAGTTCACACATTTTACATCAAATATTTTCACTATATGACAAATATTACATTTTAATAGAAGCCTGTCTTATATGATAGAACTGTACTCCAAAACGAAAGGATGATGAAGATGAAAAAGAAACTTATGGTCGGTCTTTTAACTGTCGTTGCATGTTTCACGCTAGGCTCTACATCTTTTGCAGCTAGTGTACCTTCAACTTCAACAAGTAGTTTACCAGAAAGTACACAAGTAGTTCCTTACGCACAAAAGTATATAACCTGGCAGACCATTCTACCCAAATCTCAATTCCCAACGCTTGGTGATATCCCGGTGACAGCAAGTTATAATGTTGATCCGTACAGGGGAATACTTACATTAAAATCAGTCGATGGTCAGACAGGCTATACGTGGACTGTTACCTATGAGGGCTATGTCACCTATTAATCAATTAATCATTGAATAATGCTACCTATCCGAAAAACAGCCGCTGATCTGGAGTTTCTCATCCAGATCGGCGGCTGTTTTAATTTGGCTGATACGATCTATTGACAAAGAAAAATTTTTGACGCAATATAATAAATGAACTTTATAAAGTATATAAATAAAGAAGTTTAATCAGCATTATTGTGTTTCTTTTACTTTTAATTTATATGCAGGGAAGGGATCTACTTATGGCAACTTGGTTTCTTATCATTATCTACCTTGCGTTTATCAGTCTGGGGATTCCGGACTCCCTACTAGGTTCAGCCTGGCCCGTCATGTGGCCTGAACTTGGCGCTTCGTTTGGGTCAGCAGGAATTCTGTCAATGGTTGTTGCAGCGGGAACCATCGTTTCAAGCTTGGCCAGTGGCACGGTTATTCAAAAATGGGGAACAGGCAAGGTTACGTTAATTAGCTGTTGTCTGACTGCCGGAGCACTCCTTGGATTTTCCTTCGCACCTTCATTGGTATGGCTCGTCATTCTTGCCATTCCTCTGGGTCTTGGAGCTGGAGCCGTTGATGCTGCGCTGAATAATTATGTAGCAGAGCACTACAAGGCACACCATATGAACTGGCTGCACTGTTTCTGGGGTGTGGGCGCGACGACAGGGCCTATCATTATGTCGTATTACATTGCGGAACATCATTCCTGGAGAAGCGGGTATACAGCTGTAGCCGTCGTCCAGTGCTGTCTCGTCCTGATTTTGTTTGCCACGTTGCCGTTGTGGAAGCGTGTTGCTGCAAGTCGGGAGAGTGCAAGTATGAACAACGAATCAGATCTTGTGCAAGCGGACAACACGTTAGTACAGAGTGAGAACAGACCCGAACGGAATGTATTGAAGATTAAGGGAGTCAAAAACTCACTGATTGCATTTCTGTTTTATTGTGGCGTGGAGACGACGGTCGGTTTATGGGGAGCCAGCTATCTGGTAGGAGCAAGAAACATCTCGGCGGAAACGGCTGCAGGATGGATCTCCTTATACTACGGTGGTATTACGATAGGCAGATTGATAACAGGCTTTATCACGTTAAAAATAAAAAATCGAGTGTTAATTCTGGCGGGTCAAGTGACCGCCATTGTGGGTGGAATCATTTTATTGCTTCCATTATCGATTTCGTTTGCACTGGCTGGATTTATGCTAATTGGATTGGGGCTTGCACCCATCTATCCCGGACTTCTGCATGAAACTCCAACTCGATTCGGCAAAGCGAATTCTGCCCGATTGATGGGATACCAAATGGCACTGGCGTACACAGGAACGACTTTGCTTCCTCCGCTTTTTGGCGTTCTCGCTGCGAAAACCAATATCGGATTTTTCCCGATGGTTGTACTTGTTTTCCTTATCCTGATGCTGGCCAGCTCGGAGCAAGTGAATCGTATTTTGAAGAAAAGGATTTTGAATGGGTAGAGCTGGTAGGAGGTAACAATCCATACAACATTCCATTTAAAAAATGATACACAAAAAAAGCGAGGAACTTCTCTCGCTTTTTTTGTTGTGCAGAATCACACAATCATTACAGTTCATAGAGCTGCTCGTATTTATCTGTTAAGTAATGAATCAATGGAGCGGTATCAATTCTTTTACCGGTGATGGACTTGATTAGCTCGTCCGCCGATCTTGATTTACCAAATTGATGAATATGAGTAGTTAGCCATCCGGTAATCGTCTCAATATGATCTGATTCAATCAAATGATCATAATCGGGAAGTTCGCGGCGGATGACTTTGTGTATTTGTGCTGCATAGACAAACCCGAGTGTATAGGAAGGGAATAATCCAAATCCTGCGCTCCAGTGTCCATCCTGTAAAATGCCTTCCAGATGAGTCGGGGGACGAATCCCCAGATATTCCTCATATTTATCATTCCATGCTTCAGGCAATCCTTCGTAATCCACTTCTCCAGCAATAATGGCTTGCTCCAACTCATATCGAATAATGAGATGCAGGTTGTAGGTAAGTTCATCGGCCTCAAAACGGTTAAACGTTGGTTTTACTGCGTTTAAAGCAAAATAAAAGTCATCCAAACTCACATGGCCAAACGTTTCAGGTTTGATTTTTTGTAAAATAAAATAGTTGTTTTCCCAGAAGCCTTTATGTCTGCCAATGAATTTCTCGAAAAAGATCGATTGGGATTCATGAATGCCGTACGAAGTGAAGATCCCAAGTCCAGTATGTATCAGGTTGGGGTCAATATTCTGTGTATAGAGCGAGTGGCCTCCTTCATGTAAAGCACTCCACAAGGAAACGCGAACGTCATTTTCAACAAATTTGGCTGCGAGACGTGCATCGTAAGGATTGATGGCAGAACTGAACGGGTGCACGGTTGCACCGAATTGCCCGGCATCAAAGTCGTAGCGAATGGCTTGTAACAGCTCGATCCCAAGCTGCCGCTGCTGTTCAAGTGGGAAAGGATGGTTGAATATGGATGTGTCCGGTTGTTTAGCGGAAGAGGTGACACGACGGATCAGCGGTATTAGAGCGGATTTCAGCTCACTGAAAATGCGATCCAACGTTACCGTATCCAGGTCAGGATCAAACTGCTGCACGAGTGGGTCATATGCATGCTGCTCGTATCCCCAGTATCCGGCAAACTTCAAGCTTGCATTGAAGATCTGTTTCAAATGCGGAGCGAAAATGGAAAAATCATTGGCAGCTCTGGCTTCCAGCCAAGCGGCGTTTGCAAGACCTTGCTGCTGTACAAATGCCTGATATTCCTCTATCGGAATGGCACTCCAGCGTTTATACGTTTTCCAATGCTCTGCAATAATTCGCTTGGATAGCTCATCAAGTTCCTCTTGTTGTGCTGCTTCCTCTAATCGCAAACCGAATTCAGCATCGGTCTGTAACTTGAATAGTTCTCCGGCCAATGTTGCTTTGGCTCGTGCGGCGTAGGATGCGCCCTTTCGAGGTGCCCCTGTGCGAGCATCCCAGGCAAGCAGGGTTTGTACCTGTTTATAATGTTCAACCTTCTCGATATGTGCCGCAAGTGCAGCATCCAAGCGTTGTATCGTTGTCATGTTCGTGACTCCTTCCAGATAAAGGATGAAATTTAAGTTGTATATTACCATCGGAATAGTTGGAAGTACAGAGAATCACGCTTTTTCGTAGATTACAAAAAATGAATCAACACATTACGATTGCTTATTTTACAAAAGTCATCTGTTCCCTTAGCCTGAAAATACCAATTTTCACTAATCCGACATGAACACTTGTATATCATTCAGGACAGTGAAATTGGATTTAACATTATGCATGAGAGCGAGAGGGGTTACATGATGAGAAAACATACCAAGCCTGCTTTAATGATGATTCTGGCATTCCTGCTTCTGGCAGGTTGCGCTTCAGGTGGAGAAGGCCAGCAGAATACACAGGCCTCTTCAACAACCGGTGAAACTCCGGTGCAGCAGACATCGGCTGAAGGAAAGACAGGCGGCACGCTGAACATTGGCTATCCAACACAACCGGTCACACTGGATGCACATGTGTCTTCCAATACAGCGGTTAAGGATATTTCACGCGAGATCTACGAGCAGCTGGTAACGTTGGATAAAGATGCACAGGTTATTCCGCTGCTGGCTGAATCCTATGAGATCAGCGACGACAAGTTATCCTATACATTTCATCTGCGCCAAGGTGTGAAGTTTCATAATGGCAAGGAACTGCAAGCGGAGGACGTTGTCGCTTCCCTGAATCGCTGGATCAAACTGTCGAGTCATGGTAAAGCGAACTTTGTGGGTGCCGAGGCCAAAGAAACGGACCCGTATACTGTCGTACTTCAATTGAAAACACCTTTTCTGCTAACACTGCAACTTCTAGCTGATCCGATTCCCGCAGCGGCGATCTATCCGAAAGAAGTGGTTGATGAAGCAGATGATAAAGGTATCAAATCATTCATCGGTACAGGTCCGTTTCAATTGGAGGAGTGGAAGCAGGATCAATATATTCATTTGAAAAAATATGACGATTACTCCGCCCGGACCGAGCCGAGTGATGGAGCAGGCGGCAAAAAGGAAGCGTTGGTCGATGACCTGTACTTCCGCTTCGTAACAGACGAGTCAACCCGCCTTGCCGGGATTACTTCCGGGGAATACGACATTGCGCTGAATATCTCTGTGGATAATGAACAGCAGATTGCGGACAATCCCGACTTGCAAACCTTTCTCAGTCCGGGAGGCATGATTGGATATTTCTATAACAGTAATGACGGCTTGTTCAAGAACGTCAAACTTCGGCAGGCTGTCAATGCCGTTCAGAATGTGGATGACATACTGACATCGGCATTCCGTGATCCACAATTTTATGTGAAGACATCCTCTCTGGTTCTACCCGAATATCCGAATTGGTATTCAGAAGCAGGTAAGGAATCGTACAGCCAGGCTAACGCGGATAAAGCAAAGCAATTGCTTCAAGAAGCAGGCTATAACGGCGAAGAAATCAAAATTTTCACGACGAGAGATTATGTGGATCAATATAACGTAGCCGTTGTTTTGCAGCAGGAGCTGGAGTCGATTGGCGTCAAGGTTAAGCTGGATGTCTATGATTGGCCTACGTTGCAAGAAAAACTCGGGACAGGCACAGGGTGGGATATCTACCCGATGAGTTATGCATTCCGGCCTACGTTCTACCAGTATGCGTTTTGGGGAGGCGGTGCAGGGCTGCTAAAAAGCGAGAAACTGAGCGAGCTACTTCAAGGAATCCGGACGTCCGATTCAGTAGAGGCCGCAAGGCCGCTCATTGACGAATTGCAGCAATTTGTATGGACCGAAGTTCCATTCTCTCAGATCGGGCATACCAAACAGGTTACAGCGCTATCGAAAAATATCAGTGGTTTCCAGAACATTTTGGGCCCGATCTTCTGGAATACAACCAATAACAAGTAGTTATAAGGAAGGCAACGGATGAAAAGGCGTAGAATCGCTTCCACAGGAATACGCCTTTCCGTTTGCCATTGGAAAGTGAGGTGGCCCTCATATGGGTGGATATATTGTTCGTCGGTTATTGTCCTTGATACCTGTCCTTTTTGTGGTGGCAATCGTTGTGTTCTCTATCATTCATGTCACACCTGGTGATCCCGCTGCGATTCTACTGGGTGAAGAGGCGAGCAAAGCCGATATCGATGAGCTAAGAAGCAAGCTGGGGTTGGACAGACCAATCTATGAGCAATTCGGCATTTGGTTGCTGGGGCTGTTATCCGGCAATTTGGGGGAGTCCATCTTTCTGGACAAGCCTGTGACAGAGGCTTTTTTTGAACGACTGGCGCCTACATTGTCCCTTGCGATCATTGCCCAGGTGATTGGTGTGTTTCTTGCCTTGTTCCTCGGCATTACAGCGGTCAAGCGAAGAGGGACCATCGTGGACCAATCGGTGATGGGTTTCTCCATGCTGGGCATCTCCATTCCGAGTTTTCTGTTGGGTTCACTGCTGGTCATGTTCTTTAGCGTGAAGCTGCGCTGGCTTCCCGTTGCAGGGTATCAACCGTTAAGTGAGGGGCTATGGCAGCATATCAAATACCTGTTGCTCCCTGGCATCGTGCTCGGCATCATTCAGGCAGCGCTCATTACCCGAATGACAAGATCCTCCGTCCTGGATGTGATGTCCGGCAATTTTATCAAAACCGCCAAAGCCAAGGGTGTCAGAGAAAAAACGATCGTATATACACATGCGTTACGCGTTGCATTCATCCCTATTCTCACAGTTATTGGTGAATCGTTCGGTGGGCTCGTTACTGGTGCTGCGGTTATAGAAACGCTATTCAATATCCCGGGAGTGGGGCAGCTCATCGTCAATTCGATTAGTCGAAGAGATTACTCGGTTATTCAGGGCTCTGTGCTGCTAGTCACGGTAGCTTATGTGTTTGTAAATCTAATCGTTGATTTGTTGTATGGTTTGGTCGATCCACGAGTTCGATTAAGCAAGAAATGAAGGGGGTGGAGACAACTTGATAACCAATCCGGATACCACCATCGCTACGTCAGGACTTCACAAAAGGAAGAACAGGCGCATCGTATTCAGACGCTTTATGCATAATCAGTTGTTAACCACAGGGGCGGGAATTCTGCTTGTTGTTGTGCTTCTGGTAATCATGGGGCCGATACTTACACCATACGGGCCGTTACAGATTGATCCGGTGAATCGACTCAAAGGCCCCAACGGGCAGCACATATTTGGCACAGATAACTTTGGACGTGATGTATTCACTCGCGCCGTATACGGTTTGCGTATTTCAGTTGCGGTTGGTTTTGCTGTTACGGTTGTATCTTCATTGATCGGCATGATTGTTGGGCTGTTATCTGCAAGTTATTCGGTACTGGATCATATCTTTATGCGCATCTGTGATGGTTTGTTTGCTTTTCCGTCCATTTTGCTTGCCATCTCCATTATGGCGGCTCTTGGCCCGAATCCAGGCAATGTCATTATCGCTCTAAGTATTATCTTCATTCCATCGATGGCCCGAATTATTCGTTCCAAGGCGCTGGTCATTCGGGAATTAACTTATATCGAAGCATTACATGCACAGGGAGCAGGCAGCTGGCGCATCATCTGGATTCATATGGCGCCCAATACGCTGTCTCCGCTCATAATCCAATCCAGCTTTATTTTTGCCGTATCGATCTTGACGGAAGCTTCTCTAAGTTTTCTTGGAGCAGGTATTCCTTCCCCGTCCCCAAGTCTCGGGAATATGCTTTTTGACGGGAAAACGGTGATTTACAACGCTTGGTGGATGACTGTTTTCCCGGGCATTTTCCTGGTGCTCGTTGTACTGGGTCTGAACCTGTTCGGCGATGGCCTTAGAGATCTGCTCGACCCACATGCGAATAAGGTGAAAAGGGGGAGACGTCGTGGGAAAACAACCGCTGCTTGAGGTGAAGGACCTGAAAGTGTCCATTTCAACCGAAAAAGGAACCATTCACCCGGTGGAAGGTGTTTCCTTCCACGTCCTTGCCGGGGAGACGTTGGGCATCGTAGGTGAGTCCGGCTGCGGGAAAAGCGTAACCGCCGAATCCATTCTTAGACTGTTTGATGAAGATTACGTGGATTACTCGGGTGAAGTCCTCTACGAAGGTACCGATCTCTTAAGCTTGTCCAAAAGACAAATGGAACGCATACGTGGCAATGAACTCTCCATGATCTTTCAAGACCCCATGTCTTCCCTGAATCCGGTTCAGACGATTGGCAAACAAATTGCCGAGAGCTTGAAGTTGCATCAAGGCATGAATGGCAGACAGGCGCGTTTGGCTGCCGTGGACCTGCTGCGTATGACAGGTATTCCCTCACCGGAGAAGAGGGTGGATGAACATCCGCATGAAATCTCCGGAGGGATGCGACAGAGGGTCATGATTGCCATGGCGCTTGCCTGTAATCCGAAACTGCTTATTGCAGATGAACCGACGACGGCACTGGATGTGACGATTCAGGCGCAAATCCTGGAGCTGATTGAAAGTCTGCAAGCGAAGACGGGACTTGGTGTCATCCTGATTACACATGACCTGGGTGTAGTCGCGGAGACGTGTACAAGAGTGGCTGTCATGTATCTTGGACAGGTCGTGGAGGAGGCAAGCGTGGACGATTTATTTTTCAATCCCCAGCATCCGTATACGTCAGGTTTAATGAAATCCATTCCTCGTATTGATGGCGAACAGCACAGCAAGCTTCACGTCATTGAGGGAACGGTACCCGCGCTGCATCAGGTTCCAACAGGCTGTCGATTTGCTCCAAGATGCGCTTATGCGGATGAACAATGCTTACGGGCAGCGCCTTCCTTGAAACAGGTGGACGAGAACCATTCGGTACGCTGCTGGTATCCCGGAATAGCAACGATTCAGGAGGAGACACATGAACTCGAAATCATTGGTTGAGTCGAAGCCGCTGCTACAGGTTAGCAATCTGAACAAACATTTCCCTGTGCGATCTTCTTTTGGCAGAACCAAGGGGCAAGTCAAGGCCGTCAACGGGGTATCCTTTGACATCCACACAGGACAAACCTTTGGCCTGGTGGGCGAATCCGGCTGCGGTAAAAGCACACTCGGTCGGTCGATTCTCAGACTTGTTGAGCCAACATCAGGGGAAGCATTTTATGAGGGCACGGATATTCTGGGGTTAAGCAAAAAAGAACTGCGAAGCTATAGGCAGCATATGCAGATGGTATTTCAGGATCCATACACCTCGCTGGACCCTCGTAAACGCATTGGCTACTCCATTGAAGAGCCGCTATTAATCCACAAGAAGGGCAACAAACGGGACAGAATGGAAACAGCCATGTCGTTGCTGCGCAAAGTTGGATTCAGTGAAGAACATTACGAGCGGTTCCCCCATGAATTCTCAGGTGGTCAGCGTCAAAGGCTGGGCATCGCCAAAGCGTTGGCCCTTGGACCGAAGCTCATTATATGTGATGAACCCGTATCAGCGCTGGACGTATCGATTCAATCCCAAGTCATTAATTTGCTGGAAGAGGTCCAAGAAGAGCTCGGCATTTCTTATTTATTCATTGCACATGACCTTAGCGTTGTACGCCATATTGCCGACCGTATTGGTGTGATGTATTTGGGCGAGATGGTGGAGCAGGGGCCCGCGGAAGCCTTGTTCGCCGATCCTCTGCATCCTTATACCAAATCATTATTGTCTGCGGTACCGATCCCGAATCCCCGTGCCAAAAGGGAAAGAGTTGTATTAAGCGGTGAGATTCCATCGCCACTTCATCCACCTGCGGGCTGTGTTTTTCATACCCGATGCCCATACGTTATGGAGACATGCCGACAGGTCGTTCCACAGAAAAGATTCGTCGCTCCAGACCGTGAAGTGCAGTGTCATTTATACGATGAATAGAGGAGGAATGAAACAATGAGTTTTCGTAGTTCAGCCGAAAAGTGGAAGGACGAGGCTATACGGCTTCGCCGCCATATTCACCAGAATCCTGAGCTTGGTCACCAGGAGTTTGAAACAGCCAAGCTGGTTGCTCAATTTTTGGAGGATGCTGGTCTCGAAGTAGAGACGGGTGTAGGCGGCACAGGGGTTGTTGGGCTTTTGAAAGGTGGACGCGAGGGAAGAACCATTGGAATTCGTGCCGATATGGATGCACTGCCTATCGTAGAGCAGACAGGATTGCCGTTTGCCAGCGTTCGCGAAGGGGTGATGCATGCTTGTGGGCACGATGTGCATACTGCCATTCTTCTTGGAACAGCAGCGGCATTAAGTGAGCACAGGGATGAGCTTCAGGGAACAGTGAAGTTTATATTCCAGCCTGCTGAGGAAGTTCAGGGAGGCGCAACGGATCTGATTGCTGCAGGTGTTTTGCAAAATCCGGAAGTGAATGCGATCATTGCGCTCCACGTGTGGCCGGATTTGCCTGCTGGCAAGATTGGTTTGAGAAAAGGGGCCATGCTGGCAGCGGCAGATGCTTTTGATATTCGAGTGACGGGAAAAGGTGGACATGCTGCCTATCCGCATCGAACCATCGATCCGGTCATCATTGCTGCCCAGATTATAACTGCGTTGCAAACGGTAGTATCCCGAAACTTGTCTCCACTTGATTCTTCCGTCATCTCGATTACGAAACTGCAAAGCAATAGCAATGCGTATAACGTTATCGCTGGGGAGGTTCAACTCAGAGGTACCATTCGTACGCACAATCCTGAGACGCGTGAAGCTGTGCCAGTATATATGAAGCGCCTCATTGAGGCCATTGCCGAAGGGTTCGGTGGTAAAGCGGAATTTGATTACTACCGCGGCGGTTCTCCTGTAATAAACGATGATCATATCGTCGATGTGATTGAACAGGCAGCGGAAGATACTATTGGCCGGGAGGCCGTGGTGTATCTGAAGGAGCCATCCATGGGCGCCGAAGATTTTGGTGCGTATCTCGAATTTGTGCCGGGTGCCATATTCCGACTCGGCACAATAACAGAAGAAGATGCCCGTTCAGAGCTTCCCCTTCACAGTGATTCCATTATTTTTGATGAGCAAGCGATTGTTACAGGAATATCGGTTCTTGGAGAAACAGCCATCCGTTATTTGAACCAGAGCAGTGATAATGAATCAAGGGTTGCCCTGGGTGTTGCAACAGGCAATGAGGAGAGAGGGAATCGACATGACTGAGTTGAAGCAACAGTCGGAGGTGCACTCCATACTGCATGAGATCGACCGTGATCTCCTGCTTGAATATAACAGACAGATTGCGAAGGAGATTCGTTTGTCGGGTTCCGAAGAGGAACTACGGGCTTTCCATTATATTAAGGAACAGCTTGAGGATTTTGGGTTGACCACCGAGCTTACGTTTAACAAAGCCTACATCAGTATCCCTGTCAGAGCAGAACTTAAGGTCGGCGGCATTTCTTTTGCAGCTATTACACACTCCATGTCAGCCCAGACGGAACAGTTGAGCACGCTTTTGAGATTCATTGAGCTAAAGGATTCAGACCAGACCGACTGGGCCAATCAAGTGACAGGTCATGCGGTGGTCGTTCACGGACTTGCGAATGGGCCCACGATTTATCGTTTGCAACAGTTGGGTGCAGTAGCGGTCATATTTATCAATAGTGGTGCGTATACGCATGAAATGATCGTTTCCTCCGTGTGGGGAAATCCGACACGGGAGGATGATGGCTATCCGTCCATTCCTGTTCTGTCGGTCAACCATTCGGATGGGGAGCAGATCAAGTCGTTAATAGTCGCGAAAGAAAGAGAGACTCTAGAGATTACGTTGACCGCGGAAGTGCGCACAGACTGGGTGAACGTTCCGACCTTGATTGCTGAGATAAAGGGGACGGAAGAACCAGAATCCTTTGTATTGTTTAGCGGACATGTGGATTCATGGCATTATGGGGCGATGGATAACGGCTCCGCCAATGCCGTCATGGTGGAGACGGCACGGGTATTATCATTGCATCGTAACTCGCTGCGGCGCTCCGTTCGGTTCGCATTTTGGTCAGGCCATTCCCACGGCAGATATGCCGGCTCTGCATTATACAGCGATCTTCATTGGGAAGATTTGCACGAAAACGGGGTGCTTCATATCAATATTGATTCCGTGGGCGCCAAGGGAGCGAGTCACCTCGGTGCAGCCAATACAATGTCAGAGACACGGACACTATGTGCTGATGCCATACGCACCGTAACGGATGAACCTTTTCGCGGTTCTCCGTTTGGAAGGTCGGGAGATCAGTCTTTCTGGGGTGCTGGACTTCCGTCTGCTTTTATGGGGCTGTCCTATCAGCCTGAGGGCTGGTTTGGCTGGTGGTGGCATACGACAGAGGATACGCTGGACAAAATTGACGGAGATTATCTGGCCCGTGATTGCAAAGTGTACGTAGCTGCCGTCTATAATGCTGCCTCTGCTCCCATTATTCCAATTGATCAGAGACAGGCAATCCGAACCCTTTCCGAACGAATGGGCTATTATAGAGAGCTTATCGGAGACAAGCTTGATCTTTCGCGCTTAACAAGCAGGGTCCAGCAGCTACAGAAAGCCACGGATCATTTCTATAACCGGATAGGTTCCTCGTCCCTCCCGGATGCTTCTGTTACAGAAGCGAACCGAACGATATTGTCACTTAGCAGATGGCTGGTTCCCATTAATTATGTTCGAGGCAGCCGGTATGATCATGACGCCGCAGGCAGTCATTCACTTGTGCCTGCGCTGTCAGACATCGAGCTTCTGGCGGTAGCCGAAGAAGGCAGTGAAGCCTTTTTCAGACTCCAAACATCACTTATACGTCAGGTGAATCGAATTGGTTATGAGATAAAGCAGGCAGTGCGACTTGTCGTGGAGGCCGAAAAGAATCTCGTTTGGAATTAATCTAAGGTGAAGCAGCCTGTTTACAGCAAGAACATCATGGTATAGAGGAGCGACTGTCATGCCGGAACGAACATTTGCAGGGAAAAGGGTAGTCATTACCGGAGCGGCAGGTGTATTTGGCCAATGGATTGCACAAGCATACGCCGCCGAAGGCGCGAGCCTTTATCTGTCCGATATCCGGGAGGATGCCCTAAGGAATACAGTAGATAAGCTGAAGCAGGAGGGAGTGGATGTTCACTGGCATGTAACGAATCTTGTGGATGAAAAGTCCATTAATGAATTGGTTCAAGTGGTCGAACAGCAATGGAAAGCGCCGGATATCGTCATCAATAATGCGGGAATATATCCATACTGCACACTCATGAACATGACGCTTCAACATTGGAATGAGACGATGGATCTAAATCTGGCAGCACCATTCTTGCTTACTCAGCATTTTGCCAAACAGATGATTGCGAGCGAGGTCGAAGGTTCCTTCATTAATATAAGTTCTGGGGCAGCTTCCACCGCAGGTGTCGGCATGGGGAATTATTCGGTTTCGAAAGTAGGAATCGAGATGATGACCAAAACCTTTGCCCTGGAGTTGTCCCCCTATCGCATTCGGGTAAATGCGGTTGTGCCGGGTTATGCACCCGGCAGCGAGGTTAGTGTGATGACGAAGGAGCATACAGAACATATGATCAACATTACACCGCTAGGCCGGACATCAGGTCCGGATGACGCTCCTCAAGCGATATTGTATCTGACCTCTGAGCAGGCTTCATTTATTACAGGCAGCATATTAACGGTAGATGGTGGACGCACGGCAGGCAGACTCAAGTAATAGTTTGCGCCCTAAAAAAGAAAATAGAATGGCAGCTGGTGAGTCAATTTTATGGCATAGCCAGCTGGGAAGGGAGTTCAAATTCAGGAACATATAAATTGCTCTGAAGCAGCGCAGCTCGAATGTCGAGCATCAGCTTTTCGCTCGCGGAACCAAGCGGTATATTTCGCTTACGCAAAATGCCTGCAATGGGCCCAACCTTGAGATCGGCAATTTTTTGGATAACAGTACCGGTAATGGCTGGGCAGATTGTTGCAATCGGAGCAATGGTTATGCCTAATTTGGCTTGTACATAATACTTGTGAGACCGGATATTACTTATTTCGATTCCCTGATAATCGCTGTCGATTTTCTCGGCCAATAACTGCTCAATGCGGATGCGAATCGGGCAATTGGGGGGTGTGAATAGGAATTGTTGTCCTTTCAGATCTGCCAAATGGATTTCATCATCCTGAGCAAATGGATGTGAATCATACAACAGCAATGCCATCGGTTCAAAAAGCAGCGGTTGAAACTCGGTTTCCATACTCGTCTCAGGAGAAGGGCAGACGGCAAAGTCAAGCTGCTCATCAATTAGCAGTTCATTAAGAAGCTTGCTATCCCCGATGCGCACGCTGAGCTTAATCTTCGGATTCTGTTTTACAAAAGAAGACAGAATAGCAGGAAGCCGATGGCTGGCTGTTGGCTCGGATACTCCAATTCGTACAAACCCCGCTTGTCCCTGTTGAATGTCGGTGATCGTATTTGTCAAATACTCGTATTCCTTCAGAAGCTGATCGGCTCTGGCGTAAAATATTTTCCCCGCTTCCGTCAATTTAATCTTTTTGCCTCTATCCAGTAATTTCATACCCAGATCAGCCTCAAGTTTCTGCATATGCAGCGTAATGGCGGGTTGTGAATACTGCAAAGCTTCTGCTGCCTGTTGAAAGCTCCCGAGCTTTACAATCGTTTGAAAGGTCTTGATCATTCGCATTTCCATGGCAAACACCTTTCTATTCATTATTGTAATGATCAGTATATCATGGTTAATGCATACTATCCCAATAGGATATTATGTTTTTGAAATGTTATCAAGGATAATTTGCTCCTGTTCTTTCCGTGCACTGAATTGATAGCGCTATCACGAAAATTGGCCGAAATATAAGGGTTGACAGTGTTTTTCGAAACGGTTTTAATTATATAGACCGATTGTTATAATTCATTTAAGGATGTGGCTTTATTGAGTGAAAAGTCTAATGCTAGAGAACTAATCGTCAGCACAGCAGCCAGACTGTTTTTTTCACAAGGATATCATGCGACCGGTCTAAATCAGATTATTAAGGAGAGCAGTACGCCAAAAGGCTCGTTATATCATTATTTCCCACATGGCAAAGAAGAGCTCGCTCATGAGTGCATTCAAAAAGCCAATGAAAACATTCTGCAGAAGTTTGAAGAAGTGTTTGCTGCTCATGATAATACGGGGGATGCCATTCAGCAATTTATTCATGATCTAGCCATTGAAACGGAGGCGGCAGGTTTTACGGGTTTTCTTCCATTTAGTTTCTGGGCGGCCGTGGAGACCTCGTGCATCAGTCAACAATTGCGAATTGCCTGTCAGGACGTGTTTGCAGGATGGCAGCAAATCATTACGAAACATCTGATTTTGGATGGCATAGGTGAAAAGAAAGCACAAGAGATGGGACTACTCGTCATTTCCTTAATGGAGGGCGCATTAATTATCAGCCTGACCAACCAGGACAAACAGCCTTTGCTGACGGCTGCTGATTATTTGTCCGTTGTGGCGAAGAATGCAAAAGAGAAGCAATAAGCTTCGTAAAGAGAAATAGAAATCGTCAGATTGTTTGAGGAGGATGGGATCGTGGAGGCTTCCATGAAGGCTGGTTCTGTACAGGATCAACAAGAAACAAAACAATATAAAGTATTTCCGATTTTATTCGCCATGTTACTTAGCGGCTTTATTGGTCTGTTCGGTGAAACGGCACTAAATGTGGCATTGACACCGCTTATGGGCTTGCTCGAAGTTGGACCTACTACCATTCAGTGGTTAACTACAGGTTATTTGCTCGTTTTGGGTATTTTGGTGCCGGTTTCCGGTATGCTGTTACAATGGTTTTCGACGAGACAGTTGTTCACGACTTCTCTGATTTTTTCGATTGCAGGAACGATAGTTGCTGCTATTGCACCGAGCTTTGAAATTCTGTTGGTGGCGCGGGTATTGCAAGCTATAGGTACAGCTCTGTTACTGCCACTAATGTTCAACACTATATTGGTTATCTTCCCGATTGAAAAGCGTGGCGCTGCCATGGGATTGATCGGTTTGGTTATCATGTTTGCACCAGCAAGTGGACCGAGTATCTCGGGTCTGATTCTGGCCAATCTGAGCTGGCACTGGATTTTCTGGATCTCCTTGCCGTTCTTCATTATTTCATTGGTATGCGGCTTGCTGTTCTTACCGAATATCTCGAAGCTGACCAAGCCCAAAATTGATGTTCTTTCCATTGTGCTTTCCACACTTGGTTTTGGTGGTATCGTGTACGGATTCAGTAGTGCAGGAGGACATGGGGAAAGTGGCGGTGGCTGGACCAGTCCTATCGTTGTAGCCACACTGGTTATTGGAGTATTATCTTTGCTGCTGTTCAGCATCCGTCAATTGAGAATGAAACAGCCGATGATGGATCTGCGGGCATTTAAATATCCAATGTTTACAGTCGGCTTGATTCTGATCTTCCTTTGTATGATGATGATGTTGTCATCCATGCTGATCCTGCCGATGTACCTGCAACAAGGTATGGCGGTCACGGCTCTGACTGCCGGTCTGGTTCTGCTGCCGGGCAGCTTGCTGAATGGATTCTTGTCCCCGGTTATGGGGCGTCTGTTTGACAAATTCGGTCCGAAGTGGCTTGTGATTATCGGTCTTGCGATCGTAACTGTTGTACTCTTCTTGTACACTGGAATCACTCCGACAACGACTCTGGGCAAGATTATTACGCTGCATATCTTCATGATGATCGGGATTTCAATGATCATGATGCCTGCACAAACCAACGGCTTGAATCAATTGCCACCTGATTTCTATCCTCACGGAACGGCGATTATGAATACATTGCAGCAGGTATCCGGAGCTATTGGTACAGCTGTTGCGGTAAGTATACTGAGCGCAGGTCAGACCCGCTTCTTGAGCGGTGTGACGGATCCTGAGAGCCCAGAGAATCAGTTGGCAGGTTTCACATCCGGTGTACAAAATGCATTTATTTTCGCACTGGTTCTTGCTGTGATTGGACTGATCACTTCACTCTTCGTAAAACGAGTTAAGGTCGGTGCTCAGCAGGGCCAACAAGGTCCTATGCATTAATTAAAAGTCATATAAGAAATGAAACGATGCTCTCTCTTCAATAGAGGGCATCGTTTTTTTGTACCTTGACATGAAACGGGTTCCATCCATTAGAGTGAAAATAAACCTGCCAGTCGAAAAGAATAAATCTCGATGTTGAAAGCAAATAGTTCATGTTCTGGTGAAATTGTATATGTTCATATGGAATTTTAAAGATAATATAAAGAGTGGATTAATGAATGATAACGGATAGAGGAAAACGTTTTAGAGTGTATTTTATAATCGAGGAGACGTCTTTAT
This sequence comes from Paenibacillus sp. ov031, assembly GCF_900143165.1. Taxonomy (NCBI): domain Bacteria; kingdom Bacillati; phylum Bacillota; class Bacilli; order Caryophanales; family Paenibacillaceae; genus Paenibacillus; species Paenibacillus sp. ov031. Next base: position 898,015 of record NZ_FRDO01000001.1, read on the forward strand.
GAGAATCGTTAAATCAATTCCTGCGAATATTGAACAATTGCTAGATCGTTATGAGAAAAATGGTCATCTGACCATGCAAGCTTCACTAATGGGAAAGCAGTCGGTTGTTTATCGTTTACAAGAGTACTACCTTAAGGTATATACTCCTCGTGGAAAAGTGGATGGAGAATTGGAATGTGAGGCGCTCTTGTCATTGCAAAACAACCTTCATGTTCCCGAACTGTATGCGTACGCTCCTGGGAATTTTGTGCTGACAGAATGGATCGAAGGATTCAATCTGAGACAATATCGGGCAACGTATGGACACATACCGCACAATCTAATATATGATATGTTTTCAACAGAACTTCAGCAGATTCAGGCAGGTTATCGTGATTGGGATGTCATTCGATATGAGAATTTGCTATGGACTGACATAGGGGAGGTCAAACGAACTGATTTTTGGCTATGTGAACCTGTTAGTTGCCTGCGGATTCGAGAGCGATTACAACAAGAGATTATTCGAAAGATTGAGCGGATATACAGCGGTGATGGAGCTGACCTGGGGGAGATCGTGCATTATTTTGATCGACACGGTCTCACGACCACGGAGTTTCAAGAGGCATTAGCACATTTCAGATCGCTAACACCGAGGATGGCACTGGCACAGTAACGGCACTAACGAAATAAAAACCCTGACGATTACCAGAATCGTTAGGGTTTTATTTTGAAACGAATTGTATTGTTTGTTTAGCGTTTGTTCAGGCAATCTACTTCTTGACCAGTTCCAATATTTCATTGGCAACAAGATCCGGGTGATATTGATGAATATAATGCTCGGTATCCTTAACGGTCACATGTTTGGAATGTTCCGACCAGGACGTAAATTCAGCTTGGGTTTTATCCCATATCGGCTCACTGGCTCCGAAGTAATCTGCTGTCAGTATGGTAAGCGGAAACGGGAAGGGCTTTTTGTTGTCGACGACAACCTTGGCATTGGCTGTCATTTCACGCAACTCATCCACGGTGTTGGCATTCCCATAGTTAAGCAATAGAGCCGTGGTATCTATTTTCTTCAGATCATCTGGTACAAACTTCAGGCCGTTGCGATTGGCATTGGAAGCTTCCACAACAGCGTCAGACTGTAAAGTCAACCGAAATAAACCGGTTTTGATCCGAAATTGGTTCATGAAGCCGCCAATCACACTTGCTATATCGTCAGTGTCATTGGCGTAATATTCCGGACTTCCCCCATCCAACATGACAATACCTTGAACTTCATCCGGATATTTTTGCGCAAACCGGAGTGTTTCCAGCGAACCGAGGGAGTGGCCCACCAGAACGTATGGTGGCTTTTGCCCAGATACCTCTAATAACTCGTGCAATTCATCTGCCACGGTATCGACATCGCGTTTCTTATCGGTCATATCGCTATAACCATAACCAAAGCGATCGTAAACCGCGAATTTCGTATAGGGTGCAAGCTTTTCGTAGAGCGGATAAAAGTCTACATAAGGATCAGCTGTGCCCCACCCGGATGCAAGGACAACTGTTGCATCTCCTTGACCACCCGTGTATAAATGCATATTGTCACCATGTATGCTGTAGAGCTTGCCAGGCGGAATAAATGTTTTCTGATCCTGACGGGTACTCACTTGTTGATAGATCAAGCCCGTAACCAGAAGGAGAAGTAAAGCCACTGCTCCGAATATAAACGTCTTAAATAATCTTCTGCGAAATTTTTTCATCATCTCTCACATACTCTCTCTGTATTTTCTCTATCATATATGCCCAATCTTATTGGAGAGAAAACAGAGTCTTAATTCCACCTTAATTTTCGAATTGGTCCATTGGCTCCATTGAAATGAAGTTAATTGAAATATTACATTCAGATAACCGAAGGCGAATTGATTATAAACGAGCAATGATTTAATATAAAGACTAATATTGCTCCTGTTTTACTCAAGATTGAATGATCGCTCGAATGATTGATTATAGAGAACAGAAGGTATGAATAATGACAAAATACGAAAATCAGGTTCCGACATCCGCAGGTATGAGCTTCAGCTCCCTCGTGAGCATGTTGAAAGATTCCATGCGGAAAAGTATAGAGCGAAGACCTGCGGGTAACATTCCCGTAGAAAAATATGAACCAGCGGAATCGTTAAATGTATCCGATCATCCGCAGGTAACATGGTTCGGTCATTCGGCTTTTTTGCTTGAGATCGAAGGACACAGATTGCTCTTTGATCCAATGCTGGGCAACCGTCCATCTCCTGTATCTTGGGCGGGTACGAAACGATACAGCACTAACCTGCCAATTCAACCCGAGGACTTTCCAGCCTTGGATGCGATCATTATATCGCATGACCATTATGATCATCTGGACTATTCCTCTATCCGCAGATTGAAAAATAAAACACAGCGGTTTATCGTCCCACTCGGCGTGCGTCGAAGACTAATTCAACTGGGTGTGCCCTCGGAACAGATTACCGAACATAACTGGTGGGATGAGCTATCCTTCAAAGGTCTGACATTAGCCTGCACGCCGGCGCGGCATTTCTCGGGCAGAGGGTTGTTGGACCGCAATTCGACACTGTGGTGTTCGTGGGTTATTGCTGGACAAGAAACGAAGGTTTTCTTTAGCGGCGACAGCGGATACGGTCCTCATTTTAAGGAAATCGGCAGTAAGTATGGACCCTTTGACCTGACCCTGATGGAATGCGGACAATATGATGAGCGTTGGTCCAACATTCATATGATGCCGGAAGAAACGGTACAGGCTCATTTGGATGTAAGGGGAGGGCTGCTCATCCCGATTCATTGGGCAGCATTTACGTTGGCCTATCATGCCTGGAACGAGCCGATTGAACGGATCACCAAGGCTGCACATGCCCTGAATGTCACCATTGCAACACCCAAAATCGGTGAGAAGGTTGTGCTGCATACGGGAGCTTACCCAAGCCAACCGTGGTGGAGATCAAACTGAGGTAATTTGAAATAAACATAAAAGCGTCCAGCCATTCGATGGGAGGACGCTTTTTCTCTTGCATTTATTTTAAAATCGATAGGGCGCTATAGATGAGCAAAACACCCATTAGAATATTAAAAGGACGTTCATATTTCAATAAAAAGCTCTGAAATAACATACCGCATAACCCCCAAGTCATATTGGCACTAATGCCAATGATGGTTAGAAGTAACGAAAATACGATCATATGAACATGAGAGTCTCCGAGAGGCATAACAAATACCGAGATGGCCGTAAGACCATACAGAATGACTTTGGGGTTGATGAATTGCAGGGTGAAGCCAAAGAGAAACGTAAAACGATTGAACTTTGGATCTTTGGCATTTGCAGGTTTACTTCGCATGATTTTGATCGCCAAATAGATCATGTATACACACCCCAATATGTTCAGGGCCGGTTTGATCCTAGGGATGTATTGATGCAGAATAAGGTTGAAATAACTGGATAGAAACATAATAAGCAGGCAGCCAGCTGCTACGCCGGCAATAAACGGAATAATTTTTTTGAATCCCTCGTTTCTTGCGTGAGTCATGGCGATGATGTTATTGGGACCCGGTGTGAATGAAGCAACGATTGCGTAAGTCAGTAACGGAATGATATTCATAAGTCCTCCACATTTCATTCTTGTTGTATGCTATATTTAACTAAAATGTGCGATATAACGTATGTTCTTTATAATTGTACAACATGTGCGCTATATAGCACAATATAATCTTTTAAATAAGGGGTGACTGTATATTGAAAAACATTAATGTTGTTCTGGCTCAGAATTTGAAGCAGCTCAGGGAACAAAGAAAGCTTAGTCTGGACAAGGTTGCCGAGATGTCTGGAATCAGCAAGACGATGCTGGGTCAGATAGAACGTGGTGAATCCAACCCTACAATAGCGACGGTATGGAAAATTGCGAACGGCCTGAAAATTTCGTTCACTGCCTTAATCCACGAGCCAAAGTCGGACACTACAGTTGTAACGGGCAGTGATATTCAAGCATTGATGGAGGATGAGGGAAAGATTCGGATATATCCCCATTTTCCCTTCGAAGAGGGGCGCCGTTTTGAAATGTACATGATGGAAATGGATGAAGAGTCTTCTTTGAATGCTGAACCACATATAGAAGGAGCAGAGGAATTTATTACAGTTTTTGAAGGGGAAGTTACGATTCGGGTTGGTGCAGAGGATTATACGGTAAAACAAGGGGAGTCGATCCGTTTTCGCGCGGACAAACCCCATGGCTATAAAAATTCGGGTGCCTCTGCGAATAAATTAAGCATGGTCATCCATTATTCAAAATGAGATGGTCATACGAATAGATTCTACGCTATTTATATTTTGTTTAAATTCGTGTCGTACGATCTTCCTGAATGAGTGAAAGGGGGTCCGGTAATGAATCAAATTCTAATTGTCGATGATGATGTTTATATCCGCGAACTTGTAAGTACGATCCTGAAACAGGAGGGATTTCTTACAATTGAAGCGGTTGATGGACATGATGCGCTGCAAAAAGTAGCAGAAGTGAATCCAAGCCTTTGCATTATAGATATTATGATGCCAAATATGGACGGTTTTGAATTGTGTCGCGAGCTTCGGCGCTATCATGAGGATATTCCGATTTTAATGCTAACTGCGAAGGAGGATATCACTCAAAAAGTCAAAGGATTTGAAATGGGTACGGATGATTACCTCACCAAACCGTTTGAACCTGCTGAACTGATAGCCCGTACGAAGGCATTGCTGAAGCGTTATAAAATAAATGCTTCTCAATCGGTTACCGTTGGACGAATCACGCTGGACAGAAGCAGTTATGCCGTCATTATGGAGGGGAATACTCATACGATTCCTATGAAAGAGTTTGAATTGTTATTTAAGCTTGCGGGTAATGCCAATAAAACACTCTCCCGTAATCAGTTGATTGAGGATTTATGGGGGTACGATTTTGAAGGAAATGAACGCACACTGGATGTACATATCAATCGGTTGAGAGAACGTTATCAACCGGAGACGGCAGGTTTCAAGATTACAACCATTCGAGGATTGGGTTATCGATTGGAGGAGACACCTTGAAGAAAGAAGGGGCTTTCAATCGAGCGGAGATGGATATGTTTATAAGGCGAACGATTTTCTTCCTGGTGCTCTTCTGTGTATCTCTATGTGTTGGATATGTGCTAATGCAGTGGATCTATAAGGTGACTGGGAATCCCCCGGAACTGATTGCCCATCTTCTTACTGCGATTGTTGGCTTGGCTCTTATGCCGTTGGTAGGTTACGTGTGGGCATGGATCCGTGGTGAAGAACGGAAGGATCGCAGATTCATTTTCAATAAACAACGTACAGAATTGCTTGAAGCGATGAGCAGGATTGCCAAGGGAGATTTCAATGTATCTGTGAAGATGGAGGTCGAACAGGGCCCGTATCAGGAGGTGGTGGACAGCGTAAATACCATGGCTAGAGAACTTGGCTCGGTGGAAAAGATGCGCCAGGATTTTATATCCAATGTATCTCACGAGATCCAGTCCCCGCTCGCTTCCATCAGTGGGTATGCCTCGTTGCTGAAAAATAAAAGTGTGAATCCGGAGCAAATCGTATTATATGCAGATATTATTGAAACGGAGAGTAAGCGATTATCCAAGCTGAGTGGTAATTTGTTGCGTCTTTCCGCATTGGAGTCCGATTATACTTCCATGGAGAAGAAAGCTTATCGTTTGGACAGACAACTTGAGAACATCCTTCTTATGCTGGAACCCCAATGGGCTGAAAAACAAATTCAATTGGATGTATCTATGCCTGTGACCACGATTATAGGGAACGAGGATTTGCTAAGTCAGGTGTGGATCAATCTGCTGCACAATGCAATCAAATTCACACCTGAAGAGGGGACCATTGGGGTAACGCTTGTTTGTCATCAAGATGAGGTTGTATGTACGATTACGGACAATGGCGTGGGCATCTCACCAGAAGATCAGCTGCACATTTTTGAACGGTTTTTCAAGGCGGATAAAGCTCGAACCCGTTCCCTGGGAGGCAATGGACTTGGGCTGTCTCTTGTCCAAAAAATTGTGAAGATGCACGGCGGACAAGTTACTGCCCAAAGTGAGCTGGGACAGGGATCGGAATTTGTTGTAAGTTTACCCCTGATCACTGAAAAATCTTGAAATTAGATTGAATGTGTGGAATATGGAATTGAATTACCGGAGCATCAGTCGTTTAACGACTGATGCTTTTTTGGTTTTTCGTCAGATCGTCAGATTTGAAACATCCTTACGAGAATATGAATCTGCTGATTTCTTTATCCATTTAAATTCAGTTTAACTTCAAGCGCTAAGATGAGTTTGTGAACAGGAAAACAACATGAAATTAACCAATAAATCTAGGAGTGATTGCTATGAGTAATCAACATAAACGTATCGCTATTATTGGAGCGGGTCCTGGTGGACTCACGCTGGCAAGGATCTTGCAGCAGGCAGGGCACAGTCCTGTCGTGTATGAAAGTGACCCGTATCCGGCGTATCGCGAACAGGGAGGTACACTTGATCTGGATCAGGAGAGCGGCCAAAAAGCATTACAGATGGCCGGACTACTCGATCAGTTCCATGCCATTTGCCGCTTTGAAGGACAGGCGTTAAAACTTTCAAATAAAAAAGGAAACATTCTGCTTGATGCCCAGGGAGCCCTTGATCACACAGAACATGACCGTCCAGAAATCGACCGTTCCGTGCTGCGGACGATGCTGCTTGACTCGCTGCAGCCGAATTCCATTCAATGGGGGTGTAAATTGTTGAAGGCTGTACCGCTTGGTCAGGGACAACATGAACTGCAGTTTGACAATGGGTTTACCGAAACCGTTGATCTGGTCATTGCAGCAGATGGTGCTTTTTCCAAAGTTCGTCCATTGGTCAGTGATGCAACCGCAGAATATTCGGGTGTGAGCATGATTGAACTTAACATCCTGAATGCCGCAGCCCAGTTTCCCGAACTTGCAGCATTTAATGGGATGGGAAGTATGTTTGCCCTGGGTGATCACAAAGGAATTATGGCACAGCTGAATGGGGACAAACGGATTCGGGTTTACCTGGGTTTCAAGGTGGAACGAGATTGGCTGGAACAGAGCAATATTCCTTTTGAGAACTTGGAAGAAGCGAAGAAAAAGATATTGCCGTTATTTGAAGATTGGGACGAACAACTGAAGAGTTATATCCGATGTGCTAACGGGGCGATCACACCCAGACGAATATATATGCTGCCTGTCCCTCACCAGTGGGAACATAAATCTGGCGTTACACTGATAGGCGATGCCGCCCACCTGATGTCTCCCTTTGCGGGAGCAGGGGCCAATCTGGCGATGCTGGATGCTGCCGAGCTTGCCAATTCCATTATAAATCATGCTGATCTTGACAAAGCCGTGCAGGAATATGAAACCAAGATGTTTGAGTACGCGGCGGAAACGGCAACCGTTACCCAGTCCAACATGGAATTGTTTTTCTCGGACAATGCCATTGAAGCATTATGTGAACTAATGAATGAACTCACAATCCAAGCGTAAAAGGAGATCATAAAAATGAAAAAATCAGGTGTAATTTCTCTCGAACTCGGTATTGAGCTTCCGCAAGGCATGTGGACATTCACGCCTTCGCTGTTATATTCGGAAGATGAATTAATTCTTGTGGACACAGGCGTGGCGGGAATGGTGCAAGAAGTATCCTCCAAGTTGAAGGAAGCTGGATATTCCATTGAACAGTTAACAGGTATTCTGCTCACGCATCAGGACCCGGATCATATTGGCAATCTAACCGAAATCATCAAGACCTATCCGGGTAAAAAGGTGTATGCACATGCTGCTGATCGTCCTTATATCGATGGAGAGCTTCCCCTTCTAAAACAAATGCCTCCAACAGTGCAGCTCAAAACGGCCCATTTCCCTTTAGTGTCTGGAGCTGTCGTTACAGATACTGTTGAAGATGGCGACGAATTGGCATTCGGTGGCGGAGTCATTGTTATTGAGACGCCAGGACATACACCTGGGCATATCAGTTTGTACCAACCTGCTTCCAAAACATTAATTGCTGGTGATGCCATGTTAATTCGCGGGGGACAACTGCAAGGACCTAACCCCGTGCAGACACCGGATTTGAAGCAAGCTTACGAATCGCTAAGCAAATTTGCTGCATATGACATCGAAAAAATCCTCTGTTATCACGGTGGTTGGTATGAAGGGAATGTAAACGAACGAATTGCGGAAATTGCAGCAGCCGGACCACAGGAATAAATACAGAAGATTTAAATGATAATACCAATAAAACAGCCTGAGAAATCGGCTGCTTTATTGGTATTTGTTTTATAGATCCAACACCTCCGGCAGGTATCCTGATTAAGGCTTTTCTTTTGCCTGACGCTGAATTTCTGTAGAGGTTAACGCTTTATCATATACTTTTACGTTATCCATTGAGCCTTTATAGAAAGGATCAGCTGTATAGCGGCTTTTGCCCAAATAAGCTTCCGTCACTTGCAGATCCTTCGGGTTAAACGTGATTTCCGTGCTGCTTGCTACAGCTTTTCCATTCACGTACAACGTGCCGGTATTTTCCTGAAGGGTAACAGCGACATGCACCCATTGATTGGAGGGCAGCGGTTCAGCAGCAATCAGGCTCTGATCCCGTCCCTGATCATGAATGGTGAATTGCATAGCTCCGTTATGCTGGGCGGGAGTAAGGAACATATGTCGGGTCAGGCCATTTCCAAAGTCGAAAATTCGCTGCCAGGCTCCGCCGCCACTCCAGTTGACCCATGCACTAAAGGTAAAATCATTCGTATCGGTAATGATTCCGGGCAGCTGGATGTAGCTGTCGGTTCCATTAAAAGCAGCAGCCTGATTCTTGCTGCTAATAGCAGAAGTCACCACATTAAAGGCTTGTCCATGATATTTATTTTTGCTGAAATCCTGTGCGATTTTGGCAAGTTTCTTTTGTTCAAAAGTATATTCTCCAAGCAAAGGACTAACCGCTTGCTGTGGAATGATAACGTTAAATGTTTTGGAGCTTACCGCACTACCTTTGCGAATCGTTGCCGTTAATGCCACCTTGGCATCTCCCTTACCCGTGCGAGGACGATTCACTACTCCGGTAGCGGACAGCGCAGAGGTGTTGGAAGATTTCCACGTAATCTCAGTATCACGAGTTCCCTTGATCGGGAGGGACAGGTTGAAGAATACGTTCCCTGTGTCGCCGATACTCAGATCCTTTTTCACCGCATTAACAATATCCTGATCCTTCATTGCAGCCATCTGACTTCCCCAGATTGCCACGCCAGACGAGGAGAGAGCGCTAAAGGTCAGAACCGTCTTTTGGGAATATGGCTCCCATTCATGAGTGAAGACTCCTTTATACAGAACATTATTCGATGTGATTTGCACCTGATTGTCTTCTTTAAGACTCCAAGTTCCCGTCACCGCACCACTAATCTGCCCATCTGCTGTGAACTGAACGGTCTGTGAAGATTTGATCTCGGCCGTGATTTCCTTCCCGTGATTCACCCATTTGTACTGACCAGCAATATCCTGGGTTTTCAATGCGGCAGTATCCTCTTCTAAGCCCGCATAGCGATAGGGAGAAACAACAGGCCATCCTTCCGAGTTCATATGCATCTCATGGACGCGGACTTCATGCTCTTCGCCGCGTCCTGGAAAGCGGGAATGGAAGATCAGAAATTGTTTTCCCGTTTCAGCGTCAACATAAGCGGAGTTATGTCCTGGTGATACATAGCCGATACCTTGACCTGTGCCGGGGTCACCGATCTGTCTTTGAAACAGGAAGTTTCCTAGTAATTTGACGCCAAAAGGCTCGATCGAACGGTCGTCAAACAAGGGTTTGTCCTTGTCCGCCTTGACGTTGATCATATCGTTTCCTTCAGCATCGAGGAAAGGGCCGTCCGGTGTTTTGGAGCGAGCTACGCGAATGTTATATCCCCCGTCAGCACCCAATCCGCCATAGGACAGATACAGATAATAATAGTCGGTTTCGGGATTATAGAGCATATAAGGTGCTTCAATTCGGCTGTGATTGCCTCCGGTCAGTTTTTTGCCATAACCCTGATTAGGGAGAGGTTTCCCCGTCGTTTCGTCCATCTCCAGAATGAAAATCCCCCCGGAATAGGAACCGTATACCATCCAGAGCTTTCCGTTTTTGTCGAAAAATACATCAGGGTCGACCACATTCGGATGTATGGTTGCATCGTATATGGTGCCATCCTCACTAATCTCATCCCACATGCCGGATTTGAGCAGAATACCCTGATCCTTATAAGGGCCCTCAATGTTATCTGCCACAGCAACACCTAACGCAGAGCGGGGAGAGTCCCCTTTGCACGCATTGTAGTACATATAAAATTTTCCATCCGCCAACTGGATGACGTCTGCTGCCCATAATGTATCGGTCTGCGCCCATTGTAGGGCTTCAGCGAATTCCTTGGTTACATTAGGGACAACAGGGTTGTCATCCGTAACCCCGGAGGCGACCGAATCCCAATTCATCAAATCTTTGGACTTTGCCACTTGAAGATGTGAACCAAAAATATAAAAGGTATCACCCACCTTAATAACGGAAGGGTCATGAACGGAAACATTCCTGAATGCTGGAACCGCATTCTCAATGGATGTGGAAACTTGCGGGTTGGAACGGATTGCCCCCGGACTATCCGCGAATACGGAGACGGGAGCCAAAGCTGTTGTCGTAAGTAATGCAGAGCTCAGTAAAGAAATGTTAAGTACGCTTACCCAATAACGTTTCATACGTTTCCCCTTTCCCAATACCTGAAATGAAAAATCACCCTATTCATTGCCGCAAACGTTATTTGCTCTGACAGCCCTCCTTTTGGTTCTCATAAATTATCAAGCGCTTTCATTTGCTATATTATCAATCAATTTATATATTTGTAAACCATAAATATCAGGGTTAGGGTGACTTTAGGATGGAGAGGGAGATAAGCAAAAGGTCGATGTATTCGGAAGAATTCCTATGATATAACGGATTTTTTGTAATTTTGGGATTGAAATCTTTACTCGGAATAAGATACTATACGATTAGATCATGTGTTTATATATTTATCAATCAATTTATATTTATACGAATTAAAGGAAGCTTATCTACGATAATTTACGCTACATAGGAGGAATGAACATGAATACATTTCATAATCAACTAATTGCACACTACAAGTTTGAAGATGCAGCCGACATTGGCAAGGATAGTTCAGGAAATGGGCACGTTGGAGGCGCCGCAGGAGAGAAAATACCCGACATTTCCGAAGTGAATGGCAGATGGGCGGTTACTTTTACTGGAGGATCGAACGGAACATCCTATATGGAATTGCCTTCGAATTTGCTGCAAAATGTAAGCGACAACACTGGAGTAACTGTTGCAGCATGGGTCCATTTAGGCAAGGGATCGAACGTGTGGGAGCGGATTTTCGACTTCGGCAAAGGAGAAAAGGGCCCCTATTTATTTCTGACTCGTCAGATGCGGGGCACGTTATATGCAGGTGATGATCTGGTTGTAGACCCGGGACGTGGATTTGCCAGTGGTGAATGGATGCATATTGCTTTGTCAGTAGCAGGCAGTCAGGGCGGCACACGCAGCAGCGCGGGTCCGGTTGTATATGTGAATGGAGAGAAAGTAGCGGATGGCTCCATCAGTCAGACGTCTAGTGGCAACTATGCCAAGCTGCGCAGATGGTTTGATTCGTTCGTAGATCCTGCGAATTATAGCCGCAATTATATTGGACGTTCTCAGTACGCGGCAGATGTGGATTTTGCAGGCTCACTGTCTGATTTTCGGATTTATCAGGCGGCTCTGTCCATGGATGAAGTGATCGAAGTCATGTGCGAGTCCCTGACGGATGAAGAGATTGTGAAGCTGGCAGGAGATAAATATTTGTCTGCTCCAGCCCGGATTATTACCAAAGACGTGTCATTGCCTGTAGATTTGCTGGGGGGCAAGGTAAACGTTCAATGGAAATCAAGTCAGCCAGAAGTTCTGTCAGCGAATGGACAAGTTCAACCCCTGAGCTCAGCACAGGAGATTCGTTTGAACGCACTTTTAACCAAAGGTGGAAATACGCTGAACAAAAGTTTTGATGTGTCCGTTGTGCCAGAACATCTTCCGCCTTATACCGTTACAATCCATGGGGACCAGCATGTGGCGGATATTAGTGAAGTGATGTACGGCCTGTTCTACGAGGATATCAACAATGCAGCAGATGGGGGAATCTATGCGGAGTTAGTTCAGAACCGTTCGTTCGAATCCTTTGCATTCGATACGTACTCGCATGACTCTGGCGAATGTGGTTGTTCGACAGGCCGGAACCGTGATCCTTTGTTTGCCTGGTCAGGGGATACCGAGAAAATGATCGTACAGCATACCGATGGAATAAACACTCATCTTAACGTAGAAGCCCCGGAAGTGAACGCTTATTATGTAACGGTTCAGACGGGTGCGACCATTCGAAATCGCGGATTCTCGGATTCCAATGAGCATTGTGCCATGTCCATCAAGAAAGGAGAGGCATATGATTTTACCGTCTGGGCCAAGGCAGTATCCGCAGGAACGATTACGGTTCAATTGCAGGACGGGAACGGTGATGCCATCAGTGATTCAGTTACGCTGCAAGTTGAAGGCGGTAACACATGGAAGAAGTACGGGATCGCCTATTCCGATACCCGTGTCCTTGTGGCCAATGGCGAGATCAGCGGTCATGCAAGTGGCAGCCATGTATTGACTCACTCCAGCTCTCCCCATATCACCCATTCAAACGTGACCCAGACCGGAACGGAGACCGCGCTGGGGCAATTGGCACTTACCTTTGAAGGAGACATTTCCATCGACATGGTGTCGTTGACTCCGCAGGATGTATGGGGAGCCGATCCGAAAGAGCAGGGAGTATCCGCTTCAGCACATGCCAACTACACCGGGAATCCGAACTATCGGCTTAGGAAAGATCTGGTTCAAGCCCTTGTTGATCTGCATCCGAAGTTTCTGCGTTTTCCGGGGGGATGCATTTCCGAAGGTTCGTTTATTTGGGACAATGTGTATGACTGGAAGGATTCGGTGGGAGCGGTGGAGCTTCGCAAAGAGAACTATAACGTCTGGGGTTACATGATGACGATGGGTCTCGGCTATATGGAGTATTTCCAACTGGCAGAAGATTTGAATGCTGCTCCGGTGCCGGTCATGGCCTGTGGCGTTCTGTGTCAGGCTCGTTCGGATTACGCACACCCGGCGGGTGGCGCTTTGAGGGATTACTATATCCGAAACTTTACAGACCTGATCGATTTCGCGCTCAGCACGGATATTGAACATAATGAATGGGCTGCCATTCGAAGCAGCATGGGGCATCCTGAACCATTCGATCTGCGTTATCTTGGCGTAGGTAATGAGAACTGGGGAACCGAATTTTTTGCCAACTTTGAAGTATTCAAGACGTCAATTGATGAGTATATGAAACGTAATTATCCTGATCATGAGCTTCATATCATTTCGACAGTTGGGGCCCAGGCAGACGATGATGCGTACCAGCAGGGCTGGAAATTCCTGAGCGGCAATCTGACCGGATCAGCTCAGGTGGCTTTTGCAGATGGCAAAGAGGTCATCGAGGAGACGGTCACTTGGTATGAGAATCAGGGCAACTATATGGATACCATTGCGGATGAGCACTACTATCGCTCCAATGACTATTTGCTGAACAACGTGGACCGGTACAACTATTATGAGCGGGCTTATCATGAAGACGGCAGTATGGATTGGAAAGAGACATCCAAGGTATTTGTGGGAGAATATGCATCCACGGACAAAAATACACTGGCAGGTGCGATCGCAGAAGCGGCGGTCATGACCGGTTTTGAAAATAATGCGGACGTTGTTCGCCTGGCTGCCTATGCGCCATTGTTCAACAAAGTACTGACGGACGGCACCTATCGCTGGACGCCAGACTGCATCTGGTTTGATGATGAAACGGTGTGGTATACACCGAATTATTATGTGCAGCAGCTTTTTGCCAAGTATGTGGGTGAACAGGTGCTGGGCACTTCATTTACAACGTACAGCAAGGGGCAACCGATGGAACTCATTCCACGAGGCGGTATCGAGATTGCGACAGGCAATGCCGATATTGTGGTGAAACGGATTACGGTCACATCGAACCAGGATGGCAGCGTGCTGTTTACAGAAGATTTCAGGGAGCGGACAGCTCTGAATGAGGCATGGAATTCGATTCCGGGATCGGCAGGATACACGCTGGAGAAGGAAAAAGGACTGATTTTGAAAGCCCAGTCAAGCGGACTGAATGGATTATTCCTTCTGAACGATGAATGGTCGAATTATAAAGTGGAAGTCGAGGCTCAGCGTATAGCGGGTGAGGATGGCTTCACCATCGGTGTTGGATTGACGGATAGTTCACCTGAGAAAAAGGATGTCATCGAATACGCAATCGGATATGGCGGCAATGCAACGGGAGTCAAAGTATATAAACAAGGTGTAGAAGGCTACACTCTGGGTGATTATTCTTCCAGTTCAGCGGCGGGGAATCTCCGGGCAGCCAACTATGAACCGCTGGCGAACGATACGAATTATACGATTACTGTCAATTATGGTGGCGATACAGGGAAGAATCTGATCTGCTCTTATACCGATGGTCACACGACCAGCAGAATTCTGGATTACAAGCTGGAAGCGTACAACCGGGATGTATTCCATTCTGTTACGAGAGATGCGCAGCAAGTGTATGTGAAGCTGGTGAACGCAGATGGGGTGGACAAAGCAACCCAAATTCACCTTCAAAATCTAAACGTTACCTCTGTTGCGAAATGGATAACACTTGGCGGAGATGAAGAATTGCTACATGTTCCTAATGTGAACCAGAAAAATGATGAGAAAATTGTTCCACAAGAACAAGTGATTCATCTGCAGGAGGATTCGGTTGTTTTGCAGCTTCCTGCTCATTCGGTCAATGTATTGGTTATGGATGTCCAGAAATAATAATTTTTAATATTTCAATAGTAACCTGATGCAGCCTTAGAACCGCGACACTCGCGGTTTTTTGGCGTTCAACGAAGAGGGTCAACAAAAGATACCTAAAGTAAATAGCCTACACTATTGCCGATTCCTGACGGATTCTATAATGAATTTGAAGGAGGAGACAGCTCATGCGTTCCAACTACAAACAATTTATACGAAACGTTCCGCTTCATCTCATGATATTGCCTGGACTGATCATCATTATTGTATTCGGTTACATTCCGATGGCGGGACTCTCCATTGCCTTTCAGAATTTCTCTCCCATTGCCGGATTCAAAAATATGAACTGGGTCGGCCTGGACAATTTCAGGTATCTGTTCGATCTGCCGGGGTTCGGTCAGGTCGTATGGAATACGGTATTTATTTCCGCGATGAAAATTGTGTCCGGTTTGGTCATTCCGGTACTTGTGGCCCTGCTGCTGAACGAGGTGCGCAAAACAGGTTTTAAACGAACGATTCAGACGGTCATCTATATGCCGCATTTCTTTTCCTGGGTCATTTTGGCCGGAATCATTGTGGATGTATTATCTCCCAGTACCGGGATCGTAAATATGCTGCTTAAAGCAGTAGGTGTAGAGCCGGTTCAATTCCTGGCCAGTAACGAATGGTTTCCTTACATACTCGTCATTACGGACCAATGGAAAGAATTCGGATTTGGCACGATTATATATTTGGCCGCACTGACAAACATTGATAAATCCCTGTACGAAGCATCTGTCATGGATGGAGCAGGAAGATGGAAGCAGACCTGGCATATTACGCTGCCTGGCATTCGTCCCATCGTGATTCTAATGGTTACACTGAGTCTGGGTAACGTGCTTAACGGTGGTTTTGACCAAGTGTTCAACCTCTACAATCCACTGGTCTATGAATCCGGAGACATTCTGGATACGATGATCTATCGGATCGGTCTGCAAGATGCGCAGTATTCGGTATCAACCGCATTGGGTCTCATTAAGTCAGTCGTTTCGTTTATCTTTATCGGGCTTGGTTATTTCCTAGCCTATCGATTAGCCAATTATCGGATTTTCTAGAAAGGAGGCAAGAACATGCATCACGCTTCAAGAGCCTACCGTTGGTTTCTGGGAATCAATTATGTCATCCTGACCCTTCTTGCCTTGCTATGTCTGTTTCCTATTGTGAATATTCTGGCAATTTCGTTTAGTTCAAGTGATGCAGTCAAGGCGGGGAGTGTCACATTCTGGCCGGTGGACTTCACCTTCTCCTCGTATAAATACATTCTCGAAAATCAGCAGTTTCTAAATTCATTCGGTACAAGTCTTCTCCGTGTGGTACTCGGAGTTGCGACCAACCTGATTTTCACGATTCTCGTAGCCTATCCGCTCTCCAAAGAGGCAGCAAAGTTTCGTTCCAGAACGTTCTATGCGTGGGTTTTTGTCTTTACCATGCTATTCAGTGGAGGATTAATCCCGGGTTATCTGATCGTCAAGGAAGCAGGCCTTTTGGATTCCATCTGGGCTCTGATATTACCGGGAGCGGTTCCGATCTTTAATGTATTGCTTATGCTGAATTTCTTCCGGGGTTTGCCGAAGGAGCTGGAAGAGGCGGCTTGGATGGATGGCGCAGGCCATTTCCGTACGCTATGGAGCATTTACCTTCCCATTTCATTGCCCAGTATCGCAACCATTACATTGTTTGCCATGGTGGGACACTGGAACGCCTGGTTTGACGGCATGATCTATATGAAAAGTCCGGAAGGTTATCCGCTAGCCACGTATTTGCAATCGATGCTCCAGCAAGTGACGATGATTCAGAGTGAAATGATGACCCTGGAGGATGCAACTCTGTTAAGTCAGGTGTCGGATAGAACGACCCAGGCATCCCAAATCTTTTTGTCCGTTATCCCCATTTTGCTGGTGTATCCGTTCCTGCAAAGGTATTTCGTTCATGGACTTGTTGTCGGTAGTGTAAAGGGATAAGATCGATGGAGGAAAACCAATGGGAGGAGCCGATTTCCGGCTCCTTTTTGCCGTTGAGGAGAGGAGTGAAAGGGAAATGAGATTCGCGGTGGGCACCTGGAAAAATGCATCCATCGTCGTCAAACTGATGATTGCTTTTGTGCTCGTCATCCTGCCCCTATATGGGATCAGCATTATGATCACGCATACCAGCTCCAAGCAAATGCAGACGGAAGTGGAGAAGGCGCATGAATCAAAGCTTTATTTTTACCACAATCATCTGCAATTCGAACTGGAGAGAATGAGTGGGCTTGTTACCGAATTTTCGTTCGATGAAACGATGTCCACCCTAAGTACACGAGCTGCGATTATGAGTAGATATGAGGTGACTTCCAGTCTCAATAATATCCACAACAAGCTGGGGCAGATCATGGTGACGAGTCCCTATATCAGCGATGTTGTGTATTACGTTCCGGCTCTGCATAAACGAGTAAGCGCGGTGGACGGAATTCGCAATGTAGAGGATACAGAATGGAAGGATCTGCTGGAAACTATGGGGAATCTGAATGGTGAGTTGTCTTATTCGGATAACAATCTTTATTTTCTCAAAAGCAATCCGTATAACATGAATCATGAAGAACCACCCAATTTTATATTAGGCATACGCTTGTCTGCAGAAGAACTGAAGCACAGATTACAGCAGCTCGCGGAAACAGGAGGCAGTGATATTACGCTGAGCTTCGGAGAGAAGCACAATGTCGCCATTTCCTCTTCAGACGAACCTACATCGGCGGCATTATTGCAACGGGTATCACCGGTATCACCTGTATCCATGCAAGTGACGAGATTTCAATCCGATCCATATCTGTATTATTCGCTTTATGATCCCGATCACTCGTTCACGCTGACAGCCAGTATCCCTAATGATGTGCTCCAAGCTCCGCTGGAACAATACAACCTATGGCTGTGGACGTTGACGCTTATTTCAATTGTTATCATTATGATCTTCTCCTTTTCGATCTACAGGTCAATTCACAAGCCGTTATCTGTGCTCATTCGCGGGTTCAGAATGGCGGAGCAGGGCCAGACAAATATTCATATTCCGCAATCCAGACGCGATGAATTCGGTTATTTATACTCTCGCTTCAACCACATGATAGAGCGCTTACATATTTTGATTGATGAAAATTATGTTGCCCGGATTCGAACCAGCGAGGCAGAACTCAAACATTTGCAGTCCCAGATTCAGCCTCACTTTCTATATAACAGTCTGTTCAGCATCAAGCAAATGGCCGAGGTCGAGAATGTTGAATTAATTCAGGAATTCACCGACTATTTGGGTCAATATTTCAGGTATATGTCCAGGGATTCTCATTCCGAGGTTTCGCTAGGTGAAGAGGTGGACCATGCCTTGGTCTATGCTTCTATTCAGAAAATCCGATTTGGCTCAAGAGTCCAACTGCAACTGGAGGAACTAAGTAGGGAGTATCGAGACATCGCCATTCCCCGAGTCATTATTCAGCCAATTGTCGAGAACGTATTCGAACATGTCCTTGCCAAACGCAGTCAGGGAGGAATTCTGAAATTATCCTATCAAGTGGAACACGACAAGTTGTCCATTCGGATAGAAGATGATGGCGATCAATTAACAGATGAAATCCTGAGCAGCCTGCAAGCATCCTTTCAGGAATCTGCAAACCCGAGACATGGGGATGAAGAGATTACGGGACTAATGAATGTGAATCAACGTTTACGGATCAAGTTCGGGACGGGCTATGGTCTTTGTGCGCAGCGTAGTGAGTTGGGCGGTTTATGCATGATTTTAAATATTCCATGGAGACGGGAGTAATCGTATGCAGCGCATGTTAATTGTCGATGATGAACCGGTTATTTTGGATGGTCTTTATGCATTCTTTCAAAAAGCGGATTTTCAGGATATGGAGATCATTAAGGCATACTCTGCCTTTGAAGCAATCGAGTGGTTGAATTCTGTCAAAATTGATATCGTGCTCAGCGACATCTGTATGCCAGGCATGGATGGCATGGAACTGATCGAGAAGATTATGGATCGCTGGCCACGATGCAAAGTGCTATTGCTGACAGGTCATAACGAATTTGATTATGCACACCAAGCAATACGTAACCCTTGTGTTGTGGATTACCTGTTAAAGACAGAGGGCATGAGTCATATTCGCGCAGCGGTAGAGCGGGCGTTAACACAAATATCGGAGGAAAATGATTTCCGTTACCAGCATGCCTGGTTCCGCAGCAAGCTGCCCAGAGCGCTGCCGCAGCTACAGAGACAGTTACTGCTGGATCTCCTAAAACGAACGGAAAGACATGATACCGCCTCGCTTCAGGAAGAGTTGGATGCGGTCCAGTTACCTTTCATGTCCAACGAGCCTGTAATTCCGGTCATTATACGGGTTGAGGAGTGGAACAACTATCAATCCCAGGCGGACCGAAGTTTAATTCGCTATGCGGTTGCCAACGTTGCGGAGGAGCTGCTTCAGGATAAGGCCAAGGTCAAGGCTATTGATCTGGATTATCAGGTGATCGCCTGCTTTGTTCAGCCAAAGGTGGAGCCATCGAGCTTCCATACAGGACAGCAGGAGAAGTGGGAACAGACACTGCGTTTCGTCTATGGAACGCTGGAGTCTGTGCAGCAATCCTGTGCGAATTGTCTGAATCTGTCCGTCTCCATTATGGTGAGCGAACAGGCGGTGGAGTGGATGGAGTTAAGTCAGGCGATTGCACAGCTGCGCCTGTCGATCCATGAGGGCCCTGGACTTGGGATGGAGAAGCTTCTTCGGGTCAAAGTGCAGCATGATTCGCCATACACCCCCAATATTTTGAATCAGCAGAGTGTTGCAGCTCTTCATCTGGATCAGATCAGGCAGCGAGTTACAACAGGAGACAGGGAGTGGATGGAGTCGTTTCACAAATGGACAGAGGCTTCAAAAGAAGGACTTCAGGACCCCTTCTTTCGAATGAAGATCTATTCAGGAGCAGGTAATGGACTGATCGAGCTTCTTCATGAACTGGGCTTGTACGAATCAGCGATGGAGGAAATTGCGTTATCTCGTATGCTTTATTTTGACATCCATACGCCTTGGTCTGATCTGGTGGTTTTCTATCAATCGGCATATCAATGGATTATCTCCAAAAGAAGTGTTACACGTATCCATGATCAGTCGCAGATTCTAATTGCGATTCATCATTATATCAAGCACCATCTGGAGGATGACCTATCGCTAACCCGAATTGCACAGGAGGTTTCCCTTAATCCGTCATATCTGTCCCGTTGGTACAAGCGCATAACAGGCAAAGGCATATCCGACTATATCCATGACCGGCGCATTGAGCGCAGCAAGGAATTACTTCTCGGCTCCACCTGCAAAATGCATGAAATATCCGCTAAGGTCGGATTTAGTGATCAGCATTATTTTTATCGTTTCTTCAAAAAGGCCACCGGCTGCACGCCGCAGGAATATCGGGATCAAAAAAGTTAGATCAAGTCTGAAATGGTAAATCAAAGATACCAGATGTCAACGGGGTACACTCGAAGTGATAGCGCTTTCTTTATACAATAAAATTATACCTCACGGGGGAATAAAAAGGGGGATTCGCATGAACATGTCATTAAAGAAATTCTCATTGTTAACGTTAACCATGGTTCTGGCAACCACGCTTGCAGCCTGTTCATCGGGTACGGGTAGTGCTGAGAATGAAGCGCAACCGAACAAACAGCAGGATGCGGGAGGCCCGCTTACGAAATATGATCCACCCATCAAATTAACATCAACTATGAATGAAACAGGGAAAGAAACGCTCGCCGAAGGCGATACACACGCCAATAACATATGGACCAGAGGATACAAGGACGAGCTTGGGATCGATGTCACCTATGACTGGATTGTCCCGGATGCCAATTACAACGACAAAATGAACGTCACCCTGGCGAGTGGCGATTTGCCAGATGTTTTGAAAGTAAGTGCTGTGCAGTTTGAGCAGCTGCATGAAGCTGGGATGCTGGAAGATTTGACTGAGGTCTATGATAAGTATGCATCCGATCTGGTCAAGGAATTTATGTCTGCTGAGGATGGAGCAGGCTTGAAACCGGTAACCAAGGATGGGAAAATTTACGCGATGGTGAGTTTCCCAGGCTCACTTGATTCCTCAGATATGGTCTGGATTCGTCAGGACTGGCTGAAGAAAGTGGGACTGGAAGCGCCAAAGTCTATGCAGGATATCATTAAGATTGCGGAAGCCTTTACCTTTGAAGATCCTGACGGAAATGGTAAAGATGATACCTACGGTATTGCATTAAACAAGGATTTGCCAATCAACAGCTTCCTGCTCGGTTATCATGGTTATCTTGAAACCTGGATCAAGGACGCATCGGGTCAGGTCGTGAATGGTACCGTTCAGCCTGAAGTGAAGGAAGGATTGCGAGAACTGCAAAATCTGTACCAGAAGGGCGTTATTGATCCTGAGTTTGGAGTGAAGGACTTTGCAAAAATGATGGAGGATGTCAACGGGGGTAAGTCAGGCATATTCTTCCTGCCACAATGGGCACCATTTCAAGTCAGCAGCATGATCAAGAAGGATAAGAACGTGGACTGGCTGCCTTATCCGGTTCAATCTATTGATGATCAGCCTGCCAAAACGCAGAACCACCTTAGCTTGGGCGGCATATTCGCCGTTCGTAAAGGATACGAGCACCCGGAAGCCTTAATCAAGCTGCTGAATTTCCAAGCAGAGAAAATGTTCGGTGAGTCAGCCAAGGAAGAGCGTGCTGCATATTTGAACGGGGTAACCGGACTCGGTTTTCAGAATGCGACCGTATCCAATCTGCCTGCCAACAAAAACGTAAAAGCACAAGATGAAGTCGAGCAGGCGCTCAAAACGGGAGATACTTCCGGATTAGAGCTCGAAGCAAAGCTATTCTACGATGATATTATGGATTACCGCAATGGAAATCTGGATAAGTGGCATATGGAACGTATTTTTGGACCGGAAAGCTCGCAGGGTGTCATTAAATATTATCGGGATAACGACCTCATTGTCATGAATGAATTTATCTACGCCCCGACGAGAACCATGAACACCAAACAGGCAACCTTGGATAAATTGCGCGCTGAGACGTTTCTGAAAATCATCTATGGCAACCTGTCTATTGACGAGTTCGATAAATTTGTTGCAAATTGGAAAAAGCTTGGCGGAGACCAGATCACTCAGGAAGTGAATGAAGTCATTAATGCGAATAAATAAGGCATAGCAAAACAGCAAATGCCACTCTGCGTGCGATACGCAGGGTGGCATTTTGTATTACAAGCGAGAAAGGTCATCCTGTTTCATGAGAGTTCTCTTTCTGCTTCTTGCGATATTCATTGGGGCTGCAGCCCATCTCTTGCTTAAACAGTTTGGTGAAGTGAGAGTAGTTGGTATAACCGACATTTCCAGCAATGGTATGCACCGATTGTGCGGTGGTCTCCAGCAAATGTCGGGCCGCCACAAGACGGGTATGGATGACATAATGGCCCAGTGAAATGCCCATTTCTTTCTTGAACAGTCTTGCTAGATAATCTGGATTCAGATAGACCATCTCCCCCAGGTTATTCCTCGTTAGATCTTCTCCATAGTGAGTGCGTATATAATGGGTAATCTCATGTACAACCGACTTGGGCTGCTCGGCAACATTCAGATATTCCGCAGCCGTATTGACCAGGTAGGCAATATAGGATTGCATGTCTTCAATAGAATGCAGAGATTGCATGAACAACTGATCATTCGTTTTGCCCATATACAGCTTGTGCACTTCGATCTCCTTACTCTTCAATTGGGCATACACAAGTTGCACCAGATCAAGACGCAACAGACTTAGAACAGCGGTGCCTACCACCTCTTCACGGACAAGTTGATGCATATAACGCCCTGTTTCATCCAGAAACGCCTGGAAGCGATTTTCATTCAACAATTTCTCCAGCAATCCCAGATCAGGCGGTGTGTAATTCAATTCAGGTCTATTATAGTTTTCCAGTAAAAAGGTTTGGTTGCGGTGTTTGATTCGTTCTTCATTCATAAGCAACAACTCGTTGATGGTATGACGAATCTGACCCAGTGGCAGAGAGAACCCGATACTACAGCAGACATCCGACTTCAGGTAATTATTAACCTCCGGGATAAACGAACCGCACATGGATTCGATCAGCTGTGCATCCGGCGCTCTGTTCCATTTTAGAATAATCATCCAGTTATGATCCTTGATCTCGGTAATGGCTTCAATGGAGAAGAGAGTGTCCTGAAACCGTTCAACCATCACATTCAAACAAGCGTAATCGAACAGGTTCTTGTCGGTCTTGCCCAGCGTATGATCATACGGAAACAGGTTAACCAGAATAGGCAGAAACAGATCTGTTGTGTCATAAGGCAGGTTTTGTTCTGTCAAAAAGGCAGAGACGTCGGCAGGGCCGGAAGGAAAGGCTTTACCGGAGATCAGCCTGCGCCAGCTATCCTCAATTAGTTTGCTCCGATTTTTCTGCCACAGTTCACCCTCATGAATGGCTTTCTCAATGAACTGCTGGTCTCGGGCTTTGGCAACCGCCTTTTGAATAATAAGCGTTAACTTGTCAAACTCAATAGGCTTCAGAAAATAATCAAAGCTTTGCAGCTCAATTGCTTTCTGGGCATAATTGAAATCGGCGTAGTTGGTCAGAAATATCGTCTGTACATTATGCGATTCGTCCCGGACCCATGCGAGTAATTCCAGCCCGCTGCCCTGGGGCATCTCAATATCACATATGAGAATTTGAACGGGATGATTTTGCAAAACCTCCTTGGCCTGCGCAATATTATAGGCTGTGAATATCGTATGAATCCCCAAGGCCTTCCAATCGATTTTCTTTTCCAAAGCCATAACTACAAAATAATCATCATCAACCAGCAATGCATTCATGGTTTGTCACCTCTCCCGAAGTATCTGAATTCAGTATCATTTTAGGCAAGGAAAGCGTGATCCGAGCGCCACTTGCATCGTTTGCAAAGGTAATATTCGCTTCATCCCGATATAACAACTCCAAACGTTGGATGGTATTCATAATGCCAATCCGGTTACCACCGGTTTGTTCCAGCGCTTCTCCACGCATCAGTGCGTCAAGAACATCCGGGCTGAATCCTGGACCTGTATCCGAAATCCGGATCAGCACATGATCGCCATTTTCCTGTCGTTGTTCCGTTACGGATAAAGTAATGCATAATTCCCGATCTCGGGAGACCCCATATTTGACGGCATTCTCGATGAATGTCTGAATGACGAGTGGTGGCACAGCGATGCCCGTGATCACATCTGGATGTTCAATGCGGTAGGAAAAAGCATCGCGGTAACGCGACTTCTGGATATCCAGAAATGTTCTCACATGTTCAATCTCATCCTTCAGAAGAACGAAATTCTCCCCACTTTGAAAGATATATCGGAAATATCGGGACGTAGCCAGGGCCATACTCTCAATTTCCTCGTACATCTGCATCTGTGCCATACTGTACATGCTCGTCAGACAGTTCAGGAAGAAATGGGGCTTAATCTGCAATTTCATATAATCCAATCGTATTTTCTGTTTCTCTAATTCCTGCTCGTAGCGATCGATCTTGAACCGTTTAATCTGGGCTACCAGTTCTTTAAACTGTGCATTGACCTGCTCCAGTTCCATAATCCGACTGCTCTTGAAGTCTGTCGCTTCGTCCCCTTCGTTAATACGCGCCAAATTTTTGGAGAATCGCTGAATGGGAACAAGCAGATTTCTCCTGAAAAACATGATGATTGCACTTAATGTGGAGGTAACAATCAGAAAAAGCAGCATAATGAGCAGCTGAGCTACCATAATTTTCTCGAATGCACCAAACTTGATGGCCATGCGCACGCTGAATGCCGCATTGGAGAAGTCGCTGCTGACAATATTATGAGACTGGAACAGATCGAGAAATGAATGTCTCACTTCTGGTATGTGATCCCCGCCGGCAGGTCCAGAAAGTTGCACTCCATTCTCGTCTACCAGAGAGGCGTATCCGTTGGCCCCCAGATTAATCTGCTGGAGAGGGGCGATCAGTTCATCTGCCGATATCAAGGCAATAAGATAACGGTTGTAGTACGGCACAATATTGATAAGATAAGAAGTGCCGTTCACGTGAATTGGTGTCCAATGGGAATAGAACTTCTCATACACACCTTTATCACGGGTTAGCGTAATGATCTGCTTCTTCACTTCTGAATAATCCGAATAGGAGATACTTATTGGAGCGCAGTTGAGGAAATATTCACTATTCTCCAAGTAATAAAAGAAATTGTACGACTGCCCGTAGTTTCGCTGTAGTTCGGCAAAGAGCAAATGTAATTTCTCGTTGGCCTTTAGGAACGGAATACTGTTCACGCCATATGTATTCATGTTGTCGAGATTCTCGTCATTGGCCAGTGTCCACCCCATGAAATGATTAATGTACGCAAAATCGTGATTAATGCGATTGATATACAGATCGGCTGCATCCTGCAAGTATTGGGTGGATTGCTGTTTGACCATGGAGATGGAAGCAATGCTGATTACGAGATCCAAGATGAGCACGACAAAGGAAATGACGAACATCATGCGGATATAATGCCGAATGGGGTAGGGTTTGATGGTGTTCAGGTTTGCCATGGAACAATGCACCACTTTCTTGATTGCTTGGTTATGAATACGCTTTAATATCTCAGGAATAGTATAAAACCTTTATTTGAAAAAAACATAAAGATTTGCATCTTTTGATTCAGAAGTCCGGATTACACACACGAAAGTCTGGATAACGATATGATTTTTGCTTGTAAGCATCTTGGTTACTTGTAAAGTTCAAGGATGGAACCATAGAAGTCCGAATAACGTCCTTAGCGGTCCGGTAAACCCAATGTGAAGTAGTTTATACTGAAGCTATTCCAGAGATGACAGGTCCTACGGGAGAGCAGCATCAGTATATTTACAGGAGGGAAGGAAGAACCATGAGGACCAATCCACTTTATATTGGAAGAACGTTGGAGAGAATCAGGCGAAACTGGGGCCTTTACGTTTTGCTTTTTCCAGCGGTTCTGTTGACACTTTTATTTGCCTACAAGCCGATGTACGGCGTATTAATCGCTTTTAAGGACTACAGTCCGGCGTTGGGAATCGGAGACAGCCCTTGGGCTGGATTCAAATACTTTGAGAAATTCTTTCATTCCTATCAATTTACCAATACGATACGTAACACACTTGTGATCAGTCTGTACAGCTTGGCTACTTTTCCGATCCCAATTATGCTTGCACTACTGGTGAACCAGATGAGAGCCGGAAGATTCAAGAGGCTTTTTCAGACAGTCTCCTATATGCCTCACTTTATTTCAACGGTAGTTATGGTTGGGTTGATGCTGATCCTGTTCTCGCCAAGTACAGGGCTCGTTGGCAATATGTATCAGCTGTTTGGAGCACAAGCACCGGACTTAATGGGTTCATCAGCTCTGTTCAGCAGTGTGTATGTATGGTCTGACGTGTGGCAGCATGTCGGTTGGGATAGCATTATCTATATTGCCGCGCTGTCTGCCGTAGACCCAAGCCTCTATGAAGCGGCCACGGTTGATGGGGCAAGTCGATGGCACAAGGTTCGTTATATTGATATTCCGATGCTGCTGCCGACTGCCATCACGCTGCTTATTCTGCGGGTAGGCGGATTACTGGGCGTAGGATTTGAGAAGGTGTATCTGATGCAAAATGACCTGAACATTCTCTCAAGTGAGATTCTGTCTACTTATGTATACAAAATCGGGTTACTGAGCAGCCAATACAGCTTCTCCTCAGCGATAAACCTGTTTAATACCGTCATTAATTTTATTTTGCTTATTCTGGTCAACCAGTTGTCCAAGAAATACAGTGAAAACAGTCTATGGTAGGGGGGAGACAAACAAGATGAGCGTTATGGAACCGGCAGCAATGACCAGAACTCCCCGTACAAAACGTCGACCACGTGTTACGGTTGCAGAAGTTGTACTGTATGCCTTTGCTGTTCTTTTTCTGATTGCTATCATTTATCCGATCTATTTTATTGTCATCGCCTCGTTCAGTGATCCTTCATCTGTGGCTAACGGACAGGTGTGGGTTTTCCCCAAAGGTTTCACGCTTGAAGGGTATAGGGAACTGCTGCGACACGAAAATATCTGGATCGGATATCGAAATACCATTCTGTATACGGTGGTGGGAACACTCTTCGGGCTTGTCGTTAATATTTCGGCGGCTTATGCATTATCGAGAAAAGATCTGGTCGGGCGCAAATTTTTCTCGCTGTTCTTTATCTTTACGATGTTCTTCAGCGGCGGCTTGATTCCAACCTTCCTGACGATCCGCGACTTCCATCTCTATAACACGTTCCTGGTGATGGTGCTTCCGTTCTCCGTCGTGGTTTTCGACATGATCGTCGCCCGGACATTTTTCCAGACCAGTATTCCGGGAGATTTATGGGAAGCTGCCCAGATCGATGGCTGTGGTAACCTGAGGTATTTTGTACTGATCGTATTGCCGCTGTCCAAAGCAATCATCGCAGTCCTCGGACTATGGATTGCTGTAGGGTATTGGAATTCATATTTTAATGCCCTGATTTATCTAAAAGATCCGAATCTGTATCCGCTGCAACTAATTTTACGTAATATCCTCATCACGAATCAGATGCAGTCTGGCATGGGTACAGGAGAAGCAGCACAAGTTGCCCTGCGTCTTGCCAATTTGATGAGGTATTCCGTTATTATCATCGCTACAATTCCGATCATGTGTGTGTATCCGTTCATCCAAAAGTATTTCAATCAGGGGGTGATGATCGGCGCAGTGAAGGAATAAGGCGGGTTGAAATTCATTACGAATCAAGGGGGTTCCCAAATGGGGAAAAAGATAGGCAAGAAGTTATTCACCAAAATGAACAGCCTGCTTCTCGTGTCGGCCATGTTGGTCAGCGTTGTTGGCTGTAGTAGTGGAAATAGTAGTGAACCTGCGGAGACTACGATTTCAAGTGATTTTAATCAGGAAGGTCTGCCGATTGTCAATAAACCGGTCACACTCAAGGTACTGACGGTTCGTTGGGGGAATATGGGCGACACCTTTACACAGAACCAATGGCTCAAGGATTTGGAGAAGGATTCCAATGTGAAAATTGAGTGGCAGGTCATGTCCTCTAATGACTGGGGGGAGCAGAAATCCATTATGCTTGCCAGTGGTACACTCCCGGACATTATCTTGGGTGACCAGGTGTTCAGCGATTCGGACATTGTAAACAACCTGAGCTATTTCCGTCCACTGGATGAGTATATTGACTCGTATATGCCCAACTTGAAGGCGGCTATGCAAGAGACGCCAGACATGAAGAAAATCAGTACGTTTCCTGATGGCAAAATCTATTCCATGCCAACAAGACTGCCTGCCCGTCCGAAGAGCCGGAATCAGCCTGTAATTAATAAGGCTTGGCTTGATAAGCTGGGGCTGAAAGCACCAACGACAACAGAAGAACTGTATCAGGTGTTGAAAGCGTTTAAGGAAAAAGATCCGAACGGAAATGGAAAACAGGACGAAATTCCGTACACGGAAACGGGTCTGAATGTGGATTTCCTCAATCCATTCGGAATCACTGACATTAATGCCAGCAGTATGATTGTGCAGGACGGTAAACCGGTCTTCTTCCCAACGACTGACGCCTATAAAGAAGCTCTTATTTATACACATAAGCTGTATTCAGAAGGGTTGATTGATCAGGAACTGTTCACACAAGACAATACAATGACATCAGCCAAATGGCAAAATGCAGACATTCCAATCGTTGGCTTCAGCAACCAATGGACGCCCGATGCGGTATTTGGCAAGTGGAGCGACGAATATGAAGCGATTGCGCCAATTGCCGGACCTGATGGCAAACGTTATCAACCAGGTGATCCGGGCGGTATGAATCTGGCCCGTAATGAACTGCTCATTACAAGTTCATGTACTGTTCCAGAAGTAGCGGCACGCTGGGCTGATCAGTTCTATTCCAACGAAGCCAGCATTCAGAATTTCTGGGGTGCGATTGGAACTGTAATCAAGAAAAATGATGATGGCACATATACGCTGATGGACCCGCCAGCAGGCACTAGCGCCGATGCTTGGTACTGGGATCAATCCCTGCGTGATTTCGGACCCAAATATGTAAGCCCTTCCTTTGAAGAAAAAATTAAGCTTAATCCGAAGGCTGGTGACGGACTCAAGCTGCAAATTGATCAGTTGGGCAGTGCAGATGTAACGACACCTTATCCGAAGGTTATGTACAATGCTGAAGAGTTCCAGGAGCTGCCAACGCTGACAACGGATATTGACGGTTATGTAGCGACGATGCGAGCTCAGTGGGTAACCAAAGGCGGCATCGAAGACGGCTGGGATGCTTATATCAAAAAGTTGAATGATATGGGACTTGAACAGTTACTGACCATCCGTAATGATGCCTTCGAACGTTATATGAACGTCAAATAGAGTGGAGTTCAGTCACATCATTCATTGATTAAATAACAAACAGGTGCACTTCCTTATTGAAGGAGGGCACCTGTTTGTTCGTTTAAGATCTGCGTTTCAACAATAAAACGCCACTGATGCTCGATGTTTTTTTGCTATACACCACTTTAAAACCAATATCATTGTCCAGCAAACAGTTTAAGGCATTAATCAGCAATGCACCACGCACCAGTGTGAAGGTACAAGGGGATGTGTTCCCAATCACACGCACACTTCTGATTCGGCGTGCAGAACCGGGAACGAGCGGATTTCTGGACCAGTAGATCAATACCAAATCCGGTTGTGGAACAGCTTTTACACTAGCCATCCTCATCATCTCTTTTCTATTAGATTCTTTATAGTAAATGAAAAGGAAATGAGGAAGGTGCTAGACAAAGGACGCGATATTTCATAAATGGGACAATCCCCAGTTATACCCATTGATAAGTTCATGCAATTCATATTTGTAATTCACACACATGATTCGGACCAAAGTATGGTGTATCAGTCAATCATAAGTGTACTTCCAGTCCCATACATATAATGCTGGAGGTGATTGGAATGAGCAAGGAACCCATGGATGAGAACAAAAAGATAGAACAGCGAAATGCCTTTCTTCGGGATAATAACGGAAAAGAGATGTCTTCCAACGAAGGGGTTAAAATATCGGATGATAGCAACTCGCTAAAAGCGGGGGATCGCGGACCCACGCTGCTTGAAGATTTTCTGATGCGTGAGAAATTGTCTCACTTTGACCGGGAACGCATTCCGGAGAGAGTTGTGCATGCCCGGGGATATGGAGCCTACGGTGAATTTGAGTTATATGAGTCACTTGAAGAGTTAACGATGGCACATTTTCTTCAGGATCCCGGTGTGAAGACACCGCTATTTGTTCGTTTTTCCGAGGTTGCAGGCTCCAAAGGAGTGAACGAAACGAATCGGGATGTGCGTGGGTTTTCAGTGAAGTTTTATACCGAAGAAGGCAACTTTGATCTGGTCGGCAATAATATTCCGATCTTCTTCATTCAGGATGGGATCAAGTTCCCGGATTTGATTCATGCACTGAAGCCGGAACCCAATAATGAAATTCCACAAGGCTCCACTGCGCACGATACCTTCTGGGACTTCATCGCCAATAATCAGGAGTCGGCAGCGATGGTCATGTGGATTATGTCGGATCGCACGATACCGCGAAGCTTTCGAATGATGCAGGGATTTGGAGTACATACCTTCCGGCTGGTGAACAAAGAAGGCAAATCCAGATTCGTGAAATTTCATTGGCGGCCTGTACTTGGCATGCATTCTTTTGTGTGGGATGAGGCGCAGAAGCTGGGCGGTGCGGACCCGGATTTTCATCGCAGGGACCTGTGGGAGAATATCAATGCAGGTAACTTTGCTGAGTTCGAACTTGGAATACAGGTGCTGGAGGAAGCGGATGAATTCAAGTTTGATTTTGATATTTTGGATGCAACGAAATTATGGCCAGAAGAAGACATTCCGGTACGCATCATTGGCAAAATGACGATTAACCAAAATGTCGAGAATGTATTTGCGGAAACGGAACAGTCGGCTTTCCATCCTGGCAACATTGTACGTGGCATTGATTTCAGCAATGATCCACTGCTTCAAGGCCGGCTATTCTCGTATACGGATACACAATTGGCAAGGGTGGGCACGAATTATCAGGAATTGCCGATCAATCGTCCCGTGTGCCCTGTACATAACAACCAGAGAGACGGTGCTTCCCGCTACACCATTGATCGAGGAAGAGTCGCCTATCACGAAAACTCTCTTGCCAATAATTCTCCCTATACTGTGCCCGGTACAAAAGGTGGGTTTGTAACGTATCCTTCCACGGTGCAAGGTCTCAAGGAACGAAAAACGGCAGCTAGTTTCCTGGATCATTTCTCACAGGCACGTTTATTCTGGAACAGCATGACAGGTGTGGAGAAGGGTCATATCATTCAGGCACTCACGTTTGAGCTTGGGAAAGTAAAAGATGTTTCGATTCGCCAACAGGTCGTCGATATGTTAGGGAATATCAGCACAGAGCTGGCAACCATTCTGGCTCGCGAGCTTGGAGTCGCTGTACCTAAGGTTTCCGAATCTACGGTGACAAAATTTTCCCCTGCGCTAAGCATGGCCAATACCGTATTTTCTCCCAAGACACTGCGCGTCGGGGTGATTGTCGGTGAAGGATTTGATGGTCCCAGCACACAATACATTTTAGATGAGTTTAAGAGCGCGGGACTTCGTCCAGTCATTGTTCATGAAAGACAAGGTGTGGTCCATGGAACGAGCGGTGTGGAGTTGAAAGTGGATGACAGCTTTTTGACCGGATCACCTTTGGTATATGATGGACTGTTCATTGTTGGAGGACAGAAGGAAGATAATTATTTTCAAAAATACACCCGATCCTATGCCATTGAAACGTACAATCATTTTAAACCGGTAGGAGCTACACCGACGGGGGAGGCACTGATCCAGCCAGTCGGTATTATCGGCAAACCTGGCGTCATTGTGGAACAACAACCAGCGGCGTTTGCAGAGCAATTCATTCAAGCCATGACCCAACAACGCTTTTGGAATCGAACGTAATTAGGTGGGATAAACTGGACATGGGAAGTTCAGGCGTCTAAACTGTATAGAACGATACAACCAAGAAGGGATGCTCCGATCCAAACCATGTTGCAGAAATTCGGTTTTACACAATATGAAAGTCAGGTATATGAGGCCATATTTGCGCAGGATGCACCGCTCGATGCCACATCCATTGTTAATTACTCCAATGTACCCAAGGCTAAGATATACGAAGTGCTTAATCGGCTTATTGATAAGGGAATCGTCCTAACAACTATGCATGGGAAGAAAAAATTGTACATGGCGGTTGATCTTCAGTCCATTATCCTCAAAATTAGGGCTGACTTTGAGAAGGATATTGAGGAATTAAAGACGTATAAAATCAAACGTACATTCACTGATGAACATATCTGGACATTGAAGGATGCATCATCTATTGCATCGAATATTGAACAGCTTATTGAGGAAGCGGATTCATCTATCCTTTTTCTGGCCTGGAACGAGCAAATGGAGAAATACCGGGAGCTTCTGGAGAGAAAAGAGGCCGAAGGGGTACATGTAGAGGTCTTGGCTGTAGGAGGACTGCAAACGTCTCTAACCCATAAATATTCGTTAATTCCGATGCTTGAGGACAGTAATCTTGAGCCCTCGCAGCTAATCATTGTTGACCATGGCTATCTCTTGTTTGCAGGAATCGAACATGATTCATGGAAGGCTATCAAGACAACGTCCAAACCGATTGTTAAAGCCATGACGGATTATTTCTATCATGACGTCGCTCTTACTCAAATTACCAAAAAATATGGTGACCAGCTGCTTCAGGACGAAGAAATCGCACGTCTGTTGGCGCGATTAATTTATTAAAACGATGGTTCCAAAGCTATTCTTTCGGAGAATAGCTTTTTTGTATTGAAATCCTCTCTTAATTAAGTTACTATCGTAGTTGTAACTTTTGAGGAGGATTCAAAAATGAATAAAAAAGTATATGTCCTGGCAATCGCGGCATTTGTGGTTGGTACCGTTGAACTCATTTTAGGCGGGATTCTGGACTTGATTGCAACAGATCTTCATCTGACCTTGGCCAAAGCCGGGTATTTAATTTCCATCTTCTCCCTTGTCTATGCGTTATCTGCGCCTATTTTGTTAAATATGACGGCTAGATTCGAACGTAAAAAAGTATATATGTGCACTTTATTCGTTTTTCTAATCAGCAATCTCATCTCTGCGTTCAGTGCTAATTTCTATATTCTTTTGGCAGGCAGAGCATTGGGGGCTGCAACGGGCTCGCTGATTTTTGTCCTGTCTTTGACGCTCGCAGCTCGTATTGTGGAGCCCCAATATAAAGGGCGTGCTGTGGGAATAATCACGATGGGAGGAAGTGCATCACTGATTCTGGGGGTACCTCTCGGAATCTTTGTGGGTAATATCGCAGGATGGCGTGAAGTGTTTATGTTGATCGCGATTTTGACTGCAGTAGTCATGGTTGCCATTGGCATTGCCATGGATCGTGTGCAGCCGATTCCGGCAGTATCCCTGAAGAAGCAGCTTACTGCTCTATGGAATCCGAAAATGCTGGCAATCCATGTTACAACATTGCTTGTGCTCGCAGGACACTTAACGTTATATGCTTATTTCACACCATTTCTCCAGGAAGCGCTGGGAGCCAGCTCAACAATGGTCACCTTTATCTATATGATGTTTGGTATCGCTGCTGTGGCAGGGGGAGGAATCGGCGGCATATTATCAGATCGCTTGCACCCAGCCAAAGCCATTATTATCGTGCTGATACCCTTTATCATAAGCATGGCGGTTATTCCATTTAGTACCGGGTTGCCTTTAATTGCCTTCTTGATTCTGCTAAGTATCTGGAGTGCATTAAGCTGGACCGTTACCCCGGTACAGAATAGTCTGATTATCAAAACCTCACCGGCAACGGCTGAAACGTTAATTAGCACCAATTCAGGCATTGCACATGCTGGTATAGCTCTCGGAACCTATATTGGCGGGGTGGTTATCGATCATTCATCCATTATGTATACAGGATGGGTGGGATCAGTTTTAATCCTGATGGGTCTGGTGTCAGCCGTTTATGCAATCAGTCGCAAAGAGCAAACGGTTCAGGCGGCTGGATAATGTGTTGATTTAAAAGTTGTCTTTGCAAACTGCTATATATTTTTTTACTTCAGCAAACCTCTGCGATCCAATAATTATTGGATCGCAGAGGTTTTTTTAATAACATTAGGCATAATATTTCTATATTCAATTTGCAAAGGAACTTGATTTATTTAACTTATCCCATATAATTATTATAGCTTTATAAAGTATCTTAATTTATGGTTTCGAATATTAATATAGACGTAAAGGGGAAACAATCATGAGCAATATCACAACAAAATCGGAAAAACAAAAAATGATCGATGGTGAGCTGTACTTGGCTTCCGATCCCCAATTGTCTCAAGACCGGGAATATGCAAGAAAAATGACACGCATGTACAATCAGACCACAGAAACAGATGGTGCGCTCCGTACAAAGCTATTAAAAGAGCTATTAGGATCAACGGGTGATCACCTGAGCATGGAACCGAATATTCATTTTGACTATGGTTACAACATTCATGTTGGAGAGCATTTCTATACCAACTTTAACTGTACGATACTTGACGTATGTGAAGTGCGCATTGGGGATAACTGTTTAATGGGACCTGATGTTCACATATATACCGCTACTCATCCCTTGAATCCATTTGAACGGATAACAGGTGCAGAATATGGCAAGCCAGTAACCATAGGGAATAATGTATGGATCGGAGGCAGGGCAGTCATTAATCCAGGGGTCACCATTGGTAACAATGTCGTTATTGCTTCCGGTGCGGTAGTCACAAAAGATGTCCCGGATAACATGATTGTTGGTGGAAATCCTGCTAGAATCATTAGAGAGATAGAGCTTTAATCTATTCATTTTGGACAGAAGAGTTGGAGGCATAAGAATTCATGACAGAAAAAGAGAAATCACAACTGGGACTACTGTATAATGCGAATTACGACAAAGAATTAATTGATGAGCGGTTGTACGCGAAGGGACTTTGTTACGAGTATAATCAACTTCACCCAGGTAAGATCACTGAGAGAGAAGTATTGATCAAAAAGTTGCTTGGAAAAACGACGGATCGTTTCCTCATCGAGCAGCCATTTGTATGTGATTACGGCTATAACATTGAAATTGGCGAGAACTTCTATAGCAATCATAATATAGTTATGCTGGATGGAGCTAAAATCCGGTTTGGTGACAACGTTTTTGTTGCTCCGAACTGTGGATTCTACACTGCTGGTCATCCTTATGATGTGGAACAACGTAACGAAGGGCTTGAAATTGTAGGTCCGATCACAGTGGGCAATAATGTATGGATTGGTGGCGGCGTGACTGTGCTTGCGGGTGTGACCATTGGAGATAACACAATCATCGGTGCAGGAAGTGTAGTTACCAGAGACATTCCTTCGGATGTAATTGCTGCGGGTAATCCATGCAGAGTGATTCGCAAAATAACGGAAGCAGACAAAACGAAGTATAGAAGAAGCTAACACAAATGTATACGAACCCTCAGAATGCCCGATGTTTTTTCATCGGGTGTTTTTAAACCCTTTGGAGATATTGTATAGTTACTACATTGGAGAAGAAACTATGGAGTAGGGGTGCTTATGAAAATAGCGAACGCGTATTTGATGAAAGAAATTAATATAAACCATGTACGCCAGGTCATGAAACGGGTAGAAACAGCAACCAAGCCACAACTGGCCTCCTTGACCAAGCTCAGTGTGGTAACCGTCAATTCACTGGTCAAAGAGTTGTGTGAACTGGGTGAACTGTTTGAGGACGAGACAGTACCTTCCAACGGGGGGAGACCTGCATTAACCTACAGATATAATTACGATTTTAGCTTGGCTTTGGTCATGTATATCAACGAAAAGCAGGGGCAGGATCTGATCACAGCCACTGTCATTAACTTAGAGGATAACATGGTGTTCAGAGAAGAATATACGATGCCCGCCTTTGACCAGACACACTTCTATGAAATCATTGGGAACGTACTGGCTCAACATGCTTCCATTAAAGTCATCGGTATCGGTATTCCGGGGCAAACCGTGAATGGAGAAATTACGGTGAGCAGTCACCGGCAGTTAGAAGGTGTCCGCATGATTGAAGATCTTGAAGCACAGTTCGGATTACCAGTCATGGTGGAAAATGATGTGAACGCTGCAATTAGCGGATATTGCGCAAAAAAAGAGTTAGACGAGGATCAGTGTGTCATCGGAATTTATTTTCCAACCAAATATCCTCCAGGCATGGGCATTTATGTGGACGGTAAAGTGATCAAAGGAAAACGTGGCATGGCCGGGGAAGTCAAATACCTTCCTATGGGAATTGATTGGTATGATACAGTGGAAAAGGAAGCGTTTATTGCAACGGTATGCAAAATGATTCAAATGGTAAATGCGATTCTTGCTCCAGACCAGGTTGTGATTTACCAGAAGATGGTTGAAGAAGATGCAGTGGTTCAAGCATGGCAAATGTATCAAGCCGATCTGTCGATGCCATCTTATCCTGACATCATTCTGATCGATTCCTTCCAGGAAGACTTTGAAGCAGGGATGAGATGGTTAACGTTGAAATCGTTGGAACCGGACCTGGTCCAATTCAACTGAAGACGGGACTCCCATATTAATAAAAATCCCTCAGCAGAAAACAATACATCATCACATCGTATACCAATGCATGTCCTTGTTTTCTGCTGGGGGAGAGCAGGAATGTACCTGCTCCAGGTGTATCCATTCTTAGCGTTTCAGGCTTTTGCCATTACTGCCGATGACATCTTTGTACCAGTGGAACGACTTTTTGCGATACCGTTCGAGTGTACCTGAACCATCGTCATGGCGATCAACATAGATATAACCATAACGCTTTTTCAATTGTGCTGACGAAGCACTGACCACATCAATACATCCCCAGGACGTATATCCCATAACTTCAACGCCGTCTTCAATGGCTTCCCCGACCTGCACAAGATGATCATTCAAGTACTGAATGCGATAGTCATCTTCAACTGTCTTTTCACCATCAGATCCGGTAATAAGCTCGTCCACAGCGCCCAACCCATTTTCCACAATAAAGAGTGGTTTCTGATAACGGTCATAGAACATATTCAAAACATAACGCAGTCCTTGCGGATCGATCTGCCATCCCCATTCACTTGCAGGCAAGTAAGGGTTAGGTATACCTCCAAGCAGGTTACCTTCACCTGCAACTTGTTTATCCGGATCAGCCGTTTGGCAGATACTCATGTAATAGCTGAAAGAAATGAAGTCGACGGTATGGAGCAACATGTCTTCGTCGCCATCTTCCATCTGAATCTGGATTCCATTTTCACGGAAGTAACGTTTCATGTATCCAGGATAGCGGCCTCTCACATGTACATCTCCGAAGAAATAATTGCTGTGTTCGAATTCCATCACTTTAATCATGTCATCGGGATTCGGTGTTAGTGGATAGGTCGGCATACTGAGCATCATACAACCAATCTGTGCAGTTGGAATGATCTCATGACAGAGTTTCACAGCAGAAGCGCTGGCTACAAACTCATGGTGTATTGCCTGATAAAGATCCTGCTTGCTCAATTTCTCTTTTGGTGTGTAGATCCCACCGCTCATGAATGGTGCTTCCAGAATCGAATTGATTTCGTTGAACGTGAGCCAATATTTCACTTTATTTTGATAACGTTTAAATACAGCAGTCACATAACGCTCGTAGAAGCCGACCATCTTCCGATTAACCCAGCCATCATATTCCTTGGAGAGATGGAGAGGTGTCTCGTAGTGGGAAAGGGTGACCAGTGGTTCGATTCCGTATTTAAGACACTCGTCAAAGAGATCATCATAGAATTGAAGGCCTTCTTCATTGGGTTCCAGCTCATCGCCTTTAGGGAAAATACGGGACCAGGCGATGGAAGTACGGAATACCTTGAATCCCATCTCAGCGAACAGCTTCACGTCTTCTTTATAACGGTGATAGAGGTCAATCCCGATCAGTTTCATGTTATCTTCAGTCGGTTCTTCAGTAATGGGACCCATGATACCTTTGGGAGCCACATCCTGAGTGGACAAACCTTTGCCACCTAGATTATATGCACCTTCAGCCTGGTTGGCGGCAATCGCACCACCCCACAGAAAGTTTTCAGGGAAATGAAATG
This sequence comes from Paenibacillus sp. ov031, assembly GCF_900143165.1. NCBI lineage: Bacteria > Bacillati > Bacillota > Bacilli > Caryophanales > Paenibacillaceae > Paenibacillus > Paenibacillus sp. ov031. Next base: position 936,379 of record NZ_FRDO01000001.1, read on the forward strand.
ATGGATGTTGAGAATGAGTCATGTGTATCGCTCCAATCGTTATGAATTCATTGTGAATATTACATACAGCAGCACTGCATAAAAAAAGCTTAATCGTTGGAACGGGTTACACGTCAAGTTTTACTTTTTATTTATTTTGAGGCAAACTGTAAATCATCATAGAAAGTCAGCAAGAAAGGAGACTTCATGTGTCCAAGTTCGATGAAATTATGAAGCTGTCCGGCTACTCGAAGGCCACGGTGTCCAGAGTAATTAATCATTCACCACATGTGAGTGACGAGGCCCGGCAGAAAATAACGCAAATCATGAAACAGCTCAACTATATCCCGAACCGAAATGCCGTTTCGTTATCTACCGGACAGACCAAGCAAATTGGAATTGTCACATCCGCAACCAACGAAATTATTATTACGTTCATGAATCAATTCATTGATACAGCGATGGATTATGGATTCCAGACCCTGATCTATACTTCGCGTGGAGATAAAGAGATTGAATTGCAGGCGTTCGAGGATCTGCGGAGTAAACGAGTAGATGGACTGGTGATTATGACCTGTGTCAATCATCCAGACAAACTGAAAGCCTATTGCGAGTATGGTCCGATTGTATCTTGGCAGCGGATGGAAGATGACGAAATTCCGTCAGTGGCTATGGATCAGGCGCAAGGCTACAAGCTGGCTCTTGAACATCTGGTGTCCAAAGGATATACCCGCATTGCCAATGCCTTTGGCAGAGCAGAAAGTCTGAATACTCAGAGTCGGCGTGAAGCCTATGAATCATTTATGGCAGATAAGGGTCTGCCTGTATTACGTGAAGCTTATCAATATTCCGTGTTCAGTTCGTCTGACGGAGAAGAGGCGATGCGAAGAATGGCAAGTGGGCCAGAACTTCCTCAAGCGGTGTTATGTTCGAATGATTATGCAGCAATCGGAATCTGGTCCGAAGCACGCAAACAGAATATACAAGTTCCCGAACAACTTGCTATTGTTGGTTTCGATGACATTGAGTTGTCGCGTGTGCTTGGAATAACAACCATACATAATCCAATTGCAGAACAAGCTACGCAGGCCTTTCATCAATTATGGGCCGTCCTTGGCAAGCAGGAGCTACAGCCTCAGCAATTGGAATTTCAACTGATAGAACGTGCAACCACCTAAATTTTTTTGGGGAAAAGCACATCATTGCATACGAATTCTTACACCATTTAGAGAACGTAGCATAGCAAAGGAGGGATCGTTATGGCACGTGTTTTATTTATTAACGGTGGATCAGAGGGTCATGTCAATCCAACAATTGGCGTCGTGCAAGAGCTTATTTCACGCGGGGAAGAGGTCGTGTACTTCACTATAGAAGCTTATCGGGAACGTATGGAAAAGACGGGGGCTATAGTCCGAACCTTTGACGGTCAAAAATTCATTAAAGCCTTTGTCTCAGGTGGCAGAGATTATGTGCTCGAGCGAGTCAACGGTCTTTTACTTACGGCAGATATCGTCATTCCGAGCGTGCTTGAACAGATTAAGGGTGAACATTTTGACTACATCATCCATGATTCCATGTTTGGCTGCGGACGTTTGCTTGCGCAAATTCTGAAGCTGCCTGCAATTAATTCATACACTTCTTTTGCGCAGAATGAAGAATCTTTCGATCATTTGATGCAACACTTTTTCTTAAATGTTCCTACCGAAATCGCCCAACCTATAAACGATACATTCCATAGCCTGACGATCAGGTTACAGGAAAAATATGATGTGGAGATTGCTACTCCCTACGAAGTGTTTTGCAATCCCGCGCCGCTTACCATCGTATATACAACAAGGGAATTCCAGCCTTATGGAGATGCATTCGACCACACGTATCATTTTGTAGGTCCGTCCATCTTCTCGCGATTAACGCATGAAGACTTCGACCTGACAGCAATTAAAGGGAAAAGACCTATTTACATTTCACTGGGTACAATTTTTAACCAAGCTCTTGATTTCTATAAGCTTTGCTTGGAAGCATTGGGGAATACCGATCATACAATCGTCATGTCTGTAGGGGATAGAACACAAATTACGGATCTGGGAGAAATTCCGGGGAATTTTATGGTTAAACGTTATGTTCCACAAATGGATGTATTGCAGTCCGCTAAATTATTTATTACACATGGCGGGATGAACAGTACCAATGAAGGTTTATATTATGGGGTTCCCCTCATTATACTCCCTCAAAGCGCGGATCAGCCGATCATCGCTGAGCAGGTTGTTAGTAGAGGAGCAGGTATCAGCTTACAAATGCAAACCTTGACTGCCAGTCAGCTGCGTGAAGCTGTGGATCATGTGTTGAGCGTTCCTTCTTTTGAGAAAGCTGCTGCGAATTTGAGGGAATCCTTTCGAAAATCAGGCGGATATCATTATGCTGTTGATGCGATTTTTGAATTTAAAAATCAACATTTCATTCACGGATAGTTCAGTCATTAATTATTCAAAATTGAAGCATTTCCGGACCTGAACCATGCGGTATACTGAACAAGACGTTTCAAGAGAAGCTGCATTATTATAGATGATGTGGCTTCAAGTTGAAACATGTTTTAACAAGTTACACATTTCACAAACTAGCCGCTGGAAAGGTGAGATTGAACAGGATGAAGACAGTGACGGGTCGATTCAGAATTGCAGGCATTTGGGAAGGTGTATCATTGCTGCTGTTGATTTTTATAGCCATGCCGCTAAAATATTTAGCCGATATGTCTTCCCCAGTAATGATTATGGGTATGATTCACGGTATTCTTTTTCCGCTATATCTGATTACACTTGTGCATTTGGCAGTTGTGAAGAAGTGGAAAGCTTCACGCTGGTTCATGGGATTGGTAGCAGGCTTATTGCCTTTCGGAACATTTGTATTCGAATCCTATCTTCGCAAGAGGGATTGGAAGTAAAGATTGCTGAAAAGAACAATGACAATGACAGCAGGCGACCAACCCGGATGTTATCCGAACTGGCCGCCTGCTGATTTTCTGTACAAATTCTTTCTTGGAAAGAGTGCGAACGTTTATTTTACGGTGCCTTGCTGACGATCTGATAGCAGGCTAACTCCAATATCGCCAGAGGCATCAGATACAGGTGTATACGCGGAGAAGGAGATAACAGCAATCAGGGCAGTAAGCAGAAAAACAAATGATTTTTTCATACAAAAACCTCTTTTCATTTGGGATGATCTTCCAACTTCATTTTAATGCAGATAGGCTGTGTTTGAAAAGAAAATGTTTAGGTGAGTGCGAGATTTGTACAGTCAATCATTCGTGATAAACTATAGTTTAACTATAGTTGCCAACTGACCGAAAGGGATGACCCCTATGAAAGAGCTCCATACTTTAACATCCATAGAAATGATCGAAGAAATGATTAAGCAACATGAATTGGTTTTTTTGTACGTATCACGGCCAGAGTGCAGTGTATGTCACGCCTTACTCCCTAAGATTAGGGAGTTACTTGAACCGTATCCAATGGTGCACTTGGCCCACATCAATGCTAACCAAGTGGAAGAGGTGGCGTCCAGGTTTCTTATTTTCACAGTTCCCGCGATGATTATGTTGGTGGAGCAGAAGGAGTATATTCGAGCCGATCGTTTTGTTCGCTTTGATCGATTGGAAGAGCAGGTACAACAAATTTATCGTATGTACACCCAGAACGGGGAATTAGAAGCATGATTATCGGCAGCTCATATATGAGCTGCTTTTTTTGCATAATATGCCATGAACATAGGGTGAACGCTTATACACGTAGTCCCACTTTGGAATAAAATACAGTATTAAATTGTATGAGGAAGAAGTGAGCGGATTGAGAATCGATTTGGGTAGCGGAAAAAATAAACACCAAAATTGTACGGGAATTGATCGAATAGCATATCCCACGACCAACATTGTTCACGATATCAATTCGCCCCTCCCGATTGATGATAACTGTGCCACATTTGTGATGTGTTCACACAGCTTGCAATATGTTGATCATTTGCAGCAGGTGATGGAGGAAATATACAGGATTAGTACACACAAAGCGATTGTCTGTATCGTAGCCCCCTATGCACATGTAACTTCACATATGGTTAATCCCCATTTCAAGCAGTTGTTTAATGAATACATGCCCCAATTCTGGACCTCTCAGGTCAATGAAATACATGATGACAAGTCACCTTTGTATAGTTCAGATCGCCTGCAGCTTCAGGAGGAGACAGTAGAATCCCCTATCGATTTCAGGTTGCTCAACATGGAGTTTTTCTATTTCCCTTCCTATCACGGTTTATACAATGAAACGGAACTGGAACTGTTACGACACTCCCAACTGAATGTAGCTTATCAGATTATGTATCATCTCCTTGTTGTAAAGCAGCCGATTTCAGATGCCGAAGTTGCTGGATACCAATCAAGCGAACTGCTGGAGGAGCCGGATTACATCAAAGAGCAAAGAATTCAATATCAGGATCAGGAAGGACTGGAGAAGCCCTTTTATCTGGAACACTTGTCTCCCACATTAGGGCAAGAGAAGCGTGAAATACCAGAGAAAAAACTCCCCTTACCGCAACGCAGTAAGAGGAGTGTAGGCACGACAGGTAACCGTCGTTTAAAGTCCGGACGCAAAAGCAATATGCGATCACCAAAGCGGAAAAAGAAAAGAGATTGAATTTTACTCTTCGGCCTCAACAACAGTGACGATAACCTTGTTGGAAGCCAGCGTAATGGGAATTAAACTGCCGTCTGGAAGAACAAAGGAAAGGGAGACTGTAGCCTGATTCATGACCTTTCCGTTGGATGGCTGATGTTTGATTATGGCTGTGTATCCAACCTCCACCGATGTTCCTGGCAGCAGATCACCCAAGGAGATTCCACTCGCCAAACTACAATTATGTTGAGCAATACCCTGTATTGTGACACTACCAGAAACCAAATTAACGCCAGATTGCAGTTGATCCGTGAGAACCAGATTTTTGGCTGCAAATGCACTCGTATTCTGAATGAGGACCACATAATCAACGCTTTCTCCTACCTCAACAATGCTTTTGCTTGCCGTCTTCTGGACAGGAATCACAGGTGCTGAGATTGGTATGGAAGGAACGGATGGGGTGGACGGTTGTGAAGAACCAGGCGTTGTTGGTGTAGTCGGATTAACAGGTGGTAACGGCGGCGTTGGATGCTCAGGAGGCCCGGGTGGTACTGGCGGAACTGGGAAAATCACCTGCATGAGAACGACATTGGACAGAACGTTAAATGAAACCTCGCCCAATGTATAGGAAACACTGGCCTGATTGGTGATCTGAGCCAATGTAATTCCTTGATTCACAATGACTTGGAAGGTGATAGGAATCGCGGATAAGGGTGCGATATTATCTACCTCAAATCCATTAATCGGATTGACTCCGGGTACACTCACATCTCTGATCGTAACACTGTTATTAACAAAAGTAGTTGCTTCAGGGATTCGATCCGTAAATATAATGGCACTAAACGGGACATTGTTACCATTCGTCAGCAGGAAGGAGAACGTAATCGTTTCTCCCGGGACGACCTGACTCGGCAAAGCAGATTTGACAATTTCCAGAAGAGGATCGCTGATAAAAGTAGTGACTGAATCGGACTCCACAGAATTGGAAATGACATTGCCATCAGGAAGAGTGAAATTATAATTGACTATCGCTGTGTTCACAACCTGATTATTCGATGGGAATGACAGAATATTTACCTGAAAGTTAATCGTGAATGTTTCACCTGGTGCCACTTCCCCCAATGGAATACCACTAACCGGATTATCGCTTATTTCCATTCCGTTTACGGTTAAAGATCCAGGGATAAAGAATGATTCAGGTGGAATTGGATCAATAACGGTTACATCGGCTGCAATATTGCCTGTATTTTGAACAACAAGCTGATAGAACACGGTATTTCCAAGATCTACGGCATCGGGGGTACCGGATTTAAGAATGGTAATGACAGGATTATAGACAGGAATGGAAACGACATTGGACGGCGAACTTCCACTTACTCCGTTTATGGCAAAGGTAACGGTGCCCTGATTGGTTAACGTCTGGGTCACAGGCTGCGGTGTAAGTGCATTGACGTTGACCTGGAACGTCACTGTCGTGGAGCTGCCTGCACCTATAGTGCCGATACTTACGCCTGTGGAGGGATTAACCCCAGGTTGAGCTACACCATTCAGGGTGAGGCTGTCAGGCACAAAACTTGACCCAGCCGGAATCGGGTCCGTAAGAAAGACGGATGTTGCCAGCAATTCTGTAGGATTCTGAACGAGCAGCGTATACGTAATAATATCTCCTGGGGCCGCGGCGGTAACGTCAGCTGATTTGGCAAGGGACAGAACCCCCGGTTCGGACACGGGAACCGTCACCGTATTGGACAAGGATGAACCCGGAATGATCCGCCCGTCAGGAAGAGTATAGGTGTAATCTCCAGTAGCCTGATTGACAAGCTCGGGTGGAGTTGGCACGGATGTCACTGTGGCTAGAAAAGTAACCGTCACCGGAAAATTGGGCTGGATCGTTCCCAAGTTAATTCCGGTTATTGGGTTGGCACTGCTCCAACGGTTACCACTGATCAGCACACTATTCGGTACAAAAGCCTCTCCTGCCGGTAATGGGTCAACCAGGATAACGTCAGCGTTATAGTTACCTTCATTGGACACCAAAACGGTATACGCAATAATATCACCCACAACAGCAGTCGATGGGACAGCTGATTTTACCAGCGCAATGACGGGTTCAAACACCCGGACATTGACGATATTGGATAAGGCCGTTCCAGTGAATTCTCCGGTTGTAAACGTAACGGTGGCCTGGTCAACCAGAAACAGGGGAAAAGGAACCGGCGGAGCTGTTCCGACCACACTGACCTGGAACGTGACAGTTGCAGAGCCGTTGGCTGGAATTGTTCCGATAGGGACCCCTGTGCTAGGATCGACTCCTGGGAGAGATGCACCGTTCACCGTTACGCTGTCCGGAACCAGAACAGAAGCAACAGGAATAGGGTCTGTGAGACTGACATTGGTTGCGTCAACCGGATCATTATTCTGAACAACTAGCGTGTATGTGACAATATCCCCAATAACGGCTTGGAGCTCACTTGCTGTTTTGACTACGGTCAGATTGTCTGCCGAAATGGGAATAACGACTAGATTGGAACTGCTGCTGCCAGGTATAATGCGGCCGTCCGGTGGAGTGAAGGTGAAGCTGGCATTACCTTGGTTAACAATCTGAAACGAAGCCGGTAATGATGTAATTACGACTTGAAAACTGACCAGGGTCGAGCTACCTGTCGGTACGAGGCCTAGAGAAATGCCGGCATTCGGATCGGCAAGAGGGACCGGAAGGCTATTTACGAGTACACTTCCGGCAACAAAGGTGGCATCTGGCGGAATGATGTCCGTTAATGTGGTTGTTGCGCCAATATTTCCTGAATTGGTCACGGTAAACTGAAAGGTCACGGCTTCCCCGACTACAGCAAACGTAGGTGTAGCAGCCTTAGCAACGGCTATAATGGCCTGGAACACAGGAATGATGACCATATTGGAAAAGGAAACTCCGCTAAAGGTACCGCTGTCGAAGCTCACCTGGGCCTGATCTGTTAGTTGAGGTGGTGAGGGCAGGGTATTTACCTGAACACTGAAAGTGACTGTGGCTGATGCACCAGGCAAGAGAGTACCGACAGAGATACCAGAAACAGGATCTGCTGTAGGCTGGGGTACACCATTTAACGTGACACTTCCAGTTAGAAACGAGGAACCCGTTGGAATGTTATCGGTCAGTACAGCGTTGGTAATGCTGCTGGCATCCTGATTGGTAACTGTAAAGGAATAGGTAACGGTATCACCAACCACTGCATCTGTAGCAGCAGTTGATTTCACAACACTCAACATAGGTAGCGAGACAGGGATGACAACCGTGTTAGATGTAACAGATCCGGGAATTACACGGCCATCTGGTGGCTGAAAGGTATAGGAGGCTGTTCCCTGATTGACCAATTGCAATCCAGCTGGCTGACTAACAACACTTACCTGGAAAGTGACTGTAGAGGTTGCGTTGGGTGCAACCGGACCAATAGGTATTCCTGCAACAGGGTCAGAAGCTGGTTGAGAAACACCATTGACGGTTACGCTGCCCGGTACAAAGACGGAACCGTCTGGTATATTGTCTAGGACGGTTGTTGTGGCATCAATATTTCCCGTATTGGTTACGACCAACGTGTAGGTAACTGTATCTCCGACAAGAGCATTGGTTGTGTCTGCGCTTTTGACAATAGCCACATTGGGTTCATAGATGGGAACCACCACTGCATTGGAGGTAACCGCAGTATTAATAATCGGACCATCGGGTACGGTAGGGGCAGTATAACCGACTCTGGCTTGGTTAAACAACTGAGCCGGTACAGGTACGGATGTGACCAATACCTGGAAGGTCACGGTAGCGGAGGTTCCCGAGTTGAGATCTCCAATCGGAAATCCGGTTACCGGATCTGTACCCGGCAGTGAAACCCCATTGAGTGTGATGCTATTCGTTACGAAGGAGCTTCCTGCAGGAATGTTGTCAAAGAACATAACGTTCGTTGCATTAACCAATGAAGTATTAGAGATGATAATGGTATATGTTACCGTATCTCCGACGACAGCATCAGTTACGTTGGCACTTTTGACGGCATTAAGGGCAGGGAGGTTGATATCGATCTGTAATCCGTTGCCGTCAACAAGATAGCCGTCTCCATTCGTTGTAAGCTGGAAGGCAGCTTGAGTCTGTGTATTGAGCAATGTAAATCCGACGTCCACGTTCGTAATATCCCAGCCTTGACGACCACCAACGATGTTTGTACCAGGGGTTCCATTGATCTGATTCCTTGTCCCGAACGTACCAGAGGTATCGAGGTTTCCGGCATCATCATTGATCTGTGAAGCGAAGAAGTTGTCGGAGAAGTTGTTCGGACCTGACAGATTCGTCACAGTGGCAATGGTCGGTCCAAAACGAGCCTGATCCCCGGTCTTGTTCGCATCACCCTCCTGTGTACTGAATTGTGCCCGACCTGCCAGTGGACCCATGAATGGTGTGGCAAATCCATCAATAATCATGTTGACAGGACCCGAAGTGGAAAGAATGACATCGGCATTCACTCGAATGGACATGTTTCTCAAAGGCAAGGCAGCATTTTGGTACACTACCGCAAGTGTCCAGCCCGCATGGTTGGAGGTCGGATCGGGTATGGACAGTGTTCCAACTACTCCACTGGTCGTATAGGTTCCTGCTCCTCCAGCAGAGATTAGACTTGTAACGTTTGCAGAACGAACATAGGCATAGGTTGTGGGGAATCCGGAAGCGGTGGACAAGATGACTTCAAAACTGGTTGCCGGGTCCGGAAAAACACTGGTCTGACTTGCTGGAGTTGTAAACTGTACAGCATCATTGATAAAGGCGGAATTGTTCTCCGTATTGTCAATGTATGTACCCCCCCAGATTAATTCGGCATACAGGATGCTGCTGCCTGCGGGGATTTGTAGTACAGCAGAGGAGCTGTTGTTCTGAAAAAGATTCGTTGTTCCTGGTGGATATGTTCCAAACTGCTGTGTGGTATCCGTCGTAATATAAGCCCCGATGCTGTCAACTGTCCCGGGAACACCAACAGTTTCAGAGCGGCTAAGTCCAAGCGTATTGCCTGTGAAAGTCACTGCACCATTTTCATTTATCGCATACCTTTCAATAAAGGCCATTATCATCTTCCTTCCGCATAGTTAGTCTCTACACGTATACTTTCGTAGTATCTTGTACCATGCCAAAAATCGTAAATAAATGAGTAGCAAAAAAAATCAGTGAATAAGTGTTGTATTGAAAACGGTTTTATGCTAATTTAAAATATATAAAAACGTTTTTATAGCAAAGGACCAAAAAATTATGGGAAAGATTACAATTAAAGATGTTGCAAGGGAAGCCGGGGTATCCATTTCTACGGTTTCCAACGCCTTGAACGGCGTGGATGTCTTAAACCCAGAGACCAAATCACATGTCCTGAAGGTGGCAGAGCGTTTAAACTACGTTCCCAACTTGAACGGCAAGCTGCTAAAATCCGGGCAAACCAAAATGCTGGGCTTTTTCACCACAAGTGTGTCGGGTCCATACTTTTATAAGCTGGTTGAATCCATGTCTCGCGAATGCGATCGTCTGGGCTACGGGCTGAATGTGTTTGTGACCAAGGATAAGCAGGTCATTATGAGTAATATTCTGGGACGGCGTGTGGATGGCGTTATCATCTACGAAGAACTGCGGATTGATGAGCAGGATATTGTCGCTATGGAGAAAGACAAGATTAAGGCTGTGTTTCTGGATCGGGTCTATCAGAGCGATACTATGGGAAGCGTCATATTTGACTCTTATGTAGCGGGTTACGAAGCAACCAAGTATTTAATTGGACTGGGGCACAAGAAAATTGCTTACATATCCGGCGTGGACACCATGTTTGACAGTAATCAGCGTAGAGATGGATATTTGGCCGCTTTGCGTGAGTACCAGCTTCCGTTGGATGATGATTACATCTTACAGGGATATTTTGAGGAAGAGGGCACCTACAGTGCTGTAAAATCTTTTCTTCATCTGCATCCTGCCAAGCTGCCTGATGCTTTTCTTGCAGGAAATGATGTGAGTGCAATCGGCTGCATCCATGCGTTGAAGTCTCATGGCTTCGAGGTTCCTCAAGATGTAAGTGTAGTAGGCTTCGATGATATTGATATTGCCCAATATTTTTCCCCGCCATTAAGTACCGTACGAAACCAGATTGCAAGGCAGGGTATCCTGGCGATCAATCACCTGGTTCGCATGATCAAGAAGAAGGAACATGGGGTTTCACAAAAACTGGCGGGTGAACTTATCATACGGGGCTCAAGTCATGTGAAGATGGACCGGAGTGATTTTTTAACATAACTGATTCAATCACTTCCGGTCTTTTTTAATTATAGATTTGATAATAGGGGGTTTTTTTGTCATAAAATAAAAACGTTTTTATGAGGAAATGCTTAAGTTGGAGGGGAGAAAAAGAGCGTGAGTAAATTAGCCGTAGAGACGTCGTCAACCGGTAAAAAGCCTGTAAGACCGGGGGGAAGGAAGCCAATCGGACAAAGAATGAAAGAGTTCGTCATCGATTATCGAAGACAATGGGAAATTCAATCGATGATTATACCCGGCATCATTTTTATGATTATTTTTTGTTACATTCCGATATACGGATTGACGATTGCATTCAAAAATTACACCGTTATTGATACGCTGTCTAGCGCACCATGGGTCGGTTTGGAAAATTTCAGAATCATTATGTCAGACAAATACTTCTGGGATGCCGTAGTGAATACGCTGGGGATCAGCTTTTTGAAATTGGGTATCGGGTTTGTCATTCCCATTATCCTGGCGATCATGATCTATGAATTAAACAGCGGACGTTTCAAAAAGTTCGTGCAAACGATTTCATATCTACCTCACTTTCTGTCCTGGATTGTATTGGGCGGCATGCTGATCACCTGGTTTTCAACAACGGGATTGTTTAATCAGCTGCTACTCAGCTTGGGAGTGATCTCGCAACCGCAGAACATTTTGCTGGATGCAGGCAAGTATTGGTGGATTGCAGTTTTATCCGATATTTGGAAAGAGGCCGGCTGGGGAACGATTCTGTATTTGGCGATTATGTCCAAGATTGATCCTACGTATTACGAGGCAGCCAAAATTGATGGTGCAAGCCGTCTCAGACAAATTTGGAATATCACATTGCCTAACATGAAGTCAATCATTAGCCTTAATCTGATTCTTACTGTAAGCGGTTTACTTGGTTCCAATCTGGACCAGACGCTCGTTCTGATGAACTCGCAAAACCGTGACAAGGCAGAAGTTATCAATTCGTATGTATATCGTATGGGGATGTCACAGGGTGACTTTTCGTATGCTACCGCGGTTGGTCTGGGCGTCTCGATCGTGTCCGTTATTCTGTTGGTCACCGCGAACAAAATTACAAGCAAATTAAACGATAATCAATCTGTGCTGTAGAAGGAGGCATCCCGTGTGAATGGAAAGGTGGCTAAAGAAGATCTCGATAGTCGGATCTTTGATACCTTAAATATTATTTTACTCGCTATTTGTACTGTCGTTATTGTGGTTCCGCTCTGGAATGTCATTATCTCTTCTTTTAGCTCGGGCAAGGCTTTGGCGGAAGGCGGGTTCATCTTCTGGTCACCGGAGTTCTCGCTGGAGAATTATAGAGCCGTATTCAACGATTCGAACATCTGGCAAGCGTTCTTCATCTCCGTTTCCAAAACAACAATCGGAGTCGTTACACACGTATTCTTCTGTGCCATGGTCGGTTACGGTCTGAGCAAAAAGCACATACGTGGCCGTAAACTGTACGTAGCCATGGGAGTTATCACGATGTTCTTCTCTGGCGGAATGATCCCAACGTACTTATTGATCAAATCACTTGGCCTGCTCAACAGCTTCTGGGTGTACATTATTCCGGCATTGTTCAGCTTCTATGATGTCGTCATTCTGATGAATTTCTTCCGGAATGTACCGGATTCCCTGGAGGAGTCAGCCAAAATCGATGGTGCAGGAGACTGGCATATTTTCCTCAAAATCTTCATCCCGCTGTCCATGCCAGCGATGGCAACTATTGCATTGTTCAATGGAGTAGGGCAATGGAATGACTTTATGACAACTAAGTTGTACATTACCGATCAGTCGCTGTATCCGCTGCAGATGATGCTGTACGAGATTATTGTTCAGTCCCAAACGCAATCCATGCAAAATGTGGGCGGCTCGGCAGTCATTGAAACAACGACTAAAGGGGTGCAACTGGCTACCATTGTTATTACTACTCTGCCGATCATACTGATCTATCCTATCCTTCAAAGATACTTTATCTCGGGTATGATGCTGGGAGCAGTCAAGGAGTAAGAGGAATCTAAGCTTGTTCGAAAGTTCGCTCTATTCAATATTTCTCACCTAACTTTAAGGAGGAAACAATATGTTCAAGATGAATAAGGCAGCAGGCAAAAAAGGAGTTAAACTGTGCGCGGCTTTGCTGACAGCGGTGATCATGATTACAGGCTGCAGTAGTGGATCAGGGGGTTCGAGCGAAGGGAACTGGGTTTCCATTGAAGATCGCTATACAGTCGATCCGGAAAAACCAGCTTGGCAGCTGGATAAAAAGGAAGAAGCTACAGACCTAACTTGGTACGTTAATGCCGACTGGTGGAACACGGATTTCGGCAAAGACATTGTAACCAAAAAGATCAAGGAAGATCTGAACATCAATATCAAATTCATTACAGGTGATGACACGAAGTTAAATACGTTCTTTGCCGGTGGAGATATGCCTGACCTGCTGACAGTATTTGACTCTAACTCTCCTGTGGTGCAAAAAGCCGCAACCTGGGCTATGCCGCTGAATGATCTTGCGGAGAAATATGATCCATACTTCAACAAAGTCGCAGCTGCCGATACCCTGAACTGGTTCCAGCAGGCTGATGGCAAGACGTATGGCTATCCAAACTACTCCAATACGCAAGCCGATTATGATAGCGGCAACATCCCAGCCAAAACGGCATTTATCATCCGTAAAGATGTATACGAAGCTTTGGGAAGTCCTGTCATGGGAACACCAGAGGAATTCGAAAGTGTGATGAAACAGATCAAGGAAAAGTTCCCAACGCTGATTCCATTTGGTTTTAACTCTATCGGTGAAGGAACAGGTTCACTCGGAGACGTGTTGCAAGACTTCATTGGCGTGCCGCTTGAAACTGCAAATGGAGAATTCTATGATCGCAATCAGGATGAAGATTATCTTACATGGCTGAAGACTTTAAATAAGGTATACAGAGACGGAAATATCAGTGATGACAGCTTTGCTGATGATGGTACGGCCTTTGAGGAAAAAGTGAAATCCGGAAAATATGCAACGATGCTGCTGGATGGTACACCTCAACAGGGAGGAAATCTGCAAATTTATCTGAGTGCCAATGAAGGCAAAGAGTATGTTGCCGTTGATGGACCACAAAGCACCAAAGGTAATGCACCGACACTTAATCAATCCGGTATTACAGGCTGGATGATCAACTTCATCTCCAAGGACGCCAAAGATCCAGCCAAAGCGATTCAAATCTTTACGTACCTGCTAAGTGAAGAAGGTCAGCTTCTGATGAACTATGGTATTGAAGGCGAGACGTATAAAAAGAATGCAGATGGTACGGTTGAGTTGATGCCAGCTGTGAAAGACCTGCAACTTCATAATGCGGACAAATTCAAGAAGGAATACCGGATGGGCGAATTCATGTTCTTTGGCCATGACCGTTACAAAGCACTGAGTGCAGATGCTTTCCCGGAAGCGATTAAACAAATGCAAGAGTGGGGCAAAGGCAAACTGAAACCACACTTCATTCTGGAGAATATTAGTCCGAATCAAGGAACACCTGAAGCACGTGCGTTGTCGGCGATCAACGCCAAGTGGAATTCAACCCTGGTAAGCATGGTACGTGCCAAAGATGATGCCTCTTTTGACAATGCGCTCGCCGCTTACAAGTCATTTTTAGGTGAAAACCGTTGGGATGATATCCTGAAGGTCCGTAGTGAGAAAATGAAACAGAATAAAGAGAAATTGGGTATCCAATAAGAGGAATGTGGAGGGAAAGCATATGACGAAATTCAAAATGTACAAATCCACGGGAGAAGATGCATTGTTTGTATCTGTGTCCCAGGATCAATTGAAATCGCAGGACTCCGCCAAGGAAACAACGACTATCCTTCTGGATGATCAGCAAACGTATCAGGAAATGGATGGTTTTGGGGCTTCTTTTACCGACTCATCTGCCTATCTGATTAACCAGGTATTAAGCGATGAGCAGAGAGCGGAAGTCATGACTCGGTTGTTCCATCCCGAGGAAGGCATTGGATTGTCGGTCATCCGCAATCCGATGGGCGCTTCAGACTATGCCAGAACGGTATACAGCTATAATGATCTGCCAGAAAATCAAACGGACCCGGAATTATCCGGGTTCAGCATTGCACATGATGAAGCGGATGTTATTCCTTTGACTCAAAAGGCTTTGGAGCTCAATCCTGAGCTGAAGCTATTCGCTTCACCTTGGAGCGCTCCGGGCTGGATGAAAACAAGCGGCTCGATGATTACAGGTCAACTGAAAAATGAGTGGTATCCGGCGTATGCAGAATACTTTGTGAAATATATCCGAGCCTACACATCACATGGATTGCCTATCCATGCAGTAACACCACAGAATGAAGCACTTTATGAACCAGGTCATTATCCAGGCATGTTGATGCCAGCTGAAGCGCAAGCAGACTTTATCAAAAATCATCTCAAGCCGGCTTTGGTCAGAAATGACATTCAGTCCAAAATCCTCTGTTATGATCACAACTGGGATCGTCCGGATTACCCGCTGACAGTACTTGATGAGGCGGCAGAAGAGGTAGATGGAGTCGCTTGGCACTGGTATGGGGGCGAAGCCTCGGCACAAACAAAGGTGTATGAAGCTGTTGCCGGTAAAGAGGTACACTTCACCGAAGGATCAGGAGGAGAATGGATCCCTCCATTCGAACAAGCTTTCTCCAATGTGATCAGAACGGGTATTGAGATTCTTCGCAATTACAGCAAATCTTTTGTGCTCTGGAATATGGCACTGGATGAGAACAACGGTCCTACCGTTCCTGGCTTCGGGAAAAGTACGTGCCGCGGCATTGTGAAGGTTAACCAGCAAACGAAAGAGCTTACCTATACACTGGATTATTATGCTCTGGCTCATTTCAGTGCATTGATTCGTCCCAAAGCCGTACGCATTGACTCGTCCTCCAATGAGGCATCCATTCGTTCCGTAGCCTTCAAAAATACGGATGGTTCGATTGCTCTCGTGCTTTTCAATGACGGAGAAGAAACAGGAAATGTGCAGGTTCAGCTAAGAGAAGAAGAATTGTTAAGTTTCCAACTCGAATCCAAAAGTGCTTTGTCCATTTTGATTAACCAAGGGTAATAATGTTGTAATGAAAGAAAAGGCGATACTCAGAGAATTAACTCTGAGTATCGCCTTTTTATATTGCATCCAGTGAGTCTATACTCTTTGGATCGCTAGATTTGGTGTTCCTCCGCTCTCATCAATAAACAGAACATATTTATTCCCACTAGTGCCTGTTAACACTAAACCCGGCTGATTCAGTATACCGGGATTATAATATAACAGTTGCTGGATGAGTGGCAAGGTAACTGGAAGAGAGGGCTGATTCATGGCCATTAGCTGCGTCGTTGCTTTTACACTGTCTCCCGCCTCGATAACCCCACCGACACCCAGATTATTTGTAATAGAGGAGCTATCATTAATCTGCAAGCTGCCAGCAACCGTCTGGTCTCCGTTCACCTGCAGGTCCAATCCAATCGTTTCATTACCATTTACCTGCAAATCCTGATTAATGGTCTGATTTCCCGTGACAAGAATGCTATCGAACGTTGGCAATCATATCAACTCCTATCTGGTTTGATATATTTTATGAGGACAAGAACGGGATGGACACGGGGTTGTGGCACATTTAAAGACACGGGTGAAGCCCATCTTTGAGTAGTTAAACACCTAAAAATGAGGCGATAGAAACCTAGCCAAAGGCAGATGCATATTGTAGGCAATGAGAGTTAATCCGTTTCGTGATTGGAGGGTATGGTCATCAAAAAAAGGAGGCGTATGCCAGCCAAGTCCCAAAAGAATCGAAGTCCTGTCCAGCATCCCAATCAGGTATACCTCAGACAAATGAACGCTACATTGAACCGAAAACTCAAATCAATCCGGCATCATCTGGTTGTACAGCAATCGGATTTGCAGCAGTATCTTATGAAAATGATTCAGGACGGCAAGGAACAGAGAATGGAAAGTAAAGACAGTGGGAAAGTTTTGGATTCTCCCCGTGTTCATTATAAACAGCTGAAGGTCCTACTGATTACTCCTGCTATGGAACGAGCAGGCTCTGCGAACTCTATTTTGATTGAACAGAGCTTGAGGCATTTGGTTCAACATGTCAATGAAATCAAAACGATTCAGTCCGTTGCAGATCATACGACAGGGCAGGATTTGGATTTGATTCTGGTACTGGATGGAGAAGATGCTTTGTCGAATCAGAATTTGGAAGCGTTGAGGATTTCCTCTGCCAAAAAGGCGATATGGTTGTCGGACCAGTCGGATGTAAAACAGATGGAATCGATCATCCCTTTTTTTGATTATGTGTTTACACAGCATTCGACCCACATTCCCTCCGATCGGCATATGGGGAATATCTCATGTCATGAAATACCTTTTCCACCGAACCCCACACTGTTCTGTCCACAGGTGGTGGGAAGAGAATATGAATCCGATGTTTATATCATTGGGGATGCACACCCTGATAGCTGCCTATTTGATCTTGCCACTCACGCGTGGTTATCGGATAAAAGAGTGCGAGTTGAAGGACAGGGGTGGGAGAGGTTCGGTGCATTTGTGCCCGTGCAACATCAGGAGATTCGGGAAAAGTTATACAACGGCGCCAAACTTGTTGTTCAGGACAACTCATCCGCTAGACGTATCATGGAAGTAGCTGCGTGCGGTACATTTCAACTTATTTTGGCTTCCTCAAGCGGTCCCGCGAACACGGATGATTTCCAACGCTATGCAACATTTGAAGAACTCATACAGAAGCTTGAACATTATTGGGACCATGTGGATCAACGAAGACTGGCTGCCTCCCAGGCACTTTCTTATATAAAGTACAATCAATCCTATCTTCATAAAAGTTTGCAACTTATGGATATTATTTTCCAATGAATATGTCTGTTAATTGGAGGAGTCCTGCTTGAAGCTTATTGCTTTACACTTACCTCAATTTCATCGAATTGCGGAGAATGACAAATGGTGGGGAGACGGATTTACAGAATGGACCAATGTAAAAAAAACAACTCCCCTTTATCCAGGCCATTTACAACCCAAGAAGCCATTGCATCAGAACTACTATGATTTAACGGACCCCAAGGTACGCAAATGGCAGGCCGAAACGGCCAAAAATCACGGGATATACGGATTCTGTTATTATCACTACTGGTTTAAAGGAAAACGATTGCTTGAAAAGCCGTTTGATGAGATTTTGCACAGCGGGGAACCGGATTTTCCTTTTTGTTTGTCATGGGCCAATGAAACCTGGACACGCAAATGGGACGGGCGCGAAGAGGATATTCTTATTTCGCAAGACTACGGGGACGAGAGCGATTGGAAAGAACATTTCGATTATCTGGTCAGAGCGTTTAAGGATAAACGATACATCTGTGTAGAGGGAAAACCACTATTTCTGATTTATAGGCCTGCAAGCATACCTCGATGCCAGGAAATGATTCATTATTGGCGTAGGCTTGCGATAGAACATGGGCTGGAAGGTATTCATTTTGTGCAGACGATCGGTGGATTTCCTACCTTTAATCGTCCCGTCTTTGACGCAAGCATGGAATTTGAGCCCCACTATACGTTTGCGCATGGTCATATGAATGGAAGAATATGGATTGAACTGGATATCAAGGGGCAGAAGCACATTGTGGTGAACTACGATAAAGTATGGTCATCCATTCTCGAAAGAACACCTCATCGAAACGGGGAAGTTGTATATCCTGGTGCATTTGTGAATTGGGACAATACGCCGCGCCGGTCGGTTGATGGACAGAGTACTGTAGGCGCAACACCTGAAAAATTCGGATTGTATTTATCTCGACAGATGACGAGAGCCCGGGAATTGAACGGGAGTGGCTTCCTGTTTGTTAACGCATGGAATGAGTGGGCGGAAGGAGCGTACCTTGAACCGGATGACGATTATGGGTACGCCTATTTGAGAGAGGTCAAAAGAGTGGTAGAGCAAGGAGAGAGAAAACGCAGCAAGTTATGACAATGGAGTTCCCTTTGTGGGGCTCCATTTGTTTTTGGGTGAGTGCAATCATGCCAGCTTATCGAAATTCATACCATGATTTGTTTGCGATACTCCGTTGGATTCAGACCTGTATGCTTTTTAAATTGCCTTGAGAGTTAATATAAGTCACTAAACCCAAGGTTCTCGGCAATGGCAGTGACTGTTTTTGGCGTACAGGTCAGAAGTTCTTTTGCCTTGTCCATTTTTTTGCTGGCAATGTAGTGCATGGGTGGAACGCCGATGTGCTGTTTGAAGAAACGAATGAAATAATTGGGATGCATGTAGGCAATCTGAGCCAGATCCCGGACAGAAATATTTTCCTCAATGTTGGAATCAATATAGGTCAGTATTGCAGATATTTTCTCCATAACAGGCACATTGATATAACTAATCTGTTCCTGATCCACATGCATAATGTAGTGCGACAACAATTCTATTAATTTGCTTTTTGCCATCATATGCGCATAGACTTCATCGGATCGGGCGTAATCAAGAATGCTGTTGAATATTTCCTGTATCAGCTCCGGCCGATCCGATGAACAGAAGTGGGGGAAATTCAGAATTTGAAATAGGTTGATCCCTCCAACCTTCGCGCTGAAATGACACCAGTATTTGAGAAAAGGACGATCACTGATGGCTGAATAAGACTGCGTGACCCCCTCCGGCATCAAAAAAAGCTGTCCCGGTGCAGGATAATACTCCTGATCGCCGATCTTGAGCCAACCCTCGCCTTCACAGATCAAATAAAATTTGCTGTAATCGGGTGTGTAATCGAGGTCTCGCCAATCCGTATCGCAGCGATTGAAGTTGACCATGAACAAATCAACCTGCAGATTGGATAAGTGGTTTGTGAGCAACGTCTTATGGTTCATTATCCTCAACTCCCTACAAAGGTTATTATTGTCCATCCTAAAGTTAACGTTCTGCATGTCTATCTGCTCAACCAGCTACTACAATACAAGTGCAGCCGATAACGGAAGGGATGAAAACCGAATGAGAACAATGCTGGATAAAAATGAATATTTGCAACAGATCGAAAAGACCATTGCCGAAGGAAAGTATAAGGACAGCTGGAATTCACTTAGCGCATTCGAGGTTCCCGAGTGGTACAAGAACGCCAAGTTCGGTATTTTCATTCATTGGGGTCTGTACTCGATCCCGGCTTATGACAGTGAATGGTATTCACGAAATATGTATATTGAGGGCTCCAAAGCTTATGAACATCACCTTAGCGTTTATGGTCATCCAAAGGATTTTGGCTATAAAGATTTTATTCCGATGTTTCTTGCAGAGAAGTTTGACGCAGATGAGTGGGCCGTGCTTTTTAAAAAGGCAGGAGCCCGTTATGTGATGCCTGTAGCTGAGCACCATGATGGCTTTCAAATGTACAAAAGCTCCATCTCTCACTATAACACAGTTGAAATGGGACCCAAACGGGATCTGTTGGGTGAGATGAAGGTCGCGTATGAGAAGCAGGGACTTACTTTGTGTGTCTCGTCACACCGTGCTGAGCATTGGTTTTTCATGTCCCATGGAAAAAGCTTCGATTCAGATGTCAAGGAGCCGCTCAGACGCAGTGATTTCTACTGGCCCGCCATGCCTGAACCGGATCATCAGGATTTATACGGCTCACCTCCAACGGATGAATATCTGGAAGATTGGCTGCTTCGTTGCTGTGAACTGGTGGATCAATACCAGCCGAGCATTTTTTATTTTGACTGGTGGATCCAGACGGCAGCGTTCAAACCTTACTTGAAAAAGTTCAGCGCTTACTACTATAACAAAGGTGATGAGTGGGGCATTCCGGTAGCGATTAACTACAAACACGATGCCTTTATGCTCGGTTGTGCCGTTCCGGATGTGGAGCGTGGGCAATTCGCCGATTTGAAACCGTATTTCTGGCAAACAGATACCGCTGTAGCAAAGAATTCATGGTGTTATACAGAAAACAACAACTATAAAACAGCGGATGAGATCATCAGGGACCTCGTCGATATTGTGAGTAAAAATGGCAGCCTGCTGCTGAATGTTGGACCAAAGGCAGATGGAAGTATCCCGAATGAAGACAGGGATATTTTGCTTGCCATAGGTCAATGGCTGGACGTGAATGGGGAGGCGATTTATGACACGACATTCTGGCGGACGTATGGGGAAGGGCCGACCGAGGTGAAGGAAGGACAATTTACAGATGGAGAGACCAAGATCTTTACAAGTGAGGACATTCGTTTCACTGTAAAAGAAAGCTGCCTTTATGCCACGGTTATGGCTTACCCGGAGAACGGAATCGTTCATATTCGTTGGCTGAAAGAGAATTCTCATCATTTCCATGGACTGATCAGGGACATTCAGGTATTGGGCTTTGACGAAGAACCGGAATGGAGCAGGACGGAAGAGTCCTTGACGATAACGACAAGGAACGTGCATAGCTTCTCACCCGTCGTATTTAAATTAGAACTGGATTAAGAGATGAGATCGAAGGGCTATAACCAACAGTAATATGTACTGGTTATAGTCCTATTCTTTGTGCGATTCTGTAATGGATTACACTCGTTTACGGGTTGAAGAAGATCGACGGAGTGTTCTTCGTTTTTTGGACAAGCGATGTACTTTCGCCAAACGCTGTCGCTTCAACAAGCGCTGCCGCACATGACGAGGTCGTCTTTTTTCTACTGGTTTGAAAGGTGATGTCATTTGTATTGGTGGCAGTTCGCATGGTTCTTCCATGGTATCCATCACGGCTCTGTAGCTTATCGGCACAATACCCAGCGTCTGTATCGTTCGGGGGATTTCCTGATCGACAAATACTGCAAGCTCATGCTCGCGGATGTCCAGCCAGTTGGAAATTTCACGCAGAGCATCATCGACATATCCGGGATGACATACAATCTCGGTAATGCCATCTGGGAGCTTAGATAAATGTTGTAGCAATCGCTGTAAACCCTCATGATCTCCGTAAGTATCCAGCAGAATCGTATCCGTCATCCGAGGCACTGGCATTTCAGGGCTTGCATGCCGGACCTGAGATCGCCGAAGCGGGATGTTTTCCCGGACAGCTTTCTCCGCCATGATTTGGAATATGATGGGATCGTTTTGATGAAGCAGCTGATGGGAATCGAGATGTGTAGGGGAAAGTGACGCTTGAGCCAAAACGTTCCATTGAGCATCGAGTTCTTTGGCAATATCAGTGAAATCTCGTATTAATCCACACTGGCCTTGATGAAAAGCACCGTCAGGATTCACCAAAGAAGGCACGATGGCCGGATCGGATACGGGTCTCCCGTAAGTCAGGTTAAAATGCAATCCGATTCCGAGGTCCGGCAGCGATCGGGCTAAACTCAGTGCATGATCAAAGCCCGGCATATTCACCATCATCGAAGTACTCGTAATTCCACCAGTCTGATATGCTTGAATAATCCCCTGATTAACGCCGGGCGACAGCCCGAAATCATCCGCATTAATGATTACTTGCCTGCTCATACCGCTTACTCCTTCCTCACGTTGAGAACAAACCACTTGCCATGTCCCTAATATATTAAAGGTCACAAGGTATGGACCGTTCATTCGCACAGGCCTGATAAAATACTTCAAATGCCGTCTTGTCCATGGAATATCCTGTTCGCTGTTAGAAATAATCCAGTTGCAGACAGAATACATTTAATGTAAACGTTGTTACGGATTGAGAAAAATGGGGTATCCCCGTTCAGAATCAGTCCGTTAATATGGGGAGGGAAAAGATTGTTGAGAAAAAGAAAAATCGTAAGTACGCTGGTGCTGTTCAGTTTCCTAATCGCTTTACTGCCTGGCACGACGACAAACGCAGCGACCAATTGGAATCTGGTGTGGAGTGACGAATTCAATGGAAGTTCTCTGAATACGTCGAATTGGTCTGCAGAGATTGGTACCGGCAGCGGCGGATGGGGAAATAATGAATTGCAGTATTATACGAATCGCACCGAGAACCTGCAAGTTACAGGTGGCAATCTGGTCATCACTGCACGCAAAGAAAATTACAATGGCAGCAGCTATACCTCCGCACGAATCAAAACCCAAGGCTTGAAGGATTTTACTTACGGGAAAGTTGAAGCACGCATCAAGCTGCCGTCCGGTCAGGGGCTGTGGCCTGCTTTTTGGATGTTGGGAAGCAACATTAATTCCGTTGGCTGGCCTAAGAGCGGAGAGATCGACATTATGGAGCGGGTCAACAACAATGCTTTTGTAAACGGTACCGTACACTGGGATGCTAACGGGCATGCCGATTATGGAAAGATATCGGAGAATCTTGATTTTTCCCAATTTCATGTATACAGCATCGAATGGGATTCCAAATATATAAGATGGTTTGTGGATGGCAAACAGTTCAATGAGTTTTACATCGAAAATGGAACAGGCAACACGGAGGAGTTCCAACGTCCGTTTTTCCTCCTCTTGAATATGGCTGTGGGTGGGAATTGGCCTGGCAGCCCTAATAATGCGACACCTTTCCCATCACAAATGCTTGTGGATTATGTGCGGGTATATCAAGCAGCGAGTACACCGAACATTGTCAGCGGGGGTCTCTATACGATCGGTTCCAAAGCAAGCGGTAAAGTGTTGGATATTGTGGATGTATCCACGGCAAGCGGAGCCAAAGTACAACAATGGACCAACTACAGTGCGAGCAACCAAACGTTCAGGGTCGACAGCACAGGGGATGGTTTCTATAAACTCACGGCGGTTCACAGTGGAAAAGTTCTGGATGTGCCTAACTCAACAGCATCACCCGGCGTACAGCTCCAGCAATGGGATGATAATGGCTCTAACGCCCAAAGGTGGAGCATCCAGGATGCGGGTAACGGTTTCTATAAAATCATTTCCAAGGTGAATGGATTGGCGGTAGATGTTTCGAGCTCTTCAACGGCGGATGGGGCTGCAATCCAGCAATGGAATGATAACGGTACGGATGCACAAAGATGGTCGTTTAACAAATTGAATTAATTAAATTGCAATAATTTTAGGTGAATTCATCACAAAATTTGATGTTGGTAATATATTGTTGACATCAAGCAAGTGATGTTCGCCCGACCTGCGGACATTAACAGGGCTCCCAAGGAGGAGATTATGGAAGATGAAGTACAAGAAACGCAGTGTGCACGGCGGAAGCGGCTTTAGAAAAGTTGGAGGAGAATCACATCTCACAGGTATTGGGGAAGAAGCCCATTTACTCCTCAAATTGATTGGCGAACTGAAAGCTGCCATAGTACAGGTATTTGCTAATCCAACTCAGGTTAATGTTTCTGTTTTGATTGAAATTCTGCGCAAGTTGCTGGCTTTGGTTCATCATTTGAAATTAAAGAAAGGAAACAAGGCCAACTTGGAAGCTGCCTTGGAACTATCCATTGCTTCAGCGGAGGTCATCCCATTCTCTCCAATAAGCGTAGGCACCAACTTGCAGCAGTTGCTTGATACGCTGTTGTCTGTTGTTTTACAGGAATGCATCCATTCTGCGGACAAAGATCAATTGGTCATTGCCATCAGAGCAGTAGAGGTAGCTCTTGCCAACGCACTTAGAAACTCAGGAATTCCGGGTCCTGCTGGACCCGCTGGACCAGCAGGACCTGCCGGTCCAGCCGGATCTCAAGGTGTTGCTGGTCCTCAAGGAACGGTAGGTCCAGCGGGATCGCAGGGTAACCCTGGGCCTGCGGGACCCATTGGTCCGATCGGTCCGGCGGGTAGCCAAGGTCCAGCAGGTGCAGCTGGTCTGAACGGAGTTACGGGTGCAACCGGAGCCACGGGTGCAGCAGGTCCAGCAGGTGGTGCAACTGGAGCCACCGGAGTGACTGGAGCGACAGGAACTGCAGGAGCGGCAGGCGTAACGGGTGCGACCGGAGCTGTCGGTGCAGCGGGCGTTACGGGAGCCACAGGTGATCCAGGCGTAACCGGAGCTACGGGTGATCCTGGAGTGGCGGGTGCGACGGGAGTAACGGGTGCTACGGGAGCCGCAGGATTGGCTGGAGCCACTGGTGTGACTGGAGCGACAGGAACAGCCGGGGTCACTGGTGTTACCGGTGCTACGGGAGCCGCAGGATTGGCCGGAGCTACTGGTGTGACTGGAGCGACAGGAGTAGCTGGAGTCACCGGTGTGACTGGTGATACGGGAGCCGCAGGATTGGCCGGAGCCACCGGTGTGACTGGAGCGACAGGAATAGCTGGAGTCACCGGTGTGACCGGTGATACAGGAGCGACAGGAATAGCTGGGGTTACTGGTATAACAGGAGCTACGGGATTGGCCGGAGTAACTGGTGTTACTGGCGTAACGGGAGCTACAGGTTCGGGAGCCATCATTCCGTTTGCTTCTGGTGGTCCAGCCATTTTGACAACACTCGTTGGTGGATTGGTTGGTACTACAAGCCTGATTGGTTTCGGTAGCTCGGCAACGGGAATAAGCTTGGTCGGGGGCACCATTGATTTAACAGGATCAGTAGTTGGCCCACTCATTAACTTTGCATTTTCAGCTCCAAGGGATGGCGTTATAACTTCCATTGCTGCGTACTTTAGCACAACCGCAGCCTTGTCATTAGTCGGTTCAACGGTAACCATCACAGCACAACTGTTCAGCTCGCCTACGCCAGACAATGCATTTACGGCTGTTCCTGGAGCTGTCGTGACGCTGGCACCTCCACTTACAGGTATTATCGCATTGGGCACCATCTCCAATGGTATAACAACCGGATTGGCTATCCCGGTGACTGCACAGACACGTCTTTTACTGGTGTTCTCGGCGACAGCTGCCGGACTCACACTTGTGAATACCGTTGTCGGCTATGCAAGTGGTGGCTTGAATATTACTTGATTTACTAACACGCAATGAGAATAAATAAGTCAGGAAACAAGCTGAGCTCCATTTGTATTGGAGACAGCTTGTTTTTTTGTTCTTTTAGGTTTATCTTCGTCACAAACAGGATTGAATGAATCAACTGAAAAACCATCCTCAGCAGAAATCCCTGTATACTAAACATGCCACTCTTTGGAAATCCTGAACAGGTGAACCGGAAGAGCGAATGAGACAGCAAGAACGATATGTGCGTGGAGGGAACCATGAATATAGAACAGCTTTTTTTTCATATTTTATACTGCAACTCAAGGAAGCCGAATGAACTTCGGACATTTTCCAATAAAGGGGTGCGAACGCTTCAGCATCATGAACTCATTTTTATTACAGGCGGCAAAGCGGAGATTACCATTGAGAGTAAAAGACATACCATTCAGGAAGGCGTCCTGATCTACCTTCAACCGGATGTGCCTCACTTGATAGAGATTGACTTTAAGAATCCCATAAGTTTTTTTTCGGTTCACTTCAGTTATGTCCGCATCGAGCAGAATGACAATACATGGACTGTAAACGAGGACGTCGAGATGTTTCCCTTACCAGCTGTCCAGCAATTACAGGATTATTATCAATTGGAAGAAGTATTTAAACATATGGTAGACACCTGGCATACGAAACTACCGGGTTATGAGTTTAGCACCAAGTCCTTACTACAGCAATTGCTTATCGCGATCGGCCAAAATATAAAAAAGCGGCATCGTAATTATGCGACATCCTTGAAAGTGGAAAAGATTATCAACTATATGAATCAACATTTGCATCGTAAAGTCACCTTGACCGAACTATCTGAGCTCGTGCAGTTATCAGCCCCGTATTTATCAAGAGCTTTCAAAGAGATTACAGGATACTCCATAATAGAATTTTTTAACAAACTGAAGATGGATAAAGCAAAAGAGATCATTTTGGAAGGAAACAACAAAGTTAAAGAGGTGGCGCAGGTACTCGGTTACACGGATGAATTCTATTTTAGTAGGCTATTTAAACAATTGGAAGGCATGAGTCCAACGGAATTTTACAGCAAAAATGTCCATGGAGTTTAACATAATGCATGGTGCATAGCCGTTCTGATCGCTAAGATGAGGATATGATTCTGAAGCGGGAGGAAGGCTTGTTGATATGCCGCTGTGGAAAAGAAATTTGATTGTATGCTGGTTCGGAATGTTTGTGACCGGAGTAGGCATGAGTCAGATCGCACCGATTTTGCCGCTGTACATCAAGCAGCTTGGTGTGAATGACTCAGCAGCGATTGCCCAATTCTCCGGAATTGCCTTTGGCATCACGTTTATACTTTCCGCCATTTTCTCCCCCATATGGGGAGCGGCTGCCGACCGATGGGGGAGAAAACCAATGCTGCTTCGAGCCAGTTTGGGGATGGCTGTAGTGGTAGGTTGTATGGGGTTCTCAACAAATGTGTATATGCTCATTGGACTTCGGCTGCTACAGGGTGTCATCACAGGATATAGCACCGCCTGTACAACGCTGATAGCGACCCAAACCGATTCCAAACATGCGGGCTATGCTTTGGGAACACTTTCAACCGCCAACATCGCAGGTTCCTTGATCGGTCCGACAATTGGTGGATTCATAGGGGTAAATTGGGGGCTCCAAAATTCGTTTTTTATAACGGGTGGGCTGATGATGATTGCCTTTATTACGACCGCTTTGTTTGTGAAGGAATCGTTCACGCGAGAGGACAAGGTGGTGCTTGGTCTTAGGGAAGTATGGCGAAAAGTGCCCGAGAAAAGTCTGACGATTAACTTGTTTGTTACTTTTTTTGTACTCACTGTGGCCTTATATTCGGTGGAGCCTATCATTACCGTATATATTACGCAGCTTTCCGGTAACACTTCGCATGTTGCTCTATTGGCTGGAATCGTGTTCTCGGCATCAGGATTGGCTAATCTCATTGCTGCGCCAAGACTGGGTAAGCTTTCGGACCAAATAGGCGCACAGAAGGTCATTTTGGTTGCTCTTTTAGCTGCCGGAATTCTCTTCATAGCACAGGCGTTTGTAACGAGTCCGTGGCAGTTGATGGGCCTGCGTTTCTTATTGGGATTGGCGGCAGCTGGGCTAATTCCTTCGGTGAATACTCTGATCAAAAAAATTACACCAGCTTCCCTGACTGGTAGAATGTTCGGTTTTAACATGTCCGCAGGGTATCTGGGTGTATTCGGCGGTGCTGTTTTAGGCGGACAAGTGGCTGCCTGGATGGGAATACGATATGTGTTCTTGATTACCAGTGCATTGATATTGATTAATGCTGGCTGGGTGTATTTTAAGGTATACAAAAAACTTGAAACGATTGGGAGAGAAGATCATGGAAAACTTGAAAAAAGCAGAAGCTGAACAGCTTACAGCTGAAAAAACAGCGCTGGTCGTGATTGATTTGCAAAAGGGGATTGTGAATAGCCCGCTACAGTCTCCACATACAGGTGAGCAGGTGGTGCAGAATGCGGCCAAGTTAGCACAGGCTTTCACGGAAAAGGGAGCTTTTGTGGTGCTTGTAAAAGTCTCTTCAGTCGATGGAAAAGACATGTTGAAACCAAAGACGGATCTGGAACGGGGAGCGATTCAGTTTAGCGCAGACTGGGATCAATTCGTGCCTGAAATGACTGCCCATACTCCTTATCATACGGTTGCCAAACGTCAATGGGGTGCTTTTTTCGGTACGGATCTGGACCTCCAGTTGCGACGTCGGGGAATAGATACCATTGTATTATGTGGCGTTTCTACGTCAATCGGAGTGGATACTACAGCCAGAGAAGCTTATCAGCACGGTTATCAACAGATTTTTGTAGAAGATGCAATGACAGCTGCTACCAAGGAAGAGCATGACTACGTTTGTAAAACCATTTTCCCTAGATTGGGTCGGATTCGCTCCAGTGAAGAAGTGGTTACGGCACTGAAATAAGACGGGTAAATAACCCAGGATTCTGACAAGACAATAATCCGTTAACAAAAGGTTTAACATGCTCAAAAAGGAGACATCTGATCAGATGTCTCCTTTTTGGAATTTGCATACATGATCAGAACAAATTATTGGCTGCAATCAGCAATAAGAGAACCCCGCTGACAAGCGTTCCGAATTGTCCCAATGTGAATGAACCAATACGAACGTTTGCCGCTTTGGACCCCATCCACACGCCAAACCATACGGTAACAAAACTGCCGATCGCTGCGGTAAGGGAAATATACAAGGGGGATAAGCCCATCAGCCCTGCGCTTAAGCCATTCGTCAGTGCGTTTGTCGAAAGGGCAACACCCAGAATCAATGCTTCCAGAACTCCAATATGATTCGATTTGTCCAAATCTACCCGTTCCGGATTTTGTAAAATAGACCCGATCCCAAGGGTTTGGGAATCGGTCTCTTCGTGATCTTTCTTCTTACGGGGAACGGATAACAAGATGATACGAAAACCGATAACGAGTAGGATAAATGTCCCCAGTAGTATAGGGAAAACGCCAGGTAGCACGATCGAAATCCATTTTCCGAACAAAATGCCTGAATAACTGAACAATAAACAAACAACGGCAATCAAAAAATTCGAAAATAGGCTGATTCTGATTTTTCTGATCCCGTACGATAGTCCGACACCCAGATTGTCAAGACTCGAAGAGACGGCCAAAGCAAGAATGAGCATCCACGCCATAAAATCACCTCATGATCTGTATTCTGCTCTTAATGTATGTCGTGTTGAGATTCATGTGCCCGTCCTTGAGAAAAATGCAACAAAACGCTGCTGATGAAGAAAGAATAAAGTAAACTTTCACCACATTGTCCCATATACTAGACTATCGATCATATCTCTGGAGGGATGCTGGTGAGAGCAAATGATCAAACAAAGGATTGCCATATCGGAGATTTGATCAAGCCTCTGCTTGCCAGACGCTCTCTCTCGATGCGCAAATTCAGTACGTTGTGCGGAATGGACACGGCCACCATTTCTCGGATTCTGAACGGAAAGCAGCAACCGAAGCTCACGCATTTACAGATCTTTTCCGAACATTTGGATGTATCTCTGGATCATCTCATTGAGGCTGCAGGCTACAAAATCGATAACGCAAAAAGAGTGGCCGAGCGGGGGATTCTGGATTCGCTTGAATCGATCAAGAAGGTCCTGCAACATACGAAATTATTTGACCTCGATGTGACAACAGAGCGGATAGAACAGGAAATGGTTAAGTACGAACAATATGCACGTACAGATGAAGGGCATCGAATAATATGTAAGGAGTTTGATCTAAAAATCAATCAGATAAACGGTGCAGGACCGTTCATTGAACATTTGAAGGAAATGCATATTCAATACTGTGATGAGATTACACCCGAGAACGATCGTTCTCTGATCGGTAGTGCATTGTTATATTTTATTTCGTCTGCGGATCTGATCCCGGACTATCTCTTTCCGATTGGTTATCTGGATGATGCCATCGTTGTGTATCTGGTGTTGGATCGTCTGAAACAACGAACATGACAAGATTGGTTTGGGAGAACCCCAAAAGAACGGCGCGAAGTTTCTCGCGTCGTTCTTTTTACTATCTTAGTGAATCAGTCATAGTTATAAAGAACTGTTTGGATCAATTAAAAAGCCGTGGTATTCACATTTGCGAAAAACATATGATTAACGGAGAGTCATTAGACTTATGAAAGCATTAAAAAGGCTTATTTTCTATTATTTTCTATAAAATTGCTTGTATATCTCTTTTTATGACTCTATAATATACCATAAATATACAATTAGATTCTAAATTTTATATTATATGTAATTTTAAAAGTGTTTGTACATATTCAAGAAATCTCCTGATCTATCCAGATCAATCATACTCCCATGTAAAGTAAGCGTTCTTGCTAACGCCGGTGATTACCCTCCTTAATGAATGCGAATAAACTTCCACCCACAAGATTAATTGATCTGAAATTCACCTCTTCCATATACGCTAAATTTGGCTATCTATAATCTTTCACATGCGATGTAATTTAATAACCTGTCCTGTAAAGGAGGTGAGGCTTGATGTAAATGAACGCAACACGTCTGCCCATGTTGAGGCCGTTTCATCGTTTTCATTTTTAGAAATGGATACAGTAAATCACTGTATTACAAAAACCGGGTAAAAGGAGTGGAAAAGTTTGATAAAGATGAATCGTTTACGCAAGCCGCTGTCCATGGGCCTGTCGCTTCTCCTTGCATTATCTATCATACAACCGGTTTCAGCTGAAAACGCCGCATCGCAGAAGATTGACATGAAATCCAGTTCGGACAAAATCACTACTTCCAAAGTCAACGCCAAATTAAGCAAGGAATTTGAGAGTAATGATTATGTAACTTATCTGGTGAAAATGAAAGAACAGGTAGATACTGCCTCTGTCTCCAAACAAGCCATGCAAAAGGCAACAATCGAAAAGCAAACGGCTTCGGCAACGAAACTGTCGGTACGAAGCACCGTTGTCAGTTCTCTGCGGGAAACGGCCTCGCGATCTCAGTACACACTTGAAAGTTTTCTTGAAAAGGAACTTGACCTTGGCAAGGTCAAAGAATATAAAAGCTATTTTATCGTTAATGCACTCGCAGTAACGAGCACCAAAGAAGTCATGGAACAGATTGCACTTCTGCCTGAGGTAGATAAAATATTGCCAAATGAGGAGCGTTTTCTGCAAAAAACCGAGGTCAGCAATGAAAAAGCAACCGCAGCCCCTGCGGCAGACACTACAACGATCCCGGCAAAAGAGTCGCCAGCGAAAGAAAGCGCAGCGGCTAACGATAAGAGCCTGCAGACAGAGAACGTAGAATGGAATATCGATTCTATCAACGCGCCAGCAGTCTGGGATAGAGGAATCGACGGTACAGGAATCGTTGTTGCCAACCTGGACAGCGGGGTTGATTATACCCATCCGGCTCTCCGCAGCAAATGGAGAGGGCTTGATGCTTCGGGAAATATCGTTGATCCCGAACTAAGCTGGTACGATCCCCATAGCAATGCTTCGCTTCCTGCGGATGGAGACGGTCATGGTACACATACCATGGGTACGATGGTAGGCTCCGAAGCGAACGGCACCAACAAGATTGGGGTTGCTCCAGGGGCAAAATGGATTGCCGTTCGGATTTTCAATCCGAGTACCACGGATGCCATTATACTGGATGGCGGTCAATGGCTGATTGCTCCAGTGGATGCTGAAGGAAACTTGCATCCTGAGCTTGCCCCGGATGTGGTTAACAATTCCTGGGGTGGTGGTCCAGGATTGGACGAGTGGTTCCGTCCAATGGTACAGGCTTGGCGTGATGCACAGATCTTTCCGGAATTTTCAGCCGGGAATGTGACACTGACGAATCCGGGAGGTCCAGGTTCGGTGGCGAACCCTGCGAATTATCCAGAGAGCTTCGCTACGGGAGCAACGGATATCAACGGGAATCTGGCTTCTTTTTCCCTTCTTGGTCCTTCCCCTTATGAGGAAATTAAGCCGGAAGTTTCGGCTCCAGGTGTTAACATCCGTTCCTCTGTTCCGGGCGGAGTATATGAGGGTGGCTGGAACGGCACGTCCATGGCAGGCCCGCATACCACTGCACTGGCCGCACTCCTGCTTCAAGCTAATCATTCCCTTACGGTTGATCAGTTAGAGCAGATCATTATGGATACAGCGACACCGAGAACAGACAGCCGGTATCCAAATTCGCCAAATAACGGTTACGGTCACGGCATTATCAATGCACTGGATGCTGTGGGCTCTGTCCTCGAAGGCATAGGCACGGTATCTGGCAGGGTTGTCACAGCAGGTGACGATCTGGAAGCGCCGGTCCTGGAACATACGCCTGTCAATTCTGCCTTTACGGGGCTTGATATTCCACTGACTGCACGTGTTACCGATAATGTCGGTGTAACCACAGTGGAGGCATTTGCCAAAACAACGGGCACGAGCCAATACGTATATCTGCCGATGAATCGAGTAGCTGGGGATGCCAAAGATGGAACTTATACAGCGACAATTCCGGCATTTCTAATCGAGTCACAGGGTTTGGAGTACTATATCCGGGTCAATGATTATGGCAACAACGGATTCGAGAGTGAAGTTTACAAGGTTGCTGTCTCCAATGGAGTCCAGCCTGGGTATCTGCAAGATTTTGAGGAAGACAATCTGGGCTTTACTTCGGGTGGAGTTGGCAACACTTGGGCATGGGGAGCACCAACAAGTGGACCGGGAAGTGCCTACTCTGGTGACAAAGTGATTGCAACTAATCTGACTGGGACTTATGCAGCCAACAGTAATGCTTACTTACTTGCACCACCAATTGATCTTACCCAGAGCCCTGAGGGAGCATTGTTATCCTTCAAGCACTGGTATGATTTGGAGAGCAATATCGATTTTGGCAAAGTGTACATTGCAACAGAGGATAGTGACTTCGTATTTGAAGAGGCATTGAGCTTTACAGGTGCCGGTGGAGGCTGGAAAACGCAATATATTGACTTGCGTGAATACGCCGGTCAACAGGTATTTATCAAGTTTAATCTGACCAGTGACAATTCCGTTCAGAAGGCTGGTTGGTATATCGATGACTTTTCAGTACAAGCTCCAGATGATATTGCACCGGGAGCACCAAGCGGATTGTCCGCTTCTGCCGACATACTGGGGAATGTAAACTTGTCCTGGACGGGATCGGACGATGAGGATCTGAAATCCTACAACGTATATCGTTCAACGAATTCAGGCACAGGTTATGAATTGCTCGGAAATACATCTGCAACGACATTTACGGATACGGCTACAGTAACAGATTCGACTTATTTTTATACGGTAGCCGCTCTTGATTATAGTGGCAATGAGAGTGACAAGTCGAATGAGGTATCCGTGACCGTGGAGGTCCCTGAAGATATCTTCATCGATCACTTTGATGGCAACAGTGACAATGAGTGGACTCATTCCGGCACCAAGGACGAGTGGGAACGCGGAGTACCTGTCGTTGGACCTGCCAGTGCGGTTTCTCCGCCGAATGTTTGGGCAACCGATCTGGACAGTACCTATGAGAACGGTTCTAACTATTCTCTGGTATCGCCAGTCGTGGATCTAACTCAGGTGGATCAAGCTACGCTGACGTTCAATCATTGGTATGAAATCGAAAGTGGATACGATTACGGTTATGTTGAAGCCACGAAAGACGGTGGCAACACATGGTCGGAGCTCGGTAAATTCTCTCATTCTTCAAATGGAAAACAATGGACTCCGGTATTTTACGATCTGGCAGCTTTGAAGGGGAATGAAGTTCAATTCCGGTTCAGATTGACTTCAGACAGCAGTGTCGTCAAGCAAGGCTGGTACATCGATGACTTCCGCATTCTGGGTATCGCCGCTGAGACGGTTACAAAAGATACGGCAGTTGTTCTGAACAGCGACAAGCCTAAGCCGGAATATGATACTTCTTGGTACAAAATTTCAAGTACGGACAAGGCCGAATTTAATAAAACCAAACAGGAACAGCCCGAAGTACAGAAACCTGGAACAGGTTCTGTAACGCCGCAAAGTTTGCCTGCAAGTGCAACGGTCACTGTTCTGGAAACAGGACGTTCAGTGAAGACGGACCCGACGACAGGCAAATACAGCTTCACTCACGTGGCGGGTGATTACACGTTGAAGGCTGAGGCCTATGGCTATTATCCTCAAACGAAGGCGGTAACCATCACGGATGGAAGTGGAGCAACAGCCAACTTCAATCTGGAAACCATTCCTCAAGGAAAGATTGAAGGTATTGTGAGCGATGAACGGACAGGGAAACCTATCGCTGGAGCATCCGTCCTCGTGTTGGAAGATGCTCAAGTAGGTGCTGTACGCACAGGAGCAGACGGTAAATTTGCTCTGGATGTTCTGGAAGGAAGCTATACGTTATCGATCATCAAGACGGACTACTATAGCAAAACGGTAAATGTAACAGTACCTGGAAACGGTACAGTCGAAGCGAAAGTTGCCTTAAAACCATTTATCGGATTTCCTGGTGAAATCGCTTATGACGATGGAACGGCTGAAAATGCAAGAGCCTTTGTGGCCGCAGATAACGCATGGGCTGTACGTATGACGCCAGAACTAGAGACAGCACAGCTTACAGGTGCATCACTTCGATTCTGGAATACACAATGGCCTGTACCAGGTGGAACAGCATTCAAATATGCCGTCTATGATGCCTCCGGATCGGGTGGAGCGCCAGGCCGATTGCTGGCAGGACCTTTCGACGGTACGGCATTGCGCAATGATCAGTGGACAACCGTTGAATTTCCTGAGCCAGTAGTGGTACAAGGCGATTTCTATATCGTGTATGTACAGACTGCTGTTGGAACGAGCGCACCTGGACTCGCAACCGATGAAAACGGTGTGAATGCAGGGCGGAGCTGGCAGCGTGTAGGTGGCGTATGGAGTACTGCACCAGCAGAAGAGGGTAACTATATGATTCGTGCAGTCGTGAAATATCCAGTGAATGCACCTGTACTCACACAACCGACGAGCACCTATACCAATCAGTCGACATTTGCTGTGTCTGGAACTTCTCCAGCTTCAGGAGCCCAGATCAAGGTATATAATGGAAAAGAAGTAGCGGGAACAACGACAGTGGAGAATGGAAAATTTAAGCTGAATGTTAAACTTCGTGCAGGGGTTAATGCCATTACTGCCGAGGCGGTAGTTAACGGGAAAACGACCGATCGCTCCCTTCCGGTTGTGATCATCTTGGATCAGACAGCACCTGTGTTAACTGTCCTTACACCTGAAGAAGGAAGTCGAACTAACACAGAAGTGGTTCATGTGACGGGCGATGTACAGGACCAATTCCTCGACAAAGTGACCATTAACGGACAGAAGGTGAAATTGGAGCAAGACAGAAGTTTTAATCACCGCGTACTTGTGAATGAGGGCAAGAACACGATTACAATCATTGCGACAGATATTGCAGGCAATAAAACAACCGTGACACGGACTGTTTATGTGGAAACGTCTTTGCCTGAACTGACCAATATCTCTCCGGCTGAGGATGTACGGATTGTGGCAGGAGAAACCGTAACGGTTTCGTTTGACAGTATCCCCAAATTACAGGCCTCTTTCCGGATTGAACTGCCATCCAATTTGAGCCCACAGGCTGGCGCAGAGATTCCATTGGTGGAAACGGAACCTGGTCATTATACAGGTACCTATACCACCGCTTCTTCGCTGGTGCTTGAGGGTGGAGTGATCGTGATCCGTGCTCAGGATGCAGCAGGAAACAAAGTCGAAGTGGAAGCGCCAGGACGGTTATTCGTATCTGCAGCAGAAGCTCCCGACACGAATGTGCCAGTTGACGAAAATCTGTTACCTTAATCGAAGCATCACGGAGATGCTTATAATCCAGCTTCAAATTGAAACAGAAACGATGATTTGAAAATGTAAAGTCAAAAGCCGACAAGCCCAAAGAAGAGGGGCTTGTCGGCTTTTTGTATGTAAATTCAAGAAGTATTGCCTAAGATTCGTTCAATGATATTGCATATGATGCATGAACTTAATGAAACAGCGATATGTGTTCAATATGAAGACTGGAGGAACGATCTGTGGGTATTGAGAAATCACAACCGTTAAGAAGCAAATGGCTAAAAACAAAGCAGCTTATCAATAATGATTCAATAAAACCGTTCATACCTGATACACAAAAGTTTAACAAGGTGAATCTAAAATCCATGATAGCCAGATATGGAATGTTATATATCAAGCCTGAAATAGGAACTCATGGAGTGGGCGTCATTAAGGCTGAGATGGAAAATCAACATGATTTTGCGTATCAGATGAATCAAAAACGTCTGACGTTTAATAGCTTTGATTCGTTCTATAAAAGTCTTGCACACGTTGTGAAACAGCGAAGCTATCTCATTCAAAGAGGAATACATTTGCTAAAACACAACAACAGGCGCTTTGACATCCGGGTCATGGTACAGTTAAGCCCAGAACAGCAGTGGGAAGCAACGGGGGTTATCGGTCGACTTGGACATTCCAAAAAAATAGTAACCAATTATCATAACGGCGGTCAGCCAATGGATATTCATAAGCTTCTGGAATCTCGTGTGTCCGCAAAGCGCAGAAATGAACTGATTCAGGAGATGAATAAGCTGGGTGTTGGGATAGCTCGTCATATGAACAAGAAATACAAGCGATTGAAGGCAATTGGCGTGGATATTGGACTGGATCAAAGTCTGACACCCTGGGTCATTGAAGTGAATGCCAAGCCGGACCCTTATATTTTTAAACAATTAAAAGACAAGACGATGTATCGCAAGGTAATTCGGTATTTCCGCCATACAGATCATAAGCCATAAAATATCTTCAGCTTAACTTTGGACATCCTTGATTCCGAATTGTTACATGCAGAGAAAGCTTCCTATTATCACGACTTGGTGAGCAGGAAGCTTTTTTTGCTTGTTTTCTTAAGAAGGTCATTCTAATTGATGTCGTAATTTTATATAGTTATTGTCGTAAGTTCCTATTAAAATTAGATCAGGTCTGTGTTAATTTATAGTTAGATGTCAGAATATCATATAGTATGGAGGTTAATCATAGTGACCATTCGAATAGGTAAAATAAGCTTATGGCACGTACATGCCTGGGATTATATTAAACAGGCTCAGGAGCACGAAGATACGGTGATGGCTGCTGTATGGGATGAAGATGCCGAGCGCGGACAGGAAGCTGCTGAACGTCTGAACGTGCCATTCTATGCTTCGCTTGAAGATATGCTGGCACAGGATAACATCGATGCCGTCATTGTGGATGCACCGACACGTCTTCACGAAGATGTGATCACTGCTGCTGCGAAAGCGGGCAAACACATTTTCACAGAAAAAGTTATCGCTTCAACGATTAAAGAAGTAAATACGATCATTTCGGATGTACAGGATAACGGAGTGAAAATGACGGTATCTTTACCGCGTTTAAACGATGGATATACATTAACGATTCAAGATGTGCTGAACCAAGGACTACTTGGTAAGGTGACTTATGTTCGTGTGCGTTTATCGCATAACGGTGCGATTGGCAATTGGCTGCCTGAGCATTTTTATCATCTGGAAGATTGTCAGGGCGGGGCATTAATTGACCTCGGTTGTCATCCGATGTATCTGACGAATCTGTTCCTGGGTCAAGAAGTGACTGGGGTTAATGCTAATTTCGGATATGTTACTGGAAAAGAAGTGGAAGATAACGCGGTTGCTACGTTATTTACGGATTCCGGAGCAATCGGTGTAGTCGAGGCTGGGTTTGTGAACAGTCATTCGCCGTTTGCGATAGAGGTTCATGGTACGGAAGGCACACTTTTATACGGAACACCAGAGGATAAGCTGCTAATCCGCACGAATGTTGGTTCAGATCAACAGAAGGAATGGACAGAGATTCCTTTGCTGGACAGAAGAGAAAGCGCATTCAGCCAGTGGGTATCCCATATTCAGAATGATACGATTGCTACCGAGAATTTGCAGACGGCTACTCAATTGACTCGCCTGATGGAGGCTGCCAACCTTTCTGCGAAGGAAGGGCGCAAAATCTCCTTGAAAGAGTTACAGGGATAGGGTTTGGGAGGTACCGCATTGAGCCGATATCCTTTTGAGAAGATGCTTGAACGACAGGATATCCTGGAAAGACTGGATGTCTCGATCCTGTGGGGACACTACGAGATACGAGTTCTGCGATTTCATCTGACTTCTTTTCCGGCAGGCAGAATCGTTGATTTTCATAACCATGCGGAATTCGAGTTACATTTCATCCCGAGAGGGAAAGGAAAAGTCATTCTGGGGGATGAGATGCATCCGCTCTCTGAAGGCATGCTGTATTTAACGGGTCCGGGTCTTGTTCATTATCAGGAGGCGGATTCCCAAGAGGCCATGGATGAACTATGCCTGCATGTGGATATCATTGAACATCCCAGAGAGGGTGTAGATCCGTGGGAGGCAGCAGAGTCAGAGGAAACGATCGAAAAGCTTAGAACACTTCCTCTTGCTCCGGTACATGATTATCATCGCGCCATGAACTGTTTCCTGGAAGCTTATGAGGCTTGTGACCGTAAACTGATTGGATATTACACGTCCATTAAGCAGCAGGTGATCAG
This sequence comes from Paenibacillus sp. ov031, assembly GCF_900143165.1. Classification (NCBI taxonomy): domain Bacteria; kingdom Bacillati; phylum Bacillota; class Bacilli; order Caryophanales; family Paenibacillaceae; genus Paenibacillus; species Paenibacillus sp. ov031. Next base: position 975,310 of record NZ_FRDO01000001.1, read on the forward strand.
TATTCTGCTGAAAACCGTCCGAGCCTACGATATCGGGGGGAATCGGGCGGAGGCTCCTGTGCGAGACATGTCTGTGTACAGGTACGATTATGCCATTCAGTATATGGAGGCAAATCATCCCTCAGCAGTAACGCTGGAGAATGTAGCGGAGAAGCTGCATATTAGCAGCAGACAACTGCAACGAATCTTTTATCAGGTTCAGCCGGAAATGCCTTTCAGCCGTGTGTTGGAGGATATCCGCCTGCGCGCGGTGTGCCGCAATCTGGAAGAAAGTCATGTTTCCATCGAACAAATTGCCCTGGCTTCAGGGTTTACCAATGCTAATTATTTACATGCTGTTTTTCGCAAGCGTCTGGGGATGACCCCATCGGCTTTCCGTAAAATGAAACAACCAAACCAAAAGTGAGGGTGATTAGATATGAGTAAAACGTATCGTGTAGGGATTATTGGCTGTGGCGGGATTGCAAACGGCAAACATCTGCCAAGTTTGAGCAAGCTTGATAATGTAGAACTGGTTGCTTTCTGTGATATCGTTCAGGAACGTGCAGAAGAAGCCAAAGAAAAGTATGGTAGTTCCGAAGCACAGGTATACACGGATTATCAAGAATTACTTCAGGATGAAACGATTGATATTGTTCATGTTCTTACGCCAAATATCTCTCACGCAGAGATTTCTATCGCCGCACTGGAATCCGGAAAACATGTGATGTGTGAAAAACCAATGGCCAAGACATCTGCTGAAGCGCAAAAAATGCTTGAAGCAGCCGAACGTACGGGTAAAAAACTGACCATCGGATACAATAACCGTTTCAGAGAAGACAGCTTGTACCTGAAGCAGCTGTGTGAAGCTGGTGAACTGGGTTCGATTTACTTTGCCAAAGCACATGCGATCAGAAGAAGAGCAGTACCAACTTGGGGTGTTTTCCTTGATGAGGAAAAACAAGGCGGCGGACCGTTGATTGACATCGGTACACATGCACTTGACCTGACGCTGTGGATGATGGATAACTATCAACCGAAGGTTGTTCTGGGCACAACGTATCACGAGCTTTCACAAAGAGAAAATGCAGCGAATGCATGGGGCCCATGGGACCCGGAAAAATTCTCGGTTGAAGATTCCGCTTTCGGTATGATCGTAATGGAGAATGGCGCGACAATTATGCTGGAATCTAGCTGGGCGCTCAATTCACTGGACGTGGATGAAGCGAAATGCAGCTTGAGCGGAAGCGAAGCGGGTGCAGATATGAAGAATGGCCTGCGCATCAATGGCGAGAAATTCAGCCGTTTGTACACCAACGAAATTGAACTGAGTGCAGGCGGGGTCGCTTTCTACGATGGAAAGAGTGAAAGTGCACCGGATGTAGAGATGAGAAAATGGATTGAAGCGATCGATAAAGATCTGGAGCCGGTTGTAACTCCTAAACAGGCTTTGGTGGTTTCACAGATCCTGGAGGCACTCTATGAGTCCGCTCGTACAGGTAAAGCCGTTTACATGAACGAATCCAATCAAGCCTAAAATACATTCCAAAAACCTTTATCCTCATCAGGAGGATAAAGGTTTTTGTTCTTTTATACGCTATCCATTTGTCTATACCGTGCCTTACTTCTGTACGTATATAGAGAGAATAATCCAAATTAAAAAGATGTTTCTGTCTAATGCAGATGCATCTTTTTTTATTTGGAAAACGGGTCGAGTTGAAAACTATTTTTAAATATATTCAAAAAAAAGTATTGCATATCTGTTTAGTCGGAATTATATTAATGGTATAAGGTCTAGACCATTTACAGATCGGAGTGTTTGCATGTCCAGTACGTTTTCATTTCGTTTTGAAAAAGTATCTACCAAAAAGGTCAGTGAATTTATTAGAGAACAACTGGAAGAAGCCATCATACTCAAAGAATTAATGAGTGAAGAACAGCTTCCTTCGGAACGAGAACTGGCCGAGATTTTTAATGCAAGTCGCATTACGGTACGTGAGGCGTTATCTACGTTGGAAGACAAAGGTCTGATAGAGAAGCGCGTGGGGGCTAAGGGTGGAACGTTTGTCTTGCCTCTGACAGCCAATTCTCATAAACGCACAAGAGAAGAAATTAAACGGGATTGGGAACAGATGCTGAAAGTGTTTGAATACCGGACCATTATTGAGCCGGAAGCGGCTTTTCTGGCTGCTGAGCGGATTACCGCAGGCGAGCTGGAGCTGCTGGAAGCTTATATGGAGCAAAGCATTGAACCTCATTGTACAAGGGAATGGTTTCGGGCTCTGGATGTGAAGTTCCATCTAACCATTGCCAAGGCATCCGGGAATCCATACTGCGAGGCGGCCGTGAGACAGATCCGAACAAAAATTAATCCGGCATTGGACCTAATGCCATATGATGACCGAATCCGCTCCGTCAATCATGGGATACATATGGAGATTCTTGCAGCACTGAAAGCACATGACAGCATCAAGTCCCGGGAGACCATGAAAAGACACATCGAATTCTCGGCTGATGCGATCTATGCCCGACTGGTATCAGAATCGGATGACAAAGAAGGGAATGAGAACTAATGGACCAATCACAACTATATCAACGTGCACAAGCATTGCAGCCCCAACTCATTGCCTGGCGGAGAGATTTCCATCGCCATCCGGAAATCGGCTATGAAGAATTCAGAACGTCAGAGATCGTAGCCAAACACTTGGAAAGTCTGGGTCTTGAAGTGACGCGTAATGTCGGAAAAACCGGAGTTGTAGGCTTGTTGAGAGGAGAGACAGAGGGCCCCACTTTTGCACTTCGGGCAGATATGGACGCATTGCCTATACAAGATCAGAAGTCGGCTGAGTACAGTTCGCAAGTAGAAGGCAAGGCGCATCTGTGCGGGCATGATGCACATACAACCATTCTGATGGGAGCGGCGGAGCTGCTAACGAGCCTCGGCCGACCGAAAGCGGGTAACATCAAATTTGTGTTTCAGCCTGCGGAGGAAGGATTGGCAGGTGCACGTGCCATGATTCAGGATGGAGTACTTGAGAATCCGAAAGTGGACGCGATTGCAGGATTGCATATGACTCCGGGACAAGATACGGGTACCGTCGGGGTAAGCAAAGGTGTGGCGTTTGCCTCGGCAGACCGTCTGGTGATTCGGGTACTTGGCAAGGGTGGACATGCTGCGAGGCCGCATGAAGGTATCGATGCCATTGCCGTATCTGCTCAGGTCATCACTGCACTACAGAACCTGGCTAGTCGTATGGTAGACCCGCTGGAGCCGGTTGTGGTAACGATCGGTAAAATAACTGGAGGCTACATGGGAACCGCCATTGCACCGGAGGTTGAGATGATCGGCACGGTTCGTACACTCTCCCCAGCCATTCGTGAACGCATGCCAGCCTTGATTGAACAGGTCGTAAGTGGTGTGTGCAGTTCGTTCGGGGCGGGTCACGAGGTCATCTATGGTGATGGCTACCCCGTTGTGGTTAACGATCTGGGTATGGTTGACCTGCTTGCGGAGACCGTTGATGGACTCGAATGGGCGAAGGGATGGAGTAGTATTCCGCCATCTACGGGTGGCGAAGATTTCGCATTCTATTGTGAACAGATTCCGGGTGTTTTCTTCCGATTGGGTTCAGGGAACGAGGAAGAGCGAACCCGTTACCCGCTTCACCATCCGATGTTCGATCTGGATGAGACGGTCATGCCTTATGGTGTAGGCATGCTGTCCGCCGTAGCGCTTGAATATTTGGCAAGACACACAACTTCTTAGGGGGAGCATGGGAAATGAAAAAAAGACAATGGACTAGCATGTGGATCACTTTATTGGCTGTAGTACTGGTACTGAGCGCTTGCGGTGGTAAGAGTACGGATAGCAATTCGGCATCCAGTGAATCTGGCAGCGGTACTGCTGCCAGCACTACACTTACAATCGCAGCTGCTACGGATATTGAGAGCTTTGACCCGCACAACAACAATAATACATCCAGTGAAGCGGTACTGGTCAACGTATTTGATTATCTGATCAAAAATGATAGTGAACAGAAGAAGGTTCCAGGTCTCGCGACTTCATGGGAGCAAGTGAATGACACCACATGGCGCTTTAAGCTCCGTGAAGGCGTGACCTTCCATAACGGTGATCCATTCACATCAGCAGATGTGAAGTATACACTGGAGCGCGTAGCTAAAGACAGCACACTGAAACAAAACAGCTACTTCAAAAACATTGTTGAAGTGAAAGCGGTCGATGAACATACGGTAGATATTATTACAGACGGACCAGATCCGTTGCTGCTTAACCGTCTGTCCAAAATGGGGGCAGGCATCTTGCCAGCAAAATATATTAAGGACAATGGGTTCGATAAATTCCTGAAACAACCGGTTGGCACAGGTCCATACAAATTCAGCAAATGGACAAAAGATGATCGCGTTGAACTGGTGAAAAATGAAAATTACTTCGATGCTGAACCGAAATGGAATGAGGTTGTATTCCGTGTCATCCCGGAAGCTTCCACACGTGTATCGGAACTGCTGGCTGGTGGTGTTGATATCGCAGCATCCATACCGTCGACAGATATTGCTCGCATTGAAGGCGAAGCAGACAAAAAGATCGTCAAAGCACCGATTCAGCGTGTACTTCAGTTGATTTTCCGCCAAACAGAGGGCAGCGTCACAGCTGATCCGAAGGTTCGGGAGGCCATTGATCTGGCGATTGACAAGCAGGGCATTGTAGACAGCATTGCCGGAGGTGCAGGTATTGTGACTCGCACATCCGTAACGCCTGGCAACTTTGGGGCAGATCCTTCGTTGTACAAAACATCGCTTTATGATCAAGAGAAGGCGAAGCAACTGTTGCAGGAAGCAGGTTATGCAGAAGGTGAAGCGGAGATGACCATCTCGGTATCCTCTCAATACAAAGAGCCTGCCGAAGTCGTGGCAGCGATGCTGGAGCAAGTGGGCTTCAAAATTAACCTGGACGTGCTGGAACCAAGTGCTTTCAGTGAACGTTACAGTTCCAAGTCATTCAAGGAAATCTTCATGATCGGAATTGGTAATTCCCTCTTTGATGCTTCAAATAACTACAATCGTTACATGTTGGAAGAGGCCAAAGGTGAGTCGGACTATAACAATCCGGAAGTGGAGAAATTGCTCCAGTCTGCGCTTATCAACATGGACCCGGCTACCAGGGAGAAAGAGTACCAGCAAGTACAGCAAATTCTTGCTGAAGATCGCCCAGCTGTGTATCTGTACCAGATGGAAGGGGTTTATGGTACCGATAGCCGTGTGAACTTCAAGCCGCGTAGTGATGAAATGTTCTATGCTGACGAGATTACACCTGCACAGTAACTTCAGACAGAACAACCTGTTATGACAACGATAAGCCGAGAACGGCAGGGACTGCACCACGTTCCTGTCGTTCTTTTTTAAAAGGAGGTGGACAGAGAAATGGGCAAATATGTACTGAAGTCACTACTGCAGGTTATACCGGTTCTGTTCATTGTTTCGTTAATCGTATTTATATTGGTCCGCGTCACGGGTGATCCGGTAGCTCTGATGCTGCCCGAAACAGCTACTGCAGAAGACCGCGCTGTATTAACGCAGGCACTCGGACTGGACCAGCCGTTATACACGCAGTATATGAAGTTCCTTGGCAGCGCCTTGCAGGGAGACTTTGGTCAATCCTTCCGTTATGGAGAACCGGCTTTACAGCTTGTACTGGAACGATTGCCGGCCAGCTTTGAACTGGCTGTTGCAGCGATGTTTTTTGCCATTGTTATGGCTGTACCGCTTGGAGTTGCCTCAGCAGTCAAACGTAATACATTTACCGATCTGATCATCTCCGGGATATCGGTCATTGGTAAAGCTATGCCAAACTTTTGGATGGGTATCATGCTCATTTTGTTATTTTCCGTGATGTGGGGAGTTTTACCTGTATCCGGCCGCGGCGGAGTATCACATCTGATATTGCCAGCCTTTACGCTAGGGGTAGGGCTTGCTGCACAAATGACTCGTCTGATTCGCTCCAGCATGCTGGAAATTCTGAGTCAGGATTACATCCGTACAGCACGGAGCAAAGGGCTTGGCCGGATGGTCGTGATTGGCAAACATGCGTTTCGCAACGGATTGATTCCGGTCGTGACGATTATGAGTTTGCAGTTCACAAGCTTAATTGGTGGAACATTGATTACGGAGACGGTATTCTCCTGGCCCGGGCTAGGTCAGTTGCTGGTTGTTGCAGTCAACACCCATGACATGGCGATTGTACAGGCCGCCGTTTTTGTCATTGCGTTTATCGTCGTTGTAACCAATATTTTGACAGATGTGGCCTACCGGCTGCTTGATCCACGCATTAAATACGATTAGAAGGAGGTGCAATCGATGACAGGCAGCAATGAAATGCCAATGCCGGGTGCAGAACAGGAACAAGAGAATGTACGTACACCAACAGGACTTCGCTATATCTGGAGACAACTGATCATCAGCAAGACCGGAATATTTGGCGCTGTGCTCGTATTGTTGGTTGTGTTAATCGCCATATGTGCACCTCTGTTAACGAGTCATGATCCTGGTGCAGTGAATCCTCTCAATCGTCTTAAACCGCCAGCTTGGCTTGATGGGGGAACGGCTGAATACTGGCTGGGTACGGATAATCTGGGCAGGGACATGTGGAGCCGAATCGTATATGGTGCGCGGGTTTCATTAATTGTAGGTATGGGAGCAGTCATCGTGTCCGGAATCATTGGTGCTATTCTTGGTCTCTTGTCCGGATTTTACGGAAAATGGCTGGATGCGGTTATTATGCGTGTGGGTGATGCATTCATGGCTATCCCTACGATTCTGTTTATGCTCGTTGTGATGGCTATTGTAGGGCCAGGGATTACGACGCTGATTTTGGTTATCGGTGTGACGAACTGGGTGCCTTTCACCCGTGTGGTCCGCAGTGAAGTGTTGAGTATCAAGGAACGGGACTTTGTACACGCTGCCAGATCAATCGGTGCCAAGAATGGGAGATTGATTCTAAAACACATTCTGCCGAATATTTTATCTTCCTTTATCGTGATCTGCGGTATGAATGTTGGGACCACGATTATTATGGAAGCTTCGCTCAGTTTCCTGGGCCTGGGCATTAAACCACCTGACATTTCCTGGGGAGGCATGCTCAGTGATGGAAGACAATATGTTGCAACAAGCTGGTGGGTGGCAACTTTCCCTGGACTAGCAATTACGCTGACGGTTCTTGGTGTCATTTTCCTGGGAGATTGGCTGCGCGATGTACTTGATCCACGTACGGATACAAACAAGAAATAAGAGGAACGGAGAAGGGAGCCATGGACATGAATAAAAAACCGATCTTGCCAGAGGACTTAGTTCATTACCGCTGGGTTAGCCAGCCTGTAATCAATCAAGATGGTCAGGTGGCATACGTTGAACAGACGATTGATCAGCAGAAAAATGAATATATTACGCAAATTCGTGGCGTTTCACTTGATGGTAGTGGGGACAAGCCGCTTACAGACGGCGTAAAGGATTCATCTCCTTCTTGGTCACCAGATGGAACACAGCTCGCTTTTTTACGATTGGAAAGTGGGGGTAAAGGGTTATGGACCCTTGCGTCAGGTGATACAAAGGCTATAAATCTCATCTCGCCTGAGCGCAAGCTTTTACAATTTGTCTGGTCCCCGGATGGGCAATATATTGCATTTACAAGCAAAGTTGTGGAAGGCAAAGATGAAGCGATAACTGACAAAACATCAAAGACAGAAAAACCATCAAAGACAAACGAATCACCTAAAGTTAAAGTAACTCCCCTGAGAGGCAAGGTCTTTGAGCGCACGACACCCAAGGCAGAAGGCTCCGGCTGGTGGGATGGTCTGTATAGCCATCTGTTTGTATATGAGATCGGAAATGGAACCATTACACAGGTAACAACCGGATCATGGAATGTTGCTGCTCCGGTATGGTCGCCAGACGGTCAGGCTATTTCCTTTATTTCCAAGCAGGTACAGGATGAGGGGCTGGATGCCGATCTGTTGTACTTTGCGGATGTACATACCGTGAATCTGGCAAGCGGTGAGCAGCGCAGAGTAACGGATTCCAGTCTTCAGGTGAGCCAGTTCGCATATTCACCCGATGGAGAGCAACTGATTCTGATCGCCAGCGACCGAGAGTACGGAAGTGGCAGTCACAACAGACTATATGAAGTGTCGAGTAGTGGAGGTATTCCAAAGCAGCTGGCACCTGATGTTGATATGCAGTTGGGGAACGCAGCACTTGGAGACATGAAATCGGCAAGCCCATCTCCGTCGCCACTGATGGATGACCATCATGCGCAACGTAAGGCATATGTACTGGGTACACAGGGTGGAAATGTGGACGTGTATCAAATCACCGAGGATGGGTATTGCCAAGCCGTGACAGGAAGCGGGGAGAAGGATGTATACCAATATACCCTGTCACCTGATGGTAAGACGCTGGTCATTGGCGTATTAACTGAGGATCACCCTGGAGAATTGTACCGTGTGGATGTTAACAGTGGTGATATGTTCAGACTCACCCGGCGAAACGATGAATTTTTGGCAGGTTTGGAAGTCAATGTACCTGAGCGTGTCGAGTTTACATCGTCGGACGGATGGCCCATTCAAGGTTGGTTGATGAAGCCGGTTATGCAGAAATCGGACACGAAAGTGCCGATGATATTACAGATTCATGGTGGACCGCACGCCATGTATACAGGCATCTTCAGCCACGAAATGCAGACACTTGCTGCACAGGGATATGCCGTTCTATGGGTAAATCCCCGGGGAAGTATGGGATACGGGCAGGAATTCGCCAGAGCTTGCCGAGGAGATTTTGCCGGGGGAGACTGTCGTGATCTGCTTGAGGCGGTGGACTATGCACTGGCAACATATGATTTTCTGGATGAAACACGTCTTGGTATTGGTGGAGGCAGTTACGGAGGCGTCATGACTAACTGGATCGTAGCTCATACCCATCGATTTAAGGCAGCAGTAACGCAGCGTTGTATATCCAATTGGTTGTCCCTGTATGGAACCAGTGATATTGGAATCTCCTATGTGGAGGGGGTAATTGGCGGCAATCCGACAGAACATGCAGACATGTTATGGGCCCGTTCTCCCCTTGCTCATGCGCACAAGATTGAAACGCCACTTCTGATTATGCATGGAGAGCAGGATTATCGTACACCGATCGCACAGGCGGAGGAGTTATATTCTACGTTAAAACGATATGGAAAAACGACCAAACTGATTCGATATCCAGGCTCCAATCACACTTTGCTCAAAAGCGGAAAACCCTGGCTTCGCGTGGATAGCTTTGAACAGGTCAATGCCTGGTTTAATCAATATCTCAAAGATGGAGAGGGCGGAGCATGACCGTGTTCAGTTATCCATTCCTGTAGCTCTGCTAGTCGAAAATGTTCTGACGAGCGGTGAACCGAGCGAATTAATCATTGATCGTTTACAGAGAAAAGAGTTCTCTTCGTTGTTATCCAAGATCAAGGAACCAACGATGGATCTCAAGGCAGATCAGGATTATATCCAGGAAGATCTGACACTGAAAGATATTCATTTGACCTTGCAAGAGACCGAGTTGCTGCAATTGTTAGTTGGCAGACAGTGGATTGTGCAAGAAGAACAAGGTAAAGACCAGAGAGACAAGGACAGAGACACATCGTTAAGTATCCCTGTTCATATCCGATTAAAGTACTAGCTAAACACATTTATGGAGCCAAAAGCCGCGATTTTCGCGGTTTTTTTATTTGAAGCAGCTCCGTTTTCTATAAAAAAGTGACTTGACTTTTGCAGACGTTTAAGCAGGTACTTGACATCCGTATGGTATATTATAAAAAGCTCTTTTAATGGTGAACACATGATAATCATACAAGATGGGGTGTACGTGATGTATCAATATAAGGATCAGGAATATGAAGCTGTACATTTTGAAGGACGCGACTTGCGTTATGGAGAACTAATCAGCTGTGTTTTCAAACAGTGTACCTTTATGAACGCTTCGATGGAAGAAATCGAGACAAGCAACTGCCGTTTTATCGAATGTGACTTTAAAGGTGCTTCCATGAATGGCTCCATCCATAGAGAATCGGCGTTTGAAAACTGCTTATTTGGTGGTGCTAATCTATTTGCTTCCAAATTCACCTCCTGCAAGATGACGGGATCGGACTTTTCCGGTGCACAAATGGATGGTATTACACTAAGTCAGGGTGATTGGTCTTATACGAATCTGAGACATACCCGGTTGGGCAAACAGGATTTGCGAGGAATTCGTTTCTTTGAAGCCGACTTTACGGACACGGATTTTACCAAGGCGGATCTGAGAGACTGTGATCTCACAAGAGCAGTTTTAAGCAGAGCCAAGCTGCAAGGGGCCGATCTTAGAGGCGCTAATCTGGAAGGAATCGATCTGAAATCATTGGATATTAAAGGCGTACGTTTGGATCGCGAACAAGCCGTTCTGTTTGTACGATCTTATGGTGCGAAAGTAGATTAATTTGAACATATACTGCTACAGTTCCTGCTAGTAATATAGAAAATTCAAAACTTTAAAAACGTCATAAACTGTATGAAGCCACCAAAAAGGTGGCTTTTTTGGCATGAATGATTTCCATTTAAAACAAATTTTGAAGGAATAAGAGATATAACCAAGGAATAGTAAACATAAGTTTCAAATAAAAGGAGGCCATTATGACGACTGCATTAATTACTATTGTTGCTGTTATTGGTTTTGGGATTATAACAGGCACAATCACTATGGTTATGATATTTAAACTGCTTCGTAACAATAAACACAAACAGCATTTTCGAAAAAGCATTTTAACGGAGGGAATACCCGCAGAGGCGGTTATTCATGATATTACACAAACTTCATCCAGTATGGATGGAAGGCCGGGAGTGCGACTGGATTTGACCGTAACCCAAGTTGACGGCCGTACCTTTCCCACGATTGTAGAGACATATATCCCGGTTACACATATTCCCCAATTTCAGAAAGGAAATGTCATTCACGTAAGATACATTGTAAACGGAAATGAACGAAAGGTTGAGGTAGAGGATGCCTATGTTCCGTGAATTTGACTGTTGAACGCAGCAAGGGGGGACATATTACATAAAATGGTTCAGGTTCTACATTGACTAGAGATATGAATTGATTTAGAATCAATTTATCTTGATAATCTAGATACTTTATTTTCGAGATAAATTGATAGAAGAATCGAGGCAGTTCATATGAAAATTAATCACTTAAACTTAACGGTAACTGACGTTATTGAGGTTCAACATTTTCTCGAAACATATTTTGGATTAACCTGTTACGTCAATGCAGGTAAATCATTTGCGGCTATGACCGACGACGATGGATTTTTATTAAACTTAATGTATGGCAAGGATATCAAATATCCAGAAACTTTCCATGTAGGGTTCCCACAAGACAGTAAGGAAGAGGTGGATAACTTGAACCAACGTCTCAAGAACGATGGAATTCAGGTAGAAAGCCCGGCTATTGTTCATGGTTCCTACACCTTTTATCTTCAGGCGCCAGGTGGAATCACACTTGAAGCATACTGTCTCATCGAAGGGGAAGATCCAACCAAAGGACCTCGTCCATCATTTGGAAAACTATAAAAATGAATTCCATTGAAGCCACGAAATTTCGTGGCTTTTTTTTGTATTCTACGATAATCTGATTATAAAATGAATTTGTTGAAAAATGACAAAGTGATAAATTTTATTTATCGAAATGAAATTGAATTTCATTCATGAAAGTTTCATGAGTTCGTTTACATACCATAGAAAATATTTTATAATTGTCATCGGAAGAACCATAACTAACCAAAAGTTATTAAGTGTTAAAAATACATTAAAAAGACGTAACGTCAAGAGACATCATGAAAGAAGGCAATTAGTAAATGAACTCATTTTTTGTGGATTCCAATGGAAACTTAAAAACCTCTTTGAAAGGTAAGGATGTTCTGTCCAATCCCATGTTGAACAAGGGTACTGCCTTTAACGAAGAAGAAAGAAGAGAGCTCAACCTGAATGGCATCTTGCCACCGATGGTTTTAAATATTGAAGAACAAGTGAGTCGAGTATATCAGCAATTGCAGAATGAATCGGATAATTTGCGAAAAAGCATCATGCTTAGTGATTTGTTCAACCGAAATATTGTACTATTCTACCGTCTAATGAAGGATCACCTTAGTGAAATGCTGCCGATTGTGTATACACCTACGGTCGGACAAGCTATCCAGGAATACAGCCATCAGTACCACAGACCGGGTGGTCTATATTTATCCATTAATGATATGGACGGGCTGGAGGAAGCTTTCCGCAACAGTGGATTACAAGCTGGAGATGTGGATTTGATTGTGGTGACCGACTCGGAAAGTATTCTGGGCATCGGAGACTGGGGCGTTGGCGGCATTAAAATTGCCATTGGTAAACTCGCGGTATACACAGCAGCCGTAGGCGTTGACCCAAGCCGCGTATTGCCTGTTGTGCTGGACGTTGGAACCAATAATCCCAAATTACTGAATGATCCATTGTATGTGGGTAACCGTCATGAACGTATTCGCGGGGAAAAATATGATCAATTTATCGAAGCTTTTGTGAAAGAAACAACAAAGTGGTTCCCGGATATCCTGCTTCACTGGGAAGACTTGGGCAGCGTGAATGCCAGAAATATTATACAGAAATACGGGGAAGAACTGCTTACGTTTAATGATGATATTCAGGGAACGGGTGCGGTTACACTTGCGGCGATTATGTCCGGAGTTCAAGTGACGGGTGTGCCTCTTCGTGAGCATCGTATCCTTGTATTTGGACCAGGGGCCGCTGGTATTGGTAACGCGGATCAGATTCTTGACGCCATGATGGAAGAAGGGCTTGAGAGGGAGGAAGCGGAGAACCGGTTCTGGGCTTTCGATTACCGTGGAATCCTTACCGATGAGACGGAAGGTCTATTTGAATTCCAGAAACCATATGTGCGTAAAGCTGCGGAAGTGAAAGATTGGGCATTGAATGAGCAGGGACAGGTCAGTTTGCTGGAAGCTGTGAAACAGATCAAACCAACGATTCTGATCGGCACTTCTGGTGTGACAGGTGCCTTTAATGAACAAGTTATTAAAGAAATGGCGAAGCATGTGGAACGTCCAATCATTATGCCAATGTCCAACCCGACCTCACTTGCCGAAGCAGCACCAAGAAGTCTGATTGAGTGGACGGATGGCAAAGCATTGATTGCAACAGGCAGTCCATTTGAATCTGTCATGTTTAATGACACTTTATATGAAATTGGTCAATCGAATAATGCTTTTGTGTTCCCTGGTTTGGGTCTGGGAGCGATTGTTGCAAAAGCATCTAAATTCACTAAAAATATGTTCACCGCAGCTGCAGTGGCCGTAGCTAATTCGGTAGATTCCTCTGCACCAGGTGCTCCACTTCTGCCAAGAGTGAAAGAACTACATGCTGTTTCGTACAAAGTTGCAGTGGCGGTCGCTAAGGCGGCAGTGGAAGATGGCGTTGCGCGTGTAGAGCTGAAAGACGTTGAAGAGGCGGTAAAAGCTGCCATGTGGCATCCGGTGTACAAACCGCTGTATGCGGCCGTTTAATAATTGAAATAAATTGAATACAGCGCATGGTGACTATAAATCCATGAGGGTCGGGTGTAAGGTGGAGTTTAAAAGGGATCGACATGATTTCTCGCCTTGACCCGTGGTTGTATTCCATGTTAAGTTTCTGGTATTAAATTATTGAGCTTTTAAAGGGGGATAGAGCGATGACTGAATTAGAGGTTGTAGATGTTTATGTGAACCTGTCAACGAACATGAACACTGACATGGTTCACAACATAACTAATCAGAATCCGGCACTTTATCCTCCTATGCATAGATTATCTTGGCGTTAAATTTTTGAACGCCAAGTCTCTTTAACGTATAGTCAGGTTGATGTAACGCAAAAAAGCACCGGTGAATGGGGCTTTTTTGCGTTTTTTCATTTGATGATATTCTAATCATTCTGACACGAGGGATATGTCATTCATTCAAGGGCGGACTGAAATTCTGATTATGTTCAAATATAAAGTGAGGGACCATGTCGTGGTAAATACCCCGTCGGTTAACTTTTATATTTCACATAAAAAGGATGATCTTTATGTCTTTAATCAACGTTACCAACCTAACCTTTGCCTATGATGGCAGTTACGATAATATATTTGAAAATGTGAGTTTTCAGCTGGACTCGGATTGGAAATTGGGCTTTACCGGAAGGAACGGCAGAGGTAAAACGACATTCCTCCAACTGCTGCTTGGTAAATATGAATACAGCGGAACTATTTCTGCGAATGTCAGCTTTGAGTACTTTCCTTTTCAGGTTGAGAATAAAGGAGCTATGACCCTCGATATCATTGAAGATGTCTATCCTGAATATTTACAATGGCAGCTTGTGCGTGAGCTTAACCAGTTAAAAGTTTCGGAAGATATCCTGTATCGGCCTTTCGATTCCTTGTCTAACGGAGAACAAACGAAGGTGATGCTGGCTGCCTTGTTTCTGAAGGATAATCGATTTTTGCTCATTGATGAACCTACCAATCATCTCGATATTCATGCCAGAAAACTCGTTAGTAATTATCTTCGCAGCAAAAGTGGATTTATTCTGGTGTCACATGATCGATCCTTTTTGGATAACAGCGTAGACCACATCCTGTCCATTAATAAAAATAACATCGAGATTCAGAAAGGGAACTTCTCCGCTTGGTGGGAAAATAAACAAAGGCAAGATCAGTTTGAACTTGCAAATAATGAAAAATTAATAAAGGACATCAAGCGTTTATCCGATTCTGCCAAACGGACGGGTGGATGGTCGCATGAAGTGGAAAGAACCAAAAATGGTACGAGAAATTCCGGTTCTAAGGTGGATAAAGGCTATATTGGACACAAGGCTGCCAAAATGATGAAACGTTCCAAAAATATTGAGCAGAGACAGCAATCCGCCATTCATGAGAAGTCCAAACTTCTGAAAAATATTGAGAGTGCAGAACGTCTACAGATTCATCAACTGGATTTTCACAAAAAAGAACTTGTCGAATTGGAACATGTGTCGATTGCATACGGCTCCAATATGGTATGTAAGGACGTGAATTTCACAGTTGAACAAGGGGATCGTATTGCGCTTTATGGTAAAAACGGATCGGGGAAATCAAGCATCCTTAAACTGATTTGTGATGAGAATATCCCTTATACAGGTTATTTTCGAAAGGATCACCAGCTTAAAATCTCGTATGTGTCGCAGGACACGTCGAATCTCGGCGGCCATTTATCTGACTATGCTGTCACGCAGAGAATCGATGAAAGCCTGTTTAAATCCATCCTAAGAAAGCTGGATTTTTCTAGGTTGCAATTGGAGAAGAATATCTCAACGTATAGCGCTGGCCAAAAAAAGAAAGTGCTGATTGCTAAAAGTCTCAGTGAGCAAGCTCATTTGCACATTTGGGATGAACCTCTCAATTTTGTAGATGTCATCTCT
Source organism: Paenibacillus sp. ov031 (assembly GCF_900143165.1). Lineage (NCBI taxonomy): Bacteria > Bacillati > Bacillota > Bacilli > Caryophanales > Paenibacillaceae > Paenibacillus > Paenibacillus sp. ov031. Next base: position 990,834 of record NZ_FRDO01000001.1, read on the forward strand.
CGCATGCAAATTGAAGACTTGCTGCTGGAGTACTCCCCAACCCTTCTGTTTGTAGAGCATGACAGTGATTTTTGCGCAAATATTGCAACAAGAATTATCGAGCTATAAGCAACAGGGAAAGAAAAAAGATATAAATTCTAAGAGCCGCCGCTTGGCGGCTTTTAATCATCACATCTATCTTTGCAATACATAACCAATCATAGGTGATGCTTGTTACGTGTTCAGACATCGGAATTATGAGCAACTATGCTATAATTTTAAAGTCACATTCCAATCAAATGATGGTTCATTGAATCAATTTATAGAATAAACTCCCCAAGAGGTGTAAACCCGTTGAAAAAAGAAATGACATCGATGAAGCAAACGAGACTTAATTCCATCCTGGACGAAGCAACCAAACTGCTGATTGAAAAGCCCAATGCATCCATGAATGATATCGCAGACTCTGCAAAAATCGGCATTGCGACCCTTCATCGTTACGTGGAGAGTCGCGAACAATTAATGGTTTATCTGGGCTTGCGTGCGATTGAGGTGGTCAGTGAGGCCATGCAAAACATTCAGCTGGATGAGGAAAACTGTGAAACATATATTCCACAGCTGATTGAAGTGCTTATTCCGTTAGGAGATAAAATATTTTTCCTTACCCATGATGCAGCTATACACTATAATCCTGAGATTGAGGGAGCAGATTTGAAGCTGAGAGAGCCTATACTGCATGCGGTCAGCTTGTTGCAGCAAAAGAATTATTTTCGCCAGGATGTCAATAAAAACTGGATTGTAGATGTGCTGTATTCTATCCTGTTTCTGACGTGGCAGCAGGTTGTAAGTGGTGATATTGCGCGTAAATCAGCAGCTTCTCTGGTTGTGGATACGTTCTATCATGGCTTTAGGGCCAAATAAGTAGTCTCTACCTTATAACCACATACAATAATGCAATATAACACCCCATTGTGGAGTCAGTCGTGTCATTGGATACGAGACTCACTGTGGAGGTGTTTTTTTGCGTGGAGAGCTAGCTATGGGCGCTAATTGAAAGGTGCATATTTTCTTTTCGGTACATATTCATATTTTAACAGAGTTCAGAATTTAAGATTTCAAACTTACAAAAAATGATATAAATTTCTAGTAGATTCAAATCATTACCAAATTAAGACAGTGAATTTGCGACAAGGAGGTCGATAATCTGCGCTGAACTCGATAACGTTTCAACTCGCTTTAGCACTCATTCCATCATATCCAACAGGAGGGATTCCATGCTTTACACCATTATTGTGCCAGTTAACCAGGACTATAACATTTTGAACCTTTTCACGGACTCATTGCTACGGACAGTAAGCCCGTCCACTCAAATCATTTTTATCAACGATGGTTCCGGTTCTGCTGTCTTACAGCATTTGGAGAAACTGAAACAAGAGGTTAAAGAAGGTGTAACGATTGAAATTCTTCAACATGATTTTCCACTCGGTTGCGCTGTATCAATCAATAGCGCACTTCGGCGAGCAGAGGGAGATTATATTTTCTTCCTGGATTCCGATACAATTCTTCAACCGAACTGGCAATCAATGATGAAAGAGACGATGGACAGCGACATTACGATCGGTATGATTGGCGGTGTTCTGCTCTATCCGCAAACGGGAGGTGTGCAGCATTGTGGTATTGCATTTGCCGATACAATTGGTCGCCACTTATTTCTGAACGCTTCGCCTGAAGACATTCCGAAGGAAACATTTTCAGTTCAGCTTGTTGTATTCGCCATGTTCGGCATGAAGAGAGAAGTGTATGAAACGGTAGGCGAGCTGGATGAGAAGTTCTTTAACGGATATGAGGATTTTGATTATCAGATGCGAGCACGGGCAGCCGGATATGATACGGTCATTAATCCGAATATTCTCGCCTATCACTGGGAACGGAGCAGTGGCATTCATCGCAACTTTAACCGGAAAAACAATCTGGCACGTTTCTGGAAAAAGTGGGGTGGGGAAATTGAGGCCGATGTTTGGCCATTCGTATTCGGTCATCTGAAAGAACAGCTGGATAGCCAGAGTGAATATCAACATCTGCCGATCGTTGGCATTGATCTTGCAGAAGTTCGCAGTGACGCGGATACGTTCTGGACCAAGCTGGAGGAAGCTGACATTGCACCTGTTGCTGAGGTACGTGACTATTCGAATCGTTTTAACTCTAATGGAGCGATCTGGCTGCCGCAGGTTCTGGGTAAGGAGCTGATTCATAGCGAGAACCGATTATTGTTTCTGGTGGACAATTTCGCCCGGTTGCTGGAAAACCGTTACTGGATCGAGATGAGACATGCTCATCGGGCTAAAGATCTGATTATTGATCTGTATGGCAATGTCATCACCATGGATCGCATATATGATGGCTGCTGGCCAGGCTCCAAAGTTCGCTAACTCATAAACCAAGTAAACAGGGAGGAACCAAAGGTGAAATCAAAAGAGAGCACGCTTGATCGTGCCGTAAGGTTTACACGGAATCTGGAGTGGTTGGAACATGTCGAGAAGGTTATTCCGAGCGGATGCAGTACGTTAGCCAAAGCACCAGAACGATTATTTCCGGGATATACACCCGTATGCTGCGCAGAGGCACGCAATTCCCGTTTTATAGATATCGATGGAAATGAATGGTTGGATTGTGAGATGGCCATGGGTACGGCGCCATGGGGGCATGCACGGCATGAAGTTCAACTGACTGTCATCCATCAGCTGAAAAAAGGGACAAGTTATTCTATTCCTGCTGACATTGAACTTGAATGCGCTGAATTGATTTTGGAACGGTTTGAAGGTCGCTACCCCTCATTGCGATTTACCAAAAGCGGCGCCGATGCCGTCAGTGGAGCCGTACGTCTGGCTCGTGCGGGAAGTGGAAAAAGCAGGGTCATCGCGACGGCCTATCATGGCTGGCATGACTGGTCTGCGTATGGATACTATGGCCGCGAAACGAAAGAACGAGGTATCCCTGTGGATATCGAGCGCACAACAATCTGGATAGATAAGCCCTCACCAGAGCGTATCGAGGCCCAAATCCAATCCTCTCCCGAGGATATCGCCTGCATTGTCCTTTGTCCAAATGAATGGAAACGTGAGCCGTTGGCGCAAGTTGTATCCCTATGTAGGTCCTTAGATATCATTGTCATATTTGATGAAGTCACCTCCGGCATTCGAATGGGCAAGCAAGCTACAGCTGGGGAGTATGACATCTGGCCGGATCTGCTTTGTATTTCCAAAGGTATGGCGAATGGACTGCCACTCGCAGCCGTAATGGGACCAGAACATCTGATGTCATTATCAGGACAGGTCAGATTCAGCAACGCGCATTCCAGTGAGACCACTGCGCTTGCGGCAGCGATTGCATGTGAGCGATTGATGAAAAGCGCTAAAGTATGGCCTAGCTGGCGCGAGGCCACCATTCGAATTATGGATCTGATTGAAGCTGAACTCGTACTTCTTGGATTAACCGATCAATTGGTGTTGAAGGGTACCTATGCTAGCTTCTCCATTAGCTCTATTTCGGAGGAAAACTTTCACACCGATCCGTTCCGTGAGTTTATGGTCAAAAGAATGGCCCACTTCGGAATTTTTACCAAAGGGTACTTTATTTTCTCAGATGCTCATACCCGGGATGAATTATTGTGGGTGGAGGAAGCTCTCTTGCAGACACTTTCCGACTGGAAAGAAATGCTGAAACAGGAACACCTTTCGAATTGAGATTTACGAAAACGTTTAAAATTTTATTCAAATAAGAACATCGACTAGGAGGAATATTCAATGAAAGCACTCGTATATCAGGATCTTAAACAGGTGACTTACCAGGATATTGATGAGCCAACCATACAAAAGTCAAACCAGGTAAAAATTAAAATCTATGGTTCAGGCATCTGCGGTACAGACCTGAATATTGTCAAAGGCAAAGTGCCGGCGAATAAAGGAACGATTATTGGTCATGAAGGTGTAGGTACAGTGGTTGAGGTGGGCGACGAAGTTCGTGGTTTCAAGATAGGTGATCGGGTATTGGTTGATCCCACGCAATCTTGCGGTACCTGCTCCTATTGCCGTGAAGGTCTTTTCATCTATTGCGAGAATTTTGATGACTATCAAGTAGGGATGACGACGCACGGTACATTTGCAGAATATTACGTAGGGGATGAGAAGTATATCTATGCCATCCCGGATTCCATGAGCTGGGAAACCGCTATGATGATCGAACCACTGGGATGTGTACTTCAGACGTTCATGAAAGCAGGGACTAAGCCAAGTGATTCTGTACTGGTCCTCGGTTCTGGTGCAATCGGTTCTCTGTGTCAGCTTGTGAGCAAACGATTGGCAAGGCTTACTGTAGGCACGGAAGTTGATCCATTCCGCAAAGAGTTCGCTTCAGAGATCGCGGATCATGTGTTCTATCCTCAGGATCTGACACTGGATAAAGTATACGAGATCAATAATAACAAGAAGTTTGATATTGTAGTGGACGCGGTTGGTAACCAGCTTCATGTGGGATTTGAGATGATTGCCAAAGGCGGCAAGATCATTCCTATGGGTTATGACGACAGCTATGAGGTGACGTTCAAATCAACTGCCGTAATTAATGATGGTATTAGTATCATTGGTGCGGTAGCTAATCACTCGATGATCAGTACAGCATTGAAATTTGCACAAAGTATTCCGGAACTGGAGCAAATGGTTACCTCCAAGGAACTGCTGAGTGATTATGAACAGGCATTCAATGGGACAATTGGGTATCATCTGCGTAGCGGAGAGAAATTGCCCATGAATTCGGTTAAAACAGCTCTGATCTTGTAAGCATGTAGACATTGTCGGGTTTGCCGCTGCGAAAAGAAGGAGTTCGCAGCGGTGAAAACCACCGCAGAAAAGGGGGAGATATCGATTGAAGCTGCTACAGGATTTGCCGAGAAATCCGCGGTACTCCATCTTACTTGAACCGGTATGGGCCATTCCGGGCACGATTGTTCTTTTTTATGCTCCCTTATATATGAAGGAAGCCGGACTTTCGGATATTGAAATTGGTTTGATCAATTCGGTGAATCTTTATTTTGCCTTTATATTTCAGTTATTTGCGGGTTCAATCACGAATAAGCTTGGCCGCAAGCGAACAACACTGATTTTTGATCTGATTGCTTGGAGTGTTCCCATGTTCATCTGGGCTTTCTCCCAGAATTTTTGGTTGTTTCTGATCGCTTACCTGCTGAATGCAACCTCCAAATTTGTGACGGTTTCCTTCAACTGTCTAATTATTGAGGATGTTGAGGAACATAAACGATCCAAGGTATTCGCCATTCTCAACATGATCATTACTGGTGCTGGAGTACTGACACCGATCGCCGGGGTAGTGATTGCTGATGTTGGCATTGTGCCAACACTAGCCAGTATTTATTTTGTCGGTGGCATCCTCATGACCGTCATGTTCTTCATTCGCAACCGATATACGGATGAGACCGCAGTAGGGAAGGAACTTATGGGAATGCATAGCCAGACCCGGGTGATCCAGAGTCTGGCTTCCAGTATGCGACTTTTCGGCAAATCATTCTACAAACGGAGACTTTTACCGATTATTCTCATCACGGTGCTTTCCAATCTGATCCTGCAGCTGAACTTTTTTCAGGTGATTTTTTTCAAGGAACAATTAAAATTCAATGATCAGATTATTTCATTTATCCCGGTCGTCACCGCTGTAACCGTCATGCTCTTGTATTTGGTCATTATCCCGCGTCTGAAACGGCGTTCAGAAGAGAAGTATGTCAGTTTCTCGATCATTTTGAGTACAGTGGGGGCAATACTTTTTCTGTTGATCCCAGCGGGAAATATAGCCATGTTATTTCTGACTCTAATTGTACTGGCGGCAGGCAATTTCATCTTACAAACGTACCGGGACTCACTGCTAATGAACCGATTGGGTACACATGAAAAAGCGGATATGTTCTCGGCAGTGCAGACCGTCATGACGTTAACCGCGATTCCATCAGGTTACCTGACAGGGCTACTGTATCACTATAATCCTGTGCTGTTATTCAGTGTCATTCTTATATTTTACATCGTACTCATGGTCATTATGTTATTCCTCCCTGATCCCCAGAAACACTCCCAAGTGATCAGTTCTTACAAAAATATGTAGGAGAAGGGGTTTTCTGTATAACGAACGAATATATAATACAGAAAATGAACCTGGGAGGCATAGAAATGACAAACGTATTTGCAACAGAAACAAGAAACCAAATGAACTGGATTAATGAGCCGAAGACCTGGTCTTATACCGATCAAGGCGTTCTAATTGTAGAAGCTCAGGCTGATACAGACTTTTTCCAGGACCCAGCGGGTAAACACATCCGTGCAACCGCGCCATTTCTGTCGATGCCGGTGCCTAACGATTTTGAAATGACGACCCAGCTAACCGTGGACATGCAACATCAGTATGATTCCGGATGTTTAATGGTGATGGCGGATGAACGAAACTGGTGCAAGCTTTGTTTTGAGTATGATGGAAAAGCAGCTACCATTGTGTCGGTAGTAACGAAGGAAGGTTCATCCGACGATTGCAATTCGGTTGAAGTTCCCGTAACGAATCCTTATCTGCGCATACGCAAAGTGGAGGACTGCATTTCATTTTTTTATTCACCCGATGGGGTGGAGTGGAAATTAATTCGATATTTCGGCATGCCGATAGAGGGGGAGATCCGGGCTGGAATTGTTGGACAGTCACCAGCCGGAACGGGATGCACCTGTCACTTTTTATCGATGAATGTTACCCGTCCGGACGTGACTGCACGCTTCTAAGCCCATTTTCCCGCCAATCGGCTGATCATTGGAGGGAGAAAAGCGGAATGGTAAAAGCTTTTATTTTGGATTTTGATGGACTTATTTTGGACACGGAGACTCCCTGGTTCTATGCTTTTCGCGATATTTATAAAGAGCATGGACTTGAACTTGGACTGGAGCTTTGGTCGAAAAACGTAGGAACATCGTTTGAAGAATTTCACCCTTTTCTATACCTGGAGCAAGCGCTGCAAAAACCGATCGATCACGATCATATCAAGTTGCTCTCTGAACAGAAATACGAAGCATACCTGGGGCAGGCAGCAATTCTTCCAGGGGTTCATGAGTTGCTCCAGTCTGCCCGTAAAAAGGGAATTAAACTTGCCGTTGCTTCCAGCTCTACCCGGGATTGGGTTCATGGTTATTTGCGTACACTCGGCATTTTCGAACTATTCGATGTCATTCATACAGCCGAGGACGTCAAGCGGGTCAAACCGGACCCGGAATTGTATCTGCTCGCCTTGGAGAGTCTCGGGATCGGGGCATCCGAAGCGGTTGTGTTCGAAGACTCGCCGAATGGACTGAAGGCAGCCAAAGCCGCGGGGATTCGCTGTGTCATTGTGCCTAACGAGGTAACGCGTAATCTGGAATTCTCGAAGTATGATCTGCGGTTAACCTCGCTGGCAGAGATCACGATGGAAATCCTTTAACTCTGGTATTGCTTGCGTAACTCGATAGGGGAGATTCCTTCATATTTTTTGAATACGGATCCAAAATAACTGGCGCTGTTGAAACCAACAGCCCGGGCAATCTCGTGGGCCGTTATTCCGGCGTCATGGACGAGCATTTCTTTGGCTTTCAATAACCGATACCGTGTCAGATAATCAAGCGGAGTCATTTGGAATTCCTTTTTGAATATCCGATTCAAATGCTGTTCGGTGACGTCCATTTGCTGAGCCAGCATGGAGAGCGAGATATCCTGATCATAATTTTGCTTGATAAAAGTAACCAGTCCACCCAGCTTTAATCGGGCATCCGAGCGTTCATAAGCACCATAACGATCTCCATCAATGGTTAACCTGACCAGTAGCATGTATAGCAATGCGGATACGTGCCAGATCTGATCCTTGTGCCGGGACTGTAGCGCCAACGTTATTTCATGCAACAGGATATGAAGCATCCCATCCGGCTTGAAGGCGCGCAGCTCCCCGATCTGCAAGGTATGCAGAAACCGGGGCAATAAATAGCCATTAAAGGACAAACAATCGAACAACAATGAATCACTCAGATTGTCGTAACGGTATGTGACCTCCGGGAACATAATAAGAGCTGTTCCTTTCCGAATCGAAAACTCATGATTTTGGGCTGCAATTTTCCCTGTTCCCCCGATGCACTGCACAATACTGTAATCCCGTGAATGGCCGTTCCAATTCATTAATTCATCTACGGTCAGCTGGTTTTGACCTGTAATCATAAGCGGCATATCGGTATCCAGTGAATTCCCCGTACTAGGTTTCGGCATCGTTGTGTTATTCCTCATTTCGTTAAAGGTCGTGTGCGTAAATGGCGCGGATACAGAGTTAAAAGAAACCTGATTTGAATTATATTACATAAATAACATTAATTTAAACGAACTATTTACTTCGATGAACGACTTATCGAAAACCTTTTAGGAATATGTATCATCATGTCGATGCCTTGCCATTATCAGACCAAACAGTATACGCTATAATGGATACAGTGATTTAGGAAAGGGATGCAGTCATGAAGAAAGTCATCGTCGTAGGATCAGGTATTCTTGGGGCTTCCACAGCATATCAATTGGCAAAACGGGGTGCGGAAGTTCTTATTATAGACCGGAAAGATCGAGGGCAGGCTACGGATGCTGCTGCCGGGATCATCTGTCCCTGGTTATCTCAGCGCCGTAATCAGGATTGGTATCAGCTTGCCAAGGCGGGTGCACGTTTTTATCCCGGTTTAATTGAAGAACTCAAGAGTGAAGGGGAAACGGAAACGGGTTACGCTCAAGTGGGTGCTCTTAGTATTCATACGGAAGTAGAGAAAATCAACAAGATGCAGGAGCGAGCACACCTTCGTAAAGAAGAAGCACCGGAGATTGCCGATATTACCCGTCTGGATGCAAAAGAAACCCATGAGCGTTTTCCACTCCTGGAGGAGAACTTTCAGTCCGTCTACATCAGTGGTGCTGCGCGTATCGATGGACGTGCACTGCGTGATGCCTTAATCCGATCGGCACAGCGAAATGGAGCGGTCCTGATTAATGGGGATGCGACACTTCAATATGAATCGGACCGAGTAACTGGAGTGGTTGTTGACGGTAAAGTCATATCGGCTGACGAGGTTATTGTGTGTGCCGGCGCTTGGGCTAGTGAACTGTTGAAGCCCTTGGGCATTGATTTTAAGGTTCGTTATCAGAAGGCGCAAATTATGCATTTGCAGGTTCATGATCGAGAAGACACTGGGAAATGGCCTGTGGTCATGCCTCCTTCGGATCAATATCTGTTAGCCTTTGATCAACAGAAGATTGTGATCGGGGCGACTCACGAAAATGATATTGAAGGCTATGATATAAGAGTAACCGCAGGCGGAATGCAGGAAATTTTGAATAAAGGATTGGAACTGGCTCCCGGTTTAGCCGATAGCACGTTTCAGGAAGTAAGAGTAGGTTTCCGTCCGTTTACACCTGGTTTTCTTCCGGTAATGGGTGCTGTTCCTGGTTGGGAGGGCTTGATCACAGCCAATGGACTTGGAGCGTCCGGTCTCACGATGGCGCCTTTTATTGGAAGTCAACTGGCCAAGTTGGCTATGGGTTTGGATTTGGATATCGATATTCAGCCATATGACCTTGGAAAAGCAATGGATGATCAGAAATGAGGTGAACGATGACGTATTCACAGCGCTTAACTCACGGTAACTCATCAGACATTATTTATCTGGAGCACCAGATTGGCATCACCGAGGAGGAATTAGCAAAAGCCGAGGAAGAGTGGAGGGGTTACGAATCGGATTTAAACAAGTTAAGGACGTCTCCGGCGTATAATGCAACTTCAGCGACGAACGTCTCTAATGAGCAAAAATGGGTAGATGAGTTAAACAAATTGCAAAGTATGATTAAGGATATCCGCACCCGACTTAAGAAGTTGCAAGAAGATTTAGGGGAACTTGAAGATTAATAGGAATGGATTGACATTTGGGAAAACACATGTTGTAATAAGCCTGAGCTATTTGCAGGGGGACTGTTCGCAGTTGAGAAGGTTAAAACCTGACCCTTTGAACCTGTTAGTTAATACTGACGTAGGGAGCAAATGACATGTACTCATGTTATTTTGCCCTTGCCGAAAATAGGACAAGGGCTTTTTGGTCTGCATTTTGGATGACAGAACGCGATAGCTGGATGTGAAGCGGGGACATTATAATTTTAATACAAGGAGAAATGATCATGTCATTTTCAAGAACGTTAAAAGATAAGTCCAGAAACGTATGGGAAGATGGATACAACCATCCTTTTTTACATGAAATGGGGAAAGGCACACTGGATCAGGAAGCGTTTAAGTTTTATCTTCTTCAGGACTATACATATCTGATTGAATATGCGAAGATTTTTGCCATGGGTGCGGTGAAGGCGACAGATGAAAAACTGATGACGAACTTTACGGTGATTCAACACGCTATTCTGTACGAAGAAATGGATTTGCATCGAAATTATATGAAGGAATTTGGGATTACGCTGGATGAAAATCATGCTGTCAAACCCTCTCTTTACAACAAGGCGTATACGTCGAATATGATGAGTGTTGCACAAACAGGTGGGGTTGCTGAAATCATCGCCGTCATTTTCCCTTGTGCGTGGACGTATTACGACTATGCCACAAGATTAAAAGAACAATATCGAGATTCATTAGAGGGCAATTTCTATCAGACTTGGATCGAAAATTATGCAAGTGATGAATTCCGCGACTCATTCGAATGGTTCTATGATACACTGGATGCATTATGCGAACATAAAACCGAGCAGGAACTGGAGGCCATTGAAGACATATTCAGAAGAAGTGTTGAATTTGAATATCTATTCTGGGATATGGCTTATAAACGGCAACTCTCGTACTTCTGATGAATGCAATCTACTACAACCAGAGATAAGGATGAACATACAGATGGACAATCGTGGAGAACTCATCTATTTACGATTTTTGAACGTGGAAGACGCTGCTGGGCTACTGGATTTGCAGTTCCGTAACCGGGCTATTTTCGAAGAAATATCGGCAAGCGAACGATCGGATACATTCTATACATTGGAGGGCCAAGTAGCCCTTCTCGAAGGTTGGAACAAGGCGAGGGAAGAGGGGAAACGGTACTCTTTCGGGATCTTTCTGAACCATACGCATGAGCTTATTGGGGAGATCTCTCTGTTCGAGCTTGAACTGGATTCCACCACCAAATGGATTGTTGGTTATGTGCTCGATCAGGTGCAGAATGGCAAGGGATATATGAGTGAAGCCCTTCAGCTAGCACTGGATTTTGCTATGAATGAAGCGGGTATAAAACGAGTGGAGGCAGGTGCGCTGCCTGACAATGCCGGATCGATTCGAGTGCTTCGCAAGGCGGGCTTTCAGGAGACGGACCGGCAGAATATTAAAATCAAGGGGATTTGGAAGGAACATATGATGTTTGCAGTGGATTTGCAATAGGTTACTAGATATCGTAACGTGAACCACCTAAATCATCCAGGGGGAACTTATGAATAAGCGGAAACAAATGTTATTGGACTCAGCGCTTGTACTCTTTGGGAAACATGGAGTGACCAACACCTCCATACAAATGATCCTAGACGAGTCAGGTGTGTCCAAAGGAACATTTTATAAATTCTTTGGCTCGAAGGATGATTGTATTCTTGCCATTCTGGAGCAACGTGTACAGGAAGATATGATGATTCGCAAAGATTTGGAGAGCCAAAGCTATGCTTCCGATTTTGATTTACTGGTGGATCAGATTATGGTGCCGATGATTTTGCCAGAAAAAAAGCTTGTTGTGGAGCTATTCTGGACAGGCTTCTACTCTGGAGAATGCGATCTGAAAAACTTGACTCGCATACAGTTAAATTGGTTATCTGAACGACTGGTACAGGTATTTGGTAAAGAATTAAAACCTTTTGCTTATGAAGGGGCTATTTTTGGTTTTGGCATGATCCATCAAATCTCGAACATGTGGAGAAACTTCCATCTTGACCAACCGGATTGGAACCATCTTGTGCCCAAAATCCTGAACTACATTGAAATCTTGCTTCGCTCCATGCTGGAAAGACAAGAGCATATTATAGATTTTCCAAGTCTTTTGATGATCGCTCCTGATTCCAAAGAAATTGTGTTGGATAAAAATAACCTGATTGCAGGTCTTCAGAAATTCAGTCATTCTATTCTCCAATTGGAAGTACCTATTAAAGCGAAAGAACTGACCAAAGGGCTGCTTGTTTTAGTTGAGCAGAAAGAGATCAATATCTCCATGTTGGAAGTAACGCTACAGGCGTTTCAAACGGAATTTGAATCGTCTTCTCTTCAGTGTGAGGCAAACAGGATTGTCAAAGACTGCAGATCGTATCTCGAACAATTCAGGCAGATCCTCATGGAGAGAACGAGTTAACGCAGCTGTTCTTACTTACGTGTGCAGGCAAATTGTTCATTTATATTATGTAATACACCACAAAAAAGCGGCAGATTGGACGTAAAGCTTAGTGTCCTGATCTGCCGCTTTTTATATAAGATACAATAGGCTCTACATGATGTAATTCATGTAAATATTGCTCTTAATTTGTATTCATCGAGACTTTTTGTCTTACAGGCTGTTTGGAGTCTTCCTCCGTCGCTTGTTTGGTACGTTTGATGAAGAAGGAAAGGAGCAATCCAAGAACGGCAATGCCGATAATGACAACGTAAGCATCATTAATTCCCTGGATCATGGATTCCATTCCCAATTGCTGCTGGGTTAAACCTTTGGCTGCGCCCGTTGCCACCATATCCTGTACATGTGCCGTTGTGCGACTGGTCATTACACTTACGAGCAATGAAGTACCCACAGCGCCAGCCACTTGTCTCACGGTGTTGGATATCGCTGTACCGTGTGGCCCAAGTCTTGGAGGCAGTTGATTCAACCCTGCCGTTTGGATAGGCATCATGAGCAAGGCCATACCAATTCTGCGACCTGTTGACATTAACACCAGGTAAGTATAACTGGTAGAATCGGTTAGATCGATGAACCCGATAGTCGTTACAATCGTAATGACCATCCCAATAATCGCCAGCCATTTTGCGCCAAACCGGTCAAACAATCTACCCGTAATCGGCATCAGGAAGCCCATGACAAGCGCCCCCGGAAGCAATAATAATCCGGACTCCAATGCAGTGTAACCCCGTGCATTTTGGAGGTATAAAGGAAGCAACATCATATCAGCATACATGATCATCGTGATCGCGATATTAATGATTGTGGTCAGTGAGAACATATTATACTTGAAAGCCCGCAGATCGAGCAGCGGATTTGCAGACGCGAGTTGTCTCCATGTGAACAGTCCAAGAGCAATGACTCCTGCTGCAATGCATATGATTACTTCTGCGCTTGACCATCCCAGAGTTCCTGCCCGGCTGAAGCCATACAGCAATGCGCCGAATCCAATCGTGGACAGCAACACGCTGAGTGTGTCGAACTTGAGATTGATTCGTTCCGATACATTTTTGAGATATACAAACGCAAAACCAATAACAATAACGGTTAGTGGGATCATCCCGTAAAACATCGTTTGCCATGTGTAGTTCTCAAGAATATATCCAGCAAGGGTTGGCCCAATCGCTGGAGCGAAAATGATGGCAAAGCCGACCATCCCCATCGCGGCGCCCCTTTTCTCAGGAGTGAACAAGGTAAGAATGACATGCATTAACAATGGCATGATAATACCAGCACCGGCTGCTTGAACCATACGTCCTGTCAACAGTGTACCAAAATTACTCGCAAGGGCAGATATAATCGTACCGATGAGGAAAATAAACATCGAAGCTTGAAATAATTGCCGTGTCGAAAAGCGTTGCATGAAATAGGCCGTGATAGGAATGAGTACACCATTCACCAGCATGTAGCCTGTTGTAAACCATTGGGCTGTTGCTGCTGAGATATTAAAATCCCCCATCAGCTCCGGAGTTGCCACGCTCATAACGGTTTGGTTCAATGTGGCAAGAAATGCACCCAAAATCATAACAAACAGTATGGGGCCCTTTTTTACGTCATCTCTTTCTTTTAATCTAGCCTGACTCAATCCATTCCATCCTTTCAATCCACACGTGACTAAATTTACAACGTGTTGTATAGTTTACATTGTATTTATTGAATTATATACATATTCCCGTAGATTACAATTTACGATTTTGGGTATTTTCGTTGCTTATTTTACGAAATAATAAAATATGTCGTCTAATTCGGAAATAAACGACTGATCATTTAAAATTGTAATTTTTAAAATTTGAGGAGTGATATTGCATGAAAAATGAAAAGAAGTCTGCTACAGATCCTCGTATACTTCGTACAAGACAGTTGATTCGTGATGCTTTTGTAGATCTGTTGCAGGAAATGGACATCGAGAAACTATCCGTCAATCGAATTGCAGAACGTGCGACGATCAACCGCGTGACTTTCTATCTGCATTATCGTGACATCACAGACATGATGGAGAAAATGGCGGACGAGATGATCGAGCACATTGAACGAATTGTGGACGAATATGCTCCTCAATTTGAAGATGCTGCCAAAGACGATGGTTGGCCAGTGCTTGTAAAATTGCTTGAACACTTTGCTGATCATTCCAAATTCTATCGCGTCGTTCTCGCTTCCAGACGAACCCCCATTTTTACGGAGAGGCTCATGAAATTACTAACGACACTCGTTTCGGCCAAGATTGAAAGCTTGGAGCTGGGAAGCTCTCTTTCACAAGCGGGTATTCATAAGGAGATCGCAATCTGGTACAGTTCCTCAGCTCTGATTGGTACCATTGTATCCTGGCTTCGTAATGACATGCCCTATGCACCGCATTTCCTTGCCAAACAGTTCTCTTTAATTCGTGCTTATTCTTACAATGACTTGATATAACAAAAAAAACATCCAGCTATAGTTAGACTCAACTATACGCAGATGTCTTTTCAACAGACTATAAATGGGCTAATCTCCTGTCGGAGTTCGTAAAATCATATACAGCCCGATGAGTGCTGCCAGAGCACCAAAAATGATGCCGGACAGTCCATTGTAAAAGGTGGGATCTCCTTTGTATGAAAATGACATGATCGCAGTTTGTGTTAATGAAAGTGAGATCAATGATGAAGAGAAGTTCGTCAGTTTGATGGCTTCAATGACCGGTTCATTATTCCGTCTCGCCATAATGGCGCCCCCAAGAGATACTGCGATTTCGGTAAAAGTAACGGCAGCAATGATGAAGGCGGCATAGTGAGGATAATGCGTTCTGCTGCCTGTAACAAATAATAACTTACTGCAATAAATGATGTACACCGCACTTGAAGCGAGCACAATATTACCTATAAATCGGTATGCCGCGTATTGTTTTTTTAGGATTTCCTCCGGGCTGGAATCATCAAGATTCGAGTCCTCATGTGCTTTGGCTGCGTAATACTTAGCAACAGCGATGCCAATATTATAAAAGGCGTTAATACATAAAAAGAAGGAGAGCGTAAAGATTCCTAAAAGTATTTTCCCAACTGCGATAAGGGCATTAAGTGGAATAGATAATTTTGCAAAGTAGATAATTCGATTATTTTTAACTTTAAAAACAGATTCTCCTCTATTCACTGGACGTATCCAATTCACTGTATCCCTCCCGAACGAAACCTCGATGTGCAAAAAATGAGTCTAGTGTTCAAGCATACCATAGTAAACCATATGGTCCACGTATGAGGTTTAGACATGTTCATCCCTACCTATCTGTAATCCCAGATTAATGATGTTTTCATTTCTTGAGCTTGTTTATTTTGCCCAAAAATACATAACCCTTAAGAACTTAATTCTCGTCATTAAATATACGAACGGTATAAAAATATGCCTTGAATTTTCCATAAAATGAATATAGTTCGAAAGTTTCATTCCAAATAATATACGATTAGTATAAAATTGGTTGTGCGCTGAACTGTCAATTCATGTGCAACAAAGGAGGAATCAAAGGGAGCCGAAGAACTGAAGTGGCGCTGGGGATGATTATCAGAGGCATGGAAGAAATTCCTCTTTCCATTGGATAAAAATAGTTCGAGAGGCGGTGTCAGGATGTACAAAGAAGTGATTAGAGTTCACGATATTACCAATTTCCAGTCCAGATCGGAAGAGTTTTTTCCTCTTCACTGGTTTCGGAAAATGTTGTCAGAGAAACCTGTCTACTATCATGAGGATACGGACACATGGAATGTGTTCAGATATGACGATGTCAAGCAGGTACTAAGCAATCATGAATATTTTTCATCCGAAGGCTCAAGAACTACCATTTCAGTCGGAGCTAAAAACAAGGAAGGCACACCGCCGGACAAAATGAATATTTCGAGCATAGATCCTCCACGTCATCAAAAAAGCCGTTCGTTGCTCTCAGCTGCTTTTACACCCCGCAGTCTGAAAAACTGGGAGCCACGGATTCGGAACATTGCGAAGCAACTGGTGGAGGATATCGAGCTGAATACAACAATCGACATTGTGCAAGCACTGGCAGCACCATTGCCTTCCATGGTTATGTCTGATTTGTTGGGCATACCGCTGACGGACAGCCACCGCTTCAAAAGTTGGGTAGATATTCTGTTTCAACCCGCCAATAGAGAAAATGCAGAGGCAATGGAAAAGAAAAAGCAGGTCGCAGCGCAGGAGTATTACCAATTCCTGTACCCTATTGTCGTTCAGAAACGGACTCAGCCTGGCGATGATATCATTACAGATCTGTTGAAAGTGGATGTAGACGGCGAGAAGTTTTCCGATGATGAGATTGTTCGAACCACAATGCTTTTGCTCGGGGCCGGTATCGAAACAACCAGTCACATGGTATCTAATACATTTTATTCTTTTCTCTATGATGACCCCAACCTGTATGTGCAATTACGAGAGAACCCTGAGCTGATCCCACTTGCTGTGGAAGAGATGCTTCGTTATCGCTTCCATAACGCCAAGCGACACCGGACCGTTAAGAAGGATAATAATCTGTTGGGTGTAGAATTGAAAAAAGGGGATGTCGTCATTTCCTGGATGAGTGCGGCGAATATGGATGAAACTATATTTGAAAATCCGTTCGACTTGAACATTCACCGTCCCAATAACAAAAAACACCTTACCTTTGGAAATGGTCCACATTTCTGTCTGGGTGCTCCGCTGGCGAGAATGGAGTTGATTGTTGCTTTGACAGCATTCGTAGAAAGGGTACCTTTCATCGAATCGGTTGAATCATTTGATTTGGAAAACAACCTTACCGTCTCGGCTCCAGGTCAGTCGCTGACGTACTTGCCTATGAAGGTTGTGCATTAGGATATAGATTAAAATCATACAGTCAAAATAACAAAAGCCGTAGATTGGATGTTTAACAACATCTGATCAACGGCTTTTATAACGTTCAAGGCTTTTTTCTGTCAGGAAAGAATGGGAAAATAAAACAAGACTGATCAGAACGATGTAGTCGACTCTTACGGTGAGTGAGTAAGCCTTTGATTTAAAAGAGGGGAAGGGTCATCTCACACATAAGACAAATGAGAAGATCACATTAGAGGAGGTTGCGATGAAGACTCGAAGTGGTCTTCTTTGTGAATCATGTCTCTGTTTCCGTTGGGAACGGAGAACTGCTGAGCTAGAAGCTGCTGTTCCTTGATGAGCAGATCGACTTTATGGTGCAAATGGTCCAATTGTTTGTTGTAATGTTTGTAGGTGTAGAATCCGATTACAGCCTTAATCGCGAAGAAAATAACAGCTGCCGTAATAATCAATATATAGTTAGAAGCAATATGCCTGATCCAGCTATTGAGTTCACTTATCACGTATAACTCTTCCTTTCACAAGAAATGCAGATTACTTCTATTCATTGCCTTCGTTATAGGAAAGATTACGTGGAAAATGTTCTCAGATGGATTCCTCCGAAAGCAAGATGGAGCATAGCAACATTGTGTTTATTCCTGTTATTCAGTAGAATTATTTTAATTAATATTTTCCAAAGGAGAGCAAATACGTGCTGGAACTCAGCTTTAACGACCCGGAAAAACTGGTAACTGTAACCCACGCCTTGTCGACTCGTTCCCGGATTGACATTCTCCAGCTTCTTAATGCCAATAAATTAAACATTATTGAAATTGCCGAAGCACTTAACCTGCCCGTGTCAACGGTAGCCAACCATATTAAAGTGCTGGAGGCAGCCCATTTAATACATACGGAGATGCTCCCAGCCTCTCGTGGGGCCATGAAGGTTTGCAGCCGCAATTATGATGATATTCATATCGCCCTGGATCGAGTGACTTCCTTTCCCACACGGGATACGAATGTTTATGAAGTACAGATGCCGATAGGGCATTACAGCGACTGTGAAGTTGAGCCAACATGCGGCATGGCGAGCACGGAGGAGATGATTCTGAAGGAAGACGACCCGGCAAGCTTCTATCATCCTAAGCATATTGATGCTCAGATCATTTGGCTGGCAAAAGGTTATCTGGAATATTTGCTTCCAATGGATATTCCGCAAGGTGCAACGATTAAATCTTTGGAATTGTCCATGGAAATCTGTTCTGAAGTAGCAACTTATAACAATGATTGGCCCTCGGATATTTCCATTTGGGTGAATGGCACTGAGATCGGGATGTGGACTAGTCCCGGAGATTTGGGCGACCGCCGAGGTAAACTGAATCCGGCATGGTGGTCTGATGGTTCCACACAATACGGCATTCTCAAAAAATGGCGTGTGGACGACAACATGACCATGCTGGACAAGGAGAAAATTTCGGATGTGTCCCTGTCAGATCTTCATCTTGAGGATAAACACAAGTTAAGATTACGCATTGGAATTCATCCGGATGCTAGGCATCAGGGAGGCATGAACCTGTTTGGCAATGATTTCGGAGATCATGAACAGAACATTATTATGCAGGTAAGGTATACGATGAATGCGGGTGATCAGGATGCGAGATATGCCAAATAACGGTACCTCATGTATCGTGAGTATCGAGCGTTTTAAACCGAACTTGTTTCATCTGGAGCAGGGTGAAGGTTTATTCAAATCCCATTCACATGCTGCACTGCTACTGTTTCAGCGGAATTGCTCAGTCGAAGCTCCTCATGCTGTCAACGATCCAACGGTTCAATGCATCGTTCAGGAAGTCCTGAAAGAGATCCATTCGTCTTACTACACGCCGATTACGGTTAGTGAATTGGCCTCTCGACATTTCCTGTCAGAAAGCAATCTGCGAAAGAAATTCACGGAATCGGTGGGGGGTTCTCCGAAGCAATGCATTATCAATCTTCATCTAATGGAAGCCAAGCGGATGTTACAACAAACCAACAAGGCAGTCGAAATGATATCTTCGGAAGTAGGGTTTACTTCGTCCAGCCGATTTTATGATTATTTTGTCAGATCTGTCGGGGTTACCCCACTGGAATGGCGGATGCAAAGCATTCAGTAAAGCTTCAACAGGAAAAAACCGTCTCCAGGACGGTTTTTTTCGACCGACGAAATCGCTTGAAGGTTGTCTTTTTTTACAACTTAATAAAAGCGTTTTCGCAATTGTCTGCAAACAAATTCTGCCAGATAATAGAAAATAGCACGATATGAAGGGAGAGAAAAGAGATGACAACCAGTACATTTTGTAATCCGGTGGCATTGCAATCCGCAGACCCTTGGGTCTACAGGCACTCCGATGGTTATTATTATTTTTTGCGTTTACGGGCAACGCGCATTCAAAAATTTGAATGGAACAGGGATGGAACTCCTGATTTTGGTGTGCCTTTCAGCGATGATCATGCGCTCCAAGTTCCATCGGAAGAGTAAAACAGAAGACTTGAGAATAGGGGCTGGGTATGCGTATAATTACAACTATTTTGTAATTAATGGCGGAGTAGATAAATGATTTGGTGAAAACGAATGCTCTCATTAGACGAAGAAAGTAATAATTATTTTGGCTTGAACTGGATTTTTCCGCATTGGAACAGTATTTTAATGGTGTTATTCGGTGGGTAATTAACTTTCCCATGCTGTTTGAAGGAAATCTAAGCAATAATACCAGACAAATTTTATTACAAGAAAATAGATTGAAAACGTTGACATCTAATTATTGTGTAATTATACTTTGATTCAAATACAGAACAAATATTGCCCCATTGTTGTGTCCACCGTTCCAATACTGATGGTATACCCTTTCCTGCAAAAGTACTTTGTAAAAGGAGTATATACCGGTTCAATCAAAGGCTAATAGGAGTGATTTTCGTATGAATAAAGACAAGATGACATTAACACCACGCCCGGAATACCCTCGCCCTCAGTGGGTGCGTAACCATTGGATCAATCTGAACGGAACTTGGCAGTTCGAAATGGATCATGGCAAAAGTGGAAAAGAACGAGGTTATGAACAGTCCGAACATCATCTCTCTGGGACAATCACTGTTCCGTTCTGTCCAGAGAGTAAACTGTCCGGGGTGGCCTATACCGATTTTATGGCTGCGGTATGGTACAAACGGGAATTCTCTATCCCGGATGCCTGGATGAATGGACGCATTTTGCTTCATTTTGGCGCTGTTGATTACGAAGCCGAGATCTGGGTCAATGGAAAAGCGGTTGGTAAACATCGGGGAGGCTATTCGCCATTCCATTTTGATATCACATCCCATGTTTCGTCAGGAACGAATGTAGTCACGGTTTATGCAGAAGACGATGTGCGTTCTGGACTTCAGCCGCGAGGAAAACAGAGCGAACGATTCCACTCACATGGCTGCGATTACACGCGGACTACTGGCATTTGGCAAACGGTGTGGCTGGAGCAAGTGCCAGAGGTGTATCTCTCCGACATGAAAGTCGCGGCTGATCCGGATAATGCATGTGTGCACCTTGAAGTGAAAATATGCGGTAACGCTGCTGGAGGAGAGCTGGCTGCAACTGCCCGCTTTGGCGGCAAGGATGTTGGATCGGCAACGGCGGTTGTTCATGGACCTGCTGTGAAGCTTACCGTCCCATTATCCGAAATCCATTTATGGGAGCTGGGGAATGCCAAATTGTATGATCTGGAGTTGAAGCTGCATGGGCAGGATCAGACCATTGATACGGTAGACTCGTATTTCGGACTGCGGACGGTAAGGCTGGATGGCATGGCATTTCGTATCAATGAGAAGTCCGTTTTTCAGCGGCTTGTACTAGATCAGGGCTTTTACCCGGATGGCATCTACACGGCACCTAGCGACGAAGATCTGCGCAAGGACATCGAGATCTCCATGGGGCTTGGCTTTAATGGAGCGAGATTGCACGAAAAGATGTTTGAGCCACGTTTCCTATATTGGGCTGACCAGCTTGGTTACCTGGTATGGGGAGAACATGCCAACTGGGGACAGGATATTACAACGACCGAAAGCCTTGCCCGGTTCCTACCGGAATGGATGGAAGGTATGGAACGTGACTTTAATCATCCCTCGCTTATCGGCTGGTGTCCGTTCAACGAAACGTGGGATCGCGATGGAACCCGGCAGGATAACGACGTGCTGCGCATTGTCTATGAGATGACTAAACGTATGGACCCGACACGTCCTGTCATTGATACCAGCGGTAACTTTCATGTGGTGACGGATATCTTCGATTTGCATGACTATGATCAGAACCCGGATACGTTCCGGGCCAGATATGAACCGATGAAAAGCGGTGGGGAAGTATTTAATACCTTTCCAGAGCGGCAGACGTATGAAGGGCAGCCATATTTTATCAGTGAGTATGGCGGTATCTGGTGGAATCCGGATCAGCAAGATGAGAAAGCTTGGGGTTACGGGGACAGACCACAATCCGAAGAAGCTTTCATTGCACGTTATGAGGGACTAACCAATGTCCTGCTGGACCATCCGAAGATGTTCGGGTTTTGTTATACCCAGCTATATGATGTGGAACAGGAAGTGAATGGACTGTACACGTATGACCGCCGTCCGAAATTCGACCCGGAAACGATTCGTCGCATTAATTCCCGCAAGGCTGCCATCGAAGATTGAACGTTGCAGGTCAGGTACGCGCATGTTCATAATCCTATAGGGAGCGTGACTGTAGATGAAAATAATGAATTACAGGAACAAATTGTTGCTGGCCTTATGTGCATTTCTTATTTTCCCGATGGGACAGACGACGCATGCAGCGACCGTTCAGAATAATTTCTATAATGTCGTAATGCAGGATGGAGCTGATCCATGGGTCTACAAACACACTGACGGATTCTATTATTTCACCAAAACAACAGGTGGTAACGTTACCATCTGGAAGTCAGCTCAATTAACAACCATTGATGCGGCTCCAACCACTGTGGTGAATACCGGCTGCTGCGGCATCTGGGCTCCAGAGCTTCATTACATCAACGGTGCATGGTACATCTATTATGCGAAGGATGATGGAGACAACGTCAATCACCGCATGTATGTCATGGAAAATACGTCAGCTGACCCGACACAGGGAACCTGGCAATACAAAGGGCAGATTACGGATCCCACCAACAAGTGGGCTATCGACGGGACGGTATTACAGGTAAACGGACAGCTCTACTTCATCTGGTCGGGCTGGGAAGCAGATACGAATGTAAAGCAGAATCTGTACATTGCCCATATGAGTAATCCCTGGACGATCGATTCAAATCGCGTGGAAATTGCACGACCAACCTACGCCTGGGAAACCAATCATTCCCCGAATGTAAATGAGGGACCGCAGGTGATCGTTCGAAACGGAGTTATCAGTCTAGTCTACTCGGCAAGTGGTAGTTGGACCAACGACTATTGTCTGGGGCTTATTACCGCTAACGCCTCAAGCAACTTGCTGAATCCGGCATCCTGGAGCAAGCGCAGTCAGCCTATCTTCCAATCGGGGAACGGCTTGTATGGTCCGGGTCATCATTCTTTTACGAAATCGCCTGACGGGACTGAGGACTGGATCATGTACCACACAGCGAAATTCAATAATTCCGGATGGAATCGTGAGATCCGCTTACAGAAGTTCACCTGGAATGCCGACAATACCCCGAATTTGGGTACACCGGTGAATCCCAACGTACCTATTGCTCTACCTTCGGGAGAAAAGTCAATCGTTCGATATGAAGGAGAAGAGGGAACCTTTGGTGGGATCGCTTATGCATCCCAGAGTCCTTCTGGTTCAGGCGGCATGAAAGCTGGTCATATCGATACGGCGGACAGCTATGTAGAATTTAACGTCAATGCAGCAACTGCGGGCACATATATTCTCCTGGCGAGGACAGCGAATGGCACAGCAGGTGGCAACTGGTCCAACCTGCTGCTGAGTGTGAATGGAGGCACAGCCAGTCCTTTCTACATTACGAACAAGGGATGGGAGAACTGGGGACTGTCCACAGCGAGAGTTCAGCTAAAGGCTGGTCTGAACAAAATTCGTTTCTCCAAAGGTGAAGGATATGGAGAACTGGACTTCTTTGATATCAAACCTGCAAATTAGAGTATTATAATCGCATCCAAACCCTGCCGGTGTCCATTTGGACCTTGGCGGGGTTTTGTGATTTGAAATTGAAAACTTTCCGATTCCATTCATATTCAGTTCATAAAAGTACGATATTCTTCCCCTATAAACGATATGGGAGGAACCACAATTGACAAACATACAGCAAAGAGCAACAGGTAATGAACTTGGAGATTGGGCCATTGAGGCTGAGGGGCTTGTGAAAATTTTTGGAGATAAACGTGCAGTGGATGGTGTGAATCTGAACGTGAAGGCAGGTACGATCTATGGCGTACTGGGCCCGAATGGAGCAGGGAAAACAACAACCATTCGGATGCTGGGCACGCTGCTTCGGCCCGATGGAGGATCAGCCAAAATATTTGGACATGATGTGGTGAAGGAGTCACATATCGTACGCCAGCTAATTGGACTTACAGGACAATACGCATCCGTTGACGAGTCACTGAGTGCCAACGAAAATTTGATGATATTTTCACGGCTGCTGGGTCTTGGCCGCGCAGAAGCGAAACGCAAAACAGCCGATTTGCTCGAAGAGTTCGGCTTGACGGAGGCGGCGAAACGTCCAATCAAAGGGTTCTCCGGAGGCATGCGCCGCCGTCTCGATCTCGCAGCAAGCCTTATTGCTCAGCCGCCGCTGATCTTTTTGGACGAACCGACAACTGGACTTGACCCACGGACACGTGCACAGATGTGGAATACGATTCGCCAGTTGGTCAAGACTGGTTCAACCGTGCTTCTTACAACACAATATCTTGATGAAGCGGATCAACTGGCCGACCGTGTTGCCGTAATTGATCAGGGCCATGTTGTGGCCGAAGGTACGGTGGATGATTTGAAAGCCTCCGTTGGCACTGCATCACTTCAACTGCGCATCCAGGAACCGACACGGATTGAACACGCCCGTCAGATTGTAGAGCAGATCCTTCGAACAGAATCCAGCGTATCAGCGGAAGCGGGGAAGATTACTGCACCGATGGCAAATGCTAATATTGCAGCAGATCTACTGATTGCCTTTCGTTCCGCAGGCATTGATCTGGCAGAGATGAGTGTCCAGAAACCTACACTTGATGAAGTATTTCTCACCATTACGGGCCAAGATGCGAGTGGCAATGCGTCTCATACGTCTCAAGAATCAAAAGCAGTGGAGGAGTTGCAAGTATGAACAGTACAATAGCGAAACAAAATCCAAGCCGTAAGCTGAGAAAATACACAAGCTTTGGGCAAACCGTCCGGAATTCCTTAACGATGGCTTATCGCGGGATATTGAAGGTTAGACGAACACCAGAGCAATTATTCGATGTTACCCTACAACCGATCATTTTCACATTGATGTTTACCTACATTTTTGGTGGTGCGATCTCGGGAAATATTCAAGCTTATTTGTTGGTCATTATTCCGGGTATACTTGTGCAGACGGTAATTACAAGCTCCGTCGTTACTGGTGTGCAATTGCGTGAGGATATGGATAAAGGGGTATTCGACCGATTCAAATCATTGCCTATAGCACGTATTGCGCCACTGGCCGGAGCATTGCTGGCAGACACGATACGCTATACCATTGCAACGTTCCTTACCTTTACGATTGGATATTTATTGGGATATAGCCCTGCAGGTGGATTGGGTCATGTTGCCTTGGCAGGATTGCTAGTTATTATTTGCGCTTGGGCCATCAGTTGGATTTTTGCTTTTCTTGGTGTTATTGCACGTACAGCGTCCAGTGTACAAGGGATTTCCATGCTCGTATTGTTTCCGCTCACCTTTGCTTCAAACGCTTTCGTTCCGGTAGATACGATGCCGAATTGGCTTCAGTGGGTAGTTAATGTCAATCCGATATCCCATTTGGTTTCAGCTGTACGCGAATTGGCGAATCAAGGGACAATGGGCACAGATCTGGTGACCAGCCTTGCCGGAGCAGCGGTTATTGTAGCCATTTTTGCACCATTGACAGTGCGAGCATATATGCGCAGAACGTAATTGGAAATCATCAAATATTGTTAAACAAGTGTAGCGTGTCAGGAAAGAGATGTTATGCCTTCATGGTATAAGGTCTTTTTCTTGACAGAATGTGGAGTATAAGGCAAGGTTGAAAAAATGGAGGTGGTCACTTTGACAAGCGTATTGGTCGTTGATGACGACCCGCATATCCGAGAGCTGGTAGGACATTTTTTACAGCAGGAGGGTTTGCACGTAATCGAGGCTGTTGACGGTTTGGATGCACTGCGATTACTCGCTGACCATAAGGTAGATCTGGTCGTTCTCGATATTATGATGCCAGGCATGGACGGATGGGAACTATGCCGCCAGTTGCGGCAGCAGACGGATCTGCCGCTCCTGATGTTAACGGCCAAAGGGGAAACCTCGCAGATCATCAAAGGATTTACCCTGGGGACGGATGATTATCTGGTGAAGCCTTTTGATCCGCTGGTGCTGGTTGCTCGGGTGAAGGCTTTATTGAAACGATATCGGATTATGACTTCACAAGTGATCCTGCTTGGTGAACTGGTCCTGCGGGGTGATACGTTTGAGTGCAAGAAAGGTGATCAGGATATTGTGTTGCCACGCAAGGAATTTGAACTGCTATTCACCCTTGCGAGTTACCCTGGCAAAACCTTTACCCGTGATCAGTTAATCGAAAAGATCTGGGGGTATGATTACGAAGGGGACGAGAGAACGATTGATGTGCATATCAAGCGACTTCGTGAACGGTTTCCGGAGGAAGAGCATGCTTTCGTCATTCGTACTATGCGGGGTTTGGGCTATCGCCTAGAGGTAAGGCAATGAAGCAGGAGGGTGGATTTCTTCATGTTTCCAGAAACGTCATTCTGGTATCTCTGGCCCTGTTTGCCTGCTGGACAGCAGCTTTCTACCTTACGAGATATGTGTATTCCTTTGTCCCATGGGAACCGCATGAATTGCTTGCTTTTCTGATTAATGCCATGCTGGGGTTCATTTTTTTTGGATTATGCATTACAATGATCGGTCCGCTGGTTAAAGGCAGGCAATATGAATTTTTTAATGAGATGATTCAGGCTTTGAAAAGCATTTCCCGGGGGGATTTTCGTGTGAATCTGGATGCGGAATTTGCCAATAGAAACGGGAGACAGAGAAATCCCCATCCGTTTGTGCAGTTGGTTGAAAGCATCAATGACATGGCGGCAAATCTCAAAGCGATGGAAGATTTGCGTCAGGAATTCATCTCCAATGTATCACATGAGATTGGATCGCCGCTCACGTCAATCAGCGGTTTCGCCAGGGCGCTGAAAAATAAAGATATGGACCAGGAAAAACGGGAAAAGTATCTGACGATCATTGAGACGGAATGTGTTCGTTTGTCCAGACTGAGTGATAATTTAATGAAGCTCGCCGTTCTGGATTCATCCGAGCATGCATCACATAAAACATCTTACCGCTTGGATCGGCAGCTGGTAACTCTGGTTCTAGCCTGTGAACCCCAATGGGATGACAAAAAAATTGATATGAACGTAGAGCTGGAAGAAGTTGAAATCTTTGCTGATGAGGACTTGATGATTCAGTTGTGGATCAACCTTATTCATAATGCAATCAAGTTCACGCCAGAAGGCGGAAAAATTGATGTTTTCCTTACACAAAGTGATGGCAAGATCAGTGTACGTATTTCTGACAGTGGACCCGGCATCACCAAGCAGGATCAGCTTCGCATATTCGAACGTTTTTACAAAGCGGATCAATCCCGCACACGTGCCTTGGGTGGCAGTGGACTGGGCCTTTCCATCGTGCATAAAATTGTGGAGATGCATGAGGGTACTGTCTCCGTGTTCAGTGAACCAGGAGCAGGTGCGACATTTATTGTACAGCTACCTGTCCATTTATAATAATAAAAAGGGTAATCGATGGATGTTGTCCGTCAATTACCCTTTTTATTTCAATTAATTCGGCTGTTATTGTACAAAATAAGGTATATAAGCGATAATCTGCAGGGTAGCCAATACATAAAGGCCCGTAAGGAGTGAGCAATCTGCTGATATCTCCCACTCAACAACAGTGTCTGATTGACGTGGTGAAATCATTCCCGATACAACCCAAGTACTCCAAAGCACAGCTGCTGATTAATGAGCTGAAATTAAGCTCTTCAGGAGAGGTGGAGATGTTCTATTCCCCACATAATGAATATATCAATGCAGCCGCAAAAGTCATGCTTGTGGGCATCACACCAGGTTGGCAGCAAATGGAGATTGCTTATAGAACGGCTATCCAAGCTTTGAAAGTACACAAATCATATGAGCAAGCCTGTAAAGAAGCCAAAATAGCGGCAAGAATGGCCGGCTCTATGCGTACCAATTTGATTTTAATGCTCCAGGAAATAGGCTTGCATGAATATATAAGAGTGCCCCATGTACAAAGGTTATTTGAAGCAGACTGTACATTGTTACATACAACTTCTCTGATTCGATATCCAGTCTTGGTGAATAAGCAAAATTACAATGGACATCAGCCTTCCATTCCTCAAAGTGAATTTTTGTATCAAGCTGTACTTGAGTCATTTCTGCCTGAATTGGAACAGTTAAAGCATCCTCTTATTATTCCATTAGGAAAGTCGGTGGAGGCTGTACTACATCAATTGCTTGATGAACATCGGGTAGATGAAGAGAAGATTTTATGGGGATTTCCTCATCCATCTGGTGCCAATGGCTCTCGTGTGAAACAGTTTCTTCATACCAAGTCGGGGATGCAGAACATTCTGAGGGAATGGCGAGATTAAACTTCTTACTTGCTTTTTACAAATTCAATAATAGTATAATGATTACGACTACATGACATGGAAACAGGAAAAGAGGAAACAAATGCCTACAATACTGGTTGCTGACGATGATCCGAATATTCGTGAACTCGTCTGTTTATTTTTGAGAAATGACGGATTTGAAACGGCTGAAGCTGCGGATGGCAAGGAGGCACTGACCGTTTACGGCTCAACACATGTCGATCTTGTTGTGCTTGATATCATGATGCCTGTCATGGATGGCTGGACGTTATGTAAGGAGCTGCGAAGAGCCAATCCTGATCTTCCGCTGCTCATGCTGACGGCGAGAGGTGAGACCTGGGAAAAGGTGAAAGGATTCGAACTGGGGACCGATGATTATCTAACGAAACCGTTTGATCCGTTGGAGCTCACGGCTCGCGTCCGAGCATTACTCAAACGATACAAAATCGGCTCCACACAGACGATCCATTTCGGCAACGTCATCCTGGATCGACAAACCTACAAGGTGACGAGCGGAACAGAGTCGCTTACGTTGCCGCTGAAGGAGTTCGAATTGCTCTATAAACTCGCTGGAACACCCGGACAAGTCTATACACGTGAGCAATTGATCGATCAAATCTGGGGTATTGATTACGCCGGTGATGATCGAACGATAGACGTACATATTAAACGCCTGCGTGAACGGTTCGCATCAACACCCGATTTTCGGATCGAAACGGTGCGAGGCCTGGGGTACCGGCTTGAGGTTTACGAATGATTAGATCGTTATATATTCGTGTGGTCCTGACATTTCTGGTTTCCGTCATCGCCGGCACGGTCATTTCTTTTTTCATGTCCACGATGATATTCGAAGATCAATTGAATGAAAATGCTCAAATTAACATACGTAACTTCGGCCAAGATGTCGTGCAGATTTACAAGACCCTTCCATTAAGTGAAGCAGAATCGTTTGTTAGTGAAATGAAGCTACTGAATTCATATCATATTCGAATTTACGATGCAACGGGTCAGTTCCAGTCGTATGGAAAGCTTAACGGACATAAATCGGCCGCGGTGACGAAAGAGCAACTAAAGAAAGTGTTAGATGGAGGCGTAGTCCAGGACAATCCGAACGGTATTGCTACAGTTCTTTTAGGGTTGCCGGTGAAAACGGAAGTGGGAACGAAAGCAATGTTTTTGGAGACGCTCGCTCCACCTTCTTCCTCGTTTGTCGTCAAATGGGCTTCGATCTTTGCAACCTGTTCATTGGTTGCAGGAAGTATTATCATTCTGATTGCTTCCATATTCTTGGTTAGACCGATTAAAAAACTGACAAAAGCAACGAAGCGGATCGCTGCTGGAGATTTTAACGTCAAGCTGAATATCAAGCAAACCGGAGAACTGGGCACACTGGCGCGCAGCTTCGAAGAAATGATGCATGATTTGCAGCAGTTGGAACAGATGCGCAGGGAATTTGTAACGAATGTGTCGCACGAGGTTCAATCTCCGCTGACTTCGATATCCGGTTATGCTCAAGCACTGAAACAAGTAAACCTCTCAGAGCAAGAACGAAGCCGATATCTTGAGATTATTATCGCCGAGGCGAAGCGGATGTCCAAAATGAGTGATAATCTGCTCAAGTTGAGTATGCTTGAATCACAGTCACAGCAACCGCGACTTAGCACACTCAGCCTGGATGAACAGATCAGGCGGGTTATTGTAACTCTCCAGCCACAATGGTCTGCTCGCAACATTCACTTTGAGCTTGATCTCCAAGGCGTTAAAGTCTTGGCTGATCACGATCAGTTGAACCAGGTATGGACGAATATTCTCAGCAACGGTATCAAATTTTCCAAGGATGGCGGCGTAATTCACGTCAGCACCAAGCAGGATATCAAGAACGTGACTATTCGAATCTCCGACACAGGTATCGGTATCCCTCTTGAAGACCAGAAGCGTATATTCGAACGATTTTTCAAGTCGGATCGTTCTCACAGTCGCAAGTATGACGGCAGTGGTATGGGGCTTGCTATTGTTAAACAGATTGTATCGCTTCATCAAGGGGATATTAGAGTAGAAAGTGAACCTGGTCAGGGAACAACCTTTATTGTCACGTTGCCAATCACTCCACCAACGGAGTAGTTAGGCTTACAGGATAAGGTGGACGTATAGAATATTCATCCGATTGTCTAAATCGTATGTTCAGGCCACGTTTCACATGCAAGCTTCTTTGCATGTGAAACGTGGCTTTTTTTGTTAGTTCATAATTCGTTCATATTGTCGTCATGATGAGGACATCTTGGTTGGTTAGGCTTGATTTAACGGCTTGTTACGGCCATTAAACAGATGAGAACAGGAGCAGATGAGTGTGACACATGAAACAGAGAAGAAACAGTGGGGCGTTCCCTGTGAATCTCCTCTTCTTTTCTTTATTCAAAAGAATCATCCGGCAACAGACAGGTGGATCCCTGAGCACGAGAAGTTAATAAAGGATTCTGTACATGGTGAAGTGGTACTGCTGGAGGCAAATCATTATTTGTATCGTTCCCATGCCAAAGAAATTGCTGAAAAATTCAGAGGATTTATGACGTCCCAGTAAATATTAATTTATTTAGTTGTTCATATTCAGTTCATATTGACGTCACGGGGAGTACATTTTCATTGGTTAAGATTACATCAGTAGCACAGAAGAAAGCCGAACAAACAGTTCAAGACAGGAGAAGATGAGAGTGACACAACCAGAGGAAAAGAAAGCGAAGAATGGCTCGAGGGCCAAAAAGGTAAGAAACAATATACTTAAAGTACTAGGAGCAATCGTAATCGTCATTGTTCTGTTTCTAGGTATTGTTTATATCACGAATGTGATCAGTACCAATTCAGAGGCGAAAAAGATAGAGACTTACGGCCAGCACGTATCTGTAGACGGGAAAAATATGAATGTGTTAATTCAAGGCGAAGGCAAGGAAACGATCGTGCTTCTGCCAGGTTATGGAACAGCTGCGCCAGCGCTTGATTTTAAGCTGCTCATCGATGAGCTATCTCCATATTACAAAGTTGTGGCGGTTGAACCTTTCGGTTATGGATTAAGTGATGGAACTGAAAAAGAACGAACCGCAGAAAATATCGTAACTGAAGTTCATGAAGCTTTACAACAGCTTAACATTAACCAGTATATCCTCATGGGCCACTCCATTGCAGGCATTTACGGCATTGAGTATGTGAACAAATATCCAAACGAGGTGACTGCATTTGTCGGAATCGACAGCAGTGTTTCAACACAACCGGGTATGGATGCCAAATTACCTACAAAAATGTTCGGATTCCTTAAAAAATCAGGTCTCCAAAGATTAGTAGTCAAATTTGGTGGTGACCCTTATGCTGGACTCGCATTTGATGAGCACACCGTAGAGCAGATGAAAATGCTGTCGAATAAAAACTCGAATAGTTCCACGATGTTAAATGAGATGGACCATATTGCTTCCAATTTTAAAGATGCTCAAGGTTTAACCTTCCCCAAAGACCTTCCACTTCTTCTCTTTATTCAAGCGAATAATGAAGGTGTAAAAGGTTGGATACCTTTGCATGAAGGTCAGATCAAAGATTCGGTACACGGAAAAGTAATCACAATGGATGGCGAACATTATTTACACCATACGTTATTTAAAGAAATAGCTGAGGACTTTAGAGCATTCATGAACGAAGCAAAGTAAATATCCTGTATAAGTCTACTCGAGATTTTACAGATGTGTATAAATGAATATGAAAAAACCGTCCTGAGGGGCGGTTTTTCCATAGTATATCCAATTCGGCCGATGTCCGTGATGAAAGAGAGGAATTCAAATGAGATTATTTGAAATACTTTTAGTTTTATCCTGTTTCGCTTTACTGGTAGATCTATTGTTTATTAAAAGAAGTGTAAAGAAAATAGGCTTGGGTTTGGGTATAGGAAGTAGCGTTATATTATTAGTTCAATTATTTGTTGAGGGATACAGATGGCAGCTGCTTTTGGTATATATCATGACGGCGCTATTCATACTCATCGTTTTATTCAGACATTCCGAAAAGATGGTGAATCTAAAAATAGGGAAGTTCTTGAAATATAGTTTATCTTCCCTAATCGTCATTCTGCTGGTTGTTTCTACTGCCTTGTCTGTATACCTACCTGTTTTTAATTTGCCGAAGCCGGATGGTCCAGAGAAAGTGGGTACTCAAACATTTCATTTTACAGACCAGAATAGAGCTGAAGTCTTAACTGAAGATCAAAGCGACAAGAGGGAGTTAATGGTCCAATTCTGGTATCCTACTGAGAACATGAATAACAACAAGCGTGACACGCTGTTTCCAAATGATAAAGAAATGTTCAAAACGTATATTCAGAGCTTCTCTGCTTCTTTAAAACTGCCCGAATTTTTGCTCGACTACTTGAAGTATAGTCAAACCAACTCTTATGAAAATGTAGAAATATTACCTTCCACAAGTCCTTATCCCGTGGTACTGCTATCTCATGGTATGGGAACCAGTAGAGTTCTACAAGCATCACAGGCCGAGAATCTTGCCAGTCATGGTTTTATCGTGGTCACAATCGATCATACGTACAGCACCTTTGCTACCCTTTTTCCGGATGGCCGTGTAACGGGCTATACAACAAAAATGACAACCATAGATGACCGCAGTGAAGTTGGGGATATATGGACAAAAGACGTTGAGTTTGTTATCGATCAAATCGAAAAGCTAAATTCAGGTGTAATTGAAAGTCAATTTAAAGGGAAGATCGATTTAAATAACATAGGCGCGATGGGACATTCTTTTGGGGGAGCAACGGCGTTTAATGCAACGTATTTAGATCAACGAATCAAGGCCGGGGTTAATATGGATGGGTCACTGAATGAAGTAGAAGATAGAGATGATATAAACAAGCCGTTTATGTTTATCAGATCGGGAAATTTTGAAGACTGGTTAGCCAATTTTGAAAGTGATAGAAATTCGGATGACGAAGTAACTAAGTTTCTTTCAGATGAGCTGCACATTATGAAAACGGTTATCAATCAGGGGGGGGATGTGATTTATATAGAAGGAACCCAGCACTTCAATTTCACGGATCTTCAATTCTATTCGGAGCTGATTAAACTGTCCGGAATTACAGGAGACATCAATGGTAAAAGAGGGTCAAACATCGTAAATCAATATGTACTTGATTTCTTTAATAAGCAATTGAAAGGATCGGGCGGAACTCTAATTCAGGGGCCGAGCGACTTGTATCCAGAGGTGAAATTTATAGATCCAAAAGAACTCTAATCAACCAAAACATTTAAATCAGGAGATGATGTGAATGGGACGACAAAAGGGAAAAAGAACTTCAATCACCGCCTTAACTCTGGCGTTAATGATGTTATCTCCAATGTCAGTACTGGCCGCACCAGCTACGAGTAACAACAGCGATCTGACGTATGAACCAACCAAGAAAACAGTAGCGGAGAAAGCCAAGATCCTTACCGAGACGTACGGTACGACCAGTGTACAATATGCATTAATCGATGGTGGAGAGATTGTGGTGTCCGGTCAAACGGGCAAAAACGATATCAATAACAAGGTGCCTCTTACTTCGAACACGATCTATGGCATTGGTTCAACCAGTAAAATGGTACTTACCACTGCTGTAATGAAACTGGTTGACGATGGCAAGATGGATTTGGATGTGCCTGTTGTGAACTATATCCCTGACTTTAAAATGAAAGATAATCGCTACAAACAAATCACACCACGCATGCTATTAAATCATTCTTCCGGTCTGCTGGGCAGCACTGGCAGCAATGCTACATTGTACGGAGATAATGATACGAATTCACATGATACGTTTCTAGATCAATTGGCGAATCAAAACCTGAAAGCCGATCCAGGAGAATACTCCGTATATTGTAACGATGGTTTTACATTAGCGGAGATTCTAGTCGAAAGAGTTAGTGGCATGGGCTTTACTGCTTTTATACACAAGTATATTACAGAGCCTCTGGACATGAATCATACCAAAACACCACAGGATGTGGTTGGGCCAGCAGAAATGGCGGGAATCTATTCTCCTTTATATGAAGGCCAGCTTCCACAAGAGAATTATAATATCATCGCTACTGGAGGTATTTATTCTACCGCTGAAGATCTTGTGAAATTTTCACAAATCTTCACGGGAGAGGTCGAAGGTATTCTTTCCAGTAAGTCGGTAGAAGCCATGGCGCAAGAAGAATACAAAAGAGGCATGTGGCCAGAGGACAGCGATTCATCTATTTCGTACGGGTTAGGTTGGGATAGTGTGAACTTATACCCATTCAGTGAATACGGCATCAAGGCCGTTACGAAAGGTGGAGATACCATATCGTATCACTCATCATTAATCGTACTGCCGGAATACAATCTAGCTGCAGCCGTTACCTCATCCGGTGGGACGAGTGCCAAAGATCAGTTTATTGCAAGTGAATTATTACTCAGCGCACTTGAGGAAAAGGGTATTATTACAGAACGGAAGCCAGAAAAGTCATTTGGGGTGCCAGTAAAAGCAGATATACCTAAAGAAATATCCGCGTATGCAGGTATGTATGGCGCCAATAATTCGGTTAAGAAGATCGAAATGAATCATGCTGGACAAATGACTGTATCCACACTCGCAGCTCCGAGTGATTCGGCTCAAAAATACACATATACAGCTGATGGTACTTTTGTTAACGATAAAGGCACAGAAAAGTTGAAATTCGTTACGGAGAAGAATGGAAGTACTTATCTGTGGTCTCGATCTTATATATCCTTGCCAGGACTTGGGCAGTTGGCTTTCTCAGAATACACAGCGGAGAAGCTGGAAGCCAATGAATTATCCCAGGATGTTACCGCCTCGTGGGAAAAGCGTGAAGGTAAAAGATATTACGTGGTGAATCAGAAATATACATCAACGGTTTATCTCCATTCATCACCAATCATTCCTATTCATTCGAATAAAGAGACACCAGGGTATATGTCTAATAATAAGATTATTGGAGCAAACGAAGCAGTCACTGAGCTGCAAATCCCTGGCATGGCTGGACGTGATACAAAGGAAATTTATTTCTCCAAAAAGAACGGAGTGGAGTACATTACAGCTGTAGGTAGCGTATTCGCAAGTGAGGAAATTGTACAACCACTCTATTCCGGTAAACAATCCGCTACAACCATTCAAGCAGATGGATATGCAAAATGGTTTTCGGTACCCGCATCTGTGAAAGGAAAAGTTATGACGGTTAAGATGCCTGCAAATGGAGCCTTTGCCGTATATGACCAGACGGGTATTTGTATTAATCACACCGTGGTCAGCGGTAAGAATGAGGTTGTCTTACCCAAAAACGGCCGTATTGTATTTGCAGGTGAGGTCGGTTCCACATTTGAAATTTCATTGAAATAGACAAAGTCTTTATCCCCTTTAAGTGTCTACTTAAAGGGGATATTTTTATGACGTAAAAAGGAAGGATCAAGGATCGTGAATCATCATGTACTCAAATTATTTTGCCTATTCATACTCGGTTCATATAGACGTCACGAAGAGTACATTTCTATTGGTTAAGCTTATTTTAGTACCAAAGCTAGGATACTCTAATAAAGAGATACTGACAGGAGAAGATGCAAATGATACAACAAGAGAAAATGAAAGTGCTCAAGAGAACAGTCAAAAAACGAACTTCAATTGCAGCTTTAACGCTAGCGTTAACCATGTTAGCCCCATTATCTGCAATGGCCACACCGGCTGCCATGAACAACAGCAACCTTACGTATGGGGCAACGAAGAAAACCGTGATGGAAAAAGCCAAATTACTGACTGAGACGTATGGTACGACGAGTCTGCAATATGCGCTCATCGATGGTGGAGAGATTGTGGTGTCCGGTCAAACGGGCAAGAACGATATAAACGACAAGGTACGTCTTACTTCGAACACGATCTATGGTATTGGTTCAACCAGCAAAATGATGCTTGCAGCCGCTGTAATGAAGCTGGTTGACGAAGGCAAGATCGATTTGGATGTGCCGGTTGTGAACTATATGCCCGATTTTAAAATGAAAGATAACCGATACAAACAGATCACACCCCGTATGTTGCTGAATCATTCTTCCGGTCTACTGGGCAGCTCATTCAGCAATGCCACCTTGTACGGAGATAATGACACGTATTCACATGATACGTTTCTGGAGCAATTGGCAGGTCAAAACCTGAAAGCAGAACCCGGCGCATACTCAGTCTACAGCAACGATGGTTTTACGTTAGCCGAGATTCTGGTCGAAAGAGTTAGCGGCTTCGATTATACCGCATTCATACACAAGTTTTTCACGGAGCCTTTGGATATGAAACATACGAAAACACCACAGGATGTGGTTAACCCGGCAGAAATGGCGGCAATCTATTCCCCATTTTATGAGGGACAACTTCCAAAAGAGAATTATAATATCATTGCTACTGGAGGTCTGTATTCCACCGCTGAAGATCTGGTCAAATTTTCACAAATCTTCACGAGACAGGTCGAAGGCATTCTTTCCAGTAAGTCTGTAGAAGCTATGGCGCAAGAAGAGTATAAAAGAGGCATGTGGCCAGAGGATAGCGATACGCTTATGTCTTACGGGTTAGGGTGGGATAGTGTGAACTTGTTCCCATTCAATGAATACGGCATTAAGGCCGTTATGAAAGGAGGGGATACGTTATCTTATCAGTCTTCATTAACGGTACTCCCAGAACACAACATGGCTGCAGCCGTTATCTCTTCAGGCGGGGCGAGCTTGACCAATCAATTCATTGCGAATGAATTATTACTCAGCGCACTTGAGGAAAAGGGCGTTATTACAGAACGGAAGCCGGAAAAATCATTTGGCGTACCCGTGAAGGCCGATATGCCTAAGGGAATATCCAAGTTTGCAGGTATATATGGTGGCAATAATTCAGTTACGAAGATCAACATCAATACGACTGGACAAATGACTGTATCTTCACTTACAGCTCCGAGTAATCCGGTTCAAGAATACACCTATACAGCAGATGGTACTTTTGTTAACAACGAAGGTACAGACAAGTTGAAATTTGTTGTGGATAAAAATGGGAAAACCTACTTGTGGTCACGATCTTATATATCTGTTCCAGGACTCGGACAGCTGGCTTTCTCAGAATATAATGCGGAGAAGCTTGAAGCCAATAAATTATCCAAAGAGATTAACGCCGCATGGGCAAAGCGCGATGGTAAAAAATATTATCTAGTGAATGAGAAATACACATCAATGGTCTATCTGAATGCTTCATCGATCCTGCCTAT
The DNA here is from genome assembly GCF_900143165.1 of Paenibacillus sp. ov031. Classification (NCBI taxonomy): domain Bacteria; kingdom Bacillati; phylum Bacillota; class Bacilli; order Caryophanales; family Paenibacillaceae; genus Paenibacillus; species Paenibacillus sp. ov031. The sequence goes on from NZ_FRDO01000001.1 coordinate 1,028,367, forward strand.
TCATTTGAGTAAAGAGAACCCAGGGTATATGTCTAATCATAAGATTATTGGAGCAAACGAAGCAGCCAATCTATTGCAAATTCCTGGTACAGCCGGACGTGATACGATGGACATTCATTTCTCTAAAAAGAACGAAGGAGAGTATCTTACAGCCTTAGGGTATGTATACGCCAGTGAGGAACTGGTGAAACCAATCTATTCGGGTAAACAATCCGCAACAACCATTCAAGCAGATGGATATGCCAAATGGTTTTCGGTACCAGCGACTGCGAAAGGAAAAGTCATGACAGTCAAGTTGCCTTCAAATGGAGCCTTTGCTGTATATGACCAGACTGGAATTTGTATTAATCACACCGTGGTCAGCGGTAAGAATAAAGTTGTCTTACCAGAGAATGGCCGTATTGTATTTGCAGGTGAGGCTGGATCCAAATTTGAAATTTCAATAAAAAAGTAAATTAATGGATTTCCAAACGGTTGTACGACAAACAAACTCAACAGGAGAAAACCATCATGATGAAAAAAATATTAATCATTTTACTCAAAATATTCGGAGCCATAGTTATCGCTTTTGCATTATTTATTGCCACTGTCTATTTTGTAAATGTATTTAGCAACAAGTCGGAGGCAGGGAAAATAAAACCCTATGGTCAGTCCGTAGCGGTTGACGGGAAAAACATGAATGTGTTGATCCAAGGAAAAGGTGAAGAAACCGTGGTATTGCTTCCGGGATACGGAACACCTGCCCCAGCCCTCGATTTTAAACCGTTAATTGATGAGCTATCTCCGTTTTACAAAGTCGTCGTCATTGAACCTTTCGGTTATGGATTAAGTGACATAACTGAAAAAGAGCGTACCACGGAAAATATGGTCAGTGAAATTCATGAAGCTCTACAGCAGCTTAATATTACTCATTACACGCTGATGGGTCATTCCATTTCAGGAATCTACGGACTAGATTATGTAAACAAATATCCAAACGAAGTAAATGCTTTTGTTGGGATTGATAGCAGCGTTCCAACGCAGGGAGGCAACGATGATCCATTCCCAACAGATGTGTACAAACTGCTCAAAAAATCAGGGTTCTACCGATTGTTAATGAAACTGGCCCCTGATCAACTGATTGCACCAGCTGTTGATGATGAAACCAGAGAACAAATTAGAATGCTTTCACTCAAAAATACGTTTAATCCGAACAACTTAAGTGAAGGCGAAAATTTTGGTCCCAATTTCAAAGCTGCTGAAGGCTTGACCTTCCCCAAAGATCTGCCTGTCATTTTCTTTTTACAAGCGAATGATACCGAAACGGAAGGATGGATACCTATGCATGAAGAGCAAGTTAAAAATTCAGTACATGGTAAAGTGATGACATTCGAAGGTGGACATTATTTACACCATACCCGATCCAAAGAAATAGCCGAAAACTTCAGGAAGTTTATGAATGAAGTAAAATAAACTTAGAACAAACGTAGTATCTTTCAGAATGGATTTCAGAAAGAATGAAACGCCCGTTCCCCAGTAGAACACAGGGGAACGGGCGTATTTTCCATACTCATTATTATTGATTTGTTAACGAAATTTCGAACCTTGAACCAGCTTCACCAGCAAATACAATCGTACCGTTTTCAGGCAATGTAACTTCATTTTCACCACTAACCACAGTATGATTCGTACTGATACCCGTCTGGTCATATACAGTGAAAGCACCTTTCGAAGGCATCTTCACTGTCATCACTTTACCTGCGGCTGCTGCCGGTACCGAATACCATGTCGCATAACCATTCGTTTGAATCGTTGTCTTCGATTGTTTCCCCGAATAGAGCGGTCTCACTAGTTCTTGACTGACGTAGACCTTTCCTCCTGCTGAAACGTATTCTACGCCGTTTTTCTCGAAGAACTTATACTCCATCGTATCCCGGCCAGCCAAGCCTGGAATTTGCAGTTGATTCACGGCCGAATTTGCATCAATAATTTTATTAGTATACACATAACCTGGTGCTTCATCGAACATATGAATGGGGATGATCGGCGTTGCACTGTCATATACCGTTGAGGTGTATTTTTCATTCACCAGGTAATAAATGTTGCCTTCACGCTTCTGCCAAGCGGCTGTTACATCTTCGGATAATGAATTGGTTTCGAGCTTTTCTGCCTTGTATTCCGAGGAGGCGATCTGTCCAAGCCCTGGCACCGACTGGTACGAACGGGACCACAAGTATGTATTCCCGTTATCCTCTTGAGTGAATTTCAACTTTTCTGTACCTTGCTCGTTCACGAAAGAGCCATCTTCAGTATACGTATACTTTTGTTCGGTACTGTTCGGCGACAATAGCTGGGACATCGTCAACTGTCCTTCATCATTCACTTCCAACTTCAATAACGAGCTGCCAACCGCCCCATAAATGCCAGCATACTGCGTTAGCTCTTTCGGCATGGTTGTTTTTACAGGGGCGCCAAATGATTTTTCCGGCTTCCGTCCTTCAATAACATCCTTTTCCTCAAGTGCGCTAAGCAACAGCTCGCTCGCAATCAATTGGTCGGTTGTGCTTGACCCACCTGAGGAAGTAACGGCTGCAGCCATATTGTATTCCGGAAGCACAATTAATGACGAATGATAGGCAATCGTATTCCCGCCTTTGGTAACTGCCTTGATGCCGTATTCGCTAAATGGGAACAAGTTCACACTATCCCAACCTAACCCGTACGAAATAGATGAATCGCTGTCCTCTGGCCACACACCTTTTTTGTACTCTTCTTGCGTCATTGCTTTTGCCGACTCACTGGAAAGAATACCTTTGACCTCTCCCGTAAAGATTTGCGAAAATTTGACCAGGTCTTCTGCGGTAGAGTAAATGCCTCCAGAGCCAATCATATTCGTGTTCTCTAGTGGAAGTTGTTCCTTATTCAGCTGCGAATAAGTTACCGCCATTTGGTCAGGATCAATCAGATCCTGCGGCGTTTTGGTATGGCTCATACCCAAGGGTTCGGTGAAATTCTGTTGGATGAAATGGCTAAAGCTCATGCCACTAACCTTTTCGACCAGAATTTCAGCTAACGTAAAGCTATCGTTACTATACACCGAGTAGGCTCCCGGATCTGCCTTCAAATTTTGCTCGGCCAATTGATCCAAAAATGTATCATGTGCATAGGTATCATTGTCCCCATACAGTATGGCACTACCGCTTGAGGTTCCAAGAATCCCGGATGAATGATTCAGCAACATACGAGGTGTGATCTGTTTGTAACGGTTATCTTTCATTTTAAAGTCAGGGATATAGTTCACAACCGGCACATCCAGATCGATCTTGTCTTCGTCAACCAGCTTCATCACAGCGGCTGTGAGCACCATTTTACTGGTTGAACCGATGCCATACATTGTATTAGAAGAAAGGGGGATACGGCCCTCCGGGTCGTTTTTGCCTACTTGTCCGGAGATCACGATCTCTCCCTCATCCATGAGTGCGTACTGCACACTTGTTGTACCGTATGTTTCGGTAAGGAGCTTGGCCTTCTCCATCACCGCTTTTTGGGTCATATTATACGTGAGGTTACTGGTGTTACTGTTTGCCGGTGCGGCGAGAGCATTCATTGGGGCTAACATGGTTAACACCAGGGTTACAGCGGCGAATGAAGTTCGTTTTTTCAGTGTCAATCTCATCTTCTCCTGTCTTATCTGTAGATTAGGTATCTCTGTGGTGGTACGTAAGTTAGTGTACTCTAGGACGGTGAACTGAATATGAATTGGGCCAGAATAAAATGGAAAAATACGGGTTGACAGAAAAATCCCTTACGTATACAATCGTATACATAAACAATTTGTATACAAATGTATACGAAGATGGAGGTGCTTCAAAAATGAGAGAAAGACATATAAATGTGAACGAACAACCTGATCGCCATGGAGAGCGGTCCAGACGGGGTCGTGGGGAAGAAGAGCGACAAGGTGAAGGTTCAAGACGTGGGAGAGGGCATGGAGAGCATCACGGAAAACGGGGCAATGGGGCACAAACGTTTCGCCGTGGAAGAATTTTAGTCTTTTTGGAACAAATGCAGAATCGAAGAGCTACGTTGGCCAGACAGCTTGGTCAGGAGGAGTTCCGGAATATTCATCAGATGATAAGTGGTGAACTGAAAGCCATTGATCAGGTCATTGATGAATACATCCAACTTTTTGAATTACAAAATGAAGAAGAAAGCCCTAATCAGGATCTGGAGAGTGAATAAGAATGGTTCGTCGTTTTTTCTCGTATTATCGTCCTTACAAAAAACTATTTTTAATTGATTTTGGTTGTGCAGTACTAGCTGGTTTACTAGAGCTGGCATTTCCACTTGCTGTAAGCAAGTTCATTAATGAGTTGCTGCCAGGTCAAGATTGGCCACTCATTATCCTCGCATGTATTGTCTTGCTGTCGATCTATGCGCTGAATACCGTCTTGAATTATGTCGTGACCTACTGGGGACATATGCTTGGCATTAACATTGAAACCAACATGCGTTCGAAGATGTTTGCTCATTTACAAAAGTTATCCTTCCGGTTTTTCGATAATCGCAAGACGGGTCATCTGATCGGTCACCTTACCAATGATCTCAACGATATTGGAGAGGTTGCTCACCATGGACCTGAGGATGTATTCATCGCGATTATGACTCTAATTGGATCTTTCTGGCTTATGGCGAACATTAATTTAGAGCTTGCACTGATCACCTTTGTCATTATTCCTATCATGGCCTGGGTCATTATCGTGTTTGGTGGTCGCATGACGAAGACCTATCGGCGCCTCTTCGGAGATGTGGGGAATTTCAATTCCCGTATCGAAGACAACGTAGGCGGAATTCGTGTCGTTCAATCGTTCGCTAACGAAGAGCATGAGAAAAAACTATTTTCCGTAGATAACGAGAACTTCCGTAAAACAAAGCTGCTTGCTTACAAAACGATGGCGAAGAGTATATCGGTCAGCTACATGATGATGCGTCTGGTTACTGTGTTCGTTATGATTAGCGGTGCCTGGTTCTTTATCGATGGCAGAATTGATATGGGTGATTTCATGGCATTCCTGCTGTTATCCAACATCTTCTTCCGTCCGATTGAGAAAATTAACGCCGTAATCGAAAGTTATCCTAAGGGTATTGCAGGATTCAAGCGTTATCTGGAAATCATTGATACCGAGCCGGAAATCGCTGATGCGAAAAATGCCGTTGAGCTAAAAAGCGTCCGTGGAGATATTCGTTTCGAAAATGTCTCGTTCGGTTATGAGGAAAATCGACGTATTCTGAATAATATCAGTTTGTCCATCAATCCAGGCGAAACCGTTGCTTTTGTGGGTCCTTCCGGTGCAGGTAAAACGACCATTTGCAGTCTGCTTCCACGGTTCTATGAAGTAGAGGAAGGTCGGATTACCGTTGATGGAGTTGATATTCGTGAGGTTCAGCTGGAATCTTTGCGCAAACATATCGGTATTGTTCAACAGGATGTATTTCTCTTCTCAGGCACAATTAAGGAAAATATCGCTTATGGCGATTTAACGGCAACAGACGAGCAAATCTGGGATGCAGCCCGTCGTGCATCTTTGGAAGAGTTGCTTCTTACTTTGCCAGAAGGGATTGATACGATCATTGGTGAGCGTGGTGTCAAACTTTCCGGAGGTCAGAAACAGCGCCTGTCCATTGCTCGGATGTTCCTGAAAAATCCACCGATTCTCATTCTGGACGAAGCAACGTCCGCTCTGGATACCGAAACCGAAGCATTAATCCAGAAGTCCTTGGCGGAACTGTCAGTGGGCAGAACAACCCTTGTTATTGCACACCGACTGACAACGATCAAGAATGCAGATCGCATCCTTGTAGTCAATGCGGATGGCATCGCAGAGCAGGGTAACCATGAAGAACTGGTCGCTGCCGGAGGCATATACAGCAGACTTCACCAGGTGCAATACAGCCATTCTTAATAGCCAAAAAACAAACCGTGCATTTGCGCGGTTTGTTTTTTTGTTTTTTTTGTTTTTCAATAAAGTGACATTCATTTGAACTATAAAGTTCATCAATATTATATATTGTTGACAACGTCCACTAAACTGATTATTATAATGTTGACAATGTCCACTAAAAGGGAGGGTTTCACATCGACTCTCAGCAAATAAATGCAGATATGTTGACTGAAATGCGGCGTTTTAACCGTTTTTATACCAATATACTCGGTGTACTCGATAAACATATCCTGGGAACGGGATACTCCTTCGCTGAAGCAAGGGTCATTATTGAAATTGGCATTCAAGGGGAGAGCATTGCGAACAATCTGGTGGATACACTGACCATTGATCGCAGCTACATGAGCCGAATTGTAAGTAAACTGACCCGAGAAGGGCTGCTGATGAAAGTGGATTCAGCTGCTGACAGCCGCGTTAGTTTGATTCGCCTGACTGAAAAAGGGCAGGAGCTTTACGGTGAGTTGAATGAACGTTCAGATCAGCAGATTGTGAAGTTAATGCAAGGTTTGGATGAGGAAGAGATCAGAGAAGTTTACGCTTCAATGATGAATATTCAGGATAAGTTGAACAAAAGAGCAGGAGAGACAAGACGATGATACGATTCGAATGTGATTACAACGAAGGCGCGCATGAGCGCATTTTGCAAAGACTAATTTCAACGAACATGGAACAAACGAGCGGTTACGGTAAAGATGCCCATTGTGATCGGGCGAGAAGCCTTATTCGACAAGCTTGTGAAAATGAACAGGCGGATGTGCATTTTTTGGTTGGTGGTACACAGACCAATACAACGGTTATTGCCTCCATTTTGCGTCCATACCAAGGCGTGATTGCAGCGACTTCGGGCCACATCGCGGTCCATGAGACGGGAGCGATCGAAGCCACAGGTCACAAAGTGATCACGGTACCAAGCGAGGATGGGAAGATCACGTCAGATCAGGTCAAAGCGGTCTATGATGCCCATTGGAATGATGCAGCACCTGAACATTGTGTCCAGCCCGGAATGGTTTACATATCCCAGCCTACTGAGAACGGTACGATGTACAGCAAGGCAGAGCTGCAAGCATTATTTAATGTGAGCCAACAGTGTGGTCTCCCGTTCTTTATTGATGGGGCGCGTCTTGGGTATGCTCTTGCTTCCCGGAATTGTGATACGACTCTCGCTGATCTCGCACGCCTATGTGATGTATTCTATATTGGCGGAACCAAGATCGGAGCATTGATGGGAGAAGCGGTAGTCATCCTGAACGACAAGCTTAAGCCAGATTTTCGTTATATGATCAAACAAAAAGGCGGCCTGCTTGCCAAAGGCAGATTGCTGGGCATTCAGTTTGAAACGCTGTTTGAAGATGGTCTGTATCTTGAAATTTCCCAGCATGCGGTGGACATGGCCATGTTGATTCATGATTCACTTGTGGAGCAAGGTATTACTTTCCTATATGATTCACCAACCAATCAGCAATTTCCGATTCTGCCAGATGATCTGCTTCAGGATTTACGCAGCCGTTACTCGTTCACATTCTGGGAAAAGGTGTCCGATACACACAGCGTCGTTCGTTTTTGTACCAGTTGGGCCACCCAGCGGGAAAATGTGGACTCACTGATTCGTGATATTTCCCATGCTCTGAACAAATTGAAAGCTTGTGTGTAATCATTAATCCCTAAAGATAGTACATCGGCGGATTAAAACGCCAAAGAAGAAGTCGCCATGTTAATGGCGACTTCTTTTTTTGTTTACTGCTAAATGTTCCATGAATGTACTTCTAAAATTGAATCACGACCATTTGATGACAGGACCACTCCGGTATCGTGTAGGTCACAAGGCCGTTCACCTGACTGAATGGGAGACTAAGGTTCTGTGGCGCCAGATACACATCTTGTACTTGTTCGGCAGCCGCAACCGTCACCTCTGTATTGATAAGTGGAGGGATATCCTCGATAACTTCCACACCTTGTCCTCTACGTACTGGAGAGGCATACAGTAGATGATTCACCCAACGGTTCGAGTTCTTCTGAATCTGCAGCGTGGTAACCCCTTGGGCAGGTAGGTTGGTTATCAGCGACTTGTTGTTACTCAGTAAACGGTCCAATGCGTAACAGATGATTTCCTTGACAGCCAAGCTCCCCTTCGTCGCATAATCTTCAAAAACATTCCACGCGATATAGATTCCATCCTGACCTTCAGCCATGCCAGTTCCCGATTCCTGCAGATCAGAAGGGGTATGCTGGTGAGAGCAGAACGTGAACAAGTCACGGTTAAAATATGAATTTTCCTTACTGCCAAGTACGATGCCGTCTGTCGTGGGCACTGTGTTCTGTCCTTCGGTGTACATGACGAAAGAGGCTGTACGCAGCGAAGGAAGCTCGAAATTCGGACGGAAATAGGAGGGACGGAATGGGGAAACATCCTGATATTCTACACCCAAATCGAATTCAAAGCCCGTACCATCCGGTGAGAGTCCGGAACGGCCAGTGGCGAGAATTTTGCCGCCCCCGGCAAGAAAGGCTGTCAGTTTGGTTTTGATTGACTCTGTAATGCTAATGGCATCCGGCAAAATAACAACTTTATATTTGGATAGATCAGCCTGCAGATCTACTACATCGAAGAGATAGTGGCCTTCCAGCAAAACTCTTACAGCACCGGTATCGTGGTGTTTGTGCTGGTTATGAGGATCGCCTCCGGATTCCCATAAGGCTGCTTCCACTGACAGCAACGCGATATCGGCCATAGCGGTAGTATCTCGGCACCATTCTTCCTTTGCTTCTACCTCGCGGTAAGCTTCCCCGATCAACGAATACGTGGCAAGGTCCATCTGACCACCTGGATGCAGCTGATCTCCAATGGAGCAGCGTGCCCCGTTCGCAAGGCTCAGTGCAGTTTCATAACGCAGCGCGTTGGGGTGCTTGTATCCACCGAATTCGCCCCAAGAGGTATGGAATTTTCCGGTCATGCCGAGGAAATCCATGCCCAGTGTTTGCGCATAACGTGCAGAGAGTGGGAAGTGGTCGTACCCCCAGCCGCCCGTAGGTAGCGATTCCAACTCTAAATGGGTATTTACATGGGCGAGATCCCGCCGCCCTCGGTCGACGTGACTGCTGTTGTGGAACACTGGTAATCCGGGTTTCACTGCATGCACAGTCTCATTCATTCGATTAGCATAACGAGCATACGTCTGTTCCCACAGTTTTTTCATATCTTGAATGTTTCGTGGATCGGAGCCCTGTGAGCGAATCTCGGCAACACAATATTGACAATAACATTCCCTAACACCAACGATATCGAGGAAGATGCCGTCCGCATCATAATTCTTTACGACTTCCTCGACCTGTAGAGTGAGCACGTCAAGATAAGGGGTGTTCATGCAAAATTGATGATATCCCGGTGTCATGAAGTCGGCTGTCCAACTGATTTGCTCCTGCTGATTGCGGATGAGCCACTGAGGATGCTTGCGGGCGAGTCGCTCATCCAGGCCAGCAGAGAGATAGACCGGTGTCTTCACGCCTATCTCATGAGCAGCTTCAATCTGGGCACCCAGAAGATCGAAATTCAGATGTGGATGCATTTGATTGGCGGTTGTCGGGTGATAGGCCCAGCCATGATGGCACTTGGAGAAAATGGTGATGGAATCGACGTATCCAGTCTTAAGCATCTCCTGAAATTGCTGCTTCGAAAAATCACGGCCAATGCCTTCAATGGCTTCTGACGTATGAAAATCGAGATGAACTTGACGAAATTTCATGCTTGCATCCCCCTGGTCATTAAATGATAGAATCATATTATATCTACCACTCTAATCGATCATCAGCTCCGATACAGCTGACAATCACGACTATATATAGCACATTATCTACATTTTAAACAAAGGAGGGATCTCATGCTTGTACTTGAACTTCAAGTTCCGCCGTTTCCGCTATTAGCAGCCATTGGGCACACCGAATGGCAGCCGGGCATGCAGCATGCCCAGCGTAGCTTTGATGTGTTTGATCTTATTATTTGCGCCAAAGGAGAGCTGTACATGGAGGAAGATGGCCTCCGTTACGAGATTGCGGAAGGTATGATGCTGGTTCTTGAACCTGGCAAAGACCACCGTGGCTATAGACCAACGGATGTGCAGACGGAAGTATACTGGATTCATTTCCAGCTTCCCTCTGTGCAAAAGATGATTTTGAAAGAAAAGACGACTTGGGAGCAGCCTTTACTTCAACAAACAGACCAGGATATTGAGGCACCCCCAGGAGTCATTGAAATTCCCAAATTCGCCGGGGTGGATTTACGTAACCTGGAGCCGATAATGAAAGAAATGCTTGATCTGCACCATGTACTCACCCGTCAGCGCTCCTTCGAGCTGCATGTTCTGTTGGGCCAATTCCTGCTGCAGTTACAGAAGGGAATGAGACAGAACAGCCCGCAGGCTCGTTCCTATTTTCTAAGCGAGAAGGTGGCGACTTATCTTGGTCAACGTCTAGATCAGCCGTTTGATTCCGGACAGATGGTGCGTGATCTGCTTTATCATTTTGATTACCTGGCCCGCTGTCTGAAGCAGTATACGGGGATGAGCCCGCTGCAATACAGGCATCACCTGCAAATGGAGAAGGCCAAGCGGTTATTGGCACATTCGGAGCTTCCACTGAAGCGTATCGGTGAATTATGTGGACTGCAGGACCATAACTATTTTACACGGTTATTCAAGCGTCAAACTTCCCTCACGCCTGGAGAGTACCGCAAGAAGCATCAGTTGTATTTCATGGAATAGATATGATCAAACGAAAAACCGCCCGAAAGGGCGGTGGATGATGACTTATTCAATGTCCTGGAATTTCAAATGATCAAGCTTTAAAGTCCTCGCTTCGTACAGGACTAGCATTCGATAAGGCCTGCCGAAGACTATCCGCTCCATGCTCCTGGTAACTAGGAGTCCCCGGTTGTTGGCGCCACGATTCGTCCAAACCGCCAGCGTCTATGGCGTCAAATCCCAACTCTTCGACAAGTTGAAGTACAATTTTCTTTGTATCAGGATCATCACCAGCTACCGGGAGAGCAAGTCGATCAGGTGAGCCGGCAGGCAGTCCACGTTCAAGCAGATTAACAGCGGAAATCCCATTAAAGGCTTTGTTGACAGGATGTTTCAAGAATTGCTCGACCCAGCGGCTTTCAGGTAAGCCACCCTCGATCTCGGCAATCAAGCCGTCACGCTGACGGGGGTAATAGTTCCCGGTGTCAATAATGGCAGCACCAGGTGCAGTTTGGTCTAAGATACCATCAGGGAGATCCGGAATATTCTTTTGTGGAATCGTTACAATGACCAGCTCGGCTCCATGGGCGACGTCCGTTACTTCAAGCGGTTTTGCGCCTGTCTCTTCAGCTAGATCCGTCAAGGTATGAGGACCGCGCGAGTTAGCAATCGAGACATCATGACCAAGTTTGGTGAGACGACGGGTGAGATTACCACCGATATTTCCCGTTCCAATAATTGCGATTTTCATTTATTCCGACTTCCTTTCCCGATTTAATATGGTATGACATCTTCACTGTAACAGAGAACAATAGAGCTGTAAACAACTTCTTGACTGAACGTTACAAATTACCTATACTAAGATTTATTATTTCGTTGAGAAGGGAGGAAATGAAGTGACCAGAGGTGGAAGACCACGAGAATTTAAGGATACGGCTGTGATTGACGCAGCCATGGATGCCTTTTGGTTGAACGGATACGAAGGGTGCTCTACTGAGGATCTATGTAAACAGACCGGTCTCGGGAAGGGCAGTTTATATAATGCGTTTGGTAGCAAACATGATTTATATGAAAAGGTACTCCAGCGTTACCATGAGGAAGGAATACGGGAGCAAAGCGAGATTTTACAGAGCCCCTTACCGTTGAAAGAAAGATTACGCGGCCTGCTGGAGTGGGGTGTACAGGAAGATTTCTCGGAATCAGGGCGAAGAGGCTGTCTCCTAATTAATGCAGCAATGGAACGGGCACGGGTTGATCCTATGGTTGAAGAAGTGGTGACACGGCATATCGGATTGTTGGAGGATGCACTTTATAATCTGATGGAGCAGGGTGTCCAGACAGGAGAGATTACTTCAGGGAGACCAGCCAAAGAACTGGCAAGCCTGTTCCTAAGCAGCTATTACGGACTTCGCGTGCTTAACAGTTCTTCACAGAACCGTGATCTGGCAAAAAGTATTGTAGAAGGTACATTGGCAGCTATTTACTAGCCGGGTAATCCGGCACTTTTTTTTGCATTAGTTTTGTACCGATCATTACAATAGTGTGGTTTTATAACTCATATGAAAAGGGGAATTGAAGATGCCATTGGCAATCTATGTGCTTAGCTTAGCTATTTTTTGTATGACTACCTCAGAATTTATGGTAGCTGGAATGATGAATACACTTGCGGGGGAGTTTGGAGTATCTGTCTCGCAAGTAGGATATTTGATTACAGCCTTTTCAGCGGGGATGGTCGTAGGAGGTCCCTTACTAACCGCTGCTCTGCTGAATATGCCTAGGAAAAAAGCGTTCATTATGCTAACCGGACTGTTTCTCGCTGGACAGTTGCTTGGCGCGATCGCAGGTAGCTATGAGGTTATGATGGCCTCACGCATCATAGCAGGTGTTGCTTCCTCAGCTGCTTTTGGCGTATCAATCTCGATCTCTGCTTCGCTCGTGGAGGAAAACCAGCGGGGACGGGCGGTGTCGATAATCTTCGGGGGTCTTATGATTGCTACGGTTCTGGGTACACCTGCTGCAACGTGGGTGGCCGATGCTTATGGCTGGCGTTTCAGTTTTTGGGCGGTCGCCATTCTTGTTCTACTGTCAGGAGTAACTGCATTGCGGTTGATCCCCGTATTATCCAGACCGGAGCCCACGAGTTTGCGTCATGAAATGAAATCTTTTCGCAATCGCAAGCTCTGGGCGGCTTACCTGACAAGTTTTCTTATTATAGGAGCCACCTTTGCAGCATTCAGCTACTTTGCTCCAATTTTTACAGAGTTGACGGGCTTTTCAACGTCCGCGGTGCCACTATTGTTTGTTGTGTATGGAGCTGCTACGGTTGCTGGTAATCTGATCACTGGTCGACTGGCGGACCGATACACTATGCTGATTCTAACGATAGGGCTTGTTCTCTTGACGTTTGGTCTTCTGACATTCGCCATTGGCGTACATACAGCTGCCGTGGTTATTCCTGCCGTAATCATCATCGGGTTGGCCGGGGTTCCAATGAATCCGCCTATGGTCGCGCGAGTGATACGCGCGGGAGGAAGTGGTCTGATGGTGAACACCGTTCATACCGCGATCGTCACCTTTGGTGTAGTGGTAGGATCTTCTGTTGGTGGCTTGGCCATTAGTGCCGGTTACGGCCTGGTTGCGCCGATCTGGGTCGGGGTTGTGTTGGCTTTGGTAGGTGTAATTTCGCTGCTTCCGTATATGCGTGGAATCTTCAAAGTTAAGGTTGCAGATATGGATATAAAACATTAAAAACGTTTGATAAGCCGATTTGGCTTTCAGACTTTATGTTCAACAATATGAATAAAAGCAGCCCAGATACGATAAAAGTACTGGACTGCTTCTATTTTTTTGAAATGTGCCCCGGGACATTTCTTCGTATTATTTATAATACAAATGAATTACCCTAATAAATTATTCTTCTGAGATAAATCTTTTGCCAAGCCACAACATTCCGACGCTAATGATTAGAAAATATAAGGGCATTACCAGCAATGAACCGTTATGCAGAGCACCCATTCCCCATGTCGTAAGGCTTACCAGCAAGTAGTAGCCCAAGCTGAATATGGCACCTGCTGTGCCAATTACATCTTGAAAATGAACAAGGGCAAGACTTAGACAATTGGGCAAAGCAATACCTGCGCCAATCAATAGAACAAACTTGGCAGTTAACATGCAGATGATCTGCAAAAGATTGGGCAGCATAGACAAGCTGCTTCCAAGGGTTAGGAGCAGAGCACCGCTGGTCATGACCAGACAACCCAAACGAATAATCTTTTCCGGTGCGTAAACGGTCAATAATCTTTTGGAGATCATTGCACCGACCACCGATGCCAAGGCCACAATAATGCCCAGAAAACCATAAACGCCAGGCGACAGATCAAAGTGTTCAATGAAGATGAAGGGAGCTTCGGCATAATAACTGAATAAAACTCCGTTAATACCACCGATCAATACGCCAAACACCATTACGCGCGGCATGGCGAGCATCTTTTTAACAACCGGAAGTATAGCCACCTTGGATCGTAAAGAAACGTTCGTTGTCTCCGGCAGTTTAATAAAAGCATATATGAACAACAAAACGCTCATCAGTACTAACGCAAAGAATACCCATCTGAAGCCAAGGGCCTGATCAATCCAACCACCAATCAGTGGTCCAACTGCCGGTGTAAATGCAATGACAGCAGAGATTTGGGCAAACATCGCATGTCTTCGATCTCCCGATACACTTTCTCGAAGCATGGTTTGGGTGATAATCGAGCCAGTTGCGGCACCGAAAGCCTGTACGAAACGGCCGATGAGAAGCAACTGAATCGATTCCGAATAAAAGCACATCAAGCTTCCGATCCCATATACGATGAGACCGCCCAGCATTGCAGGTCTGCGACCAATCAAGTCGGACAGCCAGCCCCAGCAGAAAACGCCTAAGGCAAATCCTATAAAATAGATGCTTAACGTGAATTGTACGGAACTATTAGATACACCAAGTGCTGCTGCGATATCTGGCAGCGATGGAGTGTAGATGGTTTCGCTGATTTGTGGAAAAGCGATAAGAACAATCATTAAAAGCAAAGATGGTACAGCATATTTCTTCATTATATATTAGCCCTCCTACAAGCTTATACTCTGTTATGACAACAAGAATATGAGCCTAGCTAGGGAAAGGGGGGCATCATGATGGCGAGACGATTATAAATCATCATTTGTCGAATTACCTTTCATCATTATAAGAGTAGGAGGGTTTGACAATCATTGTTAATACTCGGCCTAGGTTAACATGCTTGATATGTCAAGTCAACCAGCTCTAGCTAATCGTACGATTAAGCAGTTTTGTCCCAAGCTCTGAACGTACTAGACTTGGAATTATGAAATTTAATGAAGCTAGCTATTCGCCAAATGGCAATATAGGACAGGGCAACTACATTATTCAGGAATCCAAGAGTCTTGGGATCAATGCCTGAGATGAACAAGAAGTCAAAGAATCGGATCGAGAAGATAACAATAATTAAAACATAAAGAGATACGTTTCTTTTATAATACATCTTGCCATCCGATTTCCGCTCGAATTGCGTCACCAGAATTAATGGGATCGACAGAATTGCACCTATAGCGATCGAAATGATCATTCTGCCTGATGTAAGCACCAATGTAGGGTCGAACAATTCAAACAAAGATGAAGAGATATAAAGGATCGGAATTAATAATTTCCGGCCTGATTCGTGCAATGGCTTCTTGCTGCCCTGGATAACGCCCCTTAAGATAAGCACGACAATTAATAATGAGATTGTTAAAGATATTGGATTCATGGTAAGCACCTCGTCTGTTTTTTGTGTAACCTAAGTATCGAGGATATTTAAAATTTATATCAGTGTACAAAGTAATTCGTTTAAGGTGACTTTTGTCATCTTCCCGCAAAGATTTATTTTTACAACAAGGAACGGTTTCCAAAACAAATAGGACGATCTCTTCCCAATTGATTCCGGGAAAAAGTCGCCGCTTCAAAAATCTTTTTTTATTGTCTATGTGACAGGGCTATGACCTCGGAAGGCACCTGTCGCTCAATTTGACGAAGTAGAACAACTTGACCGCAGCAATTTTTTACAGTTAGATCGTAACGGCCCTGATGGTGGCAACGGACAACTACTTGTTCGTTATAAGTTCCGTTAGCTGGTACATATCTCTTTTTTAGTGATTTTTTTGGATATGTCCACTCATTCATTGCAGTGCTGGAGTGAGCTAAAAAATATCAAACGGTCGCATCATTTCGTAGTCTTCATGCTCAAGCATGTGACAATGCCATACATAACGCCCGGTAAAAGGTCCGAAACGAGCAATAATCGTTGTAACGTAACCGAAGGGGGTTGCTACAGTATCTTTTAATCCCATTTCATACGGATTAGGAGGACTGGGCGGGCCTGTGAAAATAAGTTTTCCGGTTTTCTGAAAATGAGAAACATCAAAAGGTTGACGATCAAGAATTTGAAAATCAACCAAATGAATATGAATGGGGTGAGGGTCATCATCAATGATATTAATGATACGCCAGATTTCAATCGTATTTACTTCAATTCTTTCGGAGATTCGATCCATCCACATTTTTCCATCTAATAGATTTAAGGAGCGACCATATTGATCCTTCACTCTGACAAGTGTTAAATATCTTGTTCTCTCTGCCATACTTTTTGGGAGTCGTTCGAATGCTTCTAAATAAAATGGAAGTGAGCTGGTATCTATACTTTTTAATGGGACACTTATTCTGAATTGCATGATATCTATTGTTTCAGGGGACGCACTCTTGGTGACATTTTTGAGAATAATAGTTTGACCATAATATTGAGAAAAATCAATGATCACATCTATACGCTCGGCACTTAAAAGTACAAATTCGTTTATTCTTATTGTTGTCTCAAGAAAGCCGCTATCGGTTCCGAGTTGATAAAATGGTTGATTGGATTCCATTTTTAATGTAAGGATTCGACTATTGGATGCGTTTAAAATCCGAAAACGGTATTTTCTTGGTTCTACCTCCAAAAATGGATAAACCTTGCCGTTTATCAGAATGGTATCCGCATCAAAAGGAGGAACAAGGGAAGGATGAGGCAAGTTTGCATCGTTTTGATCCGGTTTGCTGGGGTAGCATAGAGATCCGTCCGGATTGAAAGATCGGTCCACAATGAGTAGAGGGATTTCATATTTTCCTTTAGGAAGATTAAGGGATTGTTCATTTTGGTCTCGAATGAAATAAAATCCCGCGAGTCCTGCGTAGACGTTCAATCTTGTAATGCCTACTGTATGATCGTGGTACCATAACATTGTAGCTCGTTCAATATTTGGATACGTATAAACCTCTCGTTCAAACAAAGGTCCCGTTTGCTCAAAATTTCTCGTAAACCAAGCCTCGGGGTAGCCATCACTATGAGCTGGCGTTCTTCCTCCATGTAAATGCACAACGCTCCTACCCTCTGGAACAGTAATTTCCGAACCATGAATCGTAGTATCAACGGGAAGAAAGTGCTTATTGGGCAGGTCGTTCATCCATTTAACAAACACGGTTTCATTCTTCATCACTTCAAACGTAGGACCTGGAAATGTTCCGTCATAACCCCATAAACGGGTAGGCCCGAGGTCTCTATGCAGCTTCTGAGAAAACTCCTTCATAGTCACTTCGTAATAAGAACTATTACTGCTTCGCTTCCTAGGAGATAATGTGTTTGGAATAGGCAGTTCATCCACGAATTTTTGTAGTTTTATCTTGTCAGGCATAAGAATTGGGAGCCTCCCCACGGTTAGAATTACTATGTAATTTTATGATCTTGAACTTGTTCATTATGTTAGTTGTATATAACTATTGGGTATGCATTCTATTTGTATGTCATTTATACAAACGAGTAAAACGATAGTGATTTCCGCAATCTTTCACTATATGATAAAAGAAATGGATGATTTCAATGAAAGGGAGCGTCGCTTTGGATCGGAAAAGTGGAACAAACACTCTTGGAAGGGCTTTGGATATTTTATTTGCGTTATCTGAGGCGAATGGAACATTATCAGTTAGTGAGATCGCAGAAAAGGTCAGCATTCCAGAAAGCTCAACCTATCGTTTTTTGCAAACGCTTGAAAAGAACGGGATTGTGGAGCGTAGGGGCAAAAATCAGATCGGACTTGGTTTGCGTATTCTAGATTTAGCTCGTAGCTTGAATCAACAAATTCATCGTGAGTTGTTGTCACTTGCATTGCCTATTATGATCAATCTGATGGAGTCTACACAGGAAACTTCGTTATTGTTCGTTAGAACTGGAAATGATGCTGTTTGCATTCAACATGTGAAAGGTCGAGGTCTTATTCAATTTGTAATCGAAAACGGTAGACGTTTGCCTTTACATCAAGGCGCTTCTGGAAAAAGTATCCTGGCTTTTGAAAATGAGAAGACGATTGAGCAGGTTGTAGCGAATATTACAAACGATCGGAACCGATCGGAATTGATTGATAGTTTGAAAGCTGTCAAGGAACAGGGCTTCGCTTGTACTGAAGGAGAATATGATCCCGATGTATTTGCGATTGGAGCACCAGTATTGGATAGTCATGGTCTTGTCGTGGCAAGTCTATCTATTGCGGGTCCTTTATTTCGCGGGACGAAAGAGAGGATACCCGAAATGATTAATAGCGTTATGGAATCGTCCAAGCATCTCTCCAATCTACTTGGAGGGGAATAGAAGAAAATCACCGATCACAATTAATCCCGATAGAAATAGTGGAATTAATGATTGACAAAAGAATGTCCTTGGTAATATTATTGAAATAAGAAATTTAATTATCGCATGTTAATAATAAATGGCTGACCATAACAGTGGAGGTCTTGTTTTTCGCCCATTGGCGAGAAATAAGGCCTTCTTCTTTTTTAGCAAGAATTCGCAATAATAGTTAAATGATGACTGAAGGATGTAAAAAAATTTATTCGTTTATCCAAGTTAACAAATTTGTTTACTGTATTTTGGAGGGAGAGGAAGAACGATGACTGAAGCAGTGGCAGTTGAATTCCAGCATGTAAATAAAAATTATGGCTCTGGCAGTGTGCTGCATGATTTTAATCTTACGGTACCGAAAGGACAGATTGTAACAATTATAGGACCCTCGGGTTGCGGCAAAACTACACTGCTCAAAATGATCAATCGTCTTGAGGAACCGAGTCAGGGAAAGGTTCTTGTTGAAGGGCGAGACGTAGGAGCCGCAGATGCAGTCCAACTTCGACGCGATATCGGATATGTAATTCAACAGATTGGACTGTTTCCACATATGACTATTGAAGAGAATATTGGCATTGTTCCGAGGCTTAAGGGAGCGAGAAAGGAAGAACGAAAAGAGAGGGTTGATCTATTACTGAACCTGATCGGTCTCCCAGCTGAACAATATAGCAAACGTTATCCCCATGAGCTTAGTGGCGGGCAGCAGCAACGGATCGGAGTAGCCCGTGCATTGGCGTCATACCCTTCCATTATTTTAATGGACGAACCCTTTAGCGCACTTGATCCCATCAGCCGAGTCCAGCTTCAAAAAGAACTGATCCAGCTGAATCAGCGGCTGCATAAAACGATAATTTTTGTCACCCACGACATTGAAGAAGCGCTGAAGATCGCTGATCGGATTATTCTACTGAAGGAGGGTGAGGTAATTCAGAACAGTACACCTGCGGAGCTGCTGGCCCATCCGGCAAACGACTTTGTGATCGAATTTATCGGCCAGGAGAGGTTTCGTCCTTCTTTTCCAAGTGGGATGGCACAGCATATTATGATTGACGGTATCTCGATAAGTAATATTTCAACAATCTCAGAGGCACTTGAACTCCTGCGCTTGAATCAGGCTGATGCTCTTGCTGTGACCGGGAATTGGGGAGAACTGCTGGGTATTGTAGGAATCGAAGAAATCAGCGAACATCTGCAGCATGACAGCAAAATGAAGGTCGGTGATATTGTGAAAAATGGGACCCGCGCCCTCTTTGAGAACACACCGATCTCTGATGTATTCGAACTGATGCAAAGTCAACGAATATTGCCTGTCGTGGATGATCAGAACCGTTTAATCGGTACGGTAACCCGTTCAGGTGTTATTGAAGCCATTGGTCGACACTTTCACCGAGAGGAGACCAGTGCATGAACCATATATGGGATACGTTAGCTGCTGACTGGCCGATGATCGTTGAGAAAATGGGAGAGCACATGTATCTGTCCCTCATTTCCGTCCTCATGGCGGGAATCATTGCAATACCCCTTGGTATTTATCTGACCAGCCGCAAGCGGATGGCGGATACAATCATTACTGTAGTCTCTGCCATCCAGACCATTCCAAGTCTGGCGTTGTTCGGATTCATGATTCCGCTGGTAGGCATCGGCACAACACCTGCCATTATTGCATTGACCTTATATGCCGTGCTTCCGATGCTCCAGAACACCTATGTCGGTATTAATGGAGTTCATCCTTCTCTGATTGAGGCAGGAACCGGGATGGGCATGACCAAATGGCAGATGATGAAGATGATTCAGCTTCCGATTGCGCGTAGTGTCATCATGGCCGGCGTAAGACTCGTCGCGGTGCAAACGATAAGTCTTACGACAATTGCGACCTATATTGCCGCAGGAGGACTGGGAGATATCATCACAAGAGGCATTGCCATGATCAATACGGTTACCATTATGGAAGGGGCCATCCCCGTCTCGCTGCTGGTAATCTCCGTTAACTTCATTTTGCTGCTTCTTAACAGGGCACTTACCCCAAAGGGGTTGCGGCATTTGAATAAATTTTAAGCTTTTACCTAGGGAGAGGGGCACCAATCATGACAACCACCAACAAAAAAAGATGGAATGTAACCAAAGGAGGCAGGCTACTTATCACCCTTGGGCTGGTGTTGACAACCGTGCTGACAGCAGTGGGGTGCTCGAATTCCAATGCGTCCGGGCGTAACGATACCATCGTACTGGCCACGAAAGGATTCGCAGAGTCTGATATTTTGGCCAACGCCTTCAAACTCTTGGTTGAGAATGACACGAAGCTGAAGACAGAGATTAAGAAGCTGGACAACACACTGCTCTGGAATGCCATTGACTCAGGGGATGTGGATGCCTATGTAGAGTACAGCGGGACGGCCTTGATCAATATTTTGAAGCAGGAACCAGAATTTGATGCAGATAAAGCATTTAAAACAGTCGTAACCCAACTCAAGGAAAAGAACAAATTGATTGCGCTAGACCCCCTAGGGTTCAACAATACCTATGTCTTTACAGTACGTAGAGAAACCGCTGAGAAGTATGGGCTAAAGACAGCTTCTCAACTTGCTGAGAAATCAGGTGAACTGGTTTTTGGAGCCAGTGAGGAGTTTCTGAATCGCCCAGATGCCTGGCCTTATGTAGAGAGCATATACAAACCAAAGTTCAAGGAGACAAAGTCCATTCAGGACCCTTCCTTGCAGTATCAGGCGATAAAGCAAAAGCTGATTGATGTGAAGCTCTCGTATTCAACGGACAGCCAAATCCTGGCCAATGACCTCGTAGCGTTGGAGGATGACAAGCATGTGTTTATTCCGTATGATGCATTTCCAGTGGTTCGTGAGCAGACGCTGGATGAACATCCCGAGTTGAAAGAAGTCCTCAACAAGTTGGCAGGAAAACTGGATGAGAAGGCAATGCAAAAGTTGAATGCAGAGGTGGAACAGGATCAGAAACCGGCACTTGATGTTGCGAGGGACTGGCTGAAAGCCCAAGGGCTAATCAAGTGAATTTCTACATGATGGATCAATAATTAATGGTAATTACGTTGTCTAACAACGAGTTAATAAGAGAGGGTGACGCATTGTGAGTAATGATAAACGGCAGCTTGCGCTGGGGGCAATGATGTTTTTTCCGGCGGGTGAGCATATTTCAAGTTGGAGACATCCCGGGTCTGAAACAGAGGGACTCCTTGATTTCAATTATTACAAAAGAATTGCGCAGACGGCGGAGCGTGGAAGATTCGACATGTTCTTCTACGCCGATGAACTGTACGTCTGGGATCGATTCGAATCCGGTATTAGCCATGCCAATAGCATTCGGCCGGAGCCGTTCACACTGCTTTCCGCTTTGGCGGCGGTAACGTCTCATATTGGTTTGGCGGCGACCATCTCGACGACCTATAACGATCCGTATCATATTGCCCGGAAGCTGGCGACGCTGGATCATTTCAGTGGCGGGCGAGCCGCGTGGAATATTGTGACGTCTCAGACGGACGAAGAGGCCCGGAACTTCGGTAAGGAACGCCATCTGCAGCATGAGCTGCGATATGAACGTGCGAAAGAATTTGTAGAGGCAACGCAAGGACTTTGGGACAGTTGGGAAGAGGATGCACTGCTGTTCGACAAGGAAAATGGGTACTTTGCAGACAAGAACAAGCTGCACAATCTGGATTACGAAGGTACTCATTTTAAAGTAAAAGGACCCCTTAATATCTCCCGTCCACCACAAGGGTATCCTGTTTTGATCCAAGCCGGAGCTTCGGAAGCCGGTAAAGAGGTAGCCGCGGCAACGGCCGAAATTGTATTTGCCCCTGGTGGCACATTCGCAGAAGGGAAAGCGCTGTATGAAGACATCAAGGGAAGGCTTTCCAAATATGGACGTTCCCCCGATGAGATCAAGATATTGCCTGCCTTGATGCCCATTATTGGTGCTACTGCGGAAGAGGCAGCAGAGCAGCTTGCTATTGTGGAGAATCTTACTCCAGACCGACTGGCTTTGGACTTGCTATCACATTACATCGGGGTAGACGTTTCCGGCTATCCGCTGCATGAACCGCTGCCTTTTCTACCTGAAGTAGAAGGCTTTAACCAGAGTAAAAGTGGTTTACAACGTATCCGACGTATCCTCAAGGAAGAAGATTTGACGCTGATTCAGCTTGCCAAACGGATTGTAAGCAAACGGGCTTTTGCCGGAACTCCCGAGCAGATTGCCGATCATATTGAGGAATGGTTCAACAATGGTGCTGCGGATGGATTCAATATTGCCTTTACTCACCTTCCTGGTGCTCTGGATGATTTTGTAGCAGAGGTAGTGCCCATTCTTCAGCGTAGAGGTTTGTTGCGCCTAGAATATGAAGGAACTACACTGAGGGACCATTTTGGACTCAGCAAACCAGAGAACCGCTATTCACAAGAAAAGATTACTTTAGGAACGGCAGAAAGATAACTCAACGAGGAAGTACAAATAGCTCTAATGTGATGATTTAGCAGGAGAAGGAAAGCGAGGAGTGACTGTGAAAAAGATTGTTGCCGAACGAGGCGGCGTGCTGCGATGCAAAGGCTGGCGTCAGGAAGCACTACTGCGCATGCTGGAGAACGTGCTCGAGAACGGTGAGAACCAGAAGGAGCTGATCGTCTATGCCTCCCTTGGAAAGGCCGCCCGTAACTGGCCTTCCTATCTGGCAATTGTCGATACCCTAAAGCAATTAGAGGAAGACGAAACACTGGTCATTCAGTCAGGCAAACCGATTGGTGTATTCAGAACCCATCGGCAAGCACCACTTGTCGTAATGGCTAACTGCAATCTGGTCGGCCGATGGGCAACCAGTGAGAATTTCTATGAGTTGCAAGATAAAGGACTGATCATTTGGGGCGGCCTTACTGCGGCTGCTTGGCAATACATCGGATCACAGGGTGTCATACAGGGAACCTATGAAATCTTCCAAAGTATCGCAAGGCTGCACTTCGGCGGCGATTTGCGAGGACGTTTCATTCTAACCGCTGGATTGGGCGGTATGGGGGGCGCGCAGCCTTTAGCAGGTTATATGGCTAATGCGGCAATCCTTTGTGTAGAGGTTGCGGAGGAGAGAATAGACAAACGAATTGCTGCCGGTTATTTACAGCGAAAGACAGATAGCCTGGATGAAGCATTACTATGGATTAATGAAGCTGTAAGCAGCGGCACAAGCCTGTCCGTTGGACTGCTCGGAAATGCTGCGGATGTTTATCCAGAACTGCTTCGGAGGGGTGTCCAGCCGGATATTGTGACTGACCAAACATCTGCACATGATTTGTTATACGGCTATATTCCAAGCGGATACTCACCTGCATCCGCTGGTGTGGCACGACGAGAACATCCGACGGAGCTTCAAGCCGCTGCCGGAGCTTCAATTGCGAATGAAGTAAAGGCGATGTTGGAATTCAAACAACGGGGCGCGGTTGTTTTTGACAATGGTAACAATATCCGTTCACAAGCAGTGCAATATGGAGTTACGAATGCTTTTGAGATCGATATATTTACGGAAGCTTTTCTTCGTCCCCTTTTTGCGCGGGCTATCGGTCCTTTCCGCTGGATCGCTCTTAGCGGCGAGGCAGAGGATATACGAATCATTGACGATTATATCCTGAAAGAATTTAGTGATAATGACATCGTATCCAATTGGATCAAACTCGCGAATACGTATGTGCCGTTTGAGGGATTGCCGGCCCGTATAGGCTGGTTTGGGCATAAAGACCGCAGCAAGCTGGCACTCGCGGTTAACCAATTGGTTCGAGAAGGAAAACTTGCAGGACCAGTCGCCTTCTCCCGAGATCATCTGGATGCAGCAGCTATGGCTCATCCCAACATTATGACCGAGCGAATGAAAGACGGAAGCGATGCGATTTCGGACTGGCCGTTGTTGAATGCCATGCTCAATTGTGCATCCATGGCTGATCTGGTGGCGATTCATTCCGGCGGAGGGGGCTACTCTGGTTATATGACAAGTGCGGGAGTCACCATTGTAGCCGACGGATCAGAGGCAAGTGATGCACGTCTTCGTACAGCGCTTGACAATGATACTGGTCTTGGCGTACTCCGATATGCGGATGCCGGTTATGAGCAATCGTTGGCCGAGGTTAAAACAAAGGGGATTGCCCGAATTGATACCCATCAATATGAAACCATTTCATCCACTGTAAAATAACATCGGGAAATGGTTCAACGAAATTTTCATCTAGGAGGAGATTTTATGCGGGAATTAACAAGAGATGATGTAAACGCTGCTGTCAAAGGCGGCTCTGTATTTGCCAGCGGCGGCGGAGGCTGGGTGGATCATGGACTGGAGATTGGACACGCGGCACTGAGTATCGGACGACCGAAGCTCCTGTCGGTAGATGAACTGCCGGATGACGCCATTATATTGACATGTACCGCAATTGGGGCACCTGCCGGACGAGACTGGCAAATGCTTGGAAAGGACTACATTAAGGCTGTTCAGCTAATCATTGAAAACTATGATGGCAAAATAGCCGGGGTCATGACTCCGCAGAATGGCATGTCCAGCACCATTAACGGTTGGCTGCCAGCAGCAGCCCTTGGTCTTGCTGTTATTGATGCTACTGGAGATATCCGCGCACATCCAACTGGCAAGATGGGCTCACTTGGCCTCGCGTCTTCTATTGATTACGAGACGATACAAGCAGTGGCTGGCGGTAAACCAGAGATTGGCAGCTACATGGAACTTGTGGTTAAGGGAACTCCGGCACGGACCTCCAATATACTGCGTACTGCTTCGGACATGGCGGGTGGGTTTATTGCTGCCGCACGGCACCCGCTCCCGATCAAACATATTAAGAAGCACGCTGCGATCGGTGGCATCTCGATAGCGATTGAGTTGGGCCGTGTCATTATGGAGGCAGAGCCGGATGGTCCGGAAGCGGTGCTAGAGGCCGTGGTACACAAGACCAATGGAAGAATCCTCGGCAGAGGGACGGTGACGACAAAAAATGTTCATTATTCAGGTGCTTTCGATGTGGGTACGATCGAAGTATCCATCCCCAACCGTAGGCTTACACTTCATGTGATGAATGAATATATGGCTGTTGAGGACGATGAAGGTACACGCCTGACCACGTTCCCGGACGTAATTACTACGTTTGACCTGAAGAAGGGTCTGCCTGTGAGTGTAGGAGATGTTGAAGAGGGTATGGAAATAGCGGTCTTCGCCATTGATAAATCCAAGGTACCACTGAGTTCCAGTGTAAAGGACCCCACCGTATATCCCGAGGTGGAAGAAATGCTGGGCATCGATTTGCAGAGCTATGCTTTTGACAAGGAGAAAACAATCTATGCTTGAGGAGAGCATTCTCTTGCTCAGCTCTAACCAAATTGTATTGGACGGAAGCCGCATGACCATTGAGGATGTGGAGAGTGTGGCTCGTTCGCGGAGATCCGTAGTGATTGCAGATGAAGCCTGGGAACGACTAGTCTCTGCACGTAAAGTAATTTATGAACTAGCTGCAGAAGGCGTTCCTGTCTATGGACTGAATCGTGGAGTAGGCTGGAATAAGGACAAGGTCATCGGAGATGATTATTTTGAAGATTATAACCGGAATTTATTGTTATCTCACAGTGCTGGGGTGAAGCCGGAGGCTACAGAAGATGTCGTTCGTGCTGTGATGCTTGCCCGGTTAAATAGCCTGCTTGCAGGAGCTACCGGTGCTCAGCCCGATATTGCCAAACGTTATGCAGATTTTCTCAATATGGGTATTCACCCGGTTCTACCGCTTCGCGGATCTGTGGGTGCGGCGGATATTACCTCGATTTCGCATATCGGTCTGGCCATGATTGGTAAAGGTGAAGTGAACATGGCAGGCAATCGGATACCAGCGAGCGATGCGTTAATGGTAATGAGTTTGGAACCCCTGCGCCTTGGCCCCAAGGACGGTCTGGCTATCGTCAGTTCCAATGCTCTCTCAGCCGGAAACGGAGCACTGGCGCTCTTCGACATCCAAGAATTACTGGATACCGCAGACTCTGTATACGCGCTGTCTTTGGAAGCCATCCGGGGAAATATTAGTCCGTTGGATGAAGCGGTTCATCTCAAGCGTCCTTTTCCAGGGCAGTTAAAGAGCCTGGCCATGGTCCGGCGTAGTCTGCGTGGCAGCGGACTCTGGAATGGTTTTAATCCTGATTCGCTGCAAGACCCGCTGAGCTTCCGTGACGCTTGCCAGATTCATGGTGCGGCAAGAGATGCTTATGCCTATGCGCGCCAGCAGCTTGAAGTTCATCTCAATAGCTCGGACGATAACCCCTGTGTGCTGACAGAAGAGCGGAGAATCTTGTCCTGCGCCAATTATGATCCCATAACATGGACATTAGGCTTCGAGATGCTTGGAAGTGCGCTGCATCATGTATCCAAAAGTTCATGCTATCGCATGATCAAGCTGGGTGACCCGGACTTTACAGGGTTAAGCCGTTTCTTAACTGCTGATTCGAGCCGCTCCGTCGGTTTCTGCACGGTTCAGAAAACAGCAACCTCACTGGATGCAGAAATTCGTCATTTGAGTAATCCCGTTTCATCTGATTATTTCTCACTCGCGGGAGACATGGAGGATCATGCTGCCAATTCTCCTTACGTTGTAAGCAAGGTAAGAGAGATTGTTGATCGTGTTACTTATATTTTGGCGATTGAAGCGCTCCATGCTGCTCAAGCTATTGATCTGCGTATGGATATGACTCTGGGTGAGGGGACAAGAGCAGGTTATGAACTGTTGCGTTCCGAGGTTCCTTTTTTGTCTGAAGACCGTAATCAAACCATAGATATAGAGCGTGCTTACCTTCTGCTTAAGGAAGGGAAATGGCTGAAAGCAGTTCGTGGGAAGATGAATTAATTCTCTCAATAATGATGGAAAGAGGAGGAAGTTACAATGGCACATGTTGATCCCCAGTGGTCTTTACGGGACCATTCCCATGAGGGCTGGCAAATTCGTGCGGAGGTCAGTCCAAAGTGGATTCGCGTAAAATTTGACGGGCAGTTTATCGCAGACAGCAAGGAAGTTCTCGTTGTTACCGAAACAGGTAGACTCCCCGTTTATTATTTTCCGAAGAAAGATGTGAACCTTGACGTATTCATACCTTCAGAAAAGCTGGTGAATGATCCGTATAAAGGAAATCAATTGTTTTGGCATATTAGCAGCGGTGGACGTACTGTAGAGAATGCGGTATGGAGCTATTCGGGTGTGCAACAGGAAGAGGTCTATTTGCAGAATCATTATTCTTTTTCATGGAACAAAGTAGATGCCTGGTATGAAGAAGAGGAAGAAGTATTCGTTCATGCGCGGGACCCGTATTCCAGGGTGGATGCGATTCCAGCCTCACGTCATGTTCAAATCGAGTTAGATGGAGTAATTGTTGCTGATAGCAAGCGACCTGTGATTCTCTATGAGACAGGATTGACCCCGCGTTATTATCTTCATCAGGAGGATGTGCGTCTGGATTTGTTGAAGCCCGTTGATTTAACCACAACTTGCCCTTATAAAGGGATAGCCAGCTATTGGACTGCTTTAGTTAATGAAAGAGAATACAATAATCTTGTTTGGAGCTATCAGGACCCATTACCAGAAGTTCATGAAGTTGAAGGACTGTTATGCTTTTACCATGAGTCAGTGGATGCGCTCTATGTGGATGGGGTGAAGTGGTCCCTATCTGCTGATGATCGCCTTCCTTACCGCAATTTAGGATGGGGGGTAAAGTGAAATGGTAAATCATCTGGATTCATCTATTGCCTGCTCTCTGCGTCAGGAAGATAAACTAATGTTGAAGGCAGATCTAAATCCGCGCCGGGTTCACATCACGTTTGCTGGTGAGACTATTGCGGACAGCACACGGGTTATTACACTTCATGAGCGCGGCAAGCTACCGGTTTATTATTTCCCACTAGAAGATGTGATGCATCAATTTCTGGTGAAGACCGAGTTGCAGACCCACTGCCCTATTAAAGGGGATGCTTCTTACTGGACCATTCAAGTGGGTGAGCGTATTTCTGAAAATGCAGTCTGGGGTTATGAGAATCCACTTAAGGACATCGAGTCGATCAAAGGTTTTGTGGCTTTCTATTGGAACAAGGTGGACGCCTGGTATGAAGAAGAAGAGCAGATCTTCGTCCACCCGCGTGACCCATACAAGCGAGTTGATGCGATCCAAAGTTCCCGCCATGTTCAGATCGTTCTAGATGGCATCAAGCTTGCAGATAGCCGCCGCCCGATGATTGTATTTGAAACGGGCGTCCCCGTTCGCTATTATCTTCCGATTGAAGACGTGGATCAGAATGTGCTCACCGCAAATGACAAGCAGACATCCTGCCCTTATAAAGGTGATGCATCCTACTGGACGGCTGTTCTCAATGGACAGACCTATGAGAATATCGTGTGGAGCTATCTAAATCCAATTCCTGAAATTCCAAAGATTGCTGGATTGATGTCGTTTTATAATGAGCAAGTCGATGTCTATGTGGATGGCGAGTTACAGCCCAAACCAAAATGGTACTATTCTGCACTTGAATTCTTTAATGAAACTGAAGTAACTGTCAGAAGACAATGATGAGTGTGTGATGGGGGACTCTGTCTGCTGCATAAGCGGATAGCGCCCTTTTTTTGATGATTGGCTCAAAAGCCTTGTCAATACACAACGATTTGAATACCTTATGACATAACACAAAAGAGGAGGAGATTACATGAGTGAAGTAGGATATGGAAATGTTGGAGGTCTTGGTGGATACGGTGGTTTCACATCCATCGGTGCAATCCTTGTTCTGTTCATCTTGTTGGTCATCATCTCTAAAGCGTTCCTGGTTTAATTCCTTTACCTTATGAACAACTCTGCTGGCATTCCGCTGGCAGAGTCTTTTTGTCATGATTACAATTTGAAAGCGTTTGACATATAGAATTATCAATCTATAATTATGGAGTTATGCATTCAACATAGAATGGATGAAGTTAAGGAGAATAGGTTGGAATGACACTTAAAAAAAGGATCTTTTTGCTGTTTTTTCTCAGTGCGTTTATTCCCTTCATTAGTATATTTGCAATTTCCTACTACACCATTGATTCCATTTTTGCGAACAAGATCGATGATGGCATTCGGAGCAATTTACAGCAGGTGACTTCCTCACTGGAGAATTCGATCACCAACCTGAATCATGTTACTCAGCAATTGTCTTACAGTGGTACATTAGGTAAAAAGTTGGATGAGGTGTTGAAACCATCCTCCAATATATTTGAATTGATTGAAACGCGGGATGAATTAAAGAGCGAATTAAATGTCGTAACGTTTACCAACCCGAATATAGGTTTGACATTGTATTATTTTCAGAAGGATGGCTCCACACAGTTCGGAAACTTTCCCATAAAGGACCGTTTTTCACCCGAATCTTTGCCTGTGCTCTCCAAAGCATATGGGATCACCTACTATGGTCCTCATGTCAGTATGAACCGGTTTGATGATCAACTCGTCTTATCCGCCATGCGGAAGGTAAAATTACCCCAGAGGGACGATGCTTATATTTACGTTGAATCCGGTTTTCACCTTGCGCAGGATATATTGGGTTACAATCAGTACAAGGGAGATCTATCCCATCTGATCCTCGATGGAGAGGGAAACATTGTGTACAGTGAGATCCCTGAAGCGATGAAAGTCGGGGAGAATTTCTCCAGCTTATCGAATGGTGCAGCATCGGACGGTATAGCTCGCGGTCATCATTGGTTCAGACAGGATTCCACTCAGAACTGGAGCGTTGTGTCGGTGATCTCTCAGGCCAAGTATCAACAAGAGAAAAACCAATGGTTGCTTCAAATATTACTGGTCGCTTTATTTTTCCTTGGCTTTACGGTATTTCTGGCTTGGCTGCTGTGGAAGATGGTTTATAAACCCCTTGGTCTGTTTCATTCGCAAATCAACGGAATGTCTCAAAATCCACAAACGACAGGCAGTCAGACCCGTACGCAAATTCCCGAATTTGATTTTCTGTTAGGCGAATTCTCAAATATGCAGCATCAAATCGGTGACCTCTTTAAAGAGGTGCAGCAGAAAGAGAAAATTCGTGCAGACCTTGAAGTAGAGAAGCTGTTGTATCAGATTAATCCTCATTTTTTGATGAATACGCTGGATACGGTGCACTGGCTGGCGGTAATGAATGGACAAGGGGAGATCGACAAGCTGGTGCAGTCCCTGAATAAGCTGTTGTATTACAATTTAGGTAAATTGGGACAGGTTTCCACAATGGAAGAAGAGATTGATGCGCTTAGACAGTACTTGACCCTGCAGCAAATCCGCTATGATTTTGAATTTGATGTGCGTATTTCCGCTGATGAGCAAGTGCTTCAAATACCTGTACCTCGTTTTATACTACAGCCGTTGGTTGAAAATTCACTTTATCACGGACTGAGCGACGAAGGTTTTATTCAAATTGAAGTTACACGCAAAGAAACGCTAAACATTATGATTCAGGATAACGGAGCAGGCATGACGGAGGAAGCGATTGAAAGACTTCTGAACAACCGTGTAGCTGAACATCAAAAAGTAGGGATGGGCATTGGGCTCAATTACGTTCACCGCATGTTAAAAGCACAATACGGGGAGCAAGCTCAACTGGTGATTGAGAGTGAATTGGGAACAGGGACAAGCATATTGCTTATACTTCCGATCAAAGGAGAAGATATCTCGGCATGATTAAGGTATTGATTGTGGATGACGATAAATTGGTACGAAAAGGAATAAGCTCCGCGATGCCGTGGAACGAGTTCGGCATGGAGGTAGTTGGAGAAGCAAGTAACGGGGCTAAGGCATTGGATTTTCTGGAATCCAACTCGGTAGATCTGATGTTAACGGATCTGGCGATGCCGGTGATGTCTGGCATTGAACTGATGCGCGCTGCAAGGCAGCTCTACCCCGAGCTTCATATTGTCGTGCTTACCCTTCATCAGGATTTCGATTATATCCAAGAGGCGCTTAGGCTGGGAGCGATCGATTATATAGCCAAAGTTCAGCTCGAGAAGGAGCAGTTCGAACATGTGCTGAATCGAATACATACCCGGATTGGTGAGCTCGCGAATACAAGACGAAAGCTGCCGCAGCTTGGTGAAACCAATATCCATTACCGTAAAGTGTATGCTCTGGTTTCACTGGACCGAAAGTCCGGCCAAAATTGGCCCATTGGACTCGAATCCAATGTAGACGAGGTCCTATTTGAAGTGGAACGGAACAGCTGGATGTGGGCGGCATCCCTGGATGGAGAGGATCAGCTATTCGATAGATTGAAGGGATACTTGGATCAAATTCCCCAAGGAGCCCTACTGGTATTGTCTGATGTTCAAGAACGGACATGGTCGCAAATTCAAAACTGGATTATAAACTATACAGAAACGTCCTTATTTTATGCGTATGAACCCCAAGATCCGGTTATTGCCGTTTCCTTGAATGAACAAGACACTTCTCCAACAGAACCTCAGGATGAGGACATGGATCGAATTAAGCGAAGTTGGTTTCTATCTCCGTGGACGCATAACGACAATTTTTATAACCAGCTTGTTGAAGAGTTTAAATCCCTAAGGCTGCAAAAAGGGCAATTGATGGGATTACTGTATTCCCTGGTCATGGAGTGGAACCATCTTTTTGCCCAGACTACGCTGGGCAGAATCTCAATGATCCATTCTTTTCAATCCTGGTACGAAGTGGAACAGTGGATCAAGCAGACCTCTGAGAGTATTCGAAAGGCGGATGAACAGACTTCGTATTCTCAGGAAATGATAGATGGTGTGAAAAAAGCCGTGATGATTATGCAAAATGATTTGGATCAGGCTTTTACAGCTTCAGGGCTGTCCCAGCAACTCAACATTAGTCGAAGTTATTTCAGCCAATGCTTCAAGGACATCATGGGAAAAACCTTTAATGATTACTCCCGATATATCCGAATGGAGAAGTCGAAAGAGTATTTATTAAACACAAACAACACGATTTTCTGGATTGCAGAGCGGGTGGGTTATACGGATGAGAAATATTTCAGCCGAATCTTTCGCGAACTGACAGGCGTGCTGCCTAGTGAATATCGACAATTAGGCAGAGCGGACAAATAGTGTACGCTCCACATAACCGACTGACAATCCGGTGAAAGAAGGGAAAGCAATGATCAAGAAGATGGCTGCGTGTGTTGTTGTCGTCAGCTTGATTGCAGGTATCGTATTTTTCAGTATTTCTTACTTTCGGGAATCGCCTAGTGGACCAACAACATCTATACCTGACACAGCCTCCACCGATCCATTTGGCAAATATGAACATCCCGTTTCCATCCGGTTGGGATATGTGGTCGACCCAACTGGTACGGATCTCTCTGAAGGAGAGACATTAGAAAAGAACATGTGGAAAACGGCGATTAAACAAAACCTTAACATTGATGTTGAAGTCATGTGGCAGGTATCCAAAGAGAATTTCGGTCAGAAAATTGATTTGGCTATCGCCAGCAATGATTTGCCAGATGCGATGATCGTTAATCAGGTTCAGTTGAATGAGATGGTCAAAGCGGGAGAAATTGAAGATCTAACCAAGGCATACGCAAGCAGCGCTTCACCCGAGATGAAGAAAATTATCGACAGCACTAATGGATTGGCACGGGAACAAGTGACCTTTGAAGGGAAAATGATGGCTGTTCCGTCTGTGACGGCGGAAGACTTCAGCATGCTCTGGATCAGGCAGGACTGGTTGGATCGTCTTGGGTTGAAACCACCGAAAACGGTGGACGAATTGGAAGCGATCGCGAAGGCCTTTGTGGAGCAGGACCCGGATGGGAACGGAAAACGGGATACGATCGGGCTTGCCTCAAGCACAAGTCTGTTTAACGATTTCAACAACAGTGCTTTTGCTTTTGATCTAACACCGATCTTCTCGGCTTATGGAGCTTTCCCCGGATATTGGCTCGAAAAAGATGGAAAACCTGCATACGGTTCGATTCTACCAGAGACAAAGAACGCTTTGGTAAGGCTTCGTAATATGTATGCCAAAGGTCTCCTTGATCCAGATCTGGGCATTCGCAAAGAGCCAGAGGAAACTGTTATTAGCGGACAGGCGGGGATGTTCTTTCAAGGTTTCTTTGCAGGCTACTGGCCGCTCCCAAGCGCTTGGCTGAATGATCCCAAGGCGAACTGGCAGGCTTACGCGCTCCCACTGGATGCAAATGGAGCATTTCGTGTGAAGGTGGATAATCCCTCAAGTTCTTTCCTTGTGGTTCGCAAAGGGTATGCTCATCCGGAAGCGATCATTAAAATAAACAATCTGTACCTCCGGGATGAGTTCAAGTATGGTACGAGTTTTATGCTGAGCCGCAATTTCTTTGCTCCAGCAGATGAAGCACGATTTGAATCCAAAGCCGTGCAGGAGATTCTGACCGGAACCAAATCCCCAGCTGATTTCAAGGACAAGTCCGAATATAAGCTGTTGGAAAATACGGTTTCGACGATAAAACAAACCAAGCTAAAGCCTTATGATCAACTTGGCATTTCGTATTGGGATCAGCACAGTGAGAACTTTATGCGTGGTTATTCATTACTCGTGGGTGGAAGAAACTTCTTTGATCCGAATATTCATAAAGTTCGAAGCCTTACCTACAAACGCACGCCAGCCATGGAGAGCTCGTGGGTTAAACTGTCCAAATTGGAACATGATACGTTTTTGAAAATTATTTTAGGCGCTGCACCGATCGATTCATTCGATCAATTTGTACAGGAGTGGAAGGAACAGGGCGGCGATCAAGTAACTGCTGAAGTGACTGCATCCCAGAATCAACGCTGAAGAGCTAACCTATACAACGCTGAATTCCACACGTTTTTGTACTCAATTCAATCATTCATAGCCGGTAGACTCCTGTTTGAGGAGTTTGTCGGTTTTTCTTTGTGCCACACTCGCTGTGCTACCTTCCCTTATTAACGAGGATAGACAAATGTAAGTCAGTAGGTAAGATAAATGTTCACAACCTCCATGTTGCTCGTTGATCCGAGTGAAAACTGTATACATTTCTCTATCCAAACTAGCGTTTAATCCCTATCTCGATTAAGCTTCTCCAAGTTTTATAATGAAAGCGCAAACAACATGATAGAGAAATAATCAGAACGAAGGGGAGTTGAATTTGATGAGAAATAATTGGTCAATAAAAAGCAAACTGTTGACGAAACGACTGGCTGTGCTGTCCATGTCCGCATTGATGGTTTCCGTCCTTGCAGCCTGTGGGGGATCCTCCAATCCACCGACTGCTGAGGATGCAGGCCAATATGAGGTAACACCTGGAGATCCGTTCAGTGCCTATAAAGACGAAGTGACGGTAACGATGGGACGTGTTACGACGGCGAACCCGAAATTACCGGCTGGAGATACATATGAGAACAATGCGTATACCCGTCTGGTTAAAGAATCGTTTAACGCACAAATTAAGGACCAATTTGAGGCTAACGGTGAAGATTACAGTCGTCAAGTTTCTCTTGCAATCGCTTCCGGGGAACTGCCCGATATGATGCGTGTCGATTCCAAGGATGAACTTAAAGAACTGGTTGATAATGATCTGATTGAAGATCTGACGGAAGTATACAAACAATATGCCACCGATAACATCAAACAGGTTTACGACTCCTACGATGGCCGTGCACTGGACAATGCCACGATTGATGGCCGACTGATGGGCCTTCCAGCAACCTCTCTGGACTCCGCACCAACTATGGTTTGGGTTCGTCAAGATTGGCTGGATGTGCTGGGAATCAAACTAGATGCTGACGGAGACGGTGCCATCAAGCTCGAAGATGTAGAGAAAACAGCAGAAGAGTTCCTGAAAAAAGATCCTGGGCAAACCGGGAAACCGGTGGGCATTCCTTTTGTGAACACCCTGAATACGACGGACTATAATGGTTCTGCCTACACCATGCTGGGTGTTGCTTCAACCGAAGGGGCGTATCCTCAATATTGGATGAAGGGTGAAGACGGCAGCATCGTTTATGGTTCAACTACAGAGGAAACCAAGCAGATGCTGGGTGTTATGGCCGACTGGTTCAAGAGAGGTATCATTGACCCGCAATTTGGAACCCGTACATTTGACGATATCAATGCACTATACACAAACGGTCAGAGCGGAATTGCTTTTGGACCGTGGCACATTCCAGACTGGGGATTGAGCAGTGTTAAACAGATGGATAAACATGCGAAATTCACGGCTTACACGCTGGAAGATGCAGACGGCAAGGTAAACGTGGCACACGCCAATCCATCCGGTCAGTTTATCGTAGTGAGAAAAGGATATGAACACCCGGAACTCGCGATTAAAATTATAAATCTGTTCTACGATAAACTGGCAAATGACAAAGATGTCGCAACTACCATGCCAGAGGCAGCCAAGTATTTGGAAAGCGGCGTAGACGGTTCAACCAGACCTTTTAATATCGAAGTCAACTCGGCAACCTCACTGCTGGATGATTACTCCGACGTCGTTCGTGGAATTAAAGGCGAGATCGGTTTGGATCAAGTTCGTACAACAGAATCGAAGAACAATATTGGCAGTATCCAAACGTACTTGAAAGACCAGGATACGGATGATGTAACAGCTTGGTCGAAATATCACTCACGTATGAACGGAGTGGGGCTAATTGATAAGTTGACCCAAGAAGGCAAATTTAACTGGATGACGCCAGCGTTCTCTGGAACTACACCAAGCATGAAACAGACGTGGGCTAACCTGACCAAAATGGAACAGGAATCTTTCATCAAAATCATAACGGGTGCAGAACCGCTGGATTACTTCGAAACATTCGTCACCAATTGGAAGAAACAAGGCGGCGATCAAGTGATCCAGGAGATCGAAGCCGAGACCACATCCCAAAAATAATTAAGCTAACACTGCTGACAGGCTGCGCTAAGCAGCCTTTCTTCAGGAAAGGGGTTCATCCATGAAGCAGGAAAAATATAAAGCAAGAAACCGCTTGGGCACGGGTGCCATGTATCATATGATGATGCTGCCAGGCATTTTATTTTTGCTGGTATTCAGCTACATTCCAATGGTTGGTGTCATTACGGCGTTTCAGGATTATGTACCAGCCAAAGGTATGTTTGGCTCCGAGTTTGTTGGACTCAAGCATTTTATTTATATGTTCAAACTGCCGGACATCGGCCAAGTGATCAGCAATACGTTGGTGATTGCCATCGCCAAGATTCTACTCGGGACACTGATGGCCATCATTTTTTCCATTTTATTAAATGAAATCCGTTTTAAATTCGTTAAAAAATCCGTGCAGACCATTGTATATCTGCCTCACTTTTTGTCTTGGGTCGTTCTGGCCTCCGTGGTCGTTAACATGTTCAGCCTGGATGGAAGTGTAAATCAGATTTTAGCCTTTTTCGGCTTGGAAAATATTAATTTTCTCGGAAGCAATACCTGGTTCCAACCGCTAATTATCGGGACGGACGTATGGAAGGAATTCGGTTATAGTTCCATCGTTTATTTGGCTGCAATTACCTCGATTGATCCCGGCCTATATGAAGCGTCAGGCATAGATGGAGCGAGCTGGTGGAGAAAAGTATGGCATATTACATTGCCGGGTATGCTGCCTATTATCCTGCTCATGGGGGTCATGAGTCTGACCAATATTTTGAGCGCAGGCTTCGATCAAATCTACAATCTGTATAACCCGGTTGTCTATGAGTCGGGCGATATTCTGGATACCTATGTATACCGGATTGGTCTCGTTGGCAGACAGTATAGTTTTGGTACGGCTGTTGGGTTGTTCAAGTCAGTGATCGGTATTGTTCTATTATTGTCCGCCAACGAATTGGCCAAAAAATACACCGACAGAAAAATATTCTAAGGAGGCGAAACTTGTGTCTTATTCCGCAAGCCTGAAAGACCGAATGGGCCGGTTTGTCATCTACGCCATCGTTATATTGCTGGCTTTGATCTGCCTCCTTCCATTATGGAATATCGTTGCGATTTCATTCAGCAGCAGTGAGGCCGTCTCGGCCAATGCCGTAGGTCTGTTACCCGTCAAGTTTACAACAGCCGCTTATTCGAAAATTATTGAGGATGCGCAGTTCTGGCGATCCTTTGGCATTTCCGTTCTACGTGTGGCTCTATCCCTTATACTCAACATGATTCTTATTGTTTTGATGGCTTACCCGCTCTCCAAATCGAAAAGGGAGTTTAAGGGCAGAAATATATATATGAATGTCATGATTTTTGCCATGCTGTTCAGTGGGGGCATGATCCCTAGTTACCTGTTGATCAAAAACCTGGATATGCTCAATACAATTTGGTCGCTTGTACTGCCAGGTGCTGTCCCGATATTCAGTGTCATCCTTGTGATGAACTTCTTCGCCGCAGTACCTAAAGCGCTTGAAGAAGCGGCTTTTATCGATGGAGCGAACGCATTGCAGGTTCTGTTCAAAGTGTATGTGCCCGTGTCTATTCCGGCGCTGGCGACTGTATCCCTGTTCAGTATCGTGGGCACATGGAATGATTTCTTTAGTGGATTGATCTATATGACCAAAGTCAGCAATTATCCGTTAATGACCTACATACAGTCTCTTAACGTAAATATTGCTGAACTTCTGCAATCCGGTACAAACTCAGCTCAGCTCAGCAATCTGACTGAGATTTCGAACAAAAATCTAAATGCAGCCAAAATCGTAGTGGCTGTCATTCCGCTGCTGCTGATTTATCCGCTGCTGCAAAAATACTTTGTAACCGGAATTGTTGTGGGGTCGGTAAAAGAATAATAGTGAATGAAACGGATATTGGATAAGCAGAATCTGGTTCAAGAGAAAGGTGGTGCGTTATGGGAAATAAAAATTGGTGGAAAGAAATTGTCGTATATCAAATTTATCCCCGCAGCTTTCAAGATAGGAATGGTGACGGAATCGGGGATCTGAAAGGTGTATTATCCCGACTCGATTATCTGAAGGATCTTGGCATCGGTGCGATCTGGCTGTCACCAGTGTGCAAGTCTCCGCAAGATGACAACGGGTATGACATTTCCGATTATCAGGATATCGATCCGATGTTTGGTTCACTTGAAGATATGGAATTGCTAATTCAGGAGGCGGGCAAGCGGGACATCCGAATTATTATGGATCTGGTGCTTAACCACTCATCAGACGAGCACCCCTGGTTCAAGGAAGCCCGGAAAAGCAAGGATAATCCGTACCACGATTATTATGTGTGGAGAGATGGTGTGGAAGGAACACCTCCCAACGATTTAGGTTCAACGTTTGGTGGATCGGCCTGGGAATGGGTCCCCGAGTTGGGACAGTATTATCTGCATCTTTTCTCTGTTAAACAACCGGATCTCAACTGGGAGAACCCCAAGGTACGGCAAGAGATATATGATATGATTCAATGGTGGATGGATAAAGGCGTAGGTGGTTTCCGTCTTGATGTTATCGATCTGATTGGCAAGCAGCCTGACCTCAAAATTACAGGAAATGGGCCGAATCTGCATGAATATATGCGTGAACTCAGTAAAGAGACATTCCAGAAGGGTGATCTGCTAACCGTCGGAGAAACCTGGGGAGCAACGCCCGAGAGTGCCAAGCTTTATAGCAACCCGGACGGCAGTGAACTATCCATGGTCTTCCAATTTGAACACATTAGCTTGGATGAGCAGGAGGGGAAAGGCAAGTGGGATCTCCAGCCGCTGGATCTGCTTCAATTAAAGAAAGTGTTATCCAAATGGCAGACCGAGCTGAAAGGAGAAGCCTGGAACAGCTTGTTCTGGAACAACCATGACCTTCCGCGGATCGTGTCCCGTTGGGGAAATGACGGGGAATATCGTGTGCAGTCTGCCAAAATGCTGGCTACTCTTCTTCATGGCATGCAAGGTACGCCATATGTGTACCAGGGTGAAGAGTTAGGCATGACGAACGTACGTTACCCTATTGAAGAATACCGTGATATTGAGTTGCTGAATCTGTATAAGGAACGGGTCGAGAATGGGTATCCAGAGGAAGAAGTGATGGAATCCATTTATGCAAAAGGCCGTGATAACGCACGTACGCCGATGCAGTGGGATGCTTCCGAAAATGCGGGTTTTTCGGAAGGCAAACCATGGATTTTGGTAAATCCGAATTACACGGAGATTAATGCGGAAGAATCTATACATGATCCGGATTCCATTTACCATTACTATAAAACACTGATTCAGCTGCGAAAAGAGCATGAAGTGATCATTTATGGGGATTATGAACTGTTGTATCCGGAAGACACCAACCTTTTTGCTTACACACGAACACTTGGTGATACCAAATTGCTAGTCCTGTGCAACTTCTATGGCAAAGTTGTTCCATTCCAGCTTCCAAGCGAATTTGCAGGGGATAAAAGATTATTAATTAGTAACTATTCGGACGTTGTTTCAGAAAACGCACTTCGTCCTTATGAAGCAAGGATGTATCTTCTTGTGTAATTTCAAAAGAGGGTTGAGGGCGAATAGCCTTCAACCCTTTTTTTTGACAAAAAGAAGCTTTTGCAAGAAAACATCAAGCGCCATGGAATGTGAATGTTCCTTGTGGCGAATGATGGAGAAGCTGCGTTCCAGATGCAGCTGTCTAATTCGCAGTTCTTCGATTTCCCCGGTTGCCAACTCCTTATGAACAATCCATCTGGATACCATTGCAATTCCGAGTCCCGCAGCAACAGCTTCCTTCACACCCTGACTGCTGGTGAAAACATAGGACCGCTTCGGACGGATTGCAGTCTGTTCCATAAAATGATCGCTAAACGCGCGTGTTCCCGAACCCAACTCACGAAGAACCCAGGGGTGATCCTGAAGCAAGTTCTGCTCTACCACGACGGAACCGGAAAGGGGGTGACCGGAAGGAGCTACTACGATCATCTCATCCTTCATGTAAGGGATAACGTCAAGGTCTGCCGAGGCTTGCGCTTCACCCTCCACAAATCCGACATCCAGCTGATTTCCCCTAACCGCAGACAGAATCTCCTGGGTATTGCCAATCGTAACCTGAATGTTGACCTGCGGATACTGTGATGCGAATTCTGCCAGCTTCTTAGGCAAAATATATTCACCGATGGTGAAGCTTGCCCCGATCTGAATGCTTCCAGTCACTTCATCCCGCAGCATCTGAATCTCCTGCCGCGCTTCATCGTAGCGGGCCTGAATGACTTTAGCATGTCTGTAGAGGATTGCCCCCGCTTCAGTCAGGGACACTTGCTTTGGAGAACGATGCAGCAGCTTGGCTCCCAGCTCATTCTCCAGATTTTTGATATGCAGGCTCACCCCCGGTTGGGACAGATTCAGCAGTTCTGCGGCCTTGGAGAAATGGCTTTGTTCCGCAACGGTAACGAAGACTTTTAACGCATCAGTTATCATTAGAATTCCTCATTTGAACAGTGTATTTTCTTGGTTATAAGCCTATTGAGCTCATTTTAGCATAAGATACCTAATCAATCATAAGTTTTTGTAATGATTAGGATCGCAGATTCATATTTCACTTCCTTCCTGTCTACTTCTATAGTAAGGATATACTTTATCCAACAAGGAAGTGTGGAGCTATGATTTTACAGACACAATTGAGATTCGTTAAAAACATAAAAGGTGTTAGGAACAGGGGATTTCTGCTGGGAATCGGACTGACTTTACTGCTCTCGTTCATTGCCAAGCTGCTGGGTTATCTGCCGCTCTTAAATATTATGGGTCAACTCGTTATTGCAATTCTGCTTGGCATCTTGTACCGGGCGGTGCGTGGCGTTCCGCTGACCGCTCAATCAGGGATCTCCTTTTCGGGAAAACGATTGCTGCGGTTCGGCATCATCCTGCTGGGTTTGAAGCTGAACCTTATGGATATTGTCCATGCAGGATACAAAGTCGTTGCGCTAGCGGCAATCAATGTTGTTGTTACGATTTTTGTTGTCTACGGACTGAGCAAATGGTTAAAGATCGACAAACGAATAGGGCTGCTGACTGCTTGTGGAACAGCCATCTGCGGTGCAGCGGCAGTGGTCGCGATTGCGCCACAGATCAAGGCCAAAGATGAAGAAACGGCAGTAGGTGCGGCCACGGTAGCTATATTGGGAACAATCTTCACCCTTGCATATACATTGTTATACCCGGTATTGGGTCTAAGTGCGAAAGGATATGGCTTATTCACAGGAGCTACACTGCATGAAGTGGCACACGTCATCGCTGGGGCTGCACCAGGAGGGCAAGCGGCAATAGATATGGCAGTTATCGTGAAGCTAACCCGGGTCGCTATGCTGGTGCCGATTGCACTGATCATAGGTTTGTGGAGTGCACGACAGGCGCGTGGTGGAGAGCAAAAATCATCTAAAGGTATCCGCTGGCGAGAATTGCCAGTGCCCTGGTTCATTTTCGGTTTTCTGGCTATGAGTGGATTAAACACGCTGGGCATTATTCCACAAGAGATGATCTCGGGACTTCTGGTTCTGTCCTATATGCTGCTCGCGATGGCCATGGCTGGATTGGGGTTGGGTGTGGATATTGCAACCTTCCGTCGTCTAGGCAAGAAACCTTTTTTGGCAGGATTGCTGGGCTCTATGGTGTTGTCCATTCTCGGCTTCATGCTCGTTTGTGGCTTTGGCCTGAACTAAGGCGTGTGTTCAAACTTAGGTATTCCCCTAAATGACGTTAACAAAAAGCACGCATTGACCCTAAGTGGATCAATGCGTGCTTTTTGTTGTTTGAAAGATGCTGGTCATTAGATCCAGAATGAACACGAAAGGAATAGTATAAATCCATCGCTTGAAAAAATATAAATATTTCCCTCTTTTGGTTCAAAAGTCCGAAATACACACAGGAAAGTCTGGATAACGATGTATTTTCTGCTCGCAAGCCTTAAGGCTGCTCGTTAACATCCAAAAAGGAACATCAGAAGTCCGAATACCGTCTCTAGGGGTCCGATAAGGAGAATTGGAAGCAGTCTATACTTAATCTATTCCAGAGATGACAAATCCAAGCAGAAAATCAAATCAGTTTATCCAAGAAACTCCTCAAGGTAAGTAAGACCAAATATTATGGTTTCACAATCCTTTTTGAATGCCTTTGCTATTTTTTTGTCATGTACTTTGATAAGGGGGTGATGATCGGCGCAGAGAAAAAATAAGGCAGATCAACCGTCCATTTTCATTGAAAAACCATTTTGCTAATAACCTGAGGAGGAATTGAATTTGCGCAACAAGTACATTATGTGGTCACTCGTATTAACGATGCTGATCTCGAACGTATTCCTGACTGTCGGATTTCCATCTCCTGTATCAGCAGCCGAAAGACCGGACCTGGCACAGGGCAAACAGGTTACCGCGAGCGGGTACAACCAAACATACAGCCCGACCAATGTGATTGACAGTAACCAAGCAACCTATTGGGAAAGTACGAATAGCGCGTTCCCCCAATGGATTCAAGTGGATCTTGGCACCAGCACCAACATTGACCAAATCGTATTGAAGATTCCGACAGTGTGGGAAAAGAGAACCCAAACGATAACCGTGCAAGGTAGCACCAACGGTTCATCGTTCACGGATATCGTGGGTTCTGCAGATTATGTATTTAATCCAACCGTTGGGGAGAACTCGGTTACCATCGATTTTCCTGCTGTCGAGACAAGGTACGTTCGCTTAAGCGTAACGGGCAATTCCGAGTGGCCGGCAGCTCAACTGTCGACATTTGAAATTTACGGTCCAGCCAGTGAGGGACCAACGCTACCTGGCCCCGATCCTGTGGATCCCCCAATCATCCCTACAGAGGGAAGCAACATCGCCATCGGTAAGTCGATTACTGCATCGTCCAGTACCTTATCCTTCGTAGCTGCGAATGCAAACGATAACAATATCAATTCGTACTGGGAAGGGGGCAGCAATCCAAGCTCACTGACGTTGGATCTCGGCTCCAATCATAAGATTACATCCATTGTACTTAAACTAAACCCGGATCCGGTCTGGAGCACCCGAACACAGACCATTCAAGTGCTTGGACATAACCAGGATACAACCACCTTCAGCAATCTGGTTTCCGCCCAATCATATACATTCAACCCGGCTTCCGGTAACACGGTGACCATTCCCGTTACAGCCACGGTTAAACGTCTGCAACTGAACATTACCACGAACTCGGGCGCTCCTGCCGGGCAAATTGCTGAATTTCAGGTATTCGGCACACCTGCACCTAATCCTGATCTGACGATTACAGGCATGTCCTGGTCTCCATCTTCTCCAGTGGAGAACAATGCCATAACCCTTAATGCCATCGTCAAAAACATTGGTTCCGCTGCTTCTCCAGCTTCTAGCGTCAACTTCTATCTAAACAATGAACTGGCGGGTTCCTCACCAGTAGCTGCTTTGCAAGCAGGGGCTTCGACTACGGTCTCGCTTAATGCTGGCAATAAAGCAGCTGCATCATATACGCTCAGTGCCAAGGTGGATGAGAATAACCAGATCATTGAAGAGAATGAGGGAAACAATAATTACACACACGCTTCTTCTTTGGTGGTTGCACCGATTACAAGTTCTGATCTGGTAGGCACGGTCTCTTGGAGTCCAGGAACCCCTACAGCAAACAGCACAGTAACATTTACAGTTAATCTGAAAAATCAAGGCAACATGGCCTCCACAGGTGGTGCACACGGAGTTACAGTGGTTCTCAAGAACGCTGCCGGAGCAACACTTCAGACGTATAGTGGTTCCTATACCGGTACATTGGCACCTGGAGCTTCGGTCAATGTCAATGTAGGTACCTGGACTGCTGTAACTGGTAACTACAATGTGACAACTACCGTAGCAGTAGACAACAATGAAGCTCCGGTCAAACAAACGAATAACGTCGTTACAACAGGTTTGAACGTATATTCAGCTCGTGGTGCAAGCATGCCTTATACCCGGTATGATACGGATGATGCTACGCGTGGTGGCAGTGCCACACTGAAATCCGCACCAACCTTTGATCAGGCTCTTACGGCTTCGGAAGCCTCTGGCCAGCGCTATATCGCACTTCCTTCCAACGGTTCTTATGCTCAATGGACGGTTAGACAAGGGGAGGGAGGCGCAGGTGTAACCATGCGATTCACGATGCCGGATTCCACAGATGGCATGGGTCTTAACGGCGCACTTGACGTTTATGTTAACGGGACCAAGGCCAAAACGGTTCCTTTGACCTCCTACTACAATTGGCAGTACTTCTCCAGTGATCATCCGGGGGATACGCCAAGTGCAGGACGTCCGTTGTTCCGTTTTGATGAAGTGCACTGGAAACTGGATACACCTCTAAAAGCTGGAGATACCATTCGTATTCAGAAAAACAATGGAGATAACCTGGAATACGGTGTGGATTTCCTCGAAATCGAACCCGTTCAGGCGGTGATCCCGCGCCCGGCTAACTCTGTCTCTGTAACCGATTTTGGTGCGATTGCAAATGATGGAAAAGATGACCTTGCCGCATTCGAAGCGGCGGTCCAATCCGCGGTATCTACAGGCAAGACTCTATATATCCCTGAGGGCACGTTCC
The DNA here is from genome assembly GCF_900143165.1 of Paenibacillus sp. ov031. Classification (NCBI taxonomy): domain Bacteria; kingdom Bacillati; phylum Bacillota; class Bacilli; order Caryophanales; family Paenibacillaceae; genus Paenibacillus; species Paenibacillus sp. ov031. The sequence goes on from NZ_FRDO01000001.1 coordinate 1,073,360, forward strand.
ATCTGGGAAATATGTGGAAAATTGGTACGCCGACGAATATGATTAACAACCTCACCATTGTAGGTGCAGGCATCTGGCATACGAACATTCAATTTACCAACCCTAATGCAGCCTCAGGCGGAATTTCTTTCCGTGTGCAGGGTAAGCTGGATTTCAGCAATATTTATATGAATTCCATGCTGCGTTCGCGCTATAACGAGAATGCAGTTTACAAAGGTTTTATGGACAATTTCGGTAAAAATTCAAAGGTTAGCAACGTATGGGTTGAGCACTTTGAATGTGGTTTCTGGGTAGGGGATTACGCCCACACACCTGCAATCATTGCCGATGGCCTAGTGATCGAGAACAGTCGTATTCGGAATAACCTTGCTGACGGTGTCAACTTTGCCCAAGGCACGAGCAATTCGACTGTACGCAATAGCAGTGTCCGTAACAATGGTGATGATGGTCTGGCCGTATGGACCAGCAACGTGAATGGTGCTCCTGCTGGTGTGAACAATACATTCTCGTTCAACACGATTGAGAATAACTGGCGCGCAGCAGGCATTGCATTTTTTGGTGGCAGTGGACATAAGGCAACCAACAACCTGATTGTTGACACGGTTGGCGGATCGGCGATCCGGATGAACACTGTTTTCCCTGGATACCATTTCCAAGATAACACAGGTATTCTGTTCTCCGATACAACGATTATTAACAGCGGCACGAGTAAAGATCTGTACAATGGTGAACGCGGAGCTATTGATCTTGAAGCTTCCAACGATTCCATCAAGAACGTTACGTTTACCAATATTGATATCCTCAATACGCAGCGCAGTGCTGTTCAATTCGGATACGGCGGCGGTTTCCAGAATATTGTGTTTAATAACATCAACATTAATGGTACCGGTCTGGACGGAATTGAGACATCTAGGTTCACAACCCCACATAAAGGTGCAGCAATATACACCTATACCGGTAATGGTTCTGCCACATTCAATAATCTGACAACAAGCAACATTGCCAACCCTAATGTGAATCAGATTCAAAATGGCTTTAATTTGATCATTCAATAAATTATTTCAAACAAAAACAGGGAGCTCTATGAGTTCCCTGTTTTTTAGGTTACTTTGATGAAGTAAGGTGAACATTGATTGATCCGGATTTGAAATATTGAAAAAATAGCCGCGCAAAGTAAATTTTTAAGATACCCCATATTTGCTTCTGTAGTGACTTAACGTGAGAAGAGGCCAAATATATGTATAGCTGTGATAATGGGAATAAAAGTTCCCGGGAAGACCTGCGCCTGTGGGATATGAGGTTCTCCAATCGTTCTCGTGCATTGATGCAATAAGCCGTAGAACGCCTTGATTCATCTCAGGTGTAGGCTTGGGTTGGACTGCAATGAGCGCGTCAAGTGCCCAAGCGGTCTGGGAAGGGGTACTTTCCCCTAATGGCACATAGTGCAGGAGTCGGTCACTTTGACAGGATTCTCCCCAGCCACCGTCGGAGTTCTGGATGCTTAAGAGCCACTGCGCTCCTTTTTGCAATGTACCATGGCTTGCTGGTAGTCCAACTGCAGTAAGTCCGGTTAATGCAGCCCAGGTACCGTAGATATAACATACGCCCCATCTTCCGTACCATGAGCCATCCTTCTCCTGGTTTCGAATGAGCCATTTTGTTCCACGTTTGATCCATTCAAGCCTGGTATCAAGCCCGGCAAAGTTTCCGAGGTACTCCAAGGTACGTCCCGTTAGGTCAGCCTCTGAAGGGTCTGTAGCCGCAGATTTGGCACCATCGATGGCGAGCCAGGTGAGCATCTCCTTGTTCGTATTTTTTTCGAATGCCGGCCAGCCGCCGTCTTTATTTTGCATGGACAGGACCCAATTCAGCCCACGATTCCAGGATTCCTGAAACGTTGGAAGAGTAGTGGACAAGCTTCGAATAGCCCGTAAAGCTGCTGTTGTATCATCCACGTCTGGATTGATTGTATTCGACTCCGAAAATCCCCATCCTCCAGGGACGGTATTCGGATTATGGATGCTCCAGTCGGCTCTTTTATCTTGCTGACGGGAGAGCAAATAGGAGGCCGCGAGTTGAATAGCCTTATGGTCATCGGTAAGAGAAGCCTCCTGCAATGCGTAGGTGATTAAGGCCGTATCCCATACGGTAGAGGGGGAGTTTTGAATCGTTGTTTGACCTCCAGAAGAACGGCACTGCATTGCCGTGAGTCCGGTTATGGCTTTCGTAATCAGGGGATGCTGCTTATCGTATTTTAGGGCCAATAGGGCAAAGATCATGAGAATTGTACTGCTGGCGTAGCTGTATAATGTGCCATCAGACTCAATCCGCTCTATTATGAACTGTTCTGCCTTTTTTCGTGCAGTGTCGTGGATGTGGCAAGGGTTACCGATCAGTCGGCTGCTTCCGCTTAGAATGTCGTCCTGCATTTCCTGATATCCCGGAGTCGTTAGCTCATCTCCAACATTTCGTGAGTCGGTCAGATCAGATAGATCGGGCGCATGGGGTGGTGTAAGGGCGAAGCGCAAGTCGGCCATAATGAGCATGGGAGTGAGGTGAACTCTGGAATAACCGGAAAATTCAAAATAGTTGATGGGAAAATAGGTAGGGAACATCAGTATTTCCAGGGGGATCATAGAGATGGATAAAGGCCATTTCATTTGTCCGGTAGCAGCAAGAATGGCTTTGGTCAAAATGCTGCTAACTTTTCCAATACCTCCTTTGGACTGAATATACTGTTTGGCCCGCTGGATTGGCTCGTCCGTACTCTGGCTGTACCCGGAGTATAGCAGGGCGTAGTACGCTTCAACCGATGCGGATAAATTTCCATCCTCTTCATCGGCGTACAATCTCCAGCATCCATCCTGTTGCTGTTCGTTAAGGATACGATCATGCAACTCCCGGATCAGCGCTTCATTCGGGATTTCCAATATCCGAAAGAGAATGATGATATAAGCATCAATTACCGTACCGTTCTCAAAACAAAAATGCCAGGAACCATCTTGTTGCTGCTGTTGAAGCAAGGAAGTCATGATCCGATTTATTTCCTCATCAATTGCGCTCAGTACATGGCTCATTCCAGGGATACCTCCAGAGGACGTCATTTTTGTATTATATGATGGCAGACTGGGGGAAATGAGGAGCAGAATGAGCGTGGAATCCAGTCCATTTCAGGATTTTCTACAATTTTATATAAAAAAATAAAATTTAGTGTTGAAATTTTTTCCAATAAAGTGTATAAATATCTTTGTTAACGCTTACAAGATTTTGATCTACATCTTTCTCCGATACCCTTCAAAAAGGAGGTGAAAGTACTACGACATGCAATAACTGAAAAAAGGACTTTATGATTTTAAAAATGAAATCGATTTCATTTTGTAGTATCTGATATTCGGCAGTCCAAATTATCATAAATCAAAGGAGATATGTTTATGAAGATATGGAAAAAGAGTGCGTTAGTGTTGCTGTCCACTTTTCTGGTAACGGCGGGTTCATATGGTTCATATATGCCCAAGACTGCGCATGCAGCGGGTGAACAGGTGGAGGTATGGATTTCAACTTCAGACCCTAATTCTGAACCGGCAGTGGGGCTTAGAACAGATGCCAGACTCACCAAGATTGCATCAAAAAACTTCAGCAGCAACTCAGGCAATGCGGATGTTACCATTACGGTCAACGAAAACCAAACGTATCAGCAGATGGATGGTTTTGGGGTGTCATTAACGGATGCTTCCGCATGGCTCATGAACTACAAGCTGGATAATAATAAGCGCGCGGAAGTGATGGAGAGGCTGTTTGGCAACACAGGCATTGGACTTAGCTTATTGAGACAGCCGATAGGAAGCTCCGATTTTGCTTGGGCCGCCTATACCTATGCCGATACGGCAAATGATACTTCACTCAGCCAATTCACGATCGACCGGGACAAGGCTTACATACTGCCCATGGTCAAAGCGGCAATCGCTAAGAATCCCAATATCAAAGTAATGGGTTCCCCATGGAGTGCGCCTGCCTGGATGAAATATTCCAACAATCTGAACGGCGGCAAACTGAAAGCAGAACACTACGGAACATATGCGAATTATTTCAAAAAGTACATTGAAGCCTACCAGGCTGAAGGGGTACCCATCTATGCTGTTACGTTGCAAAACGAGCCAATGTACGAGCCATCCCATTATCCTTCCATGGGTATGAATGTAGAGGATCAGACGGGCTTTATCGGCGATTATCTTGGACCAACACTCCGCAATGCCGGAATCAACACCAAGATTATTGCATTCGACCATAACTTTCTGAATTGGACCTTCCCGAACCAGGTCATTACGAATCTGAAGAACGCAGGCAAGGGTAGTTACGTATCCGGGAGCGCATTCCACCATTATGACAGTGGGGACGGATCAACAATGACCTCCATGCATAACAGTCACCCGGACAAGGAAGTTTGGTTCACGGAGGGTGGTTTCGGCAACTGGAATGATCCGCAGAATGGTACCTCATCTGGTTTCGATAATATGATGAATGAGTTCATTAATATTACGAGAAACTGGTCCAAATCGATCATTCTCTGGAATGCTGCCCTGGATCAAAAAGACGGTCCAGCATTGCTATCACCGAACAACACGAACAAAGGCATGATTACAATCCGCAACTCGGACAACCGTAATGACGCACCTGAGAATAATGTCACATATCACAAACAATATTATTTGCTGGGTCACTTTAGTAAATTTGTAGTACCCAATGCATACCGCATTGACAGCAACACCGGATCTGAAGTCAAAAATGTGGCTTTCCGCAATCCGGACGGTTCCAAAGTGGTAGTTGCCTACAACTCTTCCAGCTCGTCGAAAAATGTGAAGATCCAATGGGGCAGCCAAAGCTTCGTTGTCACTATTCCAGGCAAGTCCGCTATGACGTATAAATGGAATGGAAATGTTTCTTAAGGGGTAGCAGGAATTCAGATTCCCGCATCCAACAAGCTAGGGGCCGCGAGCAGTCGCGGCTCTTTTCATTTGTTTTTATTTAAAGATCATCCATCGTATACATTTGTTGTGATTTTTACATATTCAAGGATTTTACAATTTTAATATTATGAATTTTTAGTTTAACTGTCCTCTTACATTGGGTTGATATACTAGCCTGAGCTTTTATATGGGAGAGGGGTTAGACAACTTGAAAGACATCAATCAACGCTGGGTAGCGACGATCCTTGTGGCAGTAATGGTTATCCAATCATTCTGGACATTTGCAGGAATCGGACATGCTGCAGCATCAGAAAACCTTAACACCAGCAATTTAGCGAAAAACGTGGTGATCAGCCATTTTTATGGAGGCAAAAAAGACGACGTACTCGACGTCTACGGCAACGACTTTGTAGAACTATATAATCCGACAGCAGAGCCTGTTTCGCTGAACGACTGGTCTATACAATTTGCGGATACCAAAAACAATAATTGGAAGGCAGCTCAGCTAGGGACAATGACTGCCCAGATTCCGGCATTTGGTTATTATCTGATTGCGCTTGGCAGCAACGGCAACGTGGGAGGGCAACTTCCACAGCCGGATGCCAGCGATGCTTCATTTAAACTAGATAACAAAAGTGGAAAGCTGGTCTTGTTGAATACGACAGAATTGTTGACGACTAGCGATCCGATGTCTGATTCTTTACAGGAACATGTGATTGATTTTGTTGGATATAATGCGGATGCTTATTGGGGAAGTCCGGCTCCAGAAGCGGGCAAACAAAACACCATGCAACGATTGGTGTTCGATCCGCTGAACCCGGAGAAATCCACTAAAGAAGCTGCGTTCCCGAATCACGGAAACAACTGGGACACTCGGAATAACGGAAATGACTTCGAGAAGGTCAAAGACGCGAAGGCTCGCAATTCAAGCACAACTTCCGCCTATGTCATTCTGGAAAGTAATCAAAGGTTAGAAATGCAATCGGCTTCGAGCGTAGATCCTGTACATAACAAGATTGTATTGAATGCATTTGGAGGCTTGGTTAAGCAGGGACCATGGTCATCCGACGACTTCAGTGTGCTCGGCCTCCCGGCAGGATTCACTGCTGAAGCCAATGCGAACGGAGATCAGATCGAAGTGACCATAACTGGAGACGATACCGGGAATGTGGTTTCAGACAGCCTTCTGACATTTGAGATTCATCCTGGTGCGTGGGATCAAGTACACAGACCAACCTCATCCTTAACGGTGTATCAAGGAAGCAACACCGTAACTTTGGCTCAATTCACACCATCCAATAAGATTGTAGCAACATTGGACTCCTCATCGTCCAACATTCGTATGAACAGCGCGAAGGACTTAAATACCACGATCCAACTCAATCTTAGCGCCGGCGTTCCCGTGGATGGGGTATTGGACTCGAATGCTTACAGTGTGACGGGCCTTCCTGAGGGAGACTGGAGTATCCAGGCTGAGGGCCGAAGCAGTGATCGTACAATTACGCTATCCATTTCGGGTACATCCACTTCTGCTGTCATGAACTCCGTCATGTTGAATGTGACGTTAATGGCTGAGGCTGTGCAGGATCCGGACTGCCTGGCTTCGGAAGTGATCAGCGTCCCCCTGCTTCGGTACAGTCAACCACTTCTTGCTGATGAGAATCGCAAACATGTCGTTGAAAACAGCATCATAGCGGACAATACAGGTTTTAATGACCCTGCCACCAAAGAATATAAATATGGAAGTGACGCCATGGGAGCGAATGAATATACATTCCTGCGTGGTACACATTCCTTATTCAAGGCTGATCTGGCAGCGGGTCTTATTCCTTCACCGAATTCGGTCATTCCAGGCTGGAATGAGAAGGACATCCTTACGTACACGCAAGGCGATGCCCATATTCAGAATGTGGGAACTTTTAACGACAGTACTAATCAAATGGTGTTCAGCTTGAACGATGTGGATTCTTCCGGCATCGGCAGCTTTTATGATGATCTGATTCGCTTTGTTACAAGTATTTATGTAGTCAAATACGAAAAAGACAGCTCTGCGATTACCAATCTGCAGGACGCCGATTTCCGGGACGTATCTCGTACTTTTCTAGATACCTATAAGGATACTCTGATAAAGATTAATAGCGAGATAAGCCCCAAAAACACTAAGTTGACCAAAAGCAATGTAACTCCATATACGAAAGAGGTCATGGACAAAGTCTCCAAAGTGTCTTACGAGGAAGCATTGCAAAAGTTGCTCGGGAAGCGGGCACTTGATGGAAAATTAAACATTGCCGGCAACTCCGATAAGTTTGAAGCCGCTACAGATGCGGAGAAATCTTCCCTGCAAGACGCTTGGGAAGCATACAAATTGCAAGTCAGAAGCAATTTCCTCAATCTGAGCGATGATGAATTCGATGCCTATTTCAAAATAAAGGATATTGTACGCCGTATTCATCAGGGAATTGGCAGCATTGGGGTTGAACGCTACAATATGTTAATCGAAGGAGCAAGTGAGGCCAATACGGATGATATTCTGCTCGACGTGAAAGAGCAGACCCGGGACGCCAATTTATCGAAAGATGCTTATCTTAAAACTTCAGTTGATCCCGATTCTTATCTGGGTGTACTCGAAGCAATGAATCGCTCGTATCTGATCAAGGAAGTCTCACCTTTTAAAGGGGATTACACGGATAAGCCGTTTAAGAACAAGCAAGAGCTGGAGCAGTATTTGGTCGATGCAGCCAAGGCTTACGCTTATGCAAGCTCGCGCTTGGACAAGGTATCCGATGAGTTGAACTACCGTTTTGAGGAACGTTTTGTAACAAATATCGTACCCATCTGGGATGATTTGCAGAACTTTATTCTTAATGCAGCGGAGGATTACTCCCACCAGGTCGCAGCTGATTTTGCGCTTGTGAAGGAAGATATGCGAACCGGGAAGCTGATTGACGTTTCCACATTGGATGATTTATCTGTTGATCAAGGCGCTTTGACTCCAGCATTCAATCCTGCAATCACGGCGTATACTCTGAATGTTGAACAAGCAACAGACTCCATCAGTATTACGGCGAAGGCTACGGATAGCCAAGCTACTTTGTCTGCTAAAGGTGAACCCTATGCAAACGGAATAAATCAATCTTTCGGGTTGTCTGTTGGAAAAAATGTAATTCCAATTACGGTGCAAGCACGTAATGGATCAAGCAAGACTTACAGTATAACTGTCGTCAGAGCCGGAGATTCCACCTCGGTTCCACCAACGTCTTCGACTCCTTCAACTCCAACTGGAGGAACGAATGGTGATCAAACGGGTACCAATGCCAACAGTGGAACGATTAGTGTGAATGGTGGATCGTTGAGCTTGGGCGGGGTCAAAATCAATGTGCCAGCCGGAGCGATGGAGAGCAGCATCGTCATTTCCGTAAATAAAGTAAGCCAAACGTTGAATCTGTTTACCGATTCCACATTGAAACTGCTCGGAGATGTCTATGAGATTACTGCAAGCAAGAGCGGGAATTTCAGCAAACCGGTAACTGTCACCTTGCCATTCGACAAGAACAAGGTGGACTTTGACAAATCAATAGTGGGATTGTATTGGTTCAACGAGCAGGCCCAAAAGTGGGTTTCACTCGATAATATGAAAGTGGATCAAATGAATGGAACGGTATCGGGAACCATTAATCATTTTACCAAGTTTGCTGTTCTGGTATCCGATAAGACCGTAACGCAAGCTCCGGAAGGAACCAAGAATTTCACGGATCTCGTAGGACATTGGGCTTCCGGCAGTATTATGGATTTGGTTGAACTCGGTGTGATCCAGGGTTATCCGGATAACAGTTTCAGACCGGATAAAAAAATTACCAGAGCCGAATTTGTTACTCTTATCATTAAGGCTTTACATCTGCAAGGCTTTGCTGACAAAGGATTTGCGGATACTACGACGCATTGGGCGCAAGACGCAATTTCCACTGCGGCAGGTCTGGGCATTGTGAATGGATATAGTGATGACACCTTTGGTCCAGATGAATTGGTGACCCGTGAGCAAATGGCGACAATGGTCGTTCGTGCAGCGCAGATCGCTGATTCAGACAGTAATATCAGCTTCTCCGACGTCGCTGAAATATCCGGTTGGGCACGTTCAGCACTTGCTGCCGCCATTACCAATGGGCTTGTTAACGGTTATCCAGACGGAACATTGAAGCCAAAAGGGAATACAACTCGCGCAGAAGCCGCTGCACTCATCGAAAGAACTATTCAATTGACAAAACAATTCACATTATAAATCCAAGATTTTAAAAAGGCTGCTCTCCAGCAAGTTTAACTTGCTGGGAAGCAGCCTTTCTGTATTGTTTGTATGTTTTTGTATTGCTTATATCTTTTTGTACCTGGTTCATTCGTTTTGTTACAATGATATCCCATTTTCGATAATGACGCGATTGAGCTTGGTATTCACCGGATTGGAAATCGTATCACCCACAGGACATTTACTTTCTAGAAATTGTACAAATGATTCAACTTTTTCTTCAGATGAGCTGGTTTTGATATAAAACGTGTATCGAATATCGGAATAACCGGGGCGTACATCAGATCGGTTAAAAAATCCGTCAAGATCCAGTTCACCTTCAACTTCAACTCTGAAATCATCAAGGACGACATCGAACTTGGAGGCATAGACCCGGGCCACAATGGATTGACATGCGCCAAGGGAGGCAAGTAAAGCTTCTACAGGATTCATTCCTGTATCCGTACCACCGAGGTTTGTTGGCTCATCGATGATCAGTTCGAATTGTCTTGCTTTGGTGATTACTTTAACCCCATCTTGTAGGTGTGCAGTAGCTTTGAAAGTCTGAACATTAGCCATCCGATACCTCTCCTTTATAAAACATTGTATGTAACTTGGTTTAGTAAGGATTATAGTTCCATGAATCACAAGTTGTCAATATAAGGATGGGAATAGAATTAGATATTCACTCTTTAAATTGAAAAATGGATAGCCTAATGCTATCCATTTCTCTAACATTTCAACTTCTCAGCCGGTGTACTTATTCACTCATAACATGATCATATTTTTCCTTCAAACGTTTGATATCTGCTCTCGGCGGCGCGCCGAACATGCGGGAGTACTCCCGGCTGAATTGCGACGCACTCTCGTAACCAACCCGGAATGCTACATCCGCAGCATCAGCTGACTCAGCCATAAGGAGACGACGTGCTTCCTGAAGCCTCAGCTGCTTCTGAAACTGAAGTGGGCTCATGGCGGTAATTTCTTTGAAATGTCGATGGAACGAGGACACACTCATATTGGCTGTCTCCGCAAGATCTTCGATTCGAAAAGGCTGCTCCCAATGTCGAACAATATGCTCAATGGCTTCCCGAATCCGGTAGCTACTGCTGCCTTCCACTGCAATCTGGGCCAGTTCAGCTCCATAAGGTCCCTGCAAAAGCCGGTACAGGATCTCCCGCGTATAGAGTGGGGCAAGGAACGGGATTTCTCCTGGTGTATCCAGCAGCCGAACCAATCGAAGTACAGCATCTTGAATGGAGGGCTCCATCTGTCCAACAAATAGGGCGCGTCTGGCGTTTTCTTTAGACGTGACCTTAATATTACATTCATTCAGTACTTCAAGAATCTGGTTCTGTGTAAACTCAAGCTTCAGACTCAGGTAAGGCATATCAGTGGATGCTTTTATAATCTGACCAATCACTGGAAGGTTCATGGAAGCAATCAGATAATTGGATGGTCCGTATTCGAATCTTTCCTGTGCCAGCAAGATTTCTTTCAAGCCTTGAACGATCACACAAAAGGAAGGCTTGTAAACCCTGTAAGCAGGCTCACTTATGCTGGAATGCTGATAGACATACAGGGAAGGGATTACCGTTTCCTTAGAGCTGTTATGAATGGAATGGCGCTTGATTAGTTCGGTGAGTTCCTGTTTCTGCTGCACTGCGTTATCGGACATACATATCCTCCTTGCAAGTTGTTCTTGCTTCATTATAAGACTTAACGACCTTAGACAAAAGTAGGCCTGAGAGGATCAGGCAATCAATTAAGACAAATGATATACCGCTTCGCTCCTTCAGTTCGGCATAATAATATTAGGCTCGCAGAATCAAGCAAGGGGACGCAAAAAGGCAATCAGCCAGCAAACCTGTAGTACTTCTACGAAAACAGAAAATTTATCCTGAACAAAAGGAGGTATGGGAATGAGTCATGTATTAGTTTTGGGTGCCAACGGTCAAATCGCCCGCGAAGCGATAGACTTGTTTCTCAAGGAAACCGATGTCAGGCTAACACTCTATTTGCAGAAATCCAGCAGGCTTGGAAATATCGATTCGAATCGTGCACGTGTGATCGACGGTGACGTGATGGATCAACTCAAATTGAAAGACGCCATGAATGACGTGGACGTTGTCTATGTCAATCTTGCAGGTGATCTGGAACAGTACGCCAGAACCATCGTGGAAACGATGAAATCTGCAGGAGTGAAACGACTAATTTTTATCAGTTCTATGGGGATCTACGATGAAGTGCCTGGACAGAAGTACAGCAGCATATTGGACCCTTATCGTAAAGCAGCTTCCATTGTTGAAGCTTCAGATCTAGATTATACAGTCTTACGGCCAGCGTGGTTTACCAGATCAAACGAGATTGCTTTTGAAATAACCCAGAAAGGCGAGCCTTTCAAAGGAAGCGAAGTATCCTGCAAAAGCGTGGCCGCTCTGGTGGTTAAGCTGGCAGAGTCACCAGAACTGGAAATACGACGCAGTCTTGGTGTGAGTAAACCCCATTAATTCAGTGTACTCCTAAATGGAGATAATAAATTCATGTACATTAGTTCACATTCACATTCACATCATTTGAATGAAGAAAGGAAGTTATATGATGCAAAAACGAACACTGGGAAATAGCGGGTTAGAAGTTTCGGCAATTGGGCTTGGTTGTATGGGAATGAGCTACGGGTATGGTCCGGCTTCGGACAAAACGGAGATGATCGCGGTCATACGGGAAGCTGTTGAACGCGGTGTAACTTTCTTTGATACCGCCGAAGTCTATGGTCCATATATCAATGAAGAACTCGTCGGCGAAGCACTTTCCCCTGTACGTGATCAGGTTGTCATAGCGACAAAGTTCGGATTTGACATTCAAGGTGGCAAACAGAGCGGGATGAATAGCCGTCCTGAGCAGATCAGGAAAGTTGCTGAAGAGTCTCTTAAACGACTTAAGATCGAGGCAATTGATTTGTTTTACCAGCACCGTGTTGATCCGGATGTGCCGATTGAAGAGGTTGCCGGAGCCGTGCAGGATCTGATTCGAGAAGGTAAAGTGAAGCATTGGGGGTTATCGGAAGCTGGCGTGAACACGATTCGACGTGCGCATACCGTTCAGCCAGTCGCTGCTGTTCAGAGCGAATATTCCTTATGGTGGAGACGTCCGGAAGAAGAACTGATTCCAGCGCTTGAGGAGCTCGGTATTGGGTTTGTCCCTTTTAGTCCTTTGGGTAAAGGATATCTCACGGGAAGTTTTAATGCAAAAACAACGTTTGATCAGGGGGATTTGCGTAATATTCTGCCACGCTTCACGCCCGAGGCGCTCGAGGCCAATCAAGTGCTGGTTGATCTGTTGAAAGAGAAGGCGGAGAAGATGCAAGCTACCCCTGCGCAAATCGCACTTGCTTGGTTGCTGGCCCAAAAACCATGGATTGTACCGATCCCGGGAACGCGCAAGTCAAGTCGTCTCAAAGAAAATATGGGTGCGGCGGACATTGAACTTACACCCGAAGATGTACAGAGCATTAATGAAGCAGCTTCAAAAATCACCCTGATGGGTTCTAGATATACGGAAGAATTGGAGAGAAGAACGGGTCTTTGATCCATTTTAGTATGCCAGAAAGATGGGTGGAAAGGTTGAGTAAACGCTTATCTAACCAAGTGAAACAAATTGTAATGAGAGATTGGAGTCCCAGATCAAATGGGAAGAAAATCCGATTTTCAAAGAATTGTATCTCAGTTATTGGATAAAATTAACTTCATAAAGGAGTGTTTTAACATGGAATATGTAAAATTGGGTCGTACCGGACTGGACGTTTCGAGATTATGTCTTGGTTGCATGAGCTATGGAGTTCCTGAACGCGGAATCGCTCCATGGTCGTTGAATGAGGAAGAGAGTCGTCCTTTTATACAAAAAGCGCTGGACTTGGGTATTAACTTCTTTGATACAGCCAACGTCTATTCGGATGGTACAAGCGAAGAAATCGTGGGTCGTGCGTTGAAGGATTTTGCTCGTCGTGATGAGGTTGTTATTGCAACAAAGGTTTACTTCCGCATGAAGCCGGGGCCAAATGGTGCAGGTTTGTCGAGAAAAGCCATTATGAATGAGATTGATAACAGCTTGAAGCGCCTAGGCACCGATTATGTGGATCTGTATCAGATCCATCGATGGGACAGCAGTACTCCAATAGAAGAAACGATGGAGGCCCTTCATGATGTTGTTAAGGCGGGGAAAGTCCGTTATATAGGAGCTTCTTCAATGTACGCCTGGCAGTTTATGAAGGCTCAGCATACGGCGGAACGCAACAGCTGGACCCCATTTGTCTCCATGCAGAATCTATTGAATCTGATGTATCGGGAAGAAGAGCGGGAAATGCTGCCTCTCTGTCGTGAAGAGGGAGTGGGTGTAATTCCATGGAGTCCTCTTGCCAAAGGGCGTCTTACTCGGGATTGGGATGAGAAAACAGCCCGTTCATCGAACGACGAAGCAGGAGACCGACTTGCTGCGGGAATGGTTGATGCCGATCGTAAAATAGTGGAGACTGTCGCTGATATTTCGAACAAACGAGGTGTTTCCAGAGCAACCGTTGCACTGGCATGGTTATTGCAAAAAGAAGGTGTCACCGCACCAATTGTGGGTGCAACGAAAGAACATCATCTGGAGGATGCCGTAGCAGCCTTGTCCGTAAAGCTAGATGCGCAGGAGATTGCAAGCTTGGAGGAATACTACGTACCACACAAAATATATGGCATGTAAGTTCCCTCTAGCCCAGTAGCGAAAAAGGGTTGCCAATCAAAAAGAATTGTGTATAATTGGAGTCACATCAAAATACTCAAATGTTTTCTAGGGTTCCGCGACAGTTATGTCGGTCTGGTCCGAGAGAAAACTCACAACCTATTGGTTGTGTCACGGAGGGACAAAAGCCTGGGAGATGAACTGCTTAATGCAGTTTGTTTCCCGGGCTTTTTTATTTTGGCTTCATGTAACTAATAATACACGTAGCAAAATTTGATAAGGAGTGTGACAGAAATGAACAAAACATGGTTGTCCGTCGTTATTGCAGCTTTATTTGAGGTCGGTTGGGTCATTGGATTGAAACATGCCAGTGGTTTTCTGGAGTGGGGGGCTACACTGATCGCGATTATTGTCAGTTTCACCTTGATGATTGCGGCTTCCCGCTCACTTGATGTAGGGACTGTATATGCGGTATTCGTTGGACTGGGTACAGCAGGGACTGTACTGGCAGAGATTATATTGTTTGATGCGGCGATTCAATCCGGGAAAATGCTGCTCATTGGGGTTCTTTTACTGGGCGTAATCGGTCTTAAAATGCTCAGCAAAGGAAAAACAAAGGAGGTACATGAATCATGAACTGGGTATTTCTTGTTTTGGCAGGTGTCTTTGAAATGATTGGCGTTTTGATGATTAATAAATTGCACAAAGATCGTAACCTGATGTCAATCATACTGTTGGTTGCAGGTTTTGGACTAAGCTTTCTGTTCCTATCGCTTGCGATGAAGACTCTTCCGATGGGAACGGCATACGCTGTATGGACAGGAATCGGCGCTTCCGGGGGAGCTATTCTCGGCATGATATTTTATGGGGAACCTCGAAATGCGTTAAGAATTCTGTTTATTGCCATGGTGCTTGGATCAGCAGTAGGGTTGAAACTGGTAAGTTAATAGATTGATGTTTCATCGTTTGTTCAGAGCTAATGTATGTTCAACCATAATGGCATCCAGGGCTGAATTTTCAAAATATGATATACAGAAGTGCTTTTTAATGTTATCCTTATGTGTTACGTTTTGAAATGAGATATACGTCAAATGAATATTTGTTGCGTAAATTAAGGAGACCTAATGACATTTAAAGACTTGAATATTATACCCGCAATTTTGGAAGGCTTGAACAAAGCAAACTATACTGCCCCGACACCTATACAGGAACAGGCGATTCCAGCCGTATTGGCAGGCAGAGATTTGCTTGGCTGTGCGCAAACAGGTACAGGCAAGACGGCAGCATTTTCTGTGCCTATCATTCAGTTATTAAGCGAAAAGTCGAACGGGCCCAAAGCCGCACGCCATATTCGCTCATTGATTTTAACACCAACAAGAGAACTTGCGATTCAGATTTCAGATAATATTAAGGCATATAGCCGTTTTACCGATATTCGTTGTGCCGCAATCGTTGGTGGCGTTTCACAGAAAGTCCAGGAGCGTGCGCTCAATCAAGGTGCAGATATTATTATTGCAACGCCCGGTAGACTGATTGACTTGGTCAATCAAAAGCGTATTGATCTGAAACATGTGCAAATACTGGTTCTTGATGAAGCAGACCGCATGTTGGATATGGGCTTCATTCATGATGTGAAGCGAATCATTGCGAAGATGCCGAGCAAGAAACAGACCTTATTCTTCTCAGCTACAATGCCTCCTGAAATCACAAAAATGGTAAAAACACTGCTCGTTGATCCGGTAAAAGTAGAAATTACACCCGTCTCCTCCACAGTGGATCGAATTGAACAGTCTGTGTATTTATTAGAAAATGGCAAAAAACAGAGTCTGTTGAATCATATCTTGCAGGATAAATCTATTGTTTCGGCATTGGTATTCACTCGTACAAAGCGTGGAGCTGACCGTGTAACTCGCGATTTGTCCAAAGTGAATATTACGGCTCAGGCCATTCATGGCAACAAATCTCAAAATGAGCGTCAAAGAGCCTTGAATAATTTCAAAAGTGGAGTTACACGAGTACTGGTGGCGACGGATATAGCGGCAAGGGGCATTGATGTTGAAGAGCTGTCACATGTAATCAACTTCAACCTTCCTAATATTCCGGAAACGTATGTCCACCGAATTGGCCGTACAGGTAGAGCAGGGCATAGCGGAATGGCGATTTCCTTTTGTGAAAAGGAAGAGCTTCCGTTCCTGAAGGATATTGAGAAAGTAATCAAGAAGACCATTCCTGAAGTGAAAAATCATCCTTATCCGATGACAAGTGTGCCTGCTTTTGTAAAATCAAATCAAACATCGAAGTCTGCACCTCATAAATCTGCAGCCGATAAACCCGCGAAGTCAAAAGCGAATCCGGCTCGCAAACCTAAATCCGAGTGGTTTAAGAAGAGCGGTAAAGCTAATCACAGTAAGCCAAACGGTAGTAAGCCAAATAGCGGTAAACCAAACCACAATAGTACAAGTCACAGTAAACCAAAGAGTAGCAAAGTGAATAAAGCTCTCTAAAATAACGAGCAAATGCCTTCTCCATTTCGTGGAGGAGGTTTTTTTATGAACACAAAATCGATACGATATTGATAATCATTTTCAATAAGAATAGAATAATAGAGAGGAACTTAAAAAATGTCCCAAGGCCATTGTATCCAAGCAGTGACTTGAGGCAATCAGGAGGCGTAATTCATGTTCATTCAAACTCGCGTTATGGTAGTCGAAAAGGGCCATAGTCATAAACTGGTGGAACGTTTCGGTGCCCCTAGCCCTGTAGAAGAAATGCCGGGACTGATTGATTTCAGTGTAATGGTTAACAAAAAGAGTAAAGAACACGAAGAAGTGATGGTGCTGATTCGTTGGGAGTCGGAAGAAGACTGGAAGAATTGGGAGAAAAGCGATGTGCATATTAAAGGTCATAAGGAGAAAAGAGGACAGGAGAAACCCGAGTATCTGATTAGCACTACGGTAAATATGTACGAAGTACAGAAAGTGAAGACAGCTAGAGTATCGAATGCATAATTCGAATGATGAAAAACCGATTTCATGAATTATTTCATAGAGTCGGTTTTTTTTGTTGTATGTCCAAATAAGTTGCGTAGCGATCAAGGAAGCTGTCTGAGAAGATGATGCCTGTGATACAGGAAGAATAGTTGAAATGAAATGCTTGATATTTACATGCAAACGTACATTCGGTATCATTAGATTGGGTAGGGAAAGTTGTTGTCTTCTGCGCAAAGGAGAGATACTGAATTGAAGAATAAGATTATAGAGTACTGTTTGAAGAAAAAAGGTGCAACAAAGGATTATCCCTTCGGAGCCGATCCTGTTGCTATGAAAATTGCAGGGAAAATGTTTGCGCTTATTTTTGAGGACAAGGCGGAAAACGTTCGCTTGAACTTAAAATGTGATCCGATCATTGCCGAAAACCTGAGAGAGCAGCATGAAGCCGTTCAACCGGGGTATCATATGAACAAAAAGCATTGGAATACCATTATTCTAGATGGCTCCTTGTCGGAGCAGGATATCTTTGTCATGATTGATCATTCGTACGATTTGGTTGTCAAAACGCTGTCCAAGAGTCTTTTGGAATCCATATCTTAATTAGACCACATGCAATAACAATTTAGACAGCAGGTGGTCGGCGCCAATTGCAGAAAAATCAGCTTTTTTTGAAAAGTAATAGCGGTAGTCCCAGGGTGTTAACTTCGTATCCTGAGACTACCGCTATTTTAGTTACGTGCACATTGCACGTTATCCCAAATTCATTTTGATTAATTCTCCTAATTGCTCAGACATGACTTCGGGTGGATGGGGCATTTCGTTCTTTATCCACCACTCAACGACCCCCACATAAGACATGACCACATATTGGAGAATGATATCCTCACTTAATCCGGATTTTCTGGCCTGAGATAAGTGTATTTCCTCCTTAAAATCCTCATTAAGAAATTCAACCAAGCGGTTGCGGAATTGTACCGCTCCTTTACTGGCCATCATCGTCGAGAAGAACAAGTAATTTTGTTCCAAATAGGTAAACCAGGGAACGATGGATTCTTTCCATTCCAAGTCGGAAACCGAATGACAAATTTCACTTAATTCTTGGATATGCCCGTCAATGAGCTTGTCCAACAGATCATACTTATCGACGTAGTGCAGATAAATGGTGCCTCTGCTAACATCCGCTCTATCGGAAATATCCTGTAAAGTAATATCATCGAAATTTTTTTCTGACATCAATTCAATCACTGCTGCTTTGATGGCTTCTTGTGATTTTCGAATTCTTCGATCCACTTTGGTCATGTGATTCTCACCAAACTTTCTAAAGATAATAAACAAATTTATGTTTAATGTTCACTAATTAACGAAACGCGTTCAATTAACAATGGTAAGCTTTCTTATTCTGTCTATAATTATTAACAGATGTTCATTAATATATCAATATTTGTTTTTATACAAAAACAGGTCAAAACATAGATTTCATAACTAGAGTGGGGGATGAATGATGCAACGTTTATGGACAAAGTCATTTATTCTAATGACGCTGGGTTTGCTTTTTTTATTTACTGCATTTTATATGCTGTATCCCACACTGCCACTTTTCATTAAAGAGATGGGTGGCAATGAAAAACAGGTGGGCTTGGCCATGGGAGCTTTAATGTTATCTTCCGTCATCCTTCGTCCTTTTGTTGGTGGACTACTGGATCGATTCGGCAGACGTCCGTTTATGATCGGAGGGTTGATTTTATTTATATTGGCGATGTACATGTACAACTGGGTTGGTGGAATCATCATGCTGATTGGACTTCGTATCGTGCATGGAATGAGCTGGGCTTTATCCACAACTTCCATGATGACAGCTGTGACTGACATGATTCCATCGGCTCGGCGCGGGGAAGGTATGGGGTGGTTTAGCACCTCCATGACGCTGGCAATGGCGGTTGGCCCCATGATTGGTCTGGGGATTATGCAAGGCACATCATATCAGACGATGTTTCTCTTTGCTGTTGGTTTGTCCGTCGTGGCCCTGCTTTTGACGCTAGGAGCCAAAATGCCATTTCAACCACATACGGACAGAAAGAAAATCCAAATCTTCGAAAAATCAGTCCTGCCTGTGATGGCGCCAATCTTTTTTCTTTTCATTGCATATGGTGGAATTACTACATTTGTACCCTTGTTTGCGGAGCAGATCAAAGTCAATTCTGGCACATACTTTCTGGTCTATGCCGCGACACTTGCACTATCCCGGCCCATTGCGGGAAAGCTGTCCGATAAGAAAGGAGAGACAGCAGTCATTCTCCCGGCGCTTATCATTACGATCATTGCTTTGATCGTGCTTAGCTTTGCAACCAGTTTGCTTGGCGTGCTCGCTTCAGCAGTTCTGTACGGGATCGGCTTTGGTTCCGCTCAGCCATCTCTTCAGGCCATTACGCTCCGCCTTGCCCCCGAGGATCGAAAAGGGGCAGCCAATGCTTTCTTTTCAACGGCGACTGATCTCGGTATCGGACTGGGTGCGATGGTCTTGGGTCTGGTCTCTGAATACATGAGCTATCATATATTGTTTATGGTTAGTGCCTTGTCAGTCCTGGTTTCTTTTCTGGTTTTCATGATCTACGTAAGACGGTTGTTGAAAATCAAACAGACACTGCCTGCCAAAACGAGTGATTCCGTTTCATTGTAGTTGAATGGTAGTGTGTTAAATCAAATTTGTAGTATAATTTGTGCAGTTAAGAGCAGCAATTATTTCAGGATGCGGAGGCTTACTGCATGTTCATTAGAGAGATAGAAGAAAGAGATAATCAAGAAGTAGAGTCTCTGATTCGAAGTTGTTTGATCGAATTCGGGGCCAATAAATCTGGGACAGCGTGGGCTGATCCGAATCTGGGCGATTTTTATCATCTTTATCAACGCGAGGGCTCCAGGTATTGGGTGGTTGAGCATAACTCAACCGTTGTAGCTGGCTGCGGTATCGGACCCGTAGAGGGATTTTCACATATTTGTGAGTTGCAGAAGATGTATGCCTTAAAAGAAGCACGAGGCACCGGAATCTCATATGAATTGCTTCAGATTTCCCTTGATTTTGCCAAAGAACACTATGAACAATGTTATCTTGAGACGCTTAACAATATGGTTGCGGCCAACAAGTTCTATATCAAGAACGGTTTTATTCCTTTAGAAGAACCGTTAAATGCAACGGAGCATTTTGCTTGTGATGCATGGTATATCAAAACATTATAAATTCCACAACTCATGCTCAAAGAGCCTAGTTCAAGCGGCAGATTGCCGACGATGAATTAGGCTTTTTGAGCATTTTATATACCCATTTACGTTAAAGAAACGTCAAACAGAGCTGCTCTACAATGCGGTCAGGAGAGTTGCCGCGTACGTTTTTTTGAAACAGATACGAATCATTACTCATGGCAGTCAGAAGCATGTCCGTTTTGAACAAGCTGATGGCCTGCGATTCGTCGCTCTCTGTTGCCATCTCTTCGAATAATCCAAATAGCTGTTGATGCAATTGGTCATAAAGAGGACTTGAGGTTCTGGACTCTGATCCTTGATATACTGCATTCTCGATGCCCGAGAGCAGCTCCGCATTTTTCTCTCTAAACTGGATAAACAACGTCAGCAGACCTCGCAATCGCTCAGTTGGTGGAAACTGTGCGTTTTCCTGCAAATATATCTCCACATCATCGAAGAACAGCGCTGCGTTATCTTTGATCAAGTCCATACATAACTCACTTTTATTGCGGTATCGGCGGTATAAGGTACCCGCTCCAATCTGCGCTTCGGAAGCGATCTGATTCATGCTGACCCGCTCCACGCCGTGCAGCTCGAATAATGTGCTAGCCACATCCAAGATACGTTGGCGATTCTCGGCAGCATCCCGTCGCTCCGAACGAGAGGTTGTATTGGTTTTATCCACTGTCTGTCACTTCCTATCCTTCAACGTCCAAAATTTGACAAGGGGAGAGCCCTCCGTTTAATATCAAGAAGAGGTTAAGCGGAGAGTTCTCCCCTTAATCTTAATCAAAACGAGAGGGATGTGCAACCCATGGAGAGTCATCATAACCAAGCTGCACTTCTGGTCATGGATATGCAGAACATCATTGTATCGCAATATGCGAAGCACGAGGATGCACTGCTCCCGTTTCAGAAAGCGATAGAAGCAGCTCGCAGACATAACGTACCTGTGATTTTTGTGAAGGTTGGTCATCGCCAGGATTCCCCTCCAATCAGTGAGCGTAACAAATTGTTTGGAAAAAAGTCGAGCCGTGGTGGAGAGAACGCAGCCAATCCGGCGATGAAAATGGCAATGGACATTCACGAATCGGTACAGCCGCTTCCAGGAGAGCACATTGTGGACAAGTTCCGCGTCAGTGGATTCTCAGGAAGCAACCTGGAAAACCTTCTTCAATCCCATGGCATTAATACACTTATTCTTAGCGGTATCGCAACAAGTGGAGTAGTGCTGTCTACCTTGTGTGAGGCGGCGGATAAGGATTACGCGCTGACTGTACTTTCTGATGCTTGTCTGGATAGGGACCCTGAAGTTCATCGAGTTCTCGTAGAGAGCGTATTCCCCCAACAAGCTGATGTGCTGACTGTAGATGATTGGATAAATTCATTAATGTAAACCAATAAAATGGTCGAAGCGAAGGGATGGTAATTATGAGTGAGTTAGATCTTAATGTTTCACAAAAAGCAGCACTGAGCCTGTTTAGTGGGGAAAGTGGTGAAAATCCGTTTTCACTGATCAAGCAATTGCGTGAAACAGGTCCTGTTATTCCAGTATCCTTGCCAATGGGTGGTACAGATCGCGGGCAGTGGTTGGTCACACGAATGGAAGAAGCGTCACAGGTACTCAAAGATCATGCCCACTTCACGGTAGACCCACTCTCCATCGACGGCAATGAGAATATTCTGAAAGCTTATGTGGAAAACGTAGATCCAGATGCTCCTCCAACGTTCTTTACCGGAAAATCAATGCTCTCTGTAGATGATCCTGATCATCGGAGATTACGTCGACTGGTCTCCAAAGCCTTTACCCCCAAATATATGGAAAGTCTTCGTCCACGTGTGCAGCAGATCGCTGATGAATTACTGGATCAGGTTCAATCCCAGGGTGAGATGGACTTGGTCAAGGACTACGCCTTTCCCTTACCGATTCATGTGATTTCCGATATGCTGGGAGTACCTAAAGCAGATCGCCCGCAGATCCAGACCTGGTCCTCCGCGATTGCACACGGTCTGGGCCTCGGAGTGCGTGAACCGGGAGTGGAGGAACACCTCAAAGCCTTCGGTGACTATACCGCACAACTGGTAGCTGAGAAACGCAAACATCCTGCGGATGATTTGATCAGTCAATTGATTGCTATAGAAGAAGAGGGCGATCGACTCAGTGAACCAGAATTGCTATCCATGATTACGTTATTGATCTTTGCAGGCCATGAGACGACATCTAATCTGATTGCTACGGGTGCAATGATGTTATTGGATCATCCTGAACAATTGGAGAAGCTTAAGGCTGATCTTAGTCTGGCACCTTCCGCTGTTGAAGAATTGCTACGTTTTAACGGGCCTGCAACCATTGCTGGACCTCGTTTTGCGATTCAGGATATAGAGCTGGCAGGGCAACAGATCAAAAAGGGAGATATGGTCATCCCCGTGCTGAAATCAGCCAATCGGGATGAACTTCAATTTGAACAGCCAGAGGATCTGGATGTTACACGTCATATTAATCGTCATCTGGCTTTTGGTCATGGCATTCATTCCTGCTTGGGAGCTCCACTTGCTCGTGTGGAGGGAGATATCGCCTTTACAACATTGTTAAAACGCATGCCTAATCTGCGACTTAATATTCCTCGGGAAAACATTGAGTGGCATTTGGCGCTAAGTTCGCAGAGCTTGGCTGCCTTACCTGTCGCATTTTAGCAGCAAGAGTTAGAGCTAAGCTTCTATGGGGAAGAAAAAAATATATACCCAAAAAATCCGCCATGTTTGGCGGATTTCTTGTGTTAGGCTATAAGTTTTATGACGATAGGCAACACTCCAGGAATAAAGCTGTTTGATATTATGCTAGATCGATTACCACTTTAACGGTTTCTTTGGCTTCAATGGCCGTAGTAAAGGCTTCCTGAATATCATCCAGCTTATATACATGAGTGACCAGTGTGGACAGTTCTTCTTGGAAGCTGGTCAGATACTCCACCACCTTGCTAAAATCCTCGTGGGTGTAGCCACTGGAGCCTTTGATCTGAACTTCTTTGGACATGACCTGATGTAAACTGATCGGTACTTCGGATTTATACACGGCAATAATCGATATTTTGGCTTTAGGTTTGACGATCTTCATCATGTTCTCAAACAAAGCCGGAGCGCCTGCCGCATCAATAAATACATCGACATCCGGGACGTCAACACCGTATACGTTCACAGAACCGTAATGTCCAATCAATCCTTCTTCAAGTGCAGTTTCACCTGTATTCACGGTTAGAGCCCCAAGTCCGGCAGCTTTAGCCAAGCGCCATTCATCCATATCGACCACGCAGACATGTTTCATGCCTTCAGCAATCAAACTGGCAGCGGCCAGCAAGCCGATCGGACCTGCACCCATCACGACAATGTGGTCTTCGGGCTCAGGGCTGGTACTGAAAGCGCCGTGTCGCCCAACGCTCATCGGTTCAATCAGTGAAGCGACTTCTGCGGGTACCGTTTTACCCATTTTGTACAGGTTATAATCAAGCTCGGCGTCTTCTATTAATACATACTGGGAAAATCCGGAGCATTCCAGGGATTTACGTCTTCCTGCTTTTTTGGCAGTGATGGGATTGATCCCGACGCGCATTCCGATTTCTATCATTGGAGAAACTTCTGAGCCAATTTCGACAATATCACCAACCATTTCATGTCCAAATTCTGAACCAAGGCTGATGCCCATGTCACCTTTTCCAGCCTTTACAATATTAATATCAGTGCCGCAGATGCCGGCCCGCACATTTCTGACCAGAACATCTCGGGGACCTACGACCGGGATTGATCTTTCTTCAACACGAATATCATTTTTACCATAATAGATGGCTGCTTTCATCATGACTTCACTCCTTATGACTGATTATCGTCCATTTGCTGCTGATGCTGCCTATGAACGATTCGATAGGACAATCATGAAGTACGGATGTTTCCAAGTTGTTAGCAAGATGTTTGAGAGATATGAATTAAAATGATGAATTGAAAATAATAGAGCGGTGTGCACCGCCATGAACAATTTGTTAACAACTTTTTATTATAATGACCCCATTCAGTCAGCTGGAAAGGATGTTTTTTATATGATCCATATACTTGTTGTGGAAGACGATACCAAACTCAATCGAATTATTTGCACCTATCTATCGAATAATGGGTACGAGGCCAAAGGCTGCTTTAATCCACGTGAGGCATATGATTTGATGTATAACCAGATGTACGATCTTCTCATTTCCGATGTGATGATGCCAGAGATTGATGGCTTTGAATTTGCGGAGACCGTAAGAGGCATCAATAAGAACATTCCCATTCTTTTTATTACCGCCCGTGATGATATTTCCTCCAAACAAAGAGGTTTCCTTGCAGGCATCGACGATTACATGGTCAAACCGGTGGATCTGGACGAATTGGTTCTGCGTGTGGGTGCTCTCCTGCGGCGGGCCAATATCGCACATGAGAAGAAATTGATTGTAGGCAGTCTGCTGATGGACGCTAATGATATGACGACCACGGTGGATGGCAAAGAAATTCCTGTGACAGTCCGGGAATTCAACATTCTATATAAATTGTTATCTTATCCGAAACATACCTTCTCACGAGCTCAGCTTATGGATGAGTTCTGGGGTATCGAAAGTCAGACGAGCCTGCGTGCCGTGGACGTATATATTGTCAAACTTCGCGACAAGTTCTCCAGTTGTGAAGATTTCAAGATCATGACGGTACATGGTCTGGGTTATAAGGCCGTACTGCAATGAACAAGAAGCAGAAACCTGATGCACGAATCAAGTCCCATCTTTTTTCATGGAAAGAGTTCCTATTTACCTACCTTTTGCTGTCGATCCTGACGGCGGGTCAAGCGCTAATCTATGATGCGTATTTACCGGTGGAAGTTGTGCCGTGGCAATACATTTTCGGAATCTCGGGATATTGGAGCATTGTGAGTCTCATTTTTTGCCTGGTTACCGCACGACAAAGGTACAAAACGTTTGATAAGCCTATGCGAAAACTCAGTGAGGCTGCAAAGCAGGTGGCAGAAGGCGACTTCTCAGTATATCTCGAACCGATTCATAGAGCGGACAAGCTGAACTATGTGGATGTCATGTTTGAGGACTTTAACAAGATGGTGGAGGAATTGAACAGCATTGAGACGTTGAAAAACGACTTTATATCGAATGTATCCCATGAAATCAAGACACCGTTGTCGGTCATTCATGGCTACGCCACGGCCCTGCAGCAGGATGATTTGGAACCCGATCTTCGAAAGGAATATACGGATACTATTATTTCCTCTACCAATAAGCTGGCGACGCTCGTCGTCAACATCCTCAAGCTGAACAAGCTGGAGAACCAGGAGATTCTGCCTGCTGCCGAGCCGTATGATGTATGTAGGCAGCTAGTAGATTGCGCAATATATTTTGAAAATGCATGGGAAGAAAAAAATATTGAATTTGTGGTCGATATTGAGGATCGTGCGATGATTCATGCTGAAGAGAGTATGCTGGAAATCGTATGGCATAACCTGATTTCCAATGCGCTTAAATTCACACCCTCCGGTGGAACAATTACCTTGAAGCAGAGTTCGGATGAAGATACGATCACGGTTATGGTATCCGATACAGGCTGCGGGATGGATGAGGAAACGATGAGGCATATCTTTGATAAATTCTATCAGGGCGATGCTTCCCATCATGCGGAGGGGAACGGCTTGGGGCTTGCTCTTTCGCTCCGCGTTATTGAGCTGGTAGGAGGCGTTATATCCGTCAAAAGTGAACCTCACAAAGGCACGACATTTACAGTCCAATTACAAGTTAAACGTTGATATGCAATGCAGAAGGGCAGCCTGAATTCGATACAATCCGAATTCAGGCTGCCCTTATTAATATTTCGTTAACATTTCATAAGCAACTTATAAACAACTTACCGCTACGATAGGAACATCCAATACAGGATGAAGCAAAAAACTTGAAGGAGTGTTGAAAAACCATGAATGAACTAACTAAAAATGAACATAACTTCGTAGGCTATGAATACAAGGACATTACGGTAAAACAGGATTCCGAGTCCGTTTATGCCGATGGATATACCCATTTTGGCTGGACGTTGGAAGGCACCTCGAGGCCCTTTCAGAATGTGGGTTCCGTAACAATGAAATTCAAGCGTGATCGCAAAATCCGCAATAAAGCGGAGCTGACTCGTCTTCAGCGGCAGTTTGAAGCCTGTGTGACCGACATTGAAACGTTGGAACGTTCGAAGTTAACGAGTGCTTCTATCGTTGCCTATGGGATCGGTCTCGTAGGAACGGCATGTATGGCTGGCTCCGTATTTGCCTATCTGGACAATATGCTACCACTGTCTGTCATTCTTGCCATTCCCGGTTTTGCGGGCTGGATCATTCCGTATTTTAGTTTCAGTGGTATTCGGCGTAAAAAGACAGATAAAGTAACCCCTTTTATTGACAAGAAGTATGACGAAATCTATGAAGTATGCGAGAAGGCCAATGGTTTGCTGGCCAAGTAAGAAAAATGCATTCGGAAAGGAAGATAGATATTAAGGCAATCTTTGTTCAGTACCTCGGAAACAAGCAAGATCGGGCTGCCATGTCTAACGCTGCCTCTCTTGTCATCAACGCTTTGATCGGCATAGGCAAGTTAATCCTTGGTTTATATCTCTTTTCCGGATGGTTTATTACGAATGCGGTATATTATCTGATCCTTTGTGTTGCCAAAGCACAAGTGCTCCATCAATATAACGTAGCCAAAAGAATCGAATCCCCTCAGGAAAGGGTTGTATTGGAGATTCAAGTGTATAAACGCGGAGGAATTCTGCTGTGTATACTGGGCGTTTCCTATCTGTTGGTTTGTCTAAGAATGTATTTGCTTGGTGAAGCTTTTGTATTTAAAGGTTATATCGTGTACCTTGTAGCCGCCGTTGCTTTTACCAAACTGGCTTTTGGTATTTCCGGAACAATCGCTAATCGGCATCTGAAAAATCCCTTGATCTCCACATTGAAAATGATTAACTTTACCGATGCCATGGTATCCATTGTTGTCACTCAAGCCACGTTGCTGACGATGGAAGGCTCACCTCATGCAATAAACACGAGTGCCTGCTTTGGCATGGGGTGCAGTGTGATGTTTTGTTTTATCGGGGTACGGATGATGCTCCATAAGAAAAAAGAGCCTGTAACGGAGGGATGAACATGGAACTATGGTATGTAATCCTGCTTAACATCTGTCTAATCCTGATAAAAATCATCAAAGAGAAGTTCACAAGTCGCTGAGGGGGAACAAACCATGACCATCATGGACAACAGCTTTTTTAGAAACAATACAACTAAAATAAACAACATTATCGTCACGATTTTATGGTTAACCCTGCTATCATTCTGTTTCTTCATTGCCAGCAATGAGGTTCAACTCGAAGTCGTGTGCTCCCTGTTAATTGAGCTGTCTATTGCCACCGTATTAATTATTCGCAAAAAACCAGTCTTGACGATGGTCGTTCTGATGATTGCCATACTGACCTGTACGACGCCATATATTGAATCACCTGCTGCCGGCATGCTCATTATGGTTGTTCTCTGTGTGATTTCTCTTTATTTGAATAGAGTTCTGCTATACGGGTTTGGGGCGATGTACAACATTGCTTATATAGTGATGTATTATTCAGGCCATCAGCAATATGATTCGACTTTTTTCATGACGATTGGGTTCATCGAACTGACGATCGTTGCTCTATATTTTGTATGTAAACGCGGCAGAGATCTGATTCAGGTTGCTCTTAACAAGGAAGCGGAAGCAAGAGAGCTTGTGACGGCACTGGATACTATGGTAGGGGTCATTCGTGAGAACACATCCATGCTGAACACGGATATTGCGAGCTGCAATAATGATATTCGTATGTTGAAAAATATGAGCAATACGATAACCACGAATATTCAGGGAGTGACGGAAGGCATACGCGATCAATCCGGGAGCATTAGACATATTAGTGAAGAGGTAAACAAGGCTGATGGGAAAATGTCCGAAATCTATCAAATGTCACATCGGCTCGCCGACATCTCAGAACAAAATGGTCTGGTTGTTCGCCAAAGCTCGGATCGAATTGTTCAAATGGGCAATCAGATGGCTATTATTAATGCCACAGTTACAGAGTCAATGACGACCGTTGAGGAATTGAACAAAAGCATGGATGAAGTGAATACCTTCCTAACAGCCATCAACCAAATCTCTGATCAGACCAACCTGCTGGCCTTAAACGCAAATATTGAAGCCTCCAGAGCAGGGGAAGCAGGAGCGGGGTTTGCCGTCGTAGCCAACGAGGTCAAAAAGCTCGCGCAGGAATGTTCCAACACGGTTAAACAAATCGACGAAATCATTCATAATATCAAGCGGAAGACACAGCTTGTGGTTGAAAAAGCGACGAACGGAAGTGAAGCAGTGCAAGAAGGTAAAGCCATCTCTATTCAGGTACTTGAAAGCTTTGACAATATCAAGTCTACATTTGAGCATATTGATCAATACATAGCGAAGGAATTGGATATGACGGATCAGATGAGCCTAATCTTTAATCGAGTTCGTCAACAAGTGGATCATATTTCTAATATCTCGCAGAAGCATGCTGCAGCGACTGAAGACGTCCTGGTAACAGCTCAGGAGCAGAAAAGCAATATGGACGTCATCTACGAATTCATGGGCAAAATCAACCATTCCAGTATCCGTTTGCAGGATCTGATTGCGAAAAACACGAAATAATCCCTCACAAGATATCGACGTATGAATAGTTAAAAACAATGGAGGTTATATGATGAATCATCATCAACAACTCAAAATGGTACAACAATTACGTGAAAATGTCGTAGGTACAGGCTCGGCACTTCAGCCAAGCTCGAGTTTTTCTGTAGGAACGGAAGAAGTGATCATTCCAACTAGGACAGGGGGTACTCGGGTACTGGTGTACAGACCTGACTCTGATCTGTCTACTCCACTACCTGTATATATCAATATGCATGGTGGAGGTTTTATCTTCGGAAAAGCAGAGATGGATGATCCCTGGTGCCGCCTGATTGCCGATCAAGCGGGCTGTGTGGTCATAAATGTGGATTACCGTCTTGCTCCTGAGCATAAGTTTCCATCTGCTGTGTATGAGTGTTACGATGTATTAACATGGGTTCATGAACATCCGGCGCAGTTCTCCACCCATGCCGACCTTATTGCCATCGGAGGGCATAGTGCGGGTGGAAACTTGGCGGCAGCAGTATGTTTACTCAATCAACAGCACGGGGCGGGAATTCCGATTGTACTGCAAATTCTTGATTATGCACCGCTGGATTTAGTTACTGATCCAGCGGAGAAGCCAAGTTTCGAAGAAGCGATTCCGGCGGAAATAGCCAAAACCTTTAACGCCATGTATGTTGAAACGGCAAAAGACGCTCACAATCCGCTCGCTTCGCCTGTAATGGCAGAATCTCTTGAGGGTCTTCCAGAAGCGTTGATCATTACAGCAGAAAAAGATTCACTTGCAGCAGAAGGAAGAAGCTATGCAGAACGGTTAAAACAAGCCGGTGTGAAGGTTTTTCATAAGGAATACGAGGGTGCACCTCATGGGTTCACACATTTTGGTGATCTGGCTGTTGCAGAAGAAGCCTGGCACCTGATGAGTGATAAATTGAAAGAGGCATTTTCAACTGCGAAAAAAGGTTAAATATAACGTTAAGTTTAAAATATAATGGATTACTATCATTCCCTTATCGCAGACAAGCGAAAAGAGGCATCGGATACGATGTTCTTTATCTTGCTGATATAAGGGATTTTCATATTGGTTTGCGCACATTACCCGGAAATTGTATGAAAAACGAAGAAGAATGATGAAGTAAAAAGCAATTTGATACAAAATAAATGATTTGTTACAATATTATCGACTGAATTAAACTTTACGTTTAAATTTCCTGTTTCTTAAATACATAAGAGGTGGTGAACGAATGCTTGAGCTGAGTTTTGATAATCCGGATGAACTGGTCACGGTCACGCATGCGTTATCGACTCGATCCAGAGTGGATATTCTCCGACTATTGATCTCCCAAAACCTGAATATCGTTGAAATCGCGGAAGCTCTCAAACTTCCCGTATCCACAGTAGCCAGCAACATCAAGGTTTTGGAAGCAGCGAGGCTGATTAATACCGAACTGCTGCCTGCCTCTCGCGGGGCGATGAAGGTATGCAGCCGCAATTACGATGATATTCATATTGCTCTTAATCTGGAGAAAGCAATTCCCAAAGGCGACATTCAGGTATACGAAGTGGATATGCCTATCGGTCATTATAGTGATTGTGAAGTGTCACCCACTTGCGGCATGGCGAATGGCGAGGGCATGATTATTCGTGAGGATGAACCCGCCAGCTTTTATCATCCGAAGCATGTCGGAGCGCAGATTATGTGGTTTCGTAAGGGATATGTCGAATATTTGATGCCACTGGAGATTCCGGCAGAAGCGGTAATCGAATCGCTGGAACTGTCCATGGAAATATGTTCTGAAGCGCCAAACTATGATCATAATTGGCCTTCCGATATTTCCGTATGGATTAACGGTGTGGAAATTGGTATGTGGACATGTCCTGGTGACTTTGGAGATCGGCGCGGCAAGCTCAACCCGGCGTGGTGGTTTGAATGGTCAACACAGTATGGTTTATTAAAGACATGGCGGGTGGACAAAAATAAGACGACGCTGGATATGGAGAAAATTTCAGCAGTGGATCTGGCTCAGCTTAACCTTCAAAACAGCCATAAGTTAAGGGTGCGGATCGGTATGAAGCCGGATGCGGTTCATCAAGGAGGCGTAAATCTCTTTGGGAGACAATTTGGAGATTATGACCAAAATATCAAGATGACTGTACATTATGCTGTTCATTAGAATGAGATGAGGAAGAAAGGCCTTGGTTGCAGATATTATGTAACTAAGGTCTTTTTTTATTTTATAATTACACTAAATATGTTTGAAAGCGTTGACAAGTAATAATTACCCTTATATAATCCCCTATAGATACAGTAATAATGTAATAAAACAATTATATCGTTTGTATCTACAAATTAGAGTAAAGGGGATACTCGCATGAAAAAAAAGATCGGCAGGTTAGCACTGACATTATTGCTCTCATTCTCAACCGTGTTAAGTGCATGTAGCGGAGGCAGTAATGAGGCGGGTGAGAGTGGCACTGGTGATGGAAAAGTGACATTGTCATTCTGGACATTGTTCGATGGTGGTGATGGCGCAAACATGCAGACATTAGTCGATGAATTCAACAAAACCCATCCGGACATTGAAGTGAAGAATACCAAATTGGCCTGGGGCGAGTATTATACGAAGCTCGTTACTGCTGTTGGTAACGGTAATGGACCAGACATTGGGATTTCCCATTCCTCCAGACTGCCCGATCTGATCAATCAGGGGGTTGTCACAGAGCTTGATACTCCGGCTACGGATGCAGGTGTAGATTGGAGCACCTATAACCAGAATCTCTTGGATGCGGTTACTGTAGAAGGTCAACATTATGCAGTCCCCATTGACACACATCCCTTTATCATGTTCTACAACAAAAAACTGCTAAAAGATGCAGGCTTGCTTGGTGAAGACGGAAAACCGATTCTGGAGCAATCGGCTGACGGATTTTTGAGTTTCCTTCAAACTTTAAAAGAGAAGTTGCCTGCCAAAACGACCCCGTTTGCATTGTCCAATAATAATGATGACCCTTACCGCTTATGGTGGTCGCTGTACTCCCAGTTGGGTGGTAACGACGTGGTGTCGGATGATCTGAAGTCCGCAGCCATTGATAAAGAGAAAGGCATCAAAGCCGCTGACTATATCCAGAAGCTTTATACCGAAGGCTATATCAAGAAGAATGATCCGGATTTCTATAAAAATTTTCAAAGTGGAACAGCCGCAATTATCATGACAGGGGTCTGGACGACAGGAACGTGGGAATCCACCAAAGGACTTGAGTTTGGTGCTATGCCAATTCCGAAATTCTACGACCAGGAAGCAACATGGGGAGATTCTCATACCATTGTTTTGCCACTGACTAAGGATGAGGACCCGGCTAAACGCAAAGCAGCGATGACTTTCGCCGACTGGGTTGCTGACAATGGTCAGGTGTGGGCGAAAGCCGGACATATTCCATCCAAGCCATCCGTGCTGGAAAAACAGGAATTCAAGGATCTGCCATACCGCAGTGATTATTCCGAAGTTGCGAGTGTAGTTAAATTCAGCAAACATTCCACCAAAAATGCACAAATCCGCGATGAAGCTGCCTTTAAATTTTTGAATGAAGTATGGATGAACAAAATGACTCCTGCGGATGCCATGAACAACATGGAGACAGCCATTCAGAAAATACTGAGCGAATAGAAGGAAGACGGGTCACGCAAGCCTGCGTAATCACCATCTCTAGACAAGAAATCGCCGGCTTGCGTGCCAATCAAAGGGGAGACGCATATGAAGATCAAAAAAATGAGAGCGGATATGCAAGCGCTGGTATTTCTGCTTCCATTCTTAATTATTTATTGTTTATTTACGATCTGGCCCATGATTAAAGGTGTGGAGATGACCTTCTACAAATGGACGTTGATCAAGAAAATGGATTTTGTTGGCCTGGATAACTTCCGAAAAGTTTTTCAGGACAGAGAGGTTTGGGAAGCGATCTGGCATTCAACCTTCTTTGTTTTCTTGAGTACACCGACCATGATTATACTCGCGATTCTGCTGGCTTTGATTGCCAACCGAAAATCGTCTTTACAAAAGTTCTACCGCATCATCTTCTTTATACCAAGCGTACTCTCCGTTGCCGTCGCAGCTTATCTGGGTTTATTCGTATTTCAGCCTTATACGGGATTCGTCAATTCCGTCCTGCATCTTGTCAGGTTATTGCCTCAAAATTCCGAAATATTCTGGCTGACGGAAACGGGGCTCGCCTGGGTCGTTATTACCGTAATTACCTTGTGGTGGACAGTCGGATTTAACTTTATTTTGTATCTTTCCGCCATGCAGGAAATACCGGATGAAATTTATGAAGCAGCAAGGCTCGATGGTGCGAGTGATACACAAATATTTTGGAGGATTACTCTTCCTTATCTGAAGCCACTGACCAAAACCATTACCATGTTGCAGATTATCGCTTCCTACAAGGTCTTTATGCAGATTTATGTCATTACAGGCGGGGGACCGCTGGATCAGACACGTCCGATTATTCAGTTAATCTATCAGACCGGATTCAAGAACAATAATCTGGGCTATGCC
Source organism: Paenibacillus sp. ov031 (assembly GCF_900143165.1). NCBI lineage: Bacteria > Bacillati > Bacillota > Bacilli > Caryophanales > Paenibacillaceae > Paenibacillus > Paenibacillus sp. ov031. The sequence goes on from NZ_FRDO01000001.1 coordinate 1,106,843, forward strand.
GCAACGATGTCCTATATTTTATTCGTGATCCTGCTGGTGCTGTCGGCGCTGCAATACTGGATGACTAACCGGAAAGGGGCGGAATACTGATGAAATGGTTATATCGCACAGGTTCTGCGTTGATGGCGGTTATGTTTGCGGCCCCACTTGTGTGGATGCTGATGGTCTCCATCAAAGAAGAAGGCATGAAGATTATTACGGTCCTGGACTGGTTTAAACCGCCATATTCACTTGCTGTCTATAACGAAATTCTGACAACGACAAAGCTGTCACAGTGGGTGGTTAACAGTCTGTTCGTCGCTGTAGTTGTAACAGTACTGACTGTGATTTTCGCTGCCATGGCTGGATTCGCTCTGTCCAAAGTACCGTTTCGTTTCCGTACATTTGTTTTTTTCTTCATTCTTGGCGGACTGCTGATTCCGGGTGAAGCAACCATTATTCCGCTCTATCAGGTAGCCAAGGATTTGCATTTGCTGAACTCATACAGTGGATTGATTATTCCTGCTTTGGCTTCACCAGTAGCTGTCATCGTGCTCAAAAGCTTCTTCGATGGGGTTCCCAATGATCTGCTGGAGAGTGTGCAAATTGACGGGGGAGGCTTTTGGCGAATCTTTACCAGCATCATGCTGCCTTTGACACGTCCGGCCATGGCATCGATGGCGATTCTGACATTTATCGGTTCGTGGAACAATTTCTTATGGCCATTCCTTTCCATAACCGATGATAATCTGTTTACGCTACCAATGGGTATCCCAACGCTAATGGGTCAGTATTCAGAAGATTACGTCAAACCGATGGTTATCAATGCAGTGGCCTCTGTTCCCATCATTATATTGTTTATCATTTTTGAGAAACAGATTGTTAAAGGCATCAGCATGTCTGGTATTAAGGGTTAATATTTTTTCAGGCCTATGAGCCAAATACAGAGGAGATCGGAGAGAACAAGATGACAACTAAATTTTATAACAAGGATTATCCAAGACCGCAATTTGTACGCAATGAGTGGTTGGATTTGAATGGAGAATGGGATTTTAGTTTTGATGATAATCAGGCGGGTGAAAGCGAGCAGTGGTACGACCAGAATCAGTTTCCGGAAGGGACGAAAATTAAGGTTCCCTTTACCTATGAGACCCAAGCGAGCGGTATCGGAATCGAGACATTTCATCCTCTGGTCTGGTACCGCAGAAGTGTTCAGATTCCCCAGGAAGCAAAAGGAAAACGGAGCATTCTGCATTTTCAGGGAGTGGATTATCGCGCAAAATGTTGGGTGAACGGAACGGTTGTTGGTGAACATGAAGGTGGGTACGCAGCGTTTTCATTCGACATTACCCCTTATATCACTTACGGATCGGAGAATAACATTGTGCTTGAAGTAGAAGACAGTCAGAGCGCGATGCAGCCTCGGGGGAAACAACGCTGGGTGGAAGACAATTTTGAATGTTTTTATGTGCAAAGTACCGGGATATGGAAAAGTGTCTGGCTGGAGCATGTGAGTGAAGCGAGGGTTGAAGCAGTTAAGATGACACCGGATATCGATCGTCATATGATTCGTTTGGACTTTCAATTGAATGGGATTGAAGGCAAGAACAACTTGCGTTTGGAGACACGGATTGAGTTAAAGGGTCAGCACGTACAAACCATCAGCCTATCTCCAGACAGACCCTGGATGACCGTGGAAGCCAGTGTTAAACATGAAGCAGGCGGGCCGTGGAAACAGTCGTTATGGTCACCGGGCTCACCGAACCTTTACGATATCGAGTTTGTGATGTACGAAGATGAGAAAGAAATCGATCGGGTTCATTCCTATTTTGGTATGCGAAAAATATCGATTGAAAATGGGCAGATTCTGCTGAACAATGCTCCGTTGTACCAAAGAATGATTCTGGATCAGGGCTATTGGACAGAGAGCCATTTGACCCCACCTTCAGTGGAAGCGCTGATTGAGGATATCGATAAAATTGCCGAGATGGGATATAACGGAATCCGTAAACATATGAAACTGGAAGATCCACGCTTTTTGTATTGGTGTGATGTAAAAGGCATGTTGGTCTGGTCAGAGATGGCAGCAACTTTCGAGTTTAATGATGAGGCAGTGAGCCGATTCACCAAAGAATGGCTTGAAATTGTTCCCCAGCAATACAATCATCCCAGCATCATTACCTGGGTGCCATTTAATGAATCGTGGGGAATACCGACGATTGGTCACGAGGTAAGGCAGCAGCAATTCACGCAATCCATTTACCATCTAACCAAAGCCATTGATCCGTATCGTCCGGTCATTACCAACGACGGATGGGAGCATACGGTATCGGATATTTTGACAATCCATGATTATGTGGAGACGGGAGAAGCTTTTCTGGAACGGTATCAGGATAAGGACTTGATCGTAAATAACAAGATTGCTTCCAATCGATGGAAGTTTGCTTTTGCTGAAGGTTATCACTATAAAGGACAACCCATTATCATCAGTGAATTCGGCGGTATTGCTTTCCAATCGGATAAAGGCTGGGGTTATGGCAATCAGGTGGACTCAGTTGAAGCCTTTATTGAACGTTTCCGTTCCATCACCGAAGCGATCAAAGCCATTCCCTATATCTCGGGCTATTGTTATACACAGGTCACCGATGTGCAGCAGGAGATTAATGGTCTGTTGACGGAAGACCGTAAACCGAAAGTGCCACTGGAAGTGATCCGTAAAATCAATCTGGGGTGACAGGAGAGCTGAACATCATGCTGCGACAGGATTATCCAAGGCCTCAATTTGTACGTAAAGATTGGCTGAGTTTGAATGGGGAATGGGAATTTGAATTCGATGATGATAACAAGGGACGTTCGGAAAAATGGAGTGAGGGCAAGCGAGCATTCAGCCGGCGAATCCAAGTGCCATTTGCTTTTCAAAGTCAACTTAGTGGCATTGCAGATCCGGAATTCCACGATAATGTATGGTACAAACGAACCTTTGACATTCCGAAGAACTTCACTGGCAAACGGCTGCTGCTGCACTTCGGAGCCGTGGACTATGAAGCCTCTGTTTGGGTCAATGGACAGCTTGTGGTTCGGCATGAAGGGGGACACACCCCTTTTCATGCCGACATTACGGATGCTCTGCTGGAAGGAAACAATACGCTGACCGTACAAGCGATAGATTATAGCAGGGATGTAACATTACCACGCGGGAAGCAGTTCTGGCAGGAGCAATCTGCCCAAATTTTCTATACCCGAACTACTGGAATATGGCAATCGGTGTGGCTTGAAGCTGTCGCACCCGTTCATCTACAGAAGGTGCGTCTCACTCCCGATGTCGATCGCAACGAGATCGAAGTTACGGCTCATCTTCAAAGGGAGCAAACAGAACCAAGGGATTGGCACGCACAGGATGTCAGGCTCCGTGTACAAATTGCCTATCAAGGAGAGCAGCTGTCTGAGGATGAATATCGGATTAGCGGCAGGACAGAGACCCGTACCATCGGACTTCACACCTTTAACGAGCATGGCCTTGGCAGGCTGTGGTCACCAGAGCAGCCCAATCTGTATGACATTCATTTCACTGTATTGGTGGATGGTGTGCCTGTCGATGAGGTCGATAGCTATTTCGGCATGCGCAAAATCTCTATTGAACAAGGTAAGCTGTTTCTGAATAACCGTCCTTATTATATGAAGCTTGTTCTGGATCAAGGGTATTTCCCGGATGGAAATCTGACTCCACCGAGTGACGAGGCCATCCGGCGTGATGTGGAATTAACGAAGGAACTGGGGTTTAACGGCGCCAGAAAACACCAGAAGATTGAAGATCCGAGATATCTGTACTGGTGTGATCAACTGGGACTGCTGGTGTGGGGAGAGATGGCGAATGCGTACGATTTCTCGGATCAATACGTCGCCCAGATAACAAGGGAATGGCAGGAGGCGCTGGAAAGGGACTACAACCATCCATGTGTTGTGGTCTGGGTACCTCTTAATGAAAGCTGGGGTGTTCCGAACATCCTGACCAGCAAGGAGCAGCAGTATCATGCCTTGTCGATGTATTATTTGACCAAGTCACTGGATTCTACCCGTCCGGTCATTTCCAATGATGGCTGGGAGATGGTTCAGACCGACTTGTATAACATCCATGATTATGAATGGAGAAGAGAGGTTCTGGAGGAACGCTACCGCACTCGTGAAAATGCGGTAAAAGCCCTTCCGGGCAGTCGAAAGCTTAGCGTGGGTAACTATCGTTATGAAGGACAGCCCGTTTTAATTACCGAATTCGGTGGAATCGGGTATAAGAAAAGTGACTGGGAAGGCTGGGGTTACTCCGGAGCGGAAAATGACGAGGATTTTGCACAGCGATTGCATGCCGTAGTACAGCCACTATTGGATTCTCCAGTAGTAGAAGGATTTTGTTACACCCAGCTGACGGACGTGGAACAGGAAATTAACGGTCTGCTGACGTATGACCGACAGCCCAAGATGCCGATGGAACAGATTCGGGCGATTATTGAAGGACATTATCCATCGTCGGCCGGCGAATAAGGAGGGGAATACGTGTTGAATACAAAGGAGACAAGTAGATCCTGGGAAGGCGATTTTCAAGGGGAAAAGGCCATTTACCTTCGCTTTGGTTCCAGTGAGGCTGTTATGCTGCCGGAGATCGGTGGTAATCTGGTCGCTTATCGTGATCTTGAGCGGGGGTTTCGCTTCCTTCATGAACCGTCACCAGAAGAGATGGATTCATTCAAGGCAAGACCCATGATTCACGGGATCCCCGTTTTGTTTCCGCCAAATCGCTATGAGGACGGGCGGTTTGCCTGGAACGGGCAGACGCTTCAGTTTCCGGTCAATGAGGAAACCACAGGCAATCATTTGCATGGATTTTTGTATAATACGCCCTGGGTTGTGGATGAGTATGGACATACCGAGAATGAAAGCCATGTCTCGGTGTCCATAACTGTTGATGAAACTCATCCGATATACGTATGCTTTCCTTTTCAATTCAGTATTACATTACGTTACTCGCTGAGCAGTGATGGACTCATGCAACATGTCCGCATTCGCAATCATGGAAGCTCGAGCATGCCGTGCCTGATCGCTTTTCATACCTCAATTAACGCTCCCTTTAATCCGGGAGGATCGGCTCGTGATTACAAGCTCAAGTTGACCATTGGAGACAGATGGGAATTGAATCAACGTATGCTGCCAACGACCTGTTTTCAGCCCTTGATTCAGGAGGAAGAGCAGATGCGTGACTCCGGGGTATATCCGTTCTTTGCAGAAATGGATAATCACTACACTGCTGTACCGCAAAACGGGAGAAACCGGATGGAGCTTCAGGATACGAGGAATGGAATGACCCTGATCTACGATGTGGGAACTTCTTATAAACAATGGATGATTTGGAACAATCATGCGGAAGAAGGGTTTTTCTGCCCCGAACCGCAGATTAATCTTGTGAATGCACCAAATCTGGATATGCAGGCCGAGGAAGCTGGATTATTTAGTTTGCAGCCGGGAGAAATCTGGGAGGAAACGAGCAGATTATATCTGCGTCATTCGTAAAAATAAAGATGAAGGGGAGCAGCCAGGACAGCTAATGCTGTGATCGCTGCTCCTTTTAAAAACCATTAAAGGCAGTGAATTCAGCCTGTCGTCGCCAGCGTGAATTTAAAATAAGATAATGCCTGCTGCTCCAGCCACACTGAGAATCAGAAGGGGATGAAGCTTGTACTTGAGCAGAAGAAACAAACAAACTCCGCTAATAAGTAGTGTCGCAATCCATACCCAGCTTATGCCTGAGTTTTCACTTGGATATCCAAAATGAATGGCAGCATAGATAATGAGTCCCGTCGTTACGGGGCGCAAGCCATATAAAGAGGACTTTACCCATGAATTGTCGTGCATCCGATAAAATAAGGCGGAGAGTAGCACAATTACCACGAGTGAAGGCAAAATCATACCTGCAGTAGAGACAGCGGCTCCGATATAACCTGCCGTCCGATAACCAATCAACGTTGCGGCATTGGTTGCAATCGAGCCTGGCGCCATACCGGCCAGCACTACGGTTTGTTGGAATTCAGCGCTTGTGAGCCATCCTTTTTCCGTTACCTCGTGTTGAATGATCGGGATAACGGCGTAACCGCCACCAAATGAAACGAGGCCTACACGTATAAACATCATGAACAGGTCCCAGTACATCTCAATCGCTCCGATTCGTCTTACTTAAATGTAATATTCCAGTTCCGGGTAGCTGCCTGTTACAGACTTCTTCTCCATTTTCACTTGAAGGCCCAGCCGTTTTTTGATCCGAATCACGGCCATGCCGCATATCAATCCCGAAATAATAAGATAGAGGGGATGAATTCCTGCAAACAGAAGAACAGCTACGGTCACAATGGCAGCTATCGCTGTTGTTGTATCTAAGATAGAATACCTGGCCGTCCGATAAGCTGCCATGCTAATTAGTGCAATAATTCCACCGTTCATTCCTTTTAAAGCAGCTTCAACTTTGGGTTGGTTACGAAATAGGATGGCGAACACGCTGATCAGGATCACAATCAAAAACGTGGGACATGTCACGCCCATGACGGCAGAGCTCCCGCAATTCCTGCCTGGCGATGTCCGATCATCGCAGCGGCATTGACGCCAACTCCTCCGGGAGCAGAGCCGGCAAGCGATATAAGCTCACCGATCTCGTCCTCTTGTATCCATTTTTTCTTGTTCACCACTTCGCGTTCAATAATAGGCAGCATTGCATATCCGCCTCCAAATGTGGAAGGGCCGATGCAAAAGAAAGTCCAAAAAAGCTGTGTCAGTAACATAAATTGTTCTTTCAGGTTTTGGATGCTACCCTTATCCTTTCCATCACGCATGATGAATTCGAGGCATCGGCATGGACTCCTTGCCAAGCTCAGCCCAGATGTATTTGAGCAGAAGCTCAGACTTGAGCTGGGTGTACTCAGGTTCATTCCACAAGTTAAAACGTTCATCGGGATCCTGTTCAAGATCGAAAAGTTCACCATAGATTTGATTGTAATAGACGGTGATTTTATACCGCTGTTCGATATATGTTTTTTGATGAATCGTCGTGGGTTCGTGTCGAAATTCGCAGAGAGCATGATTACGAACGGCTTCCTTGGCGCCCATCCACACTTTCTTCTGATCGATGCCCGTCATGGCGTGCGGAATTGCAATGTTGCAAAGGGACAAGAAGGTAGGAGCCAGATCGACCAGCGATTGTATGGCATTTGATTTTTTCGCAGCAGGCACCTCACCAGGGTATCTTACGATAAATGGGATTTTGATAAGATCTTCGTAATTGAATCCACCCTTGGCCTGAAGACCATGCTGTCCGAAGAAATGACCATGATCGGTTGTGAAAACGACGATCGTATCGTCTGCAATACCCAACTCATCCAGCTTATCGAGAATTTTGCCAATATATTTATCCATCATGCTGATCATTCCGTAATACACGCCGACCAGTTTTTTCTTGTCATACTTCGTTAGCCGGGATTTGTCGCCATATTCATAATAATGATGCGAACGGTAACCGTGAATGCCGAAACCGGTTTCAACCAGATGCTCAAAATTCGGATTCTCCTCCTGGGTCAGTTGAAAATGTGGTGGGTTACGATCATGCTCTCCAGGTGTTATAGAGGGAATCGTCAGATCATCGGGGTCATACATCGAATCCCAAGGTTCCGGTACCAGATATTCCGGATGCGGATCGAAAAAGCTGGCCCACAGAAAAAATGGATCATCAGCATGGGTGTATTGCTCCAAAAGGGAATTGGTTCGTTCGGCTATCCAGGTGTTGTAGTGATATTTCTCAGGGATGGACCACTTATACGTTACGGAAGGGTCCATCGTCCCAGTTGGGGGAAGGAAGTAATCTCTCCAGTTCGTACATCCCTGTTCTTCCAGCCATAGCGCGTAATGCTGACCGACATGCGCTTCATTCGTATGATTACGTGTTAACTCTACGTGGTCAAAGCCGTAAAATGGACCGTGGAAATGTCTCCAGTACTCCAAATCCTGCAGGATGGGATACGCTTCTGCCGACGGGTATTCCTCTGTAGATTTTAAAGGCTGAAAATGTGCTTTACCTACTAGCGCAGTGCGGTAGCCTGCCTCCTGGAAACTGTCCCCGACGGTATGACGGTCTTCAAGCAGTTTTGTGCCTAACGTCCAGGCTCCATGCTGACTGGGATACATACCTGTAATAATAGAAGCACGGCTAGGGGTACAGGTAGGGTTTGGGCAATATGCGCGATCAAACGTTGTTCCTTGCCGGGCAAGACGGTCCAGATTGGGTGTGGAAATCTCAGACTGAAAAGCTCCGATTGTGTTCCAGTGCTGCTGGTCACTAGTGATTAGCAAAATGTTAGGTGTTCTCGACAAGTGTAATCGCCTCCTAGTAAGATGATATTGAAAAAAACGAGTTATAAAAATAGCCCGGTGTTATATTTTTATTGTCATTTTGTTATGATCAGACAAAATAGGAGAAGGAGGGAACTCCCTACGATGCAGGAATATGAGTATGAGCATGCAGAATTCATCTACTATAAGCCAGGTTATTTGGATAAAGAAGAACACATCTGGCCAGTTCGGGCAGGGCGAAGTATAGCCAAATCCAATTACCGAGTTGGCCCCAAACGTATCGAGTGCTACAGTCTTCATTTTGTGCATGAAGGTAGGGTCAGGCTTGAGTTTGATGGCAAGAGAGTGGACCTGCAGAAGAATGATTTGTTTTGTCTGTTTCCCGGCAGAACCTATTACTATCACATGCTTCCCTCGGAATCTCCGCTGCAAATGAACTGGCTGGCATTGGATGGGCCTAAAGTCAAACCCTTATTGGAGCTGGCTGGTTTAACTCCGGAAAGTCCGTTTGGCAAACAGATGTGTTCTCCACAGGTCCAGGAAACGTCCGAACGACTGATTCATGCATTAGCATGTGTGGAACGGTGGAAGCCAGCAGTATCGCTGGAGTTGCATGGGTTGGTATATGGATTGTTAGCCAGTCTTGTTCCAGACACCAACTACGCACAGCCTACAGAACTAGCGGGCTGGATTCATGAATGCATGGATTACATGGAATTGCATGCAACAGAGGGTATTTCCGTGCAGCAGGTCGCCGACTTCGCAGGGGTACATCGTTCATACTTCTCCAATATGTTTACCACTCAGGTTGGACTGCCTCCGTTAAAATTCATGCAGAGAATACGAATGGATAAGGCCAAACAGCTTCTAAAGGATACGGATGCTACCGTTACGGAGATTGCTTTGTCTCTCGGTTATCCGAATTTATATTCATTTACCAGAGCATTCAAAATTTATTATAAAGTACCTCCAATCATGATGAGGAGAACCTCAAGCTGATCCTGAACAAACGCATGTCCAGTAAGGAGAACGCTCACTTTTTATTGGATCTTGAAAAAGGAGACTCCCACAATGAAGCTCTCTACATTGCAGAGATGGATTTCACCGAAACGCAGCATTCAAGGGAAAATTTTTATCGCTTTTATTGCCGTTACCCTAGTATCCATTATTTTAATTACGGTCATTGTTTATATGAGCATGCGTGAAACGATTACGCAAAATGCGATTACTTCGGTTTCGGACAGCATAAGGCAGGCAGATGAATCATTGAACATAATGCTGGAAGAGATCGACCGTCTGAATACGGTCGTGGTGACTAACAAAAACACGGTCATTGACACTTTGCTCAGTCCGAATGAAGAGATCAGCTATGAGTGGTTTCAGGAGCAAAAGCGGATGGATGAATTTCTATCGTCGCTGATCGATTATAAGGCCTATATTTCACGGATAGCCGTTGTGGGCCTGAGCGGGAAAGTTTTTTTCTCAGGTGGACCTTGGCTGGACAGGACCATCTTGGGTACGCCAATGATGAATTACATGCTGCAAAATGGATCAAAGCACGCATATTTCAAGCAGACAGGAGTATCAAATGCGGTTACCATTGGTCGGGAGATTCGTTATAACCGTGCGACCATTGGAATTGTTATGGTGGACCTGAATTATGAGTTTATCCAGAAAACATATGACGTGAGACCAACTACAGATAGCATGATCTATGTACTGGACAAGGGAAATCAATTCGTCTATGAAACCCGAGCCACCTCTTCTCTTACTCCTTCAGATCAGGAAATTAAGAAGATCAATCAGCAATTTACAACGAATGGTGAAGCGATCAGGCGTTACATTGATGGAAAAGAATATATCGTTGTTCGCCGTAAATCCGACTATACTGGGTGGAGTACTATTTCTTTGGTTCCGATGGATTCTCTGCTGACCGAATCGGTGAAGCTGCGCAAACTGCTGGCAGAGGTGTCCATTATTGTGTTTGTCGTTGTACTGATCGTTTCACTTCAAGTCTCTTCCCGAATTACCTTGAATATCCGAAAACTAAAATCACTGATGATGTTGGTGAAGGACGGAAATCTGACACTTCCCCAAAATGAGATTAAAAGTGAAGATGAGACAGGACAACTGTACCATGTCTTTAACGGTATGGTGGAAGAATTGAAAGATCTGCTCGAAGGAATCCGCGTCAGCGAGAAAGAGAAGCGGGAAGCTGAGCTTACTGCGCTCCAAGCACAAATCCATCCTCATTTTTTATACAATTCGCTCAATACGATCAAGTATCTGGCCAGGCTAAACGGAGTTCCAAACATTGAAGCGGTCTCGGGATCGTTGATTGAACTCATGCGAAGTGTCCTTGGTAATTCAAGCGAATTTCTTACGGTACGTGAAGAATTGGCTTATGTTGAGCACTACATTTCCATCATGAAGTACAGATATATGAAGCCGATTCGGATGATTACCGAAATTGAGGATGACGCATTGCTGGAATGTCGGGTGTTGAAGCTGATGCTGCAGCCCCTGGTTGAAAATGCAATTATTCATGGAATCGGACCACGTGAACAGGATGGATTCGTGTTGATCCGGGTGTATGAAGAAGGAAACAATCTCCATATTGATGTGGTGGACAATGGAAAGGGGATCACGGAGGAGCAACGGGAGTATTTACTGAAAGGTACGGGTACAAACGGAGAAACATCACGTTTTAGTGGAATGGGTGTGCGTAATGTACACGAACGAATCGTTCGCACATACGGCGACTCATATGGTGTCCATTTGTGCAGTGAACCGGGGGTGTACACCAAAGCTGAAATTTGGCTCCCCAAACTGGAGAAAAGTATGGAAAATACCAAACGAGAGGTGATATAAGCCATGTTTCAGGTGCTACTCGTCGATGATGAACCCTTAGTATACCATAATCTATGGACATTATTGGACTGGGCTGACTATGGATTTGAATTATGCGGTCAGGCGCATAATGGGTTAATTGCTTTAACGATGATTGAGCAGTCGCCACCGCATATTGTCATTATTGATGTAGATATGCCTGAAATGAACGGTGTAGAGCTCAATCGGGCTATCAAGGAACGTTTTCCGTGGATTAAGACCGTTATGCTCAGCAGTTATGACGATTATGACTATGTGCGAGATTGCCTGAACAATGGCTCCATTGATTATTTGCTCAAGCATCGATTGGATGAGTCAACGCTGCTCAACATCCTGAATAAAGCCGTATCGGAATTGCAGCAGGAAGATCGGTTGCGTGAGAAACAGGTCGCCGAGAGTGCCATGGCCGAGAAAGTGAGTCCCGAGGTTATGCGCGAGTATTTGCTGTATTTACTCAAAAGACAGACGAAGACAACGTACGGGTTTGAAGACTTTTCCCAGAAAGACAATCTGTATCCGCATGCGTCCAGATATGCAACCGCAGCTTTACAGATTGTTCCGTTCCTGCTGCTGACAGAGTCGTACAGTGACGTGCAGACCAATGGTCTGGTTCAGCAGGTGGTCGATATGATGCAGAAGAGCCTGGGTGATATCCATGAGCGGACAGCGGTGTACGTTGAGGAAGGGCGATTTGTTATCGTGTTTTCTTTCAGGGAACGAAGCGAGCACATCATGCAGCGTGAGGTAGATGGACAACTGCGGAAGATTCAGCATGCGTTGGAACTGTTCCTGAATCTGCAAAGTGTAACCGCAGTAGGGCCAATATGCACCAGTCTATCACAGCTTGCATCCAGTTACTGCTCCGCCGAATACGAACTCGATGGATCTTCGTCTGTGAAAACGCTCAGAAGCCATACCCTCCAAGTTAAAAGTCCATGTTCGGACAAGCGTTCACATGAAAACGATCAGAGTCAACGAGTTTCTCTGACCATTGAGGAGCACAAGCAGCTTCTGTTATCCATTGAAAGGTTTGACAAGCAAGGCGTGCATCAATTGATTTCCACTATTATTGCTTCGATTGACCACTTGCCTATCCATTCACATACGGTTCAGATGATTGTCAGCGAGCTCATGCAAACGGGTGATAAAGCATGGAGGACCTGCTTGCCTTCCACAGATCCAGCGGTAGCTAATCTGCCTTCAAGAAGCGAGCTTGGGCGCATGAAAACGATAAGAGAACTGGAGCAAGGCCTGCAGTCCTTTTTCTCCAGTCTGTTTCATTTGTTGAATCAACATCGTGTAATCGGTTCCTATTCTCGCCATGTCACGCAGACGATCCAATTCATTCTGGAAAGGTATTCCGGTTATGTCACATTGGAGATTGCGGCAAGCGTTATCGGCCTGAATGCCTCCTATTTAAGCAGAATATTCAAGGAGGAGACGCAGCGGACTTTTTCAGAATATCTGAATCAGGTTCGGATTGACGCAGGGTGCAAGCTGCTGGACAGCGGCCGATACTCGATTAAAGAAATAAGCTTGCAAGTGGGATTTACGACACACAACTACTTTTTCAAAGTATTCAAAGAAATAACGGGTTTAACACCGCAAGCGTATTTGAGCAATCCAGGAAAAAGGAAGAACGAAACGAAACTCCCGACTTTGCACTTGGGAAACTAGGCAGATAAGAGCAGAACTCTAAACTCGTAAAATATGTGGAGTAAAGGGTCATATTATTGTAATTACCTTCCATGCCCGGTGAATTATAATGAGCACACACCAACCGTGAACGCTTACAAATTACGTTGGTGATAAAGAATTGTGGGGGGCACAACTTTATGCGCAAACGCTGGGGAAGAAATATGATCATGATGATGATCGCTTCCAGTTTGATGCTGGCTGGATGCAATTCCGGTGGAAGCAATAACGAAGCTTCACCAGAGGTTTCGAAGAACGACGTTCATACGAACGGGTTTCCGATTGTGGACGAACCGGTGAATCTCAAGATGTTTACCCGCATTGCACCCGTAAATGGCCCTTTCAAGGAGATGCCGGTTTTCCAGGATTACGAGAAATTAAGCCATGTAAAGGTGGAATTCATTGAAGCGCAGACGGATGGTTTTCAGGAGAAAAAAAATCTGTTGTTTGCTTCGAATGTACTGCCGGATGCCCTGTTCCGTTCAGGTATTTCCCCGCTTGAAGCCATCCGCTATGGCTCTGCCGGCCAATTGATCCCACTGGAAGGTCTTATCGATGAATATGCTCCGAATTTGAAGAAATTAATGGAACAATATCCCGAAATTCGCTCAGGCATTACTACACCAGAGGGCCACATTTATACAATTCCGGGTATTGTTACGCTAAGTGCGGCGCGTACGGATAAGAAATGGATCAATCAGATGTGGCTGGACAAGCTGAATCTGAAAGTGCCGGAGACCACCGAAGAACTTTACAATGTATTGCTTGCCTTCCGTGATGGTGATCCGAATGGAAACGGCAAACAGGATGAACTTCCGATGACAGCCCGCGTAGGATTGGCTGTTGTAAACGCGATGAGTGGGTCATTCGGATTGGATTCACAGCTCGGCTATAACATTAATATTGAAAATGACAAAGTTAGTATCTGGATGGGCAGCGACCAGAATAAAGAAATGCTGATGTACTTAAATAAGCTGTATAAGGAAAAGCTGCTGGATCAGGAAATATTTTCACATACGGAAGCGCAATATCTGGCCAAGCAGGGATCGGGAAATACAGGTTTTTTCTTTGACCAGACGAATAATAACTTCTTGTCGATCAAAGACCAATATACTGGTATCGCCCCACTGGAAGGTCCACAAGGTGACCGTTTACAGAGTCAGGCTCTGCCAGTAGCCAGGGATTTTGGAGCCTTTGCAATCACATCCGTCAATAAATATCCTGAAGTCACGATGCGTTGGATTGATTATTTCTACAGTGACGAGGGTTCTACCCTGCTCCGATTCGGAAGAGAAGGCGAGCATTACGAGATGAAGGATGGTATTCCTTACTATAAAGAGGACTTCCTGAAAGAAATCAGTAACCAGGCCAAAATTACGCCTTATGCCGGCGGAGGCGCGCCACATCTCATCAGTGAACAGGTTGCTTCCTTTATCAATCCACCTCAGGTGCAGGAGGCGCAGCAAAAGCTCGATCCGTTCATGCCAAAAGTTCGCTATGCGGCTCCGATGTTTGATGAGCAAACCGCCCAGGAAGTTAACATCCTTCGAAATGATATCGATAAATATTACGAAGAACAGAGTACAAAATTTATAGTCGGTGCAATCGGTTTTGACAAGTGGGAGCAATTCCAGGCCACGCTCAAAAAGATGAGAGTTGAGGAACTGGAGAAGTTGTATCAGGATGCCTTTGACAAGATGCAGAAATAATGCTGAAACATCATGGATGAGGAGCAGTTGCCTATGAAAAGCGTCAAAACCGATACAACGATGACGATGCCACGAAGCCATCCGAAAAAGAGTTCAGGCCTGTTCAGGCAAATGGGTAAAAGATTGGACCTGTACCTTATGCTGCTTCTGCCAGTCACTTGGTATGTGGTATTCCACTATGCCCCTCTGTATGGACTGCAAATTGCGTTCAAAAATTTCAATCCGGCTAAAGGGATTCTGGGCAGCAGCTGGGAAGGCTTTGGCCACTTCGAACGATTCTTTGATTCGTATTATTTCTGGAGACTTCTATGGAATACATTATCGATTAACTTGTTCTCCTTATTAATTGCTTTTCCGATTCCGATTCTGCTAGCACTAATTATTAACGAAATTCGCAATAAAACCTTCAGCAAGTGGCTGCAAAATATTACGTATATTCCCCACTTTATTTCAGTGGTCGTTATCGTTGGCATACTGAATGTGTTTCTCTCGCCCCATACGGGTCCAGTCAATCTGCTAATTGAGGCATTCGGAGGTACACCGATCCGTTTTCTTGAGGAAGCAGGTTGGTTCAAAACCATTTTTATCAGTTCGAATATATGGCAGAACATGGGCTGGCAATCCATCATCTATATTGCAGCCTTGAGCGGAGTGAATCCGCATCTGTATGAAGCTGCCAAGATGGATGGAGCGTCACGGCTGCGGCGCATTTGGCATATATCGCTACCCGGCATCGCTCCGGTCGTCATCATTTTGCTCATTCTGGATATCGGTCATTTCATGAACGTAGGGTTTGAGAAAATTTTGCTGATGCAAAACAATCTCAATCTGGAATCGAGCGACGTCATTTCAACGTTTGTCTATACGACAGGTATCCTCAAGGGAGAATACAGCTATACAGCTGCTATCGGGCTTTTTAATTCAATCATTAATCTGCTGTTACTTTTACTGGTCAATCGGATTGCGCGCAAGACGTCTGAGACGAGCTTATGGTAAAGGAGGGCAAGATCCCATGTCCAAGCAGGCGACAATACAAGCCAGTTCCAATGATCGGATTTTCGATGTAATCATCTACATCATAGCCTCAATCATTATCATCGCTGTGTTGTACCCGCTGATTTTTATCGTGAGTGCTTCGTTCAGTGATCCCACAAAAGTATTAAACGGAGAAGTCTGGTTACTGCCCAAAGGACTGACGCTGGATGCTTACACGAATATTCTACACAACGAGAAGATTTGGCTGGGATACCGTAATACAATATTTTATACGGTCGTGGGCACTGTGATTAACATTATCATGACCGTATTGGCTGCATACCCTCTTTCCAGACCTGACCTTCCTGGACGTAATGTAATCATGGTGTTCATCACGCTAACAATGTTCTTCAGTGGCGGATTAATTCCAACGTATCTATTGGTCAAAAATCTGGGCATGGTGGATACGATGTGGGCTCTGATCATTCCCGGCGCAATCGCCACGTACAATCTGATCGTGATGAGAACGTATTTTCAGTCGAGTATTCCCTGGGAGCTTCAAGAAGCTGCCCACATGGATGGGTGCTCCAATTGGCGGCTGCTTGTGAGCATTATCCTGCCCCTGTCCAAGCCGATCCTGGCCGTGATGGTGCTGTTCTATGCCGTAGGCCATTGGAATTCTTTTTTTAACGCGCTCATCTATATTCGTAACGAAAATCTGCATCCGCTTCAGTTGGTACTGCGCGAAATTCTGCTGATCAGCCAATCCGATGCCGTGGACGGCAGCCTTGGTTTGGAAGACAAAATCCTGCTCGCGGAGAGCATCAAGTATGCGGTGATTATCGTCTCCAGTTTGCCTGTACTGTTGATGTATCCTTTTGTGCAGCGCCATTTTGTTAAAGGGGTCATGATTGGATCGATTAAAGGTTAAATCCATATCAACCACAATGATGGAGGACTTATGTTGAAATCAAACGCCAGAATTAGTATAGATTGTAGTCGTGTAAGCGAACACACGGTCAACCCTTTTTTGTTTGGGCATTTTGTGGAAGACATCCGAGACCATATGGAAGCGATGCTTGCATTTCCATTGAAGGATATGGACTTTGAAAGCGAGGCTGAATCAAGCGCTTCTGTATCGGGAAGCTGGAGTACCTACACCAACGGAAGAAATACGCAATATGCAATGGAAGCCCCGGCTCTCAGACATTCGGGTCGCGCTCAGCGTATTCGTATCTTTAGTGATGATGAAGCGTACGCCGGGATTGCACAAAGCTGTGCATTGAAAGGGCCTATGGACTACACCGTTCGTATAGTTGCGCGAGCCTCCATCGAATTCCAGTATTTGATGGTGGAGGCGGTCGATAGACGTACGGAAGAAGTGCTCGGTCAGTTGAAAATCGAATTGCACAGCCATAACTGGCAGGATTATGAAGGACGGCTGACGATCCTACGTGCTTGTTCAGATGCAGAGATTCGGGTGTATGTTCCGACAGAGCATCCAAGATGGATCGATCATGTCTCCACGGGAATGCTCTGGCTGGACCATGTGTCTTTATTGCCTGTGGATCATATTGCTCTGGTAAAAAGCGAAATAATAGAGATGACCAGAGAACTAAACGCAGGCATGATGAGACTTGCAGGGAACTACATTAGCGCCTATCACTGGGAGCATGGCGTTGGGCCGATTCTGGAGAGGCCAGTCATGTACAACGAGGCATGGGGAGGATGGACCAGCAAATATTTCGGAACGGATGAATTTATCCGCTTTTGTTACGAGCTGGAGGTGGAACCTCTGATTTGTGTGAACGATGGATCGGGTACACCTCAAGAGGCCGCCCAATGGATTGAATATTGTAATGGAAGTGTAGATACCCCAATGGGGGCTCTTCGGGCGAAGAACGGATCTCCGGAACCATATCATGTGGAGTATTGGGAGATCGGCAACGAGGTTTGGGGGCAATGGCAAGTTGGAGCTTGCTCTGCGGAGCAATTTGCGGAGCGGACCGTACAGTTTGCCAAAACGATGAAGGAAGCAGATCCTTCCATTGTATTGCTGGCCTGTGGACATTACGAGCAGGATTGGAATAAAACTGTGCTTGCTCTGGCAGGGGAGTATATCGATTATTTAACATTACATTTGTATCACGGCTACGGTGCCTTTGGCATGAATCGGGATACGCCGGCTGAGGATCGGTATAAAGCAATGGCTAGTTATCCCGAGTGGACCCGGCACTATATACACCAGACAATGGAGGTCATTCATTCCGACATCAAGCATCAGCATGTGAAGCTGGCCATCACCGAATATAACACGATGTACTATCCAAACACTGTGCGAAAAGGACTGCCAGACGAGCATACCCTTGGAGCAGCCGTGGCGAATGCCGCCAATCTGAATGAAATGATTCGTTGCAGCGATAGCGTGCAGATTGGCAGTTTCTCCGATCTGGTCAATGGTTGGCTTGGGGGATGTATCCGTGTCGGGGATTTCTATGCGGATCAATATCGGGGCAAGCATGCTGGATGGAGTGGACACCCACTCACGATCTATGGAACTCCAACCTATGAAGTATTAAAGCTTTACGCGAATCGGGATATTCATCATATCCTGCCTGTCGAAGCTGAATGTGGAACATTCTCTGTAACTTCAAACCAAAAAACGCCTGTAGATCTGGATGCACTCCCCGATCTGGATGTTGTAGCCGGAATGAATGTTGATGGCAGCAGGGTCACCTTGTTTATTGTGAACCGAAGCTTGGAGGAAGTATCGGTTAAGCTGGATTTACAAGTTTTCGATGCGAGTGAAGAGGGGACCTTATATGAGATTACCAGCGATTCGCACAATAACATCAACTCCGTGTTTCAACCCGATCATATCAAGTGCGCAGAACGGAGTGTTTTGACTGAGGATTTGCAGCGTGGTTACGTATTACGTCCTTCATCCATCTACGTGCTGGAGTTTGGAAAGGTAGACTAATTGTCTCGACATCCCGGACTGTAGACAAATAGGGTTTCAGAACCTTTACCTAAGTTCTGAAACCCTATTTTCTGTTCTGTGGTGTCTTGACCACCAATCAATCCGATACTTGCCTGATGAAAGTAGGCAATTTAAATAATTACTTGTTTTCGCTTATACAAAACGGGTATTGCCGCTGCTATAAGGATCACACCCATAATGGCGGGTGCAGCATGACCAAGCGATACATAGATTTGACCTCCAATGATAGGACCAATCATTCTTGCTAAAGCCTGGATAGATTGGCTACCGCCTTGAACCCTGCCTTGTTCATTAGAATCGACAGATTTGGAGAGCATGCCATTGAAGGAAGGCCCGAAGATCGAATCACCAAAACCAAAGATAAACATGCCCACGATAAACAGTGGATAGAATGAGAACAAAGTAGATAGTGCGATCAGACTGTAACCTATAATTTCTGAAATCATTCCAAGAATGGCGATCTGTTTATCGCTAAGCTTTTTCAAAAGCTTAGGCATGATGAGACCTTGTGAGATGATATCCTGGACACCCATAATTGAGAACATAAGTCCGATGATTGCAGGCTTCCAATTGAAAGTATCCATTGAAAATTGTGAGAAAACGGCCTGTAAAGATCCGTTGGGTATCCAAAGTAAGAAGGCTGAGATCAGTAGTCTGTTTAAGTTTTTCATGGAAAGCAGGTTTGCAAGCTGTATGAAAGGATTAAGTCTCACCAAAGTAATTTCTTTCAGTCTATGTGTCTTGTCAAGACTCTCAGGCATAAAAAAGAATCCATATATAACATTCACCAAAGTTATGATTGCTCCAAAATACATGGGTGCAGAATAATCAATCTTGGCGAGTAATCCGCCAACAGTCGGGCCAATGACGGTGCCTACACCTACAACCGCACTCACCCATCCAAAGTATTTGGTTCTCTGTTCGGGTGGGATGATGTCCGCAAAATATGCGAAAATTGTACCTATGCTTCCGCCTGTTACCCCCTCGATTATACGCCCCGCAAAGAGTATCCATAGGGCTCCACCTATGCCGAAAACCAAGTATCCGATTGCGGAACCCAAAAGGCATACCAGGAGCAATGGACGACGGCCATATTTATCGCTCAGAGCTCCAAGCACGGGGGACGCAAAAAATACGCAAAAGGCATAAACAGAGGTCAGCAGCGTAACAACGATAGCTTGTTCTCCTGGACTGCTTGTATAAGGCTGTACTAGAAATGGGACAACAGGCGCGATAATACTGAAGCCTATTCCGCAAAGAAACACAGAGATCAGACCGAATAATAAAGCGTGTTTGTCTATGGTTTGTTCTGTGTTCTGTGTATGATGTGATCGTGATTTAAACATTAATTTCTCCTCTCAAACGTCGTGATTTTATTTCCTTGGAAACATTAATATCGTACAACTGCTTTGTTTCCTTGTCAACAAAATAATAACAATAAAAAAACAGCCTGTTCTCAAATAGAGTCCGGCTGCCTTTAGTTTAACTTTCATTATTGAGATTTATTCCGACTTCAGATCTGTACCCAGCTTCTTTATTTCTGCATCCAGATGCCGATTATACTTGTCCACGAAGTTAAGCATACTGTCAAATTGTTCGTCGGTTACCTGTTCGAATACAACTTTATCTCGCTCTTGAAACTCGTTGTGAAGATCCTCATGGATTTGATAAATGACTTTCCCTTGCTCTGTAAGCCTAAAATAGATCTCTTTTTTGTTATCCGATTTCTGATAGCTTTCGATCAGGCCTTTTTCTATGAGCTTCTTCGTTAATTTACTTATCGCACCTCGAGTCATATAAAAGGACTCTGCAAGCTTTGTTACATTGGAATCTGCATTTTTTTCAATGTATTCGATGCAATGTACTTCAGAAGGTTTATACCCCTTAAGACTTTCTTCCATCTTATCTTTATTAAGCCAAACCAGCTTGTTATATAAGTCCCTGAAACCCACTAAGACCTGTTCCTCTTTATTCATGGCCTATCCTCCCACCCATTGGTGCATTACAATATTATATTCAATTTTGGTTTCCAGTTCAAAAATATTGAAAACAATTATTTAGGAAGGGATCTATACGTGATAAAAGAGAGACAAAAGCTTCTAAATTACAGTGTAAATCAAGGTTAATTTCTGAATAAACTTTTTTCTTAACGACATACTACTTCAGAAGAGGTGGTAAAATTTGCAGCGAATCCATGAACAGGATCTTCACGATATTGAAAAGCAACTCTATGACCGTTTCGAAAAGAGCACGGATTTCAGCAATAAAGACGTGCTTATCGCCAATCAGAAATTCAGAGCATACTTCGTGAAAACGCTAGTCGATCTTCCGACAACGTTGTCCACAATAAATCAAGCGGCAAGTGGTAATGAGAACGAATCTTTTCTGAAAATGTTCAGTCCTTTTGAAGAAGAAGCATCCATGTCATTGGACGAACTATGCAACAATCTCCTGCATGGGAAACTTGTGTTGTTCAGCACAAAAGGATTAGCAGCAGTCATTGAACCGGAACCTCCTGGAATTTCACGGTCCGTAAGCTCGCCAGAGAGCGAAAATCCCCTTCAATCTGCATTCGATGCTTTTACAGAAGATATTGATAAAAATATAGGTTTGTTGCGAAAAAAAATGATATCCGACCAGTTGGTGATCGAAAGCAGAGAGACAGGGGTTCAGTCTACCAAGAAAATTGCCATGGTGTACATTGAGGGAGTTGCCCAACCGAAAGTCATTGCGGCAATTCGGGATAAGCTGGAACAAAATAAAGATAAGGAACTGAATACGGTAAGGGACCTGCTTAGTATACTGGGGCATCCCAGATTCTCAATAACGCCAACGTATATCTCTTCGGAGCTACCGGGTGAGATGGTACAGAATATGATGAACGGAAAAGTGGTTATTTTGATTGACCAATATTCGTTTGCTTTTGCTTTCCCAGCGATCATAACGGATTTGTGGTCAACTACGTTGGACGTCAACTACCCGTATCTATTTCAGGTGTTTTTACGAACCATCCGGGCGATTGGTGCACTTTTGGCTATCACACTTCCAGGTCTGTATATTGTGCTTAATTCGGTAAACCCGGAACTGTTGCGAATCCAGTTAGCCATCACGGTAGCCAAGAGCAGGGAAGGGGTCCCTTATCCTTCGTTGATCGAAATGCTGCTGGTAATGTTGCTTCTGGAGATGATTATCGAAGCCACGATTCGACTACCAAAGAACATCGGACCCACCATAACCATGATTGGCGGTATTCTGTTGGGTCAAGCCATTGTCCAAGCTAAACTTGTCAGTAATCTATTAATTATTATTCTAGTTGCCTCTGCGATCGCTAATTTTGTGCTGGCGGGTTATATGAATACGACGGGTATACGAATGTATAAATATGTTGTCATGATCATCAGTTCCTTCTTTGGGATATGGGGTCTTGAGGCTGCGATGATTTGGATTATATTGTATTTTTCCTCGTTGAGTACTTGCTCCGTTCCCTACTTAAGTTTAAGTGTGAAAGGAAAGGCTCAGGATGAATAAAGCCCAGATTCTTACTATGTTTGTTCTGCTTCACCTCGCTTCGATCTTTGCCATCTTTCCTGAACGGATCATCTCTGCGACTTCAAAAGGACACTGGGAACCCATAACGATCCTCTTTTTGGCAGAGCTACTGGTTCTATGGATGTACTTAAAAGCGTTGTCGCAGTTTCCGGGGAAAACAGTGGTGGATATCTGTAATGAATCACTGGGCAAATGGCTAACGAGACTGATCGTTCTGCCGATGTTGATCTTCCTATATATCGAGCTGTTATTGCTTATGTACTTCCAGTCTGTCGAAATCAAAGCTGTATTACTACAGAGAACACCGCCAGTAGCAACATCAGCTCTCTTTATCGTTCTGTGTTTCTATGCTGTTTGGAAGGGACTCGAGGTCATGATTCGGGCGAGCATCGGATTGTGTATTCTCTTGATGCCATTCATTTTTTTCTCCATGATGATCAGCATCCAGAATTTCAGAATCAGCTACATTTTTCCGATTTGGGATAGTGGAATGTCGTTTTTCTCCAATTCGGATTTCTATGTATGTACGGTCATTTCAGCCGGGTTCCTATTCCTTGGCATGATTCCCTCCAAGCAACGGCTTAGTTTTGGTAAAGCAGCTGCTGCGGTTGGTATCATATTTGTGTTTGCTTTGGGATCTGTATATGTTCCGCTTCTCGTATTCGGTCAGGAAACGGTAATTCATTTGCAATATCCCATGCTTATGGCATCGGATACCATTGATCTAGAGTGGGTTGTATTTGACTGGCTTCCAAGCTTCTACGTGGTAGCCTCCAGTGCGCTGGGTGTTCTAAAGGTTTCCGTTTTACTCTGGATTCTGGTGTCCCTGCTGAATCAGTTATTTATGCCGAAAATCAATCGATTATGGGTTCTTTCCGTGGTGTGCTTCACCTTGTACGTGTTCAGTCTCATGATACCGGATGTCAACGCTTTGAATTCATACCTGTACCTGAATTCTTTCTTTTGCGTTTATAGCGTTATCGGTTTTCCAATCATTGTATTCCTCGCGGCGCAATGGCAGCGAAAGAGGGTGAGTACATGAACATGCGCATCATCAAGACTCTGATTGTAGGCTTATCTATGATGATGTTACTTCCGGGATGTTGGGATACCAAGGATATTAACAAACAATATCTGCCTGTTGTCATGGGAGTGGGAAAGGGAAACACGGAAAAATACAGGATCATTCTCCAAATACCCGATGCATCAGGCAAAACCCAAATTCTTGACAAAGAAGCGAAATCCATCAGTAAAGCCATTGATTTGATTCGCACGGATTCCGAAAAAAGCATCGAATTGGTACATTTGAGATTATTGCTAATCGACAGGAAAGTCGCAGAGCAGGGAATTGATAACATCATCAATTTTGCTGTGAGAGCGAATGATATCTCGATTAAAGGCTTGGTAGGGGTTATTGACGGTGATTTTGAGAAGACGATGTATCATCAAATTTCGCCAACACCTGAAATTTCTTCCTACGACTTTTTTAGCCAGGATGCCGGGTGGACGCCCAATCAATCCATCGTCCGAATATGGGAAGCTTATCAAAACCAAAATTCATATACGGAAGACATGGCCATCCCCATGCTCAAAAACGGCGATCGAACTTTGTTCACCTTTAAAGGCACGGCCGTGATGCGGGATGACCGCATGGTAGGAACGCTCAATCAGGAAGAGACACTTTTGTTTAATTTATTTAAAGGCAAATATTCAGGGGGAACCATTGAAGTGGCACAGAACACGAGTGTTCTTATTCAAGACACCAAAATCAAACACAAGACCTCCTGGTCGGAGAACGGGCCATCCATCCTGACGGATATTCTTCTCAATGTAGTGATTACGGAAAGCCCTGAAAGTAAGGGTAACGCGGTGATTGAGAAAGAAATGAAAGAACAGATCAGCCAACAGTTTAATGAAACGGTAAGGAAGGTTCAATCTTTTAAATCGGATGTATTGGGTGTAGGCATGATATTTCGACCCCAACTGTCGGAGGGGAAATTAAAGGAATGGAAAACCAAGTGGTTTCCGAAGCTGGAGCAAAAGATCAACGTTCGTGTCAACGTTCTGAACGAAATTTATTTTAAAGAAAATGCCAATGATAATGATAGTCAGGGGCAAATGTTAAAAAAATAGCTTAGCATTGTTAACTCCGCTATAAGCGAGGAAAATGCTATACCGTTATGAAGTCGCCCTGGTGGCGACTTTTTTTATAATATCAGAAAGGTTCAGCGTGAGTTTTTATTTATGAAAGATTCAGCTCCAATAACGTATTTACTTGTTCTTCCATGACATGAGGTGGATAGGGCATTTGGTTTATAAACCACCATTCCACAATTCCCACATACGCTGGCGCAAAGAATTGAAGCAAAATATCTTCACTTATCCCGCGATTTTTTCCCTCTTTCATGTCCCATCCGTTCTTTATATCCTTGATGACAAATTGGAGAAAACGGCTGCGAAAGAAGGGTGCTCCTTTACTTGTTAACATAGCTGAAAAGAATAAATAGTTGCTCTCAAAGTATTCAAACCAGCTCATTCCCCCATCTGTAGCATTCGTTTCAGATTCGGATTCACACAATACCTGTAGTTCGTTCACATGTTCCTCGATGAGCTTATCCAGTAAATCATACTTATCCAGATAGTGAAGATAGATGGTTCTGCGGCTAACATTCGCTGTGTCGGAAATATCCTGAATCGTAATCTGGTCAAAATGCTTTTGAGACATAAGTTCAATCAACGCTTTTTTAATGGCATCTTGAGATTTGAGTATTCTTCGATCCACTTTGGGCATTTCGAGTCACCTGACTTTCCTCTGTTTGTATCCAAATTTCCACGATCTGTGCACTAATGCACAAATCATCATCTTTTAGTCATTGTAGATAAGACGTACTTTCTATAATAATACACATAAGCGCAAAAATACATTCTTGTGCATTTATTTTTTATATGCACCATTCGAAAGTTTAGAGAATGAATCAGAAATAGTGAAGGAGTTTTGCTTGTGGTCAAATCAAATCATGTACTCATGTATATATTAATTATCGGTGTTTTCGGCATCCTAACTACAGAGATGGGCGTCATTGGGATATTACCTCAAATAGCTCATTATTTTCATGTCAGTGTTTCCAAGGCTGGCTTACTCGTGAGTCTCTTTGCACTCGCTGTTGCGATTGCGGGTCCTACGATGCCTTTATTATTTTCCGGTATAAACCGTAAAACGGTGATGTTACTCGTGCTCGGTATTTTTGTTGTATGTAATATTATTTCCATCTTTGCACCAACGTTCACCGTTGCCCTCGTGGCTCGTATCATTCCAGGCTTTTTCCATCCCATTTATTGTTCATTGGCTTTGACCGTAGCAGCGACCTCTGTAAGCAGTGAAGAAGCTCCCAAAGCGGTATCTAAAGTAATGCTTGGAGTCACCGCAGGAATGGTACTTGGCGTACCAATCACAAACTATATCGCGAATGGAACATCGGTAGAAATGGCAATGGTATTCTTTGCGATCGTAAACGCGTTGGCATTTCTGGGTACATGGATATTTATCCCCTCTATGCCTGTTAAGGAAAAACTTGCGTATGGAACACAATTGGGAATCTTAAAAAGAGGTATCACTTGGCTAGCCATCGCTGCAGTGATCCTTATGGCTTCGGCAACAGCAAGTGTGAATAGTTACATCGCAGAGTACTTGGGCTCTATCACTCATATTTCGGGAAAAACATTGAGTATCGTGTTATTTATATATGGTTTAGCCAGTCTAGTGGGAAACGTGGTGGGAGGCAGGCTGCTTTCTAAAAACACACGTAAAACCGTTATACTTTTTCCCGTAGTATTGGGCATCGTATATCTTTTATCCTTTTGGACGGGCACATCCACTGGACCTATGATTTTAACCGTGATTTTATGGGGAGTATGTTATGCAATAAGCAATCTAATTGGTCAGTATTGGATTACCTCTGCCGCGCCAGAAGCGCCCGATTTCTCGAATGGTTTGTTCCTTTCATGCGGTAATTTGGGAATAACCTTGGGAACTGCTGTAGGCGGGCTGTTCATCTCGGGGATTGGCACACAGTACATCGTGCTTGGAGGTGTATTGTTCCTGGTACTAAGTCTGTTATCCATTTTGCTGAGAATTCGATTATTTGACCCCGTAAAAAACAACATGTAAGCTAAGCAACCTTAAGCAACCTTAAGTGACATACACAAAAGGGAAATGTTCATTATTCATCATCTTGCTTACCAAATAATGAACATTTCCCATCGTGTTGTTTACTAATGCACGTTTTATAGCCATTTGGGAATTGCGAGATTTTTTCTCATGCTTAATACTATACTCAAGAATAGTTATTCTTCCGTGTGTATCTTATGCAGGCATCAGAGCTATCTGCAAAGGTAGCAAAAACCATCCGAAAGCGAGGAATACGCAAATGGATTATGTGAAGCTTGGCAATACAGGTCTGGATGTGTCCCGTCTGTGCTTGGGCTGTATGGGATTTGGTACAGCCGTTCCTGGAGGCCATCAATGGGTCATTAATGAAGAGAACAGTCGTCCCGTTATTAAAAAGGCGTTGGATTTAGGCATCAATTTCTTTGATACAGCAAATGTATATTCAGCTGGAACCAGCGAGGAAGTGATTGGGCGCACCCTACGTGACTATGCCAATCGAGATGAAATTGTACTTGCAACGAAAATTAATGGTCGTATGCACCAAGGCCCAAATGGTGCCGGACTTTCCCGTAAGGCCATTATGAGTGAGATAGATAAAAGCCTGAAGCGGCTGGAAACAGATTATGTGGATTTGTATCAGATCCATCGCTGGGATTACACTACACCCATTGAAGAGACGATGGAAGCCTTACATGATGTGGTCAAAGCAGGAAAGGTAAGATACATAGGCGCTTCTGCGATGTACGCGTGGCAGTTTTTGAAAGCGTTACATGTAGCTGAGCAAAATGGGTGGACCCGCTTTGTATCCATGCAGGATCACTACAATCTTATCTATCGTGAGGAAGAAAGAGAGATGCTTCCGCTCTGTAAAGCTGAGAAAATCGGTGTGATTCCGTATAGTCCGCTTGCAGGAGGCCGATTGACAAGAGACCCTCAGGAAAAAACACATCGTTCCGAAACCGATCAGATTGCAAAGCAAAAATATGATGCAACTGCAGATACCGACCGATTGATCATTGATCAGGTTGCCGCGATCGCTGAGAAGCATGGGGTTCCTCGTGTACAAATCGCACTTGCCTGGTTACTGCAAAAGGAACCGGTCACAGCTCCCATCATTGGTGCTACCAAAATATCGCATCTGAAGGATGGTGTAGCCGCTCTTTCGATTAAGCTAACACCTGAAGAAATAGCATCGTTAGAAGAACCCTATGTGCCTCACCGAATTGTTGGTCATCAATAATCAAGATGATTGGATAAGGAAGATGGAACAAAACGTGAAGTCACAGCTTCATCACATATACAAACAGAAGTCGCCTCATTGGCGGCTTCTTTATTTTTTATCTGGCAATGCAGCATCGAATATATTCAATGGAATTAAGCATTCTGAGATGGAGGAAGTCTTCGTAAAATAACATATCGCAGTGCTTACGATTATAAGGCTTGGTTAAGGGAATAATTGTTAATTGGAGAAAATCATTCACAATATACAGCTGTAAAGGAGCGGGATCATGTCCTTCTTTAGAACACTTTCCGTACGGGCAAAGGAAGACGAGTTGATGGACGATTTCTCCATGGGGGGAGAAGAATTGAGCGAAGCGCTCAAACATCTGAGAAGGCTGAACAAAATATTTGCTGCTCCCGCTCCAACCCGTGCAGGGGTGGAGAAGTTATGGAAAGCGATTGGCAGTCCAACTACGCTGACCCTTCTTGATGTGGGAGCGGGTTCAGGTGATGTGAACCAGAAACTATTGCGCTGGGCGGACCAGAAGGGAGTTAAGCTGGAGATTACTCTGGTCGACCTGACAGAGGAGGCATGTGAGCAAGCGAGGAACCTTTTCCGGAATGAACCGAGAATCAAGGTTCGGCGTGCCGATGTCAAGGAATTGCCGGGTGCCTCAGCAGACATCGTAACCGGCTCGCAATTTGTCCATCATTTTGAAGGAAAGCAACTCGTGGAGATGGTCTCGCATATGCTGCGTGCCTCCAAATATGGTGTTGTGATTAACGATATCCATCGGCATCCCATATCTTATGCGGCTGTCTGGGTAACCACTCGAATAATCTCACGCAATCGATACATTCGTCATGATGGACCGCTGTCTGTTGCAAAAGGCTTCACGGGAAGGGATTGGCGGGAATTGAAACAGCAGTTGAACCATGACACGCTGACCTATGAATGGAAGCCGTTGTTCCGCTATTCTGTCGTGATACCCCATCATGGGACGTTATCATAGCATCATTACATCAATAGGCAGTTATTATAAATGGACAATGAAAGGCGGGTGTTCTTACGTGTCTACACCATTGGATGCCATAGTCATCGGAGCGGGAATTGCCGGCAGTACCTGCGCGTTGCAGCTTGCCAGGCAAGGGCATCGGACACTGCTGCTGGATCGGCAGGAATTTCCACGTCACAAAACATGCGGTGAATTTATGTCACCTGAGACAACGGAGATGCTGGATTATTTGGGGATCAACCTTAGTGAACAAGAGATAAAGCCGAGTACGCTGGATCATGCCAAGATCATTATGCCTCAGGGCGGGGAGATCGTGGCGCCTTTGCCGGGATTGGCCTATGGGATTAGCAGATATGAGCTGGATCGGATTTTACACGAGCAGGCTACAGCCGCAGGCGTTGAGATCGTTACGAAGGCAACGATAACCAACATTCAGCAGTTAGATGATTGTAGCTATGAAATCGAAGCCAAACAAGGAAATGACCGAATTCAGTATCGAGCAAAAACCGTTATTGGAGCCCATGGCTCGAAGAAGCCGCGCGGGATGACCTCGCCAGCCGAGCTGCGGGATAAAACAGCATATGTTGGTGTCAAATCACACTATCGGGGGATCACCATTCCGCCACGGGTAGAGCTGTATTTTTGCAAGGGAGGATATGTCGGCATTTCTCCGATTGAGGATGGTATCGCAAATGTAGCTGCATTGCTGACACTTGATACGGTGCGGGGAAGCGGCAAGTCTGTAGAGGATATTTTGCAGGCAGCATCCCTAACCAACGAAAGATTGGCCGCGAGGCTTGCTGAGGGAAGCCCAGTTCCAGGAACACAGGTCTCGATCGCACCACTCCATCTCTCCAATGTTCCTGAACCGTGGTCCCAATATCCTCATATTGGGGATGCGATGCTGATGATCCCTCCCCTGTGTGGTGACGGGATGTCCATTGCACTTCGTTCCTCACTGCTGTGTGCTGAATGGACTGACAGGTATCTTCAAAGAAAGATCAACTTTACGCAGTGGCAGCAAGAGTATTCGAAAGAAGCCAATCTTGAATTCTCCCGACTGCTCCGGCGTGCACGAAGAATTCAGAAGCTGGCTTTTGCCAAAACGAATAAATTCTATCCTGGTTTGGCCCGGATGGTACCTGGTCTGGCGACTTATCTGGTTAAGGCAACACGGTTATCAGAAATCAATCTTGTCCATCGATCATAGATGGCAGCAAAGTGACATCCATAAAGTAAAATCCGTAGGAGTAGGGGGCGGCTTATGTCAGCCTCTTTTTTGTTGTTTCTCTGCCAATTTTGACGAGACCGTTTAGAAATCTGCCAAATACTCGTATAATAGAATCTAATTGTAGCTATAGAGACAAGAGTCTGATTTGAATTCGGGAGGCATTATTTTAAGATGAACTATTCATTTTCCAACCGGATTGCTGCATTGCAGCCATCCATCATTCGTGAGATCCTGAAGGCTTCTTCGGGCCAAAATGTAATTCCGTTCTCTGCGGGGAATCCCGCTCCGGAGACGTTCCCTATTGAGGCGATTCGCACATTTACTCAATCGATTCTGGAACAGGACCCGGTAACAGCACTGCAATACGGAATTACCGAAGGCTATGCCCCGCTGAGGGATACATTGACTACACATCTGAAGACAGGCTTTGACACGGGTAAAGCATCGGATGAACTGTTCATTGTATCTGGAGCACAGCAAGGAATTGAACTTGCTTGTAAAGTATTCTGTAATGAAGGCGATACGATTATCTGTGAGAGCCCGAGCTTTATCGGCTCACTGAACTCTTTCCGGGCTTCAGGTGCAAACCTGGTCGGCGTTCCGATGGAGACGGACGGTATGGATATCGGGAAGCTGGAGCATGCCCTGCAAACTGAGCAGAATGTAAAGATGATCTATGTGATTCCGAGCTTCCAAAACCCTACAGGTTTTACCACCAGCCTGGAGAAGCGCAAGGCAATTTATGATCTTGCAAAGAAGTATGGAGTTATGATTCTGGAAGATAACCCATACGGAGAACTTCGGTTTCGTGGAGAAGATGTAGCGACAATTAAATCGATGGATGATGAAGGTCTGGTTATTTACGTAGGTTCCTTCTCCAAGATTCTGTCCGCTGGCTTGCGTGTTGGTTATGTTCTGGCACCTTCCGAGGTTGTTCAGAAGATGGTTGTTGCCAAACAGGGAGAGGATGTACATACAGCCATGCTGCCGCAGATTCTGGCACACAAGTTCATGACTGAGTATAACTATGCAGAGCATATCAGCAGTATCCGTGCGATTTATCGCAGGAAGTCTGCCTTGATGATTGACAAGCTGCAGGAGCATATGGGTGAGTCCATTACCTTTACCCAACCGGATGGAGGACTGTTCCTCTGGTGTGATCTGCCAGCTCATATCCCGATGCTTGATTATGCCAAAACAGCCGCTGCGGAAGGCGTAGCTGTTGTTCCAGGAACAGCTTTTCTCGTCGATGAGAACGAACCCTGCAATGCGATCAGACTTAATTTCTCAACACCTTCCGATGAGCAAATTGTGAAGGGCATCGAAATTCTGGGACAGGTTCTGCACAAATTCTAATTGGAGGCATATTTCATGAATCAACGTTTTCGGATCACTCGATCCATGCAAGAAAATAACGAGGAGCAATCCATCTCCTTGGAAGAATGCAAACAGTATTTTGCATCCAAACCGGACTTCACGTACTCACCTGTTCTTACCGTCCAGGGACCGGAGAGCGTCATGTCCATCGATGGGGATTTCTTCATGTGGACGTATGAGAACCTGCAGATTCCATTTCGTCTGTATATGGGAGATCTGTATGTTGCCATTGTCAATGAAGCTGTCGTTCCGCAAATGATTGAAGTTGCAA
Organism: Paenibacillus sp. ov031; assembly: GCF_900143165.1. Taxonomy (NCBI): domain Bacteria; kingdom Bacillati; phylum Bacillota; class Bacilli; order Caryophanales; family Paenibacillaceae; genus Paenibacillus; species Paenibacillus sp. ov031. The sequence goes on from NZ_FRDO01000001.1 coordinate 1,138,303, forward strand.
CGGATTTGCGATCCGATGTGGTTGAAGGGTAAGCAGAGGCTTGGAATGAAGTCATCCGTCCAATTGTAACCATAAAAGTGTCGGGAGAGTCGCCAATCTGGCGACTTTTTTGCTCTGAATCTATTCGTCAGTTTGCTTATTGAAATATTCAATCGATGGGGAATTGACGCTTAGGACCTGTTCGTGATAATTTATATAAATCACAAAATCCAATAAATCCAATGAGGGAAAGGGGTTTTACGCAATGTCGTCGATCGTACTTGCTGCCGCCGAAGATATTCGAAGCGAGGATTCGGAACTTTTAATCAAGGAGCTAAGCGAAGAACTGGGATTGTTATATGGCGGCGATGGGACAGCGGGATTTCAGCCATCCGATGTGGAGACACCGCGAGCAGCCTTTATTGTCGCGCGTTTGGATGGATATCCGGTAGGCTGCGGAGCCATCAGGCCCCTTGATGATACATCTGTGGAGGTCAAGCGTATGTATACACGTTCGGATTTCCGTCGTAAAGGTGTGGCCCAGGCCATTCTGGCCGAAGCAGAACGTCTTGCGCTCGAATTCGGCTACACCAATCTGAAGCTGCAGACTGGCCCCAAACAGCCTGAGGCGGCGGCCCTTTATGAAAGAGTTGGGTACTATCGGATACCGATTTTTCACGGGGATTGGGATCGAGTACTTGCTTATCAGAAAGATCTGGTACTCAGTGCAACCCAAAGAAACGAGCATTCCTCATTGAACGCATAGATAATATCCTTGTATAACAAACGAACCGAAATCTCTTGTCAGCATCCAGAGATTTCGGTTCGTTTTTTTTGGTGTGTGGAAAGCCAATGGAGTCAAGAATATCGAAATTCCTTTACTCTTTTATAACAGAGGCATTGACAGCGCCTTCCATCTGATTATTGTAGGTACGGAATAAGCCTAGGCGCCAGAAGGCTGCCCCTTTTAGATCATACCGCTTGGCAAGACCCAGTTTATCATCTATGGAAGATGAGGTTTCACTATTTAAGCTGATACCGAGCAAAAGCTTTTGTTTGGAAACGCCAGCATCTAACGCAAGCTGGATGGCCTGATCCACAAGACTGTTCGGCTCAGGAACCTGCGATTTGGTGCCGACCGGATTATATTGGTAAGCCATAATGATGATGTCGTCTGCCAACGAAGCGAGCGTTTTGTAATCATAGCCTTTATATGCACTATTTAATGGAGGTACAGCCAAAGATAAAGCGATGTCTTTAGGCAAGGAATCCTTCAATTGTTTGACATAATTGTTCAGCAGCTTCTGCTGCTCTACTGCGTCTAGCTTAAAACCTAGTCCTTCAAAATCAAGAACAACCCCTCCAAAACCATTCTCAGCTATGGCAGCAGTTATGCCCTCAATGGACTTCTGGCGCATGCTGCTGTCACTCAACACCTTGGTCAGTTCCCCGTTTCCATCCAAAGAATAAACCATAAGATACGGTTTAATACTCTGTTTCGCTGCATCAGCAACGATGGATTTAGGTGTAACGTCACCTGCAGCAGCAGGAATTTGATACTCATCACCCTGAAGCGTAAATTGACCTTCACGATCGATGCGACTCCAGCCAAAAGCGACGGAGTTCATGGATGGTACCAAATCGATTTCCTTATAGGATTGCAGCGCATAGAAGGCTCTCAAATGCATTTCACGTTGAGGTGAAACAAGAGAGACGGTACGAGTTGACTGGTTCCAGCCTACATTAACACCGAACTGACTACTGAACGAACTGAGTGGAATAAGCACACGACCTTCCCGCTGAACGGGTGGCGCTGCGAGCTTAACTTTTTCTCCATTGACGGTTGCTGTGGTGCTTCCCACTTGAAGCAGGACTTCTGTCGCTTGACCTTTTACCTTTCCAATCGCTTTTACGGTTTGCGCCTTACTGTTCCATGTAATGCTAATTCCCAGGGCCTCGCCAACCGTCCGGAAAGGGACATAGGTAACACCTTTATCAATCAGAGGGGCTGCATCGAATTTCAGAGGAACATCATCTAGCAAGACCGAAATGGCCGGTGCAGCATAGGCATCATTAAGGTTTGCAGTGGTTCCGAGTAAGGATATGGCAAGAATAGTGGCAGCAGCAGTCTTTCCTATTCGTGTATGTAACATGTTTTTTGCATTCCTCCAACTCATCAAATATAGTAGAATTGCATCTCATCTGAATCGTAATCTAGCATAAAATAGTATAGCAAAATTTTCATAGAGTTCCAATTACAAGATATGATGGGTTAAAGTAAATACGCAAAGAAACGGAAATTCGTACAATTTCGGTTTCTTTGCGCATAATCGCATTTCCATTTTTTTATTCTTAAAGGGAATGAAATCAGAGGAAGTTGAATGCTCATTTTACAGCTGTGGTATTACCCATTTTATTCGTATCGGCAGCCAGATTCGCTGCTTCTTCCTCCGCTTTGAGGATCGAGAAATAACCAAGTATATCCCCGATCACGTTTAACGTTAGTCCGATTTTAGCTAATTCCAAGGAAGTTAGCTCCTCGTTCATCAGGTTATTTCTTTTGCCTTTGGCCACGACGTCACCCCGAGAATCAATTTTATTTCAACATATGTTAATCATGCTCTGTATACTTATGTATACGCCTAATTGTTGGATTAAATGGGCGGAGCAATAATTGTCCCTTCGGACAGAAACTTCTGATTTTCTATTTGGTTCGAAGGATTTATATTGGCAGGGTAGTAAATCATAGGCTGGAATATTAACGAATGATATTATGAAGAGTAATAATTAAACCAGCGATATTAATTTTAGTCAGGAGGAGGAGAATGCTATTGGACTTCCGTGAACAATTAGAGCGTTACGCAGCACTCGTGGTCAACGTGGGTGTTCATGTTCAGAGGGGACAAACGCTTGTTATAACCGCGCCAATATCGGCTGCTCCGTTTGTTCGACTTGTTGTGAAACATGCTTATGAGGCCGGCGCTCATGATGTCTATATCGAGTGGAACGACGATGAGATTACGCGTTTAAAATATGAACTTGCTCCTGATTCGGTGTTCCACGAATATCCGGTGTTCCGTGCAGCCGGTTGGGAGACTTTTGCCGAAAATAATGCTGCTTTCTTGACGATCACTGCACCCAATTCCGATCTTCTGCATGGAATAGATCCACAGCGGATCATGAATTTGAATGCATCCAAAGGTAAGGCATTAGCCAAATTTCGCAGCTACGGCATGTCCAACAAGGTCAGTTGGTCTATAGTTACGGTTCCATCAATGGCTTGGGCTTCCAAGGTGTTTCCTCATGTTGTCGAGGAGCATTTGATTGATACGATGTGGGAAGCTATCTTTAACGTTACGCGGATTAATTCGGCTGATCCCGTTGAGGCATGGAAGACACATCTTGAGCTGCTTAGAAACAAGACGGAACAGCTTAATCGTAAAAAGTATCGAGCACTGCGATACCGTGGACCTGGTACGGATCTGCGGATAGAATTGTCGCCTAAACATATCTGGGTAAGTGATGCGGATAACATCAACGAAAAGGGTGTTTCATTTTTGGCAAACATTCCGTCAGAAGAAGTATGGACTGTTCCGTTAAAGCAAGGGGTGAACGGCACGGTTCGCAGTACTAAGCCCCTAAGTTATGAAGGATATCTAATTGATGATTTCTCCTTGACGTTTGAAAACGGGAAAATTATTAATATTCAAGCAACGCAAGGGCTTGAGGTGCTAAAAAGATTAATTAGCATCGACGAAGGTGCGGCCTATCTGGGCGAGATTGCGTTGGTGCCGCATCATTCCCCGATTTCAGAATCAGGGCTTGTTTTTTACAACTCTCTCTTTGACGAAAATGCATCCAACCATCTCGCGATCGGTAATGCTTATCCATTCTGTCTTGAGGGAGGGAACGAAATGACTGAAGTGGAAAAGGCGGCAAACGGTGTCAACTCAAGCCTCATTCATGTCGATTTTATGATTGGATCGGCTAATATGGACATTGACGGAGAACTTGCAAATGGTGGCTTGGAACCTGTGTTTCGTAACGGTAACTGGGCGTAGAATTAATAATCATAGATCAATAATTGGTAATAAAACGGAGGAGGATTCAAATGTCACCCAGAAACATTCTGAAGGACCAACAAATGAGAAAGGAACGCATTGAGCATATCTTAAATTCAGCCTTACAAACCATGGCGAAACGTGGGATTGATTCAACCAATATTAAAGATATTGCCAAGGAAGCAAAACTTAGCGTAGGCAATATCTATACCTACTTTACTTCGAAGGACGAAATTTTCAGTGAGGTTCTGCGTCGAGGACAAACGATGTATGGGAGGACTATTGCACAAATAGCAGACATGGATATAGATCCTCGTGAAAAACTATTCGAGATTAGCAAAGGGTGGTTATCAAACGAGAGTAACTGGGCCTTCACCATCATGCTCCAAAGTATACGAACAAATCATGCCGTCAGCACTGAAATAAAACAAGCTGCAACCCAAAGATTTACGGACAATCTGGAACCTTTGGCAGAGATTTTTCGCCAAGGACAGGAGGCGGGCGGCATCATACAAGGAGATACTCGACAACTTGCGTTTTATTTTGTAAGTCTGATTCAAGGTCTGACCTTGCAGCTCGCTCCCGGTTATGAAATACAAGTAGATATTGACCCCCAAAAAATTGTTCGACTTTTTATGGAACCAGAAACAGTGGTATCAACCGCTGGTCTATTTGAAGGAAATAACGATTTAAGTTACATAAATAAAAAAATGTTTGACAGGTAAGAAATGGTATTGGTAATATATCGTATAACAAAACGAACCGTAATTCACTTTGTTGATTTGCAATCGTAGAGATTTACACTGCCCCGCTTTATTTGCAGTGGAAAGGGGTAAATCTCTTTTTTTTGCCTCAAAACCAAGTAAACATGTAAGTATTATTGATTAAATGTGAAAGGGTGTCTTTAATGTCTGGGGATATGCTTATGATCAGTGACCTGAACAAAACGTTTGTCGCCCCTGTAGGCGAAATCATTGTGTTAAACAACATTCAGCTCAAAGTTCGAAAAGGTGAATTAGTAACTATCATTGGTCCGAGCGGATGTGGGAAAAGTACTTTGCTTAAAATTGTGGCTGGCTTAGATACACAGTATACGGGAACCGTGTTGCTCAACGGCAAACCGATTGCAGGCCCCAGCATAGAGAAAGGATTCATTTTTCAGGAGCCCCGGCTATTTCCTTGGTTAACGGTGGAGAAAAACATTGCAGCCAATCTCTCTCTTAGAGATCCTGTTGTCCGCCGAAAGGTGGAGGAACTAATTGAACTGGTCCGTTTAAAAGGGTTTGAAAAATCATATCCTCGTGAATTGTCAGGAGGTATGGCACAGCGCGTCGCCATTGCCAGAGCTTTGCTGCGTAACCCGGATGTATTGTTGCTGGATGAGCCTTTTGGAGCGCTCGACGCATTTACTCGGTCTCATTTGCAGGAAGTACTGCTTGATATTTGGCAACGCAATGGAACAACAATGTTGTTTGTAACCCACGATCTCGATGAAGCCGTCTTCCTAGGGGAACGAGTCGTCATTATGAATCCGCGTCCAGGTCATATCCGGAGTATTCTCTCGATTGATTTACCTTTTCCTCGAAAAAGATCAAGCAGTGCATTTCAGGAGATGCGGAGACTGGTATTAAATGAGTTCGAAAAAGTGGATGAGCCTTTATATGATGTAGGCGGCGGTATATAGCATTGTCCAAAGGATAAGAAGAATGTACAGCATATTAAAGGGAGAGTGGTTTATATGAAAAAATCTCATCTAGTTCTTGTTATGGTGCTCGCGTTGTCTTTATTGACTATGGCTTGTGCAACCAAAAGTTCAAATGAAAACGCAAGTGGTTCAGGCAAGAGCCAAAATGTAACCGTCAAAATTGGGATTCAGGGAAGTGGGGGCTTATTCGGTAAAGCACGTGAAGAAAAATGGTTTGAACAAGAATTTGAAAAAACAGGGGCCAAAGTGGAGTGGATTGAGTTTCAGAGCGGACCGCCCATGACAGAGGCTATTGCTTCCAATAAGCTGGATATCGCCAGCCTGGGGAACATGCCAATTATCGCAGCACAAGCAGCGAATATTCCTTTCAAAATCGTATCGCAAGTTCTAGACGGAAAAAATAACGTTGCAATTATTGTACCTGCCGGTAGTACCGCCCAGTCACTTAGTGACCTGAAAGGCAAGAAGATTGCCGTGACAAAAGGAAGCAATGCATATAACTTTCTATACCGTGGCTTGGAGAAGTCCGGTTTAACAGATAAAGATTTTGAAATCATTCAGCTACAGCCCGACGAGACACAGTCTGCGTTTGAAACCGGCAGTGTGGATGCCTGGGCGACATGGGACCCTTACATTACACTTAATACCTTAACGGGAAAAGGAAAAGTGTTGTCTGACGGAGAGCAGCTTGGCGTATTGTCTCCTTCGTTTACGATCGCGGGATCTGATTTTGCAGAGGAGCATCCAGAGCTTGTTACTCTGTACTTGAAGGTAGTTAATAAAGCATTGAAGTGGGAAAGCGAGCATGAAACCGAAGCGATCGACAGATATGCAGCTGAACGTAATGTTCCTGCCAGTGTTATTAGTGGGACATTCGAACGTTCCCGGATGATTAACACGCCAGTTAATGAAGATATCGTAGATGAAATGCAGCAAACAGCGGATTTCCAATATAAAGTGAAGAACATTCGGAATCAGGTTGTGATCAAAACTATAACGGACAATCAATATATCGACGCAGCTCTCAAGGATCCACTGAAATAAACATAATGACCCCTATAGAAGAGAGGCGTTCACTACATGCAAATGCGTGCGGAAAAGGCAGTTATTCCCCCTTTAATTCAAAAGAAAAACTCGGTTAAGAGGCGAAAGCTTTACTTAAGAGCTAGCAATATGGTACTAGGGCTTATCGTTCCGGTGTCTTTGTTAATTGTGTGGGAAGTAGCCGGGGCTATGGGATATTTGAACCCGGTTCTGCTTCCAACGCCAAGCAGCATATGGAAAGAGCTTGTCAGCATGACGGAGACGGGTGAACTTGTGAGGCATTTGGGCATATCGACGTGGAGAGCTCTGCTTGGTTTTCTGATTGGAGGCGGTCTTGGTCTAAGCATGGGCTTGTGGGTCGGATTTTCTTACAAGACAGAGCGACTGTTGGACCCTTCTTTTCAAATGCTGCGGACGCTGCCGCACTTGGCCATTGCCCCCTTGTTCATTTTGTGGTTCGGTTTCGGTGAAACTTCAAAATTGCTGCTGATAGCTAAAGGCTCTTTCTTTCCACTGTATGTTAATACTTTTCTGGGTATCCGATCCGTTGACAGCAAGTTATTTGATGTAGGAAAGGTGCTGCAATTCAGCAAATGGCAGATGATCACGAAGTTAATTCTTCCAGCATCTCTGCCGAATATCTTTCTGGGGATACGTTTATCCGTCAGTGTCGCCTGGCTGGGTCTGGTCGTTGCGGAATTGATGGGTTCTAGTGCAGGCTTGGGATATCTGATCAATGATGCTAGATCGTTCTCACTCACCACCGTAGTGTTTGTGGGAATCATTGTTTTTGCTGTCGTGGGCAAACTGTCAGATTCCATCATTAAGCTTCTGGAGGCGAGAGCGCTACGGTGGCAAGACGGTTTTAAAGGAGAAGAAGCAAAATGAGCAAGCTGGAGATTGGTAAACAAACCGAACGAGCAGGAGATTGGCTGAGCAGAATTCCGGGTCGTCTTCACGGGTGGATTATTCCGTTGGCTATTCTCCTCATTTGGGAATTGGCTTCTGCCCTTCAGCTGGTTTCAGCGACCATGCTACCTGCTCCTTCCAAGATTGCAGAGCAGTTCATCCGTCTAATCTTGAACGGCGAGTTGCTGGAACATCTCGGGATCAGCTCCTATCGAGCGGGCTTGGGTTTTCTGCTTGGAACAGCTACGGGGCTCATGCTAGGCCTATCCACAGGGCTTGGAAAATTGGCGGAGCGCACACTTGACCCTTCATTACAGATGCTGCGGATGATTCCGCTCCTTTCTCTCATTCCATTATTCATTTTATGGTTTGGTGTAGGAGAGTTTTCAAAAATTCTAATGATTTCGCTAGGCGCGTTTTTTCCTGTTTATGTGAATACATTTCTCGGTATACGAAATGTTGATATGAAGCTGATTGAAGTCTCCCGGATTTACCAGTATTCAAGATGGGAGCTACTTGGCAAGCTCATTATCCCTGCGGCACTTCCTAATATTCTGCTAGGAGTGAGACTGTCTTTGGGCGCGGCGTGGCTAGTCCTTGTTGTTGCTGAAATGATGGGAACCAGTGCAGGCGTCGGCTACATGATACAGGATGCTCGTGCTTACTCACAAACGGATATTGTATTTGTCGGTATTGTAGTCTTTGCGGTTGTAGGCAAGCTCTCGGATTCGGCTGTGCGACTGCTTGAAGACAGATGGCTAAGCTGGCGAGATACGTTCAAGGGATAATCCAAAAATGGAAACAAGAAGGGAAGATATATATGGGGACTAGACAAGAGCAGCTTCATCTAGGGGCATTCATTTATTATACAGGTCATCATCACTATGGCTGGCGCCGCTCGGATTCAGGAGCTGAACAGATTTTTGATTATAAATTTTACCGATCCATCGCACAGACAGCTGAACGAGGCAAGTTTGATATGATGTTTCTGGCTGATCTTCTCTATGTAATGGGTGCTGATCAATCGGCTGCAGGGATGCTGGACCCGCTAACGCTCCTGTCGGCATTGGCTACGGATACAGAAAAGCTGGGTTTGACCGCCACGGTGTCGACTACCTATAACGAGCCGTATAACGTAGCTCGAAAATTTGCCACATTGGACCATATCAGTGAAGGACGCGCAGGATGGAACATCGTGACCTCCCAATTGGATGTTGAAGCAAATAACTATGGACGAACAGAGCATCCTGAGCATGGGCTTCGATATAAAATGGCGCGGGAATTTGTCGAAGTAGCCACTCTGCTCTGGGATAGTTGGGAAGATCACTCCTTAATTGTGGATCGGCAGGCTGGACTATTTGCGGACCCATCTAAATTAAAGGAAGTTTCATATAAAGGGCAGTGGTATTCCACCCAAGGTACGATCAATGTACCTCGTTCGCCGCAAGGATACCCTGTACTCATCCAAGCTGGATCATCCGAACCGGGACAGGATTTTGCTGCCAACTACGGTGAAGTGATTTTCACGGCCCAACAATCTCTGAACGCTGCGAAAGAGTTCTATAATAACGTCAAATCCAAACTCGCTCTATATGGGCGCGAACAAGGCAGCATGAAAATAATGCCTGGTTTATCACCGATTTTGGGTAAGACGGAGGAGGAAGCTCAGAGGAAATATCAAGAACTGCAGGAGTTGATCCCTCCGGCGGCTGCAGTTGGTATGTTATCCGGGATGCTTAAGTTTGACCTTTCGGAATATCCTGTCGAAGGCCAACTGCCCAATATTCCTGATCCCGTGGAAGCTTCCAATGGCATGAAAAGCCGGGTACAACTGATTATGGACATGGCACGAAAAGATAAGTTGTCCATTCTCGAGCTGGGTCGGAGGCTGATAGGGGCAAGAGGGCACATGCAGTTTGTCGGGACCTATGAACAACTGGCTGATTTGATGCAACAATGGTTTGAAGAATATGGTTGCGACGGATTTAATATCATGCCACCTGTTCTGCCGGGAGATTTGAATGAATTTGTGGATCATGTGGTGCCGATTCTTCAAGCACGTGGACTCTTCCGCACGGATTATACGGGCAGCACGCTTCGTGATCATCTTGGGCTGGATCGCCCGGGTATAAGTCATTTTCAAAAAGAGAAGACGTTAGATAAGACCTCCATAACAATATGAAAACAGCTGTTTCAGTCTGATTTTCAATTGCTGGTCTCCCTAATGAAGAAAGAGGAAAGAAGTCGCCTATTGGCGGCTTTTTTTCGTTTGGGACGATATAAGTTCTTGTTCCCAAATAAAAAAAATTCATTTCTTTAAAACTATTTTCGACTCTCAGCTGTCTAACATGCGAAACAACATACAAAGTAAGCTTTATTAAAAATGCGGCAATAATCAAAATATACAGTCGCAACGGGGGTGGACAAACTGAGTAAGGAAAGTACAGCACTAACTGAACAGCAGTTCAGTGATCGTCTGGAGGCATGTAAAGAAAAGCTTTATCGCTTCGCGTTCTCTTATGTGAAAAATGAACAGGAAGCCTTGGAAATTATATCTGAGGCATCTTATAAAGGCTTTCTATCTTATGAAAAAGTGAAAAGTCCTGATTATTTTGAAACCTGGATGACCCGGATCGTCATCAACTGTTCTCTGGATCACATCAGACGAAAGAAGAAATACTCGTATATGGAAGACAGTACAATACCGTTTGCAGCCGAGGAGAGTTCCATGGGGCTTGAAGAGCAATGGGATTTATACGAAGCACTTGATCACCTGCATCCCGAAGATAGGGCATTTATCGTTTTGAAATTTTTCCAAGATCAGCGATTCAAGGATATGGCGGAGGTACTGTCCCTGCCGGAAAGCACGGTGAAGACCAGGTTCTATAAGATCTTAAACAAACTCAAAAAACATCTGACCAAGGAAGAGGTTGATTTTACATGACAGGAAAAGAACGATATGAACAGATCAATATCCCATCCGGCCTTTCCGGAGTTATTCAGCAAGCCCGTCAGCGCGCACGAAACCAAAAGCGAAGAAAAATGATGATCTGGCGTAGTTCATCCCTGGTTGCTGCCTGTGCTGCGGTGATGATAACAGCTAACGTTCCAGGTGTAGCCAAGGCATTATCCGATGTACCTGTTATAGGTTCTGTCGTCAAAATTTTGCAAGTTGGTGGGGGCGGGGAGCGCACAGATGGTGTTTCGGTTACAACGACCAAAGAATCGGATACACTAAACATTAATTTTCAGATCGATGGTGAACAGATCACCTCTGCTCCATCGTATACTGTGGATCACAAAGAAGGGCCGAATCGTCTGATCTTCACCTTCAATGGGGTACGTCATCTGGATTATGACAAGTTGGAGAAGGATATTAAAGAACTTAAGAATGTAAAAGATGTCTATCAAAATATCATTTTGGATGATTCTGCGATTGGCTTTGTGGTTGAACTTAAAGATGATGTGGATTATTCCGTGTCAGAGTATCAGCAACCTGGATATATTCAGTTGAAGCTTTTTTCAGACGGGAAGACAACGCAATCGCATGAACTTTTCTTTGTACGGAGCGAAGACATGGAGCAGGGTGAAGCACTGGCTATGTTGGCTGAACAGTATTCTGCCGATGGCAGCAGCGTTGTGCAGACCCAAAATGGAAAATTCACCGTCGTTATGGGTGCCTTCGATAACCGGGCAGATGCAGAGAAACACCTGAAAGAATTTACTGACCGAGAAGAATACAGTGAACCACTGCATGTCGACAGCTGGATGAGTAATGAAAATCCGCAATAATGAAAGTGGCCTGCCTTAACGCAGGCTTCTTCTTGTAGACTTTATTATTGAAGTTCATTTCCGTTATCTTTTACGAGTCGCCCTTTTGGCGACTTTTTTTGTTGTAACTATGAGAAGTGTAAATCTGTAATCTTACATCGTTGTCAGTTTTGTGTAAGTTTGATCGATAGGAGCTGAAGTGGCCTTAATATACACTTAAATCAATTCAACGCACTACATTTACACCTTTAGGAGGCCAAACAATGAAAAGTGCATATGCGGATCTACTGAAAATATTAAGTAAAAACAAGCTATCTATTCGGTTGAGGAAATCATTCGGATGTACCGAGATACTTGGGCTGAAATAGATTTAACGCAAATTCGCAAAAATATCATAGAGATCCGCAAATTTCTACCACGTTCGACCAAACTAATGGCCGTTGTTAAAGCAAATGCATACGGCCATGGAGATATCGAGACGAGCAAAGAAGCAGTAGAGGCAGGCGCGGATTATTTAGCGTGTGCCTTCATTGAAGAAGCCATCCGCCTAAGGAATGCGGGCTTAAAACAACCGATTCTTATTTTGACTCCGATTCGTCCTGAATTTGTACCTTTGGCTCTGGAACATGATTTGATGCTTACCGTTACACAAGCGTCTTGGTTTCAGGAGATGAGAAAATACAAGCCTGTTCATACCCCGCATAAGTTATCTGTGCATGTGAAAATGGATACTGGACTTGGGCGAATCGGTATACGCACGCAAGAAGAGTGGCAAGAAATGGTTCCTTGGCTCAGAGCATCAGATGTAGTAGTCGACGGGTTCTATACCCACTTCGCGACTGCAGGTGAGGCAGACAACTGTTATCTACAGCTTCAGATTCAACGCTTCCTGGAAATGAAAGAGTGGAGCAGTATGTCACGGATTCCAATCAATCATTATCACTGTGCGGGAAGTGTGGCAGCACTTCGATTCCCGGAATTGTGCATGGATATGGCTCGAATAGGAGCTGCAATCTATGGCTTTTATCCGGAAAAATTAGTACCTAACATCCAACTAAAGCCGGCATTCAGTTTACACAGTAGACTCTTGCAAACGAAAAGATTAAAAAAAGGCGAATATGTGGGCTACAACAATGCTTATCAAACAGACTCAGATCAATGGATCGGAACAGTGCCTATCGGCTATGCCGATGGGTGGTCGCAGAGAATGCAAAATACGGAGGTGTTGGTGGAAGGGGTTCGTGCAGAAATTATAGGGAAAATCTCCATGGATCAATTGATGGTCAAGCTTCCCATGTATTTTCCGGAAGGATCAAAGGTGACCTTCATTGGCTATTCAGGTGAGCAGGAAATTCCGATTCAGGTACTAGCCAATCATATCGGTGGTGTCTCTCAAGAAATAACGAGTTCCATCACGGACAGAGTGTTACGAATTTATAAAGAAGGTGGGGAAGTTCATCATGAAATCACGTGAAGTCGTACAAAAACATATTGAAATCAGCGTAAGTAACGAAGAACGGTTTCAAGGACATTTAGTGTTAATAAATGATCAAAACCCAATCAGAAGGCAAGTACAAGTCCATCAACTAGAGTCACTGGATTCCTTGCCTTCAATAAAGAAGTTAAATAAGGAGATGCTTCTGGAGAAGCAGTGTTTCAATCAATTTCATGCTCTGCTTAAAGCTTGTGGGGGGACGGATGAAATTGTCGCCGTCAGCGCATATCGAACAAAAGAAGATCAAGTCCAGATCTATCAAGATTGTTTGATAGAACAGGGTTCGGAATATACTTCCAAATACGTTGCCTTGCCTGACCATAGTGAACACCAAACGGGGTTGGCTATCGATGTGGGTAAATTGAAATCGAATATCGATTTTATTGCTCCTTCCTTTCCGGACACGGGCATTTACAAGTCCTTCAGACAACATGCCATACAATTCGGTTTTATCCTTCGATATAAACAAGAAAAAGAATCGATCACTCGTATTGCTTATGAGCCCTGGCATTTTAGATATGTAGGATATCCCCATTCCAAAATCATGGAAGAAAACAAGCTATGTTTAGAGGAGTACATCGATTTTGTACAGCAATATCGGTTCTCTGGAGAGCAGCTTACAATTAAAGAAAAGGACATGACAATCCAGATATATTATGTTTCCGCGGATAAAGGGAGATCTAGCCATATCCCGATCTTGAGCTGTGATTCTTATCGCATATCAGGGACGAATCGTGAAGGATTCATTGTTACGACTTTCTCCAAAAATTAAGTTATAGCAATAAGGATGATTTAGATTCATATCACATTTTAGGAGGCTTTTACGATGCAGAAGAAGTCGATTGCGGTATTGTTTGGCGGATGTTCAGGGGAGTATAACGTATCTTTGAGCTCAGCCGCTTCAGTGATTGAAAATTTGGATACCGAAAAATACAATCTTGTGTTAATTGGAATTACACAGCAAGGTTCTTGGCTCAGATATAGTGGAACGGTTGAGGATATTCGCAATGATCGGTGGTATTTGCATCCGAGTTGTATCCCATCCTTTTTCTCGCCGAGTAGAGAAGTCAGAGGACTCATTGAGCTAGTTCATACGGAATATCATGTAACAACGATTGATGTTGTATTTCCAGTGCTTCACGGCAAATACGGTGAGGATGGAACCTTGCAAGGCTTATTGGAACTGTCGGGCATACCGTTTGTTGGATGTGGCATGTTATCCTCTGCTTTGTGTATGGACAAGGAACTGGCTCATAAACTGGTGCAGGCAGCAGGCATAGATACACCGAGTTCCCTTACAATACATAGGAGTGAACGGATGGAAGAAGTGCTATCAGAAGCAGAAGCACTGGGTTTCCCACTCTTTGTTAAGCCGGCTAGATCAGGATCGTCATTAGGCATATCGAAGGTGAACAATAGGCAAGAGTTGACTACCGGAATAGAACACGCTTTCATACACGACAGCAAAGTTGTCATTGAGCAAAATATTAACGGTTTTGAAGTGGGGTGTGCTGTATTGGGCAATTCTGATCCCATTATTGGTGTGATTGATGAAATTGAGCTACAAGGGCACTTCTTTGACTTCTCGGAAAAGTACTCCTTGATCAGTTCGAAGATTCACTTGCCAGCCCGCATTAATGAGGACACTGCAATGAAGGTTAAAGAGAGTGCCTTGACTATTTATAAAACGCTTGGGTGCAGAGGGTTTGCGCGAGTAGATATGTTCCTGACCACTGACGGAAGAATTGTGTTTAATGAAGTTAACACGATACCTGGTTTCACGTCGAATTCCCGCTATCCTAACATGCTCCAAGCTAGCGGCATGACTTATGCAGATATTCTTAACCAGCTCATAGAGCTTGCCATTGATGAGAACTGAGAGAGGCCAAATGGAACATAAAACTGAAAAGAAATATTTGATTACCCATTGTGTAATAATACACAATGGGTAATAGTATTATCATGAAGGAATGAAGACTAAATCTACCCTAACAGAAGGGCAGGCATTATTTAGCGATGAATAAACCAAGTTTGCGTGATATCAAAAGAGAGGCAACCACCAAAGCGCTGGCCAGCGCAGCGTTTGAACTTGCGGTTGAGCGGGGATTGGATGGATTCATTATCGATGATCTCGTTCAAAGGGCTGGGTACTCCAGAAAAACGTTTGCCAACCATTTCTCTTGTAAAGAAGAAGCGATAGCCATGGCGGCAATACTTACAACAGACCATTACGATGACGAGCCATTCAATGAAATTACACAAGAAAACATACTGCCGTTGGATGCTCTATATGTATTGATAAAGAGATCACTAACCGCAGAGTATGTTTCTAAAATGCGTCAACTCGTATCGCTTACCAAACAGTACCCGACGCTAGAACCCTATCTTCTCAGCGTGCTTTCTCGTTTGCAAGCTACGGCTCAGGAAACACTAACCGATTTATCCCAGGGACGGTATCCCCAAGGATACTCCCATCTTCTTTCGGGGGCTGTATACGGCGCTGTCCTCGCGATATTCGACGGAAGTATCAACGTGCTGCTTCCAGGGCAAGGGACAACAAATTCTCCTTGGGAGATCACGTTGGATCAATATTTGGATGACATGTTCAACTACTTGCGAACCGGATTTTAGAAAACTCCTGAAAGGATGGGGAACATGATGAGAGTTACAACTAAAATGATTGACAAACAATTAAGAGTGAAAGGCAAACTGATTGATTTATTAATGAAATCTTCTCGTGAAGAAAAGTGGCTTAACTCGATGAGGAAAATCAAAAAAAGATCGGATTCAACAGCGGGGAAAGACATCGACGGTTTACAGTGTAGTGAAGAATGGATACCACGTACAAGTGATGGCCCCAAGATACGTGTTCGAATTTATAAACCTCTACATGCCAAAGGTAATGCGCCAGGTGTTCTTTGGATACATGGAGGGGGATATGCCATGGGAAACCCGGAGCAATTCGGGGCAACCTACAAAAAATTAATTGATGCAGGGAACTGTGTAGTCGTTGCACCAGATTATCAATTATCGATTGATGCTCCCTATCCAGCAGCGTTAGATGATTGTTATGATACCCTTTTATGGATGAAAGGCCATGTGAAAGAACTTGGGATTAGAGAGGATCAACTCATGGTAGGCGGAGAAAGCGCTGGAGGTGGTCTAACCGCTGCACTTACTCTTTACGCCAGGGATAAGGGAGAAGTAAACATTGCATTTCAAATGCCGCTGTATCCCATGATCGATGATAGAATGATTACTGAATCCGCTAAGGACAATAATGCCCCCATTTGGAACTCTGATTATAATCAGTGGGCTTGGAAATTGTATCTTGGCGAATTGGTAGGGAAGGATGTACCTCCCTATGCGGCTGCTGCCCGAGCTACCGACTACAGCAATCTTCCTCCGACAGTCACTTTTGTTGGTGATTTAGAACCGTTTCGAGACGAAACGATTCAATATGTAGAAAACTTAAGAAAAGCAGGTGTACCTGTTGATTTTGAACTCTACAAAGGCTGCTATCATGGCTTTGATATCATTCAACCCAATGCAGAAGTGAGTAAAAAGGCAGTTTCAGTTTTTATTCAATCATTTAAATATGCAGTGGATCATTATTTTGCTGAGCAGACAGCGAAATAATGATATTAAAAGGCGGACATTCCATAGCATAGGAATGTCCGCCTTTTATAAACGAATTCTTGAATTATTTATCTATTCAACTTAAACCGTTGCTGCAACGTGCTTTTCACGAGCAATCTTGGTTGCATCAACCATGTTGCGCAAGGAAGCGACGGTTTCTTCGAGTCCACGAGTTTTGAGACCGCAATCCGGATTAATCCAGAACAATTTAGGGTCCAGCACACGCAAGGCGCGTTCGATCATGCTTGTCATTTCATCCACACTTGGAACACGTGGGCTATGGATATCGTATACGCCAAGTCCAATACCCAGTTTATAAGTGTTCAACTCAAAGCTGTGAATCAGTTCACCGTGACTGCGGGATGTCTCGATCGAAATAACATCGGCATCCATCGCTTCGATGGAATCAATCATGTCATGGAATTCGCAATAGCACATATGTGTGTGAATTTGAGTTGTGTCTTGAACCGTGCAAGTAGAGATACGGAAAGCTTTGACAGCCCAAGCCAGATAATCGGCTTGCTCGTTTTCCTTCAACGGCAGTCCTTCGCGAACTGCAGGCTCGTCGACCTGGATCATGCCAATACCTGCCTGCTCCAGTGCTTCGACTTCTTGTCTCAGTGCATACGCCAATTGATATGCGATATGCTCGCGCGGAATGTCTTCCCGTACAAATGACCAGTTCATGATGGTGATCGGTCCAGTCAGCATACCTTTTACAGGACGTTGTGTCTGGGACTGTGCATATTTGGTTTCTTCAACGGTCATTTCTCCGGTAAATGCAACGTCTCCGAAAATAATTGGTGGTTTTACGCAACGGGAACCGTATGATTGAACCCATCCAAATTGTGTGAAGGCAAACCCTGCAAGTTTTTCGCCAAAGAACTCTACCATGTCGGTACGCTCAAACTCACCATGTACGAGAACATCAATCTCGATCTCTTCCTGAATTTTGATCCAGATATCAATTTGATCCCGGATGAAGGCAGCATACTGCTCATTGTTCAACTCACCCTTACGCCACAATTGACGTGCTTTACGCACTTCTGCGGATTGTGGGAAGCTGCCGATAGTCGTTGTCGGGAAAAGTGGCAATTTCCATTTGTCCTGCTGCGCGATATGACGCTCGGCAAACGGACGGGAACGTTCCGGCTGTTGAACGCTGAGTGTAGCCACGGCTTCTTGAACAGCAACACGATTGCGCTCTTCAGATTGCTGGAGAGCCTGGATCGTACGATCGGAATTTTCAATTTCAGCGATGATTTCAGCGTTTCTTGAAGACAATGCTTTCGTCAACAGAACGATCTCGTCCAACTTTTCATCTGCAAACGCCAGAGCATTTTTCAGTTCGGATGTGAGTTTAGTTTCACGCTCTGTCGTTACCGGAACATGAAGCAAACTGCATGAGGATTGCACGATTAAACGTTCAGGTGTCACGAGTTCAGCCAGTTCATCCAACAGCTTCAGTTTTCCTGGCAAAGAGGCTTTCCAGATCCCACGGCCGTCAATAACCCCAGCACCCAAAACTTTATCCGCTGGGAAACCGGACGCTTGAATGGACTGAATGTTACCCGTAGCTCCATGTACAAAATCAAGTCCGATACCTTGAACCGGTAGGGCAACAATGTTGCTATAGTTCTCTACGGATTCAAAGTAGGTTTGCAGCATAATGTTCAGACCTGGTACAGCAGATGCAAACGTCTCATAAATTTTACTCAGCAGCTCTAGGTCAGCATCACTTGTTTTGGTAACGAGGATTGGCTCGTCAATCTGTACCCACTGAACTCCTTCATTTGCAAGCTCTTGAAGCACTTGTACATAGAGCGGAAGCAGGCGGTCCAGCCAAGCGTTCGTTTCGGATTTATCATATCCTTTGGACAGCTTCAGGAAGGTCAACGGTCCGACAAGAACCGGTTTTCCTTCAATACCGAGCTTCTCTTTAGCTTCGCGATAAGCAATAAGTGGTTTATTTTCCGTAAGGGCAGGGGAAGCACCGTCCAGTTCAGGCACGATATAGTGATAGTTCGTGTTAAACCATTTTGTCATTTCACTTGCTGCTGCATCTTTCGTTCCCCGTGCAATTCCGTAATAGACGGACAAAGGTACAGCGCCACCGTCATATGCAAACCGTTTTGGAACAATTCCGAACATAACGGCAGTATCCAGAATGTGATCATAGTAACTGAAATCATTGACAGGAATAAGATCGATACCTTTTTCTTGCTGCTTGCGCAGGTGATCTAACCGAATCTCCTGCAATTTTGCTTGAAAATCTGTTTCTTCGAGCTTACCTGACCAGAATGCCTCCAAGGCTTTCTTCCATTCCCGATCCGCACCAATTCGTGGATATCCCAATACACTGCTTTTTGCCATGACGTAAAACTCCTCTACAATATGTTACCAAAAAGTTATCACATATCCGGAGTTATAATGTAATTCCATTAAGTTATATCTAGCTATAGCCTATGGCTATACCAAAAAGAGGTTGAGAAAACCGCTGTCGATTCAGACTGGGTTAATCGATCGTTTTAGTATATAATGACGTTTGATTCAGAAAGGAGAGGTATCCATAATGCGCGGAATAGGGGCATTCACAGGTTCAAGGCATTTCCGATTGAATGAGGTTACTGAGGGTGTATTTGCTGCGATTGCAGTTCCCGGTACAGGTTCATTGGGCAATGCCACAATCGTTGACTTAGGCGATGAAACGCTAGTTGTGGACACATTCACGACGATACAGGCTGCAGAGGATTTGCAGGCAGCCGCTGAGTACCTCACGGGTAGAAAGGCTTCTTATGTAATCAACACGCATTGGCATAGTGACCACACATGTGGCAATCAAGTATTTGTCCCTGCAGCACAGATTATTTCCACATCGATTACTCGCGAAATTATGGATACTTTTGTTAGGAACAGGATAACGCAGCAGTTGGCAAAACCTGAAGCGATATATGATGCTATAGACGAACTCGATGAACAAATACAACGAGAGACAAACGAAAAGTTAAGACAGGAAATGCAATGGGATAATGCCAGTGACCGTGAATATATGAAGATGCTCCCCGATCTGGTATATTCATTACCGAACTTAACGTTTGATCAGCATATGACTATTCATGGCAGTAAGCGCAGTGTTGAACTTATTACTTTTGGCGGAGGTCATACTCAAAGCGATGCCCTGGTGTTTATTCCGAAAGACAGAATTGCGATAATGGGGGATCTGGTCTTATCTAAACATCATCCGGTTCTCATGTATGCTAATCCTCAGCAATGGCTGGATATTTTGAACAAAGTCGAACAGCTGGATATAGAAATCATCGTACCGGGGCATGGAGAAGTATGTTCATTGAACGCACTACATGAAGTCAAAGACTACATAACGGATCTATTGGAAATTGTGACCGATGCTGCTCAAAGAAACCAAAGCTTGGACGAAATTACTGTACCATCAGCCTATCAGGAATGGTTCTTCACTACGTATTTCAAGTCCAATTTGCAAAGCATGCATGAGTGGATCAAGAAAATTCGTAAAAGTTGAACCTGACTCGATCCGTTATTGTCCTCACATCATACTTATAGTTTTTAAGAAGTCGCCCTATAAGGCGACTTTTTGTTTTGATCCTTCTCAGCAGGTACTATTCAGGATCATGGTTGTTAAGAAGATAGACTCATAATAGAGACTCCTTAACAAATGTTGGGGAGCTTTTTTTTCGTTTTTTCAATCGTTTTTTATCTCGATTAGAAGGGACAGCTATACTTGATGCATAATAATGATAACTAGATCATTGTTGAACTGGAAAATGTGGAAAGGGTGATTTGATGGGTGTACCTACTTTTCTTGAAACAGGTCATATGACTGAAGGTTTTCCAATCAAGGTAATTCATACCGAGGAACAGTTTAATTTTGCCGCACACTGGCATGAAGAGGTTGAATTGGTTGTAGTCAATGGGAAAAGCGCGAGAATTGGCATCAATAACCATGTATTTGACCTTGAACGCGGAGATGTGCTGCTTATTAAACCGGGAGACATTCACTGTTTCTTGCCAGGTACAGATCATTTAACTATTATCCTGTTTCGGCTGGAGTTATTAACGGGAAGCTTCACAACCGAAAAAGAAACCCATGACCTGGGGGAGCTTTTCAACAAAACGACGGTCATCCCGTCCAACCTTTGTAATGAGAAAAATCTTGGGAAATATATAGATGCTTTAGCGAATGAAGAGAAAGATCAACAGGCGGGGTATCGCTGGTTAATGGTTGCCAGATTATATGATCTCATCGTTCATATGCTGCGCACAAAGGCACCGATTACAGATGAATTAACTTCAGGATGCCTTTGTACGCCTTCCAAAAAGTTTGAATTTCTTGAATCGGTCTGTGAATACCTGGAGGAGCACTACGCTGAACCCGTCAAACTGGATCAAGTCGCAGAGCACATTAAATTCAGCAAGTTTCACGTATGTAAATTGTTTAAAGAGATCAAAGGAATCACACTGATGGAATACCTGAATCATTTTCGAATAATCAAATCAGAATGGGCGTTATTGTTTCGCGACGAATCTATTCTGGATATTGCCATTGGTCATGGTTTCAACAATGTGAACTCATACAACCGTCTGTTCAAAAAATATAATGATTGTACCCCGTCCGAATTTCGCAAGAAGCATCGTACAAATATCACAACATATGAAGGATGATTCACAATATTTGGGGAGAAAGCCTTCTCCAAAATCCATATACTCTAATAAATTGTAAGCGTTTCCTTTTTGAAGGAGGGGGCCCATGAAGAAGTTTAAGCTTAAATATATCTCCATGATTGCACTCGTAAGCGCAGTGTTAATGGTGTCCGGCTGCCAACCAAGTGGAGCCAACCAGTCCAAGCAGGAGGAAATCACCGTCTGGAGTTTTACGGATGAAGCAGGTTATGCTATTGAAAAATTCGAGGAGAAATATCCTAACATTAAGGTGAATTTTGTCAATATTCCGGGCAATTTCTACATCACCAAGCTTAAGTCTGCACTACAGACAACGTCTAAGGCTCCGGATGTGTTTATGATCGAGAATGCAAATATAAGAGAGCTAATTGATGTGCCTTATCTGGAGAATTTATCGGCAGCACCGTATAACGCCAATGAATTAATTCCAGAGCAATATGCTTTTGTGCAGGCTAATGAGAAGGATAGCGAAGGAAATATTAGAGCGATCGGTTATCAGGGAACGCCTGGAGGTATTTATTATCGGAGAGATCTGGCCAAAGAATATTTGGGTACGGACGATCCGGAGAAGGTAGCGCCGCAAATTGATACATGGGAGAAGATATTCGAGATTGGAGAGAGAGTTGAGCAGGAGAGTGGAAATAAAGTTCATGCCCTTGCCAACTGGAATGCGATATCCAATTCATATGATGGTATCCCTTGGGTTAAGGATGGGAAGTTAGTCATCGATCCTACTTATATGAAGGTGCTTGACCTTGTTCGTGAAGCCCGTCATCGGCATGTGCTTGCAGAGTTGGATGATGGTAGTGCCGGATATGCGGCTTCGATGCAAAAAGGCCAAGTGATGTTCTATCCGGGAGCAACCTGGGCGCTGCAATACACTTTTAAGGCGAACGCTCCGGATACCGAAGGATTGTGGGGTCTCGCACCGGGGCCATCCGCTTTTAGTGCCGGTGGAACTTATATTGCGATGTACAGCAAAAGTGACAAAAAGGATCTGGCCTGGAAGTTTATTGAGTTTTATAACTTTGATCATGATTTTCTGTCTGGGCTGGCGAAGGAACAGGACTATTTCACAAGCAACATGGTCGTGAATGATCAGCTTGCGGGATCTGTATCTTCAGCGTATTTGGGAGGGCAGAAGCATTTTGAGTTTTTCTCGGAAGCAGCCAAGCAGGTTCCTGTATATGAGCGAACCAAATATGATTCAACCATTAACAATGACATCTTCAAAAATGTTCTCCAGTTGTATCTCAATAATGACATTCAGACCAAAGAAGAAGCCGTAAAACGAATCAAGCGTGATGTCAAATTGAGATTTCCGGAGCTGGAAGTGGATTAGCTTAGAAGTAAGCGAATGCCTTTTAATCATCCGATGACTGGGGGTACAAATCATGTTTGCCAAGTCAATCCGCAAAGATCATTACGGATACTATTTCATTGCTCCGTTTTTCATTCTTTTCGCCATTTTTGGGCTATACCCCATTCTGTATTCTCTCTATATCAGCTTCACCAACTTTGATGGGATTACTACGCCAGACTTCGTCGGAATGGGTAACTATATTGCTGTTCTGCAAGATCCTTTGTTCTACAAGACATTATTTAATACTCTTTTTATCTGGGGTGTCTCTGTAGTCCCACAACTTACTGTTTCGCTTGTACTCGCCTTTATCCTCAACGACAAGTTACTTAAGGGAAGAGACTTTTTCAGAGCGGTTTATTTCTTTCCCAACATCGTTACCGCTGCATCATTGGGTCTGCTTGTGAGTCTGATCTTTGATTGGCAATCCGGCGGTTTAAATCATTTTCTGGTTCAAGTTGGACTTATCGATGATCCAATTAACTGGAAAAATGATCCTTGGTTTATGCGACTGATTGTTTCATCCATTCTGTTCTTTCAATACTTTGGTTACTCCATGGTCATCTATCTGGCAGGGCTTCAGGGTATTGATCCGGCACTGCAGGAAGCCGCTCAAATGGATGGGGCGAAAAAGAAACATATTTTCATTCATATCATCGTTCCAATGCTGCGCCCAATCATTCTGTTCCAGATGATCACGTCCATTATTGGGGGTATTCAGATTTTCGATCAGCCGTTTACATTGACGAATGGAACGGGTGGTCCGGATCGTGCAGCCATGACGAGTATTATGTATCTGTATAATGTGGCATTCCAAAGTACACGTTTTGGTTATGGGGCGGCCATTGCATTCTGTCTGTTCATCATCATTATCCTGCTATCGGTCGTATCCTTCATGATGACGAAGCGCAAGAGCCGTGCATAGGGAGGGGGAAATGAAATGCCAACCGTCAAACCAGTCGAACAACAAAAAGTTACTCTACAGCAGTACGATACTGTGAGGCGTCTGACACTGGGCAAAGTCATTATTTATCTGTGTTTGATTAGCCTTGCCGTGCTCTGTATCATTCCATTTTATCTCATGCTCATCTATTCCACGCATAATAATGCGACGATTGCATCGACATTTACGTTTCTGCCCGGCCCCTTCTTGCTGGATAATTATACGAACATGGCTTCCAAAATCAATATCTGGCGCGGGTTTGCCAACAGCTTTTTCATTGCCGGAACGTCTACGGTGCTATCTTTGTATATCGGTTCACTAACGGCTTATGGCTTCGCCAAGTTCAAGTTCAAAGGTCGCAACTGGCTATTCCTGTTCTTGCTTGCGACCATGATGGTGCCTGGGCAGCTCGCGCTGATCGGGATGTATCGTCTGTTCAGTACGTTAGGTTTGCTGGACAGCTATGCAGCGATCATTTTGCCGGCAGCGGCGAATGCATTTAATGTGTTTTTTATCAAACAATTTATGGAGAGCAGCATTCCAGACGAGATTATTGAATCTGCACGTGTAGATGGTGCAGGGGAGTTCCGCACGTTCAATCAGATTGTCTTGCCCATTCTGGGCCCGGCCATATCGGCCCTTGGTATATTCACCTTTATCGGTTCGTGGAATAATTTTCTCACGCCGCTGGTCCTGTTTTTCTCCCTGGATAAATATCCGCTTCCGGTACTCGTTGCGCTGGTACAAGGATATTATGGAATGGATTACGGACTGTTGTATTTGGGTGTTGCGATCTCGATCTTGCCTATTATCATTGTCTTTGCGATATTCTCCAGACAAATTATAGGCAGCGTTGCATTAGGTGCGGTTAAGGGATAGCACGTGTACGGAAATAGTCGCCTTTTTGGCGGCTTTTTTTGTTGTTTTACATGATATTTCTATGTCGCTGGGCACTTAAATCACGGACATCGATGCCTGAAAATTGGTGGATTACCTTTTTGAAAGCCCTTTCCTAAATCTATGATATACTACGATATGACTGAATACTATGTACACCAAGATAGTCCCCTTATAGTTTGCCTTCACTTTACTTGCAAAGGAGATGTCATGATGTTTAATGTTCTTGTTGTTGACGATGAGTGCGTGCAAAGAGAAGGCATTAAGGATTTGATCTCTCACTACGGCTTTCCCTTTCAAGTATTGGAAGCCGAGAACGGAAAGAGCGCAGAGCGAATTCTGGTAGAGAACGCGATTGATATCCTCATCACCGACGTCAAAATGCCTCTTATGGACGGACTAGAGCTTAGCAAACAAGCCAGGAAAACGCAGCAGAATATAAAGATTGTGATCTGCAGCGGTTATGATGAATTTGAATATGCCCGCAGTGCCATTCGACTGGGTGTGGTTAATTATTTGCTCAAGCCACTGGTTAGGGAAGAGTTTGTACAGGTGATGGAGGATATCACGCAGATCCGTGCTTATGGCGGAGGTCCCGAACCGGAATCCGTGGAATCGAAGGTCATTCGACAGGTGAAGGATTATGTGAAGGATAACCATCAGAGAGATATTTCATTATCCGAGGCAGCCCACGATGTTTATCTATCGCCAGGGTATTTGAGCATTTTGTTTAAAAAAGAGACCGGGGAGAACTTCTCGAAATATTTGACCGATTATCGTTTGCGGCGTGCAAGCCATCTGCTGGCTCATTCGAATATGAAAATCAATGATATTGCAGGGGCCGTTGGCATCGACAATCATTCTTATTTTGCCAAGCTGTTCAGAAACAGGTTTGGCGTCAGTCCGTTACAGTTCAGAGAGTGCGGGGTGCTTCATGATCGGATGGATCAAGAGCAAATTCAATGATATCAGGTTCCGAAACAAGCTGCTGTTATCCCATTTGGTGATTGCACTCATTCCGATCCTTCTGCTTGGACTGCTCTCCTTCATACAGTCTTACCGTATTCAAATGAAGGAGTTGCGGAGCGAAGCTGAAGCGAGTCTGGAGCAGGTGGCTAACATTATGGACTATAAGATTAATCGCTACAATACGCTAAGTGAGTTCATGGTGCTTAATCGGGACTTATCGCAAATATTTACGAAAGACTACGAAGATAATTATTATAATATGTACCTGGATTTCCGGGACATTCTGGAGCCATTGATCTCGAACATCCGGCTGATGGATGATGATATTGAAGGCATTACCTTTTATACATCCGGGAAGTTATTGGGAATCCGCAATAATATTTTGCCAATTGGGGATCTCAAGAGTAAGGCTTGGTATGACGGATTTCGAGGCAGGCGTTGGATTGTGGATGGGGAGAAGCTTTATCTCGTTCAGGAACTGATCAGCAATCCAAAAGACAGCAATTTTATGGTGATCTCCATTCAGCATGATAGCATCTTTGCAGATCTGGACAATCTGTCGGAACATGTAGCTGTTCATATTGAGGACGCGAAGCAGCATGTGATATTTCAGGAAAACCAAAAGCGTGTTGCTGTGGCCGCAGGTTCGAAAGTTGGGGAGTCTGGCGATCTAAGTCTTAGCCGCTCACTCGCCAACAACGGCTGGACCATTCACTATAATCTGCTGAATACCAATGCGTACGCCAATGCAATGAGTATTTTTCAAATTACGCTGTTTGTCATCATCCTCAGCCTAGTCATTACCTTCCTGCTCATTTATGTCATCTCTAATAACTTTACGCAAAGAATTATCCATATCAAGAACAAGGTGGACAAGGTAGAGCGGAACAATCTGGATGTGATTATCCGGAGTTCATCCAGGGATGAATTTGGTGAGCTGACTAACGGTATCGGTAAAATGCTGACAAGGATCAACAGCCTGATCTCTCAGGTGTATCACGCCGAAATTGCCAAGAAGGAAAGTGAATATAACAAGTTGATTAGTCAGATCAACCCTCACTTCCTGTACAATACCCTTTCATTTATACGCTGGAGGGCCGAGAAAAAGGCGGATATAGAAACGAGTTATATGGTATCTGCATTAGCCCGTTTCTATAGAACAACACTAAACCAGGGGAAGAATATGGCCACCATTGAGGCTGAGGTGCAGCATATTAAAGCGTATCTGGATTTGCAGCTCATCATGAACGATGGCCGATTTGATGTGGATTACCATATCAATGACGAGGTATTACATACCGAGGTGATTCATTTTATTTTGCAGCCAATTGTGGAAAATGCCATCAAGCATGGTTTTGTGGAGGCAGATGCGATAGATTATCGCATTCACATTACAGTTAACCGGGTGGGAGAAGGGATTAAACTAACCGTTTGTGATAACGGTGTTGGCATGACGCCTATGCAGACGGCAGGGTTGTTAACAGGAGAGAACGGCGGATGTGGTGTTCGGAACGTTAATGACCGAATCAAGCTGTATTATGGTCGGGATTACGGGCTCGTTATTCATAGTGAGCCAGGCAGCGGAACGGAAGTGTCAATCGTCCTTCCGGCAACATGATAGAGTGTATAGTTACATTAAAAACATAGTGCTAGTACGGAAGCGGTTGCTGTTGCGACCGCTTATTTGTTACTGTTATAAACTTTTAATACAGAGAAATAAAGTAAATTGGAGGTCATAAAAAAAGTGTTACATATCCGAAAAATGTGGCATATACGCCAATTGTGAAAACGCATACAATTTGGTTATCAAAAGCAAATCAGATAAAGGGGATGACAGAATGAAGAAGCGCAGTAAGATGGCTACGCTGCTGATCGGAAGCATGATGATAGCTGTAGTCAGTGGTTGTACAGGGGGCAATAACGAGAGTGCACAACCGCAAATTTCACAACAGGACTATGAACCTTATGGTAAATATGAGACACCCGTGGAATTTACGATTGGCCGAAATACCAATCATGTGAACAATCTGCCTGCCGGCGATACCATTGAAAACAATTTGGCTACACGCTATGTAGAAGACCGGGTGAACGTCAAAGCCAAGGTGGCTTGGGAAACAGATGATATGGATCAGAAGCTGTCACTCTCGATGACGACAGGTGACCTCCCGGATGTAATGCTTGTCAGCCGCGAAATATTTAATCAACTGGTGGATAACGATCTCATTGCCGACATGACAGAGGTTTATGAGAAGACAGCATCCGAGGGTGTTAAAAATATTTATGGTTCCTACGGAGATTTGCTGCTGAATCAGGTAAAGGTGGATGGTAAAATCATGGGTCTGCCCATGACGAATATCGGAAACCAGCACCAATTGCTGTGGGTCCGGAAGGATTGGGTGGATAAAGTAGGCGCGAAGCTCCCGGAATCCGTCGAGGATGTATGGAATCTTGCGAGAACGTTTGTGGAGAAGGACGTTTCGGGAACAGGCAAGACGGTAGGTATGGTCATGGATTCCAATGCGATGAACTTTACGCCGATCTTTGCTGCGCACGGTGCCTTTCCGATGAACTGGATTCAGAAGAACGGTCAGGTTGAATATGGATCTGTTCAACCGGAAGTGAAGCAAGCGCTGACAGAGCTGAGCGCCATGTATAAAGAAGGTTTGATTGATAAACAGTTTGCTGTCCGGTCGAGTGAAGAGAAGGAAGCTCTCGTCATCAACGGACAGGCCGGAATGGTGTTTAATCCATGGTGGATCGGCTACACCAACTACAAGGATTCCATTAAACAAGATCCTGAAGCAGTCTGGGTTGCCGTATCTGCACCAGTGGATGAAAATGGCAAGTTCAAGACGATCCGGCAAGATCCGGTGGGCGGTGGTATCGTCGTTGTGAAGAAGGATTTTGCTCATCCTGAAGCGATTATGAAATCAGTCAATTTAACAACGGATTTCCTGTACTCCTTAACGGAGGACGCAATCAATTACAAGAAAGAGCATGCTGACGAGTTGCTCACCGATGCAAGCCGCTGGAACAATGATCCTACCCAGATTCCGATGCAAGTGGATTATGACGATGTGCTAAAGCGGTATTACGATGATCTGATCAAGGCGGATGAGGCCGGAGATGCTTCCGCTGTTCAGGAAGATCGAATGGTTTCTTTCAAGGCCTATCAGGAATTCAAAGAGAAAGGTAATGCGATCGATGCAAACACTTATGGTGAATATCTCTCCCGGATCGAGGGACAGCGTGAGGCGAATAATCCGAATTTGGAAGTGATTCCCGCAGGCTTCTACGGAACAACCGAGACGATGAAGCTGAAGTGGGCGAATCTGCAGAAGCTCGAAGAGGAAACCATGCTCAAGATCATTATGGGGGAAGCTCCTGTAGATGAATTCGATAAGTTTGTTGACACTTGGAAACGTACGGGTGGTGACGAGATTACAGAAGAAGTCAACGAGATGAGCAACAGATAAGGATCGCGTGAGCTTAGGTGCGGAAGCCTGATGGTGGACTTCCGCACGGGCTTTCGTCGATAAAGCCTGTCCAATTAGGCACATGATGGAGGTGGAAAGGACAATGCCGCAAATGGAAACAACCGTTAATCAAGAGCGGGAAGTGCGTTACCGGAGCAAAAAGAAACGTAAAACCTTTGACGAAATGACCTATCATTTTATGCTGCTGCCTGGCATGATCATGCTGTTCATTTTCTCAATTGTACCGATGTTCGGGGTCGTGATGGCATTCCAAAAGTTCATTCCCGCCAAAGGAATATTCGGGTCAAAGTGGGCAGGGCTTTCCAATTTCACATATATGTTTCAACTGCCGGACGCGAAGCAGATTTTCATTAATACATTGGTTATCGCGGTTGGAAAGATTGCTCTAGGGTTGATTGTACCCATCGTATTCGCTTTGCTGTTAAATGAGGTGCGTCTGAAAGTATTCAAGAGTACAATTCAAACCATCGTCTATTTGCCGCATTTTATGTCCTGGGTGGTTCTGGGCACCATGCTGACCATGATCTTTTCTTTCGATGGCATGGTGAATAACTTCCTTGAGTTTCTCGGACTGGAGCGGATTATGTTTCTGGCGAGTAATGACTGGTTTAGGCCGCTGCTCATTGTGACGGATACGTGGAAGGAATTTGGCTACGGGACGATTGTCTATCTGGCTGCATTAACGGCAATCAACCCTGCATTGTACGAATCTGCCGCAATGGACGGCGCAAGTCGCTGGAAACAGACGCTGAATATCACGCTGCCGGGTATGTTCCCAACGATTATCCTGCTGGGTACGCTGAGTCTTGGTAATGTACTGAATGCGGGTTTTGATCAGGTGTTTAACCTGTATAATCCGCTGGTATATGAAACGGGCGATATTATCGATACTTTTGTATACCGTATGGGTCTGATCAACATGCAATATTCATTTGCAACAGCGATTGGACTGATGAAATCGGTGATCAGCTTTGTTCTGATCGTGATTTCCTACAGACTGGCTTCGAGGTATGCGGGGTACAGAATTTTCTAGGAGGGTTAGCATGATTCAATCCAAATCGCTCGGCTCCAGGCTATCCCGCCTGTTGATTATGTTTGCGTTAATTCTGATTACGTTCATGTCCTTGGCGCCGATTGTCAATACCATTATGGTGTCCGTCAGCAGCAGTACAGCTGTTAATGCAGGTCGGGTCTATTTTTTTCCAGTGGAGCTGAATTTCTCATCGTATGGCCAGATTCTGAATGATACGAAGTTTTGGAAGGCTTTTTTCATCTCGGTCGAGCGGGTGGTGCTTGGGGGAGCAATCAACATGTTTTTGACCATTCTCATGGCCTATCCGTTGTCACGAAGCGTCACACAATTCAGATCGAGAAACACATATATGTGGATTATTGTGTTTACTATGCTTTTCAGCGGGGGGATCGTTCCATGGTATATGGTCATCAGCAAGTTGGGGTTGATCAACAGCATTTGGGCGCTGGTTCTGCCGGGGGCAGTTCCTGTCTTTAATGTGATTCTCCTCATGAACTTCTTCAAGGGAATTCCAAAGGAACTGGAAGAGGCCGCATTTATTGACGGTGCCAGTCCGCTTAAAATTCTGCTCAAAATCTTCATCCCCATTTCCATGCCGAGTCTGGCAACGATCATGCTGTTTGTTATTGTTGGGCACTGGAACAATTTCTTTGACGGCATCATTCTGATTAACGACAGCTCCAAAATCCCGCTCCAGACCTATCTGCAGCAGCTCAGCCTCACACGTGATCAGATGCAGAATCTTTCGGTCGAACAGCTGCAGCAGTTCAATAAAATCTCCAATACAACGTTGAATTCTGCCAAAATTCTGGTATCCATGATTCCCATTCTGATGATATATCCTTTTCTGCAACGTTATCTAATCCACGGAATCGTACTTGGAGCCGTAAAAGAATAGTTCTGGTTATCAGCATCATCTGCAGTTCTGCCTGAGAAATATGGAAGGGGGTGAAGGAACACCGTCAGGGACAGGCGTGAACAGAGCTGGAGCAAGGGATTGACACTGCTTTACGGGTAAAACTGTTAGTTATACGTCGATTGGAGAAGGGAAGGGATCTGATGAGCAAAAGGAAAATGGTTAGCCTCACGCTGGTACTCAGCATTATTCTGGTCACCACCATGGGGGCAACAAGCGGTGGCAAGAATCGCTATGCAGATCAGGCGCAGTGGTCGCAAGAGAAGCTGCATGAATACTACTGGAACGATGCATCAAAAATGATGAATAATGCTTACCCATCAACACCAGAAGGTGAACAGGCCTTAAATTACTGGTGGAAGGCTCATGCGGTCGATGCATTGGTGGACGGATACGAACGTACAGGAGACAAGGCCTACACTGAGCGTGCGGAAGAACTCGTTCGCAGTATCATTGCACGAAATGGTTCACTTCACAATGAATTCTACGATGATATGGAATGGCTCGCGCTCGCCGGGCTTCGTCTGTATGATGCAACAGGCAGTGAAGAGATGAAGGGATACGTAATGGAGTTGTGGGATGACATCAAGACCGCCTGGTGGGAAGATGAGCTTGGCGGTATGGCTTGGAAAAAGGATCAGCGTTATAACCGAAATGCATGCTCCAACGGGCCTGCCGCTATCTTGGCTGCAAGGCTGTATGAACGTTTTGGCGATGCGAGGGATCTGGAATGGGCCAAAAAAATATATGATTGGGAGAAACAACATCTGGTTAATCCGCAAACGGGCCTGGTAGCGGATGGTTTGGTGCTGAAGGAGGATGGCACACTGGATGTGAATGAAGCATGGATCTTTACGTACAATCAAGGAACGTTTATCGGAGCAGGTGTTGAACTCTACCGGATAACAGGGAAGAAGACGTATTTGAAAGATGCCGAGAAAACCGCAGCTGGTTCTTTGAAAACCTTAACGGATGAGAAGACGGGCATATTTAAAGAGGACGGCGACGGGGACGGTGCGTTGTTCAAAGGCATCCTGATCCGCTACATGGTTGAGTTGTATGAAGTCGGGCATAACAAGAGCCTGAAAAAGGCAGTCTATCGCAATGCCGATGCCTTACTGAAAGGTAGCCGGGACAATGGATTGTTCGGTCAAGCTTGGGGGAAAGCAGCCCAGAACCCACTCGACCTTACGGCTCAGCTCAGCGGCGTATTTCTGCTGGAAGGAGCTGCTAAGCTGGAAGACGGCAAAGCGGATAAGCCAGGTGAACCGGATAGACCAGTGAAGAAGTAGCCGTTTGAGTGGAAGATAGGTTAATAGGATAGTAATGATTAGAGGTCAGCGCCTGCATGAGTCTTTCCAAGAGAAAGATCATGCGGTGCTGTTATGTTCCGGTGTCACTGTTAAACGGTAAATCAGCGGTGAGGCTTCATTCGAAAAAAGCATCGTACCCGCTTACTCAGGGTACGATGCTTTTATGCGTCTGCAGATTCAGTGTAAGTATGGTTATTACTTGCTAGGGGGTAAGTGGTAGCTTTCTCGGATTAGGGAGAAATAGTCATCAGCACGGACAACCTTGAATTCTGTTCCGAGTTCTTCGGTGATCGCCAGTGCATCGGATGGAGTCGTACTCCATGCAAGCAATCCAAGGGAAACGAACAATGGCGATTTACCATCCCAATTCGCTTTCGCTTCATTCAGCACCTGTAATCCATCCTGCACGGTACTTATCCCACGAATTGTGGATACGGGCAGGCTATCATCAACGATTTCCACACCATAGTTGTCTTCATAGCTGATGAATAAGCCGGGTGAATGATAATCCTGTGCATAAGCCTTGGCTTTAAATGGCGTGAGAGGTACATTCTCGCTGTCTACACGGTTCAACACATAAGGAATGGTCATGCCAGTCTTTTTCATATATTTTTCAGTTTGCTGCAAAAATTGCCGGAAGCTTGAGTCGGGCCATGCCTCTGGATAGAAGTATCCTGCACCGGATGGTCCTGCGATCAGCAGATCATTCGGGGTTGCGGTGTTCACATAATAATTCAATATTGCTGGTGCACCTTCGTAGAGAAGCGGGCTTGAAGTCCAGTTAATCGGAACCTTACCCCTGGCCGGATCATCCCACATCACACGCATGCGATGCTGGTTATACTGAAAATTATCGCCTTCCGTAAAGGTATACGTTACATAGATTTTGTTCTCCAGCGCAGGTCGCGGAGATTTTTTCACCGGGGTGAGATTCGGTTTTGTCCCCGAGAAAACAGTCAGGTTGCTGAACCAATCCGCTGCGAGAACATAGACGCCATATCGAGATGCGATCTCAACGGAGCTGAACTCACCTTCGACATCATTGCTAAACCAGCCAAGGTAGGGAGTTCCGGGTTTTACATCAGACATGATCTTCTCGAAGAGTGCTTTTTGCTCAGGTATATTGGAATCCAACCAGAATACCATCGCTTTATTAGCGACTGCATAATCCCTTAAATATGCATAGGGCTCCCGTTGCTCAGCCGAGAGAGGGCGGATATTACCCGCGGATACTTTATACTGATTCCACATGTCCACTTCAGCCGTCAGGTTCTGAGTACCCGCAGGAGGAGTGAATTCATACACAAAATAATTGCCATTATCGGCGAAACGGTGGCCGCCTTCTCCTTCAGCAACCTTGGAATTCTGTCTATCATACAGGAATTGTTCTTCTTCCGGTGTTCCTGCGATAAAGTTAGCGATCTCTTTTCCATCCGCCTTGACCGTAATCTCATGTACAGCCGGTCCCCAGCCATCCTGAGTGAAAGCGTCATCAAATCGGAGATATACTGAAGATTTTCCCAAGAGTGAAGAAAGATCCAGGGAATACGTGTCACGGTTGCTTGCATCTCGAATCTGTTGTTTTTCCTCCGCAATCGTAACAAAGGATTCAGGCATGCCGGATGGTATGCGAATCGCCGTATCCGGATCAAGTCCAACTAACATCTGGTGGTTCGTTTTCTTCCACAGATTCTCATATTGCCAGGTATAGGCATCTATCCGACTATTGAATTTACCCCGCAGGTCATCTACAATCTTCAATTTGTAAGGGGCTTTGGACAATTTGACTGCTAACTCGGGACTGGCAACCACAGCATTCTTCAGTCCTGCGAGCGTGGTTGCTACGTTAATCGTATCAGGTACTTTGGGATCATATACAACCATGCCTTTGACTTCGTTGCGATAAGCAGAGAACACTTCCCAATAATCCTGATGAAGCGTGTAAGGCACCTTGATGTCCTTAAGCCAGGTCAATTTTCCTTCTTCCTGGGACTCAATCAGATAGATTCGGGGTTGTTCTCTGTTAACGATACCCTGTAATGTTCCCAGCAACAATTTGATGTCACCTGGCGCATCATAGATGTCGGCTGCATCCAAATGTTTCGGCTTTTTGAAACTTGGCAGTTCACGGTGTTTGGACCCATCAGGTTTGGCTGTCTGTACATCCGTTTCCGTAGCTGAAGCAGCGCCGGCGGTTAATGAAAAAGCGCATATGAGAGCTAAACAGAGCATCGTGAATCTACGAGCCATGGCGAATTCACTCCTTGTTATAGTCAAGAATTAGAGTATGTGCCCGTAATACCCACCCTCCTCTTGTGGCCAAAAGCCAATCCACACATCTCTATCCAACACATATTAAATATATTCATATATAATTTTACAAGGGGTTCGACAAAACTTCCCATTATTCCTGGAAATCAGGCATATTAAATGCGATGATATTAAGGAGATAATCTTTGCAACTGCAGATAAGCTCAGCTTGTTTATTGCACTTGCAGGTGAAAGGATATATTATATATCTCAAATATTATGAATGAATTGGTGATGTGATCAAAATGAGTACAAATGATCGAATTCCACTGTATCAACAAATCCAGGACTATATCAGACATGTCATAACTCAAGAAAATATGAAACCCGGTGATCGCATACCGACAGAGAAGGAACTGATGGATCAGTTTCAGGTCAGTAAAATTACAGTTGCCAATGCCTTGACCGGATTAGCAAATGAAAAGTTAATTGCGCGTGTGCCGGGGAAAGGCAGTTTTGTAGCTGAAGAAGCGGATGATAGTGCTTCTATGACCTCATCGCAAGCGAACACAATGAAAGGTAGAGAGGGGACACTGTCTACAGGAATGATTGGCATCATTGTGCCCTCCATCCATGATTATTTTGCCATCAGGCTCGTTGAGGGAATTGAGCAAGCCTTGCGTGACGAAGGATATCGCAGCATGATCATGTTTACACATGGCAAGGTGGATAAAGAGAAGGATGTCATCAAGGAAATGAAGGCGCTTGGGGCAGAAGGTCTATTAATCTTTCCTGTTGATGAAGAGAACTACAACGAGGAGATCCTTGGCATGAAGCTCTCGGGTTTTCCTTTTGTACTGATGGACCGTTATTTGCCAGGGGTCGAGACACATTATATTGCGGCAGATGGCAGACGGGGCACAAGGCTAGCTGTGGAGCATCTTTGGGAGCTGGGACACCGGGATATCGCTATTTGCTCGGATTCTCCCCTTCAGACAGTTACGGTTCAGGAGCGGATCGAAGGTTATATTGAGGCTTTAAAAGGCAAAGGTGCGTTAATTAATCCTGCTCATATGATCACAGATTTCCAACCGCTAACTGAACTTAAGGAAGCGGAGGCCCACCCTTTGTATCGATATATCCAAAATCGAATGGTCACAGCCTATGTTTCGCTTAACGGCAGGTTAGGTGTGCAAATCTATCAAATGACCAAACAAGCAGGGCTTCGAGTGCCTGAAGATGTATCGATAGTAAGCTTCGATGATCCCACCTCAATCGTGGAGGAATTCAGTATATTTACCCATGTTAAGCAATTTGAGCGGGATATGGGGTATCGGGCGGCTGCTAAATTACTTGAAGTATTACGTGGTCATGGGGAAACGAAAAGTTATAGCAAAATGCTGATTGAACCCGAACTGGTCGTACGTCAAACTACCGGAACGGTTCCTCAAGCTTAATTTAACAAGAAAAGAAAACCTTTTCCGTAGAGAAGCGGAGAAGGTTTTTTTTATGTTTGTATAAAAAACATATTGAATATATTCATATCATATATTATAGTCTAGAAAAAGATGGATAGTCATACATTGCAACCCAAATCAAATACGAGCTTGGGGAGGTTAAGAAAATGGCACGAGATCGAAAGGAAGAGCGTACGGGATTTCAAGAATCTGCTGCTTACCATCCGGATTATGATCTGCAGACTGACTTTGTGA
Organism: Paenibacillus sp. ov031; assembly: GCF_900143165.1. Lineage (NCBI taxonomy): Bacteria > Bacillati > Bacillota > Bacilli > Caryophanales > Paenibacillaceae > Paenibacillus > Paenibacillus sp. ov031. The sequence goes on from NZ_FRDO01000001.1 coordinate 1,174,512, forward strand.
TGGTTTACGGGATTGATGAGTCGATGCAGGAACGCATTCTGAAGTGGAAAGAAAAAGGATATGTGGTTCATTTGATGACAGGAGTTGCTTGGGGGACCTACAACAGCTATTTGGATGGTGAGGTCGATGGAGCAACACATTGGGATGAAGCTCAAATGGACCGGGAAGGCAACATGATTCTTCATGGGAGCGAGCCAGTCATTCCATACATGGTGCCTACCATTTCCTTTGGTCACTACATAGCGGATCGAATACGTGTTGCCGTTGACGCCGGTGTGGAAGCCATCCATCTGGAGGAACCTGAATTCTGGGTAAACGGAGGCTATTCAGAAGCTTTTAAACGGGAATGGCAGTTGTATTACAAAGAGCCTTGGATTCCGCCACATGCTTCACCTGATGCCCAATTTCGAGCTTCCAAATTAAAAGCGTATTTATATACACGTGTCCTGGACCGATTATGTGCCGAGATGAAGGACTACGCGTTAAAACGTTATGGTCGTGTCCTTCGCTTTTATGTTCCGACTCATAGTCTGATTAATTACACACAGTGGCGTATTGTCAGTCCACAATCTCAGCTTCTAGAGCTGCCCTCCATCGATGGGTATATTGCACAGATCTGGACCGGGACATCCCGAACCCCCAATGTGTATGAAGGGTTGCGTAAGGAACGTACGTTTGAAACCGCTTACCTTGAATATGGCGTCATGCAGGAACTGGTTCGTGGGACCGACAGACGAATGTGGTTCCTGCATGATCCGATCGAAGATAACCCGAATTATACCTGGGCTGATTACCGCCAGAACTATTTAAAAACGGTGGTTGCCTCACTGCTGCATCCCGGGGTCGCCCATTATGAAGTCGCACCTTGGCCTCGACGAATCTTTCAAGGCACTTATCCATCCGAGGATGGCTCTGGCAAGGAGCAAATTCCGTCAGACTATGCCACAACTTTGCTTCAGGTCATGCACACGCTTGGTAACATGAATCAGGATGTGATTGAAACAGCAGAGGAGACATTACAAGTTGGCGTTTTTATTGCAGACTCAGCAATGTTTCAACGAATGAAGTCAGATCCCAATGCAGCTCATGCCGGTAAATACGATGGGACAGATCCTGAAGGATTCCAGGAGGATGGCGATACAGAACTGCTCGATTTTTCTCCTTTTTACGGTCTGACACTGCCGTTATTGAAACATGGTATTCCTGTCCGTCCACTTCAACTGGATAATGTAAGGCGGTATCCGGGTTACTTGGCAACTTATCGTGTACTTATACTGAGCTATGAATTTATCAAACCGGAATATCCGGACATTCATTATGCCCTTGCACAGTGGGTACAGGATGGCGGAGTGTTAATCTATGTAGGCGATGACAGCGACCTGTATCACGACATTCGTGCGTGGTGGAATCATGACCGCAAGCAAGGGCAGTCAGATCAGTCGTATAACTCCCCTCGAGCACATTTGTTTGAACAGCTAGGTCTAAAAGATAAGAGGCAAGGTGTCAATAAGGTAGGAAAAGGGGTAGTTTGCTGGCTGGATGAACATCCGGCTGACTTCACTTTATCCAAGGCAGGGGCTGATCGGCTGCGCCAATCTGTGAAAGAAACGTTGGAAGCTGTCCACGGACCAGAACTACAGTGGGAATCGAAGCCTTATTTCAAAATTAGACGAGGTCCCTATCTAATCGTATCGGTTCTCGATGAATCGGTCAGCGAAGAGGCAGTAGTCATTCCAGGTCCGATTGTGGATTTGTTTGATTCAAAGCTCTCAGTGCTGAACCAGGTGACCCTAAATCCGGGAGAGCAAGCCTTGCTCTATGATATTGAAGCGGGTCGTCCAACGGCTGGAGAAGTATCCGTCATTGCTGCTTCTTCCCGAATAGAAGGTCTGTCTCAGTCGGCCACAGGTTTTCGATTCATTGCAAGAGGACCTTCCAACATGAAGGCAACAGCAAGGTTCTATTGCAAGGCCAGACCATTATCCGCCCAGTATGTCATTCAAGAGCAGATGGTCCCCGTGGTATGGGAATGGGACCCGGATTCAAAGACAGTGCTTCTTCAGTACGAACATGGCAACGAGAACAATGCAGAGGTTCATGTCCGCTGGACTTCCTGAATTCACAATACAACCTGATTGATGTAACAGAGAGGAGTATACTAGTATGCCCTACGAACCGATAAGGCCAGAACGGTTAAAACAGATGTTAAACAAACTTCGGGAAGCCATATATGAGCCGATTGCCGAATTAGAAGTGACGGCTTGGATTACACCAGAGCCCGTACCTTACGAGGAACGGATGACCGGCACGAAAGTGACACTCAAGCAAGGAGAACAATGGGGAGAATTATGGGATTGTGCCTGGTTCCGTTTTGCAGGTAATCTTCCGGCAGTCACAGGTAACCAAACCACGGTCCTCTTGCTGGATGTCAACGGTGAGCTGTGTCTGGTTGACCATGAAGGGTCACCTATCCAAGGGTTGACGACGATTAACTCCGAATTTGATTTTTCATTAGGTCTGCCTGGCAAACGAGTCGTGCAGCTCCATGAGACATCTGTAAATGGACAGGAAGTTGAAGTGTGGGCAGATGCAGGCAATAACGATCTGTTCGGCAAGTATCGCGGAGGGACGCTGAAAGAAGCACTCATCGCCTACTGCAGGGGAGATATTCGGGATCTCTATTACGATACCGAGGTGCTCTTGGAGACCGCAGAGCAGCTCCATGAAGGTTCCGCCCGGAAGGAGAGAATCTATCAGACGCTCTATGATATTTCAGTACAGTTGATCGATTTCTCGAAAGGGAATGTCGAGCAAGCGAAAAAACGACTAAATGAACAGCTAACCCTAGAGGGGGGCGATCCGGTCTTAACCCTAAGCGCTGTGGGTCATGCTCATATAGATTTGGCTTGGTTATGGCCGATCCGTGAAACGATCCGTAAAGGAGCTAGAACGTTCTCAACTGTGCTTCGCATGATGGAGCGTTATCCCGATTATGTGTTCGGAGCGAGCCAACCGCAGCTGTACGATTGGATGAAGCAGCATTATCCCAAGCTGTATGAGCAGATCAAGGAACGTGTACGTGAAGGCAGATGGGAACCGCAAGGCGCCATGTGGGTAGAATCGGATACCAATGTGCCTGGTGGTGAATCACTCGTACGCCAGATTTTGTATGGCAAGCGTTATTTCCAGCAGGAATTTGGTCTGGAAATGAAATCGCTCTGGATGCCTGATGTATTCGGCTACTCGGCAAGTTTGCCCCAGTTATTAAAGAAATCCGGTGTGGATTACATGATGACCCAGAAGCTCTCCTGGAGTGAGTATAACCGGCATCCCCATCATTCCTTTCTATGGGAGGGAATTGATGGTTCAGCTGTATTAACACATATGCCACCAGAGGATACTTACAACAGTCCTGCAGCTCCACGTTCGATCATCAGTGCTGAACAGGGGTATCTGGATAAAAATGTATCAAACCATGCGCTAATGCTTTTTGGTATAGGAGACGGAGGCGGAGGACCTGGCGAAGAGCATTTGGAGCGGCTGACACGGGAGAAAAACCTGCTTGGCTTGTCCCCTGTTATACAGGAACCTTCTTGGAAATTTTTCGAACGACTTAATGAAGAACGTGAACGGTTCCAGACATGGCGCGGTGAGCTTTACCTGGAGAAACATCAAGGAACCCTGACCAGTCAGGCGCGAAGTAAGTGGTATAACCGGAAAATGGAGAAAGCACTGCGCGAATTGGAGTTCGCCTCAGTACTTGTAGCTTCACAGCTAGGCAAGTCTTATCCGTCCGAGTCACTGGAAACGATATGGAAGGAAGTCCTCTTGTATCAGTTCCATGATATCCTTCCGGGGTCTTCCATCAAGCGTGTGTACGATGAGTCACTCATACGATATGAAGAACTTTTAGATCAGACAGAAAATATGATCAACGAAACCTACAGCCATATGGCAGACCAGATCTCTTCAAATACCGAATCCTCATCCAGCTGCTCCGTGGTGATATTCAATTCATTGCCTTGGGAGCGTCAGGAATGGATTGAAACAAATGGAAACTGGCGCAAGGTTCAGGTTCCATCCATGGGATACACAATGGTATCAGATCATGTGGACCAGGGTGCTATAGATGAAATCGCATCATGCGCCCAGTTAGTTCCGGGAATACAAGAGTCGGAATTTCACGTTTCCGCTGAAGAACGCTGTGTGGAGAACGACACATTCATCGTGAAGTTTGATCGGAATGGAGCCATTATCTCCATACAGGACAAGGCTGAAGCGCGGGAAGTCATTCCGCAAGGTCATCCGGGAAATGCACTTCGTGTGTATCACGACGAAGGAGATGCTTGGGATTTCAGTCATGACTATTCCGCACATACAGGTATGCCATTAACGCTTCATGACATTCGCGAGCTTCGTGAAGGACCAAAAGTTGGGTTGGTCTTCGAATATAACTATGGAGAATCCACTCTGATCCAGACGGTGGTTCTGACAGAAGGCAGCAGACGAATTGATTTCGAGACGACCGTGGATTGGAGAGAGAATGGTAAAATGCTTCGTACTTCATTCCCGGTGAATATCCGTACAGATCAGGTTCACTGTGAGATCCAATTTGGCAGTTTGACTAGACCAACTCATCGGAATACCATGTGGGACTTTGCCAAGGATGAGATATGTGCTCATCAGTGGATTGACTTATCGGAGCCGGATTATGGAGTCGCATTGCTTAATGATTGTAAATATGGTCATAGAGCCATCGATAATGTGCTTGGTCTGAATTTGCTGCGCAGCAGCTCGTATCCTGATCCGGAAGCGGATCGTGCGGAGCATACGTTCACCTATTCGTTATATCCGCATCAAGGCAACCATGTTCAGGCTGAGATCTATCGAAGAGGTAATGAACTGAACATCCCGCTTCGTACAGTTTCCTTATCATCTGTATCTGGTAAGCAGAACGGTAAGCTCCCATATTCGAAAACATTTCTTCAGCCGGATCATCCGCACATCATGGTGGAATCCGTCAAAAAAGCCGAGGATGGAGACGACATCATCGTCCGTCTATATGAAACTTCGGGAACACATGCCACCACAGTATTACATCTTGGATTCCATATAGCAGAAGCCTGGACGACTGATCTTATGGAAAATATCATTTCACCCGTTTCATTTGCAGGAGCATCCGAGATGGCTTTATCCTTCACGCCATTTGAAATCATCACGTTACGATTGAAGCAAGGACAGCTATAGCTGGGATGGATGACCGTCCATCATGAGAAAGGAGAGGTTGGAATGTGATCAAGACACGAGTGAGCAACAATCGATTGATGAAGCGAATCTGGCAGCATAAACTCTTTTATTTGTTTATGCTGCCCGGAATCGTCTGGTTTTTCCTGTTCTCCTATGTACCGCTATATGGAATTCAGGTTGCTTTTAGGGATTACAATTTCGTTGGCGGATTCACCGGAAGTCCATGGGCAGGCCTTAAGTACTTTCAACAGTTCTTCAATTACTATCAATCCGGTGACATCATCCGTAACACGATCATCATCAGTCTCATGAAACTGCTAATTGGCTTTCCGATGCCAATCATTCTTGCACTCCTCTTAAATGAAGTACGAATGATCAAATTCAAAAAGACGGTTCAGACCATTTCTTACTTGCCTTATTTCGTATCCTGGATCGTCGTCGTTACGCTGATGCAACGGCTCCTAACGCCGTATGGGGGGCCAGTCAATGACTTATTGGGGTCATTTGGAGCGGAGTCGATCCAGTTCCTGAACAATCCAACATGGTTCTATCAGATGATCGTCGGTTCAGACATCTGGAAGAATATTGGTTGGAATTCTATTATCTTTATGGCCGCGATTGCGGGTATTGATCAGCAGCTTTACGAAGCTGCCAAAATGGATGGTGCGGGACGCTTCAGACAGATGTGGCATGTGTCGCTTCCTGGCATTCGCAATGTAGCTATCATATTATTCATACTCGCTGTGGGCAGTCTGATGAGCGCAGGTTATGAACAACTGCTTCTCCTGAATGGACCGGCAACCGCAAGTCTTGGCAGTGTACTGGACGTGCATGCCATAAACTCCGGGATTCGAGAAGGACGTCTCAGTTATGCTGCAGCTGTAGGACTATTCCAAAGTGTTATTGCACTCATTCTGGTTGTAACCGTTAATCGCATCGCCCGCAAAGTCAGTGATGTATCCCTGTTCTAAGGAGGTGACCTTATGGAACGAAAATGGTCTTTATTCTCGGTGCTTAACTATATCTTCCTCGCTTTGGTTGGATTCTCGATGATTTACCCGTTCATATATATCTTGGCTTATTCACTGAACGACGGTAAGGATTCGATGCAAGGCGCGATTTATTTTCTTCCTCGCCAATTCACGTTGGATAACTATGCTCAGGTATTCGATAACGCACGGATCTGGAAGGCATATCAAATTACGATTATGCGCACCGTGCTGGGTACTTTTCTCCACGTTGTATTGTGTACACTCATGGCCTATGCACTTTCCAAAAAAACATTGCCAGGTCGCTCCTTTTTTACCTTTTACATCTTTTTGCCTACGATTTTCAGCGCAGGATTCATCCCGTTCTTCATTACGCTCCAAAAACTGCATCTGATTAATAGTTTCTGGGTATACGTTTTGCCCTTGTTGTTCAACTTCATGCACATCATCATCATTCGGACATTTCTGCAAGGCATACCGGAGGAACTGGAGGAATCGGCGCGTATTGACGGGTATGGTGATTTTCAAATCTTCGTACGTATCATTCTGCCTCTTTCCGGGCCGGTACTTGCAACGATCTCGCTGTTTATTGGGGTAGCCCACTGGAATGACTGGTTCTCTGGCGCCTACTACGTATCTAACAAAGATTTGATACCGGTACAGACCCTACTGCAAGAAATGCTGACGGAAGCAGAGGCATTATCCAATTCGATGCAGCGTGCAGCACAGCAGGGTGGTCAGACGGTTGGTGGAGTCGGTGGAGCAGGAGCAACACCTGAATCACTTCGAATGGCATTGCTTGTTATTACGGTTTTCCCGATCTTATGTATATATCCGTTTCTACAACGATATTTCGTGAAGGGGGTTATGATTGGTTCGGTTAAAGGGTAGATCATCCTGACCTGAATTTGCTAGAGCTTTACCGAGATCATTTATTCAAGGAGGCGATTGGTTTGAACAGGATTTGGTCGAAAGGCGTATCCATCTTGCTCGTGTCCATCATGGTTGGAGGTTTGCTGAGCGGTTGCACGGATTCATCAGGGAATGGGGAAGGCGCAGAAGGGGAGAACGGAAGTAAACTCAAAATCTTGCACAATTGGAATGGCTCAGGCGGATCGGATAATGGGATAACCCCTGTCGAGGAAGTCATCAAAGAGAAAACTGGCGTCACATTAGAGTGGGAATATACGAAAGGGAGCGAGACGGAGAAAGTAAACCAGATTTTCGCCACACAGGATTTGCCGGACATTTACACCGGACCTGCATGGGGCGGCGAGCTGGACGGGATCATAAAGGCTGCCAAAGAAGGACAGCTGGTAGATATATCCGATAAATTGGGGGATTACCCAAACCTGGCGAAATCCATTGCGAAAGAGAATGTGCCACCAGCATTGTATGAAAAGGCGATAGATGCGTATGACGGCAAGAAATATTTACTTTTACAAAATCAGCCCGCAACGAACGAAGACGGCATGGATTGGCTATATGGCTTCTATGTTCGCAAAGACATAGCCGAGAAAGTCGGCGTGGATCCTCAGTCTGTCGTGACGAAGGAAGACTTCTATAACTTCCTCCAAAAAATCAAAGATGCCAACCTGAAGGAGAGCGGTCAGCCCGTGTTTCCACTGGGCGGATTTAGTAACGGATGGTCCGTAGGCATCGGAAACACGATGTTCTATTCCGGAGCAGGCTATGTAGACAAAGGTGACGGAACGGTAGAACATAACTTTTTCACCAAAGGATACGAAGAATACACGTTGTTCTATCGTAAACTGGTTGAGGAAGGGCTGATGGACCCCGAAGCCTTTACTCAGACGGATCCTATTGCCAAAGAAAAAATTAATCAAGGACGCATTGCTATCCTTGCCGCACATTATCCGGCCATTTTGGACGCCTCCAAAGAATATGTTACTTCACATCCTGGAAGCGATTACATCCCGATCGGACCATTGGAGCGGGCAGATGTTGACCCGAGCCGGCCTGTTGATCTTGGCATTCAAGGAAACAACGTAACGGCTATCACCAGTAGCTGCAAGGGCGAGTGTGTAGATGCAGCGCTTAAGTTTCTCGATTACATGGCTTCTGACGAAGGCTTCATGCTGGCCCGGTACGGAGTTCAAGGGGTTCACTGGGATATGAAGGATGGCAAACCTGTACCGAATCAAGAATGGTTCGATAAGTTTACAGCAGATCAATCGGGTAAAGTCCGCAAAAACGAGGGCATTTCCATTGGGCTGGAATCGATCACGGGGCTTGACCGGATCAATTCGGCAGCAGGCGGCGACATCTGGGCAGACCAGGAAAGACTCGATGCCATGGAAAATGCCCGGAAAATCTTACGTCCAAACGGTATTCATGTAATCACAGCCTATAACCCGGGCGATGTGATCACCAAATCACCGGAATGGGAAATGTTGAAGCCTTCCATGGACCGGATGGGAGATGCCTGGAAGGAAGCTATTTTCGCAAAATCGGATGAAGCAGCCCTTAGCATTATCAACGACCTCAGGGAACAGCTTCGGAAGACCGGATACGACCAAGCGATGCAGTTCACCAATGAGAACCTGAAAGGAAAAGATATCGTAACTGTTCAAATGCCGAACTGATGCTGAAGAGTTAGGTTAACGATTATCAGGGAAATCAAATAGGCTTTGCAGCGCCTTGGTCAACAAGGCGAGCGAAGCCTTTCCCTTTTGAATCAGGATGTACCGTTTTCGTTGGAAAATGAATTGAAGGAGATGAAACAAATGACGACATTTAGACCACCATCCGTACCTTTAATTACGGTAGACCCTTATTTCAGCGTATGGTCTGCTGCTGACCATCTCTATGATGATCACACCAGGCACTGGACGAATAAAACTCAAGGTATGGTTGGCATGATTGTCATTGACGGCAAAATCAGAAGGTTTATGGGGAAAGTAGGCGTTCACGAAAATTCAACAATTGAGGAGCCTGATGTTCTCATTCAGACGAATCTTACCGTTGAGCCTGTAACTACCCGTTACACTTTTGAAGGAGAAGGCATTGAACTTGAGGTTCATTTTACCACACCGCTATTGCTCGATGATCTTGAACTGTTATCCAGACCTGTGACGTATGTTACGTTCCATGTTCGAGGGATAGACGGTCAAGTCCATCAAGTGAAAATCTATTTCGACGTGACAGGTGAATGGTGTGTACATACCCCTGATCAGCAAGTCACCTGGGAGTCTCATGTAATTAATGAACAGTTACACGCCATGTCTATAGGAACGGTGGAACAACCTATATTAAAACGTGCCGGAGATGATACGAGAATAGACTGGGGTTATATGTATCTGGTGGTTCAGCGATCTCATCAATCTCAATCGGTCATCCATGCGGTATCCAAGCGTGAGGAGTATGCCCGGTCAGGTCTTTTTAAGACAGGAGATGATTCTATCCAGCCAAAGTCCATATCTGGCGATATGGCTATTATGGCAACTGAACTGGATTTGGGTCTTATCCATGAAGAGCCAGCATCCCGCTACCTGATGCTCGCCTATGATGATATTCATGCGATTGAATATTTTCACAAACCACTGAATGCGTATTGGAAGAAAAATAGTATGACATTTGAGGAGATGCTGGTAAAAGCAGCGGATCAATATGAAGAGGTAGTACAACGATGCGACCGCTTTAATCGGGAACTCTTAACGGAGAGTCAGGCTGCAGGTGGGAACCAATATAGAGACATTCTGGCATTGACCTATCGGCAAGCGATTGCTGCACATAAATTGGTTGCTGATGAAGCAGGAGAAGTATTATTTTTCTCCAAAGAGAATTTTAGTAACGGCTGTATCGCGACGGTGGATGTGAGCTACCCCTCGATTCCGTTGTTTCTGATGTATAACACCGAATTGGTCAAAGGTATGATGCGTCCAATCTATAAGTATGCCGAAAGCACGGATTGGACGTTTGATTTTGCTCCACATGACGTGGGGACTTACCCCCAAGCTAACGGCCAGGTTTACGGAGAGAACAAACTCGAATACCAGATGCCCATCGAGGAATGTGGCAATATGCTCCTGATGGCAGCAACGGTATGCAAATATGAGAAGCATGCGGAATTTGCCCGTGAGCACTGGGGACTTCTAACAACTTGGGCTTCATATTTGTTGCAACATGGTCTGGACCCTGACAATCAACTGTGCACGGACGACTTCGCCGGACATCTAGCGCACAATGCGAACTTATCGATTAAAGCGATATTAGGCATTGCCGCCTATGCGTATATGTGTGATGAACTTGGTTTGCCGGATGGTGCCGTTTATCGTGAAGCGGCTGCAAAAATGGCAGAGGAGTGGTCATCCATGGCGACAGCAGGTGATCACTACAAGCTGACTTTTGACAGCTCGGATGAGTCATGGAGCATGAAATACAATCTGGTGTGGGATCGTCTGTTGGACTTCAACCTTTTCCCAAAAGAAGTGGCTGCCAAAGAGTTGGCGTATTATCAGCTAAAACAGAATCGATATGGCGTACCGCTGGATAGCCGTGAGACATACACCAAGTCTGATTGGCTCGTATGGTGTGCCTCCATGAGCGAAACGCAGCCTCAGTTCGAACAGATGATTTCTCCTCTGTGGGACTTTATGAATGAAACATCGAGCCGTGTACCTGTAACAGACTGGTATGACACCATCACCGGAAAGCAGTTGAATTTTCAAAATCGGTCGGTTGTTGGAGGATTTTTCATTCCTTTGCTGAGAAAGACATCTGTATCAAAATCATGATGAGATCAGGTGATGAATTGGAGTTGAAAATCACGGATATTCATAAATTACAACAGCAGTTCAAGAATCCTGAGGCGACGTATCGTCCACAGCCCTTTTGGTTTCTGAACCACAGTTTTAGCAAGCCAGAGTTAGAAAACCAAATTCAATCCATGGTTGAAGCGGGGGTTGGCGGCGTTGTATTACATGCGCGTCACGGGATGCAGGCCTCATACCTGTCAGAGGAGTTCATGGATACGGTGGATTTCTGCACAAAAGAGTGCCAGAAGCGTGATATGGTGGTCTGGCTGTATGATGAGGACAATTGGCCGAGCGGAACACTGGGAGGTAAGCTAACGAGGCAATATCCCGAGTATCGGATGAGATACTTGAGGGTTGAGGAACGAAGATATTTACACGATGCGCAGCAGGAAATGTTATCTCTCGATTTTGCCACCTACGCTAACAATGAACTCATCGCAATTCTCGCTTATCGTGCCATCCAGCAAGAAGGGGAATGGCTGATCTATGATCAACCTGAGGATATTACAGAGTTATGCGGACAGGAATGGAAGCCTGATAACGACGAGGATTATATTATACTTGCCTGCTGGTCCTGTGAAATTGCTGAAGGGATCACGTTTGCAAAAGGGTATTATCTGGACACGTTGAACCCGGAAGCCGTGCAGGCTTTCATTCAGTCGGCATATGAGCCGTTTCAGCAATTTCAGCCTCATTTCGGAGTGACCATTCAAGGTGTATTCACGGATGAACCTGGGCTCATGATCCACGACGGTTTTTTTGGAGTCGAAGCCATCCGAACGTCGGTTCAGGATGTGAATGCAACTCTGCCCGGAATCGTATTCGCTTGGACACATGGGATGGTGGAGCGGTATGAGCAGGAGAACGGATATGATCTGATTCCAAGATTAGGCGCGTTGTTATATGGTATGGCCGATGGCAGCAGGTCTGCGAGGCAGGACTATTATGATACGATTACCCGTTGGTATGTGGAAGGTTATCATGAAGCTATTCGTTCGTGGTGTGAATCACACAGCTTGCTGTACATCGGCCATACGCTGGAAGAACCCGTCTGGGGGCAGGCTCGGTCGCAGGGTAATCAAACCCGTGTATTGCAGCAGTTCCATTATGCAGGTGTGGACTACCTGACACATGGAATCGGTACAAAGGAGAATCCACATCGTATCGTATCCGTAAAGACGGCCGCGTCTGTCGCACAGTTGGACGGGAAAAAAAGAGTTATTTGTGAGTCATTTGGTGCAAGCGGTCATGCCTATGCCATGCGACAAAGGCGGCTTGATGCCAATTTTATGGCATTTTTGGGTGTTAATTTGTTTATCCCGCATGCATTTTACTATTCGTTTGCAGGGTATCGGAAAACAGACTTTCCACCTACGGAATTCAAGCATGCACCGCATTGGCCACATTATCGGGCTTTTGCCGATTATCTTGGTCGGTTGAGTGTACTTGGTTCTTTCACGAAGCGTACACCTGAAGTACTTCTGTTGTCACCTATCCACACGGTATATGAGCATATGTTCTTATCCGGTGAATCGAACCAGCATCCAGCTGCGGATCAACTGTTTTCGTTATTGTCAGACCGCATGCTGCGCAGCTCTATTGATTACGATTATGTGGATGAGTGTCAGCTCAGGGAGGCGAAGATTACTCATGCTGGAGGATATCAGTTTAACGGAGAACGAAACGAATATTCGATTTTGATTTTGCCAGAAATTACGGTCATGTCTGTAGATATCGCAAAACAGCTTGTTACCTTTGTAAACTGTGGTGGAAGGCTTATTGCGGTTGGGGCAATTCCTTGTGACAGTGAGCGACAGCGCCAAGATCCGGAATTACGGAAGTATATGAACGAACTATATGGTTCCAATCCTCAAGACGGGAAATTACAAGCGGTTGGCAAAGGGTACAGCCTATTCTATTCCATGAAAAACACAGCTCATAACGACACACTTATGAACTTTTGTGTTCAGTTAAGAGAGTTAACGACATCATCACCAGCGATTGCCTGGAAACAGATCGAGGGGCAAGCTGAGGATCTCATTAGCGTTGAACGCAAAATTGAAGATCATGTGCACACATGGCTGATGAACTGGTCGGAGCAGCCCGTGACCATTCAACTCCATCAGAAACCTGTGAAAGAACACATAGAAGAACAGATGGAAGAATGGAACTTGGAAAACGGGAATATAAACTCGTTGAGTCAAGATGCTGTTCTAACATTTGTACCGGGAGAGCTTCGGGTTCTATCCGTTAGACCGGATCATGTACCTGATCCGCTTCACACTGAAGATTCGACGCATCCCAAACCGCAAGAGCCTATAAATCATAAAGTGCAACATACCACCGATGTGTTGGTACTAGGTGATCCTTGGCAGTTTCAAACCGTCGAACCCAATGTGCTTGTATTGGATCAGTGGCAGGTCACATTGAATGACCGTCAGTCTAAAATGAATGCAACGATGCCAGGCCAAGTCAACACGTACCGGACAACATTTGTCGTAACGGAAGAATGGATCGAGCTTATGAAATCACAGCAAGATGCAGTCCATTTAAACGAACCTGGAAATGAGCAGATCTTCACGATTGAGCTAATTCTTGACGATATCGAGCAAAAAATTCCATCCCATATTGGTTTCCTCCAACGCAGACGTAATGTTGAAATCTTTGTTAATGGAGTACGGATGGAAGCACTCCACCCTTCACTGTGGCAAGATATTCATTACGCTGGTGTGGACATTACCAAACAGCTTGTTAAAGGCGAGAATGAGCTTGAAGTTCTCACGGTTTCACTGCTGGAACCGATGCCAGCCATTTCCTTTCCTGCTTATCTGATTGGTTCATTTGCTGTAGAAAATCAGACTACATTAACCGTTGAACCTGAACAAATGACTGGGGTTTGGAATGTTGAAGGTTACCCTTTCTATTCGGGAGCAGGAGTGTACTCGCAGCAACTGGATTTGTCTGATGTCAGCTTGAATTCGGCAAATGAAATTTGGCTGGAAGCGGAAGATATTAGAGAGACGGCTTGCCTGTATGTGAATGGGGAGCAGGTTGGCATCCGGTTATGGCCACCCTATCATTGGAACGTCACGTCTTACATGCTGCCAGGTAATAATGTAATCGACATTCATGTGGCTAATACACTGGAGAATCTATACGGAAAGTCTTCACTACCTTCGGGCATGAATGGGCAGGTAAAACTTGTAACTAAAATATTAAAATAATGCACGATTCAGGTTTAGGTTTTGGATTCGTCGGGGAAGAATATGAACACATTAAAGTCGCCATATTGGCGGCTTTTTTTTGCATTGGAACAAAAAGACTGAGCTTTACTTCGCTGGAAATAATTATATTTGAACTGGGCTATTCATCAAATGATTAGACCTCACACGTAATGAAAGCGATTTAAAAATGTATTGACGAAAACCATTTTCATAATTATTATGTAAATGAAAATAGTTTTAGAGAGGTGGATATCACTGTGAAGCAATATTTTGAGAAGGCTCAGAAGTTTGGTAAATCGTTTATGCTTCCTATTGCTGTTTTACCAGCGGCGGGTCTATTACTAGGGATCGGAGGGGCCTTGTCCAACGCCAATACGATTAACTCGTATCCATTTTTGCAGATCACATGGTTGCAGCAAGTGTTTACGGTGATGAGCAGTGCAGGAAGTATTGTGTTTGATAATCTGGCATTAATCTTTGCCATTGGGGTGGCTGTTGGACTCGCCAGAGCGGACAAAGGTACAGCAGGATTGGCAGCAGGACTTGCTTATCTGGTCATGAATGCATCGATCAATGCGATGCTGGTCAATTCGGGGAAACTTGCCGCAGATCATTTGGCTAGTGCCGGTCAAGGTATGGTACTTGGAATCCAAACCCTGCAAACTGGTGTACTCGGAGGGATCGTCGTCGGATTGGTTACCGCATGGCTTCATAATCGGTACAACAAAATAGAACTTCCTCAATTCTTAGGATTCTTTGGAGGTTCACGTTTCATTCCTATCGTTTCATCTTTTGCGGCCATCTTTATTGGTATTGCTTTGTTCTTGATCTGGCCAACCATCCAGCTCGGCATAACGCAGCTTGGAGGTTTGGTCGATAGAACTGGGTATATCGGAACACTGTTATATGGATTTATTTTACGGATGTTGGGTCCACTTGGGTTGCACCACATCTTTTATCTGCCTTTCTGGCAGACGGGAGTCGGAGGAACAATGGACGTTGCGGGAAAAGTTTACGAAGGAACACAGAATATTTTCTTTGCTCAACTGGGAGACCCTGCAACCGAGAAGTTCTTCTCGGGTACATCCCGATTTATGTCAGGACGTTTTATCACGATGATGTTTGGTTTGCTCGGTGCGGCACTCGCTATTTATCATACGGCCAAGCCTGAACGTAAAAAAGTAGTTGGCGGATTGATGTTGTCTGCGGCACTCACTTCGTTCTTGACAGGAATTACGGAGCCTCTGGAATTCTCATTCCTGTTTGTTGCTCCAATCCTGTATGTCATTCACGCCGTATTTGATGGATTGGCATTTATGCTTTCACATATTTTTGAGATTACAATCGGTCAGACTTTTTCAGGTGGATTAATCGACTTTATCTTATTCGGGGTACTTCAGGGTAATGCCAAAACGAACTGGATTATCGTTCCCATCATCGGAGTGGTCTGGTTCTTCCTTTATTACTTCACCTTCCGAATCTTGATTGTGAAGCTCAATTTAAAAACTTCGGGACGTGAGGAAGAAGTAACATCAGAGGCAGACGCCAAAACGCAAAGTCAGCAGTCTAATACACCCGCATCAACGAAAGGTGAAGAACGCTCCATCGCTATCCTGAATGGACTTGGCGGTGCAGACAATATTAACGAATTGGATTGCTGTGCAACACGGCTTCGCGTATCTGTGAAGGATATCGAGAAGGTTCAAAAGGATGCGCTTACAGCTACTGGAGCCAAAGGGGTAGTACTTGTCGGTAACGGAGTGCAGGTTATTTATGGCCCTCAGGTTACCGTGATCAAAAATGAAATCGAAGAAATTATGGAAACGGAGTAATTGCAATGAATTTAGATAAATTAGATAAATTAGGTTTACAAGGTGGTCTCGTTGTATCATGTCAGGCTTTGGAGCACGAGCCACTTCATAGTTCGCTGATTATGGGACGCATGGCAGTCGCAGCAAAAGAGGGAGGAGCGATCGGTATTCGTGCGAATACTGCTGTAGATGTGAAAGAGATCAAAGAACAGGTTGATCTGCCCGTCATAGGTATAGTGAAAAGAAACTACGGAACCAATCCCGTATTTATTACACCAACGATCTTGGAAGTAGATGAACTTGCCGAGGTCCACGCAGAGATTGTTGCGGTTGATGCCACTTTGCGTGCAAGGCCGGACGGTAAATCATTGGATGAATTCGTACATGAAATTCGCACCAAACATCCTCAACTTCTATTAATGGGGGATATTGCAACGAAAGAGGAAGCCGTTAATGCAGAACGACTTGGTTTTGACCTGATCTCCTCTACATTGGTCGGATATACAGAGGAGACAGCAGGGATTAAACTGTATGATAATCAATTTGCAGCCTTGAAAGAAATTCTAACTAGCGTACAAACGCCTGTTGTTGCGGAAGGGAATATCATGACCCCGGAGATGGCAGCAACGTGTCTGGAAGCTGGAGTCTATTGTGTTGTTGTTGGTGGAGCCATTACGCGTCCTCAACAAATTACGGAACGTTTTGTCTCAGAAATTGCTAAATTGAAAAAGCCTTCTCCTTCTGTCCAATAAAAAAAGAAGAAATCAACAAAACAGCCAACGAAATAGGTTGGCTGTTTATTTATTCAGCAGAATAAAGAGCTTTTAACGTTTGCTGCCGCGCATGGAGTAAATGTTCATCCTCAAGTAATAGAAGAGAAATCACATCCAGGATGTAAATAATGGCTAATTGGCTGTTGATGAAGCTCACATCTCCGGTTCGCCCGATATCAGGTGTGAAAATGCACAAATCCGAGACTTCAGACAGGGGTGTGTGATCAAAATTAGTAATTCCAACAACTTTGCTTCCTCTTTTTTTGGCTGCGTTTAATGCGTCACTGACTTCTAAGGTTCGTCCTGAATTGGATAAACCAATGACCAGATCATCTTCGCCCAAAAGAGAAGCACTCATGATCATCATGTGTGAATCCGTCACCGCATCAATGACGATATCCATCCGCATTAGTCTGTATTTGAACTCCAGAGCAGATAAACCTGAACTTCCCAAACCATAAACATAGATTCTGCGAGCTTTTTTTATGTACTGGACCACTTGTTCGATTCTGTCGGTATCCAGCATTTCTGCGGTTGCGTTGATGATATCATTGTGGATCTGCTGTGTTCTGATAAAGAAATCCGTTTGATTGCGGGGTTGATCCACTTCACGGTTAAGTCGAATTTTAAAATCTACAAAGGTAGAACAACCTACTTTTTTACAAAATCGAGTTATGGTTGACATGGAAGCATTGGTGTAAGCAGCCAAATCCCTAATATTGATGTTATTGATGGATGTTTTATTGCGCATCACATAATCAGCGATTTCCTTTTCTTTCGCTGAAAAACGTTGATACTCAAGCTGCAGCATGTCGATGACACTGGATGACATTATGAATCCCCTTTCCCAGAACATGTTAACTTTTGTATAGTCTATCCTCATTAGTCTACTTCCTAAAAGCCAATTCATCAAACCTTTAAAAATAGTTCTTTATTTCGGTATATTTTCGTCCAAATAGGAGGAAAACCATATTAATTATTATGTTAACTAAAAACATTGTCCATATTATAAGTCAAATAAATGTAAGAGTTTACATAAGTTTTACTTCCCGCTAACTGAATGCTGATCTTCTCTTGTTATGCTAGGCCTGTTTGGATTTACATAAGCCAACCAATCATACATACAAAGGAGAGAATTATGATCAGTCACCTCTACAAAAAAGTGTTATCCATCCTGTTATCGATTGCTTTGGTATTCGGATGGCTTGCGGGATTTGGGGGAGTTAATTCAGCCCAAGCCGCATCATTGTCTGAGCCTGAGATGCTGTTAGAGCGTAATGCCACTTGGCATTATTTCGATCAGGGTCAGGATCTGCAATCGGATTGGCGTGCTTCATACGATGATTCATCTTGGAAAACGGGACAGGCTCCACTTGGTTACAAAGACAACGGTAATGGCGTAAGCACTTCCTATTTTGGATCACTCAAAACGGAAGTCAGCTACGGTCTGGACAAAAAAAATAAACCCCGCACAACCTATTTCCGGACAAACATTAACGTTAACAAGGATCAGATTGACGGTTACGGGCAAATTCTCGGCACATTCGGTATTGATGACGGTGCAGTGATCTATGTGAATGGTGTGGAAGTCATTCGTTTTGGCATGCCGGATGGAGAGATTGTGTACTCCACCCAAGCAACCTCAAATAAGGACTTGCCGGTAATGTATGAGAATATCGACCTAACTGAGCCAATGAAAGCCAATTTGCATGAAGGCTCAAACGAAATTGCGGTCGAAGTGCATCAACAGAGCGACAGCAGCTCGGACCTGTATTTTGACATGGAGCTTAAAGCCTTGGCTAATGCGCCATCGCTGGATATCAGCAAAATAACGGTTACCTTCTATGGAGATGCAACAAGTAGCAAAGGCTTCACTTGGTATACTCCTCTTGCATCTGCACAGAGCACTGTTCAAGTGGTGCCGAAACAAGGAGGAGGCGTTGCCGACTTCAGTCAGGCCCAAATTTTCAATGGGCGTGCAACCGTCGCTTCCAACTCCCCGGGAGAAATGGTGCATAAGGCGGAAGCGACAGGCCTTTCCCCTGACACTTCTTATTCTTTCCGTGTTGGTGATCAGGATCTGGGTATATGGAGTGAGGTTGGAACGTTTAAAACGGCTCCGGTTGACGGAGCATTTACCTTTATTGACCTGACGGATACACAAGCGAAGGAAGAGGATGAGGCGATCCTGTCCGGATCTACTCTGTCCAAAGCACTCGCGACTGTTCCGAATGCTGAATTTGTCGTCCATAACGGAGACGTTGTGGAGAATGGCACTTCAGAGCAAGAATGGAATTGGTTGCTTGGTCATTCGCAAGCCAGTCTTATGAACACGACCATTGCACCGTCTGCTGGCAATCATGAGAATAAAAATTATGCGTTCTACGAGCATTTTAATGTGAAGCAGCCAGACGGTGCTACAACGGTAACAGGCGCATATTATTCGTATAATTATAGCAAAGCTCATTTTATCGTATTGAACTCCAACGAGGATTCATCGGATTACGCCAACTTCTCGAATGAGCAAGTCGCATGGATGAAGCAGGATGTAGCGGAAGCAAAAGCCGCAGGAGCCAAGTGGATTATCGTGAACATCCATAAAGGTCCGTACACGACATCGAATCACGCCACGGATAGCGACATTATTGGTGCGAACGGTGAACGAAAAAAAATCGCTCCACTCATGAACGAACTGGGGATTGATCTAGTCCTTCAGGGACATGACCATATCTATGCACGGACGAAACCAATCAAGAGCGATGGTACTGCTGAAGATGTGTCCAAAATAACGGAGACCTTCAATGGACAGAGTATCGAATACGCGGTCAAACCGGATGGAACCATTTATATGATTCCTGCTACCGCCGGGGCTAAAGTATATTTCAAAAACCAGAAAACTGAATTAGGAGATGCATATTTTAATTTGTTCGAGCGTGCGGAGGAAAACCACGCTCGGCAATATGGCGACACCACGAGCGCAGCCAGAGGGCAGGTTCAGAACTTCGTTTCATTGACTATTGACGGAGACAAGCTGTCCGCCATAACGTATGAGATTGACCAAAATAAGAATGCAGAACCATTTGTCGTGGATACTTTCGGGATTATCAAGGAATCGGATACAGTTCCTGTTCCAGAACAGGTAAACAAGGTAACGGTAACGTTCCATGGAGATCCTACCAAGAGCAAGGGGTTCACGTGGTACACTTCCGATCAAGTAACGAATAGCGACCTTCAGGTTGTGGAGAAAACAGCTGCAACACCTGATTTCACGCAAGCCAAATCGGTTCAAGGGCGCTCTGCACAACCTGCGAATGCTCCTACAGAACTGATGCACAAAGCAGAAGTGACAGATCTGAAAGCTAATACAACCTATTATTTCCGTGTAGGGGATGCTTCCCAGCAAGTATGGAGCGAGATAGGTACCTTCAGTACAGCACCGGAGAAAGGTAAATTCACTTTCATTGATCTGGCGGATACACAAGCGAAGGAAGAGGATGAGGCAATTCTGTCCTCTGAGACATTGGCCAAAGCATTGGCTACAGTACCGGATGCACAATTTGTCGTTCATAACGGGGATATCGTGGATAATGGTGTGAAAGAGGAGCAGTGGAACTGGCTGCTTGGGCATTCGCAGGAAAGCCTCTTAAATACAACCATCGTTCCATCCGCAGGGAACCACGAGGACGAAAATTATGCGTTTATCGATCATTTCAACATCCAGTCACCGGTAAATTCCGCTACGGAGACGGGAGCTTACTATTCTTATGATTACAGCAATGCGCATTTTGTTGTGTTGAACTCCAATGAGGATTCGGATGAGTATGACAACTTCTCATTAGAGCAAGTCGAGTGGCTGAAGAAAGATGTTCAGGCTGCCAAGAAGAATGGATCCCAGTGGATAATCGTCAACATTCACAAGGGACCGTACACGACGTCAAATCACGCAACGGATTCCGACATCATGGGAGCAAACGGGGTACGTACCAAGATTGCACCGATTATGGCGGAGCTAGGCATTGATTTTGTACTCCAGGGACATGATCACATCTATGCGCGCACAAAACCGATTGATCAGAAGGGGAAAGCGCGTCAGCCAGAAATGATCACGGAGATGCAAAACGGACAGAAAATCGAGTACTCTGTGAATCCGGATGGCACGATCTATCTGATTCCGGCAACAGCGGGTCCAAAAGTGTATTACAAAAATCCGAGCACAAGTCTCGGTGATGCTTATTACAATCTTTTTGAACTGGCAGAGGAGAATCATGCAGCCAAATATGGCCCTGATCCGAATGACAACCGTCGTCCAATGCGCAGTCAGGTACAAAATTTTGTGGGCATTACGATTGACGGCAGCAAATTGACAGCTATAACGTATGAAATTGACCAAAATCAAAATGGAGCAGCCCCGTTCATTGTTGATCGGTTCGGTATCGTGAAGAAGACAGAACCATCGAATCCAGGACCAGGAACTTCCAATCCGGGAACATCGAATCCCGGCTCGGGTTCAGGTTCAGGTAATGGATCTGGCAGCGGTAATGGCTCCTCAGGAAGCGGTGGCGATACAACTACCGGTAACGGTTCGAACAGCGGTAGTGGTAGCGGAACTGATTCCGGCAACAAACCGGATACTGGATCAGGCAATAACGGAAACGGAGGCACTGCGCCAGCGTTGAAAGATACAGCCGGACACTGGGCAAAATCTGCAATTGATAAAGCCCTGGCGGCTGGATTCGTCAATGGCTATGGCGATCAGACCTTCCGTCCAAATCAGAAAGTCACACGTGCCGAGTTCATTACGATGCTGGGCCGTGCCTTGAATCTGAATGCCGTAAGCGAGAGTATTCACTATACGGATGATAACAAGATTCCTTCATGGGCGAAGCCTTATATTACAGCAGCTGCATCCGCTGGCATTGTCAATGGTTACGAGAATGGCTCGTTCGGCCCTAGCAAGACGCTGAGCCGGGCGGAGATGGTAACTATGATTGCACGCGCTGGCGGAATCCAAACGGATTCCAATGCGAAACTGGATTTCAAAGATGCAAAAGATGTCCCAGCATGGGCAGTATCCTATGTAGCTTCTGCTGTGGAAGCAGGTCTGGTGGGCGGTGTAGGTGGCAATCGATTTGCTCCGATGCAGACAGCTACCCGTGCTGAAGCAGTTACACTTATTGTTGGGCTTCTTGAACAATCGAAATAACGCTAAACCTAATTTCCAAGAAACCAATGCGGGACGTTCCCGCATTGGTTTCTTGTTTTATTCTAGAGACCGGGAAATATTAGAGACATTGCAAAAGAATCAGAGTCCCTGTACAGTGGATGAATCATTAATCAACAATGACTCCAAGAAGGAGAGTATCTATGAAGTCCCACACCTCTGAGCGTATTAAATTCCCGGCAGGGTTTTGGACAGGCTTGCATCAATTAGGGATTGCGGCCCACGATGTAGCTCGCAAAGCACAACTGCCGCTCACGATTATAACTGAATCAGCTGTTACGACCACTCAATATTTTGCGATCTGGCAGGCATATTCCGATCTCGTCGGTGACACTGCCGAAGGAATCATCAAGCTTGCGACCGTCTTTGAAACGGGGAAATACCCGCCGAGTGTCTTAGCAACCTACCATGCGCGTGACTACCGTGATGCATTACACCGAATGGCTCGGTACAAACAGCTTTGTCCCCCTGAAAGCTTACGTATTACTGAGGAGGGCGATGATTGTTCAATTGAACTGGAATGGTCTAACGAACAACCAGGTCCGTCATTGCTGGTTGGAGTCACACTGGCATTTCTCCTCGAACTTGGGCGCCGGGGAACAGGTCAACCTTTGACTGCGCGGCTTGTCGAATTTTCGCGCACCATGGGCGATGTTCGAACCCTTGAGACTTATTTTGGCTGCCCAATTCGGATTGGTGCAACTTGTAACCGGCTTACCTTACATCGTAAAGATTTGGACCGTCCGTTTCTTTCATACAACGAAGAGTTACTGGAGATCCTTACTCCCGCCCTGGACCGATCGCTGGATGAACAGCAGGGCAGTCGTTCTATTACAGAAATGGTCAAATGGATTATGAAACGCAGTCTCACAGGAGGTCGCCCCGACATTCAAGTCGTTGCCAAGGAATTGGGTATGAGCGATCGGACCTTGCAGCGCCGGCTTACAGAAGAGAATACAAGTTTCAAGCATCTATTGACGCAAGCCAGACATGAGCAGGCACGAGCCTACTTGGCAGACCCTACACTGGATATTAAAGAAGTAGCTTTCTTGATTGGATATGAAGACCAGAATTCGTTCTACCGTGCCTTTCGTTCATGGGAAGGGGATACGCCAACGAATTGGCGTACGGTATATTTAGGAACGAATTCGCTATCCGAAGGACCGCCAGAATCATCAACTCTTCATTAACTAAATGCTTTGTATCATTTGGCGTGTTATGCAAGAACTTTGGCGCAACACGCTAGTTACTGGACAACGTAGACAAGGTAATATAAATCCTATCCGGAGCACAAGACTGTTTTTAACATGATAACGAATCAGCTTGCCGCTACAAGAAAATAAAAGGAGTAGTGTAATATGGATATGGGTTTATACGGTAAAACAGCTTTGGTTACAGGATCGACGAAGGGGATAGGGAAAGCCATTGCCATTGAACTTGCCAAAGAAGGGGTTAATGTGCTCATCAATGGACGAAATGATGCAGAGGTTGAGCGCATGGTTCATGAAATGAAGTCTGATTTTCCTGCTACCTCACCTCAAAAAGCTACAGCTGATCTGGTGGACATTGGTCAAAGAGAAGCCTTATTTGAAAAATACCCCCAAATTGATATCCTAGTGAACAATATGGGGATTTATGAAATGATGCAATATGAGGATATCAGCGATGAGGTTTGGGAGAAATACTTCCGTACGAATGTGCTCGCTGCAAATGCATTGTCCAAATTTTATATGCCAAAAATGTTGCAAAATGATTATGGCCGCATGATCTTTATTGCGAGTGAAGAAGCCATTATGCCTTCAGGACAAATGCCTCAGTATTGCATGACCAAATCCATGTTATTATCGTTGTCCAAAAGTTTATCGAAATTAACGGTAGGAACAGAAGTTACCGTCAATACAATCATGCCAGGACCAACCCTCTCTGAAAATGTGCAAGAAATCATTGAGAGCATCTACCCTGATGAATCGATGACTTTTTTAGAAAAAGAGAAGGATTTTATGCGCAAAAACCTGCCTCAATCCGAAATCCAACGATTTATCAAGCCTGTTGAGATTGGCAGATTGGCCACATTTGTATGCAGTCCGTATGCATCGGCATTCAAAGGTTCTCCAATCCGTATGGATGGGGGAATGGTGCCAACCATCTTCTAAACTTGTTTTTCACTATACAAGTGAACGTAAAGAACCTTGAGGGAAGCCCAAGGTTCTTTTTTTGTTTCTATATATCTATAAGCTTAATGGATCAAATCCGATTCGTTTTCTGATACACTGATTGATTTTATAACAAGCTCACTGAAAGCTTTAACGGCTGGAGATAGCCATTTTTTCTTTTTAATCAGCATATGGGAGTAAAGGGGGTCAAACTGTTCGGAATGACTCACAATCTTAAGTTTTCCTCGTTCCACGTCTTCTTTAACTGTCATGTAAGGTAAAAAAGAAAAGCCGAGTCCACTCATAACGGTTTGTTTGATGGCCTCAATACTCCATAACTCCATCGTTTGAAACGGAGGAATATCATGTTTTACAAGATGTTTTTCAAACATGGTTCGATAACTGCATCCTTCTTCGTTGGTGATAAAAAAGGTGGGGTTGTTCTCAAGTTTATACGCATCAAAATGTTCCGGGCCGTCATTGCTGGAAACCAGTACTATTTTTTCCTCGATTAGCTGGTAATGAATGCATTTTTCCGGATGCAGCTCCGGGTACACCATCAAAGCTACATCTACACGCCCACTTATCAAATCAACCTGGTTTTGCTCACATGTACCGTTGGTAAGGATGAATTGAACTTGAGGATATTTCGATGAATACTCCTTGATGATCGGACTTAATCTGGAAATTGTTAAAGACTCTGGTGCAGCTACCCTTAATTTACCTTTAACTTCCTGTTCGCTTCTTATACTTTTAATCTGATCATGAGTTGCCAGCAAATCTTCTGCCAGCGGTATTAATTCCCTCCCCAGATGTGTAAGCTTCAATTGTCTTTTTTCGTATGTGAAAAGCTCCCCGCCAATCTCTTCTTCTAGGGACTGTATATGAGCCGTGATCGTAGATTGTGTGTAGCCCAATTGGGATGCGGCACCGGTATAGCTTCCAACCTCGACAATCGTCTGAAATGTGACAAGATGTCTAATTTCCATCCAAGTTCTCCTTAGCTTGAGACATGTATCGATAAAAATGATAATGCTTTTAATAATTTCGATTTTATTAAGGGTTTAATTCATCATACAATAAAGTCCTTCAGATCGTAAATGATTTCATTGGGGGGTACAGCTTGAATATTGTAGCATTTCTAACGTATGTTATCGTGACCTCCATAACACCTGGACCAAGCAACATCTTGATGATGAATGAGGCACGGAAATTTGGCTTTATTGGATCATGGAGATTTAATGGTGGTATTTTAGCGGGGTTTGGCTTATTGGGGATCATAAGCGGCGTATTTACAACAAGCCTATATCACTGGTTGCCAGTTGTAGGGCCGTATTTTAAATGGGCTGGTGCAGCATATATGCTTTATCTGGTGTGGCTTATGATTGGGAATAAAAGCTCGGCAAAGGATTCGAGGGATGTGCAATCGTCATTTTTATCCGGTGTTATGCTCCAACTTATCAATGTCAAAAGTATATTGTTTTTTCTAACGGTGATGAGTGCTTTCATTTTGCCTTCTTCACCTTCTGGCGGGAGTCTTGTTATTTATTTGAGTTTATCGATCCTTCTGGGATGGTTGTCGTTACTTGTATGGTCGGGGTTTGGCTCCATGTTCAAAACCTTTCTAACTGTCCATGACAGGTCAATTCGATTGCTGATGTGTTTGTTGTTGACATACTCAGCGATACGTATTTTTATTTAACTCAAAACGTAGGAGGATAATTGAAATGAAACCGTTCAAGATCGCTATTCCAGAGCAACAATTACACGATTTATCTAACAGATTGAAACAGGTTCGATGGCCCTCTCGATTCTCTGAAGAACCATGGGCTTTGGGGACAGATCATTCCTTTTTGAAGCGATTAGTGGATTACTGGAGTTCGGAGTATAACTGGCGCGAGCAAGAAGCAAGACTGAATCGTTTCCCGCAATATATTGAGAACGTGGATGGTTTCGATATACATTTTGTTCATGTTCGAGGTGAAGGCGTTTCATCACGGCCGCTGCTACTGACTCATGGTTGGCCAGGATCATTCGTAGAAATGTTAGAACTGATTCCTTATCTAACAACCCCATCATTATATGGTGGACAGGCTGAAGACGCATTTGATGTGATTATTCCTTCTTTGCCGGGATTCGCATTTTCGAGTAAACCCACTCAGCCTGGGGTAGGTTCCAAATATGTAGCTACACTTTGGGCGAAACTGATGGATCGTCTGGGTTATGAAAGGTATTTTGTACAGGGAGGGGATATTGGAGCAGGAGTCTCAACGTGGTTAGCCTTCATCTACCCCGAGCGGGTGAGAGGACTTCATCTTAATTATATTCCTGGAAGCTACAGGCCACCACTTACTCAGAATACACCTTCGATGAGCAAAGAAGAGCGCACATACCTTGACTCCATAGCGGAATGGTCGGAACGAGAAGGCGCTTATAGCGCCCTTCATAGAACCAAGCCGGAAACTTTGGCTTTTGCACTGAGTGATTCCCCGACGGGTCTTGCCAGCTGGATGGTGGAGAAATTTCGGGGGTGGAGTGACTTTAAAGGAGATATTGAGAGTTCCTTTTCACTTGATCATATCCTCACGAATATCTCGATATACTGGTTTACCAATACCATTGCATCTTCCATGCGAATCTATACTGAAGGTGACAAAATGCCACTGCATTTCACGGAAGGCCAGCGTATCACTGTCCCAACAGGGGTTTCCGTATTTCCCAAGGAGTTGCCGATGCCTCCACAAAGCTGGGTAGAGCGTGTGTATCATGTTACGTACTGGGAGGAAGCGGATAAAGGGGGGGCATTTCGCTGCGATGGAACAGCCAAAGTTGTTAGCTGAACATCTTCATCGTTTTATTCATTCCATTAATTAATTTCTCATACAATCCTTTTCTGGACTTTAACGGGAACAAAACGTAACCATTCAGAAAGTCGCCTGTTGGCGGCTTTTTATATAGTTATGCAAGTTTGTTTGGTTACGAATGATATTCTCTAACCGTATATATGCAGTTTCTTCCTCCAGCCAAAATATACTCTCCACGTTCAATATGAACTTGATCTCCAAGAACCGTTTTGAATAAATGCAATTCATTCTTACATAACCCGGTACATACTGCCGCAGCTTCACAGATGGGACAATGCTTCTCTATAAATAAGAGGCTACCATCGCCTTGATCCTTAACCTCGGCCATATAGCCTTCATTTGTTCGAATTTCAGCCAGTTTCTCCAGCCTTTCCTTCACGCCGGATGCATCACCAATGTACTGAAGATATTGTTCTTGCATATTTTTATTCCGAACACTGAGCAGCTTGTCCAGTCCTTCATTTCCGAAAGCTTCTTTCATGGAATTGATCAGACTGACGGATAACTCCGAATATCCACTAGGGAAAAAACGATCAGCAGCGGGGGTTAATCTCCATAGCTTGGTTGGTCGACCCATGGGACGAGCTTCTTCTTCGAAAGTAACCAATCCTTCTTCTTTCAGTGCATTTAAATGCTGCCTGATAGCCATTCCAGATAACGCAAATTGGGAGGAGAGTGCCACAACATCCATTCCACCTTGCTGTTTAAGCAGGTTAATGATTGCTTTTCGGGTACTGGTTGAGGCATCCTTTTTCGTTTGATCCCGGCTCATGGTGAACCTCCTTTTTAAGCAACTGAATCTTCATTATTTCATACATTTTAAACAAATACATTGACAAAGTCAAAGGCGAACTGTAATTTAAACTTTGTAAAGTAAAATGTTTACTAAGTATCCGGATACGATGTATACATAAAATTCTCTTGGAGGTCACATACCATGTCGTCCCATTCACAAAGTATTTTCAGTCCGCGTTATTTTGCATTATCCATAGGAATTATATTGTCAGTAATGGCTGTTGGATTTGAAGGTTTGTCGGTAACGACAATTGCTCCTTCCATTGCTGGAGACCTGAACGGTCTTAACCTGTTTGGCTGGATATTCAGTACATATCTGCTTGCACAGATTATAGGCACCTTGGTTGTTGGTCGGATTATTGATAGAAGGGGACCCGCAGTACCATTTACGCTCGCACTTCTATTGTTTATTGTCGGGCTGGTCGCAGCCGCAACTGCAGGAGATATGTATACCATGATCGCGTCACGGGCCATGCAGGGTTTGGGTGCTGGAGCTATGATGACTTGCGTGTACACGGCCATTTCCTTAAGTTATCCGGACGAATTACGTGCCAAAATACTGGGAGCATTCGGTACAGCCTACGTTCTTCCGTCCATGCTTGGTCCATACATTGCAGGCCTTATTGCAGATCAGTGGTCATGGCGCTTTGTGTTCTGGGGGATTCTACCGATCTTGTTGATTTCAGCACTCCTTAGCTTACCTGCATTTACGAAATTAAAATCACAGCCTGCACAAGGGGAGAATGGAGCTGCCGCTACTTGGATGGCACTGCTATTAACGATAGGTACGGGGACTTTATTAGTGGGACTTGGAAAGCTTCCGTCAATTATTGGATTTGTTATCGTCTTTATTGGGGGAGTTCTGATGGTATACCCACTGCGCAAACTCCTGCCGGAGGGAACCCTTGCTTTGCGAAGAGGTATGCCCGCTATACTCGCTACGCGTGGACTGTTCTTCGCTGCTTATACCAGTACACAAAATTTCTTGGTATTGGCTTTAATTGAGGTGAAAGGCATTACACCTTCTCAGGCTGGTTTAATTGTAGCAAGCGCTGCACTGAGCTGGTGTGTCATTGCTTATTTGCAAGGGCGTTGGGACTCGGCAGATCAGGGTCGAGGACGTCATACACGAATTATTATTGGTGTACTCCTGCTTGCCATCGGAATTACCATCGTATTTTGGGTTCCTGTTGTGACCGTTACCGTAGCGGTTATAGGCCAAATCATAGCTGGAATAGGCATTGGATTGGCACATCCGATTAGTGGTGTTGTTGCGTTTTCCCAAACAGGAGAGGAAGGCGTTGGCAAAACCTCGGCAAATCTGCAATTTGCAGATTCATTTACACCGGGCGTAGTCATCGGGATCGGTGGTTCTATCCTGGTGGTGTGTCAAGCTGGCGGGATGTCATTGCAATCAGGATTAATCGTAACGATGGGCTTTCATCTGGTGTTAATCGTCTTGAGCTTGATTGCCAGTACTCGAATTGCACCAATAACAGACCAAATAAGAACGGGACTGCAATCGTTAGGCTTGAAAAACAAATAAACGGGGGTAAGCCAAGGAAGGTGTGTTCATGCGATGTTGACTTCGGATACCGAGAAACTTTTCACAGCCTATCGTATTATCGGAACGAAATGGACGATCCATATCCTATGTACTCTTTCGCAAGGTCCTAAGAAATTCAGCGAAATTTACGAAAATGTGCCTTCCATCTCAGAAGCGATCCTCTCCAAACGATTAAAAGATCTTCAGAATGATCAGTTGGTGAAGAGAAAAGCCCTAACACATCCCATACAGATCATGTATGAACTTACACCCAAAGGGGCCGCTCTAGCTGCTTTCATACCTTGCTTGATGGAATGGTTTACTACAAACATGAATTAACGCAAAGGAATATCCTGCGATTGCCATCATTTTATCCGGAGGTTTTCTGAATGAACCATGTGTTAATCCTATCCGATACGCATCACATTGTTAAAAGTTTAAGTTTGTTGATTCAAACCGAGCCGTCGTTACATGCACTGGAGGCTCCTCGTGATGTGATCGGCAACATGGATCAACTTCCGGATAATTCTGTGATCATCGTAGATATGAATGTGGACAATATTGAGCTGCTTATAGAACAATTTCCCGAGAAATATCGAGTGATATTGTATAGCGGGTCGCTGGAACTTATGGATATTCCTATCCATCTGCAATCAACAGGTTGTCGTTATTTTAATGCATATACGAGTCCTGAAGAAATCATTAAGATTTTAATGGGCTGCGTTTGAAAAACAACCGGCTAGCCAAAAAATACGCTCCAAGGAGGTATAACAATGATTCAGGTCAGTGAAGCAGCAGCAGAAAAAATCGTTGAAATCCTGGCAAGTACGGATACCCAGAATTCTTTCCTTCGGGTCGGGGTCGATGAGGGGGGATGCAGTGGTTTATCCTATAGCCTTATCGTAGATGAACAGCAAGCAGAAGGGGATATCTTATTAGATAAAGGTGTATTTCGTATATTGGTTCACACCAATACGGTTCCATATATTGAAGGACTTGAGATTGATTACGAAGAAAGTGGAATGTTAGGGGGATTCACCATGAATAATCCTAATGCAAAAGTTTCATGTGGATGCGGGGCCAGTTTCCGAATGGCGAATTACCGTGGTGAGGTCAAAAAATGTGATTAATTGTCAGGATGACGGAATATTTTCAACCAATATCTCATATTAAACATACAATGAAGGAGCTTTCTATTTGCTGATCGTGCAATCATGTCTTTTCAACTCAGGGAGAGAATGTCATGAATATTTTTGAGAATCACATACCTTTGGAAAAATTGAAATGGAATGAGCCATTAAAAGACCACACGTATATAAAGCTGGGTGGTAAAGCAGACATACTTATCCATCCCACAACGAAAGAAGAAATTATTAACGTGGTTAACATTGCAAAAACACATCAAATACCTCTAACGATTATTGGAAAAGGATCAAATGTCATTATCAAAGATCAGGGCGTGCGTGGAATAACGCTCTCTCTGAGCGAATTTGATCAGATTAAAGTCTATGGTGACAAGATTGTCGCGCAGAGCGGTTCCAACATTATTGATGTGTCACGTACTGCTTTGCATAACAGCTTAACAGGTCTGGAGTTTGCATGTGGAATACCCGGAAGTACAGGTGGCGCCTTATATATGAATGCGGGAGCTTACGGTGGTCAGATGGATGAGGTCGTTGAGCGAGCGCTAGTGGTTACTAAAAACGGAGAGCTGATAAACATGGTCCGAGATGACATGCAGCTTGGTTATCGAAACAGTATCTTTCGAACGGATCAATACATCATACTTGAAGTGGAATTTAAGCTTAAACCAGGGAATAAGGATGTCATTTCGAGTATCATGCAGGATTTAACGTTTAAACGGGAATCCAAACAACCGCTTGAATTTCCCTCTTGCGGAAGTGTATTCAAACGTCCAGAGGGACATTATGTCGGAAAACTCATTCAAGAGTGTAATTTACAAGGCACTCGCATTGGGGGAGCGGAAATTTCCAAGAAGCATGCTGGTTTTATCATTAATGCAGATGACGCCACTGCTGAGGATTATTTAGAATTAATCAAATTAATTAAAAAAACAGTACGTAATCAATTTAATATTGAATTGGAGACGGAAGTCATTATCTTGGGAGAGTAGGCAGCTATGAACAGTGAGCTAAGTGTTGTCATCTATATTCTGGTTCTCCTTAGTTCACATGAAAATGAGAAACTAACCAGTACTCAGATCTCTGAAAGGATTCGGGTGAACCCGGCGAGGATACGCCGAGTCCTTAGCTCGATCAAAAAAGTGGGATACGTTAAGTCAAAAGAAGGTATTGACGGTGGTTATGTTTTGTCTAAAGACCCGTATGAGATAACCTTGAAAGATGTGTACACCCTGGTGTCTTCCAAACCGCTTCAGATTCCCAAACCATCCATTATGAAAAAAGGGAATTTAACTGCAGAGGTAGATATTCAGCTCGCAAACATTTTCATAGAAAGTGAACAACAGTTAATGCAGCAGTTAGAAAAAATCACCCTAGGCAGCATGCTTCATGTGATGAAGGAATGTGCGTTGGAAACCATGGAATAGTTTGATGATGAAGAAGAAATCATAGGAGGTTAATGTTGTGAAATTAATCGGATTATCCGGGTCACTGATTGGATCAAAGACACCAGTGGGTGTGGATGCTGTACTCCAATTCGTAAAAAATAATCATCCAGAAATTGAAGTGGAACTCATAGATTTAAGAGATTATAAAGGGATCGAATTTTGCGATGGTCGCAAGTTGGAGGAATACAATGAAGACACCCAGTTGGTGGTCCAAAAATTGATTGATGCTGACTTTTACGTTATCGGCACACCAATATATCAATCCTCTCTGACAGGCGTACTGAAGAATGTATTCGACCTTCTGCCCGTGCAGAGCATTTACAATAAAGTGATGGGTTTTATAGCAACCGGGGGCACCTATCAGCATTATTTGGTAGTGGAAAATCAATTAAAACCGATTGCCGGCTTTTTCCGCTCCTATGTCGCCCCAAGCTATGTATATCTGAATAGTGATCATTTTGATGCTGAGAATAACATTAAAGATACTGAAGCCTTAAGTCGGCTAGAAAAATTAGCTGAGGAACTGGTCTTCATGCAGACTCAATTAAAAGCTTCATCGAGCTGAAATAAGCAAGGATTAAAATTTATGTTTCATTAAAGAACAAAGGTAGCCGATCAGTACGATCGGCTGCCTTTGTTTATTTTCTACTTCAAAAGTTAGCAGAATTCATATCAAAGAGGTGAGGGAGTCAAAATTATTTTTCTCATGCGTGGCTTTTTTGCTTCCTCCGGTGTCTAATTATATGTAAATCAAGAGGAGGTTCCCCACCATGTCAGGAGCTCATGACACAAAACCTGTTTATCCGGATGAACAGGAAAGCATCACCATCTTTGAGAACACGTATGAGCAATACCGTCAACGAATCAGCAAATACTTCTCACTGAAATTGAACCCGTTGGTTGCAGACGATTTGACCCAACAGGTATTTTTGAAAGCAGTCGAAAATATTCACAGCTTTAAAGGAAGCTCAAATTTATTCACCTGGATCTTTAAGATTGCTCAGAACACGGTGAAGAACGAATATCGCAGGTTATCACGACAAAAAGAATCTCCTTATGATTTTACAGATTATGAATCGCAATCGATCTCTCTTGAATTTACGAAACATGTTGATATTCGAATTGATATTGGCTCTGCATTAGTAAAGCTGGATGAGATTGATCAGGAGATTATTGCATTACGCTTTTTCGTTGACTGCACCTTACCTGAAATATCCAAGATTGTTGGACGACGGGAAAGCGCGGTAAAGAACAGACTTTACCGGGCTTTGGAGAAATTAAGAAAAGAACTGAAAGAGTGGGGGGATATTGCCATCATGTCTATTCATGAACTGATTTCCATTGTAAATAAAGGTGAAAACCATGATACGAATGATCGTACGACGAAAGTGCATCAAGATTTGTTCGATGAACTCAACAATAGTGTTGAACGAGTGTCGACCAAATATAAACATCATCCATCACAAAAGGTAGTTATTGAAATTTATCCTGATCTACCAACATTCCATCAAGCCGTCGGCGAAACAGATGCCCCCAATTGGTTTATGGGCACATATGAAGGGCGTACTCTGAAGATTGTTTCTCCATTGAATCCGGGACCGGAGCATACGTATCAATCCATTCTGAAAGGCACAGTCCACTTGTTCGCCATGTGGCTAATCAGCGACATTAATCCTGTAGCTCCCAAATGGATAAGACAGGGTATTGGTGGATATGAAGCTAAACAGATGTCCCAAGATTTCATTAAAGGTTCAACGAAAGATACCATTCGCAACCAGTCGATTCCAACTTTTGATGAATTAAATAACGATACGTGGGATTTTGAAACGATGAAAGGTTTTCAGTTCTCTTATATGATGGTGGAATTTGTGGTTGAGCGATACGGGATAGAGGCATTAAACAAACTGATTCGCAATCCTCTAGATTTCAAAGGGATCTTTCAATGCAGTGAGACTGAACTGTATGAGCAATGGGTGAAGTATATAGAAATATAATAGAAATACAACCTTATACTTTTGTTTATAGGCTCGGTGATGAACCGGGCTTTTTTGTATTAGCAAAGGTTTGGAGCATTGATGTAGGTGAATTCGTTATATTTGACTTAGAGGGCACTCTAAGCTGTAAACTTGAAGAAGACACATCTGGAAGGAGATTATTTTGATGAACCAGGATAATAAGCCAAAAACCTCACAACATAAAATCGGTTCCGGATTCAACCATCGGACGACAGCTGAGGAAGTATTGAATAACACGGATTTATCCGGAAAACTTGCCATCGTCACGGGTGGATATTCCGGATTGGGACTGGAAACTACACGTGCACTCGTTCGTGCTGGAGCCAAGGTTGTTGTGACCGCACGTCGGCCAGCTATCGCCAAAGAGGCTCTTGCAGGGCTCGCTAATGTAGAGATTGATGAACTGGACCTCGCAGATCTCACTAGCGTCCGTGCTTTTGCCGAGCGTTTTCTGGCAAGCCACCGGAGTATCGACATGTTGATCCTGAATGCGGGAATTATGGCTTGTCCAGAGACTCGCGTAGGCCCGGGTTGGGAAGCTCAATTTGCTACGAACCATCTTGGACACTTCACCCTGACGAACTTATTATGGCCGGCACTCGTCAGCCATGGAGGAGCACGGGTTGTATCCGTTGCCTCAACAGGGCATCATTTCTCACCAATTCGCTGGGACGATATGCAATTTGAAAATGGCTATGAAAAGTTCCCTGCTTATGGGCAGTCCAAAACAGCAACCATTCTGTTTAGCGTCGAACTGGATAGACGCGGTGCAGATCAGGGAGTGCGTGCGTTCTCTGTACATCCGGGTGGAATTCTGACGCCGTTGCAACGACATATGCCGAAGGAAGAAATGATTGCATTGGGCTGGATTGATGAGTCTGGTCAAGTTGCCAATCCAAACTTTAAAACACCTGAGCAAGGGGCAGCAACGCAAGTATGGGCAGCGACTTCTCCTCAACTTGAGGGAAAAGGTGGCGTGTACTGCGAGGATTGTGACATCAGTGAGCCAGCTCCTGCGGACGGAGCCTTCTTTGGAGTCAAGGACTATGCCATCGACCCTGAGCAAGCCCGTCGTCTATGGGAAGTTTCAGCCCAGTTGACTCAAACGGATTTACCAACCTCTTAAGATCTTTTTTTCTGTTCACGAGGAAAGTCGCCTGAAATGGCGGCTTTTTTTGTGTTGGAAATGCCCTTCGTTATGTAGAAGATGTTTTATAATCGTTTGTTATATACGCCCCCAATGGTCTGTTCTGTATAATTCGTTGTACATCTGGATTCACTTGCGGATGATGATGAGGAGGATAATGATGACTTTTTTTCAAAATGGGACACATGAAGAACTTGAATGTTTGCTCGTTCAGGCAAGAAGCGTTTGTCTAAGGGCATTAGATCAGTATGAATTAGCATGGGATTGTATACATTTCATTCAGTTGTCAGACACCATCACGTACAAAGTCGATACAGCTCCATCGAAAAGCTATTTGCTTCGCATTCATTCCAATCGGCTAAGTAAAGAGGCTATCCGTTCAGAACTTACTTTGCTTCAATCATTGGGCACATCTGATGATCTCCACGTACCTCAGGGTGTGGCGAGTCGCGATGGCTCGTATGTTTTGTTCATAGAGGCAGAAGAAGAGGGGATGTACTTTTATGTCACGATGATGAATTGGGTGGACGGAGAGCATATGGATGGAAATGAGGTTAATGAACGTTGTGCATACCGTATGGGCTCTATGGCCGCAAAACTCCATGAAGCAATTACCCGTTTTGTACCATCTGTTGATTTTTCTCGTCCCATATGGGGAGAAGAGAGTTTTAAAGTGGATATGACCAAACTGAGACGTTATTATACAAGGTTTTTATCCGATCAGGCATGGAAGACGTATCAGAGAGCATCCCATAAAATATTATCCCAACTTGCAGACTTGGATCAGAATCCACAGCATTACGGAATCATCCACGGAGATTTACATATTGGTAACATCGTATTCAACGATGAACAACCTAATCCAATTGATTTTGGACGATGTGGCTACGGATATTATCTTTACGATATAGCAAACACAATATTAGGGCTTTTTCCCGCACAACGTTTGGAGTTCATCAGAGGTTATGAAAGTGTAAGGACACTGCCAACAGATTATGTTGAGGTTCTGGAAAGTTTCTTTATCATGTGCATAATTGAGAATTACAGCCACCACTCTTCCGATCCTAGAGAAGCATCACGATTAATTGATGAGCAGCCGTACGCACAAGCGTGTATCAGAGAATATTTAATGAATGCTCCATTTCTTTTCAATGGGATAGAAGTACAGGAAGTTACTTAAATGAATGTCTTGGAATCAGCTCTACTGCTTTTTATCTTGCTCGCATGGCATCACGTCTTCAGGAAGTTTCAGAAAAGTTCAAGTTTGAAATATAATCATTTCAAAAGAGAAACGTAAAACGCATCGAATCCATAGACGCGATGCGTTTATTTTATATTGAAGTCAAAGGTTTATTTTTAGTATAAGATCCTAATTGTTTTTGTGAAAAAGGATGAACGGAGTTTTTGTTTCTTAGCCACATATTGCCTTTAACAATTAAAACATAGACAGCTACGACAAAGTAAATCGTGCTCCAAAGCCAGTCTGTTGGTGTTAACATATTCTGTTCATAGGCACTTTTAATGTACCAGATTCCAATTGGCAAATGCAGAAATATCGCTGAAAATAATCCGGGATTATATATGCTTTTTGCTTTTATATTAGCGAAGATGCCATGCCAGATAATCTGGAAAAATCCCATTAATATAGGTGCCAGACCCAGCCATACAACGGAAGGGAAGAATACAGGCGGTAAATAAAACACATAGGCGATAATCAGATTAATAATCATCGCTGACTGCTGATTTAACGGATATCTCTCAGGTGTTTTACTTTGGAACAAAACTTTATTAAACAAACCTGCAAAGTAACCCGGCCATCGATATTCTTCAAATTGATGCAGGAGTATGGCAATAAAGCTTAACCATAAAATGCTGTTAATGCGCGGAAGTGTTCCCCAATCCAAGATGAGATAAATACATACAAGGAATGCAATGATCGATCCCAAGTCTTGCCAATGTTTTCTTAACATGTTCAACTGAATCGCCTCCATCAATGTTGTTTAATGAAAGTATCTTTCAAAGAGCAAGTCAATTTGTGCTTCTATCGGAGCAATCTTCACAGAAGCTCCTTTTTCCAGAATAGGACTCATAAGTGCCGGGAGAAAAAGCGCCCCGAAAACTTGCGTCATCATTGTGGTCAGTCGTTCCGGTTGTTGCTCTCCGGTTATCTCTTTTAACGTATTTTGAACTTTGGGGAACCCCAATAAATTTAAGAATGAACCGTATTCCTGTTGAGATGAGAAATCTGCTGAACCCATAAGAATAATTCTGGATAACAATTCGGGATATTCACGGATGACTTGTAAATAATCCATTAAGAATTGCTTTAATCGATCTCGGGCGGGAATGGATAATTCATCGAGTATAACAAAGGTATGCTGAAAGCTACTTAGAATCATTTTAATAGATTCACTGATCAAATTTTCTTTGGAGCCGAAGTAATAATTAACCAGGGATACATTTGTGCCAGAGGCTTCGGCAATTTTTCGAATGGTGATGCCTTCAAATCCACTTTGTTTGGTGAACTCCAGTGTGGCTTGCATAATCTTTTCTTTTGTTTCACTTTTCTTGTCTGGTTCCATATGTAAAACCTCCAATAAAGTTATTTAAACAATGTTTTAAACAGTGTTTGAATTTATATTAGCATGTTTTCCTAATTTTGCAAGTCATACATTTGGAGTATTGACCATTGACTAAGAAACATCATTTCGAAGGCTTTTCATGAAGACATGTTCAGTTTTTCGTGGGTGTTTTATTATGAAATGCAAAAAGGTTGATGTAACAAAAATATCTCTAAACAAAAAGCGTTATACCTGTGGTATGTTTTACGTACGAATACCGCTTTAATGTGAGAGGAGATTGTATGCCACAAGTGAAAAGAGTAATTCGGAGCAAGTGGTTTCTATGGATAACAGTTGTTATCGGTATTTTTATCGCTGCATTTTGCGTATTATCCTTCTTCCTGGTAAATTCGGTATCGGCTACTTTTGAAGCCGGAAGTGTTGAAGAAAAATATGCTCTACCCGGCACGTACGAGGTAGATACGCTGGAGATCAAGGACGAGCAAGGCGAGAAGCTGTACAGGATTTATTCTCCGCAATCAACGGATGTCTTGCATCCCCTCATCGCTTGGGGCAACGGAACCGGGGCATTACCTGACAATTATGATCAGTTGTTAAGACACCTGGCCAGTTGGGGATTTATTGTCATTGATACATACAGTCAAACCACGGGTACAGGAAAAGAAATTATGGCTGCGATCCAATATATGCTCAGTGAAAATGAAGCGACGGTCAGCCCGTTCTATCACAGGATTCAAAAAGATCAGGTCGGTGCGGCAGGGCATTCGCAGGGATCAACGGGTGTGATTAACGCTCACACGAATTTTGAGAACGGGGATCTCATCAAAACGGTTGTATCGATTGCTCTGCCTGAGCTGAAATATTGTGATCCAGAGGACGTGTATGATACATCAGCGCTGAAGGTTCCATTTTTTGTTATAGGAGGAACCCGAGATTTCATCATCTCCCCGGCAGACTCCAACAAATTGGCCTTGAACAATACCAGTCCGGATCTTCCGGTCTTGATGGCCATGGCTAAGGGCGCTGCACATACAGCGATAGAGCAG
Source organism: Paenibacillus sp. ov031 (assembly GCF_900143165.1). Classification (NCBI taxonomy): domain Bacteria; kingdom Bacillati; phylum Bacillota; class Bacilli; order Caryophanales; family Paenibacillaceae; genus Paenibacillus; species Paenibacillus sp. ov031. Next base: position 1,213,293 of record NZ_FRDO01000001.1, read on the forward strand.
GATGGCGGGCAGCATAGAGGTTATTTGACAGCTTGGATGAGATATCAATTAATGAATGATTCGGAGGCAAGCATGGCCTTTGTTGGAAAGCATGCTGAAATAGGAACGAATAATCATTGGAAGAATGTTACTTCCGCAAATTTACAATAGTCATGGTTCACATAAATCGAAGGACCCTTCTGAAATGGAAGGGTCCTTCGATTTATGTGGAAAACAATTTGAGGCATTGAAATGGCTTTATCTAATGCCACTATAAACGTTTTCAGAAAATTCATCCTGTTGAACACCAAGTAACGGTAGCTATGATTTCGCCTTTGCTGTTGATTGTCTGGGAATAAGCATCGTAGGTAATTTAACTTGAAGGTACTCACTGTTTGGATTCTCCACTTGTTTCAGGATGACTCTGCCCGCTTCTCGTCCGAGTTCAAGTTCCTGCTGTACAACAGCCGTGGGCGGAATGATACAGAACTCCGGAAATTCGACATCATCGAAGAACACGACAGATAAATCTTCTGGTACAGAGATTCCCATCTGCATCGCCGCTTGAATAACATGAGGGCTGAAATTGGAGGATAGAAGGGCCGTCATCTGCGGATTGGCCTGTAAAAACTTCTGAATCATCATGATAACCTCTTCATCGCTAGCACTCATGGCCAGACGTGTCATCTGTATACTGCGATCAATCAGAATATGACGGTCCTCCAAGGCTTTCTCATACCCATGCAATCTGTCCTCAATACTTGATGTCCCCTCAGCAAGAGTGGAAATAAAGCCAATTCGATTGTGCCCAAGCTCATGAAGATGCTTAACCGCCTGAATAGCTGCCTCATGGTTGTCCGAGCTGATGGAGTTGGTCTCCACCCCTTTTAGATTGCGGTCCAGAAGGACAAGGGGAAAGCGATTTAGCGTAAGCGCAAGAATCTCATTGTTATAGTGCTCACCCTCAACGGGATAGATAATTAGTCCTCTGACGCCTGCCTGTTTCATTTCCTGAATTTTGAGAATCTCTGTCTCTTGTGAATCATTCGTCTTGGCAAATAACAATTGATAGCCATTCTCTGAAAGGGTGTCCTCAATTCCGCTCAGCAGATTGGCGGTGAACCTATTGTCAAGACGGGGGAGAAGGAACCCAATTGTTGGTACTGTGAGCTGCTCTTTTACCGCTGAAGTGATGTTATGAATTTCCTCTGGACTGTGATCGTTAACAAAGGTGCCTTTGCCTTGAAGTCGGTAGACCACTCCTTTATCAACTAGAGCAGTAAGGGCATTTTTCACCGTGATACGGCTCACACTGAATTGTTCAGCCAGTTCATTTTCGGAAGGAATTCGGCTGCCCGGTTTCCAATTTCCGCTTCGAATCTGGTCAATGATATAAGTCTCGATTTTCTTGTACATTGGCTTGAAGGTTCTCACCATCGCATTTTATCTCCATTTCACTATTAGTTCGTTCTAAATATATTATATTAATACAACATATACAAGTGCTAAAAATCAATAACAAGTGAGTAAGACAAGAAGATTGAAAATACGAACAAATATAATAAAAAAACCTTATGAATAAACAATTTATTAGGAATACATTCTGTTAAGTTGTATCTAAAAATAAACATTTACAAGTAAAAGTATGTTGTTTATATTGTTTTTAAAGTTTGTTGGATAAAGCGTTTCCAATGAGCCTTGACAATCTTATCTATGCCACAAATTTTTTCTCAAGTGTTCCTTAATTCGAAAAAGGGGGTGCAGCGGTTCTTAACACCAATTGGTTGCCGTGGATTATTCATTAAGCTAGGAACGATCAAAAATTAAAGATAAGGGTGGTTAAAGGATGAAAAAAAGAGCAGGCATGATCGTTACTTTGATAACTGTTTTCTCACTCATTGTAAGCGCTTGCGGTGATGCGCAGTCCGGGGGGACGGAACCCAAAGCGAGTAAAGAGCTGACGATGTGGACGTGGAAGGTTGCTTACACGCCAGGGATTGAAGCAGCTGCGAAATTGTATGAAGAGAAAACAGGAATCAAAGTCAAACTCGAGACCTTTACACCAGATGATACGTATCGCCAAAAATTCCAGGCGGCAGCCAACTCCAAAAATTTGCCGGATATTGTGAACTGGTGGGCAACGGCAGGCGATTCCATCGAGAACTCAGTGCTCGAACTGTCAGGTGAAGTCGACGATGATCTGTTGAACAGCTACTACAGTGCTGCAATGGACCCGATCATTGTCACACAGAGCCAGGTTGATTCCTGGAAAGAAGACAAGAACGCCACCACAATTCAAAAGTCACTGAAGACTGGCCAGTTCTACGGACTGCCGCTTGATATCGGAGGATTCTTTACCTTCTATGGTAACAAGAAGCTGATCGAAGAAGCAGGGCTGACAGCCGAAGCGCCCAAAACGTGGGAAGAGTTTGTCACCATGATGGAGACTGTCAAAGAGAAAACAGGTACTCCTGGGCTTGTGTTTGGTGCAAAGCTGCCTGATCTGTGGGAGAACTGGGCCGGTTCGGCACTGTCCATCATGCTGAACGAACCTCAAGGTTATATTGATCTGCTCGAAAGAAAGTCTAAACTAAGCGACCCTTCAAATCTGCCGGTAGTGAAAGCGATGGAGACACTGGCAAACAAAGATCTGCTTATGCCGGGAATTTTGTCAACGGATATTGATGGAGCAGACCAGGCGTTTGCTGCTGGCAAAGCCGCTTTCGATCTCGGTGGTTCCTTCACGATGTCTACGTTACTGGCTATGGGAATGAGTCCTGACGATATATTCACCTTCCCGGTACCTCCGCTTGAAGGATCTAAAATTAACAGCTGGACGACTGATCCATTCACGTTAACGATGTTGTCAGTAAATAAAGATTCGCAGAACAAGGCTGAAGCGCTCGATTTCATTAAATTCCTGACAGGGGATCCGGATGCTGCTGTTGCTTTTGCTAATGCGGCGTATACAGTACCTGCGCTGAATCTGGGCGATCGTGCAAATGATTTGGATCCGAACTTGAAATCAATTTCAGATGCATTCGCTGCTGAGCCTGGTCCATACAGTCAAGCTTCACCAGCGATCAATACGTACCGTGGCAAGCACAAAGAGTGGGAAGTGTATGCCCAGTCCATGCAATCCATGATCGAGAAAAAGATGACTGCTGAACAAGTCGCCAAGAAATTCGACGATACCATGGAAAGTCTGAAAGCGAGCGGGAACTAGAACACCAAAGCAATCGGCAAGCCCCGTAAGGGGCTGTCGATTGCCAAATTGAGAGCAAAAGGTGATTGATCATGATAAAAAGTCGAAATAAGTGGATGCCGTATCTCTTTTTACTGCCTGGCGTGCTTTTGTTTCTAGCCATCGGCGTGTATTCGGTCGGATTCTCGATCATGCTCAGCTTTTATAACTGGTCCGGGATTGATTTTTCCACCGCAAGGTTTGAAGGTCTGGCGAATTTTCGTCAGTTCCTGCTCGGTGATGATCCGATTGTAACCCGGAATTTCTATAATGCCGTTCTGCACAATCTGATTATTGCCGTTTCACAGGTTGTGGTCGTCGTTCCAATCGCACTTGTGCTGGCTTTTGTGCTGCAAAATACGAAGGCAGCAACGTGGTACCGGACGATTTATTTTCTGCCGATGATCGCATCTGGCGTAGCTATCTTTTATGTATGGAAAGGCTTGTTTGAACCTAGTGGAGCATTCAACTCACTCTTCCTATGGATGGGCTTGGATTTCCTTGCTGTACCTGGTGGAATGTTAGGGAGTTCGTCTACTTCTTTACTCGGTATTATTTTGACATCAATCTGGGGCGGTCTGCCTGGAACACTGATTCTGTACTACGCTGGTCTGACTTCCATTGATCCGACACTGTATGAAGCAGCAAGTGTGGATGGTGCCAAGAAAACAACCATGATATTGAAAATTACCTGGCCGTTACTGAAGCCAATCACGCTTATTGCCGTCATTCAGATGGTGAACGGAGCCTTTCAGGCCTTTGAGAATGTGTTCATCATGACAGGCGGCGGACCAGCTGGCAGTTCGGAGGTTATTGGTACGCTCGTGTACCGTACAGCTTTTCTAAACAATGATTATGGTCTGGCCAGCGCTATCGGATGGGTATCATTTCTGATTACAGGTGCCATTGCCATATTCAGTATTCGCTCATTCAAGGCAGACATCTAAAAGGAGGAGCACATGGTCAAATATATTAAGCATATCATTCTAATCTTGTACGGATTGACCTGCCTGTATCCTTTTGTCTGGATGATCGGCACTTCGCTGAAGACATCACAGGATGCACTAGCCAATCCACAGAGTCCGTTTCCACAAGCTGCACCATTGTGGTCCACATTTGGTGACGTATGGAACAAATTGAACTTCTATCAGTTTTTCATCAACAGCGTGATCGTAAGTGCAGTCGTGATTATAGGCGTTATTCTCATCTATACCATGATGGCCTATTCGTTTGCCAAATTTGTTTATCGGGGCAAAAAATTCATCTATTACACGTTTATTGCCTTGCTGCTCGTTCCAGGTGTAACCACATTGATTCCGCTATATATCAATATGACCAATCTGGGGCTGCAAAACACGTATATTGGCATGATTCTGCCCATGATTAATGGTGCTGCACCCTTCGCCATTTTCCTCTTCACCAGTTACTTCCGCACAATCTCACATGAGTTATACGAGAGCGCCGTCCTGGATGGATGCAACAATTTCAAAATCTACTACAGAATCTATCTGCCATTAGCGTTGCCAGCTATCGGAACCATTGCGATTCTGAACTTTATCGGAAGCTGGAACAATATTTTGTGGCCGATGATCATCGTGGATAGCCGGGATATGTTTACGTTACCAATGGGACTCATGTATTTGGATTCATCTTCATTTAAGAAATGGAATGAACTCATGGCAGGGGCTTTGATTACGGTCATTCCAATCCTGCTTGCCTTCCCGTTCATGCAGAAGATGTATGTCAAGGGCATGACGGTAGGTTCAGTGAAAATGTAAATACACAACAACTAAATCATACAAGATTGGAATGAAATGAATGACTACAAAAACCGCACATATTGTCGCACATTCTCACTGGGACAGGGAGTGGTATCTATCCTTCGAGAAGCACCGAATGTTGCTCGTTCAGCTCATGGAGGATTTAATAGAGACGTTTGAAAATGACCCGGAATTTACGAATTTCCATCTGGATGGGCAGTTTATTGTGCTGGAGGATTACCTGGAAATCATGCCGCACAGGTCGAATCAGGTTCGCAAGTTAATTGAAGAGGGCAAGCTGATTGTCGGTCCATGGTACATCCTTCAAGATGAATTCCTCGTCAGCAGTGAAGCCAATGCACGCAATCTGTTAATTGGTATTCAAGCCTCAGAACAAATGGGAGGATATGCGAAAATCGGATATTTCCCGGATTCCTTCGGCAATATGGGTCAGGCACCACAACTCATTAGCCAAGCAGGCATTGAGGTAGCTGTATATGGACGTGGAGTGAAGCCAGTTGGATTCAATAACGAAATTCAGTCTGGCAATGAACATACCTCCAAATACTCGGAGATGTATTGGGAATCACCCGATGGTACTCGTGTACTGGCGATCCTGTTCGCCAATTGGTACAACAATGGCATGGAAATTCCGGTGGAACCAGAGAAGGCGAAAGTTTACTGGGCCGAAAAACTGGCTGCAGCAGAAGAGTTTGCTTCAAGTCCGGAACTCCTGTTCATGAACGGATGCGATCATCAGCCGCTCCAGAAGGATCTGACACAAGCGTTAAAAACAGCCACCGAGATTATGCCAGACGTGACGTTTCGTCATTCCAGCTTTCCCGAGTACATTCAGGCTTTGCAAAAAGCGAAACTCCAATCATTGGACGTCATTCGTGGTGAACTTCGAAGCCAATGGACCGACGGCTGGATCACACTTGTAAATACTGCTTCAGCAAGGGTGTATATCAAACAGCAAAATGTAAAAAGCCAGACGTTACTGGAGAAAGTGGCTGAGCCATTGGCAGTCATGGCCTCTCTGTCTACAGGCCTTTATCCACGGCATGAGCTGTTATATGCCTGGAAGACATTGCTGAAGAATCATCCTCATGACAGCATCTGCGGGTGCAGTGTTGACGAGGTCCATAGGGAAATGATGACCCGATTTGCCAAATCGCAAGAAGTGGCTGAAACCATATCGGTTCAGAGTGCTCGTATAATAGCTGAATCCGTGGATACATCTGGCTTTGACGCAGATTCTGCGTTGCCTTTTGTAGTGTTTAACACTTCGGGACATCGTCGATCCAATGTGATTGTAACTAGGATGGACGTTGAGCGACGTTACTTTGACCACCAGCCTCCGCATGAAAAGTATCAGGAATTTAAGCGCGAATATGAAGCCTTTGACCCGAACGATTGGGTTGTATTGAACGCGGAAGGCATGCAAGTGGAAGCCGTGATCACACCCGTTGGACCGACATTTGGATATGATTTGCCGGATAATCGATTCCGTCAACCTTACTGGGCATATCAAGTGGATGTAGAGCTTCATGTCCAGAACATCCCTGGTTTTGGATATCATAGTTTTGCTCTTGTGCCTAAGAGTTTTTCTGGAGAGAATGCGCTTAGCGAACTGACTACCACTGAACTTGTTACAGAAGAGCAAGTGATGGAGAACGATTATGTGCGGATCGAGATTGCGGGGGATGGATCGTTTACCATGTTGGATAAAGTGAACGGTCGTAATTATACAGGGCTTGGTATTTATGAGGATACGGGGGATATCGGAAATGAGTATATGTACAGACAACCGGATCAGGAAGCTCCGTTAACTACGCAGGGACTTCCTGCCCAGATTAAGCTGGTACATCATACACCCCTGAAAGCCGTTTATGAGATCGTGCATAACTGGAAGCTCCCGGTAGGCGCTGATGAACTGCTGGATGAAGAGATCCGCTCCATGGTTCCATTTCGTTACCGGAAATCCCGCCGGTTAGACGAAACTAGAGAAGTGAGCATTCGTACAGAGCTAAGCCTTGAAAAAACGGGACGTTCGGTTGGCATTAAAAGCTATATCGATAACACGGTTCAGGATCATCGAATTCGCATGTTGTTCCAAACGGGACTCGAAGCAAGTCATGTTACCGTTGACTCTATTTACGAACTGGCCCAACGCCCGATACAGCCGGAAGCGGAATGGAGAAATCCCAGCAATGCGCAGCATCAAAATGCATTTGTCAGTATCAGTAATGGTCGTGAAGGGCTGACGATTGCGAATAAAGGTCTTAATGAGTACGAAGTATTGGCTAATCAAAATACCATTGCTGTGACACTGCTGCGTGGGGTACGCGAGCTTGGGGATTGGGGAGTATTTGCAACGCCGGAGGCCCAATGTCTCGGACAGCACATTATGGAAATGGAGCTCATCTCACATGATCTGGATGTTATTGAGTCCGAGGCTTATGAGCAGGCGTACCAGTTCCCGGTTCCCTGGACCGTTCAACAGACAGGGGTACATGGTGGTACGTTACCCGTTACCCACGAGTTTTTGCAATGGGAAGGTGATCATCTCGCTTTTAGTGCGCTTAAACGGGGCGAGGCAAATGATGACATGCTGTTCAGGGTGTTCAATGTATCATCGGAGACGACTTCACTGAAGGTAACGCCTTCGTTTGAGGCTAAGGAAGTGTACGAAAGTACAATTGTTGAAGATCAAGGTGAAGCCATGAAGGTAGCGGATGAGGGAAGTTATGCTTTGACTGTGGGACCAGCAAAAATTCAGACGATCGGCATTCAACCCACAACACGTTTAAAATAAACAATTCAGTCTTGGAGTTCTCTCCACTGCTGCGGATTGAAAACGGATGCATCATGTTCCACATACGACAACCCTGTTTTCGTGCAGCTTGATTACATGATCAAGTTAATGGGAGGTACGATTGTGAACAAACGATTATGGTTAGGTGCCAGGTGTACCATTTCAGTGCTGTTGACTATTGTCATGTTATGTTCAGGGCTATACATCACACCAGCAACCACACACGCGGCAGCAGAGGGGGAAGATGTTACTGAACAGGGAGACGTCCATCTAAATGATGTGTCACCTGACTCGGTAAGTATTACGTTGGGGGAAACTCCTGTGCAGCAGGGCATAACGGCTCGTCCCGGCGATGGACCTCCAGCAGGTCTTCAAGTGGGGACGTTTGACGGCAAGGATTATTGGAAAACCAATCAGACGGTGAATCCAACAAATCCGGCCGATAACATCCTGTATTTTTACTTTAATGTTGCGGATGAATATTTGTTTGAAAATACCGATCAGGACGTGTTCGTCACTGTTGAATATTACGATAGCGATAGTGGAGCGTTGTCTCTGCAATACGATTCGAAGCAATCCAATTTCAAGGATGCTCCTTTGTTCCGGTATGAAAATACGGGAACCTGGAAGACACATACCTTCAAGCTCAGCGATGCCAATTTCGGTAACCGCACTCATGATGCGGATTTCCGAATCGGGGTTAGCGGCGCAGGGGCACCAGCCAACAATCCGGAACTTCATCTGGCGAAAGTAACCGTCCATAAGCAACCTCAGCAGCAGTCGGGTATTCAGACCAAGGTCTATGATACGGAATTCCCTACATCAGATATCGTCATTGCAGATCGAAGCGTAACCGATTATGGAGCAATAGGGGACGGGGTCTCAGACGATACTCAAGCATTCAAAGAATCGCTGGCAGTAGCCGGAAATCAAGGTGGGGGAGTTGTGTTCGTACCATCTGGAACCTATAAATTAACCGGAGAGCTGGTTATTCCAACAGGCGTTACGCTTCGCGGCGATTGGGGGAATCCCGACGAGCATGGCGGGTTAGTCAAAGGTACGATCCTTGCTGTATACGGCGGCAAAGGTCAAGCTAACGGGAACAGCTTCATAAAGATGGAACCTTCTAGTGGGGTAACACATGTGTCGATCTGGTATCCCGAACAGAATATGAATAACCCGGTGGCCTATCCATGGACGATGGAACAGCTTCCAGGTGACAGTGCCACGGTGAAAAATGTAACACTCGTCAATGCGTACCAGGGGATTAAGATTGGCCCGGAATGGAACGAACTTCATTATGTGAAGGATGTATACGGCACCACACTGAAAACCGGTATCTTTCTGGATTTCACAACAGACATTGGGAGACTGGAAGAGCTTCACCTTTCCCCGAATGTATGGGCGAACTCTGGTTTACCAGGAGCACCTGAGCAATCTCAATTGCGTGAATATATGATACAGCAATCAGAAGGTATCGTAATGGGGCGCTCGGATTGGGAGTATATGTCGAATATTCATATCTCGGGTTATAAGACAGGGATACGAATCACGACAAGAACAGGAAGCCTTGAAACAGCCAATGCGCAGCTGTATAAAATTCAGATCGACGACTGCAACGTAGCGCTGAAGATTGAAGGCGTCAATGATTATGGATTGCTGGTGACAGATAGCCAATTCGAAGCGAGTGCTGGTCCGAATCCTGTTGCCATTTATGCAACGGAAGGCTTTCACTCCATTGCCCAGTTTAACAGCGTAACGGTGGGCGGGGAGCCCAAACATGTGGTGGTGAATAAAGGGCGTGGAACGTTGTCCTTTGAGAGCAGTTCTTTCGAGAATTGGGGTGAAGGAAGCGGAGATTACGCCATAGTTGCCAAAAGTGGTTCGCTTATACTGGGTAGTTCTACCTTCGCGAAGCCGGATCGGCACCTGCTTCTTCAGGGAGATGTGGCAACAATCAATGCCATACATTCCGGACACGAAGGCAACCTTGCAGTGAACGATGAAAGTACCTCGGCGGAACTGAACATCCATCAGGAAGAAAATTTGGTGTTGGAAACGATCCCTAATGTTCCTTCAGTAGATATTGCTGTGCAGCCCAAGCCGGGTACTCGCGAATTGTTTAACGTAGTGAGCCAGCCCTATTTGGCTGATAACACAGGGAATACGGATTCATCGCAAGCCATTCAACAGGCATTGAATGATGCCGAAGCAGCAGGTGGAGGAACGGTCTATATGCCGGCTGGCATATACCGCGTCGAACAGGCTTTGGTGGTCCCGACTGCCGTAGAACTGCGGGGCAATTATGATGTACCTCATCATACGATCGGGAATGGAACCGTTATTTTTACGAACTATGGAGAAAACGACCCGGATGCCGATGCCTTCATTCAGCTGAAGCAAGCAGCTGGATTACGCGGATTATCCATCTATTACGATCAACAAACATGGTCTGATGCCAATCCGGTGAAGCCTTATGCCTGGACTGTGCAAGGTCAAGGGAAAAACGTATACCTGATCGATACAACCTTAGTTAATCCCTATCAGGCTGTCGACTTCGGCACCTATGATACAAGTGGTCATTATATCGATTATGTAGCGGGATCACCGCTCAAGGAAGGCATATATCTTGGTGGCGGGTCAGACGGAGGATACATGCGGAATGTGCAGTTCAATCCGCATTATTATGGTCGGAACAATTATCCGAATCATCCATCGAATGATGAAGAATTTAATCAAATTTGGAATTATCAAAAAGAGAATCTGGACGCCTTCCGTATTGGGGATGTTACCAATCAGGTTATTTTCAATACATTTGTATACGGATCAAAGTACGGTATTCATTTTGAAGAACAGAATGGAAGAGGGCCCGAAGCTGTCGTTATTGGTCATGGCACGGATGGCAGTAAAAAGGGAGCCGTATTACAACATGCGGGAACAGCTGGTCTTTCGTTTATCAATACAGAGCTTGTTTCCATGAGTACAACAGACAAGGTATACGTGGAGGTTGGGCCAGACTTTGGTTCCAAAGCGGTGTTCTTCAATACGTCCATGTGGGGAGACACAACAAGATCTTTTGATATTCACGGAGGAGATATCCGCATACAGCAGGGAAACTTCACAAACGTTGGTGAAATCGGCATTAATGCAATCGGTGGTGATATTACCCTCTACAATTCCTATTTTCAACAGCCACGTACGAATCATGTGGTTGCAGGTCCAAACGTAGAGAAGATGGTGATATCCAACAACCTGTTTAATGGCGGTTTTCAGATTGAGAATGAAGCCCCTCCTGGAAAAGTGACGGGTACCAATCTGTTTCCTTTGGCACTCAAACTGAACCAGCTTGGGTATGATCCATCCAGACCAGGTGATCCCGGAAGCACGCTGACTTTGACTAATGTTGCAGGTGAGGCTTTGCTTAAAGGGCAGATCGAACTGATTGAACCGAGTGTGTATCAGGCGATGTTTAAGCCAGTACGATTTGAGGGGCTGGGCATTGGGAAAAGCAAGGATGTGGCGCTTCCCTATATATCAAGTGACTTGCTCAAATTCAGAGTAACGCTTGAAAACGGATTCCGTTATGAGACTTCAGTCAAACTGTCACAATCCTTTGCGGCACAAAAAGATGCTGTTGGAACGCTGCCATTCATTGAGGTTTCCAGTCCGGAGCATTACAACAGTGTCGGTGGAAGCTGGAGAGGTCCGAATGACCTCAGCATTCAAGCTAAAGCAAGTTGGGATGCGGAAAATTTGGTTCTCAAGGTGGACGTCAAAGACGATATTCACCATCAATCCAATACCAATGGCGATATATGGCAAGGAGACAGTTTACAGCTCGGTATTGACCTTGGTAAAGAGGATGGTGCGGCCAGCAAACAGGTGAATGAGCTTGGTTTTGCACTGAATCAGGAAGGTGTCATCACGAAATGGAGATGGCGAGCTCCGGAAGGGGTTTCACCAGGATTACTGGAATCCGCATCAGCAAACATTACCCGGGACGAGACGACTCATATTACTCATTATCAAATTACGCTGCCTTTTGCAGCACTTCATCAGGAAGGATATTCATTCCAACCTGACAAACCTATCGGTTTTGCATTGCTTGTCAACGAAAACGATGGCGAAGGACGATCAGGATTTATGGAGTTTAATGGAGGGATCGGTACAAGTAAAGATGCACGATTATTCGGAAACTTGTATCTGCTTACGGGTGATTATGTGACATTGTTGGAGCAATCGGCCGAGGCGAGTGTTCGTACTGCGGAGCAAAAGAAAGATGTTACCTCTATAGATACAGCAGCCAACTTTGTCACTCTGCTACCAGCCGGCACGTTAAAGTCCTCATTACTCGTGAGACTCGCTGTTCTTACATCAGGTTCCAATCCGAATCCCGGGGGAACCAATCCACAGCCAGGCTCGGGTTCTGGTTCGCAGCCAGGTGCTGGAGGGGGCCCTACGACTGGAGGGAAGAATGAACTAACACCCGCCGCTCCTGGTGCTACAATGCAGCTTCAGCCCAAGCTGAATAGGGCTGCTGCATTGGCAACAGCCGAGCTCACCAACAAGATGATGGAGGATGCATTCAACCGCATCACCCCTGATCAGGACAGGAAAAAGAAGCTGATTGTAGATATCGAATCCGTAGATGGTGCTGAAGGGTATGCTCTGACACTTCCATCCAGCTTTTTGCAGGAAGTACCATCTACCCATTGGTTGGAGATTCGAACAGCATGGGGAGTGCTGCTGGTTCCGAGCAATTTGCTGGCCAATACCAAAGGAACGATTGGAGAGCGTATTAACTTGGTATTAAGTAAGGCTGATCGAAGCACTTGGAGTGCCAAGATGAAATCAGACTTAGGAGAGCGGCCGGCGATTTCATTATCTGTGATATCGGATGGAAAATCCGTTGCATGGCAAAATTCCAATACGCCAATCACAGTAAGTTTACCCTATCAGCCTAATGTAACTGAACTGCTAGATCCGGAAAAACTCGCTGTACAACGTATCGCGGATGACGGGCAAATGATCTCCATTCCAAATGGGAAGTTCAATAAAAAATCGGAACAAATGATTTTCAAGACACGGCAAAACGGAGTTTATGCAATCACTCAGGATAATCGAACATTCCAGGATATACAGGAGCTATCATGGGCCCGCCATGCCATCGAAGTTCTAGTGTCCAAAGGGGTTATTCGTGGAATGACAAAGGCAGAATATCAGCCTCAATCCATGATCCGCCGAGCGGATTTCGTAACTCTGCTTATCAATGCCTTAGAATTACAACCAGATCAGGGAACCAAGGTGGAACGCTTCGCGGATGTACCTGAGCATGTTTATTACGAACAGTCCGTGAATACCGCAAGAACGCTGGGCATCATTCAAGGGGCAGGCGCGGATCGATTCTCGCCAGCGTCTCCAATTACCCGGGAAGAAGCAGCTGTTATGATCTACCGAGCTATGCAAGTTATCGGGATGCAGCCTCCTCCTGAAGGTGAATCCGGTCTGAATGACTATAAAGATACTCATTTGATTAAGGCATATGCCCGCGATGCCATTGATTCATTAACCAAATCAACAATAATGGAAGGAAGCAATGGCAGCTTCCATCCGGAAGATACAATGACACGTGCTGAGACCGCAGTGCTGCTGTATCGTTTATACAACCGTTTGCCTTAAATCTTCCGATAGGATTGAAATGGAGCAGATGAGGAGAGTGAACACATGGCTAAAATTACACGGATAGAATGCATACGTACAAGGCACGACGGAAGCTGGACCATTGTGAAGATTTCGACGGATCAGGATGGTCTTTACGGATTGGGTTCTGCTTCCGATCTTTATAATCCCGAAGCGGTGGTACAGGTCATCGAGCAACTGCTGGGACCATTACTCATAGGGAGGGATGCATCCCAGATTGAAGATTTGTGGCATCTCATGCATATGAGCGGATATTGGAGAAATGGGGCAATACTTCATACGGCCATTGGTGGAATTGACATGGCCCTATGGGATATCAAGGGCAAGGAAGCGAATCTACCGGTATATCAATTGTTAGGAGGGGCCTGCCGTTCGGCAGTTCCCTGTTACGGCCATGCCGGTGGTGCTGATATCAGCGAGCTGAAAGAGGATGTATCTCGTTTTATGGAAGAAGGATACACGGTCATTCGAGTGCAGATGGGAGGTTACGGTGGCGGGGGATTTGTCAGCGGCAAGGACGCGAATTTGCCGCGCGAGCCCTGGAGCAGCGGTCCTGTATTCGATGAACATGCGTATCTGCATGCGATCCCTGACATGTTCGAGAAGTTGCGCCTGGAATTTGGTAATGGGATTCAGTTTACCCATGATGTGCATGAGCATTTGTCCCCCATTCATGCCATTCAGCTGTCGAAGCGGCTGGAACCTTATCATCTTTTCTTTCTGGAAGATGCACTTGCTCCGGAACAGATCGGTTGGTATCGACAGCTGCGTCAACAGAGTGCTACGCCGCAGGCCGTGGGAGAATTATTTGTTAATCCTCAGGAGTGGACTGGTCTGATTCAAGAGAAGTTGATCGATTTTATCAGAGTTCGGGTATCGAAAGCAGGCGGAATCAGCGCTTGTCGCAAGATCGCTGCGCTTGGCGAAGCCTACGGAGTACGAACAGCCTGGCAGGAGGGTGGGGAGAATGATCCTGTTAACCAGGCAGCTGCTGTCCATCTGGATATGGCCCTGTGGAACTTTGGTATCCAGGAAATCAATCATTTTAAACCTCATGAGTTGCAGGCATTCCCGGGACATATCGTCAGAGAGGGCGGATATCTATATCCTTCCAACAAACCGGGACTGGGCATTGAACTGGATGAAGTGAAGGCCAGATCATTACTAAGTGACTCATGGGATCACAACAAATATCATCGGCCGTATCCTCTAGACCGCAAAGCGGATGGGACATTGGTGCGACCCTAACGAAGTGACAAGAACAGACAGGAGAGATATAGGAATGAAGACGATTGCAGTTACAGGCGGAGGCGGAAAGCTGGGTTCACAGGTCATTGAGAAGCTGCAATTACAAGGTCATGATGTCGTATCGCTGGATAAACACCTGTCTGACCGGGTGCGTTGCAGACAGATTATTGTCGATCTGAACGATTATGGTCAAGTCGTGGGAGCACTTGCCGGAGTGGATGCGATCATCCATCTGGCCGCAATTCCTGCGCCGCTTCACTACCCTCACAGCTACATTTTCGCTAATAATACACTTTCCGGATACCATGTGCTGGAAGCAGCCTCTTTGCTTGGTATAAAAAAGGTGATCATGGGCTCCAGTGAATCATCCTACGGATTTGCCTGGGCCAACAAACCCTTCGCTCCCGATTATTTCCCGGTGGATGAACAGCATCCGCAACAGCCACAGGAATGTTACGGCCTGTCTAAGATCGTTAATGAGGTCACTGCAGAGATGTTTCATCGTAGAAGCGGGATGCAGGTAATTTCCCTCCGTTTTTCAATGATTGTGGGACCGGGAGAGTACAGACATCTGGCTATTGCGAAGGCGGAAACGTTCAAGCACATATGTTGGAGCTACATTGATATCAGGGATGCCGTGGATGCTTGTTTGGCTGCTCTGCACGCCGATTATGATGGGGCTGTTCACGTTAATGTTACCGCTAATGATACGTTAAGTGATCGGCAAACGACAGAATTGCTCGCCACCTTTTATCCTAATGTAAAAGATCTACGGAGACCTTTCTCTAGTCGAGAAGCCATTGTTAGTAATGGAATGGTGAAAGAGCTTCTGTCCTGGGGCCCGAAGCATTCGTGGGCGGATGAAGAACAGGAGTAGCTTATACGCAACTAAAATGAATAGGGGGATAATATGCTAAATTTCATGCAAAAAAACAAGAAGGTTTTGGCTTTTGCAAGTGCGGCATTATTGATTCTTACGTTGTGTTTGTCTATTTCACCTTCCATCGTATCGGCAGCTTCCGCGTTTAATCAAACGCAGGCTTCCAGTTATAACAGTCAATCCGGAGTCCAACTGGAAAGTTCCAGCGAGGGAGGGCAAAATGTCGCATTTATCGACAACGGCGATTACATTGTATTCAACAATGTGGATTTTGGCAGCGGTGCCAATTCAATCGACGTGAGAGTAGCCAGTAATAACAGTGGCGGTACAATTGAGGTCCGTCTGGATAGCCTAAACGGGACACTCGCGGGAACTGTTGCTGTTCCATCTACGGGCGGATGGCAATCCTGGCAAACGAAGTCCGGGTCAATCAGTGGTGCCACTGGTGTACACACAGTCTATCTTAAATTCACGGGCGGAACCGGCAATTTATTCAATCTACTCTGGTTCAAGTATAGTGCTTCCGCCGCAGGCAGCGGAGGCGATGTCGTAGGCAAGCTGTATGCCGGGTATCAAGGCTGGTTCAACGCAGCCGGAGACGGTTCACCGAACGGGGGCTGGGTGCACTGGTCCAAAAATAGCAGTGCGCCATCAGCAAATGGCAACGTGAATTTCGAGTTGTATCCAGACCTTCGCGAATATTCCAAGCTGTATCAGACAAGTTTGGCGAACCTCGGTAATGGTTCTCCTGCCAAATTGTTCTCCTCTTACGATCAGGAGACGGTCAACAAACATTTTGAGTGGATGCAAACCTACAATATCGATGGTGCAGCATTGCAACGGTTCGGCGCAGATGAGAGTGACACACCTAACAACTGGAAAAGCAACCGGGACAGCGTAGCCGTCAAGGTTAAAAATGCCGCGGAATCTTATAATCGCAAGTTCTATGTCATGTATGACATTACGGGCATGAATGCGAGCAATTGGGTACAGGCAGTTAAGCATGACTGGACGACCAATGTTGTGAACAACATGCACCTGCCATCATCTTCGGCCTATGCGAAGCAGAATGGCAAAATGGTTGTCTGCATCTGGGGTATTGGCTTCACGGATCGGCCGGGTACTGCAGCAGAGGCGGCCGATTTGATCGGTTGGTTCAAAAACCAGGGGATCTATGTCATCGGTGGCGTGCCTACGTATTGGAGAACGGGAAATAACGACTCTCGATCTGATTTTATGAACGTCTACAAATCGTTGGATATGATCTCGCCTTGGTCCGTTGCCCGCTTCGGCAATATTCAGCAAGCGGACAGCTTCAAAACCAATCAGCTTCAACCTGATCTGGCTTTCACACAGCAAAATGGAATTGACTATCAGCCAGTGATCTGGCCGGGTTCGGCTTGGTCGAACATGACTGGTGGCCCAAGAATTGAGAATCCGCGTCTGCATGGAGACTTCATGTGGAGGCAGGCCTACAATCTGAAGAGCATCGGTATCAATACCGGATATATCGCGATGTTTGACGAGTACGATGAAGGTACGGCTATTGCCAAGATGGCAGAGAACAGCTCCATGATTCCAACCAATCAATATTTTCTAACGCTGGATGCCGACGGTGTTGCCGTATCTTCAGACTTTTATCTCCGACTTGCAGGGGATATCAATCGCATGTTCAAAAACCAGATTCCAGTGACGGCAAACCATCCAACAAGTCATCAATAGAGCCCAAAGGGCATGATTTTAACAAGTTCGTATACGTTCAGGAGGATTAAAAATGACTACTAATGATATTGGCTTCGAAACCACACGCCAAAAGACTACATCCATGAATCCAGCAATCACATCTATATATACAGCAGATCCTTCGGCCCATGTATGGAACAACGGTAAAATTTACATTTACGCATCTCATGATATGGACCCAGCCAGAGGTTGCGATCTCATGGACAGATATCATGTTTTCTCCTCGGAGGATATGGTTCACTGGTTGGACGAAGGGGAAATACTCCGTTCAGACGACGTTTCCTGGGGCAGACCGGAGGGCGGGTTCATGTGGGCGCCTGACTGTGCATACAAGAATGGGACCTTTTACTTCTATTATCCGCATCCAAGTGATTCGAACTGGAATGATTCCTGGAAGATCGGGGTTGCCACCAGTAGCTATCCAGCGCATGGCTTTACGGATCAAGGGTATATCGAGGGGCTTGGCGGGTTTGCACTGATTGACCCGTGTGTAATTGTAGACGATGACAATAGCGCCTATATCTACTATGGTGGCGGCAGTGTCTGTCTGGGAGGCAAGCTCAATGAAGATATGATGTCACTGGAGAACGGTATGACAGAAATGCAAGGACTTGAGGATTTTCATGAAGCGGCCTGGGTGTTCAAAAGAAACAATCTTTATTATCTTAGCTATGCGGACAATCTGGAAGACAACAACCGTATGAGATACGCAACAAGCGAGAATCCGCTTGGCCCATGGACGTACCGAGGCATTTTTCTGGAGCCGACAGGCTGTTCCACGACCCATGGCTCTGTAGTAGAATTCAAAGGGCAATGGTATCTTTTTTATCACAATCAAGCGATCTCTGGAGAAGGTACGCTGCGTAGCGTATGTATCGACTATCTGGAGTTCGATGAAGATGGTTCCATCAGACCTGTGGTTCAGACAAGGGAAGGTGTATCGTCCGTTGGTCCAGCCCCGGTTCCTGCACGGCAACAGAAAGTTTATGCAGGTGCAGCTTGTCATGTTTTTGGTGGAGCTGAAATCAGGATATTGCAATCCGGTCAAACCGTGGTCGGGAATCTTCAATCCTCAGAAGCGTACGCCTTGTTTAAGAATATAGATGGAGGCGAAGGCGGCAGAGCATCGATTGAGCTTCATTATGCGACAGGTGAACGACTGGCCAAATTGCATCTGACGATTAATGACCAGGACTATTCCTTGCTGAATGCGCTATCCACTGGCGGTTTGCAGGAGTTCGACGGAATCACCAATATCACCGTTCATTTGGAGCCAGGTAATGTTAACACAATCCAAATTTCAGGTGGACATGGCGAGATCAATCTTTTAAGTCTCACCGTTACCCCGTTGTTGGATTAATACGTAAGAAACGGGATAGACGTTTAAACCTCAGGAGAGTTTTCCTGAGGTTTTTTCTGGTTTATATGAACGAGTGAGTTCTAAAAAAAGATAAGCACTTTTTTTCAACAAAATGCCAAATAAATGACAACGAAATGTTATTTCTATTTATAACTTCTTACTTTATGCTAGATTTCAACACCCGATGAAGAGACTCGATTATGTCTGTACATACGGTTGTGACGGTTAGCCGTTGTGCAGAAGAAAACAAGTTCTTCGGATGTAAGACAGAAGCGCACGTAGAGAACCTTGATGTATTTGTAAGCGGTAACAAAAAACAGACTAGGAGGAAATCATGTGAGGAAGAGTCGTCGATTCATGTTCACGCTGTTGGTCATTTTATTAATGGTTTCGTCAGTGCCACTCCCTGCCACAGCCTATCAAAATCCGCAAACGTTACCGGATGAATGGGGACAATATGGACTCGGGGACCCCTATGTATTGAAATTTAATGGATACTATTACCTGTATGTAAGCACAAGAGATACGGACGACGGTGTCAAAGTCTGGAGCTCCAAAGACCTGGTGAATTGGTCGTACCGTGGATTAGCTGCAACAGATCCCATTACGCACGGAGCTTATGCTCCTGAAGTTGTTTACTGGAATGGCATGTTCTACATGTATACATCACCTGCCGGAAAAGGACATTACGTGCTGAATAGCACAAGTCCTACCGGACCCTTCAATGTAGTAACGGGCAACCTTGGAAAGTCGATTGACGGTAATGTGTTCATTGACGATGATGGCTCGTTCAGCTTCTATCACGCAGCACAGGGCCGCATAGATGCAGCACCGATGAGCAGTCCGACTGAGATCGGAGTGAGTGCGTCTACAGGCGTGGGGATGGGAGGCTGGACTGAGGGTTCAACCGTCTTCAAACGAAATGGAAAATACTATATGACCTATACAGGTAACCACGTATTTAGCAAAGGATATCGGGTGGATGTGGCAGTTAGCACGACAGGTCCGAGGTCCGGATATGTTACTGATAGCACAAACCCGGTATTAATTCGTACAGAGGGTCCAACCGTGGGATTAGGACACAACACTGTAGTAACAGGACCTAATCTGGACACTCACTATATGATGTATCACAATTTGGAAGGTAACGGAATCATTGGACCGCTGCGGCATCTGAACATGGACCGAATTGTATGGAATAACGACAAGATGATCGTGCAAGGTCCGACTTCAACGGATCAACCCAATCCAGAAATGCCTGTTTTCTATGACTACTTCGATCGTTCTGCAATCGGAAGTAATTGGTCCAACGTGAACGGTGGTAATTGGGGCATCTACAATCAGGAACTCATGTGGCAAAATTCAATGGGCAGCTCAACTTGGTATAAACAAGTGACGGCTTCGAGCAGCGCATCGGATTATACGGCTGAATTTAACATGAAGGAAATGAATCGGGGAACGTCCACCAATCCGAGATACGGCGCTACATTCTCCTATACGAATGAGAACAATTACGGTGTTGCGCTGATCAGTTCGAAAAACAAAAGACTTGAGACATTTTTCCGAATTAACGGAGTGGATCAGGCTTGGCAAACATTCGATCTGCCTGCCGACTTCAATTATTCGAAATGGCATAACATAAGGATAGAAAAATCGGGATCAACGTTTAAATACTACGTAGATGGTATGTTCAAAGCAACGCGTACTGCCAATGTAGGAGCAGGCAAAATTGGTGTTCTGACAGAGGATACACATGCGGACTTCGGCTATACTGCTTTTAACAATGATGTGAACGGAAGCAGTGCATGGAATGCCTCCAAGCCGATTCCAGGAACAATCGAGGCCGTTCATTATATGAAAGGAGGCGAAGGTGTCGCTTATCACGATACAACGGCTGGGAACCTGGGCGGGGCTTATCGTACCGATGCCGGGGATATTCGCCTGAATAACGAAGGACTGTTCAACTTAGGCTGGAATCAGACGGGAGAATGGTATAAATACAAAGTAAACGTGGAGTCAAGTGGATATTACGATATTGATTTTCGCATGGCTACCTCGTTGGACGGGGCTCAGATCCGAGTGTGGGATGGTTCGACCGACTTAACGGGTATCGTCAATGTACCTAATACGGGCGGATGGGATAATTGGAAAAACATATCGAAGAAAAAGGTCTACTTAAATGCTGGACAACGGGAATTAAAGGTTGAATTCGTAACAGGCGAGGCTGATTTCTCAAGAATGACGTTTCAGAAGAATGTTGATGTGACAAGTGTAAGTGATAATTTTAACGACGGCGACGATAATGGATGGACACGGTTTGAAGGAACGTGGGCTGTAGAGAATGGTGAATACAGTGCAGCGAGCACCGGACCTGCCAAATCTACATTTGGAGATTCAGGATGGGCAGATTATACGGTCGAGGCGGATATTAAGATGATTGACTCAGGGGGAGATGGGGGGTTACTTGTCAGAGTGTCCAATCCATCCCACGGCACAGAACGAGGTCAGAACAATTATGATGCTTTACAAGGATATTACGCCTATCTGACCACAAGCGGAGTTAGTCTGGGCAAGATGAATTATAATTGGGCGCTCCTCAAGAGCAACGCGCAATCATATTCCACCAATACCTGGTATCATATGAAAGTTGCCGTTAATGGTACAAACATCAAAGTTTATGTGGATGATATGGTCACTCCGAAGATCGATTATACGGACAACAGCTTGAATCCGTTCACGCATGGCAAAATCGGTGTTAGAACGGCAAACAAGCATACACACTTCGATAACGTATTTGTTACTCCCTGAACCGGAAGCCAAGCGTTGAGAATGAAAATGGTTGTAACGAGAACTGAAATGCATATCAAGCCGCCAATTGGCGGCTTTTTTGCCTTAAACATGTAAGTTATTGCGACCAAATGATGCCTTCCTCTGATCTCCTTCACCACCGTCATTTCCCATTAGCCAATCCAACCCATTTCATTGATAATTGAATGATGGTTTCAACAGGAGAGGGTGGTTGGTAATGATGAAAAGTAGTGATCTGCTGATTGGATCGCATGTATCCTTTGGAGGAAAAGAGATGCTTCTTCAGGCTAGTAAAGAAGCCGCTTCTTACGGTGCATCTACTTTTCTGATGTACACTGGCGCACCGCAGAATTCGAAACGAAAATCTATTTCGCAATATAATATAGAAGCAGGTCATTTGCACATGAAGCAGCATGGCATTTCCAATATTGTCGTGCATGCTCCATTCCTGATTAATCTGGCGAATAGTTGCAAACGAGAGGTGTTTGATTTTAGCGTACAATTCCTGCGAGACGAGATCGAACGAACGGCAGCGCTGGGATCAAATCAGCTTGTTCTTCACCCCGGGGCCCACGTAAATGCTGGATTGGACATCGGTATTCGACAAATAATCCGGGGATTAAATGAAGTATTACAAGACGATAATCACCCGGAGGTACAGATTTCGTTGGAGACGATGGCGGGAAAAGGAACAGAGTGCGGAACAAGCTTTGAAGAACTGGCACAGATTGTCGATGGCGTGCAGCGGAATGAACGGATTTCCATATGTCTGGACACTTGTCATGTTCATGATGCCGGATACGATATTGTTGATAATTTTGATGTGGTACTTGAGCAGTTTGATAAGGTGCTTGGCCTTGATCGATTAAAAGTACTGCATATCAATGACTCCAAGAATGTGCGGGGATCGAGGAAAGATCGCCATGAAAACATTGGGCACGGACATATCGGACTTCAGACTTTGGATAATATCGTACATCATCCCCAGCTCGTGTCAATTCCGAAACTGCTTGAGACGCCGTCGATTGGCAAAATAAAATATAAAAGTGCACCTTATCGACATGAAATTGCCCTGTTAAGAAGAGAGTGCTCCGAACCCGTGCAGAAGGAAGAGGATTCTTTAGAAAACAGTAAATAGAGAGTATTCCAAACATTCGCTCACTCATTCCATGTTTATTCTCACGGGACATATGTTAAAATGGATGTAGAACGTTACTTTTTATTAAAAAGGAGGCCGCCATGCAGCCAATAGAGCCTCAAGACATCCAACACCGGATCAATCAACTTCTCGATCAGGACCTATATTTACACCTCGAACTCACGTCAGGTGCTTACGCCAGTCACTTCGATAGCACAAGGCATCCGGGGTCGGCATTCATTTCCAATGCGGTCATACGATATACGCAAGGATCTATCTCGGGCACAGGCCCATACCGAGTTGGTTTAAAAACCACTCACGGCTGGATATACGCTGAAGGACTTACACACATTGACGAGCTGGAACAAGAACGACTCATTCTGGCTGGTCACGATAGTCAAGGAAAGCTGGTTGTAGCTTTACAACTTAGTCGGGAATTGTTCTGATGAAAGCGGAGGATCAAATAAGCATGAATAACAAACAGATTGAACATCAGCGCATTTTAGTTGTGTTTCCCCATCCCGATGATGAAGCATTCACTGCTTCGGGAACGTTGGCGAAGTACATAGAAGGCGGTGCTCAAGTCACTTATGCTTGCCTGACTCTAGGGGAGATGGGACGTAATAT
The DNA here is from genome assembly GCF_900143165.1 of Paenibacillus sp. ov031. Lineage (NCBI taxonomy): Bacteria > Bacillati > Bacillota > Bacilli > Caryophanales > Paenibacillaceae > Paenibacillus > Paenibacillus sp. ov031. Next base: position 1,236,598 of record NZ_FRDO01000001.1, read on the forward strand.
GGGCATCCCTCCATTTGCCAACCGGGTCACCTTGCCAATAATCCGTAAGGATGAACTCATAGAGTCCTCCAATGCGATTGGTATTCAAGACTTAAGGATGCTCGGTTTTCATGATAAAATGATCGAGTTTGAAGACCCTGAGCTGCTAGATGGCCACATCTTAGCCCTGATCAAGGAGCTTAACCCTTCACTGGTCATTACTTTCTATCCGGGGTATAGTGTGCATCCCGATCATGATGCAACCGGAGCCGCGGTTACGCGAACGATTGGTCGATTGCCCGCAGAGGAGAGACCTATTGTGTACTGCTGCGCATTCTCGAACAATCACGAAGAGAGTATCGGGAAAGCGGATGTGATTGAAGACGTGAGCGGATTCCTTGCCAAGAAAATGGCGTCGATTCGAGCTCACCGTTCACAATTCCAAGCGCCGGAACTTGTCGGCAAGGGGAATTTGGACGATGAACAAATCCGAAATCGGTTTGGAAGAGAAGCATTTTGGACCTATAAGTTCAATTAATTTTACAATCTGTACAATCTAAATTACGTAAAAAGTCGCCATTATGGCGACTTTTTTTCGTTTTAAACATAACATATTGTTCAGGTGGAGAATGGAGTGAGTAGGGGCAATCGTATGGTTTCCATGCGCTTCCATGGGTAATAACATATTGACCATTAAACTTGTAAGGAGTGATACAATTGAAAGAACTTCGTTCTGTTTTTATTAAAATCCCGATACTCGTTATGTTTGTTGCACTTACAGCTTGCTCTGGAGAAACAGAGCTGCCTGCAACCTCTGAACCATCAGCACCAACAAATGAGTCGGTTACAGCTCCAACCACAGAAAATGAGGAAACATCTGAAACGACACGACCGCAAACAGAAAGTTTTGATTTGATGACAGGGGAGGGGAATTCATCACAAACGGCCACCTTGCATCAAGGGGAAGGTTTTACATTGTACGTGTTCGAGAAGTTTTCTTTTGATGCTGCCAAAGGCCGCTTGTCGCTGACAAGCAATCCCGACTACTATGTGGATATTGAACCACTGCCCTCAGATTATGATCTGGAAAAGCTTAAGACAACTGGTCAAGAGAACTTGGAAAAATTCGGTGCGGTGACTGATTATAGTGGCGAGTTGATTGAGCACCCGCTTGGTTTCGCCGAGCTTTATCTTCAAGCTTCAGGTGAAAAAGGGATAAACGATTATATGGTCTGGAAATCAGAAAAAGGTGACGCTTTTTTATTCCGTCTTCACAATCCCAAAGGGGAAGAAGCTTCCGATTTCGCTAGTCCGGTCCTTGTTTCCTTATCTACGGTTCAGGGCGAATAGTCGTCATCGTCATCTTAAGGAGTGAATGGACATCGTAATGCCAAAAATGCGAAGAAAACGAATCATTCGAATTACTGCGATAGTCATTTTACTTTTGCTCATAACGTGCATCGCATTTGTTTATGTTAATGACAGACCTGGCGGACTAGCCGATCGGCGCATGTCCAAAGCAATGGGAATGAGTGAAACCATGCATATTCCTATAGGAAAAACTGCTGAAGAAGCGATCCGAAAGTTTAGAAATAATGATGATTCATTACAAATCATTCATCAAGAACCGGTAGACGGCGGCATAATTTTGTTCAAACAAAAAACGGGTCAGGAAAATAACAGCAATCTTCAGATGGAGTATGCTCGGAAAATAATATTCGGATGGAAGTGGGCATGGGGTGGCGGATATTCCATTGGTGAATCATCTCAATTCACGTCTGCACTGGATTACATGAGCATACCTGAATTGAGTCACATATCGACACCTTTCCCTATGCTGTTTGGACATATATTAGACCCGGCTATTCAGCGTGTAACAGTCGAGTTTGAGGGAAATGAGAAACCAGTAGTTGCCGAAGCCAAGTTGGTTGAGGTGGGGCCGGAAAGCATAATCTGGTTTGTATCACTGCCCTCGTCTGCAACAATTCCGTATGAAATGAAGGGATTCAACGATAAAGGAGAAATCGTAACCCATAAACAAATGGATGATCCGAATGGCATGGGCGCCATGGTTCTTGGAGAACGTTAAAGAGTGTTCGTACGGAACCTGCGAGTAGGGCGAGATCGTCAAGTCTGGAAGACAATAAAAAGGGAACAACCCACTGTTTAGGGTTGTTCCCTTATACGTTACAAGGAAAATTCGGGTTTACAAAAAAATAAGTAAAAGAATTCCGACTACGAAGCAATAGTATGAAAAGTAAATCAAGTTCCCTCTTGCCATAATTCCCATGAACCATCTCATTGAAAAGTAGGTTACGATAAGGGTCGTAATGAACGCTAAAATGTAAGGTATAGCTAACTGCGCTCGGTGCGGATCGGTTACAATGTCAGAAGCCCCTAATATTACCCCGCCAATGCTGATCGGAATGTAGAGCATAAAAGAAAATTTCAACGCCGTTTCTTGTTTCATCCCGACAGCAATAGATGCAATCACTGTTGCACCAGAGCGGCTTATTCCCGGAATAAGAGCCACCGCTTGAGCCAGACCCACCAGTACTGCGTCTTTCGCAGACAAATCCCCATCTCTTTTGCGCCCGCGAAGGTTTCGAATAAGCCACAGCGCAACCCCTGTGATCAGTAAACTAATCGCAACCGTATAGACAGAAGTGAATATTTCTTCAATTTTATCCTTGAATAGCACAGCCCCGATCGCAGCAGGCAGGGTACCAATGATTATGTATAGACAAAACATAAAATCTGCTCTGTACTCCGCATTGCGAGAGACTAGAAATCGCCAGCCTCCTACAATAAGTTTTTTGATATCTTCCCGAAAAATAAACATAATGGCAATCAGTGAGGCTGTGTTTGTCAAAATTTCAAAGGATAATCCGTTCTGCTGCATGCCAAGCAGTCGTTGAACGATAATCAAATGTCCGCTTGAAGAAACCGGAATAGGCTCTGTAGCCCCTTGTACGATACCTAATAACACATATTTCAACCACAAAATAAAGTCTTCCATTGTATCCTCCTACTCATTATTTTCGATTAGCTTTGACATATTTCAGTTGGGCCACAATGATGACACTAATAATCACCAAAAGGAACCACGAACTGATCTTGCTAAAACTGACCAGTTGCCAGGAGTCATGCTGGTCAGGGTATTTCCAGCCGTTAAAAAATGTAGCTATATTTTCAGCAGTCCAGATGAAAAAACCTACGATGACAAAAGCGAGCGTTAACGGCATTCGATAGGTAGTTAATCGTACCCGATAGATAATCCATGTTTTACGAAAAACAATAAATACCAGAGCGGTCAACCACCAACGAAAATCGGGAATAAAATGATGTGTGAAAAAGTTGATATAGATGGCTCCTCCTAACAGAACCGAAGATGCAAACCCAGGCCAGCCTGTCATGTCCATACGCAATCTGCGCCATATTTGGCACATAAAGCTTGCTACACTTGCATACATAAATCCGCTATAAAGGGGAACGCCAAAGAGCTTGGTATAACCAGGCTCAGGGTATGACCAGGATCCCATCCACACCTTATACATCTCCAGTACCAATCCAATCACGTGAAATATACATATGACTTTGATTTCATCACGTGTTTCCAATCCGCTCCGGTACATAAGGTATTGTACTGCTAATAAAACAAGCAGAATGGCATCATAGCGATAAAGAAAGGGTATCTGAATTACGCTAGAAAGGGCCAACGTTCCAAAGATCGCCACAGGAAAAATGCAACTCATCGCCTGATGATAACCAAAATGCAGGAGCTGTACTAAAGGTTTCAAGTTATGTTTATCTCCTTCCTAAGCCTTGTTCATAATAATATAGATATGGTCCGTTTGTAAAAAGAGAAAAAAAGATCTATATATTTTCTTATTTTCAATTCGAGCTTATTCAAAGACAAAACAGGCCCCTCGTCAACTGGAGGGACCTTGTTTTTTGGCTAATTCAATTATGCATTTTCAGACAGCTTGTAGGCAGATTTAATCGTATGTTCAATGAGCGTCGCAATCGTTACAGGACCAACACCGCCCGGTACAGGTGTAATTGCTGAAGAAGGAACAAAGCAAGCTTCGTAGTCCACATCTCCGACGTTGCCTTTGTTATAACCTGCATCAATAACGACAGCACCTGGTTTAATCCAGTCTCCTTTAACAAAGAGCGGTTTGCCCACGGCTGCAATTATGATATCGCCAAGCTTCACGATTTCTTCCAGATTCACGGTTTTGGAGTGGCAAATCGTCACCGTTGCATTCCGGTTGAGCAGCATGGCTGAGACAGGTTTGCCCAGAATTGGACTTCTTCCGATGACAACTGCATGTTTGCCCTCGATCTGAATATTGTAGAAATCCAAAATGCGCATAATAGCCTGTGGTGTACAGGAAGGGAATTCTGCGTCTCCAAAAGCATTAAGTGCAAAACCGAGAGTCGTAACACCGTCAACGTCTTTCTCGATACTAATGGCATCAAAAGCTGCTCTTTCATCGATATGATTCGGGACAGGGTGCTGAAGCAAAATACCGTGTACGGAAGGGTCATCATTTAGCTTGTTTATTTCTTGAATTAATTCATCCGTGGTGGTATCCGCAGAAAGAACGACCTTAATGGATTGCACGCCTAAGCGAGCACAAGCATTTCCTTTCATACGCACATAAGTCGCTGAAGAAGGATCATCTCCGACGAGAATTGTAGCGAGACAAGGCTGAATGCCTTTTTCCTTAAGAATGGCAACCTTCGAGGCCATGTCTTCCTTCATAAAATCCGCTACCGTTTGTCCATTCAAGATCAGTTTGTCAGTACTCATTTTCACATCGCCCTTTCAACATAAAAAAGAGGCAAGGAAATAAATATTCCTTACCTCTGCCCAGGCGTACGGCTTATTAACAAAACCATATGCTCCCTCACGGTTCACCGTGTTCGCCAGTTACATATGATCGATTAAATTGTTTAGATTGATAGTACTTGAAAAAGCAAAATTGTTCAATAGTTAATGGATTTCTCTTATCAAGAGAGATGATCTTAAGGATTAAGTATCTCGTCTATTAATGAAAATTCAACACGATCTACTTTCCAGCCCTTATTTGTATAGACGAGTGTGGCACTTCGGTAGAGTGTTTCCTTGTTACCGTAAACGGAACTAGAACCCGAGTATTGACTTAATCTAGCTGTATTGCTGTCACGGTAAGTCAGACCGGATTGGCTGATGACTTTGAATTTAAAGTTGTATTCCAGCCCTTTATCCCGAATAATTTCGTTGATAAAACGATCTGTAAAATAGGCGCTAAAGTATGTCCGAATTTGCTTAATGGAAGACAGGTTTGTCGCTTCATTTAATTTATCAACGAAGATTTGCTGTTGTTTGGCCGTTATTCTCTTTGTATTGGGCACTTGCACTTTGGGTTTTGCCATCGTCACCTGTATTTGCGTGCCATCCAGAGTGATTGTTGCTTGGCTGGTTTGTTGATTCCATTGCACGTCAGCGCCTAAAGTTTGACTGATAAACCGCGCCGGGACATAGGTGGTGTTATCGTTTAATTCCGCAGGAACATCCAGAGAAACTTCCTCTTGGTTAACCAGTATCTTTTTAGAGTTAATGGTCAAAAGTATTGTCGTTTCACCTTTGGTCATGGTGATATTTTTTAGTTCTTTGTTCCAGTTAACTTCCGCTCCCAAGTTTTCGGACACTGCCCGTAACGGAATTAGAACACGATTATTTTGTAGCATGCCAGTATCCATTGTGATGTACTGGTTTGCAGCTTCCCCGGTAGCCGCAAAGCTCGGCAGGATGAGCAGAGTCGTTGTCAGCAAGGAAATAGTGATTTTTTTAAACATAGGCTCCTCCACTAAGGATTAATTATTTGAATATGTAGACGTTATCAAAATAGAAAATGTTTCTGTATGTAAGATGCCATTTCCCAAGCAGTAAGGTAGCCTAGGGCTTAATTCTAATTTTTTTCTTTTACCAGAGGAAATAGTTGATAACTGTTCTCACTCGTGATATATTGTTAACAAGTAAACTATTTCAGATTAATTTCCTGAATTAGTTTAATCATTCAAGGTTTTTTTATTGTTTATAAGTAAATAAGGAGCGATTGAAGAATGGATTCAAACGATCGAACAAAACAGTTACTGTATGACCAATTTATCCGGTTTTTACATGTATATGAGAATCACAAGGATACGGAAATTGAACATTTTCTAAGTATCGCCCAGCGGGAAAGCATGGACAAAATCCCTCAGCATTTGACCGCGGTTCATATGATAGATTGCATTGGCAAGCATGAGCCTATAAACAACACAGGTATTGCTGAGGCGATGAATTTGTCCAAAGCGAGTATTACCAAGATCGGCAACAAACTGCTGGAGGAAGGATTCGTCAAACGTACGAAAATGAATGACAACAAAAAGGAGAGCTACTTCCGGTTGTCACCACAAGGCAAAAAGATCTTTGAACTGCATGAACGTTTACATGTACTTGAGGCTGAACGGTTCTATCGTTCTTTGGACAAATATTCGGAACCGGAGCTGAAAATAATACTTCAATTTCTTCAAGACAGCAGCATGGATATGGAATCCAGATAAACTGAAGGAGAGTGAAACACTTGAGTCTGGCAGAATTGATCAGGGAACGCAGAAGTATTCGTAAATGTAATTCTACACCGGTGGAACAGGAGTTGGTTGTTGAATTGCTGCACAAGGCTACACGGCTTCAACCATCTGTTGAATCTGGCTCATGGCGTGTTGTTTATGCCGGAACTCCCGAAGCACGCAAACGGTTGGTTGACTGCATGCTGGAACAGATGTCGCAGAGCAAGCTCGGCAAGTTGATTCCGGGAAAACTGCTGGATGTGTTTAAAAAGAGGTTTACCGATATTCCTGCTCATGTCATTGTTATGTCGACTGTAGGACCGGATCGTCTGACCAATGACCGCAATTATGCGGCTGCCTGCGGGATGATGCAGAGCTTCCAACTGCTGGGATGGGAAAAAGGGTTAGGAATGCTGTGGGATACAGAGTCCATGATTCAGAATGAAGGCTTTTTCAAAGGAATTGGACTGCGTGAGGATGAAAGATTTGTTGGCATTCTTCATATGGGATATTACGACAAAGCGCCAAGAAGCCGGAAAAGAACACCAGCTGAGCAAAAGTGGACTGTATTTCAGGGTCAGACTACGTAGAAGGGAGGATGTAAATATGGAATTGTCCGATCTGCAAGGGGGCATACACAGTCCGAAATATTTTTTGGATCGACCGGTATCACAGGAGCTAATCCTTGAATTGCTCAATCACGCCGTGTGGGCGCCAAATGATGGACTTCGTGAGCCGTGGCGATTTATTTTTGCCGATAATCGTAATGGGAAACTCATGCAGGGAATGCAGGAGCACGCTCCAGCGTATCTTCTGGTTCTGGTGAAGGAAGAGGCGGATCATCATAAGCGGGAAGAGGACTTTGCAGCTGTCTGCTGTCTGATCCAAAATTTTCGTTTGCTTGCCCATGAACAGGGCCTGGGTGTGCGCAGTACGTTGCATGACTGGATGTACGACCGGAGTCGTGCTGAAAAGTTTGGCGTGTTAGGCAACGAGCGAATTGCTGCGGTTCTGGAATTGGGATATGGCGCTGTACAGCTGGAAGGGAAAACTGAGATAACAGAACCTCAGCTTCAGTTCGAACTGCTGTAGCGGAGAAGATATAGGAAAGAAAATTTAAATGAATGAGGAACGACAAAACCTTGATCGGGATTGTCGTTCTTTTTTGTGCGGTGTGTATCCGATTTGTAGATTACAAGTCAGCTATAGCGGATACACACAACTAATCCAGAGATTCACCTATTTTAAAAAAATGACATTCCTATAATGTGTTAATTACCTTGTTATGAGAATTGAATTGTGTTCTATTCTGTAAAGTAGATAAATCACCATCTAAATTCTTCAGGTTGGGAAGGAAAGCTGCGGCGACCGAACAAAGCAAGGGGAGCAGACCCAAAGACAAGAATAAGAAAGGCAGACCATAGAGTTCTGCAACCGCTGCACCTGCAAAAGCACCTACAGGCTGTAGTCCGCCACCAATGAGGAACCGTATTGAGTTGACTCGGCCTTGAAGAGGTCCGGGGACAAGTGTACCATGCAAAGCTGAACTGAGAGAACCAAAGAAAGGTCCTGCTGCACCAGCGGCACATAAGGCAACGAGCGCAAACGGATAACTCGGGAATAGGCCCAGTAAGGCGTTAAAAAGCCCGATGGCGGCTAGGCTGCACAACATAACTGTCCGTCGTCTTTTGATTTCACCCATCCACGAGATGACCAAAAGTCCTATTAATGTGCCACATGCTGAAGCAGTGGTGAGTGTACCCATAGCAGCGGCATCCCGATTTAACACTTCACGAACAAAAGGAATCATCATCGTCCAGATCGCTACAGAAGACATGTTGCTGATCGAAACCATTCCCATAATCGAAAGCATGGCCGGGAAACTACGATAAAAGGAGAAACCTTCATGGATATCTCTGAAATAAGCCTTAATTGAAAATGAGGACTTAGCTGCTACTGGCTTCTGCATTGTGGGCAGATAGAGCAACGTGGCAATGGCGGCGGTGTAACAAACGGCGTTGATGCCGAGCGTTGGCAACGCCCCAGCTACGGCAGTAAGAGCTCCGGCTAAGGCTGGGCCCAACAAAGCAGCTGCATTACGGCAGCCGTCGATTACCGCGAATGCACGCACCAATTTGTGTTTATCTGATACTCCGGGAATAATTGCCATTGCGGTGGGCATGAATAGGGCAGAACATGCCCCGCTTAGTCCTGCGGCCAGGAAAAGATGCCATAATTGCAAGTGGCCTGCGAGTCCCAGACTCAGCGGTAATAAGAGAGCAAGCAACCTAACAGAAGCAAGCACTGCCATGAACCGCCCTCGGTGTAACCGATCGGCTAACGGCGAGCCGAGCAACCGAATGGCCACTTCTGGAATGCTAAAGCTTAGTGCCATCGCACCCATGGCCATCTTAGATGCAGTTATTTCATAGACAAGCCATTCCATAGCCAGAAGACCAAATACGTCACCAAATGAACTCAGAGTGACAGTCGCTAGTAAACCATAATAACTGCGCTTAAGCATGAGTGTTCCTCCGTGTGCGTAGGTTAAAGGGCATGATCATCATTCTTCAATATAAGCTGAAATCTGTTCCGAAAGCTTGTTGAGAGCTTCTAAACGCAAGCTGTAAGAGGTCGTTTTCTGGTTATAATGCACGATGACAAGCCCCGCTGCCCTTAATGAAATCAGGTGGTAGTGAACCGTACTTTTAGAAAGTTTAACCTCGCTAACGATCTCAGTGAATGTTAACTGCCTTCCAGCCAACAGGCGGAGGATATATAATCTGGTCTCGTCGGACAAAGCTCGCGTTAGACGCAACAACCGATGTTCAGGCCGACCCGTTGCTGGTGGGAGAATATCGGCAGAGTAACTTGTGAAAATCACTTCATCAAAGATGGCTGAGGTGACAAAGGGACGAGCATGATATTGAGGGATTAGAATCACTTGTTTGAGCAGAGGGGTGGGGTATAGACGCATACCTTCTGTTGCCTCCTCATAGACCTCTAAGTCATTGGTTCCGTTTAAACTGGACTGTCTGGTTTCAGCTTCTAAGGCGAGACCTTCGATAATCGCCGAATCAATTTGGCTGAAATAGTGGGTATCCCATTCACGCAGCGCTTCGGATGTCCGGCTGCGCAGTTCCGGGAGATTGGAGGGAACGGACAACTTCACATTAGCAGCGATGTCATATAGCTGGCCCGTGGTTAGGTCTTCAAGCCAATCCAAAAAACCACTCACTGAGCGTTCACCGGGACAACTCCAAATATAAGGTGCAAGGCTAAAATCATCTACAAGTTTCATCGTCTCCCGCATTTGTTGTAGTTTGGCAGGTGCGAACCGATCTTGTACTTCTCTGACCCATAGTTTTCCAGCATCCAGAGCATTATGATTCTGTTTACTCATGAAAACCGTCAGGCTGCTTACACATTCATAAATGGGCGCGAAATCAACTTCCACTTTGTAGTTCATAGCTCGAATTTCCCCCTGTTCTTTCTTGTTCTATATTTATAGAACAACTAATTTGTTTTATTGTATACGAACAATTATGGGTTTGCAACAAAAATGTCCAATGATTTGCTTATTCTCTTCAACGAAAAAAGACGTTCCCACGGGTGGCGAGCACCTGAAGAAGCGTCTTTATGATTTATAATGACAGCAAAATGAGCAGTCTGGTTTTAAAATAACTGAATAATACTCACCGATAGTGTATATTGAAAATTTAATTTTGGTTGAGTGCTGCTATCTGATCTTTCACATTTACATTACTTAATCCCCCGTGGTAACAAATGACAGATGTAATATCGAAATCTGCATATTTTCTCAACGAGAGCTTTGCTGCGTTCATATCCGGTGTAGTCGGGGCGTGAATTCCACCAAGTATACCTTCTACACTGTACATGGAATCCCCGGCAATGAGCGTTTTACTTTCCTTCAAATAAAGACTGATATGACCGGGTGTGTGTCCAGGCGTGTGAATAACGCGAATCCCGCCACAAAACGGCAGTTCCTGACCATCTATTAAAGTATGGTTTACTGTGCCCTTTGGCGGATTATCCAGGTGACCATCTTTTATCAGAGGCAGTTCCCCTTGGATGTACGGCTTATCCAATTCGTGTGCATATACATAAACAGCGTTGCCACGCGTCTGTAAAATCTCCGGTAGATTCCCTATATGATCGACATCCTGATGGGTCAAAATAACTGCATTTAATTGGTCTATTGAAACGCCAGCCTTCTCCATTGCCACACGTAAATCCTTAAATTGATCTGGAAAACCAGTGTCTATTAGAATAGTCATTTCTTGATCCTTTAAAAGAATAGGGTGTATCACATTCCCATGATAGTCCAGATGGAGCATTTCGACTCCCTTTGAAATTTCCATAATATTAATCCTCCGTAGAAAGAAATAGTATCTCTTTGTAAACGAATCAAGTCATTAAAAAGATACGGGGTAGAAACGGGGAAGGGGAGGATATAACTTCTTAAAAAAAGTGTTAAGATGACATTTTGAGATATAGATAGTTCCTTCAAAAATAAAATTAATGGTAAAATAAAAAAAAGGAGGGGAGATCATTTAGCTTACACAGCTACAATATTTGAGCAAAAAACTGAATTCAAAATGGTAAACTTTTATTATTGAGTAAATACACAGATGGTATAGAAATGTTGGGGGTGCAAGGTCATATTGAAGAAATTAATCTTGGCAACACTATTATTCTTAACGAGTTACGTATTATTCTCATCAAATTCAACGGAAGCTTCAACAACAGTTAAAACCGCTGTACATACCTATAAAGGTCAACCGTATGTTCAAATTAGTGGTGGAAATGCAATAGTTATAAAAAAAATAAATGATACTTTAAAGGAACATACAGTAGAAGTAGCTAATGGCAATAAGGCACTCCAACAGAATAATAGTGTAGCTTGGTACAAAACGAGCGTGAAAACTACTTACAATAATAATAAAATATTATCTGTAGCTTACACAGATGGACTCAATTACAGCGATGATAATATAGGAACATATGTATCCATTATTTATAATTTTGATCTTGCAACAGGTGACCGAATTACATTATACGATGTAGTAGATTCTGATCAAAAAAAGGCCAATCTTGTGTCTATTTTATCTCATAACCTTCAGCTCAAGTATAATAAGGGAATTACAATTTATGAAAAGAGTATATATGATATTCCAATAAACTCTTCCACACCATTTTATTACTACGATAATGGTATAATTGTTCGATTTTATCCCTCTCAAGTTGCAGAATTGTCAGAGGGATTCATAGATATAAAGGTTCCATTCTCACAGCTAAATGAAGAAATAAATAGATTGGACCCTCTTATTACTTATTTAGATTATCTCCAAAACAATGTGACTGATTATGTTGATACTGAGATCGAATATTTTAATGGATACAGTATAAGGAATAGTTATCAACTCTTAAATGGTGAAGTATGGAAGCAAGTTGAGCCAAATTTTTTTAGCCTTCAATCCTATTCGTTGTATCCGAAAGTACGCATATATAAAGATAAAACACGCTATTATATGTGGGTTGAGGGTACAGATGACGCAGTAGAGGTTGAAAGGTATTAGATAATTTCTAAGCATAGCATTTACTTTCACAGCCGCCCTTCTGGGCGGCTTTTTGCATATTTGTTTTCTTATAGGTACAAGTCGATTTTTAGAAGGAAAGCAGATATAGATCTAAACATATTAGAGATTAATCTTTAATTTGTCAGGTTTTTATGTAACCGCTATCATTCTATAATTTAGTCAGAAAGGAGGTAAAAGTAAAAAGAATTGCATCAAATGGTAATTGAGAACTTCAACCGAGAATCAGACGAAAGCAGTCGATAAGGCAAATATAATCATATTGGGAGGTAGAGTATGTTTAAATTTAGCAAAAAAATGTTGACGGTCATTCTTGCGGCTTCCATGAGTTTTGGCGTGTTTGCAGCAACCTCAAGTGCAGCGACAGATTATTGGCAGAATTGGACCGATGGCGGCGGTACGGTTAATGCTGTGAATGGGTCGGGCGGAAATTACAGTGTGACATGGCAAAATACGGGGAACTTTGTTGTTGGTAAAGGCTGGAATGTTGGATCTCCAAACCGGACAATTAACTATAATGCTGGGGTTTGGTCTCCATCCGGCAATGGCTATTTGACACTCTACGGGTGGACAAGAAATGCACTTATTGAATATTACGTTGTAGATAGCTGGGGCACTTACCGACCAACAGGAACGTTTAAAGGTACTGTCACCAGTGACGGAGGAACATATGACATCTATACAACGATGCGATACAATGCACCTTCCATTGACGGTACACAAACCTTTGCCCAGTACTGGAGCGTAAGACAATCGAAGAGAGCGACCGGAGTTAACTCCGCTATTACATTCAGCAACCATGTGAACGCATGGGCAAGTAAAGGAATGAATCTGGGTAGCAGTTGGTCATACCAGGTGTTAGCGACAGAAGGATATCAAAGCAGTGGAAGTTCCAACGTAACGGTGTGGTAAGTAATCCACGGTAAGCAACCCCATTTAACGTAAGTAAAACAGATTTTTATGCATTAAGGACAGGCTCAATGCCTTTTCCTCAGTTCTACTTTCAGTCCGGATATGTTGAAGGCCGTTTCAGCCAGACAAATGGCCTTCGACGTTGCCGGATACGAAATGATAGGTATCATAGCCAATTATTTTCCCATTAGTTTAAAGGAGATTGTTCAATGAGAAAGCTATTAATGTTCTTTTTAATAGCAATAATGGTAGTGATGAGTGCTTGTTCGCAGGATAAACCCGAACCGGAGGATAACCTTGTATTCGTGCAAGGTGGAACGTTTAAGAACAACAAGTCCAATTTTGCTGGAAGAAATGCGACTCTTTCGAACTTTTATATCGGAAAATATGAGGTAACTCAAAAAGAGTGGGAAGAGGTCATGGGAAACAACCCCTCTGGATTCAAAGGAGATCAATTACCAGTAGAAATGGTGAGTTGGTATGATGCGATAGAGTATTGCAATCAAAGAAGTATACAAGAGGGCTTGAAGCCGCATTACAACATTGATAAGGATACCCAAGACCTGAATAATAAGAATGATAACGATAATATAAAATGGACAGTAACGATTAATGAGGGAACTAACGGTTACCGACTGCCTACAGAAGCGGAATGGGAATATGCCGCAAGCGGAGGTCAGGAGAGCAAGAATTACACATACAGCGGCAGCAACAACGCCGACAAAGTCGCATGGTATTGGAAGAACGCCGGGGACAAAATCTTAACTGGAGACTGGAACTGGCCTGCCATAGAGAGCAACAAAACCAAAACCAAATCGATTGGTACCCAACAGCCCAACGAGCTTGGAATCTACGATATGTCTGGCAATGTAAGAGAATGGTGCTGGGACTGGTACAGCGATGCTGAGAGCCAAATGGCTTCATTTCGGGTAATAAAAGGCGGGGGCTGGATCGGTGGTGTCAACAATAACGAGATCGCTTTTCGAGGCAAATTCGATGCAAATGGTTTTGGTCCGGATCAGGGGTTTCGTGTTGTTCGCGGAGAATAGTCGAAACGTTGTAAAGTACCCAAATAGTTTAAGACGGCCCTATATGCTGCAAAGTAGGTCGTTGAACTTAAAGAGATGCCAAGGCTATAGCAGATTAGCCGGGGCATCTCTTTTTGAAATGCTTGTATTTCATTCTAATGCACAGGATCAGAAAGGTGATGCATTGTTTGTCGTACAAATCGACCCTTTATTTTGCAGGATCAAAAAGTATCCTACGACACAAAAATGATCGGATCATACAAAAAAGTGCGTACTATTCAACGATCAGGGCACCTGATAATCTAACATTCGAAGGGCAAATTGAATTGTCGTTCAATATAAAAATCGTACTGAAGGAGTGGGAAAAATGCCAGCGTATCAACTTCACTTGAAAGATAAACGGATCGTATGGGGAAACGCAATAGATGTGGAGTCTCTCATTGGCACATATCCACAGGATTCAATTAGACCAGGAGAGAACGCGGCTTTGGATTGGAAATTGCCTAATGGCATATATAGAGCAAAAGAGGTCGTCATAGAGCTGGATAAACTGCTTGAGGCGATACTGGTTCAGCTGGGCGAACCGATAGACGGTAATCCTTCGGTGTTATTGGACAGCCTTCAGGCCAATTTGGCGATCTCCGGTGATCTTTCATCACTACCGCTTGGACCTTTGGCTTTGAAGGATAAGGCAGGTGTTGAAATTACGGCACAGGCGGCACGTATCGGTGAACAATTGGTTCTCTGGGCACGAGAGATTAATTCTGAAAAGAGGGCACTGGCACAATATGGACCGGAAACTCTAGGAGAGCTGGAATTTAGAAGTCATTGCTATGGTCATACCCTGATACCGGAAGCTATTGCTCAGGTTTGGGGTCCCGCTGGGGGACCAAGAGTTATGCAGTTATATAATGAATACTTGCACCAATTTGTATTGCTGCGGGATGCATTACTTCCCTTTGCCAATTGGGAACAAGTACCGTTTGAAGTCATGGAACACACGCAATTCAAAGGATTACGTTTTCTGGAGCCTGCCCGTAAGGTCTTTTTAACTCAATTGCTCGGGAAGGAATTAACTCACAAGGCGATTGTTCAATATGCACAGAGTGTGCTTAGCTCGAGTTTGACCTCTGCTGGTTACGGCTTTCAATATCCTTTGGGAACTGTGTTGCCCGCTGGATTGGGAGAGTCGGCTGGTACGGCTGCACGTTATCTTCTGAAGTGGCATCCGGTACAAACCATTGAGACTGAAGATACAAAAGATTTAGTTGCCATCTCTTTCGAATATGAATATGACGATTATTATGCTGCACCACGCGACGAAGCAGGAACGGGTATACCTGGCAGCAAGGATCACTTTCACATTTCAGAGAATCATAGTGATCTTCCATCCATCGCACGGCTGCTTCCGAATACAGATTCAGATCGAACGACCTTGCGTTTCAGACTGGAGAGGGAAGGTCATGCATCATCTAGTGTAGAATCTAGTGTGGATCTTGGTCAGCTTTTCAGGGGACATCGATTTTCATATCGGCCTGAAGAGAACAACCATTCCAAGGCAGCTACTGTGAAGCGAACATCAACGAGCATTCATCAGGTAGCAGACATTTTGTCGCATTCCGGATTGGTGACAAATACGGATAATGGAGTCCATATCATACCAACAGGCGGAAATGAACTTGTACAGTGGGCTTTGTTAGGCAAGCTGTATCCCGAAAATGTGGTGTTAGTGGACAAAGGAGATCAAGAGGAGCTGGAAGCAGCTTTGGTTTCTGGGAAGGGGTATGGAACGCAATTTTTGGTGTTGTAATGCTATAAACCATTCGTGACAGATGATATGACGACGGCAGCGTACTCGTACAGAGCTGCTGCCGTCTAATTACGACTACTTTAATTTACATTAGCGATGTCGCGGCGAGAGTCATCATTGTCGCAGGATACTTCGTCGGGGAATTTCTCGATATAAGTCGTACCAAACTTGCACAACATCTGTAGCATGGGGGCCAGTTCCTCGCCCAGATCGGACAAATAATATTCTACTTTTGGCGGTGCAACCGGATAGACCTTGCGAATAATCAGGCCGTCGCTTTCAAGCATTCTGAGCTGCATTGTAATCATGCGTTGAGTTGCGTCCGGAAGAAGTCGCTGAAGTTCATTAAACCGAATGGGACCTTTAGTTAAGTGATTGAGTATAGAAATTTTCCATTTACCGCTAAGTAAGCTCATGACAATTTCCGAGGTACAGCGATAGGTTTTATTTCTAAAGTTAATCATCCTCCAACACATCTCTTTCACTTTGATTTTGTACTCCCCACTCACATAAACCTTCCAGAACAGGCAATAACGTTTCCGCTTTATCGGTCAGTCTGTACTCGACTTTAGGCGGGACTTGTGGATACTCTTTCCGTTCGACCATACCATCCGCTTCCAATTCTTTTAGTTGTGAACTCAGTGTTTTAAACGTAATCGCTCCAATTTGTCTTTTCAGTTCATTGAAGCGTACCGGTTGGTTTTCTGCTAAAAGATAAATGATGACCATCTTCCATTTGCCGCCAATGACAGACAATGTGTAGCCAAAAGGCGTATCTTGAATATGTTTAACCTTACCTTGATATTCAGCCATGCTCATATTTATGCTATCCTTTCGGGTAGTACCTGTCATAATTGTGCGTACTACTTTTTGATTTGCGTTCAGTTTATACTAACCTTACTTTGAAGTAAAGGAGAGAAAAACATGAATCAAAAAACAATACGTCTGTTAATGCCACAATGGCAAGGGGGAAATAATCCTAACTACTCTTTTGGGGCGGAACTGCTTGCCTGGCTGGCTCCTGATAATGATCAACCCCTGATTCAAGTTCCTGTACAAGCATATGATGGAACCCCACTGAAAAACGAGGATGGTGTAAATGGGAGAAAACAGCTCATTGAACAATTGGAAGCAGCCCAGCATATTATTCATGCTCACAAGCCTGACCGTATCGTCATGTTTGGTGGAGACTGCTTGGTCGAACAAGCTCCGTTTGCCTATTTAAACGAACGGTATAATGGAGAATTAGGCTTAATCTGGATCGACGCGCACAGTGATTTGGTTGGTTACGCGGGTTATGATAACGGACATACGTTACCTCTGGGTAATCTTTTGGGAGAAGGGGATGAAGAGTTTGCAAAACATGTAAAAATCCCTCTAAAACCTGAAAATGTCTTTATCGCGGGGTTGGCAACACCTACAGAACAGGAAGACGAAGTGATCTCAGAAGCGTTTGAACGATTAGGTATAACGACTGCAGAATCAGATACTGAAATGATTCAAAGACTTGGCATTAAAACTGCCGGAGTCGAAGAATTAACGAAAAGTACAGCATCCATCAAACAGTGGATCAAAGAAAGCGGCATTAAACATCTGGCTATTCACCTGGATCTAGATGTGCTTGATCCTAAGGCTTTTCGCTCGTTATTATTCGCTAATCCTGAAGGCCCTTATACGTACTCTCCTGCGGGAAGCTTGCAAATTCCTCAGCTCCTTCATCTGCTCAAAGAATTGTCGGAAGAAACAGATGTTGTGGGATTGGGTATTACCGAGCATATGCCATGGGATTCAATCAACTTGAAGAACCTGCTAGGGGAAATACCTATTCTAAATAAATAATATCATTCAATATACTCACCAACGGATTTATAATACTAGAATAATAGGTTGACCATAAAAAATACACTCAGACACTTTATCATTGTGTGAAGTGTATTTTTTTGTGACTGTACGTGAGATAAAAGCTTAATAACATTTGAGTCCTGATGATTTGAAGCTATGGCTGGTGATCTGGGGTGCATTGTAAGACACCATTGGTCATTCACCTACATACATTATCTCAGGACAAATGACTATTGAAGTCAGTCATGGAGGTTTTAATCTTATGTCAATTAATCATCATTCGAATACATCACATCCTTATTGGATCGAGAACGTGGGCGGGAGAGAAAGGGAAGCTATGACTCCTCATCCTGTAGTTGTGGAGGTTAGGCAAGTCGCATCCAATCAGATTGTAGTGACGTACGATCAGCCAGCGGATTTAGCATCAGCAACAAACATATCGAATTATTGGATAAGAAGTAATATGTCTAGTCCATCAGATATAGCCAGTGTAGGAATGGGAGAAGCCATCACGAAAGAAAACACGATTCGTGCTGATCGGGGGATGATAGCTCCTATTAATAATTCCAAAACGAGATTTGTTATAACCTTCAATGTTAACGCGACTATGGGTGTTCTTTATATTTTGCTTCCATGCTTTGTCAATTTGGAGGGGAGATCCGGATTCACTGGTGGAAATTGGGGACCGTTCAGTAGAAATATGTTTATTGGGTTGTAGTAAACAGTTCAATAGGGCATGAACACAAAAAGTCGCCAGAAATGGCGACTTTTTTATCGATAGAAAGGGTCAGATTTCAAGTTTACGTGTACCGAGCCACTTCACCATTTCTGGGTCGTTATGAGAAAAGAACAGACTTTGCTTCGTATCTAATGCAGTAATTGATTCCATATCATTTTGGCTTAATTCAAAGTCAAAGATATTGAAGTTCTCAACAATTCTCTCTTTACGAACAGACTTCGGAATGACAACGACTTCTCTTTGTGTCAACCAGCGTAAAACGACCTGTGCAACAGATTTATTCACCTTTTTCGCAATGGATAGCAATACATCATTCTGGAACAGATCATTTCTTCCTTCAGCAAAAGGCGCCCAGGATTGAATCTGAACATTATTTTCTTTCATAAAAGCAGCACTTTCGATTTGTTGATTGAAAGGGTGTGTTTCAACCTGGTTTACCGCAGGAACTACCTCATTATGAATGATTAAATCGATCAGACGATCCATCTGGAAGTTGCTAACTCCAATAGCACGGACCTTTCCTTCACGATACAATTCCTCCATAGCGCGCCAAGAGCCGTACACATCGCCAAAAGGCTGATGAATTAAATACAGATCCAACACATCCAATTGCAATCGATCCAGAGATTTTTGGAATGCTTTTTTAGTGTTTTCATATCCAGTATCCTGAACCCAAAGCTTTGTAGTAATAAATAATTCTTCTCTTGGGACACCACTTCGTTTAATGGCTCGACCAACGGCTTCTTCGTTCAGATATGAGGCAGCTGTATCAATCAGGCGATATCCTGCCATAATGGCATCGTAAACGCTTTGTTCGCATTCATTTTGATCTGCAATTTGATAAACACCAAAACCCATAATGGGCATCTCCACACCATTGTTAAGTATTACTTTTTCCATGTTAAAGCCCTCCTTCTTATAGGTTTATTATGTACCAAATCATCATTCTAGCGTTATATCATTCATATCAAATGTTTGCCTAATTATCTCACAGGACGTATAAAATTGATTTTTGACATTCAAGTAAAAGACTTCTATTCCGCTGAATAGAAGTCTTTGGATCTCCCTCTGAAATTCCCCTTTTCCAACCTTCCAAGCCAATTGAAAGAACTAAGCTATCTTTTATAGCTTGACCCAGGCCACCAGCCCATCGGGTTGATCCGGGTTAATACCATGGCGTTCGGCATTAGCCAAAGCAGCGATTTGCGAGATGAAAATGAAAGGAATACCCCGTACCGCTGTATTAAGCGGATGACTAGTTGTGATCTCAAGGTCGATGAACTTCTGCGGGATACCCATTGTTCGATCGGCAAACGTGATAATGGTGGCTCCACGCTCCTTAATATCCCTCAACAGATTGCGTTGATGCTCAATACCGCTGTCCGACAAGGCAGCAATCACTAAAGTATCCGAACCCACGGTGACCATCGGCCCGTGCCGAACGTCAAGAAGATGGTATGCGTGGGCTTGTGTCTTGGCAATTTCGGTCAGAGCGATGGCACCCTCGGCTGCGAGGCCTTGTAGTTCACCGTCTGCAAGCAGGACTGCATTCGTCCAATTGAAGTCGGAGACACGGCGGATGCTGTCCTCTACACGTGCCATGTAGGCTTCACCTTGATGAATCGCTTCCTGCATATCGATAATCAGCTCCTCATCACCAGCAAGAAAAGCGGCAAGCAGCAGATTGGCTGCATACAGATTGGTTACTGTGCGGGTCTGGCAAACGCTATGGTCGAAAGCCCAGGGCAGTTCCAGAGGGAACTCAGCGTTTTTGGATAACGGCGAGCCCGTTACACAAGAAATCGTTAATAATGGAATACGTTGATCGGACTGAAGTAAACGCAATGCTTCAACGACCTCACTCGTACTGCCAGATCGTGACGGCGCTATGATCAGGCTACCCTCCAGCATGGGACGATAGCGGTCTGCATGGAGCATGAGATCACCAGCGGCAAGTGACATTGCAGGCAGGCCAGCACGCAAACGGAAGGAAAAAGCGGCCGCTTCGCTCAAGCAATAGCTGGACCCGGCGCCAACAAAGGTTACGGAGGTAATCGCTTGAGCTTGGACAAAGGCAGTAAATTCCGTGCGCTTGGCCAGTAAATAGTTGTAGGTCTGCTGTAGGGCCTTATATTGTTCTTTTACTTCACGATACGTCAAACTCATAAAAATACCTCCCGGGAATGATTTAGATTGATAGCTTCAGTTTGTGATCTTTTCGATCAAATATATAGTTAAATGATTGTGATAATCATAATTATGCCTTTATATCCCTGTAAATTGCAATAGTTTTCCAAAATAATGATTGATTTAATCAAATAAAAAGATTATTATGATCACAAGCTAGAAATCATCAAATGTTTCCCATACTCATCTGACCCGTGAAGGGAGGTGCAGGATCGTTCAAATCGTCGCTATGTAACGACGAAACCTTAAAAGGGGGAATGGATATGCCACTGATCTCGTCCACTGAAATGCTGCAAACAGCTCGCAGGGATCAATACGCCATCGCTGCATTTAACGTTCATACCCTGGAAATGCTTCAGGCTGTCGTTGAAGCGGCTGTAGAAACCGAATCACCGCTCATTATTCAAACCACGGTGGGCACAGTCAACCACTTGGGACCAGATTACATTGCTCATGCGGCTAAAACCGCAGCGGACTTGACGGATATCCCCATCGCACTTCATTTGGATCACTGCACTGATTTTTCAACGATTATCCGATGCATACGAGCAGGTTATACCTCCGTTATGATCGATGCATCCATGTATCCTTTTGAAGAAAATGTGAACCTAACCCGTAAAGTGATGGAGGTTGCTCAGGCATCTGGCGTAAACGTGGAGGCTGAGCTTGGTAAGGTTGGCGGCGTTGAGGACGATATTGTCGTCGAGGAACAGCATGCTTCTCTAGCAGATCCGGAAGATTGCGTGCAGTTTGTTGAACGTACTGGTGTAACTACACTGGCTCCAGCAATCGGTACCGCACACGGTATTTATAAGGGACAGCCGAACATAGATTTTGAACGAATTGAAACCATTGCGAATCGAGTATCTGTTCCTTTGGTGCTGCACGGTGGTTCGGGCATACCAGCTGAACAGATTCATCGGGCGGTTGCACTTGGGATGTCCAAGGTAAATATAGCCACAGAGCTGCGTATTGCTTTTTCCGAAGCTATCAAAGATGTATTTTTAATCCATCCAGAAGAGAATGATCCACGTAAATACATGGCTCCGGCGAAGGGAGCAGTTAAACGGCTTGCCATGGAGAAAATACGGTTATGTGGAAGCACTGGCAAAGCCGGCGTAGTCCGATGATTACCACGGTCACACTCCATGCGGCCATCGACCGGACATTATACGTTGACAAGTTTGGCGTAGGTCAAATGCATCGGGTGACAAGACAGGTTAATGAGCCGGGCGGCAAAGGCAATAACGTAGCCAAGGTGATCCGGCAGCTCGGCGGTGAAGTCACAGCTACAGGCATTATTGCCGGCAATAACGGTGTATTTATTGAGAGAAATCTGACTGAACGAGGGATACGGACTGCTTTTATCCAATCAGCGGGAGACTCACGAGTCTGCCTCAACATTGTGGATGATTCCAGTGGTAGCTCTACCGAGCTGCTTGGGCAGGGTCCAAATATGTCAGAAGCTGAAGTTGAAGCGATCAAGAAAAAAGTACAGGAGCTCGCCATCCAGTCTAGTGCAGTTATTATGTCTGGAAGCTTGCCCCCAGGTGCACCGGACACATTGTACGCAGAACTGATTTTTATTGTTCGTTCAGCAGGCGCGCGAGCCTTTCTGGATACAGGTGGAACAAGTTTCACCATTGGGCTGAGTGCAACACCCCATTTCGTGAAGCCGAATGAGCAGGAGCTGGCCGAATGGCTGGGGCAGAAGCCAAGAAACGTGAGCGAATGGGCCCGTGCAGCGCACAGGTTGGCGGATCAAGACATTGATGAGGTGTGCATAACACTCGGCAGTGACGGTGCTCTGGCTATTTTAAACGGAAAAGCATATATGGTGAAGCCGCCAACCATTCAGCCTGTGAATACGGTAGGTTGCGGAGACGCCTTTGTTGCCGGCATGGCATATGCAGGAGAGCGCGGCGATTCGGATGAGTCCAGACTGCGTACGGCTGTCGCGGCTGCTGCTACGAATGCAATGTCTTCTAAAGCAGGTGACATCGACTATGTTCTGTTTGAGGAGTACGAACATCAGGTGCAAATTATACCTTTATGATGGTTGAAGGTTTTGAAAATCAGCTTCATATCCCTCATGAATAACCGTTAGAGAGATACTTTTCTTATGGGATGCAGTTCACGTCGACATATTGCAATCCATCCTTTCATCCTACACAATAGAGCTAGCACGGGCTGAAGTTAACGGATATCATGCAGGCCCAGACATATTAAAGGAGAGACTTATGCAATATTCAAAGGGTGAACTGCGCAGAGCACAAACATTGGAACTGATTAAATCGCATGGAAAAATATCGCTGCAAGAGATTGTCCAGACGGTTGGCTGCTCGGAAGCAACCGCAAGACGTGACTTGGACGCACTTGAAAAAGCGGGCGAGATTATTCGAACAAATGGGGGAGCCATATATGAAGGGGGCCTGACGTCGGCGGTATCGGAGCTACCTTTTGCAGCAAAACGCGATTTCCGACGGATGGATAAGGAACGGATCGCTGCCACGGCCGCTGCCCTTGTTAAAGAGGGAGACATTATCTGCCTGACGGGCGGTACAACGACGTTCTTTATTGCGAAAGCACTCAAAAAGCATCGTAATATTACAATTGTCACCAACGCGGTGAATATTGCTTATGAATTGGCTGATACCGAAGATATTCAGGTTGTGGTCATTGGCGGCGTTATGCGGTCTAAAAGCTACGAGTTATGCGGTCCGCTGGCAGAAAGTGTGATCGACAAAATTAACATTACGAAAATGTTTCTCGGGGTGGACGGAGTAACGCAGAATTTCGGCTTTACGATGCATTCCGAGCTTGAAGCTCGTATTGCCCAATTAACAATGGAACGTTCCAGCGAGGTTTATGCTGTATTCGATCAAAGCAAGATTGAGAAAAGTGCTTTGTTTACGATTGCTCCCTTAACTCAGGTGACAGGGGTAATTACGAATAAACAGCCGGAGGGATGGTTTGAGCAGGCGTGCCAGGAGCATCAGATTGCGATACATACAACTACAGACCACATTGCTTCTATTTAAATACGCGTAATACTCAAACGCCCTTCCCTTCATATGCTGGCTAATTTGCAGGACAAGGGAGGATATGCGAATGCATTTTTCCAAGTTTATGCTGATCATTGCGATGGTTTGTGTTGTATTCGCTGAAGCGGGCTGTTCCAGCTCCTCCTCTTCAGGCGGCGATACATCCGCAGACCCGCAAGGTAAGGTGAATCTGGTCTTTTGGAGTCATCAGGAAGACGCCATTGTGGGCGCATACAAGAAATTAATATCCAAATACCAGACCTTACACCCCGATATAACGATCGAGTATCAGACCTTTCCATATGATGTATACAGCCAGAAGCTGAAAGCCTCATTCTCCGCGAAGAAACCACCCGATATTGCCGAATTTTTCGGCACGTGGGTGCCCGAATATTCCAAGAACGATCTGCTTGTCGAAATCCCTGATAGTGAAAATGTAAAAAAAGAGTACTATGATGCTCCCCTTGGGGGATATTTGCGAGACAACAAGTTATACGGGCTGCCACTTGAATACAACATTGAGAACGGCGGCATGTTGATTCACCCGCAAATGCTCAAAGACCAAGGCTTCGATCACGCACCGTCCAACTGGACAGAGCTTGTGGATTACGCCAAAAAATTGACTGTCCGTGAGAACAATGTCATCAAAGTCAAAGGTTTCGATTTTGTATCAGCAGACAATATTACGTTTACTTTCTTATCCCTTATTTTGCAGCAAGGTGCAAGTTTTATGGGTGAAGACGAACATGTTAATTTCCACTCACCGGAGGCGGAGAAAGCGATGTCCACCTTGGTCTCGCTCGTGGCCGATGACAAAGTTGCGGATTTAACCACGTTCGGCGGTGAGCTGGATACCTCTGACTATTTTTTTCAGGGGAAATCAGCCATGACCTATCGCGGTCCCTGGACGATTGCTGCGGGACAGAACAACTATAAGGTTGATGATTTTGAATACGTTTCCGTGCCTTCCTTTACGGAAAATCCACCCGTTTTTGCTGCCGAATCCGGTTGGGGTCTTGCGGTATCCAAGAAAAGCAAACAGCAGGAGGCTGCGCTTGATTTCATCCAATTCATCTCGGAGAAGGACAACCTCTCGACATGGAATACGGATACTTTTACCGTACCAGCCAAAAAAGAAATTGCCGAAAACCCGGAATTCCTGAAGAACAATCCTCATCTAAAGCCTTCGCTGGACATATTGGCGTTAGGTCAATGGATCGGCCCTATAGCAGACCGGGATTTCTTCTTCAAGCAGGTTAACGACAATTTCCAGCTGATGGCTAGTGGACAGCAGAGTGTCCAGGACGGGTTAGCGAACATTGAACAGACGATCAATGATAATCAGGATCAACATAAGTGATAGGGGTGCTGGGGCATGAGTACTGCTATATCTACCAACAAGGCGGACAAGGTTAACCCAGCGGTAAAGTCAACAGCTTACAGGGCAAAACGAAGGTTCATCATCATCTCACTCGTACCGATCTTGCTTCTGTTCGGGGTGTTTGCTTTCCTTCCCATCGCATGGAGCCTGGGCTTATCCGCATTCAAGTATGACCCACTCAGCTCAAACGCGATATTCGTGGGGGCGGAAAACTATATTCGCATGTTCCAGGACTCCATCTTTCTGAAGTCACTGTGGGTAACCTTCAAATTTGTATTTATCGCCGTATTGATCAACATTGTCATTACGCTTTTGATTGCTTCAGCGATTCAGCGAGTCCGCATCCCGTGGCTTAAAAATGGCTTTCGGACTATATTCTTTCTTCCCACGATCGCTCCGCTGGCGGGAACGGCCATCGTCTGGAATACCATGTTCAATTACAATGACGGCTTGTTCAACATGATTCTCGCCAAGATGAATATGGCGCCGATCCAGTGGCTCAGTGATCCGCATTATGCGCTCTACTCCGTCATTATGATGACCTTGTGGGCTGATATTGGCTATAATATCGTTCTTTTCATTGCTGGACTGGATTCTATCCCGGATATGTACTATGAAGCAGCGACGCTGGAGGGGGCGGGCCGCTGGCATGTCTTTCTTCACATCACACTGCCATTGCTGCGTAGAACGTTGCTGTTTGTTTCCATCACGACAGTTGTTTCCTATTTTCAGGCCTTCCCACAATTTCAGATTATGACCAAGGGCGGACCCTTCAACGAAACACGAGTGCTGTCACTGCAAATCTATGAACAGGCCTTCTCCAGCTCCAATATGGGGTACGCATCTGCTATGGCAACCGTATTTCTAATGATCATCCTGCTTGTGACGCTGCTGCAACTTCGATGGGGACGCACGCAATGGGAACATTGAGAGGAGAGGGGAGAAGAAGCCGATGCCGCGTAAATTCAGCCTGTGGGAAGGGTTTACTATCGCAGTTCTTGCAGTTATAGCTTGTGTTATGCTTTTGCCTTATGTCTGGATGGTACTTTCATCTCTGAAAAGTAACATGGACATCGTCTCAGGTTCCGCCGGTTTTTTACCAAGTAAGCCGAGTCTGGACGGATACCGAACGGTTTTTAGCGAGGCGCCGTTTGTCACGTGGCTGCTGAACAGTCTGATGACTTCCGTCATCATAACGGTGGTGACCTTGTTTACAAGCGCTCTAGCCGGATATGTCTTTGCCAAGCATCAGTTTAGAGGTAAGAAACTGCTGTTCATTCTGATCCTGGCAACCATGATGATTCCCTTTCAGGTTATTATGATTCCCACGTATCTGATCACGGCTGAGCTTGGACTGGTTAACCATTTGCTGGCGATTATTTTGCCCAATCTGGTTAGCTCCTACGGCGTATTTCTGGCTAAACAATTCATAGAAGAGATTCCACAGGAGCTGCTGGAGGCAGCAAGGATGGACGGTTCTGGCGAATTCAGGCTGATGCTTCGCATCGTTATGCCGCTTATTCTGCCGATGCTGTCAGCGTTGGGAATATTCACGTTTATGAACTCCTGGAATAACTATCTGTGGCCACTGATTGTATTAAATGATGAGAGCAAGATGACCGTTCCGCTGGCATTGGTCTATTTTAACGGAACGCACCAGGTCAATTACAACGTGGTCATGTCAGCTGCGGTATTGATTACAATACCGGTTATTATAATGTTCCTGATCTTCCAGAAGCAATTTATTAAAGGCCTAGCTATGACGGGCATGAAATAACGGGTGAGGAGAAGAGTTATGACTAAAATCTCAATTATCGGAGCAGGCAGTGCATTTACACGAGAGATCGCTATGGATATCCTGCTGATTGAAGGCTTGGAGGGTGGAACTATTGCCCTGGTTGATATTGACGAGCGGCGGCTTGAGTTGGCACGCAGGCTGGTGCTTCAGATCGTGGAACAGACAGGGAAGACGTGGGAGGTGATTGCCTCTACAAATCGCAGAGAGGTCATCGGCGGTTCACAGTTCGTGATTAATCAAATTGAAGTAGGCGGGCTGGAGACGGTTCGTTATGAATATGAAATTCCGCTGAAATATGGGGTAAAGCAGTGCATTGGCGATACGCTGGGACCAGGGGGACTGTTCAAGACACTCCGTACCCTTCCCAGCTGGATGGAGATTGTGCGGGATATCGAAGCGCTCTGCCCAGACTGCATCATTCTAAACTATACCAACCCGATGTCGGCGGTTACACTCCTGACTTCCCGCATTACGGATATTCCGGTGGTGGGACTATGCCACTCTATCCAGAACACGTCGGCTCAACTGGCTGAATATGCAGGAGTTCCATATGAAGAGATGTCATGGAAAGCCGGAGGTATTAACCACATGTCCTGGTTCGTGGAGCTGTCCCACGCCGGGAGAGATCTGTATCCAGTATTACTGGAGAAAATACAAACTCCTGAACTGCTGCGGCAGGACCCGGTCCGCTTTGATGCGATGAAATACCTGGGTGCATTCGTTTCGGAATCCAGCGGCCATTTCTCGGAATATATCCCGTATTACCGTAAACGCCAATCACTTATCGACCAGCACTGCAACTCAGGTTATAACGGAGCTACGGGATTCTACGCTGACAACTGGCCGATCTGGCGGAGAGAGAATGATGAGCAGATCGTTTCACAGCTTGAGGGAACGGCACCGCTTGAGCTGAAATCCAGTAATGAATATGCAGCCATTATTATCGAAGCAGTATTGAAGAATGAGCCGAAGGTCATTTATGGTAACGTTCCTAACCGGGGGCTGATTGAAAATCTGCAGGCTGATGGTGTGGTGGAAGTGGCCTGTCTCGTTGATGGGAAAGGCGTTCAGCCTTGTCGCTTTGGAAGACTGCCCGAGCATTTGGCCGCATTGTGCCGCTCGAACATGGCTTTTTTTGACCTGGCAGTGGAAGCTGTGCGGAGGAGTGACAGGGAGATGGCTCGCCATGCACTGATGTTGGATCCGCTAACTGCTGCCGTATGCTCCCTGGAGGAGATCGGAAGTATGTTCGATGAACTGTATGAGGCGGAACAGGGATTTGTTCCGGTATTGAAATGATGCAGAGACAACAAACAAGTCCCGTTGTTGTCATTGCTGGCGAGCTAAATGTCGACGTCATTGTATCGGGAACGGATGTCATGCCGGAATGGAATCGGGAAAAAATGGTTGATGGTTTCGAGATTGTACTTGGTTCCTCTTCAGCAATAACGGCCTGTGCGCTGGCAAGCCTGGGAGCGGATGTGAGATTCGTTAGCGTAGTGGGAGATGACGATTTCGGAAAATTCTGTATAGCTGAGCTGCAGCGTATGGGCGTAAATACAGAGCATGTAACCCGATTGTCTGGCATCAAGACAGGTGTAACTCTGTCGCTTTCCACACCCGATGACCGCGGGTTGTTAACTTACGCTGGCAGTATCCCATTGTTAACACCGGATTATATCCCGGAGTCCCTGTTGCAGCAGGCCGCACATCTTCATTTTGGTTCCTATTATTTGCAGGATGGAATGAGACCTCATTGGCGAGAGCTCTTTACAAGATTGCGGGCAGATGGGATCAGCACGTCTTTTGATACCGGCTGGGATGTATCCAATCAATGGGACCGCGAGGGCATAAGTGCACTACTGACGGTAACTGATTTGTTTATTCCCAGCGAGGATGAACTGCTGCACATTTTCCCTGCCGCTGGGGTAAGCCATGTACTTGATTCCATGCTTCCTGGTGTGGCAGGAATTGTAGCGGTCAAACAAGGGTCAAAAGGTGCTACACTACGTCAACTGGACGAAAGTAGAATATCGGCCGGATCTTACACTTTGACACCCGTCGATACGACAGGGGCAGGAGACTGTTTCAACGCAGGAATCATATATGGATACTTGCTTGGGATGCGAAGTGATGAACTGCTGCGATTTGCCAATGCATGTGGAGCATTGTCCACACTTGGCATTGGTGGCACAGGGAGTTTGCCGACAATGGAGGCTGTTCTTCTTTTGCAGGCTGAGCATGAACAATAAATCCTGATTTTAATCTAACACAACCAAATTGATCAAAGGGAGTTGAGAATATGTTGAAATTCGGTAAAACATTGCTGGTGGGATTAAGTATGGCGGTAGGGATAGGACTGGTTTCAGGCATTGAATGGTCCTCATCTGCTGCCGCAGCAGGCACAGATTACTACGTAGCGACAAACGGAAATGACTCCAGTGCGGGAACGAGCAGCGCGCCATGGAAGACGCTTCAGCACGCAGCGGATGCTGTTCCTGCAGGCAGTACGGTGCATGTTCGTGGCGGTGTGTACAACCAGAAGCTGAAGATCACCCGCTCAGGCTCCGCTTCACAGGGGCCGATTGTATTCACTAACGATGGCACGGAGACTCCGATTATTGACGGTACAGGACTTTCGGTTAGTGGGATTGAAGGGTTGATTGACCTGACCGATGTGAATTACGTTACCCTTCAGGGATTTGAAATTCGCAATTATACTACAGCTACTAAGGACGTCATGCCCGTAGGCATTTATGTTCACGGATCAGGCAGCTTCATCAATTTGTCTGGTAACAAAGTCCATGATATCAAAAACACGGCCACCCCAACCGGCAGTGATCTCCTTGGCCGTGACGCACATGGGATCGCCGTATATGGAACAAAGGCACCGGAATCCATTCACGATATTACGATTAATGGTAATGAACTGTATAATCTTGTGCTCGGCTCCAGCGAATCCCTGGTTCTCAACGGTAACGTGGACACCTTCTCGGTGACGAATAATGTCATCCACGATAACGACAACATCGGCATTGATCTCATCGGATATGAGGGTAAAGCGCCGAATACGACTTACGATCAGGTACGGAACGGACTCGTGAAGGGCAACAGAGTCTACAATATCACTTCCAACAATAATCCTTCGTATGGGAAGTCACTTCCGAATAACAGTAATGCGGCCGATGGCATTTATGTCGATGGTGGCAAGGATAGTATTATTGAACAGAACTACAGCTACAACAATGATATCGGTATCGAGATTGCGTCCGAGCATGCCGGTAAATCTACCAGCAATATTACTGTTCGCAGCAACGCAGTCTACAACAACCGACTCACTGGCATCGCCATGGGCGGGTATGATACCAAACGCGGCTCCACCGTAAACTGTAAGATCGTTAACAATACCGTATACAAAAATGACACGCTTGGCGATGGCAGCGGCCAGCTTTACGTTCAATACGACACACAAAATAACGTAATTAAGAACAACATCTTCGTAGCCAGCTCTACAGATGTATTGATTTACAATGAATACACCAAAAATTCCGGAAACGTTGTGGATTATAATCTTTATTTCGCCCCTGCCGGAAGCAATGGAGCCAACTGGACTTGGAAAAATAAAGATTACACAGGATTCTCTGCTTATAAAACGGGAACTGGCAATGACGCGCATTCCTTGTTCATTGATCCCAAATTTGTGAATGTT
Source organism: Paenibacillus sp. ov031 (assembly GCF_900143165.1). NCBI lineage: Bacteria > Bacillati > Bacillota > Bacilli > Caryophanales > Paenibacillaceae > Paenibacillus > Paenibacillus sp. ov031. Next base: position 1,267,248 of record NZ_FRDO01000001.1, read on the forward strand.
ACAGGATACGATTTCCATCTTCAATCTACATCTCCAGCGATTGATGCCGGGAACACGGACAATGCAATTATCGGAACACTGGATATTGAGGGGAAACCGAGAGTCCAGGGAGCTGCTGTGAATATCGGCGCTTACGAGTGAGATTTATAATCTAACGGGAAGATTCTCCCGAAGGCAATAAAACAAAGGTAGCTGAGTAATCAGCTACCTTTGTTTTATTTTATTTAAAGAGTAATAATCCTCTTTAAATAGCCGTGCCTGAGTTAGAACTTATCTAAACCAATATTTAGGTAGCAAGCGGCATTTCCATTTCGATCCAAGGATAGTAAAATCGGTTATATGATGATTAATGCAAAGGTTAATTCACAACCGTAGTCAAGAAAGGAGGATATGGAATGAAACCCGGTTCCATTAAGCACAGCATGGTCATCTATGGGACCATAATCTTAATGCTGGTTTTGGCCGCGTGTTCCCAATCAGAGCAAAGTGAAAATCCATCACTCCCACAGCCCGTTCATCCTAAACAACAGCCGATTGAATACAAGTCGAACCCCGATGAACCCGCATGGAAGCTTGATACCACGCCTGTGGATTTGACCTGGTTTGTAGGTGCGAACTGGTATGGGCACACATGGGGTGAGAGCATGACCTCCAAAATTGTAACAGAGAAAACAGGTGTTAACATCAAATTCGAAGTGCCATCGGGTGAAGCAAGCGAACAAATTGCGCTCATGATGACTTCCGGTAAGCTGCCTGATTTGATGACAATAGGCTCGTGGGAAAGTGCGATTAATAAGTTGTGGGAAGGGGATCAGGTGTATGCCTTAAATGAACTGGCGGAGCAATATGATCCCTACTTTTTCAAGGTCGCGGGGGACGGTACACTGAAGTGGTATCGTCAGGAAAACGGCAATACATATGGCATTCCAAATGATTCATACAGTCCCAGCCTAATGCAGACAACCGGTTTGACGGCTGCGAACCAAACCTTTTTGGTAAGAAAGGATCTCTATGAGGCTATGGGTAGACCCGATTTGAGCACTCCGGAAGGCTTTCTGAACGCATTGCAATTGTTAAAAGATCAGTATTCTGTGTATAAAGGTCAGCTCATTAGTCCCTTCTTTGCTCAGGGGAATGTCTCTTATGGGATGACCGAGTACCTGCAAAACCTGCTGGCTATTCCCCATGAAAAGGAAGGAAAATTTAACGACCGTATGACCGACCCAGACTATATCACCTGGTTGAAAACCTTCCGTACAGCTTATGAGCGTGGCCTGATTAATGTGGATTTTCTGGTGGATTCGAATGCTCAGGTAGAGGAAAAAACCAGTAATTCCCGTTATTTTATGATGATTCGCGAGTGGACTGGCATGGCGGCTATCAATCCGATATTGGCGGCAGGTGCATATCCAAACTCATACTACATCGCTGTGGATGGCCCGCAAAACAGTCACGGTGATTCCGCCAGATTGTTCCCTGGTAACATGGACGGTTGGATGGTTACGATGATTAGCAAATCCACCAAGAGTCCTGAACGAGCCATCCGATTTTTGAGCTATTTAGCGAGTGAAGAAGGCCAAAGGGATGTATTTCTGGGTAAAGAAGGCGAAACATGGGCGATGAGGGATGGCAAACCGCAGTTGACGGCGGAAATGGTCCAATTGCTTGACACAGATAGGGAGCGTCTGGAAAAGGAATACGGTATCATGGATACCTACTGGATGCTGCGCAACCCTGCCTTCGTTAACCAGTGGAGACCAGAAAAGGCGCCATCCGTTAAGCAAATGGAGGAGTTCGCGAACAAACAGGCGGATATGGACAGCGGCATCTATAAGGGAATAGATCCTATAGGAGATTCCGATATAGCCTTATCCTGGTCGCGTATTTCTCAGAATTGGGAAGAAGTTCTGCCTGAACTGATTACTGCCAAAGATGAAGCTGCTTTTGATAAAATTTTCGAAAATTTCTTGGCCCGTCGTGTGAATTACGGTTTTAATCAGGTAATGGAATACCGTCAGACCGAGCTGGAAGCGAGAAAAGCCAAGATGGCTGAATAATCATTCCCTAACAACCTCGCTCTCTATCGACTAACTTGTAATATATGGTATAACAAAGGTGGTGCGGATTTCAGAGTGAATTACCTACTGACTAGATTGAGGAAACTTTACCGCAATGCCCGTATATCCCAAAAGCTGTTTCTGGCGTTTAGCGTGATGATTGCCATACCCGTTATTTTAGTATCCTTTTTATATATTCGCATGCAGGAAACCCAGCTATACAAGGACGCTATGTCAGCGGGCAACAGCCACGTTTCATGGCTAAATGAACAATTGCGCAGCAGAATGGATATCATTGAGAACGCTTCCAACACGGCACTCACTCAAAAGTCATTTGTGGATTTTATTCATTCCAATATGCTTGTGGATGGACTACGACTGGTGAAATTTAAGCAAAACCAATTTGAGCAAATGCAAAATATCATTCAGAGTAATGCGATGATCAGTGAGCTCAGCTTTTACGTGGATAACCCGAACTTATATGAAATCTGGCCTGAAATCTATCATTATCAGAAATTTTGGCCGCAGGATTACTGGGCAAAGCTTCGGGATGAAGGTGGTGCGGCTTACCGCTTATTTTCTTTTAAGGATGGTGAACATACGCTATCCTATTACCGGCTGGTTCGCCTTCAGGGTCAGGAGAAAAAACGACCTAGTATTATGGAAATTCGCGTTCCGCACAGTATGTTTTTCAGCGATCTTCTCCAGGAGAGCAAGGGAGACTTCTTTTCTGTTTTGATGAACGAAAGCGATCCTCCCCAATATGTTTATAATCCCCAGCATGAGTTTTCTCGAAAAGCCGGAGAAGGACTGGACGAAATCCTTGGCGGTATTCATCGCCAGCTGGATGTACTGCCACAGGAAAGTCCCGTTAAGATTAAGGTAGGTGATCAGAGCTACTATGCACTGTACCGCTATATCGCTCCGCTAAACACTTATGTGGTCGATATCGCCTCCCATCAGGCATTGATGAAGGGGCCACGCAGCTGGTATGCATTTGTGGTAACGATTACATTATGTGTTCTGCTGCTCATCATGCTGCTCGTATCACATACAACTCGGCGCATTTTCCGACGACTGGACAGCGTACTGGCTTCAATGCGTCAGGTACGAAAAGGAGAACTGGATGCAACGATTGATACCGGCCTAGATGAGAACGAAAGAGGGGATGAGATCGATGAGGTGGCTGTGAGTTACAACAAAATGTTACATGAGGTTAAACGTCTGATGACACAGGTCGTGGATAAACAATTAATCGCCAAAAACGCACAGCTGCATTCACTGCATTCGCAGATCAACTCTCATTTTTTGTATAACGCACTGGAATCTATTCGAATGCTCGCGGAGGTTCAACGACAACCTGCTATTGCGAATTCATTGGTATCATTAGGTTCGCAACTTCGCTACAGCATGCAGTGGCGCAGCGATACGGTTGCACTTCGCGAGGAACTTGCCAACATTCAAAGTTATATTCAATTTATTAATTTAATGGAAGGCGGCAGCATCATGTTGACGGCAGATCTCCCGCAGGAGGTGCTCCGCTATGCAATTCCTAAAATGTGCATGCAGCCTATCGTTGAAAATGCAGTGCATCACGCTGCACCATCAGGCGGGAGTGTGTGTATTCAGATCACCGTTTCAGTGGAGAATGAACGCTTGCTTATTAACATACAAGATGATGGAGAGGGGTTAGACCCGGAGATGTTAGTTCGACTGCAAGCGGCACTGCGGGGAGACTCGGATTCGCCGATTGTTACCAGCAAGAACGGACTTGGTTTGGAAAATGTGAATAAACGTCTGCAGCTTCATTATGGAGAGAATTGCGGTCTTTGGATTGATAGTGTTCAGGGCGCTTATACCTGTGTAACGATACATTTGCCTTGGGAAAATGTAAATCTTGGAGGGTGGTAGGAGTGATCAATATTCTGGTTGTGGACGATCAAAAGCACATACGTGACGGTCTGCAGGCGATGCTGCATCAATTTCCTCTGGAGCTGAACAACATATACTCTGCCGCAAGTGGGATGGAGGCGCTAATCCTTTTGCGCCAGCATAACATTCACATCGTTATTACTGATATTATGATGCCGGACATGGACGGACTCGCACTGATGGCAAAGACCAAAGAGGAGCGCATCGAGGTGGAATACCTCATTATTAGCGGTTATAGTGATTTTACATATGCTCAAAAAGCCATCGAACTTGGGGCAAAGGGATACTTGTTAAAACCTCTGAAGCGAGAGGATCTGCAAACTTCACTAGAGCATGTATGGCAAGAAATCCAGACACGGCAGACGCTTACGTACAACATGCAGCATGTCTCCCGTCTCGCCCGAGAGACAGATCGTAAAGAATTACGAATGTTTATGCAGGGAGCGTTAAACGATGAGGCCTGGATCCTCCAAATCCAGGAACAAAATCCTTCGCTTTGGCACAATTATCGCTTATGTTTGCTGCGAGAGAAATGTTGGATCAACCAGCCGGGTTCCAGCAGCGTCCATAGCATGGAAGCTATTGCTTATAGTGTGTTCGGTAGACAAGGTTGCGTTTGCCTGCAACACAGCCCGTATCTGATCCTTGCAGTGGATGCAGCGATAGATCCGGATGCTTTGCCAGCGGCACTCAAGGAAGGAATGATCGATGCCATAACCGTTATGACTGACCCGCAGCAAGGATTAAAGATGTTGCCCGGCAGCTATACACAAGTACATGAGCTATTCCACCATAGTTATCTGTTTCCAGATCAATATATCATCCTGCCAGCAGCTATTGAGCATATGGAGCAGCAGTGGCAACTTCCCTATGAAGAACTGTATGAACTGTTCCAGTCTGTTGGGACCGACGATAGTGGTAAAATTGCTCAGGGCATTTCCGCAATATTTCATAAAAATGTGCTTCAACGCTATCATATTGGCTATACCCAACAGCTCTGTGGTGCCACAGTGCAGATGATGGAGGAATACGAACGAGTAATTCGCCCCTACATGGGTGAAGAAGCGCTGGATCTTGAATCTTTGCGTAATCTCTTTGATTATCCGGGGATGCGCGATTATATTCAAGCGCTGCAACAGCAGCTGCTTCGACTGAATCAGTTCTATTTTGAATATAAGCACAGTTATCGCAATTCTCAGGATTTAAATGAAGCCATCCGTTTTATACACGAGAGCTATCATAAGCCGCTGGACCTCGCGATGGTATCCAATCATGTGTCGCTTAATTACGCCTATTTCTCAAATCTATTCAAGAAGAACATTGGCAAAGGTTTTGCCGAATATCTGAGAGATGTACGTATGGATAAAGCACGGCGTCTCCTAGCCGAAACCGATCATAAGATTGTTGAAGTTGCTGCTATGGTAGGCTATGAAAGCTACAAAAGCTTTACGCGAGCGTTCCGCCTTGTGATGGAAATTCAACCCACAGAGTATCGACAAATGATGCGCCAAAAGGTAGAACGTGAAGTGCACTATCACAGTACAAATATATAAATTGAATCAAAACCCAAAAAAATGGGATATAACAAAAATAATTGTACCTTTTCAGCAGATTATCCTATTCGATAGAATAAAGATATTCCCCGATGTAAGCGATTACCTTTATACGCATAGATTGGGTGAAACTATGATCCTATCAAAGGAGGGCAATTATGAAACCATCTCATTTTACGGAGAAACGGTTTATGAAAAAGGTACTTGGTTTGTTCTTAGTGGTTGTGATGCTGGCTAGTGTTGGCGTGCTGCCAACTTCAAAAGTTCAAGCAGCTGGAACGACAGTTACCTCAATGGAGTACTTCTCACCAGCAGATGGACCTGTTATTTCAAAATCAGGGGTTGGCAAAGCCAGCTACGGATTTGTTATGCCTAAGTTCAATGGAGGCTCCGCTACGTGGAATGATGTCTACAGTGATGTGGGGGTCAATGTGAAAGTCGGTAACAACTGGGTTGATATTGATCAAGCCGGAGGTTATATCTATAACCAAAACTGGGGGCACTGGAGCGATGGTGGTTTCAATGGCTATTGGTTCACCCTTTCCGCAACAACCGAAATTCAACTGTACTCCAAAGCAAATGGTGTTAAGCTTGAATATCAACTTGTATTCCAAAACATTAACAAAACAACCATCACAGCCATGAATCCAACACAAGGGCCGCAAATTACAGCAAGTTTCACAGGCGGTGCAGGCTTTACATATCCAACGTTCAACAATGATTCTGCGGTAACCTATGAAGCCGTAGCGGATGATTTGAAGGTGTATGTAAAACCTGTAAACAGCAGCACATGGATTGATATTGACAATAATGCAGCTAGCGGCTGGATTTATGATCATAACTTCGGCCAATTCACCGACGGTGGTGGAGGGTACTGGTTTAACGTAACGGAGTCGATCAACGTCAAATTGGAATCAAAGACTTCTTCAGCTAACCTTGTTTATACCATTACGTTTAATGAACCTACAAGAAATTCATATGTCATTACGCCATACGAAGGAACAACCTTCACAGCAGATGCGAATGGTTCCATTGGAATTCCACTTCCCAAAATTGATGGGGGTGCGCCAATCGCCAAGGAACTGGGCAACTTTGTATACCAGATTAACATCAATGGGCAATGGGTGGAGTTGAGTAACTCCAGTCAGAGCAAGTTTGCATACTCCGCTAATGGCTACAACAATATGTCTGATGCCAACCAGTGGGGATACTGGGCCGATTATATCTATGGTCTTTGGTTCCAGCCAATCCAGGAAAATATGCAAATCCGTATCGGATATCCGCTGAACGGACAGGCGGGTGGAAATATTGGCAACAACTTTGTCAACTATACCTTCATCGGTAATCCAAATGCTCCGCGTCCGGATGTATCCGATCAAGAGGATATCTCCATCGGAACACCAACTGACCCAGCTATCGCGGGCATGAATCTCATCTGGCAGGATGAATTCAACGGAACTACGCTGGATACAAGTAAATGGAACTATGAAACAGGATATTATCTCAATAACGATCCGGCTACTTGGGGATGGGGTAATGCAGAGCTGCAACACTACACGAACAGCACCCAAAATGTTTATGTACAGGACGGGAAGCTGAATATCAAAGCCATGAATGATAGCAAATCTTTCCCGCAGGATCCGAATCGGTATGCACAGTATTCTTCAGGTAAGATTAACACCAAGGATAAACTTTCCTTGAAGTACGGCAGAGTAGATTTTCGTGCCAAGCTTCCTACAGGTGATGGCGTTTGGCCAGCACTGTGGATGCTTCCAAAAGATTCTGTATACGGCACATGGGCTGCATCAGGTGAAATCGATGTTATGGAAGCAAGAGGACGTCTACCTGGGTCTGTAAGCGGTACCGTACATTTTGGCGGACAATGGCCGGTGAACCAGTCTTCGGGTGGCGATTATCACTTCCCAGAAGGGCAAACTTTTGCCAATGATTATCATGTATACTCGGTTGTCTGGGAAGAGGACAACATTAAATGGTATGTCGACGGCAAGTTTTTCTATAAAGTCACTAACCAGCAGTGGTATTCCACAGCTGCACCGAACAATCCGAACGCACCTTTCGATGAGCCGTTCTATCTCATTATGAACTTGGCAGTCGGCGGAAACTTCGACGGTGGCCGTACTCCGAACGCGTCCGATATCCCGGCAACTATGCAAGTGGATTATGTACGTGTGTATAAAGAACAGTAATAAAACAGCCGTTTCCGCGATTGGGGTCGTGTCGAGGCCATTCACCATAGTTATGGGTGATAAGGCAAGCTGAACGGAGAAGAAAAGACAGGCAAGACCAACAACAAAATGTTGTTGGTCTTTGTCGTTTGAGAAGGTAGCCGGTTAGTCTCAAGCGAAACTAATCTTTTCTACAATAATGAAGCAGCCTTCGTTCAACAATTGAACGAAGGCTACTTGGAGTCTTTATATCAAGCCTATTTATTTTGTAATTTCATGAAAATGCTTTTAATGACGGGAAGATTCTTGCGCGGGTACTACAGAAGCCTCTTCACGAACTGCCGCTTGAGCCGAGGGACGAGCTACTACAGCTGCTTCTTCACGAACTGTGGGTTGTGCTGCCGAACGTGCTACTACAGGAGATTCTTCAGGCACAACCGGCTGTGCTGATGGACGCGTTACTACAGGAGCTTCTTGACGGGCTACCGCTTGGTCATCCGAATGTGGTACCACAGAAACTTCCTCACGAGCTGTCGCTTGAGCTGATGGGTGTGTTACTACTGGAACTTCCTCACGAGCTGTCGCTTGAGCTGATGGACGTGTTACTGCAGGAGCTTCTTCACGGACAGCAGTTTGCTGCGATGGGCGCATTACTGCGGAATCTTCTTCACTCGCAACCACCCTCGGAGTATTGCTGGAAGCCCAAGCCGTTGTCACTGTACTAATTGCACCAACAACAAATAGCGTCGATATCGCTATAACAAAGGTTTTCTTGTTCACATTCTTTACGTTAAGCATAAAAGTTAATCTCCTTTTTAGTTGTTTGCCGTCCCCGGATAAAGAGGAACAGAATTGTATAGGTAAATTCCTTGATCCTGCCACTACGTTCAGGATGGTTTCCCCATAGAGTTTACGATCCGCAAGGGACATTCCCTTTACAACTTCTTCATCGCAGGACAGTTCACTCCATGTATGAATATCTTTGGAAAGCATATGAACCAATGGATTGAACCAATGCAATGCACGGGCTACTAATATGAGCGCCTTGATCCATAGGTCTTTCCTTTTCAAGTGGATCAGTTCATGATGGAACACCATACCGATATCCACACTTTCAGAATTCTTTAGAGGCAGATAAATAGTAGGTTTCCTCAATCCAATTAGAAAAGGACTGTGAATTAGAGTGCTGTAAGCAAGCCGAACCTCTCTCTTGAGACCCAGATTCTCCTTGATTACAGGGAGCAGCATCGCAACTTCACTGTTCTTCGGAACGATAGTTCGCGTAAGTTTTAATGTCTTGAGAAACCTGTGATAACAATATGTTTGCCATGCTGCAAAAGCTATGACCCCGATTACCCATAAGCATATTAAAGCGAGAGCTACATTTGCTGAAATGGTCTGTACCTGGATGGCAGGAGTCGGATTGAATGCTCCAGGTAACACTTGTTGAACATTTAAGGGTAACTCGTTTACTGTAGTACTGGATGTGAACAACGAAAAAATCCAATTAAAGACCAGAAAGATGGGCAATAGATACAAAACTAAAGCCATTTTCCCAATTCCAAAACGCCATTTTGCAGGAATGACTTGAAAGGGAGCAAGGCGCAAAGACAGAATGAAAGCGACAACGACACTTCCGGCAACAGTCAGCGTAGACAGTAATACAAGAATGGTATTCATTGACTACACCTACTTTTCTGAAAACCATTGTCTCAGCTCTGCAATGTCTTGATCAGAAAGCTTGTCGCCATCATACAAAGCTGAAATCAAATTTTTTACAGAGCCTTGATATAATCCATCCAGGACTTGTTGTGCCTCCAATAGCTTGTAGTCTTCGGGCGAAATACAGGGAACATACTTGTTGGTACGTCCATCCCTTGTAGCTGTAAGGGCCCCTTTGTCTACTAGCCTAGAGAGAAAGGTGGAGATCGTTTGCGCCTTCCAAGCTTTACCCCTTTGGGAAAACATGTTCAGCAGTTCGGTGGAGGTGACAGGTGGCTCACACTCCCAGATCACTTCCATCAGCTCCATTTCAGTATCCGATAATTTTTGAAGATGGTTCACGGTGAACACTCCTTAACTTCGTTATGCGTCCATATCGAAGGTTATTACTACACTACGTAGTAGATACAATTTACTACAACGTGTAGTAGGTAGTCAAGTATTGAATGGATGCTGCGGAACCAAAGTTAGGTTTGTACCAGCTATATAAGTGCAACTAATGAATATTTACACTGACACTCCGATGACAGAACAACCTTCCGATCGCTGTTATCCCCAGATTTTTTTGATTCCTTTTTTGAAAGGGGAAATCCGGGGATAAAGGCGAACGCTTCGCTTCTTCAGGTTATTTCTGTCCTCTCCGTTATCGTGTAAATGTTTAGTTGAACATATATAGTAAGTTCAATCTTTGATTGATTTTAATGCAGAGACGAATGTCTGGAGTATATACTTAGTCTTAAATCCTGAAATCACTATAGAGGAGAAATCATATGAATCTGTTTCATATACAATCTACATTGCAAGAGGTCGACTGGACCGCGTCGTTCCTGGAGAATAACTTTATCGGCATTGGTTGGCCGGCGACAGGAGATTTGGAGCACGAGTCTACAGAAGAATGGAAAGCGCAACTAGTTCAACGCTACAGGATAGGAAAGGCAGAACTTAGTGATGTCTTAGATACGCTCCATACTTTTGTCTACATCATGCAGGATGGGGATTATGTCTTGATAAACGATGATGAATGGACATATGTAGGGGATTTGGGTGATTATTTTTACGATGATTCCAACGGAACCGGAGAGGAATACATATGCCACCGACGAGGTGTTACCTGGCTGGGACGTATTCCCTTAGCAGAGTTAAGTGACAGAGTACTTGCACTTGTAAGTCATTATTCAATCATTGCGAAATTCGAACATCCAATTTCTCAGGCTCAACTGGAACCTTGGGTTTCGATCACCTCTGAAACTACTGAAGGAGATAATGATTCTTCAGTTAGAGTAGATGAAGGCACTATTCAAGAAGCACTCAATGTTCTAAAAAAGGCATTGCATAGCGAAGAAGAAGATCTGCGAATCCGTGCAGCGGCGGCAATTTTACAATACGCCAAATCCTAGGGGCTTTCTCACTTTGATTTCTTTATTATCGGCTTTCTAGTAAGGGGTAAGAGGTGGGACAAAGGACATATGTATATGAGTTAAATAATAGTTAGTGTTGACCAGACGCCAAATGGTGTCATAATATTTAAGCGACACTACATGGTTTCGAATGAAATTAACTGCTTTCTCTTGGCAATCATATGTAAGAGAAGAATTATTTTAGAAAACACAATAATATGACTAGCATGATGAAGGATGGTCCCTGATGACAACTAATAAAACAAATCCCAAGGTGGATGAATATTTAAACAAAGCAAAGAAGTGGAAAGAAGAATCGGAGAAGCTAAGAGAGATCGTTCTATCCTGTGGCCTTACAGAAGACTATAAATGGATGCATCCTTGTTACACGTTGGAGAATAAAAACATCGTTATCATTCATGGATTTAAGGAGTATTGTGCGCTTCTTTTCCATAAAGGAGCCTTGTTAAAGGATAAGCAGGGTATTCTAATCCAACAAACAGAAAATGTACAAGCTGCTCGCCAGATCCGGTTCACCAATCTTCAACAAATCGTTGACATGGAAACTATCCTGAAAGAGTACATTCTTGAAGCCATTGAGGTTGAAAAGGCCGGATTGAAAGTGGAACTCAAAAAAAATACAGAATATGATGTTCCAGAAGAGTTTCAAACTAAACTGGATGAAAATCCTGCTTTGAAAACGGCATTTGAAGCATTGACGCCTGGACGTCAACGGGCATACCTTTTTTATTTTTCGCAACCAAAGCAATCCAAAACACGCGTGTCAAGGGTTGAGAAATCTACACAGCAGATTCTGGATGGTAAAGGGTTAAATGATTAAACCGTTAATGTAATTTGGGAAGCAGTTTGTTTTAAAATAATTTATATGCGTCGAAGCACCTGCCTTGGTAGGTGTTTTTTTGTTTTGTCTTTTGTCGAATATGAAAGCATCTTGTCAAATGTACTATTGCATGGTATCGTTGATAACGATTATCAATATCATTTGAAAAAAGGTGGGTTTATTTTGCTGAAACGAAAAAATTCGATATGGATTATATCCGCATTGATTGTATTGCTCTTACTGAGTGCATGCGGTCAGGCCGCAACGACAAGCAATACAACGGAGACAACAACAACCGGTGCTGCAGACACTGAATCATCAACCGACTCAACTTCTGCGTCTGGTGCCGCTACCACAACAGGTGCCGAGGGAGAGACCGTTACATATCAGTCAGATGCAGGTGAAGTACAAGTACCTGTAGATCCGAAGCGGATCATCGATCTGACGGCATTTTCAACAGGGTACTTTGTTGCACTTGATGCTCCAGTCGTCGGTGCAACGTCAGGCGCCATAAACAACAAGTACATCAAGGATCAGCTCAAAAGTGAGGGGGCAACAGATCTGGGAGAGCAGCCCACAGCCGAGCAACTGATCAGCCTAAAGCCTGATCTGATCATCGCATACACCAGTATGGAGGGTCTCGACAAGTTGTCGCAGATTGCACCAGTGGTACAGTTACAATATGGTAAGCGCAATTTCAAGGACCTCATGTTGGAGATGGGTAAACTAACCAATAGAGAAGCCCAGGCAAAAGACTGGATTTCGCAATGGGAAGCGAAGATCAATGAGCTCAAGCCAAAAGTACTTGCCGCTGTGGGAGATCGTACAGTTTCCATTTTGAATCCATACGCCAAAGGATTATTTGTATTTGGGCATAATTACGGTCGTGGTGGTGAAATACTCTATGACGAATTTGGCCTGAAGGCACCAAAAAGGGCTCAGACAGAGGCAATTGACAGTGGCACAGGCTGGGCCTCAATCTCGATGGAAGTGTTACCGGAATATGCAGGCGACATCATTTTCACCAGCCCGTGGTCAGGAGATACAACCGATCCGAAGATTGTTTATGATAATACGGTGTGGAAAAACCTAACTGCGGTCAAAGAGGGCCATGTGTTCCAGCTTGATCCGACCTCCGATACATACAACGACCCTGTATCGCTTGAAGGTCAGCTGAAATTTATCTCGGACAGCCTGCTTTCGGTGAAGTAGTCCTTGAGTAATATATATTTTTTCAGCCCTTTGGCGAATCTGGAGCAAAGGGTTTTTCAATTTCATTTTCATGATAATATGAGATGAAGTATGCGAAATAAATCTGGGTTAGGAGAAGATAATATGGACGTTTTTGCAGAATATCTAGCACGAATTGATAACCTGGGACATCGGGATCGTACGGAAGAAGTTTTAGAATGGATTATCAAGAAATACCCCAATTTAGTACCAAAAATAGCGTGGAATCAGCCCATGTTTACCGATCATGGCACATTTATTATTGGATTTAGTGTATCCAAACATCATTTGGCTGTGGCGCCTGAAAAGGCAGGGATTAATCATTTTTCCGATGAAATTGTGAAGGCCGGTTATGAGCACACCAAGGAGTTGGTGCGTATCCGGTGGGATGGGCCGGTTGATTTTTCATTACTGGAACGAATGATTGATTTCAACATTACGGAAAAAGCAGACTGTTCAACCTTTTGGCGGAAATAGGCATGATCGATAGACTACAACAAAAGACTACAACAAAAGACCTCGCTCTCACTTACGTCGGTGAGCGGGGTCTTTGTAATGGTCATTCAGCAATTGGTTTGCACATTGCACCAAAATAATCTATAACTACGCTGCGAAACGCGATAGCTGCTTTTGAGATATATCTGTTTTTATGCGACAATAAAGCAATTTCCCGCACAAGGTTCTGATCCTCGATTCGGAGATATACAATGCGTTCCTGCGGGTTTCTTGCTGTATTGGGTATAAAGGCAATCCCAATCTCCGCCTCCACAAGTGCAGTTAATCTTGCAGGCTCATCTCCTTCATAAACATACTTCGGTACGAATCCGACGGATTGGCATTTGGAGTCCACCAGATCACGAATACCATATCCTTTTGTCACCCCCACAAACCACTCATCCTTAAGCTCCTCTAATGTGATGCTGCTTCGATCCGCATATCGATGACCGAGAGGCACAGCTATTACAATCGGGTCCTGGAACAGCATCTGACATTCGATATCATCTCCCTGGATTGGAGGGGAAGACAGGCAAAAATCAATTTCGCCTCGGTGGAGAAGGATGGACATGTCTTCCAACGTAACCATTTGTACATGAAACTGAACATTCGGCTTATTTTTTCGGAATTCCCGCAAGATTCCTGGTAATGTGCTTGCTGTAGTGACTGCCAATTGAAGTGTACCGTGATCCGGGTTGGAGAGATCAGCAATTTCCTGTTTTCCCTGTTCCAATTCGAATAGGGCTTTTTCGGTCCGTCGGAGGAATGTTCTTCCGAATTCGTTTAACCGCAGCTTTCTGCCCAATCGATCAAATAACGGTGCACCCAAGTCATCCTCCAAACGTTGTATTGTCTTGCTCAGTGAGGATTGAGTGACATGCAGCTTACCCGCAGCTTCCGTAACATGTTCACATCGGGCTAACGTTAGAAAATAGCGTAGCTGAAGAAGTTCCATTTCGCACCACTCTCTTATTCCTTTTAGTTCATCAAATCATAACATAAAATGCGTTGGAATAAATAAAGGGATTCCATTAAGATGACAACAGAAGAAGGAGGGGTATACATAATGAACGCTCGAAATATATGGTTAATGATATCTGTAGGCTTGGGAATCATGCTGAATCCGCTCAATTCCTCCATGATATCTATAGCGATTGCAAGACTACAACAGGAGTTTATACTTGATGTTACGACCGTGTCATGGATTATTTTTTCCTTTTACATTGCAAGTGCTGTGGCTCAACCGGTCATGGGCAAGTGCAGTGATCTGTTCGGCCGCAGAAAGATATTCCTTATCGGTCTGGTTGTTGTCTTTGGTTCCTCCATGTTAGCTCCGTTATCTCCGGACTTTTCTTGGCTTATCGTATTTCGGATCATTCAATCTGTTGGCACAAGCATGATGGTAGCCGTCGGAATGGCGATTGTAAGAATCCACGTTACTGAGAAGCAGGCTGCTGCCCTGTCTATCCTTGCGATGTTCCTGTCCGGTGCAGCCGCGATAGGCCCTTTTATTGGCGGTGTATTGATCCATTGGTGGGATTGGCAAAGTATTTTTCTAGTGAATATTCCATTGGTGATCGCAAGCTTTATATTCGCCTGGAAAACCATTCCCAAAGAAACGACCCTCAAAACCAACCATGGTGACATGTCCATGAAGAAATGGTTCCTGCTGATTGATCCGCAAGGCATACTCTTGTTCACAGTCGCATTGGTGACTCTGCTAATGAGCGTGCTTTCCGTTAAATCAACCGGACATCTTTTAACTTGGCACCTTATGGCAGGGGGGATCGGTTTGCTTGCATTAGCAAGTTTTATACGACATGAATTGAAAACAGCCTCCCCTTTTATTCCGCTGAAAGTATTTGCCAAATATCCTGAAATGACCTGGGTTAATGTACAATTTATGCTGGTTAACACTCTGTTTTACGCTCTGTTTTTTGGTGTGCCATCTTATTTACAGCAGGTACGCCATCTGAACGAAGTTCATACAGGACTAATGATGCTAACCCTCGGTTTATGTTCACTCATCAGTTCTCCTTTTGCCGGACGCTGGATTGACAAATCAGGTACACGGCCAGCTTTGATCGTTTCAGCGGTGTTAATGACGTTCGGGTCCATCTTGATTGTGGCATTGGATAAGACTTCACCAGTGGTGAATGTCATCTTGCCCTTATCTGTATTTGGTATAAGTAATGGGCTCAACAGTGTTGGTATGCAGGCGGCTTTGTTTAAGAGCACACCCAAAGATATGATCGGTGTCGCTTCAGGTATTTTTAATACATCGAGATATCTGGGGACCATTTTGTCATCGTTGTTGATTGGAATTGTCATGGGAGACACATTCAGTTTTATAGGATTTCAAATGCTCGGAATCATCCTGACGGTATTAGCTGCATCTTTAATCATGATGACCTTACGACGCCAGAAATCATCGGCAACGCAGACGTTATAGTGTCGAATCTCACAATTCACATCATTACGTAGTCATATATTGCTTTCGAAATTGAAGCGGAGACAATCCGATATAGCGTGCTCATTTAATACAAACAGCTTCTTTTTTTAAACGAAATTTAAGATACGCATTAATCCAGTGTAAGGTTGATCTTCTATACTTGCCTCTGAGCTTCAAAAATCATTCGAGGGAGAGATTTATATCAATCATTCACGTTCATACACATCAAATCGAATCAGAATAACAGCCATCAGCGCACTCGCTATGATTCTGACCACATGCCCGATCATAAGTACGGGTAGTGCTGCCGCTAATGCAGCTCCTGTATCTGCTATTTCACAGGCCACAAAAGATATTCAGGCTCAAGCGCCTATCCAATATCGAATTCAAGCCCGGCTGGATGAGAAGAAGATGACCATAGAGGGGAGTGAATCCATTACTTACAGAAATACGAGCAAAGATACATTGAAGCAACTGGTTTTTCATGCTTATGCTGATGCCAATCTTTCGGAATCGACACAGACGACCATGTTTAAACATTCCAATGAAGAGATTAGCAAAAATAACCCTGATAAGAAACCGGAAGACTTTCTTGGAGGAATTGATATTGAGAAGGTGACGACCGGTGGGCAAGCCCTTGATTTCAGTAATAAAGACCAAGCGATGTCGGTGAAATTGGAGCAACCCCTTCAGCCTGGTGAATCCGTGACGGTTCAAGTCCATTTTAATCTGAAGATTCCCTATGGCTCACAGCGGTTATCGTATTACAAAGATATTATCAATGGGGCTCATTGGTTCCCTGTAATGTCAGTCTATGACGAGGCCAAGCATGAATGGGATAGCAAACCTTACAGTAAAACATTTGAAACGGATTATTATACTTCCGCGGATTATGAAGTTCAGTTCAATGTTCCCGATCAATATCAGGTAGTTATGCCTGGTACGATAACCACACGGGAGGATGCAGAGACTGGACGCAAACTGGTATCCACCGTAGCCAAGAATACGAGGGAGTTTGCTTTCTTTGCCAGCCCGAACTTCAAAGTGGACAGCGTAACCCGGAATGGCCTCACCGTAGAGTATTATTATTTTGACAACCAGCCAGGTAAGAAAAAGATCGTTGATGGGTATGTTGATCAAGCATTCAAAGCCATTGATTTTTTCAGTGATAAATACGGTAAATACCCTTATCCTGAATTCCGGATTGTTGAATCATATGTAGAAGGTGTAGCTATCGAATATTCAAGGCTTATCCAAATGGGGCAAATCGGAATAAATTCTGCTCCAGAACAGGACACCGTATTTGTGCATGAAATCGCGCACCAGTGGTTTCATGCGTTAATCGGGAATAACTCGGAGACAGAGTCTTTCCTGGACGAAGGATTTGCAGATTTCTCCAAAGTGTATTTTTCTGAGAAGCAGGGGGATACGATGAATGGGTTCAAGTCCATCCAATTTGACGATTCCACTGTGGATAAGGCCATTGCTTCAACTAATGACGAGGTGGGAGATTGGGCAAGCCCAGTTTATTACGATAAAGGCCGCCAAGCGATATACCAATTGTACCGTTCCGTCGGGGAAGAGAAATTCGATGCCTTTATGAAAGAGTATTTTAAACGTTATGTATACCAAAACGCTACGATTGACGGACTTCTGCAAACGATAGAAGATGTACTGGGGAAAGAGGCGCGAGATGATATGAAGACGGCTTTATATGTGCCTAATTTTGCGCTGAAGCCCGAATATCAACTGTCGAACGAGGAGAAAACGGCATATCTGCATGATCAGTTTCAATCGTTGTATGAATCAGCATTAACTCAGGTTCCGAATTTACCTTTTGAAACGATGAGCCGTGTGATGGATAAAGCCCTTCAAGGTGAGCCATTAGCCATTGTGCTCAGTGATCAGGAGAGCAAGGCAGCGAACAAACAACAGGAAGCTATGGTAAACCAACTGACAACTCTGCTGGATTTAACCGGAGTGAAGTATGACCTGATCCAGGACCGGCAGGAATTGAAGCAAAAAATGAAAAAAGAACTAGCTACCAGCAACCTGATTGTACTTGGTAACGCCAAATCAAATGGTTTTGTACAAGCATTAAAATCCAGCATTATAGACCGTGCTACCCATATCGGGTTTAAATGGAAAACGACTATGAACCAACCGTCTGCTGCTGGAGCCTATGTGATCAAACACCCTTATAATCAAAATCGTTTGATGCTGCACTACTTCTGGAATGAAGATCATCTGAGCAGTGGGAGTCTTGAACCATTTATGATGAAGATGCAGCAATCCATTGGATTCAGCAGCGCTTATTATCAGTACTATATGTTGGACAAGACGGGCAAGGTAACCCTGGATAAAAAAGTGGAAAATCCACTTTCAAAATTATTCGCTGAGGAATAACCCGAAGTGTTCATTCTTATAAAGAAAGATTAAATACCTTGGCAATTGTCATCGGAAGATCATCATATTGTTTGTTATAGAGTCGCCTATATGGCGACTTTTTTTATTTAAGTTCAATTTAGGTTTTTAAAAGTAGTCCTGAAGGGTAAATATAACGTGGATCTTTAAATGGATGTCAAATAAAACGTTGCGGAGGAAAGTGAAGAATGTTAGGGAAAGCATTGATTGTTAATATACTGCAAATAATAACAATATAATGTGCAAAGACACCTAAAAATGTACGACAGTAACATCAATGACAAGAAAATGATTAGGATTCGGAGAACACCGAGATGAGGAGGACATATGAAAACAACCAAGGTCTCATTTTTTGTACTATCACTAATTCTGCTCCTAGTGGCGGGGTTATCCGGATGGTCGGGGGATGCCAATGCAAACTCCAATTCAGGTAAAACCTATGTGATCGGTACGGACATCACATTTGCACCGTTTGAATATCAAGATGAAAACGGGGATTATGTAGGCATCGATATGGATTTGCTGGATGCGATCGCCAAAGACCAGAACTTTAATTATCAAATCAAAGCCCTGGGATTTAATGCGGCTGTGCAAGCTCTTGAGTCCAATCAGGTGGATGGCGTTATTGCCGGGATGAGTATTACAGATGAACGGAAACAAAAGTTTGATTTCTCAGAGCATTACTATGAATCAGGCGTTGTTATGGGGATTAGTGCCAATAATGATACTGTAAAAAGCTACGAAGATCTTCGCGGAAAAAAGGTCGCCGTGAAAACGGGCACAGAAGGATACAGCTTTGCTGAATCCATCGCCTCAAAATATGGTTTTACCATTGTTCCATTCGACGATTCTTCGCAAATGTATGATGATGTGAAAACTGGAAACTCGATTGCATGTTTTGAAGATGAACCAGTTCTAAGATTTGGGACAAATCAGAATAACGGTTTGAAAATCGTGACCAAGAAAGAAGACGGGGCTTCCTACGGATTTGCAGTAAGTAAAGGGCGAAACCAGGAACTTCTAAAAATGTTTAATGAAGGATTAGTGAATATCAAGGCTAACGGTGAATTTAAGCGCATTACCGAGAAATATCTTGGTGAAAATGCCGTTGTCGCAAACCAAGGTCGTTGGGAATTAGTCCAAAAATCTCTGCCGGCACTGTTCAAAGGTTTGGGAAATACCCTCTTATATACGATAATTTCGCTGTTTTTCGCTTTTATCATCGGCTTGATCTTTGGCTTTATGAAAGTGGGTCAAAATAAGTTCCTTCGTGGGGTCGCTACTGTATTTGTGGATATTTTCCGCGGGATACCGTTGATCGTCTTGGCATTCTTTATTTATTTCGGAATTCCTCAGGCCATGGGCTTCACCATGCCACTGTTCCTGGCCGCCATTCTCACGTTGAGTCTGAATGCAGGGGCGTACGTAACGGAAATTATACGCGGGGGTATTCAATCGATTGATCGTGGACAGATGGAAGCTGCCCGTTCATTGGGACTTCCTTATCGCAAAGCGATGATAAAGATTGTAATCCCTCAGGCCATACGGGTTATGATTCCTTCATTTATTAATCAGATGGTTATTACATTGAAAGATACGTCGATCTTGTCCGTCATTGGTCTGGTGGAGTTGACGCAATCCGGTAAGATTGTCATCGCAAGAACTTTCGCCTCTTTCGACATTTGGTTGACTGTTGCGATTATGTACCTGATTGTTATCATCACATTGACTAAAATTGCTGACTACCTGGAGGTGAGGGTTCGTCGTGGGTAAAATTAACGTTGAAGGATTAAAGAAAAGTTTTGGCACGAACCATGTGTTGAAGGGCATCGATATATCGGTCAACGAAGGTGAAGTTGTCTGTGTCATTGGACCTTCAGGTTCAGGTAAAAGTACGTTTTTGCGCTGCATTAACCAGTTAGATGAGATCACAGCTGGACGGGTTATCGTAGATGATCGGGATCTAAATGATCCCAAAACGAACATTAACAAAGCTCGCGAGAACATAGGTATGGTATTTCAGCATTTTAACCTGTTTCCTCATTTCAGCGTGCTCAAAAATATCATGTTTGCACCCAGAGAACTTGGGATTTTAAAAGAACAGGAAGCACGCGATACGGCACTTCGTTTGCTGGATCGGGTTGGTTTGTCGGATAAAGCTGACAGCTATCCCAACCAACTTTCGGGCGGACAAAAACAGCGCGTAGCAATCGCTCGTGCGCTTGCCATGAATCCGGACGTTATGTTATTCGATGAACCAACTTCGGCGCTCGACCCCGAGATGGTAGGCGAAGTCCTTGGTGTAATGAAGGATCTTGCGAGCGAAGGTATGACGATGATTATCGTGACCCATGAAATGGGGTTTGCCCGTGAAGTTGCGGATCGGGTTGTCTTCATGGACGGTGGATATGTTGTAGAACAGGGCACTCCTGATGAAATATTCGGAAATCCAAAAAATGAACGGACGATCAGCTTCCTGGAGAAAGTACTCTAAAACCATACCAAAAAGCCTTCAAGGCTTCGTTCTTGAAGGTTTTTTGGTATGTTGTAATTACCTGGTTCTACACCCGGACCTCTCATATCACTCATCCAAATTGAAATTCTTCAACGAATAAGTAGTCATTTGCATGTTATTGGCGTAGTCAATTTGAAAAATACAGGAATAAATCACGTTTAATACGTAGTCAAAGGCAATTTGTGATGAAAATGTACCGATCTTTGCATGTTTTGTTTCGTCATTCGGCACCTGGATACAGATCGTGCTCATTTTGGCCAACTCACTTTGATGATTCGCGGTAATCGTAATAAATGGAATTTTTTCACGCGAGAAATGTTGGGCTGCCTTTAGGAAAATGGGCGATTTTTCATGATAGGTCAAAAAAATGGCGCAATCCTGTGGGGTAAGATTTATGGTGTGGTAGGCCCATTCAGATAGCTCTGTTGTGATCACGACGTATTTATTGATTTTAATCAATTTATTCTGAAAGCTCTTCGCGCGAATCTGAGAATCCCCCAACGCATAGATGAAGATTCGTTTCGCCTGATCGAGCAAATGGGCTGCTTCTGTTAGAGAGGCTTCATCCATAAAAGCAAAGTTTTTCTCAATCGTTTCTTTCATTAGTTCAGCTATATCTTTTGCCACCTGGAGTGAAGATTCACCGAGAGCGAACGGATAATTGGGATCGATATTGGAGATGTTCTGAGCATCTTGTTGAAACTCTCGAGCAAGCTTAATGCTGAACTCCTTAAACCCCGAAAGTCCAAGCTTATGAGTCAATCGATTGATGGCAGAATGTGACGTGTATGTAGCTTTGGCAAGCTCTTGAATATTCAAGTGAAGCATTAGCTCCTTATGAGTCAGAATATAAGAAGCAATGCTTTTTTCATTTGGTGTAAAGTTGTTCATGTCTGTTAATTGGGTCAATATTTTCAACAGGTTCACCCCGGATTCATTGAAATAACGTTGATGTAGAGCGTCCAGTAAACATTTTGTTTAAAGAGAGGGCATCCGAAATACGAATTATTGGTCAAATGTACCGTAATTTCTTCAAAGCTCCTCCGGAGGATTTTCTTCTTCTATAATAAATGAAAAAGAGCCTAAGGGGGAATTCATATGTTAACCATCGGTTATATTGGCAATGGCAAAAGTACAAATCGTTATCATCTTCCTTTTTCATTGAATCGGGATCATTTGAAAGTAAAAACGATATACGCCCGTCATCCGGAGAAAACAGAGTGGGAGAAGGCTCCTGGTGTTCTGTATACAGATGATCTTGCAGCTTTAATGAATGACGATGACATTCAGTTGGTCGTGGTCTGTACACATACCGAATCCCATTATGAGTATGCAAAGAGGGCACTTGATCACGGAAAACATGTACTTGTTGAAAAACCTTTTATGCTGACCAAAGAAGAAGCCGAATCCATTTTCCAATACGCCAAAGAAAAAAATCTCTTGATTCAATGTTATCAGAACCGACGATATGACTCGGATTTTCTGACGACCAAGAAAGTGATTGAATCAGGAAAGCTTGGCGATTTGCTGGAAGTGGAGATGCATTACGATTATTATCGACCGGAGATTCCGAATGCTACCACCCATTTTTCCAAATACAAAAGTTATTTATACGGGCACGGTGTTCACACCATTGATCAGGTATTATCCTATTTCGGGCAACCGGACAAGATACATTACGATGTTCGTCAATTACTGGGTCCTGGCAGAATGAATGATTATTTCGATCTAGACTTTTATTATTCTTCGCTGAAAGTATCAGTCAAATCCAGCTTTTTCCGCTTAAAGCCACGCCCGAGTTTTGTAGTATACGGCAAAAAGGGGGTATTCGTAAAACAAACTGAGGATCGTCAAGAGGAACATCTGAAGTTATTTTACCTTCCCAAAGGACATCCCGATTTTGGTAAGGATATGCCTCAGCACTATGGCGTACTGACGTATCTGGATGAAGAAGGAATCTATCATGAAGAAAAAGTAACTTCTGAACAAGGCGATTATGCAATAGTGTACGACGATATCTATGAAGCCATCAACCATGGCAAAGAAAAAGTGATTCAAGACCAAGAAACGATCGCGGTTATGGAAATATTAGAAAAAGGTATGGAGGAGTGTAACTAATATGAAACTCGGAATTGTCGGAGCTGGAATGATTGTAAAGGATCTATTGAGCTTTATTCATGAAATTCCAGCGATTACCTTGGAGGCCATATGTTCCAGACCTAGTCATCTGGATAAATTGCTGACTCTGCAAGAGCAGTATGGAATTGCTCGAATACATTTAGAATATAGCGAAATGATTACGAATGATGAAGTGGATACGATCTATATCGGGCTTCCGAATCATCTTCATTATGCATATGCCAAAGAAGCGTTATTGGGCGGCAAACATGTTATCTGTGAGAAGCCGTTCACTTCCAACCTGCAAGAATTTCTTGAACTTAAAGAGACTGCACGGCAAAAACAGCTAGTGTTGGTCGAAGCCATCACAAACCAATATTTGAAGAACTATTTGTCTATGAAGGAGAATCTGCGCAAACTGGGTGACATCAAAATTGTGGAGTGTAACTATTCCCAATATTCATCCCGCTATGAGGCTTTTCAGGCTGGAGAAGTGCTGCCAGCATTTAATCCGGAAATGTCTGGTGGAGCCTTGATGGATATTAATTTGTATAATATTCATCTGGTCGTAGGGCTTTTCGGAAGCCCGAAGAAGGTGGAATACTGGGCCAACGTGGAACGCGGAATTGACACTTCAGGCATGTTGCTTTTGGACTACGGTGAGTTCAAGTGTGTTTGCATAGGCTCCAAAGACAGCACAGCCCCCAATGCAATGAACATCCAAGGGAATAAAGGATATATCCATATGACGAGCTCGGCCAACAAATGTGAATCCTTTGATCTTGCGCTTCATAAGGAAACGCCGATTCGGGTAGATATTAAGGATCATCCTCATCGCATGTATGACGAGTTTGTTGAATTCGAGCGTATGATTCGTGAACAAGATCTGGAGAAAGTCACAGCTATGCTTGAGCATAGCGAGAAGGTGATGGAGGTTATTGAACAAGCCAAACAATCTGCCAATCTTGTATTTGGACCTGATCGATAATATATTTTGAAATTTCAGAATGATTGTATTGTAACTTTTTGTGCACTTCCCAAGATGACTGTGTTAAAATGCGGTGAAAGATATAAGAATTCATGTGTCAGTGAACCAATAACAGTCTTCTTGGGGAGTATTTAATGATAACGATTAAAGACGTAGCAAAGTTAGCGGGTGTCGCGAGTTCAACCGTGTCCTATGTACTCAACGGCAAAAAACATGTAAGTGAGCACACAAGACAGAAAGTACTTGCAGCAGCAAGTGAGCTTAATTACATCAAGCATGGAGCCGCATCCGAATTAAAGCGAAAAAACACACAAACGATTGGTGTTATTGTTCATGATATGTCCGTCCCCTATTTTTCCGACTTGGTGAGTGGGATTGAATCCAGCGCCATAAGTCAGGGATACGACTTGATCGTATGCAGCTCTTTAGGCGGAGAGCGATCGACAGCTGCACGCTTTATCAGGGAGAGAAGGCTGGACGGCGTGATTGTAATCGCTGAAAATATTGAAGATGAGTTGTTGTTGCAGGCTGCCGAAACGGGATTTCCTATTGTAGTGATGGACCGGGAACTCCATAGTGAGCATATTGTAAATGTTCTGATGGATGATGAGCAAGGTGGTTATATGGCAACCCGTTTTCTTCTGGATAAAGGTCACCGCGCAATAGCCTATATTAGCGGGCCTTTAAGTTCGGATTGTAATCTGATGCGATATCAGGGTTATCTGAGAGCTATGCATGAAGCAGGGGTGGAAGAGAATGAGAATTGGAGACTTGGCGGCCAATTTCTGAAAACAGGTGGCTACAACGCAGCCAAGTTGCTAATGGAGGGAGAGCTTCCAACGGCAGTCTTTTTTGCGAATGATGAAATGGCCATTGGTGGCTTAGAGGCATTTAAAGAACACCAGGTTTCCATACCCGAAGATCTATCCATTATTGGATTTGATAACATACATGTAACCGAATACTTAAATCCACCTCTTACGACTTTTCGACAACCCAAAACAGATGCAGGCTCCTTTGCTGGACATGTACTCATTCAAATGTTAAAAGGAGAAGCTGTTGAGTCTACTTATAGGATCAATATACAGTGTGTCGAGCGAGACTCTGTTTCGCAGATGATCCTTTCTGAACCATGAGTGCACATACATTTTCAATGAACAGCCCTACAGCCCTAATCACGGGGCTGTTTTTCTTTTTGTAGAAACCATCCATCACATTCGCCATATCTGACACTTGTCTTAAAGTCACAATGTTGACAAGAGGAGAACTCTCCGTTTAATATTTAATAGAGGTTAAGTGGAGAACTCTCCTCTTATCCTTTAAGTACGCCATTTTAGATAATGGTTCAAATTGTTCGCTTCATAATAACAATCTGAGAGGATGGATTGAAGATGGTATTGATGAAGAATAAAGTAGTCATTGTTACAGGTGCAGGAACCGGCCTTGGTAAAGCTGTGGCGATAAAACTGGCTGAAGAGGGAGCACAAGTTGTTTTAGTTGGACGTCGAAAAGAAAAATTGCAGGACGTGGCACAGATCATAAAAAACTCAGGAGGCCAATCTTTGATCATTCCTGCGGATATAACGGATCAGGATGACGTTCAGCGCCTCCGTGACCAAGTGCTGGAGCAGACAGGACGGATAGACGTATTGATCAACAACGCAGGGGGTACAGGTGCGCACATCCCCATTCATGATATGACATTGGAAACATGGGATGATAACATCCGCCTCAATTTATATAGTCCATTTTTGGTGACCAAAACATTTCTTCCAATCATGAGAGCTCAGCATTATGGACGCATTGTATCCATTACTTCCATAATGGCCAATCTGAACTATCCGGGATTCGGGGCATATTCAGCTGCCAAAGCCGGGCTGGAGGCATTAATGAGAACGATAGCAATTGAGGAAGCAAAACATGGAATATTGGTTAATATGTTCGATCCGGGCAATTTGAGAACTGAACAAAATCCAAGGGGTGAGAAGGAACCGAATTCAGTTGTTGATAAAATTGTTAATCTCGCTTCCTTGACGGAAAACGGCTCCAGTGGAGAAGTTGTTAGAGCACTAACGTAGGTTAGAGAAGCCCAAAATGCATTGAATTCCGTTTCCTGTTATTCTATTATTAAAAGCTAAAAAGGCGGGACTAATTCATGTCCATGAGAAACGGAAAGATAATGAAAGCACCACAAGGACTGGAACGTGCACCAGACAAACAAGGAAGCTTAAAGCAGAATGGGTTATCCGTCATTCAATTCTGTTTACACACACAAGGGACAACAGGCTCCTATTTTCTGAAAGATCATATGTTGTTGTTCGTTATATCAGGCATCTACACGGTTCGATTCATGGATCAGGAGTACACTGTACGCAGTAATGAAATGGTGTTTCTTCACAAATCAATTCGCATTGATTACATAAAGTCGGGTGAACAAGGATCGGAGTTCATACTGGACTATATGATGTTTTTCCTGAACGAAAATATGCTTGCGGAGTTTATTCAGTTTTCTGGCTTCAAACCGACGGATACCGTGAATGAAATCATGCCGGTGTCCATTATTCCGGTCAATGAACTCACTCGCTCTTATATAGCGTCATTGAAACCCTATTTCGAAAATCCAGATGAGGTAAAAGACGGTCTGATCCGCCTCAAATTCATGGAACTCCTGTTTCATCTGGCGCAGGCCAACGATCATTTCTTACACCAACTTCTGCTACCGAATCATGATAAAAACAGTAACTTCGGCAAAATAATGGAGGAGAATATCACCAATCCCATCTCCATAAGTGATCTGGCTTATTTGTCCGGCAAAAGCCTGTCTACCTTCAAAAGGGATTTTCAGGACCTCTACCACACTTCACCCTTGAAATGGATTCGTAATCAGAGGCTGGATAAAGCCAAGAAACTGTTGGCCGAGACGTCTCTGTCCGTTACCGATGTCTGTTTCTCAACAGGTTTCGAAAACGTTGCTCATTTTTCCAAAGTGTTTAAGCTTCAGGTCGGGCTTCCGCCCTCGGAGTTTAGACAGCAATGCAAACGAAGCGAGGGAAAAACAACATAAAGCCAGCTTAATCGGTCCATACTTTAAGCATAAGTGACTATGTACCACTGTTGAGTAAAGCGCTTCGCGATAAAATATCGTGAAACGCTTTTTTTCATTATTTGAGACAAATGAGCTAAATAAACAAATCCAATGAGCTTAGCAGCAAAGAAATGCATCTATTTTCTTGTTATTCTTGTCTCATGCGTTACAACGTTGTCTCAACCTAAATGTCTGAGGAGGATTAACCAATGGAATATGTGAAATTAGGAAAGACAGGCATGGAAGTATCTCGACTTTGTCTTGGCTGCATGGGATTTGGTGAACCAGGGCATGGATTTCATCAATGGGTGCTGGATGAAGAGAATAGTCGTCCCGTCATTCAGAAAGCCTTGGAGTTAGGTATTAATTTCTTTGATACAGCAAATGTATATGCAGGCGGAACAAGTGAGGAAATCCTCGGTCGGGCTCTCAAGGACTACGCTAATCGAGATGAAATTGTCCTTGCAACAAAAGTGTTTTCCCGCATGCATGATGGTCCGAATGGCGCCGGACTTTCTCGAAAGGCAATTATGAGTGAGATCGACAAGAGCCTCAAGAGGCTGGGAACGGACTATGTGGATTTGTATCAAATTCACCGCTGGGACAACCATACCCCTATTGAAGAGACCATGGAAGCATTACATGATGTGGTGAAGGCAGGGAAGGCAAGATATATTGGTGCATCTGCCATGTCAGCGTGGCAATTCCAAAAGGCTTTGTATGTTGCCGAGAGAAATGGATGGACCCGCTTTGTATCGATGCAGAACCACTATAACCTGATCTACCGTGAAGAGGAAAGGGAAATGATGCCTCTTTGTCAGGAAGAGAAAATCGGAGTAATTCCTTACAGCCCACTTGCTTCTGGCCGGTTGACCAGGGATTGGCAGGAAACAACACAACGTTCCGAGACGGATCAGGTTCAAAAGGCCAAATACGATGCGACAGCCAGCACCGATCAATTGGTGGTAGAGCGGGTTGCAGAAATCGCCGAAAAACGCGGCGTTCCCCGTGTACAAATCGCTCTTGCCTGGTTGCTGCACAAGAATCCGGTTACGGCTCCGATAATTGGCGCTACGAAGACATCCCATCTCGAAAATGCAGCTGAAGCTCTGTCGATTGCATTAACATCAGAAGAAATGGCGCGCTTGGAAGAGCCGTATGTACCTCATCCGGTATATGGACTTAATGTTGGATTTAAGTAATGTAAGAAGAAGAACCAATCCGGAAAGCGGATTGGTTTTTTTGAGCAGAACAACAGAGAAAACAGACTAATTCTTTCTTTGTTGTTTGATCTCATTACTCGAATTCCGAAAACCCTTAGGCGTTTGGTTTTGATGTTTTTTGAAAGACTGAATGAAGTTATTTACATGGTTAAAACCAACCCTATGAGCTATTTCAGTTACTGTATAATCGGTTGAAATTAATAACTCCATGCTCTTTTTGATCCGGTACTTAATTAAGTAATCATACGGTGTCATATGAATGGTCTTCTTAAAACTCCGTGTGCACTCCGAGATGCTCAGATGTGCTGTATCAGCAATTTCTTGCAGGGTAATATTCGTTGAATACTGCTGATGGATAAAGCTGAGCATGAGTTGAAGGCGCTCTTGCTGAAGTTTTACATATTTGGGCGCCTCCTCGGAGGAAAGCGTAATATTATGAATCAAAATTAACCACAATTGTACGGTTTTGATGGAAACCTCATATTCCCATCCCCATTTTTTTTTCATATCAAATCTCTTTTTCATATCCCATAACATATCTAGCACAATCTGTTGCCATTCTACATCGCCCTTGATTACTAGCGAAACCAGGGCAGAGTCCGTATAAGGTAATACATAATTTTTCTCCATGGCACTATCCGCGTAGAAGGCTAATAGCTTTTCAGGGAAATTAAAGCTCACATATTGTCCGTTGTGGGTCAGATGCGTCGTAACATGCAGAACTCCCTTATTAATTAGGATAGCTTGACCAGCCAATAGCTCATGATCCATACCGTTTACCTGTATAACTAACCTTCCTTGAGTAACCAATGTAATCTGTAGTTCTTCATGCCAATGCAGGTCATTAAATCCTCTACCTTCAGGAATAATTTTCTCGGAATTAGCTGTGTACATAATGTATGGAAATGAAGCATCAGGGAAAAGGATCGTCTCGTGAAGCTGCTTTGACATTTAAATGTATCCTTTCGAAGATGATATTTATATATAATATAGCGATATTATTACACAATTAAAACATTAACGATGATATTATTATATCCAATCTTTGTTTTATCACTATAATCCTGTGCACAGAATTTGGATAGAACATGTTGAAGGAGCAAGTTTAGAAATGAATAAATCGTTGTATCCGCCTCATCCGTACATGCTGCTATTTATCAGCATTTTGTCCATCTCAATCTCTTCCATATTGATAAAGTCCTCAGAGACGCCAACCTCTGTAGCTGGGATGTACAGATTGTTCATAACCGTAATACTAATGCTTCCTTTTGTACCTTGGAAAAGTCTTCGAAACCTTAAGATGAACAAAAAAGATTGGAGTGTTGTGTTGTTAGCCGGACTCTTTCTCGGGTTACATTTCTTATTTTGGATGGAGTCATTGGTGCATACCTCTGTTGCAAGTTCCATGGTCATTTTATCGTTGCAGCCCTTATTTGTAATGGTCGGGTCATACTTCATCTTCAAGGAACGAGCAAACATGGTTACCATCCTATGCATGGTCACTGCTCTTGCAGGATCAGTCATTATCGCATGGGGCGACATCGGGGTGTCAAGAGAGGCACTGATCGGAGATGGATTATCTTTATTAGGTACAATCGCGGTTTCGGCATATATGCTTGCTGGACAAAAAGTAAGTCATAAAATCAATGCAAATGTGTACAGCGTTATTGTTTTCTTCCTTGCGGGAAGTGTCTTGCTTATCTACAGTCTATTCAATCATATCTCCCTGACCGGATATAACACTTCAGATTGGATGTATTTCTTGTTGCTTGCCATAATTCCAACCATCTTTGGACAATTACTAATTAATCTATTATTGAAATCTTTAGGCGCAACGACTTTATCTGTGGGTATTATTGGAGAGCCTGTTCTTGCCATCATACTCGCCTTTGTATTTCTGGGAGAAACCATCTCTCTGTTTCAGTTTATAGGCGGGATGCTGACCGTACTCGGCATGGGGGTTTATTTTTGGGCAAAATCATTGCCTTATACCACTTCTAACGTTTCTGAGTATCGAACTTGACATGAATTTACAGGAATTATTCTAACCATTAGACAAGTAGAAGAGGAGAATATATATATGGCTACCATTGATGATTTTTTGAAACTGGATATTCGCGTCGGAACCGTTACAAAAGCTGAGTTTTTTGCAGAAGCGAAAGTGCCTGCGATCAAACTTGAGATTGATTTTGGGCAAGACATTGGAATAAAAAATTCTAGTGCACAAATTACTAAAAGATATGCCGCCGAGGAACTGATCGGGAAACAAATCATAGGGGTAGTCAACTTTCCACCGCGCCGGATAGCCGGGTTTAAATCAGAGGTATTGGTTCTGGGAGGAATACCCGAAAAAGGGGATGTCGTTCTGTTAAAACCAGATATCAAACTGCCCGATGGAACTCCGATTGGATAATAGCTCGTTTTGTCATATTGGCGTAACAGACAACGGGTAAGATGGCTATCGAGGTGATTGACTTTGAAGAAAATATCAACCAAATCGAGTTGGCCTATCGGAAAAAATGTTTTACTCTCAGCGGCCATTTTGATTGCACTAGCTGGATGCAGTTCTAATTCAGCTTCTCCAAAGCCATTGGAGATTTCAGGGATGAACAGTAGTCAGGAGGAGAAGGAGGCCGTTCCTTCGGAGAAAATGAGCTATTGGAATGAACAGCGAAAAGGGACTAATTTTATGAACTCCACATCCCTCCCTGACAACTATGAAGCAGCCAAGGAACAGGGCATAGAGTTTGTACGGCTTGCGCCCGATAAGTGGAGTAAGGATCGAGATTTTTTGTTTAACGACAAGCCAGATGCCAATATCAACGCAGATTTTTTGATAGGCAGCTCGGATAAGTACGAAGGTATCGTGGAAGAAGATTTTGCCCGACTCAAAGCGGATCTGGACGCCGCGGAAGCTAAAGGGATGAAAGTGATTATTACGGTGCTTAGCTTACCGGGAGATCGTTGGCGGCAGTTCAACGGGGCCAAAAATGATGATCGGATCTGGAATGATACTGAATATCACAAGCAGGCCGCTCAGTTTTGGAAGGATCTTGCACAACGATTGAAGAATCATCCTGCCGTCATCGGCTATAACCTGATTAATGAGCCTCATCCGGAAACGGGTACGGGTTTTCATGACTTCTGGACGCAGGATTATTCAGAGTGGTATGCCAAAGTGGAACATACCGCAGCTGATCTGAATTCACTCTATGACACGATAACCAAAGAGATCAGGACGGTAGACCAGACAACTCCCATCATTTTGGATTCGGGGCTCTACGCAACGCCTTGGGCCTTTACGTATCTGAAACCGATTGATGATCCTAACGTGCTGTATGCTTTTCATATGTATGAGCCTTATGAGATGACAAGCCAGAACAAGAAAAAAGGATTTACGTATTCTTATCCGGGGAGCGTAAAGGTTGGAGATGATAAGACTGAAAAAGAGTTTAACCGTCAGACTCTGAAACAATTTGTCGAGCCTGTCGCCAAGTGGGCTTCTGATCATAACATACCTGCGAACCGGATTATAGCTTCGGAATTCGGAACGAACCGAATGGTTCAAGGTGCAGATCGATACATGGCGGATCTAATATCTATCTTTAATGAATACGGATGGCATTGGGCTTTCTATGCATTTCGTGAAGATACATGGGATGGGATGGACTATGAATTAGGCAGTGAGAAGCCCAACTGGAAGTATTGGGATGCTATTGAAAAAGGAGAGCAGCCAGCACGCGGTACGGCAGACAATCCGATTTGGAATGAGATCAAGGAAAGCCTGACGAAGTGAAATGGAGAAAGATCACCATTGCAATATTGCTTGTTCTATTAGGAATCGGCTGTTATGCAAGGGAGATTGAACCTAAAGCTCTGGCAGTAACTCGCCTGGATATCGTCAATGAATTTGTGCCAATATCAATGAATGGAATTCAAATTGTGCAATTCTCTGACACCCACTTGGGTCCCGATTATTCGGTGGATCAGCTTCAATCTTTAGTTGATCGTATGAATCGTCTGAATCCAGATATCGTGGTGTTCACTGGAGATTTAATGGATCATTACACACGCTTTGGCTCGGAAAATAGAAAGAAAGCACAGCGAGTGTTAGCGAAAATAAATGCCCCTCTCAGAAAATATGCGGTTTACGGAAATCACGACAGGGGAGGCGGCGGCAGCCAAAAGTATAAGCAATACATGGAGGACGCGGGATTTACCGTATTGGTTAATGAGGTGCATACGATCCGTACCGCCACAGGGGATAAAATAAACATAGCCGGACTCGATGATTTTTTGCTTGGAAAGCCGCAAGTTAAGCGTACGCTGCAATCGCTCCGTAAAGAGGATTTCAACCTGCTACTCGTTCATGAACCTGATGTTGCGGATCAATTGAGCGCATATCCGATTGACCTGCAGCTGTCCGGCCATAGCCATGGAGGGCAAGTCAGAATTCCTTTGATCAAACCGCTTATCACAACTGCATTAGCTCACAAATATGTCGCAGGACTATACTCCTTGCAAGGCCAAAGCAAGCCGCTAAAGCTATATGTCAACCGAGGAATCGGAACCACCCGAATGCCTCTGCGCTTCTTCGCAAAACCGGAGTTAACCGTGATTCGTTTGACTGCCGCTGTAAGCTGATGTTAACTAAGTAAAGCTACCACTCACGGCAGATGCAACCTAGAATGCAGAACAGCCTCCGAAAAATTATTCGGGGGCTGTTCTTGATTTGAAGTTCATTCTGATGATGAATTCTGGAATAACTAGCAGCAAAGCAATAGAGCCATAAATACTTACAGTGTAGCTTGTAACATAAGCCAACCCGAATCCCAGATGAAAAAGGGAAGTGATGAGGTGAATCAACATGTTCGTGAAGCAAAAGGCATAACTTCGAATCATCCAGTTCCGGTGTTGAACCATTCGTTTCTGTTTAATTTGAATGAGAGCGGTAATCGTAATGAATAGCCAGATGATATTAAGCGCATTGAAACCGATACTGCTTATTTTCCCTCCAGTAGCGTAAGGGGCCATATAACCGGAAGTCAGTACAACAAGCGCTACGGACACAATGTAAACATAACCATTTATACGGTGGAACCTGCGGCTCTTTTCAAAAATCCGATTAGAGAAGTTGAGTAATCCAGACGCCATGGCCAAACATGCAAACGCAACATGAACGTACATGACATTCAGCCAAATCGGAAGATGAAGCTCACGCTTCGAACCGGTCTTATGGCTTAAAAAGCTTGAAGCTTCAGGGTCTATCCAATAGTTCTTCACTAGCGCATACACAATAAAGAAAATACTGACGCAGGCCAGCCATCCGTATAACGTTCCTCGTTTCTTCATATCAAACTACAACCCCCGAAACTCTTTTTTGTGCACATAGCTAACCAGGCTAGTTTATTCGTTTTCCTGTTAATTTGGAAGCAGGAAGAAGGCCAGCCTTAGCGATTCCATTCATTTTATCTCCATCCACGGCAACTTCGAATTTCAGATTCAAACGCATAGGTTTAGTAATTGACAGGCTCCAGGTCAACTTGTTGTCGCAGAGTACAGGGTTCAAAAATGGGATTGTTTCGTTACCTTGTGTTGCTGTGCCCTGGATCACATCAGAAATTGTCTTTATGTAGAGTTTGACCTCCAGTTTACCGACTGGTGTAGCGATTGTTGTGTCCCAATTCCCATCAAAGACGGTTGTCTGAGTTTTCTCATTAAGCAATATGACAGAGGTCACTACCGTTTGATTCATTACAATGTTCGGTTCGTTGTCTGTCAACGACTTGTGAGTGGTGGGCGCAATGCCCTTTGCTCTCCAAACGGTTCCTCTCCGCTCATACTCAAACAACTGCTCTATCTCGTGTGCGATACGTGGCCCCAGTTCACGTTCGACCAGATACAACGCAACATCAAGCCCCGAGGTCACACCGCCGCCAGTAACCAGATTACCATCATCCACTACGCGTGCCGGGACAGGAATTGCCCCAGTCGCACCAAGTAAATCCATACCCAAACGATGTGTTACAGCAGATCTTCCTTCCAGGAGTCCTCCCATAGCTAACAAGAGGGAACCACCGCAGACTGTAGCGACTAAGATGTCTTTGTGCTCGAGAGCTGTCTTGATCATTGTAGTCAATTCCGTATTCATGGCTTTACCAAGAATGGCAGGAATCGAGTCTGGACCATCTCCTTCAACATTACCGGCTGCACCAGGCACAAGTATGATACCCCCACGTTCCGGGTCAAGAGTGTTGTTCGCTTCAATTGTCAAACCATTCATACCACTAGTCACTGGTCTTGGACCTTCAGCCGTGACCATCTCTACTCTTACGTCGTTGTCGGTATGCATGGAAGCGGCGCAAAATACTTCGTAAGGTGCAACGGCATCCAATAGGTCGAAGCCATCAAATAACACGATTTGAACAGTTAACATTGCATCCATCCCCTTATCTTTAAGTCGTCCGTACTCACAGTTAGAATCGTAACAAACAAATATCTCAAAGGAAGTCCTAAAAAGGTCACAAAACGATAAACAAATCATCACAGAATTTAGTCTCGACTTGGTAAAGGAAGAAAAAATGATAAACTAGATGGCAGAGGTGGGATAAGCATGAGTATGTATCATACGATACTTGTTGTAGATGATGATCAGAGCATCGTTGAGCTATTAAGGGACTTTCTAGAGAATGACCAATTTCACGTAAAGACTGCTTGTGATACGGAACAAGCTTGGGCCATACTGCAACAGCATTCCATAGATTGCATTGTACTGGACATTATGATGCCGGGACAAAACGGATTTGAGCTATGCCGTAGAATTCGAGGGGACAGCAATGTTCCAATCCTTTTCTTGAGTGCTCGCAGTGATGATGTGGACAAGATCCGTGGCCTTACGCTCGGAGGAGATGATTATATCGTCAAAACGGCTTCGCCTGGGGAAATTGTTGCCAGAGTGAAAGCCGTGTTACGGCGCACTACTTCCAGGCAACCCATGGAAAGGAAGATCTTGGATTATGGACGCATTCAGTTAAATCTGACTGCAAGAGAAGTCCTGGTCGAAGGGGGAAAAGTCGAGCTTACACCTAAAGAATATGAGTTGTTGCGATTATTTGCGGAGCACCCGAGGCAGGTTTTCTCCTACGAACAACTGCTTGCAAAGTTTTGGGAAGGTGTAGGCGACAGGCATACCATTCGGGTACATCTTAGCCGGCTTCGCGAAAAAATTGAATCCGATCCAAACCATCCACAATTCCTCATCAACGTGTGGGGAGTAGGATACCGTTTTGAGGGAGTGTAACATGAGAAAACTCCGTATTCGTACATTTACTATGCTTTGTTTATTCTTCTTGCTTACATTGCCTTGGATCTTTTTTGTCACGGCTCACTTTATGGACACTCAGTCGTTTAGCATCTCTACAAGCCAACAGCAAAATGAAACGCTGCAAAGACATCTCACTGAGATGATCCACATGATTGAAGTTGGTACGGATAAATGGACGGATACCGGTTGGCAAAACGAACTTCATACTGAGTTGAGCAAAGCAAAGATGGATGTGGAGATTGAATCTGCGTCCAATTCGGAAATATATCGTTCCAGCCCGAAGCGTCACAGTCGATTCTCGTCGACCGAACAGTTCTCTGTCATAAAGGATGGGGAATTGCTGGGGAGGGTTGTTCTTTATCTGCCTAAATCCAACGGAGTTCCAATGATTGCTGCATTTTTCGGACTGCTGCTTTCTTTCTTTGTGGTTGGAGTTGAAATGAGAAGATTCCTTCTTAAACCTCTTGAGAAAATGAGCAAGGCGGCCAGAAAAATTGCAGCAGGACATTGGGAAGTCCAATTACCTAAATCCAGAATCACGGAAATTGCCGAAGTCCGTGATGGATTCGAAGTTATGGTGAAGGGGCTTGAACAATCCCACCGTAAACAAGTGGAGCTTGAGGAAGAACGCAGATTTGTCACCGCAGCCGTTGCACATGATTTACGCACACCGTTGTTTGCCTTGCGGGGGTATTTGGATGGATTGGAACAAGGAATAGCTCAGTCACCGGAGAAGGTCACCCGATATATTGCCGTATGCAAAGAGAAATCTGCTCAATTGGATCGATTGGTTGAGGACCTCTTCACTTTTACAAAAATGGAGTACTTGGAAAGTGAACTTAACACAAGAACGCTAGATTTAACACAGATCCTCCGAAGGTCGATAGAGAGTGTGAGTCCACAAGCTGAGCAGAAACATATTTCTATCTTAAACCAATTAACTGACGGTTGTTTTATTAACGGAGATTCGTATGTATTGGAGCGTGCGATGAACAATATATTGGAGAATGCCGTTAGATATACGCCATCAGGTGGCGCAATAACAGTCCGATGCTGTAAAGACGGCAAGAAAATCAGGTTTACAATCCGTGATACTGGACCTGGTTTCTCTTTCGAAGAATTAGAGCGCGTTTTTGAACCTTTGTATCGTGGGGAAACGTCTCGAAGTCGTGCAACTGGAGGCAGTGGATTAGGATTAACGATCTCACAACGAATGATGAAGCAACATGGAGGCGAACTTATGGTAAGTAACCACCCTGACGGTGGAGCAGTTCTGACAGGATGTTTACCGCTAACTGACCCGAATTAAAAAGATTTGAGCGGTCCTTGTCTCCTAAGATTAGCGTATGTTATTTAACGCATATTATGATGGATTTTGACTTCAGACTGGAAGAGAGGTAAGCCTTATCCCAGCTTCCAGTCTGGATATCACGATATTATGCTTGATTTGTTAACGTGTTAGATATAATATGTTCATATGTTTAAACTCTTAAACGTAATGGAGTGATTTAAATGCAAGCCATGGTAATTGAGAAATACGGGAAGAATGTTCCCTTGATACAGAAAGAAATGCCTATTCCTCAAATCGGAGATCATGATGTCTTGGTGGAAATCCATGCAGCAAGCTTAAATCCGATTGATTTTAAAATAAAAGAGGGCAAGGTAA
Organism: Paenibacillus sp. ov031; assembly: GCF_900143165.1. Taxonomy (NCBI): domain Bacteria; kingdom Bacillati; phylum Bacillota; class Bacilli; order Caryophanales; family Paenibacillaceae; genus Paenibacillus; species Paenibacillus sp. ov031. Next base: position 1,304,456 of record NZ_FRDO01000001.1, read on the forward strand.
AGCTCCTGCTGAATTACAAGATGCCATTGATCCTTGGAAATGATTTTTCCGGTGTTGTGGTCAAGGTGGGTAAACAGGTAAACGCTTATAAACCTGGAGATGAGGTATATGGAAGACCTCGTAAAGACAGAATTGGAACTTTGGCTGAATACATTGCTGTCCATGAAGAAGACATCGCGCTGAAGCCCCAAAACTTAAACTTTGAAGAAGCAGCATCCATACCACTGGTCGGTCTTACGACATATCAAGCCTTTTACGATATTTTGAACCTTCAGAAAGGCCAAAAAATATTGATTCACGCAGGATCAGGAGGGGTTGGCACGTTCGCCATCCAGTTGGCCAAATTAATGGGAGCTTATGTTGCCACTACTGCCAGCGATAGAGGTTACGCATTGGTCCAATCCCTTGGTGCCGATCGTATTATCAATTATCGTAAAGAAAATTTTGAAGAAATGCTGTCGGGATATGACGCGGTGTATGACACGATAGGAGGCGAGGTGCTGGAAAAATCCTTCCAAGTACTTAAGCCGAATGGGAAAATAGTATCTATTTCCGGTTTGCCGAACGCGAGATTCGGGCGAGAAGCCAACTTAGGCTGGTTAAAGACCACACTGCTATCGATTGTGAGCCATAAGATAACAACTCTTGAGAAGAAAAACCAAGCAAAATATCATTTTCTGTTTATGAAACCAAGCGGGTTGCAATTAGAGCGAATAAAGGGTTACTTGGAGGAAGGTCTCATTAAACCAGTGATTGATAAGGTTTATGATTTCAAGGATATCGGGCAAGCATTTCAGTATCTTGAAGGTGGAAGTGCTAAAGGAAAGGTCATCGTTAAAATGAAGTAAAGTGTTCAATGGAGATGAATACCGTTCTTGTCCGAATGGAGGGCAAGAACGGATACTATAATTCACATTCTCTTTATTTTATCGGTATCCAGATTTGAGGCGGCTGGTGAGGTCCTGGATATACTTCAAGTTCAGGTATACTCGCATGCTTGTAAGGGTTGGAAGGGAACCATTCAGAAATAATCTGCTTCCATAAACGCTGCATACTCTCCGGCATCGGACCTTCGACTTCAAAGACACTCCATTTGGAAGCTGGAATTGTAAAGGATGATAATCCTTCAGGTACTTCACCATCATACGACGTAGCAATCCAGTATTCCATCTGCTTCTCCTGAATCTCGTTCTGATCCACACAGACGCCTAGCAATCCTTGTATGACACCATTATTCAAATCAAATAAACGATCTTCTGTACCACTCGTATACGCATCCTGCCACATTTTGGCTATGCCTCGTAAGTTTTCCCCATCAATATAAGAGAAAGCCTGCTTTATCCCTACTAATGTAAACGCAGCTTGTTCAACAATTCTGTGATTCATCGGTTCTGCTCCTTTTAGACTTAATTGAATAACCAAACGATTATACGATTTGATAGAAGTACTCTTCTTACGCGCTTCACTGGGGGCAATTCCGTGCTGCCTCCGAAAAGCTTTGGAGAAAGATTCAGGAGTGTCATAGCCATACTTGAGCGCCAGATCAATGATTTTGTGATCACTCTGTATAAGTTCATTTGCTGCCAATGTTAATCGTCTTCGTCTGATATATTCGGCTACGGTAACATCAGTTAATAAGGCAAACGTACGTTGAAAATGAAAGGGAGAAATATGAGCTTGTGCTGCAATTTGCTCCATTGTCATATTTTCGAGTAAATGTTCTTCCATATATGCAATAGCTAGCTGTAATGATTCGATCCAGTTCATACGGTTAACCACTCCTTGATTCCTATAATAGATAAAGACTGATTCAAAAACCTGTCATTATGTGCTTTCATTTGTCCGGTTAGGGAAAGAGGGAGAGGGAAACCCAATACACACGAAAAAAGATGACCCCCTGATAAATGCAAAGGCCATCTTTTGGCAAACGAAAAAAAGAATTGAACGAAAAATAACGCTATGATATAATCGTTAGCGCCATTGACAAACAAAATTAAAGTATGTACTTATTTTTATCCCTACATTAATTTTACATCTGGAATTTTGATTTGTCAATGCTCTTTTTCATCCAAAAATAGGAAAAGGAGTGGTTAGAGAGATGCAAACAAAAGATTGGCAGCTGGAACAGGAACGGCTGGAGTCTGTAAGGAACAAACTGCAGGCCAAAATCGCAGAATTGGAGCCAAAGGTTGCCGGAATGCATGACCAGGCTACGGAAATTCGCAAGCGCTTTTGGGAAGAAGTTACGATCAACACTAGCACCCACGAAGATTTCGAAGAGACCTTCTACACCATTAACCAGCAGTCCGCGGTATTGGCCGAGCGGGAACGTGTTCACATGCGGTTGACGCAGCAATGGAATAACATGAAACGTTTGCTCCCATCCCCTTATTTTGGCCGCATCGACTTTCAGGAGAAAGGTCTGGCCCACACCGATCAGATCTATATCGGCGTATCTTCTTTTGTCGACCAAGATGGATTGAGCTTTCTGATCTATGATTGGCGTACACCGATCGCGAGCATGTACTACGATTCTTCCCCCGGTGTAGCGTCCTATGTGACGCCGATCGGAAGAATCGATGGCACAATAGAGCTCAAACGGCAATTTCAGATCCATAACGGAGAAATCCGCAATATGTTTGATGCAAACGAGACGATTGGAGACCAATTGTTGCAGCAAGTGCTCGGCAAAGGTGCGGATTCACAAATGAAAAGCATCGTGGCAACCATTCAGAAGGAACAAAACGCCATTATCCGTAATGACACAAGCCGAATGCTTATCGTACAAGGAGCAGCGGGTAGCGGTAAAACTTCGGCAGCCTTGCAGCGAGTGGCGTACTTATTGTACAAACACCGCCAGACGATCAGTGCTGATCAGATCGTCCTGTTCTCACCGAATCCGATGTTTGGCAGTTATATTTCCACTGTCCTTCCGGAGCTCGGTGAAGATAATATGCAGCAGACTACTTTTCAACAATTTCTCGACTATTGGCTCGGCTCTTCGTTGCGTCCGGAGGATGTCTTTGATCAGATTGAATATGTACTGACCTCGCATGAAGCTCCGGGCTATGAGGCTCGGCTTCAGGGGATTGAATATAAAGCCTCCGATGCTTTTCTGCAAGCCTTGCAGAATTATGGAAACTGGTTGGGGCAGGAAGGCATGCGATTCAACAGCATTCGGTTTCGAAATCGTGATTTGATTACTGCGGAGCAAATGAGAGCCGAATTTTACGGTTATGATCGTTCCCTGCCCTTGTTAAATCGCGTTGTACTCTTACAGGAGTGGCTGCTGAAAGAGCTGGCTTCCCTGGAACGTATGGAACGTGAAGAATCATGGGTACAGGAAGAATTGAATTATCTCGACAACGATCAGTATGCGGATATCTTCGAAGTACTGCATAAAGATAAGGAAGTATTTGATATCGCGGAACAGTACGCCCAAATTCGTGAGAAAATAAGCAAGAAGCTTCGAGAAGATGAAGGTGATTTTGACTTTGCCCAGAAGGAGGAGGAACTGCTCGGCCGCAAGATCGTGAAAGAACGGTTTAGCCCACTAAGAAAAGGTATCAAGAAATTCTCGTTTGTTGATATCAAAGGCATATATGGCGAATTGTTTGTTGACGAAGCCACTTATCGGGAGAAAACGAATGCTACGGTTATCCCCTCGCTATGGCCTGAGATATGCAGTCAAACCAAGGAAAGCCTGATCCGGAACGAGTTGTTCCATGAGGATGCGACGCCCTATTTGTATGTAAAAGAAATGATTGAAGGTGTCCGGACAAACACGGAAATTAAGTATGTCTTCGTTGACGAGGGTCAGGATTATTCAACATTTCAATATGAATATCTCAAAAAGCTGTTTCCTCGAGCCCGTATGACCGTGCTCGGCGATTTCGGGCAAGCGATCTTCACGCAGGCTACTAATTTGGCCGCAGCTGATTCACCATTAGTCCGTCTCTACGGTGAAGCCGAAACAAGTCTTTTCTCCCTAGTACGCAGTTATCGCTCAACGAAGGAGATCGTTGAATTTACAAGAGCGATGCTTCCAGACGGAGATGAAATTGTACCCTTTGAAAGAAAAGGCCTAAAGCCCCTGCTGACGAGAAGAAACGACAGAGAGCAGCTGGATGCACAAATGGTGGCAGATATCGCTGCGCTAAGAGCCGAGGGCTTTGATTCCATCGCTATTATTACGAAGACCGCCGCCGAAAGCCACAAGGCCCATGAATCGTTACAGATTCAAGGAGGCGAAGTGTTGCAGCTCGTTACGAAGGAAACGTTCAACTTTGAAAAAGGTGTAATGGTCATTCCTGTGTACCTTGCCAAAGGTGTCGAGTTCGATGCAGTCTTGGTCTATGATGGTTCGTATGGAGCTTATAGCCGCGACAATGAACGCAAACTTCTTTATACGGCGTGTACGCGCGCTATGCATCGCCTTCATCTGTACATGGCGGGCGATTGGTCGCCATTCATACAGGCCTTGCCAGCGGATTTGTACGAGGAATCGGAGGCCTATAAAGCGGAGTAAACATGCCGGGTATGTCTGATCTAACAGCGTATGAGAATTGAACTACTCAAATAAGTAGCACTAGTCGCCTTTTAGGCGACTTTTTTTGAATTTCTAAGTCATTATAGAGACGAACTTGTCAGCGATAACCTTTGGATTATTTCCATATTGTTATACTCAGCATAAATTTTATTATATGGGTGGACTAAGATTACAGTTATATAATAGAAATACGTAAACAGAAGAATAGATTGCATACATAAAGTATAGAGGAGCTAAGATCATGTTAACCAAAATGAACTTGCAGGGAAGCTGGGAGCTTCAACTGGATGAACATAAACAAGGCGTACAAGGCCCATTTGACGATACCATAACGCTGCCGAACACGACTTCTCATGCACGCAAAGGAAGAAAGAATGTTGTGGCTCACATCGGGTCTTTGACTGATGAATATGCATATGAAGGATGGGTGTGGCTGAAAAGGGAGATTGATATACCTTCAACGCTTGCTGGCAAGAAATGCAGTTTGTATCTGGAACGCACGCGCATAACCAAGTTATGGGTCGATGGTGAAGAAGTTGGAGCACAGGATAGTCTTAACACCCCCCATATATACAGCTTACCGGAAGGGCTATCGCAGGGAGAACACACCCTCACCATCCGAGTCGATAATACGGACTATCCGACGAAAGGCGGGCATCTTACATCCGTCGATACTCAGACCAACTGGAACGGAATTACCGGGAAGCTGGAGATTCAATTTTACCACGAGGTGCATATGGGTGAGGTACAGATCTATCCCAATGCTACAGAGCGAACATTCAGAATCACAAGTACATTGTCCAAATCGATATCAGGTACTGTATTGTCCGTTACTGCGCAAACCTTCAAGCCCCTTTTAAAAGAGACACATGGATATGTGGCATCAGACAGAAATCATGTGGTGAATGAGCAAACTTATCCATGCAGCCAGGACGAAGTTCATGTGCTCTACAAGATGGGAGACGACGCATTGCTCTGGAGTGATTCAGATCCACATCTGTATGTGCTGACCCTTACTCTGTTGGGGGAACATGGCGATGTGCTGGATACAACCGAAATCATAACAGGACTGCGAGATTTTGAAGCGAATGGAGATGCTTTTACCATCAACGGTCGAAAGACCTTTCTTCGTGGAAAACATGATGGTCTAATCTTCCCACTTACAGGTTACGCGCCAACCGATGTGGATGAATGGCTGCGAATCCTGAGCATTTCCAAATCATACGGTATAAATCATTATCGTTTCCATACCTGTTGTCCGCCTGAAGCAGCGTTCACCGCTGCAGATCTGCTTGGCATCTATATGGAGCCTGAATTGCCATTCTGGGGAACAATCACGGATGAACTTGACCCACAGCATAATCAGGCTGAACAGGACTATCTTATTCGTGAAGGCTTTGCCATGCTCAAGTCGTATGGGAATCATCCTTCTTTTGTAATGATGTCACTCGGTAATGAACTTTGGGGCAGCAAAGAAAGACTGAATGCCATTATCAAAGCGTATAGAGCATTTGATCCACGCCCTCTGTACACCCAGGGTTCAAACAATTTTCAGTTCACTCCGCTGATTCTAGAGGAAGAAGATTTTTACTGTGGCGTACGTTTTTCCAAAGATAGACTTTTCCGCGGCTCTTATGCCATGTGTGATGCCCCGTTGGGTCATGTTCAAACCGACGTGCCTGGTACTCTGAAGGACTACAACGACATGATTTTGCCCGTTGGAACAGTTTCAGAGAATGAGAGAATTCAAGCAGAAGAATCTGAAATTCAAATTCAATATGGCACGGAGGCCAAGATCGTGAAAGCCGCTTCTGTTGAACAACAGCTCATTCCACATTTACCCGTCATCTCCCATGAGATTGGACAATATGCCATGTATCCCAATTATGAAGAGATCGAGAAGTATACCGGATCGCTGAAGGCAAAAAACTTCGAGGTGTTTCGGGAACGATTGCAATCCAAAGGAATGGGACATCTGGCTGAACCCTTTTTCAAAAGCTCTGGCAAACTTGCAGTAGCCTGCTATAAGGAGGAGCTTGAGGCGGCATTTCGATCCAATCATCTGGCAGGATTTCAATTGCTCGATCTTCAGGACTTTAGTGGACAGGGGACCGCACTGGTAGGTATTTTGGATGCCTTCATGGATCCGAAAGGGCTGGTTACTCCTGAGGAGTGGAGGACGTATTGCTCCGATGCAGTACTTCTGGCCCGATTCGAGAAATTTAACTACAATTCGGGTGAAGATTTCAATGCCTTTATTCAATTAAGGTACTACCGAACAGATTCATTGAGGGGTCAGACTGTGGAGTGGGAAATGCGTGATTCGGATCAGCGGATTGCACAAGGAAAAGACGAGATTTCCTTTGTATCTGGAGAAACTTGGTTTGAGATTAGCCAAATAAAGTTCAAGCTGCCTGATGTGAAAAAGATGACGCCAATCACTCTATCCCTGCATATTCCAGGTACCGATATTCGGAAACAATATGACCTATGGGTATACCCTGATCATGATGTGACAGCTATTGAACATGACTATATTTATAAGGAATTGTCCGATGAAGTAATTGCCTTACTTGAAAAAGGTGAGAACGTGCTGCTGCTCCCAACACTCGAAGATAACGACAGTTCAGTCGAAGGCACATATTGTACCGATTTCTGGTGTTATCCGATGTTCCGATCCATTTCGGAAAGCATGAATAAGCAAGTTCCCGTCGGCACACTAGGCCTTCTAATCAATAACTCACACCCGGCATTGAAGCACTTTCCAAGTGAGAACCATTCCACTTATCCTTGGTGGCATATCGTTATGAATTCACGGTCTATTATTTTGGATAAAGTCGCAGAGAATGTTCAACCTTTCGTTCAAACCATCGATAATTTTGAACGCAATCATAAGCTGGGGCTGCTGTTTGAATGCCAGGTTGGAAAAGGTAAGCTGCTTGTTGGGGCACTACATTATGATAAATTGATTAAACAGACAGAAGGGCGCCAGTTACTTTACAGCCTTGCACAATATGTAAAAAGTGAGGACTTCCAACCGGAAGCGAAGATAGAACTGGATGAGCTTCAACAGTTGTTAGGCAAGAAATAGAAACTGCATAATGCAGGTTATTACCGATAAGAACATACACCGATCAGATTCGCCATACTAAACGAGAAGTTTGTTTTCAGAAACTAACAAGAAACCCTTCAAACTGTTTTTTTTACAGTTCGAAGGGTTTTTCTTTAATTATAGCCGTTTAAAGAATCACTTAAGATCTGTTACCAAAAGTATCGACACATCAACAGTAATGATATTAGTTAACGTAAAAATTATTATGTAAACTTATTCAAGTCAGTTTTATTTCTTTTTACCTTAATGACATAAAACCTCCATCATATGTAAACCGTAATGGGGTACGCATGAAGGAGGATACATATGAAAAGTCATGTGCATCAAAAAGAAGAAGAGAAACTGAGCTGGATTAGTCTTTCCTTATTTGGAGCGGGGTGTACGCTGGGAACCGGATTTTTCCTCGGAACAAGTCTGGCTATTCATTGGTCCGGTTTATCCGTGCTTGTACTTTTGGTGCTGGCTGCTGCGGGGACCTATTTTGTATTTGGAGCATTAGCTCAGATGACGGCAGAAGATCCGAAAGAAGGGGCTTTTCGAACATATGCCGGTGAAGCGTTCGGCCCATGGGCCGGTTTCGGAAGCGGATGGATGTATTGGTCTTCCGAAATGCTGATCATGGGCAGTTCATTAACGGCTCTCGGATTATTCTCTCAATTTTGGTTTCCCAAGTTTCCGTTGTGGGTGTTTGTGGCAGTATACGCATGTATTGGATTGTTCATCGCCGCATTGGGAGCCAAAGGGTTAACTCAAACAGAAAATGTACTCGCAGTAATCAAGTTAGCTGCAACGGTTGCTTTTATCGCGATTGCAGCAGCGGCTTGTCTGGGCTGGTTAGATGTGAAGATTACGCCGCAGAAAATAACGAATGAATGGTTCCCTCACAAAATAAAAGGCGTGTGGACCGGGTTTATTTATGCCTTTTTTGCCTTTGCCGGGATTGAGGTCATGGGTTTAATGGCAGCCAAGCTGAAAGAACCTAAGGATGCAGTGAAATCAGGCAGAGTGATGTTATTAACCGTCAGTACGCTGTATGTTGTGGCAATTGCCTTAATCCTTCTTCTGGTTCCTGCTGCTAAATTAACACCAGACGAGAGTCCTCTCGTCAAAGCGATGTCATCGATTGGATTTACGGTCGTGGTTCATATTCTCAATGGAATTTTGATAATCGCCGGGTTCTCCACGATGGTCGCTTCAATCTATGCGATTACGTCCATGTTGGTTAAACTGGGTGAAGACGGAGATGCACCGAAGATGTTTACGAAGACTTGGGGAAAAAAGAACATGCCCCTATATGCATTAGGATGCACAGCGGCTGGATTAATCCTTTCTACTCTCCTGGCATTATGGATGCCTAAGAGCCTATTCGAATATGTAACAACCGCAGGCAGCTTGGTATTAATGTATACCTGGCTTCTGATTTGCATCACGTATATCAAGAAAATGAAGCCAACAAGTTGGAATCGCATCAAAGTATGGATCGCCATGGTCCTTATACTTGCAGCAGTAGCTGGCACGGCTATGGAAAAAGCCAGCAGAAGAGGTCTGCTGGCAAGTATAGGTCTTGTTGTATTGATAGCCTTGATTACTTACATTGTAAACAAAGTACGAAAACCGCAACCTTCGCCATCTACTGAGCCATCAAAGCCCTGAATTCGTGTCTCGTATCAGCTATTTCGTCAATTTGCTAATGGCTTGCTTCATGCGCATAAAAGGACATTTGGAAGGGGTCTGCTCGTCATCGGGCAGGAAATATTGTTTCCATTCCAGATTATCCTGCTCCCCATACCACATGAGCGAAGGATGAGCAGGAACGGCATCATAGGCTGCCAAGCGCTTGCGAATCAAGGTTTTCATTTTCCGGCCAAGAGGTGTGTTGTCATTAATGGATTCAAACACCCACCTTGGTTGAAAAGCAAACATAAGATAAGGGAAGTGTCTACTGGCTCTAAGTTCGTGCGCGGGAGTGGCACAGAAACAAAAGTAAGGCTCCCCGCCAAAGCAAAATTCCCATGTGGCTTCATGCGGATCAGTCGAAATATGTTCAGGCCAGGAGGCAGTATCGAGTGAACTTACCCGGTTAAGCATCTCCCAGAACAAGGACTGATACTGCTCCACCGTTGTGTTGTTTCTCAAATCATCCGGTGTCTCGCAAATGACAACCAAAGAAGCGTAATGTCCCGTTTCCCGAGAAACAGGCCCATATTGACTAAGTAATTCCGCCATGTCTTCAGCAGAAGCTTGGGTTCGCGGATCCCTTGTGAATCCGTATCTCAAATGTCCGGAGAGAAAACCCATACGTCCGGGTACACAAGGATACGTATTACCCTCATCTGCAATCATATTGGCAAATTTTGAATAAGCGTCCTGCTGCCATTCGGGCAGACCTTTGAATGATGCATTTATTTCATCGGCACTGTACAGCTCTGCCATGGATTCCCCAACTCCATTCCACATGATACCGTTAACGTATTAATGCGGATGGCGTTGGGTGACTGTCCAGTGTAGTTTTTATGTCAGAAAAAGATAGATCGTACAGCTTCAAAACCGAAGTACAGGCCAAATCCGATCAGACAGATCCCTGAGATAATGGAGATCCAGCGCAAAACGGTTTCGTTGCTGCGTTTATGAAATCGACTAGCCATGCCAGCCATGATGACATCCCAGACAAGGATTCCTATGAAAATACCAGAACTGTATAGTAGCAGATGAGCGGTGTCGGTATGCTTCACGGTTGTAGCAAGGATAGAGCCGTAAATGCCGAGCCAGAATAAAATATTCAGGGGATTGGACAGGGCCATGAGAAAGCCAGAGACAAAAGATTTCCCAACCCTCGCTTCTGCTGTAGAAGAGGTTTGGATACCGTCTTTTAACTTGGAAAGTGTTTCCACACCGGTATACACCAGAATAAAACTGCCAAAAGACCAAAGAAAAGAGCGCATGAAAGGCGTGTCCAGAAAATGGGCAACTCCAAAGTAGATCAGAAGCATGTACACCAAATCGGCAAACATGGCTCCCAGTCCCAGAATCCAGGCATGCATAAATCCGTGGCGGGCTCCGCGATCCAACTGAGCGGCATTAATCGGACCAATTGGAGCGGATAGTGAGATTCCCAGAATAATATAACTAAACAGTACAGACATATACGCGTTCACTCCTTAACGGGTTCGACGAATTGTACCGGTAAGTCACACACATATGGGTACAAGTCATCGTATTCCCGTCTGGAGCAAATTAGAACAAGCTGTGTGTCGCTTAATCTGATAAGGACTCTACATCCAGCTGAATGGCTGTACAATGATATCCGTTGCATGAGCTTTCTTCACAAGGACAAGCTGACAGACCGATAACCAAATCAATCAATGCCTCCATCTCCACATAATCACCGGCGCGCGAATCTGGAGTTACGACATCAATCTTGCCCAGATCATCTACGACCGATTTCATAAACAAATTAAATGGATAATGCTGATCCGGCGGCAAGATCCCGAACGGTTCAAGAGCCTGATTTAGGTTATGATAGCAGCTGGCATGATCCTTTTTGTCATATAATACTTCATACATTTCCGGACGACAGGCGGAGTTGAAGAAATCATGAACACCAACCGTGTCACGAACGATTTTAAGCAACGGCTGATATTGATTGGAATACACGGACTGTCCTGGTTTGATCCGGTAGGACCGCAGTACGTCCATCGTTACACCTGGGTCTAATCGATTATTGGCATTTTGAGCATCATATGCAACAAAATCAACGACCTGCTGACCCTCCAAATCGGTCACCCGAATTAATGAACCTTTATTTACCTTGACGGCATAACCCGTTTTGGCAGGGATACGAACAGACTGCTTATGGCGTTCCGTAGTATTCATTTTCATTCGTCACATTCCTCCGCTGTTTTTGCTTTCAGTATGCGGAGCTGACATGGCTTTCATGCACTTTGGCAAACATACGGCTCACATTGAAAATGATACAGGTTGTATTCAGCGTTTATGCTGGAAACAGTGGATTACCCTTCATGCCGACCCATAGTTCGGATGTTTCCAGCTGACCAGCCAGATGAAGCAACCAGTCTTCACGGCCTTTGGTTGCCATAATCTGTACACCCATGGGCAGGCCTTCAGGAGTCAGATGCACAGGAACACTCATGGCGGGTTGACCCGTCAGATTCGCGAGCTGAGTGAACGGAGTGTAGGTAAGACTTGGCTCAAACATCTCATAAATCAACTGCTGCTGCTGGATCTTGTCCAAATCGCTAATACGCATCAGATGCTGAATTTGTTCATCATGAGGTGTCAATTCGCCGATTTTGGGTGCTGGAAAAGCATTGACAGGTGTGACATAAAAATCATAGCGTTCAAACAATGTGGACATCTGAGCTGCGGCAACATCCCATTCGGCCAGACTATGTACGAATTCGGCAGCGGATACTTTTTTGCCGGCTTCAGCCAGAACCCAGGACTCGATCTCCATATCAGCAGAGGTTAATGTTCTGCCCATAGAACGTTCCATCGAAGAGATCATCGCCGCCATTTCGCCGCTGTTCATCATGTAATAGTTCTCCATCAATTTGACACCATTAACCGGGCTCAGCTTTTCTTCAACCTCATGACCTTGTTCTTCCAGCCAGCGAACCGTCTTATATACAGCTTCTTTGGCTTCATCACTCACAGGTGTTCCTACAGGCGAAGCTGTCGTGTAAGCGACTTTCAGTTTGCGTTGATGAGGATAGTTCATATCAGCCAAGTAGCTGCCTGGAAAGAGGGGAGCATGAAACGCAGCTTCGGGCTGAATCACTTGCAGTGTATCCAGCAAAGCAGCGCTGTCGCGAACGGAACGGGACAAGGCAAAATCAATCGAAGCACCCTGCCACTGACGACCAACTCCCGGTCCAACAGGTGTCCGTCCACGTGTAGGTTTTAGTCCGAACAAGCCGCTGAATGAAGCAGGGATTCGGATGGAACCGCCACCGTCACTGGCTCCCGCAAGGGGTACAATTCCCGAGGCTACCGCGGCAGCGGCACCTCCACTTGAACCGCCTGGCGAGTGATTCGTATTCCATGGATTTCGACTTGGACCGTGAAGACGGGGCTCAGTAATATTTTTCAGGCCAAATTCCGGTGTATTGGTATGTCCGATGATAATGAAGCCTGCATCGCGCAGACGGGAAACGAAATTAGAATTCCGCTGTGCCCGATGCTCACTGAGAAGACGAGAACCCGAGGTGAGAATTTCACCTTCCAGGGATTGAGAGATATCTTTCAATAACAAGGGCACGCCGGCAAAGGGCTGCTCTCCCGGGCGAACTATACTCGCTTCCTGACGTGCACGTGTTTCATATGTACGAATGACTGCATTGAGCTGTGGGTTCACTTCTTCCAGGCGTGCATACGCCGCTTCCAGCAATTCGACAGGCGATATCTCCCGTGCGCGAACCAATTCAGCCAAACCTATAGCATCGTAAGATGTATACGAAAATGATGAAGACGAAGACATGATGATCGTTCCTCTCTAAATTGACTTAATCTACTATTCCATAAGTCATCGTACCACCGGAATAGCGAAAAGACAAAAGGCACTGAACATCTCAAAGGATGTCCAGTGCCTTAATTGATTTGCTTTTATATAAAATTCAATCCGTACGGAGCTTTGGTGCACCGTCAGCCGGAGTCGCTGATCGTTCTTGCTGTTTGGAGATGGCGAATAGGGCAATCCAGATGAGGATGAAGCCCACCAGTTGCTCCCATGTAATTAATGTACGGAATGCAATCCAGTTTACCAGTACACCGGCCATCGGGAAGCTCAGTTCTGCGAGCGTTGCGACTGAGGCCTTGGTGGAGGAGAGCCCTTTGTAATATAACAGAAGACTCAGTAACCCTGGCAGTAATGCCTGACCCAGAATATTAAGTGCTACAGCCGCCTGTTCACCTGTAGCGGAAGGGAATGTCCAGGCAGCACCTTCGTTCCACGTCATAAAGATCAGCAGTGGCAAGGCTACGACAAAGCGCAGAGAGGTGACCGTTTCATAACGGGTTTGCCCCAGCATCAGCCGCCCCATAACTGTTGAACCGCCCCACAATGCAGCTGCACCCAGTGATAACAGGCTACCTGCATGAACCCAATTGTCCCAGTTGCCAAGGGGAAGGGTAAATCCAAACGTGAGCAGGTATGTTCCTGCAAGTGCAATGATAAACAGTCCACCGAAGCGGCGAGGCAATGTTTCTTTCAGCAGCAGCTTAGCCAGAACAATCGCAAATAGCGGCTGCATCTTTTGCAATAACAAAACGGTGTTGGGATCGTTATGCGTAAGTGCCAGGGTGAACAATACCGTGGCGAGAGCAGATCCTCCCCAGGAGATAAATATCACGGCAATCCAGTGGCGAGCACGCAGGTTTTTCAGATCGGCCCGGAACTTCCATAACACGGGAATCGCCACAAGGCTGACAATAATATGTTCCACCAGTACAATCTGCGTGGAGGTCATCGTTTTGAGCAAAATAATACGGAACAGTGGATCTACACCCCAAAGGGCGGCGCCGAGCACGACGAGCCAGAATCCGGTATTACTTCGTTCCTTGCGGTAAACTGTTGATGCAGGTTGTGTCTTTTCCATATTCAGGACTCCTTCGTCAGAACACGGAATCTTCAGTTGGCAAAATCGACAAAAGCCCCCGTTTTGGTATACACCAAATAAACGGGGGCTCAATCATTGACATGTCGTACGAAAATAAGCCTTTCGGTAACGGCATGTCAATGTGTTGATCTTCTCTCATCCGGACTTTACCGTCGGCCTTGGAGTCACACCAAGTCAGTCGCTGAATCCCTACATCGGGTCAAACAGCGAGTCGCGGGCTGGTTCCGAAGAACATCACCGCCGGTTGGGAATTGCACCCTACCCCGAAGATCCTATTCAATTATATTGTGTATTGAACAAGCTGTAACATTAATAAGTCCATCTTATTCCTGTAAGCGCTAGCAGTTCAAGTGTTTTTTTAGAATATGATATTCCAGCTTCCTTGTTGTCTGCGTAATAATACAATCTGTCCTGCATGATACGCATCGTGGAGTACCCAGCGGGCAAGCTCATGTGCCCATTTTTCATCTGTATCCATGTACGGGGCTTCAAGATCGGATTCTTCTAATGAAGCGAGCTGATCACGAAGCTGTCCGGCTAATTGCGTTGTATTTTGCACAAGTACACTCCAGCCAGCAGTATCAGAAGGGGCGCCCGGATCTCCGAAGGTGGATTCATTGTTTTCGGCAGGTGCACCAGAGGGTGTTGTGCCCTGAATACGACTCAACAAGCGATGATTATAGTAATACATATGGTTAACCAACTGCCAGATGCTTAATCCACCGGATGATGGAACCCAGGCTGCCTGTTCAGCAGTCAGTCCTTCGAGTGCCTTGGATAAAGGCACAATCCAGTTACATTGATCCCAGGTATCATCTTTCTGAATGAGCAATAGTTCTGTTGCTGTTGTAGTCATTGATTTTTCCTCCCTAAAATGAATTCATGGTAACTAGCTAAAGTGCTTAAATGTGGTTACAATTAATATAACCCAAACATGAATGTTTGTAACTATCTTTTTGAATTTAGGTAGTTACATTTTATCGGAGGTACGTATGGATAGACTATGGACTGATTTTGTGAACAGTGATTACCATGACTGGCGTGGTGGGGATCGTTCAGAGGACAAGCTTGGTAAAACCGAATGGCAGCAAGCATTTATCAAACAATGGCAACTGGTTGCACCTGTACCTGCTTCTCCGGAAGAGGAGGGAGCCTTGAGAAACTTTAGAAATGAATTGCAGGCTCTTGCAAGTCGTTTATCTGACGGAAATGCATTATCGAACCAAGACCTGGAATGGCTAAACGCCATGATGAAGGAAGGTCAAGTCATAAGAAAACTGAACGTTGGAGATGAGGGACTTAAGCTTTCACTTATTCCTGTAGGAACTCAATGGAAGCAGGTCATGGCTGAGGTAGCAGCCGATTTTGCCATAACCGTAGTTGAAGGGGATGGGGGAAGGATTCGTATCTGTGACAATACGGATTGTCGTTGGATGTTCTATGACGATACGCGCAGTAGAACCCAGAAGTATTGTGATGACAAGATGTGTGGTAATCTGATGAAGGTTAGAAGATTTAGAGCAAAACAGAAGAAGGATCAGCAGCAAGAGTAAAGTGTATGAGAGTAAGGCGTATGCACAGAGTGATTTGCGTTACTTTTCGACAACCGGGAAATGTTCAATAGGTTTTTTTGTAATCAAAATTGAATGTTTCCATCCTCTTCTATATAATGGTTATATACTTAAAATATTTCAGCTAGTCATTTCATCATCAGAGATTAACATCCGGGATTCAAGCGTATATCCAACAAAAAACAATGATTGGAGATGTGTCTTGTGGGGACAAGTTATCTACTGAAAAATGGTTGTGTATTGTCTATGGATTCGTCGGTAGGTCAGTATAAACGGGCGGACGTTCTTATTGAGGATTCTCTTATAACTGCTATCCGGCCCGACCTGAGTTGTATTGAAGCGGAAGTAATAGATGCATCGGAGATGATCATACTCCCTGGACTTGTAGATACGCACCGGCATGTATGGGAATCACTTGTAAAAACAGCGGGAACCAACTGGTCACTGCCGGTCTATCTGCAGAATCTCTACTATGGAGCGATGGGAAGTAAACTCCGGCCACAAGACAGCTATATCGCTAATTTGCTCGGTTCTTTGGAAGCGCTTAATGCAGGAGTAACCACGGTGCTTGACTGGAGTATGCCGTATTCACCGGAGCATACGGATGAACTGATTCGCGGACTTCAGGATGCGGGTATTCGGTCGGTTTTCGCTTATGGTCTACCGGGTGAGACGCCCTACTGGAACAGAGAGAGCAAGCTGACGTATTCGAATGATGTGAGAAGAGTCAAGGAACAGTATTTTTCTTCACGGGATCAGCTTCTCACGTTCGGCCTTGCAATTCGTGGTCCGGAGTTCAGCCATTGGGATACCACAGTGAAGGAAATTCAGCTTGCCCAAGAGCTTGATGCGATATGTTCAATGCATGTTGGCTTTGGAAGCTGGGGATCCGTAGATCGTTCGATAAGTAAAATGTATGAGGCTGGTTTACTGAGCCCAGGTCTGAACGTCGTACACGGAAATACGATGGATACGGATGAGTATAAAATGTTGGCCGATAGCGGCGCCTCACTGTCCGTCACACCAGAAGTAGAGATGATGATGGGGCATGGGTATCCGGCAACGGGGTACTTCCTTGAAAACGGAGGAACTCCAACGCTCGGAGTCGATGTTGTAACATCGACGGGTGGGGATATGTTCTCCCAGATGAAATTTGCAATTCAAGCTGAACGTTCCCGTGAAAATGAACAACTTTTGCTGCAGGGTGAAATGCCTGGCGAGCTTAATCTGCAATCCAGTCAAGTTCTAAGATTTGCAACTTCTGCTGGGGCGAAGGCTCTGGGACTTGAGCGGAAGATCGGTACACTTACGCCAGGTAAAGAAGCAGATCTGATTATGATCCGAACCACCGATCTTAACTTGTTCCCGGTGCATGATCCGGTTGGAGCCGTCGTTCAATTTGCCAATCCATCCAATGTGGATACCGTGTTTGTAGCAGGTCGGCCGGTGAAGCGCGAAGGCAAGCTGCTGCATGTCGATCTGAACGAGGTTCGGCGGAAGGCTTTGGACAGCAAGGCATATCTGCTATCTCAATATCAGATGTCGGATGCAGAGCGAATTGTATTTTCATAAGTTAGATGATCCGTGTGAGTGAAAGAGTGATTCTCTTCCTGAATGAATAGAGTGGATGTTCTTATCTCGTTTATAGATCTAATAGCGTTACAAGTGATGGGCCGCATACGGATATGCGGCTCTTTGGCGTAGTGTTTATCGTGCAACAGGACAGGGGGAGCAAGGAATAAACCGCAAAAAGAGGCGAAAAGGCACTGTATTTGCTCAGTTGCATGTAACAACGATTTTGTGATGTTTTGGTAAAGAAAAAAGCTATTAAAAAACTGCGCATAATATAAATTATACGCAGTTTTCTTTTAAATCGATTTTCATATTCTCCCCTGTCCAACAGATCATGATAAATTTCGTCTAGAACGCACAAAATATACCTTCATCCGAAAAATAAATTTAACAAAGCAACGCGACAAAGTGTAGAAATCGATAGATTTTTGTAGTTGATCGGTAAGATAGAACAAAGGACTTTTTCATAGAACAGATGACCCAAACAAAATATTTGAAGTAAAGAGACACATTCATCATTTTCAATACGAGAGGAAACTGTGTATGAACCAAAACCAGAATCGATCTTCCCTGTTTAGAAAAAAACCGATTGCCACCGGAGATAACGAAAGCAACATGTTGAATAGGGTTCTGGGTCCGCTTGATCTGATGACCCTCGGGGTAGGTGCGATCATCGGTACGGGTATCTTTGTATTAACTGGTGTTGCTGCCGCAAAATATGCAGGTCCCGGTTTGGTACTTTCTTTTCTGCTGGCAGGTATTATCTGCGCCTTCGCTGCATTGTGTTACTCGGAGTTTGCATCCAGTGTGCCTGCTTCAGGAAGTGCGTATACATATAGCTATACCGCTTTTGGCGAAGTCATTGCCTGGATTCTCGGATGGGATCTTATTCTGGAGTATGGATTTGCGAGTGCGGCTGTTGCCAGCGGATGGTCTGGATATTTTCAAACGTTATTGTCCGGATTCGGGTTGCAATTACCCCATGCGCTCACAAGTGCATTTAGTCCTGAAAAGGGAACCTATTTTGATATCACCGCAGCGGTGATTACGTTAATCATTACATTCCTGCTCACCCGAGGGGTGAAAGAGGCTGCTCGTGCCAACGGAATCATGGTAGCGATTAAAATTATCGTGGTGCTGATCTTTATCGGAGTGGGTGTGTTCTATGTGCAGCCGGATAACTGGCAACCATTCCTTCCGTTTGGCATCTCAGGGGTAACCGCAGGGGCGGCAACGGTATTTTTTGCTTACATTGGTTTCGATGCGGTATCTACGGCTGCGGAAGAAGTGAAACGTCCTCAACGGGACTTGCCAATCGGTATTATTGCATCTCTTGCGATCTGTACCGTGCTTTACATCGTTGTATCGTTGATCCTGACAGGGATTGTACCTTATCACATGCTGAATGTGAGTGATCCGGTTGCCTTTGCCTTTGAATTTGTACAGTTGAAAGGATTGTCCTGGATTGTTTCGCTTGGAGCGATTACGGGAATTACCACTGTATTACTTGTAATGATGTATGGTCAGACACGTTTGCTTTATTCCATGTCAAGAGACGGACTATTGTCTCCGGTGTTCTCCAAAGTCAGTGGCAAAAGCCAAACACCTGCTACAGGTACTTGGGTTGCTGGGATCATCGTCGCTTTATTCTCGGGTTTCATCTCACTTGGCCATCTGGCGGAGTTGACCAACATCGGAACACTGTTTGCTTTCGCGGTGGTAAGTCTGGGGATTATCGTATTGCGAAAAAACAACCCGGAACTCAAAAGGGGATTCCGCGTACCTTTCGTCCCATTGATTCCTATTCTGAGTGCTGTTGGTTGTATGTATCTCATGACACGTCTTGCAGCTCTCACCTGGATTACGTTCTTCGGTTGGTTAATTATTGGTTTAATCATCTACTTTGCCTACGGTCGTCATCACAGTCATTTGAATCCGGCACGGCGTATATCGGACACGTTCAAAACAACAAAGGGGAAATAGCTGTCATAGCTGATTCCTACATTGTAGAGATATCTTGAAAGGTTAGTAAATTAATTTGTCACACTGAAACTATACGTTAATAGAGTCAACTGCATTGTCTCATACTGCATCGCTAAAGCGGCGCGGTATGGGGCTTTTTTTGTGAGAGCAGTTCGAGTAATGCGAAAAAAAGCAGAGATGGATAAGGCTATATTTGGGTATCTAATAAGTAATACATCTATCCTTGTGAGTGGAACCGGGGTTGCGGTCAGGGCAAATATGACATATATTTGGGGGTGTGATATGCCATCAGACATAGGAGAGGGGATGTATCATGAACACACCATTACATACCAATCAACATCACCATAATTCGAATTTCGGTTTTGCATTGGCTGACTCAGCCGTACTTGCCGAGACGAAGCTAATCCTTTCACATCCAGAGGACACAAAACAATTTCAATTGGACATTGATCCGCAGCGCCTTTTGAAGGATGGACGCAAGGTATCGGTTATTGCGCAGTATATGGATACACCGCCGGATAGGCAAGATACCATTATCATATATGGGGAGGAGCTGGGATTTGCACAATATGCAGTTACCCTGCGACCAGACAGTACATGCTCACTCACTCCCATTGAAGGAATAGATCATCCGATCGTATTGAATTTGGGTGACTTTGCAGAAGGGGAGTACGAGCTGCGAATTTCACTGCATGTCAAAACACCCCGCATCGCAGAGGGACCGCTGGAGCCCGAGCAGCATGCCATGGTGAAATACGCTCAGGTGGTAACAGTTGCGATATGTCTGTTTCCAGCCGAAGCTTCGCAGATGAATACAGCGCTTGAAACGGTATGGACACGGGATAATCATGTGTTTGACTCCTACGGCAGTGGTGGCTTTATTCTCGCAGATCTGCCTCGTATGGCGAAACGTGTAGAAAATCTGACCGGTTCTGGAAACCATAATCTGATTGAACAATTCAGTGAGGGTGACCTTTCGGACACCTTGCTTGAGGAAGGTCTCATGGCGATTGCCTGGGGAGTAACACCTTGGTGTTATTCGATATATTCGGCTCCGGATGAACATTCGAGAACTATACTTTCGGTAGACAAGCTGGGTGATGAACCTCAGACCACGGGGATATACCGTGTGCATCCTGAAATTAAACAATTAAGTATCGTGCCGGTAAACGAATTGGCATACTGGCCATCCTGTGCAGAGAAAGCATGGCCTGTAATTGATGTTGCGGGTGAAGGCGAGACGTTGCGTATGGACTTGTATGTTCAGATCTGTGAATCAGTGAATGGACTGCACGAAAATCCACTACCTTCATTTGTACTCACCCGCAGTGAGGGACAACCCGAAGCGATCATTCCACTAATCGATGTCGTAATTGTAGATTAATAAATAGAAGTGTGGTGACGAACACAGATGATGACCGAAGAGATTCAGGAGCAATACGCCGATGAGCTTGAAGCTTTTCATATATGGATGAAAGATGCGGGCTACACGGGACATACGGTAAAATCATACACAGGTGACGTTGCTGAATTTCTCGTCTCTATTCATGGAAAGTCACTGGAGCAGGTCAAAAAACTTCATGTGTTATCCTTCTTGTCCCGGGCGCGGGAAAGAGGGGTCAGTGACTCGACGCGGAATCGGAAACACGCAGCGGTGAACTGTTTTTATAAGTCATTGATTGAGCTTGAATTGGTGACCAATAACCCAGCTTTCGGAATCAAGAAATCCAAAACCGAGCAAAATCGGGCCCCCGTCTTCCTTGATGAAAGCGGTTTGGAACGATTTTTGCAATCGGTTGAGGGTAAGTACCGTACACGAAACCTGGCTATTTTTCTACTCATGGGATACATGGGATTGCGGGTCGGAGAGGTGCATGCCTTGAACTGCAAAGATTATAATGCGGAACGGCGCACACTGGATGTATTCGGTAAGGGCCGGAAATGGCGTACATTGCCTGTGCCTGAGACCGTTGCCGAACTGTTATCCCAGGCTCTTCAGGAGCGGCTGGATCCATGGCGGGCGAAAGAAGAGGCATTATTCGTGTCTCAAAAGGGGAAACGATTGTCGATACGCAGTATTCAGCTTATATCAACCGAAACTTTTGAACGCTTTCAGCAGGAATCAGCCTCCAATCAGCGTGTGAACTATTCCAGTCATAAACTGCGTCACTCATTTGCGACCATGATGCTTAGACGCGGAGCAGATCTGCGAACGGTTCAGGAGCTGTTGGGTCACTCCTCCATTCAAACCACCACAGTGTACACCCACGTAACCAGCCGCGAGAAGGAAGAAGCGATGGCCTTGCTGGATGTCAAACTTCCCGCGTTTGTGGCTGATATGTAAAAGATAAGCTTCGCTTATATAATAGAAGAAAGTAATGATAAAGAAGCTGTCCAAAACGACAGTTTTTTTTTCATTTTGATGGAGTGGATTATTAATACTTTTAATGGAAAATGAGAGGCGATCTGAAATTACAAAATAATTTCGTTTTTATTGTTACAGAATAATTATTATGTAAACTAAAAATCGAAATCAATGTTTACTTTTCTTACCCATATGTGATAGGGTGATAAACTAGCCAGAGAATGACCTTCAATTGAAACTTAACGATATACAACAGTGTAAGCTATTAATAAGACCAAAGGACCACTCGCATCTTGGCAATGAAGATACAGGTGGTCCTTCGGTTATACAACCTTAACGCTATTTACTCATTATAAAATAACGTGATTAGTCAACATGCCTGGAATTGGATTTACTCCAGTCCGGCAATCTGTTCCTTCAATTTGTTGGCAGAGGCTTGGAAAGCGACTTTCTCCGTCTCATTCAAAGGAAGTGGCAGAATCTCGCGCACACCGTTGCGATCAACTACACATGGAACACCCAGATATACATCGGATACGCCATTGTAGTCTTCCAGCAATGTGGAAACGTTCAGTACGGAGCCTTCATTGCCCAGAATGGCAGCCACAATACGGTCCAAAGCGAGCGCAATTGCATAGGAAGTGGCACCTTTGGCATTAATAATCTCATAAGCTGCATTTTTGGTCCGGTCGAAGATATCTTGTTGTGTTTCTTCATCCAGATCCAGATTCGTTCCTGCAACGTTGGCGAGACTCCATACCGGTACTTCGGAATCGCCATGCTCCCCGATAATATGAGCGTGAATACTGCGTGGATCAATTCCTTTGTTTTTACCAATAAGGTAACGGAAACGTGCGCTGTCCAGCAAAGTACCAGAACCAATTACGCGTGAAGCGGGCCAACCGCTTTGTTTCCAAGAAGTATAGGACAAAATATCTACAGGGTTCGTTGCAATCAAAAGAATACCATGGGAATTAACCTCAGTTATACGTTCAATGATCTCTTTGAAAATGCTTGCATTTTTCTTCAGTAGATCAATGCGAGTCTCTCCTGGTTTTTGGGAAGCACCTGCAGTAATAATAATGATGTCTGCGTCTTTGCAGTCGGAGTAATCGCCTGCCCATACTTTAACGCCTCCGGTAAATGGGAGACCGTGGTTCATATCCAGCATTTCGCCGGTAGCCTTATCATGATTCACATCCACAAATACCAACTCGGACGAACGCTGTCTTAACATCAGCGTGTATCCCGTTGTTGTTCCCACCGCACCCATGCCTACAATAACGACACGACTTGGTTTGAGCGCTGCACTGTTTACCATTTTCATATCCTCTCCTTTTTGGGGTATACTTCCATCCATATTAAGGGATAAGCGTGCGAAAAGCGAGCCATGTCTATAAACTTTTTCACATTTCATGTCTTTTTACGGAGGATTTCGTCGAAAACCTGGTTTATGTTTTATACAAGAAACAGATGCAGTAAAATGATCGCTGTCTGCTTCCAGAGAGTGGAGATGAACCTTTTCGACATCGTTTGTGGTAGAATAGGAGCAGTGGATTCAGATGAATCGTAAAAACAACATGAATGGACAGGCATGCGCGCCTGCTTATTGGATGAGAGAGGTGGAAACCACTTGCGTTCGCAATGGATCAAAATCGCGCAGACAGCATTGCTGTCTATCGGTATAGCTGCTATGCTGGCGGCTTGCACCGATTCGGGAGAGACCCCGGTGGCAGAACCGCCGCAGGAGCAAGAAGATAACGGGAATATGGGCCAGACATTAACTGTTGTTCCTCCCGCAAACAGTACACAAGCTGCGGATACAGCCAAATATCAAATTCAGACCCGTTTAACCGATTTCCAGTTGCTTAATGGTAACGGTGGATTAGCGTGGGGAGTGACGCGGAACGCCCTGCGTCTGTATTATACTCAGGATCAGGGAAGTACCTGGACTAACATCTCACCTTCGGAAAATGTTCAGTTTCCGGCTAATCCGCAATATGGACAAAGCATTTATTTTGTAGATAGTACACATGGATGGATTGTTCGTGAAGGAATGGGTGGAACAGATACGATGGTGCTGCGCACGAATAATGGTGGAGCGAGTTGGAGTCTGTCCTCCTTATCGAAGACGGATAAAGTGACGGCCATTACATTTGTTTCTCCTGAGAAAGGCTGGATACTGACAACAGTGGATACTTCCATTGGCAAGCAAGACAAGAAATTGTATCTTACCGAAGATGGCGGTATTACCTGGAATCAGATGACTTCGAGTGACGAAGATGGTAAACCAGCATCTGCAGAGATCCCTACACGGGGTTATTCAACTGGGATGACGTTCTCGGACTCGGATCACGGGTTCTTGACCGCTCTAGAGTTCGGTACGCCGAAATTGTACGTTACAGCGGACGGTGGCCAACATTGGAAGTCGGGCCCGTCATTCTTTGACCGAAACAAATTTAACGGATGTGGTAATTTTAACATCAGCTCGCCACAGTTTTTTGGACGGGAAGCTCAAACTGCCTGGATGTCAATATCCTGTTCTCAAGGGGAAAGCACCAAATTCAACGGGTTTTTCACAACAAATGGCGGAGAGAGCTGGCAGTTATCAACGTTCAGTCTGAATAAACAAACCGGAATCAATCGCGGTCTGACTCCTACATTTCTAAATCCCTTGGAAGGCTGGATCATGCAGAAAGGCAAGACTTATTACACGAAAGATGCCGGCAAGACTTGGAAAGCACTTCCTACAAGTGAAGTACTGGAAAACATTCTTAAAGAGTACCCTGAGATCGTCAAGCTCCAAATGGTTTCTTCGAAACTAGGCTGGATTTTGGTCGAAAATACAGATGCCAAAAGATCACTGTTGCTGCAAACCGTAGACGGCGGTGTGCGTTGGAAAGTACTATAATTGCGTTCGAATAAAACGTCTTAAGAAAGGGAACCTACGGGTTTCTTTTCATTTTAATTACTTTGTGAATTAAATCACAATAAATCCCTTCAAATGATGTTATATTGAATTCAAGAAGAGATGGGAGTGATGAACATGAGAACGAATGAACAAGCTCAATTCACGCAGGCGGACGAGTTAACCAGATACATGCTCCAATTATGCTACACATGTGATGATGCCAACCGTTGTACCACTGAGGAAGAAGTCAAAGCCTGCATGGCGAAGCACGCACAGGCAGATGAACCGGAGCAAGCGGATGGTGAAGAAGTCACTCGCGGATTCATGGATCTGATGTACGCTTAGACTCATAGAAAAAGTGTCAAATGTTCTGAATATGACAGTCCGATTGTTAGGAAACATCTCCAAGCGGGGATGTTTCTTTTTTGAGCGGATTTCCTCTTGATTATGGAATCAAAATCACGAAAGAGATTTATAAGAGAAAGATACATAATTGGTCAAAACATAATAAATCAAAACTATATACTATTACGATCAGAGCCTTTTTTTAATTTTAGTCATCTATAATCGGGCTAATCTACGATGTTAATAGCCTCTTTTTCCTAAATATAGGTTGTAGTTTAGTTGAATATGGTTTTTCGTCCATACACCAAACTAACCACATACGTACGTTAAACTATGTCTATAGGGAGGTGTCCACACGATGAGCAGTTCAGAAGAGAAGAAGCGATCTAAGAGGAAAAAGGTAACGGTATATCCCTGCAAATCTAAAAGAAAAAATTGCAAAGTGAAGGTGACTAAAAAATTAGTTCAGGTAAAATGTCCGCCGCCTAAAGTGAAAATTATTACGCCTACGGTCACTGGTCCAACAGGACCACAAGGTACTCAGGGCGCACAGGGAATTCAAGGACAGCAAGGGGTGCAAGGGGTGCAAGGGCCACCTGGAGCTCAGGGTCCGGCCGGAGGCCCTCCAGGTCCACAAGGTCCTCAAGGTCAACCTGGACCAGCGGGAGCCATGGGTCCACAGGGGCTGGCTGGTCCAGCCGGACCGATGGGCGTGCAGGGTATTCCTGGGGAACAAGGACTTGTGGGTCCACAAGGACCTCAGGGTGTGCCTGGCCCAGCTGGCGCTATTGGACCGCAAGGCTTTCCCGGTGCGACTGGGGCCACGGGCGCAGCTGGAGTGGCAGGTCCAGCAGGTGCCACGGGAGCCACGGGTGTTACAGGAGTGGCGGGTCCAGCGGGGCCTACCGGAGTGACAGGCGCAGCTGGAGTGGCAGGTCCAGCGGGGCCTACCGGAGCGACAGGCGCAGCTGGTGTAGCAGGTCCAACGGGGGTCACCGGAACCACGGGAGTAGCTGGTGTAGCTGGACCAACGGGTGTTACTGGCGCTACAGGAGCAGCCGGAGGGGTTCTGGGATTTGCTGATTTCTTTGCGCTGATGCCTCCAGACAATGCTGCAACGGTTGCTCCGGGCACGGATGTAAGTTTTCCGCAAGATGGACCTACAAGTGGGACTACAATTACTCGTACAGGACCGAGTACATTTAATTTGGCTGCGATCGGTACGTATCTGGTTTTGTTTCAGGGGAGTATGAATGAAGCTGGGCAACTTATGTTAACACTTAATGGCGCTGACCTCTCCAATTCAGTTGTGGGGCGGGCAACAGGTACAAGTCAGATGCCAGGAATGGCTATCGTGCAAACAACAGTAATTAATACAATACTCACTGTACGCAATCCAGCTGGAGAATCAACGGCATTAACCATGACTCCGCTCGCAGGAGGAACAAGGCCAGTTTCGGCACATCTGGTTATTACTCAATTAGCATAGAGAGGGGGTAGGGTACCTCAACTGGGATAACGTTCATTCATCAAGGCGCTATCCCAGTTGGTGCCTAGGATTTGATTAGGACGATTGATATGTTAATACATATTGGATTTGAATACGAATAACAAGTTCCCTGTTAACGTGCATATATATTACAGAAGACGGGTCAAGACTCCGGCTGTCCTAGGTTTGATGAACGGAGGGGAGAGACATGGGCATTGAATCATCCTGGATGTTTGATTTTTTTGGAACCGTCTTTCCGGTAGTATTTGTCCTGATTATAGGTATCGTTCTTCTGTCGGTAGGGAAAGAAGTATGGAGATGGGGTCGTAATAACTCAGAGCCTCTGCTTACCGTACCTTCACGGATTACCAGCAGGAGAATGCAGATGAGTCAGTCGCACTCCGAACCAGGAAGTACAGCCCGTACGCTTTATTACATCACATTTGAAGTGGAGAGCGGGGATCGTCTCGAATTCAAGGTGAATGGTGATGAGTACGGCTTGTGCGCCGAGGGAGATGAAGGTCGACTCTCTTTCAAGGGAACGCGTTATGTAGGCTTTGAACGCTACAATCGTTTGTATTCAGAGCGTGTACGCGGATAAACCGGCTGGCTTGCGCCATAGTGGCGTAAGCTTTTTTTAATTTCTTTTATGGACAAGCGTTTCTTAATGGGGCTAACGTGTTTTTATATAAGAAGAGACTTTATTCAATTTATGGTCCATATTCGGTGAGTTGATGTAGGCTTATGTAATGAATGGACCATCCCAATAGAGGAGGAAATGATGATGTCATTTACAGATCAAGTCGTGGTTGTAACGGGAGCAGCCCAAGGAATCGGACGAAGTGTAGCTGAGGCCTATGCGGTTGCAGGGGCTAAAGTCGTACTTGCCGACTATCAGGAAGCGGAAGGGGCTGCTGCGGCAGCTTCGATTCGCAATGAAGGCGGAGAAGCGATTTTTGTCCAGTGTGATGTACGTCAAGAGAAGGATATAACAAACCTCATTCAAACGACAATGGATGAATTCAAACAGATTGATGTGCTCATAAACAATGCGGGTGTCTCCAGGTGGAAGTCTCCCTATGACCTAACGCTGGAAGAGTGGGACGATATACTCAATACCAATGTGCGAAGTTGCTTTCTCGCAAGCCGTGAAGCGGCCAAACATATGAAGCACAACGAAAATGGTGGAGCAATTGTGAACATGGCCTCAACACGTGCGTTGATGTCAGAGCCGGAAACAGAGGCCTATGCTGCGTCCAAGGGAGCTATCGTGGCGCTGACACATGCGATGGCCGTATCCTTGGGTAAAGACAAAATTCGGGTCAATTGTATCAGTCCGGGATGGATTGAGACAGGAAATGTGGAGAAATTGAAGCCAGAGGACCATGAACAGCACCCGGCAGGACGTGTAGGTGTTCCTTCGGATATCTCCCGCGCTTGTTTATATTTGTCCGATCCGAGCAATACCTTTGTCACAGGGACCAACCTGATTATTGACGGGGGCATGACCCGAAAAATGATATATGAGGACTAGTACCGGGATTTCTCCGGTCAATTGTAAACTTTTGAAAACATAGCAGAAATAAGCCCAAGTTAAGCACTTGGGCTTATTTGTTTTTGGTAACTCGGTTGCTATAATAAATGTGATTTTACCACAGTACAGGAATGGAGGGAGAATATGTTCGGGAACTCATCCCGGAAAGTGTTTTGGCTATTACTGCTGATTGGAGGGATTATAATGACAGGCTTTGAATCTACTGCTGAGGCTGACGCAGATATAAGAGCAGCCTGGGTATGGCAGGCCAAATCTGTCAGTGATGGAGGAAACGAGCTGCTGGACAATGCAGCTAAACATAAGATTAACAGACTGTATGTGAATGTGGATATGAATCTGTCAGAGGATGTCTATCATACGTTTATATCCAAAGCCAGCAAGGCTGGAATTGCGGTTGAAGCTCTGGGTGGAGATCCGTCATGGGCAGTGAGTGGTCGTGAAGGTCCAATGCTCAAACTGGCGTCCTGGGTAAGTAATTATAACCTCGCTGCAAAGCCGGAAGAGCGATTTGACGCCCTTCACCTGGATATCAAACCTTATGTACTGCCACAGTGGAAAGAAGATGCTAAGCCGCTGGTCCAATCCTGGGTTGTCAATATGAAGCTCTTGCTGGAACAGGTGAAACAGGCTGGGGCGGTTGAAGTGAATGTTGACTTGCCTTTTTGGCTTGATTCTTACACGGTGACAGGTAGCAGAACCACTGACGATGCGGATAACGAGTCGTTGTCACACTGGTTTATTGGACAATTTGATCATATTACGCTGCTCGCTTACCGTGACAGCGCGCAAGGAAACAATGGAATTATACGTTTGGTAGAACAGGAAATGATATGGGCTGACGCCAGAAATGGTTCTATTACCGTTGGGGTAAATACCAAGCCTATGCCTGGGGAAGAGTTCACGACGTTTGCCGGAAAAGGCGCTGCGCAATTGGAGAGTGTCATAAAGGAAGTGGCGTCTGCATTCACAGATCATGCTTCCTACGCAGGTTCAGCTGTGCATGACATCGTGTACTGGGGGCAGCTGGAGCCAGAGGAAGTACCATTACCGGAGAATCCATCCAATCAACCGGAAATCCGGGGAACCTATATCTGGCAGGCTTCTCAAGTTACGAATGACGGTGGAGATCACATTCTGGAGTTCGCCAAAGAGCAAAACATCAATTGGTTATACGTCCGGCTTGATTTGGATCAACCGTACTCCAGTTATCGCAGTTTTGTGAAACGCGCACAGGCTCAAGGTATTGAGGTTCATGCCATGGGCGGCCATCCAATCTGGGGTAAAAAGGAAAATCGGCCACGGATACAGCGCTTGATCGATTATGTGAAAAATTATAACGCCGAATCTGAACCGGATGAACGTTTTAAGGGAATCCATCTCGATATTGAACCATACACCTTACCTGAATGGGAAAATGATCGGGATACGCTGCTGACCGAATGGGCTGCCAATATTGCTTATTTCCATGAAGAGACGAAAAAGGACAGCGATCTCGAAACGAGTGCCGATCTGGCCGTTTGGCTGGATACGTTCCCGTTACCAGGAAGAGACATGTCTGTCAGTGAATACATGATCACAACACTGGATCACATATCTCTGATGGCATTCCGTAACATCGCTGAAGGCTCCAATGGAATTGCCGACGTCGTCAGTCAGGAAATGAAAATTGCGGATCGTTTGGGTAAACCACTGTTGATCTCGGTGGAGATGAAAGAGAATTTTGAAGGTAGACATATTTCATTTTATGATAAGGGAGCAGCGGAGATGGAACGCCAGCTGGCACTGCTTCCCGATCTGTTAAGTGAGTATAAAGCCTACAAAGGCAATATCGTACATGCTTACGATTACTGGATTCAAGCCAAGCCCTGAATAGGCAGGTTATATAGGAAATGTTATGTCTCGGGACTTCACATAGGGTGAGGTTCCGGGCTTTTTTTATGAGAAAAGATAAAATCGTGTCACCGAATGGGCATCTGCACAATACGATATACGGTGATGAAGAGGTTCAACAAGGGAGGAAACAGGATATGGCTGTTATTAAAGCCAACTCGGAAGACGTCAAGCTGCTCGCTAGACTGATGAGAGCGGAGGCTGAAGGTGACGGCGAACAAGGCATGCTGCTTGTAGGCAATGTGGGGGTAAACCGGGTGCTCGGCGATTGCTTGGATTTCGGTGATATTCGGGACATTAATCGAATGGTGTTTCAGAACCCGGGTGGCTTCGAATCAACGCAAAAAGGATATTTCTACCAACGGGCAAGACAATCGGAAATACGCTTGGCACAGCGTGTCATTAATGGTGAACGCTTCTGGCCAGCCAGCAACTCCCTGTGGTTTTTCCGTCCGGTGGGAGAATGTCCGCCAACCTGGTATGACCAGCAAAATACAGGCCGCTTCAAGGCGCATTGTTTCTTCAGTCCGACAGGCGAAGACTGTCCAACCGTATATTAAATTTTGGGAGGAATCATTATGATTAACCAGCCTTATCAACCAACACAGGTTATGGGCCAACAGGCCAATTCGCAAGTCCAAGGAACATCATATAAAATCGGTAACGGGATGCCGATGATGTCCCCAACACCAGGCATGGTTTCACCTAGCTCCACAGGCGTACCTCCGCTCGTATCAAGCGGTGCTCCAATGACACCTACGGGTGGAGTTGTAACCACAACTGCGCCACAGTTTGAACAATCCTACATCGAAAATATTTTACGGCTTAACCTGGGTAAATGTGGAACATTCTACATGACATACGAAGGTAACAAAGAGTGGAATGCCCGCATTTTCCAAGGCATTCTGGAAGCCGCTGGTCGTGACCATATCATCATCAGTGACCCGAACAGCGGAAAACGGATCATGCTTCTGATGGTCAATTTCGACTACGCTACATTCGATGAGCCGTTGTTGTATCAATATCCAGGTGTGATCGGAAACTATCCGCAACAACCGAGCAGACGTTAATCTGTAGGAAAAAAAGAACATAATATAATACGGCCATACAGAGGCTGTCTCGATTGCGGATGTTATTCCGCAAACGGGGCAGCTTTTCCTATATGATGATAAAGAGCATAATCAAATAGAAAATTAAACATAAGCAGAAGTAACCTTTTTCTCAAATCAGGGCACTTAAAGATAAATACATCAAGCAGCAAGCGCACAGGAAGGAGCAAAACATATTGAAGATATGGATCGATGGAGCAATCAAGGGCGAAGCCGAGGCATATGAACAGCTGGTGACGCAATTTCGCGGGATGGCACTGGCTGTAGCCTATCAAAAATTAGGGGATACATTCCTGGCCGAAGATGTAGTACAAGAGGCGTTCACGGAGGCCTTTGTGAATTTGTCCAAACTGGACAACCCTGATGCTTTTCCCGGGTGGTTCAAAGTCATCGTGGAGAGACAGTGTTACCGTTTAATGAGGCGTAAGCAGCATGGCACCGTCCCGGTCCTGGAGATTCAGGATGTTATTCAAGAAGAGGATCAGACTCATAACCCTGAAGAACAGGCTTTGAAAGGAGAGGTGCATCGTCTCCTGCGAGATTCGATTTCCATTTTGCCAACTTCCATGCAGCTTGCTGTTGAACTGTTTTATTTTCAGGGCTACTCGCTCAAGGAAATGTCGGAATTCCTCGGGGTTAATGTTCCGGCTCTAAAGAAACGGTTGTATGATGCCAGATCCAGGCTCAGACGTTCATTGCCTGTGGCGGATGTGATTTCAGTATTTAGTGATCTATACGAAGGAGGAAAAGGGATGCTTCACATTATGAATGGTGACCATGCGGCAGATCGATTAAGACAAAGCGGGATTCAAGGTGAAATTCTGGTCTGTCGAGAGCTCTATACATTTGGACCGATAACAAGAAATATGAGGAATGAGAAAGATCGAAGTGGACGTGCACAATATTTGGAGCAGCACTTGGGTATCCCACAGACTGAATATTTGAAAATTAAGGAACTTGAGCAGACGCTTAAGTCATTCCATCAGCACGAAGAGATCGTCCTGTGGTTTGAGTATGACCTCTATGATCAGGCGATGTTATCGTATTTGCTGCACTATTTCAAGGAACAGGACCTGAAAAATACAAAGCTGAATCTGTTATGCATCGATGCCTATCCAGATATTGAACATTTTCGGGGACTTGGGCAACTTACACCCTCACAGATCGGACGTTTATCAGGTACCTGGCATGTGATGGGGGCAGAGGAAATCAAGGCTGGCAGCGATTTTTGGGGTGCGTATGCATCCTCTGACATTCAGGATCACAAGGACTACTTGCTGAAAAATACATCGGTGCTTCCTTTTGCAGATGCTGCATTCAAGGCACACTTGTCCCGTCTTCCTTCTGTATCGAACGGACTGGGCATAATTGAGCAATCCACACTGGAGGCCGTAAGAGAGGGCGTGGATAGCCCTTATCCATTATTCAAGCATGTTGGAGATCAACTGCATATCTTGGGAATGGGTGATCTGGAGTACTGGGCTCATCTGAAGAGAATGACGGAGGAACCTCATGCTTTACTTCAATTAAGCGGTGTACAAGCTTTTCCTAACTTCCAGCAGCATCACGATGAATTCCGTCACGGTGTCTTGTCTTTGACCGAACTCGGTATTCAGGTGCTGAACGGAGAAGCAGATTGGGCACTATTAAGACATGATACATCTTGGATTGGCGGTCTTCAGATTGGCAAAGGGGAAGACACGCCGTGGCGCTGGGACACCGTTAATGGGAACGTAGTGATCCTATAGAGAATAAGTTGGCATCAGAAACAGAATAAAATCAGTAGAAGCAGTAGAGCAAAGCGTTAAGTAAACGTGCTAGCTAATCCTTATTATCCATAAAATCATGAAAAAAGAGTATCCCGCCATGCCTGAGCATGAGCTAGGATACTCTTTTGTTAGTTCACCGTTGTGCTACTTGGACGCATCCAACTTCAATGCAGTTACCATCTTACGGAACACATCCGTATTATCGAGATAGCCGGAGAACAGACGGGACCCTGGTCCCGAGGCATTGATTGGCACATCGTCGAATGTGTGGACTTCCTGGCCTTCATCATGAGGCAAGTTACCCGTGTAGTGAACACCGTCCGGATCTTTGTCCGGGTTAGCGATATACCATGTTTTGTCTTTGACGTTAGGGTCCTGAATGGTAGGGCTGATTGGTACCGGATTAGCAAGATAGTCCTCGTTGTTATCCGGCATATTGCCCCAGCCGACAGCAATCTTCCACTCGGAATCCGGATTATCCGGGAAGCCATCTCCGTTTGCATCCACATACGTCGGGAACTTGGAATCAGCATATGTGCCGATCAATTCACGGAGTTCGTCGCCCGATTTACCTTTGGCGGCTTCCGTGTTATACGTTCCGTTGAGGGTAAGGGAATGACCATGGTCGGATGTGACGATAACGAGCGTATCCGGGTGTTTCTTCGCATATTCCTTAACCCGACCAACCGTTTGATCGAATTCAATTGCATCCCATACGGAACGTTCAAAATCCATCGTGTGAGCCTGTTTATCAATTGATGCGCCTTCAACCATCAGGAAAAATCCATTCTTGTTCTGTTCCAGCACCTGAAGGGCTGTGTCGGTCATTTCCATCAACGTTGGCTGATCGGTATCCTTGCCCACAATTTCTGCATTGTTAGGTTGAGTATACTCCCGGTCATAATATACGTTCATGTTGCCTTTGCGGAATAATCCAAGCAATGATTTGGTAGAGGCAGACTTGTCCAGATTCGTTGCATCTGTAACATAGGTATATCCTTCTTTTTTGAACTCCTCCACAATATTGCGTCCATCTTTGCGTTTTCCGCCATCAGCTGCTGGAAGGAACCACTCCAGTCCACCGCCCAGAATTACATCCGGTCGATTGGCTTCATTCAGATACATGCCGGCGATCGCTTCTTGCTCTCCGCGCTTACGTGTATGTACAGCCATCGCAGCAGGTGTCGCATCTGTCACATCCGCAGTCGTTACAAGGCCGGTAGCCATGCCACGTGTCCGTTTCACCAGCTCAACGATGTTTTCCACCTTCGGATCGTCAAAAGGGTCTGGTGTATTGTCTGGGTAGACACCCTCGGCATTTACAGCTGTTTTGTGACCGGTTGCATAAGCGGAAGCACTATTGGCGGAATCGGTAACGATGGAATCCATGCCAGACGTGGTGACCATGCCCATGGCGTCCATTTGTTCCATCTCCAGCCAACCCTTGAATTTGCCTTCGTTAATACCCTTGGATACAACACGTGCGGCGGTACGAATATTGGCACTCATGCCATCGCCGATCATCAGAACGACATTTTTGGCTTGCTCACCGTTTGTCAGTGTGGCTGTGTCTTTGGAAGGATCGAACACTTGGTATACGACCCGTGAATATGTACGCTTGCCTGTAGCAGTTGTCTCGGCGGTTACCACAATGGAATCGCTCTCTTTGAAGGCAACATCCCGTATGGTGTATTCTGTACTCAGGTCGGTGCTGGTTGTCCATGTTCCGGACTTGCCGAAGTATTTGTCCGGTGACAAACCATTAACCTGGATTTTAATGTCTTTCGAATTCAGCTTGGCACCGTTCAGCTCAACCCGGAAATCCAGCTTTTGGCCTGCGAGAATCTGAGCACGGTCGATAGGTAAAATGGTAAATGCGGCCTGGGCCGTCTGTAGCTGGGCAGATACGGGTTCAGCGTTGACCTGCCAGGGCACTGCTGTGATCGCAACAGCCGCGCTGAGTAGTAGAGCATTCCATTTCATAGCATGATGGCTTTTCAATGTACATACCTCCGGAATCAAAAATTGTTGTTCTATTTGGAAGTATATCGCTGAATGATTAACTGAGCGTAAGAGAAAAGTTAAACCGTACGCAAGAAGATGCATATATTTGTTAGTAAAACGTAAAAAAAACTGCGCATTCGGTACATTTGTTAACGAAATAGCCTGTATGCATCATTTCGTTGTCATAGGACACGGATTGACTGTGTAGTGTAGAATTATATAATAAAAGAAGCATATCCTTGTTATTCTACAGAAGAAGGTGGAGGTGAACGCATTGGGAAGTTGAAACTGCATATGAGCGGCAGAATGGCAAATATCCTACATTTTCGAAGGAGGTGGACCTATTTGCCGAAGAATGACGGCGAATAGGATGATAATTTGAGTGACCCCTTACCGAGTATATTAAATTTATTTTTAATTGCTTTGCTTGTATTGATGAATGGTTTCTTTGTCTCGGCAGAATTCGCGATGGTCAAAGTTCGTGGTAGCCGGATTGAAGCTTTGGTGGAAACAGGTAATAAAAATGCGATTTATGCTTCCAATATTGTACGCAACATGGATGCTTATCTATCCGCGTGTCAATTGGGCATAACGCTCGCTTCACTTGGACTCGGTTGGCTAGGAGAGCCAGCGATTGCTCACCTGTTAGAGCCCATGTTTACTGCGTTTGGAATGGGGCCGGTATACGTACACGGTATTTCCATTGCGATTGCTTTTGTTATTATTACGATTTTGCATATTGTACTCGGGGAACTTGCTCCCAAGACGATGGCCATCCGCAAATCAGAGACGATCACGTTATGGTCTGCGGCGTTGCTTACGTTCTTTTACAAATTAATGTATCCCTTTATATGGGCATTGAATGGTATGGCGAACAGCCTGCTGAGAGTGTTTCGCATGGCACCGGCCTCGGAGCATGACTCAGCGCATAGTGAAGATGAAATACGCATTCTGATGAAAGAAAGCAATAAGAGCGGTTTAATTGACAATACTGAATTGGCACTTGTTGATAATATATTTGATTTTACGGCAACAACCGCCCGTGAAATTATGATTCCGCGGACGGAAATGATCTGCCTGAATGCCAATCAGTCCATGCTGGAAAATCTGGAAATTGCCAGTGAAAGCATGCGTACCCGTTATCCGGTTTATAACGGTGACAAAGACCATATTATCGGTTTTATTCACATTAAAGACCTGATGCGATCTCAGCTTACAGATACCATCTCGGTGATTCGGCCGATTCTCGCAGTACCCGATTCCACTCCCATCAGTGACCTGCTCAAGCGGATGCAACGTAGCAAGACACAGATTGCCATCCTGATTGATGAGTACGGAGGAACCTCCGGCCTTGTAACGCTTGAAGACATCATGGAAGAGATTGTGGGCGAGATTCAGGACGAATTTGACCAAGAGCGTCCATCAATTGAGAAAGTGGATGAGATGGAATATTCCATTGACGGCCTCATGCTGATTGAAGAGGTTAGTGAACGCTTTGGGCTGGATATGGACCGGGCAGATTATGATACGATTGGCGGCTGGTTATACTCCAGAGTAGAGGCCATCCCACCAGAAGTGGGGCAATCGGTAGAGTATGGTGGATATGTCTTTGTTATTCAAGAGACCGAACATAAGCGGATTTCACGTGTGAATGTGATTAAGCTGGAACTGATGGTTGAAGGCGAAGGAGCCTGATTCAAGGTATTATTTTTGGAGACAGGAGATCCGGTCTATTGAGAAGCCGTACGGTGGAATATTTCACTGTGCGGCTTTTTGTTTACCCTATAATCGTAGCATGCACGGCTGCAAACAGGGTATAATGGAACGACTTTGCAAGATAGGAGAGGTTGAGATTGAGCTATCGCATTGAGGTTGGATTTACGTCTGTATTTGAATTCATGGCTAGTTTGCATACATATATTTGCCGAAAATCGCATAAAAAGATTGATTTATCCATAGCCTGGGCGCTAGAAACAGAAGGACAGCTAACTCCTGAGCTTGCTGCTGTCTTGCAAAATATGAACGTGGATGATGATTGGAAATGGATGTATCTGCTTGTCTGTTTGCAAGTGGAAGCGGAGGAGCCGGAGGATTTTATTGAATGGTTCAGCCAACGAACAGTGCTTGAACTCCATGACATTTTTAGTCGGTACAGCTTCCCGTATACAGATGATATCGCTGCTTTCCAGACTAAGATGACCTATGTCTTAACCGGGTGGAATGAGCAATATTTTCGCTTGCTTGATCCCGTAATCTTACAACATCTGCGCCAGGAGGTTCTGAACCGCAAGGAACAGTTAAGTCAATCTCCCCAGGAAAAAGTACTCGACGATGCGACCAACGGTTTGATGTTCCGTGACATAAAGGGGTTGGAGAGACTGCTGCTTGTACCACAATTTCATTTTCAGCCGCTAAATGTCATCCTGCATTTTGGGGATACTCTGCTGTGCCATTATTCCTCCAGATTGTATATGGGAGACCATGAGTATATTCCGACCCATCATTTGCGTGTGATTCGCAGCTTGGGAGAGAAGAACCGACTGAAAATCATGCGTTTTCTGCATCAGGGACCGCGTTCGTTCATAGAAATTGTTCGTCACTTGAAGCTCTCCAAAGGAATTACTCATGACCATCTTTCCAAGCTTCGTGGAGCAGGGTTGGTCTATGCTCATTTTGAAGGAGAGAGCCTGGTTGAGTATTCACTTCGTCTTCATGCACTGGAGCAAATTTTACCGAATGTCATGAATTATTTGGAGCAATAACGTTTATCAAAATGTGGTTTTTAGAAAAAAAGTATTCCTCTGATGCAGCCGTATGTTTGTTGTGGACGAACTGAAATTTATTCAGGAAATCCGCGCAAAACATACGGCTATTTTATCGCTTTAAAGTGGATATTAATGGGTTTAATATAAATATTTTTTTGTGGTTCTCTATTTACAGAACCGAATGAGGTTCTTATAATAGGGCTTATCGAACTTATACCTTACTAATTTCATAGGAATTATATATATTCTGGATTATTTCGGGAATTAGGAACGGCTGAGCGAGAAAAATATGGATCATTTATGAATTGGGGAGGATTTTATGAGAGTGAAAGGTTTATCTGTGGCATCGTTAATTATCAGTAGTGCAATTGTGTTATCGGCATGTGCTGGAGGTGGGGGAGCAGAGACCACTACTGCTGGAAGCGGGACAACGAATCCGGGTACACAAGCCACTCCGGTTTCAGCAGCACTGGATGCACCATTTCAGGCGACGGACTTGAATCAATTACCTGAGACGGCAAAAAAACGGACGGATACGGTGATTGTGGGACTTACGGATCCCAGCGGGGCTTTCACACCGTACTTCCATCAGAGCGGATATGATGGCAACGTTGCTTCATTGCTTTTTGCTTCGCTCGTGACCGTAGATGAGAAGGGATTGCCTGTTCCTGATCTCGCTGAAAGCTGGGATGTGTCCGACGATCAGCGTACATACACGTTTCATCTGAGAAAAGATTCCAAGTTCAGTGACGGTTCCCCGCTCACCGCAGATGATATTGCTTTTACATGGACCATTCTGCATGACAAGTCGTATGACGGTGGATTCGATATTTTCTCCACCAAGGTGAAAGGCGGCAAAGCGTATACCGAAGGAAAGGCAGATCACATTGAGGGTATTAAGGTCATTGATCCGTTAACGATCTCGGTCACGCTGGAACAACCCAACGCAACTGCTCTGCTTACATTGGGCTCTGAAGTGTTGTCCAAAGCCTACTACGGCAAAGACTATCAATTCGGCAAACTCGAATACATTAAAAATCTTCATGCAACACCTGTAGGTAATGGCCCTTATAAACTCGAAAAGTTCATTCCGGGTCAGGAAGTGCGATTCGTTGCCAACGAATTCTACTACAAGGGCAAACCGAAAACCGAGCACTTCATATATAAAACATCGGAAGGAGACACCTGGCAGTTTATTGAGACCGGAGAGATCGACTTCACTTCGTTCACGGCTACCCAGGAGAATATCGATAAGCTGAAAAATATCCCATACCTTAACCTTCTACCTTACACACCAAGTACATACGGATATTTACAGCTTAATCTGGAGCATGAACAGCTTCAGGAAAAAGAAGTACGGCAAGCCATCACCTATGGCCTGGATCGTCAGTCCATCTATGTGGACGCCAACCAAGGGGCAGGGGCTGTTGCCAACATCCCGACTTCACCTATTTCCTGGTCATATACGGAGGAAGGTATTAATCCATACGCCTATGATCCGGACAAAGCCAATCAATTGCTAGATGATGCAGGGTGGGTGCCTGGAGCCGATGGCATCCGTGAGAAAAACGGGAAGAAGTTGTCCCTGCATTTCCTCGGAACGAAGAGTCCGGCCACGGATATCTTCATTGCGGTGGCCAAAGAAAACTTTGAAGCGATTGGCGTGCAGTTCCAGCCGGAAGTCTTCGCGGATTTCAACTCACTTGTATCCAAAGTAGAGGGCG
Source organism: Paenibacillus sp. ov031 (assembly GCF_900143165.1). Classification (NCBI taxonomy): domain Bacteria; kingdom Bacillati; phylum Bacillota; class Bacilli; order Caryophanales; family Paenibacillaceae; genus Paenibacillus; species Paenibacillus sp. ov031. The sequence continues at coordinate 1,343,807 of NZ_FRDO01000001.1, forward strand.
GCGATTATGACGTGGCTTCCTTCTCTACACCGATGTTAACGGATCCTTCGGACGGGGTACTGCAATTTGTGGATGGCGAGCTGAAGGGCTACGACAATCCCAAAGTGAAAGAGCTGTACAACAAAGGTCTGGCTACGACAGACATTGAGGAACGTAAGGCAGTATACAAAGAGCTGTATCAGTTGCTCAACGATGAGCTGCCTGTCATTTTCACCAGTTACAAAAAAACAGTCTATGCCTATAACGGTCGGATCGATGGGCTCTCTGTCAGTCCATACCGCGGGATTGCAACCAGCTTGCCGGAATGGTCTCTGAAATAAGCAGTGGTATGAATCAAGAAACATCCATACCGAAATAAACAAAACGTCCCTTGTGTTTGCGATGTCGCAGATGCAGGGGACGCATTGATAAGGAGCCTAATATGAGCACTTACATTGTGAAACGGATGACATACATGGTTCTTATTTTGCTGGCCGCTTCCGTTCTGATTTTCAGCCTGTATGCACTTACTCCTGGAGATTATATCTCCAGCAACATTAAGCTGAGTCCTGAGCGTAAGGCCGAACTGCGCGAATTATACGGACTGGACAAGCCCGTTGTCGAACGATATCTCATCTGGATGAAAAATGCTGTACACGGGGACTTCGGATATTCATTGGCACAACAAAAGCCAGTACTCTCGCTGTTCAACGAATATATCTGGAATTCATTTCTGTTAGCTGCGGTGACTACGTTCCTGACCTGGTTTATCGCGGTTATTATCGGTGTGATCGCTGCCTATAAGCAGTACTCGTGGTTCGATACCTTCGTGATGATAGGCATATTTGCAGCCATGTCCGTGCCATCCTTCTTTATCGGATTGTTTTTGATTAAACTGCTGGCGGTTGACCTAAAATGGTTGCCTCCAGGCGGCATGATGACTACAGGAAGTAATGCTACCGGTCTGGCCTATGTCAAAGAGGTGATTCAGCACATGACCTTGCCTGTAATTGTCATGACCCTGCTTGGGGTAGGCTCACTTACCCGTTACTTCCGCAGCAACATGATTGATGTGATCAAGCAGGATTATATTCGAACAGCGCGAGCCAAGGGTTTAAAAGAAAGCAAAGTGTTGTATACCCATGCCTTGCGCAATGCTCTTTTACCTGCAATTACACTGATTGGATTCGAGCTGCCGTCCTTATTCGGCGGTTCACTGATTATTGAGAAAATATTCAGCTGGCCCGGTATCGGCCAGTTATATATGCAGTCCTTCTCACTGCGTGACTATCCGCTGCTGATGGGCTTTACCATGTTTATCGCCATCCTTACCGTCATTGGAACGCTACTGTCTGATGTGCTCTATCACATCGCAGATCCGCGTGTCCGTTTGCAATAGGGGGCTATGAAAATGACAATCTCTTCATCGTCTGTAACGAGAAATGCCGCAGAAGCTGCCTTACCTTTAAAGGTTCCTACCAAGTCTTCTTTATGGAAATTGTCGCTCCGAAGACTGCTCAAGAACAAACTTGCCGTTGGCGGATTCATCGTGGTTTTGTTGATGTTTGTGGCTTGTTTCATTGGACCGCTGTTCTCACCTTATACCGATAACAAGATCAATATGGCGGCGATGAAACAAGGTCCAGGCATTCATCATTGGCTTGGTACAGATGCGCTTGGTAGGGATGTGCTTACCCGTGTGCTGATGGCTGGTCGTATCTCGCTCACTGTTGGTTTGGCTTCCATGGTTCTATCCGTATTTATCGGCTCCTTGCTTGGAGCCATCGCCGGATATTATCGTGGCATTGTTGATCAGGTCATTATGCGGATTGCCGACTTGCTGCTTACGATTCCGGGATTGCCGCTGCTGTTCATTTTCGGCGCGTTGTTATCGGATTGGAAAGTTCCACCGGATTCCAGAATGTATATCGTCATGCTGATGCTCAGCTTTGTCAACTGGCCCGGTATGGCCCGAATGGTACGGGGACAGATGTTAAGCTTGCGGGAGCGTGAATTCATGCAGGCTGCTGTTGTTCTTGGCTTGCGTGACCGTCGCAAACTGTTTCACCATCTTCTGCCCAATATTGTCCCGCTGCTCATCGTCATGGCGACTCTGAATATCGGCGGGTCCATTCTCAGCGAGTCGGTACTCAGCTTTTTTGGACTGGGTGTCATGCCGCCAACGCCTACATGGGGCAATATGATCGATGCGGCCAACAACATGATTGATTTTCAACAGCATCCGTGGTTATGGATTCCGCCAGGGCTGTCCATTTTCGTGACCGTTATTGCGATTAACATTTTTGGTGATGGTCTTCGAGACGTATTAGATCCCAAACAGAAGAGAAGGTGAGCACGCCTCATGCAAAATATGATTGAAATTGAACAACTTGAAACTCATTTTTACTCAGAAGAAGGCAATGTCAAAGCCGTGGACGGCGTAAGCCTGAATGTACGTGAAGGGGAGACGGTGTGCATCGTTGGTGAATCAGGTTGCGGCAAAAGTGTAACCGCCATGTCGATTATGGGATTGATTGAAGAACCGGCTGGCAAGGTAGTAGGAGGTGTGATCCGTTTTGATGGCCGGGATCTGCTCCGTGAAAGTAAATCTTCGCTGCGTGCCATCCGGGGCAATGACATCTCCATGATTTTTCAGGAACCGATGTCCTCGTTGAATCCCGTGCTGAAGATCGGTGAGCAATTAATGGAGCCGCTGATTGTACACTTGAAAATGAGTAAAAAGCAGGCTCGTGCCAGAGCGGTTGAGCTGATTGCCGAAGTTGGTATTTCACGACCGGAACAGATTGCAAACAGCTATCCGCACGAACTGAGTGGAGGTATGCTGCAGCGCATTATGATTGCCATTGCCATCTCATGTAACCCGAAACTGTTAATCGCGGATGAACCAACCACCGCACTGGATGTGACCATTCAAGCGCAGATATTGGATATGTTACAACATATCAAGTCCCAGTCAGGAACCTCCATTCTGATGATCACGCATGACCTTGGCGTTGTAGCCGAAATGGCGGATTATGTCGTTGTAATGTATGCAGGCAAAGTGGTGGAAGAGGGGGAAGTTGTGCAATTGTTCGAGTCTCCCAAACATCCATATACCCAGGGATTGCTTCGCTCCAAGCCGATTATCAATCAACGACAGGACGAATTGTATTCGATACCCGGACATGTACCTGATCCACTATCCTTAAAAGATTCCTGTCATTTTGCTGATCGTTGTGAGCACTGTATGTCGATATGCACCACGCAAATGCCTACGCTGAAGCAGCTTGGACCTGGTCAGAAGGCTGCATGCTTTCTGTATGAGGAGGCGTTGAGTCATGTCTGAACCTCTATTGGAAATCGAACATCTCAAAACCTATTTTCCTGTGCGCAAAGGTTTATTGAATCGTACAGTAGCCCATGTGAAAGCAGTCGATGATATCAGCATCACAATCCATGAAGGCGAGACGTTTGGATTAGTGGGTGAATCCGGAAGTGGCAAGAGCACCGTTGGAAGAACGATCGTGCGATTAACGGAAAAAACGGAAGGACAGATTCGTTTTCAAGGTGTTGACTTGCATCAGTTATCAATGCAGGAAGTGCGGAAGATCCGTCCGCAGCTTCAACTTATTTTCCAGGACCCCTACAGTTCACTGAACCCGCGCATTCGCATTGGTGATGCGATCGGGGAGGCTGTATTGGATCACGGGTTGGCTACCGCAAGCGAGGTTCGTGATCTCGTCAAGGAGGTACTCGGAGCCTGCGGATTGTCATCTTATCATATTGATCGTTTTCCCCATGAGTTCTCTGGTGGACAGCGACAACGGATTGGGATCGCGCGAGCTTTGATCTTAAATCCGAAACTGATTATCGCAGATGAACCGGTATCAGCACTCGACGTGTCTATTCAGGCTCAGATTATCAACCTGTTCAGACGGCTTCAGCAAGAGCGTGGCCTTGCTTACTTGTTTATTTCGCATGATCTGAGTGTGGTGGAACATCTATGTGACCGTATTGGAGTGATGTATCTGGGCTCCATGGTCGAGACGGCCTCCAGAGATGAGTTATTCGGCAATCCACTGCATCCGTATACGAAAGCGCTACTATCAGCTGTACCTGTGCCGATTCCCAAATTGAAACGGGAACGAATTGTGCTTAAAGGGGATATCCCCAGTCCGGTGAATCCGCCAACTGGATGCAAGTTCCATACACGTTGTCCATGGGCAGAAGATATCTGCAAGCAGCAAATTCCAGCGTATCGGAACTTTGGAGCGGATCATTTTGTAGCCTGTCATTTGGTCTGAGGCATGTGAGAATAATTTCATATCAACGTTATCTTATGGATACGGAATGGAATTATTTAGGTTTCATCCATTCAGTATGTATTTACCCGATGATGCATCAGAGAACCAAAAGACGCTGCCGACATGTAAGTCGGAGCGTCTTTTATTTTTTTGAAACCTTCTAACCACTACATCCGTTTAATACTTACACAAAATCAAATTTGGAAAATGAAGGGTGGATACATATGCGGAAAATAAGAATAACGTCCATGTTGAAAGTCATGATTGTTGCAGCACTATCGGCACCCATAATTCTTGCTATACCAACCGCCGGGGTAGCTGTCGCCAGTCCAAGTATCCAGCCTCACGCGCTTACTCCACCACCACCGCCCTTGGAACCAAGTGTTAATATGTTGTCTTCCCCAAATTATATTTATCAGGCAGAGGGGACGGTTACACCTGGAGGGGGGCTGACTGCGGTTGTAAATACAACAACAACGACCTTCTCGGAAATGAAATCGCTGCAAGTCGATTATCGACTTGAGCGCTGGACGGGATCGGCCTGGATACTCTATCAATCCGGTTCCAAGAAGAAATCGCAAACGCAGACCCTGAATGCCCAATCGAACTGGACCGTTATAACCGGATATTACTATCGGGTTGTCAGTCTTCATACGGCCAACGATGGGGTCAAACCTGAGACGACAACACATATTTCAAACAACGTATTATTTTAATTTATTTTTGAGTACTACCTGGAAATTTTTGTTCCTGCAGGTCATTGGCAATGGCAATCATCTCTTCTTCCGAGACGGTTCCGAATAAGCTCATGTTGACAGAACCCATCATCCATTGAAAGGTATTATAGGGGGGGCCGAGGTACATAAATGCATCGCTGCCATCAGCCAATTTGACGATACTTGTTTCGCGAAGCATGGGCCCCTCAATGACCTGACCAGGCGAAACATAGGCATAATCAAACTGAATGACTTCTTCTTCACCATTTTTGCCTTCGCCGCTATAACGAACCCTCATTCGTTGAGATTCGTAATAATCTTCCGGATTGACGGGATTAAGGGTATCCAGCATGAGCTCAAATTTGATCTTTGTAAACCGCTCGGGAATCGCTTTTGATAACAAAAAATCACCCATAAATCCCGAGCGTGCTATTTCCTTGGTTACAACAACAGCTTCAAGTAAATGTGATGTCTCATAGAAGGGGAGAACAATATCTTCATCCTCTTCTGGATCGTCTCCAGAATAGAATTTGGGAGCTTCATTAACTCCTCGTTCAGGAGGTGGAGGTGTCTTGGCTGTCGAAGGATCAGCACCCAAATGAGTAGTACGATCCTCAATAACAATGGATTTCATGCCATTGCCCCAGTCCTTGATTGATTGTACAAAAGGGGAGACGGCTTGCGTCCCGGTTGGCATACTGAAGATGACGGCGCCGATGGTCACGGACGCAGCAACAATGACGGATAAACGTATGGTGCGCATTCTTTTCTTGCGTACGCCAACCCGGTCAATCTCCTTTTGAACTTGGAGCCAGGATTGGCGCATGGATTCGGTGTTGGAAGCAGGGGTGGCAGATACAGCCTGATGGAAGGCTTCGTCAAAAGCCATATCAAACGCGGCATCGAAAAAATCGTCTTCCAGCTCTGAATCGAATGAATCAATATGCTTATCGGACTTGCCTTTGCTCAATGCTTCCACCCCATTCCTTATGTAATTTCTTCTTGATACTTCCGCGGGCTCTGAACAAACGTTGCTTCACAATTTCTTCGGATGTATCAAGCAGATCGGCCATTTCCCGATAGGAAAGACCCTCTTTCCAGCGCAGCTCCACGAGTACACGGTATTCCGGCTTAAGCTGTTCCAGATAGAACTCGATGGATTCCTGCATCATTTGAGTCTCCACCGTGCTCTCCACGGAAGCTGCCGTCTGATTAATTGTCTCCATATCTATAAAAACACTATCCGTATCCAGTTGGTTACGGTTATTTTTATTTTTTCTCAGATAATTAATGGCGGTATTCCGTGTGACAACCTTCAGCCAGGCTTTCAGCTTGACTTCGTTGTCAAAGAGAGGTTTGTTTTTAATGATTTTGATAAAAGCTTCCTGAATGATATCTTCTGCTGCAGCACGTTCTTTGATGATGTAAACGATGAGACCATGTACCATATTATAGTATTCGTAGTACACTTCTTCTTGAAGCTGAGGGCCCAAATTATGGAAATCTGAGGCTAAGAGTAATTGGAGCCGATTGGCCATGATGTTCTCCTTTCTGGTGAACAATCCACAAACATTGGTATCATTTCATTTTACAACATTATATGGAAGCGATACAATGGGAGGTTAGTCCGACAGAAGCAGAAAAAGTATAGCCGAAATAGAGAGAGGCCGCCTCACTAACCAGTAAATTATGGTTAGTAGGGCAGCCTCTATGTGTTATTTAATAATCGTAGAATAACAGATACAAATGGCTTAGAAAGCCCAATCGCCGTTCAGGAAGATGGCTTCACGCTCGTCATTCGCTGTAACACCGTAAATGTTCGTTTCCGGCGATCCCATCATGAAGTCCACATGTGTAATGCTGGAGTTCATGCCGCGAGCTGCAAGCTCTTCGGTTGACATGGTTTTGCCACCATCGATATTGAAAGCATAGGAACTGCCGATAGCGAGGTGACAAGATGCATTCTCATCATATAGCGTTGTGTAATAGAGAATACCACTTTCCGAGATTGGAGAATGGAAGGGCACCAAAGCGACTTCACCGAGATAATGCGAACCTTCATCCATTTTAATGAGTCTTTCAAGGGTATCTTGACCTTCTTCGGCGTGGAAATCAATGATGCGTCCGTTCTCAAATGTAAGGGAGAAGCGATCAATGATACTTCCGCCATAACTGAGTGGTTTGGTACTAGACACTTTACCGTTTACCCCATATTTAGCCGGCGCGGTGAATACTTCCTCTGTCGGAATGTTGGCGACAAAACGTGTACCTTGTTCGTTAATGCTGCCAGCCTGCGCCCAAATGTGCCCTTCAGGAAGCTCAACCGTAAGGTCGGTTCCCGGTGAGACAAAATGAAGAGCTTTGTATTTTTTGCTGTTCAGGGCAACTGCTTTGTGCTCCAAACGCTCAATATGCTGCTCCCAAGCCGCTACAGGATCTTCGAGATCAGCTCTTACAGCAGCAAAAATGGCTTCCCAGAGCTGTTTCATCTGCTCGGCAGGGGGAAGGTCAGGGAAGACTTTGGCGGCCCAATCCGGCGAAGGACAGGCTACTCCTGTCCAGCTCATTTTGTCCGCCTGCTGATACTGACGGTATTTGGACATCGCCTGTCCGTATGTACGCTGATGGGTGGAAATGCGTTCTGGATCGATGCCTTTTAGCAGGTCTGGGCTGGATGACAATATGGTCAAGAACGCAGCATTGTTCGCTGCCAGCTCCTCAAGTTCAGCGGCATGCCATTTCGGTGCATCTTGGAAAGAGTCCTCAGGCGCCATTTCAAAGCGCAGCCGATTGACAGTTTCGTCTCCATATTTGACGATGACTTTCTTTGCTCCGGCCTCGTAGCCTTTACGCACCAACAAACGCACGAATTCAGCTGTATCAATCATCGCGCTGATAACGAAGATTTGTCCGGGCTGAACGTTGGCTCCAACTTTTACAGCCAGTTCAGCATAACGATCCAGTTTTTGTTCAAAACTCAACATATCAAGTTCCTCCATATCATGAATGCCCCGCATACGCAGGAAAAGAGAGGAGTGACCCTCTCTCTCATTTACATCGTCTAAATTAGAAAGCCCAGTTGCCTTGCAGGAAGATTGGCTCTTCGCTGCCTTCGGAAGTGACACCGTGAATGTTCATTTCTCCTGATCCAATCATGAAATCCACATGAGTGAGACTGGAGTTCATGCCATGGCTGATCAATTCATCCTTGGACATCGTTTTGCCGCCTTCCAGACAGAAGGCATAGGCGTTACCGATAGCCAGATGGTTGGATGCATTTTCATCAAAGAGGGTGTTGTAGAACAAAATATTCGTATCCGAAATTGGTGATTGATGTGGAACGAGAGCTACCTCGCCCAGATAATGTGCGCCTTCATCCATTTCAATCAAGCTTTTCAATGAATCAAGTCCTTGTTCAGCAGTATAATCGACAATTCGACCATTTTCGAAAGTGATGGAGAAGCCGTCGATCAGATTGCCACCATAACTCAGTGGCTTAGTGCTGCGAACTGTACCGTTAACTCCGGTTTTCAGTGGAGCGGTGAACACTTCCTCTGTAGGCATATTGGCAACGAAGACGTGTCCCTGCTCATTAATGCTTCCACCGGATACCCACAGATGACCTTCAGGAAGCTCGATCGTCAAGTCTGTGCCAGGGGCAGTATAGTGAAGTTTTTTGTATTTCTTCTCGTTAAGCAGATCAGCACGGGAGTCGAGATTCAGCAAATGTGTTTTCCATTCAGCGACAGCATCCTGCTCACCAATGCGAACGGTTTTGAAGATGACATCCCACAACTTATCAATTTGCTGCTCAGCCGGAAGATCAGGGAATACTTTGGCTGCCCACTCAGGGGAAGGAACTGCCACAATGGACCAGCTGAATTTGTCTGCCATCTGATAGGAACGATATTTCTCCATCGCTTTACCGCGAACTTTCTGACTAGTCACGATGCGTTCTTGAGGAACACCGGCAAGCAGGTCCGGATTTTCTGCAATAACATGCAGAATGGCGGCACCTTCTTCTACGAGTTCAGTCATTTCCCCTGCAAACCATTTTGGTTCAATGGAGAAGGATTCCTCTGGTGCGAGATCATAGTGAAGACGTGTAATTACCTCATCACTCCAGTTTACTTTGACCAACTTGGCACCTGTGCCATAAGCGGCTTTGACGATCAGGCGCACAAAATGTGCTGCGGAAATGGGTGCGTTTACGACGAGCGTCTGCCCAGGATGGACATTGACACCCACTTTGACTGCCAGTTCGGCATATTGTTGTAAATTCGTTTCAAAATTGTTCATGCTATTTGTTCCTCCTGTTTGGTATAATGTCGTAGCTGTTTGTTATTATAGTCCTCATTACAGGTATGTAAGGAGTCAGTAAGGTTCCCTCATTGAATAAGGTATACGTTGCTACGATATATATTGTACAATTAACCAATAATAATTACCAAACTAGGTTTACCATAAATTGTGGAGACCTGCAACTGAAGAGAGATTAAAGGAGAGAACGATTGTGAATATTGAGATTATTCGTGCAGAGATGCGTCGTGAAGATGAGAAGAATTATGTAGGAAATACGGTTTTTCGTGCAGAAGGCGAAAAGTCAGTTTATGAGATTACGTTTATGAGCAAGAACGGCAAGGATTGGGACTATAGTCTGCATTTCACTGAACAATCCGGTGATGAAGATGAATTGCTGCGTATGGACGAGCTGCTTGAAAACGATGATGATATGTACAATCAACTGCTTGATGCGGCACTGGATGCTTACCCGGCATAATAGGACCGAGAGGTTCTTGTTCTAATATGGAATGTAGCTGATTATACTAGACGGTGTATGCCTGAAACAGGGCGTCCACCGTCTATTTTATTGGGAATAAGGAATAGTTACTCCAGAAAAGGGAAGTCTATGACAGATGAATGGAACCAGAGAGACAATCCGCCTGAATGGGAGGTAACCGTGAATGGCATCTGACAATCTGATTACATCAGGAATGACGGGACTTGAAGAAGTCGCGCACGATATCCTCAGTCTGCGTACACTGTTCGTTAATGTTGTGTTCATCGGGGAGCCTGGAAGCAGGAACTGGGTGCTCGTGGACACTGGAATGGCCAGTTTCACTGATCAGATTCTTCATGTTGCAGCTGAACGCTTTCCTGGTCCACCGTCTGCGATTATTTTGACACATGGTCATTTTGATCATGTAGGGACCGTCATCGAACTCGAACAATTCTGGGGTGTCCCGGTGTATGCACACCCACTGGAACTGCCTTATTTGACAGGTGTGAAAGATTACCCTCCGGCGGACCCTACTGTAGGTGGCGGTTTGATGGCACGGCTGTCATTTGCTTATCCTAATGAAGCTATTAATCTCGATGATCGGATATTCAGTCTGCCGGATGATCATTCAATCCCAGGTGTTTCTGGATGGGAATGGCAGCATACTCCCGGTCACACACCGGGCCATGTATCGCTATTTCGAAAAGAAGACCGTATCCTGATTGCGGGAGACGCGATCGTCACTGTAAAACAGGAATCGCTCTGGAGTGTGCTGCTTCAGGACAAACAGTTGCACGGTCCACCTGCATATTTCACGACGGATTGGCAAGCGGCTCATCGATCAGTTCAGCTTATTCGACGACTGGAGCCCATAGTTGCTGTTACCGGGCATGGTCATTCCTTAACCGGAGAAATGCTGAGAGATTCGCTGGAGCGGCTCGATCTCGATTTTGAACAGACCGCCGTCCCGGATCACGGCAAATATGTGGATTAATAGAGCCGATGCCATGTATGGGCATACCTTTGAAATCTTGAATGATTTCAGTACGGCAACATAAGGGGATGGAGACAGCCACGGAGCATCGTAGCTGTCTTTTTTGTCGTTCTATTATGAATTTGTTCTCTATCATAGATTGGTATTTTGTGCGTGGTCATGATATAGTCGAGCCGTATAATATAACCTTAGTATGCAGGAGGTACATATAACGATGACACAGCAAAATGCAGCTTTCGAAGAACAATTTGGAGGTATACCAGCCGTCTGGCTTCGTTTTAATCAATTCGAAGCAGCTGTTATTCCGAGCGTGGGTGCCAACCTTGTTGCTTTCCGTGATACAGAGCAGGGATTCCGCTATTTGCGTGAGCCAGACCAGGAACATATGGACGAGTTTATGGCTGCACCTGCCGTTTACGGTATACCGATTCTTTCTCCACCAAATCGCTATGAGGATGGTCGATTCCCTTGGAACGGCGAAGTCTATCAACTACCTATAAACGAACCAGCTACAGGCAACCATCTGCATGGATTTCTCCATGATGCCGAGTGGAAGGTTGAGGGCTACGGATCTAACGAGCTAGAGAGTTATGTTTTGCTTAGTCAGGAAGTGAAAGAAGGACATGTGTTCTACAAATACCTGCCATTCACCTTTACAGTGACACTCCGTTATTCGCTGAGTAGTCTGGGACTTCAGCAGCAATTGAATGTCCGCAATAACGGGAAGGAACGTATGCCGAATTTGTTCGCATTCCATACAGCCATTAGCGTACCTTTTGCTCCTGAAAGCCATGCATCCGATTACACGGCCAAAATAACGATTGGTCAGCGTCGTGAATTAAATGAACGTTCTTTGCCTACGGGACAATTTCAACCGCTTACACCAGAGGAAGAGCAATTAAAGGGTGAGGGTGTTAGTCCGTTTTTTGCAGCCATGGACAACCATTACACTGCAGAACCGCAGAATGGGCGAAACTATATGGAGCTTACCGATCATCGTACCGGTGACAAGTTGGTATACGATGTAGGCACGTCATACAAGCACTGGATGATCTGGAATAACAATATGACTGGCGGATTCTTCTGTCCTGAGCCACAGATGAACCTGGTTAATGCCCCGAATGTACAAGGCATTCCTGCTGAAGAGATCGGTCTGATTGGTCTTGAGCCGGGCGAATTATTTGAGCAAACCAGCCGTCTTTATTCGATTAAACCGCAAAAATAAATACTCGGACATTTTGCGTCACGCTTACATTTTTGTCGAAAAGGTGAAAACCGGTCAGGCAATCATGTATAATATGACAAGATACACAAGCTTTGCTCATAAAAGCATTTTGCATAAAGCCCAAAGTTAATTTTGGAATCAACAGATGCAAGATGCTGTGAAGAAAAGAATGTATACGTATTTTTGTAGAGACCCAAACCATCTTTTTGGAGGAGGAAAAGCAAGTGGAATACCGCATTGAGAGAGATACGTTAGGTGAAATGAAAGTACCAGCCGACAGGCTGTGGGGAGCTCAAACGCAGCGCAGCAAGGAGAACTTTCCGATTGGTCGCGAGCATATGCCGATGGAAGTTGTACGTGCTCTTGCCATATTGAAAAAAAGCGCTGCTGCCAGTAACCATAAATTAGGTAAATTGTCCGCTGCCAAATCGGATGCAATCGCTTATGCCGCTGATGAAATTATTGCAGGCCGAATTGATGATCATTTCCCGCTCGTGGTATGGCAGACGGGTAGCGGAACACAGTCCAACATGAACGTAAACGAGGTCATTGCCAATCTGGGTAACCAGCTGCTGGAACAAAAGGGCAAGGAAGAACGTCTGCATCCGAATGATGATGTGAACATGTCCCAGAGCTCCAATGATACATTCCCAACGGCTCTGCATGTTGCAGGTGTACTTGCTGTTGAAGATCAGCTCTTGCCGGCAATCGCGGTGCTGAAAGCCACTTTTGCAGACAAATCGGAAAAATTCAAAGATATTATCAAAATTGGACGTACTCATCTTCAGGATGCAACGCCAATTACACTCGGTCAGGAGATCAGTGGCTGGGAAGCGATGCTCGATAAGAGTGAACGCATGATCCGGGATAGTGTTAATTATATGAAAGAACTCGCAATTGGTGGTACAGCTGTGGGAACCGGAATTAATGCACATCCTGACTTTGGTGATTATACAGCCAAAGAAATTGGCAAGCATACCGGCAAGAATTTTGTATCCGCTCCAAACAAATTCCATGCGCTTACAAGTCATGATGAAGTGGTCTACGCTCACGGTGCAGTTAAAGCGCTTGCAGCTGACTTAATGAAAATTGCCAATGATGTTCGCTGGCTGGCTAGTGGCCCACGAAGTGGTCTGGGAGAGATTCGTATTCCAGAGAACGAACCGGGCAGTTCCATTATGCCGGGTAAAGTGAATCCAACCCAGAGCGAAGCGATGACCATGGTGGTTACGCAAGTGATGGGGAACGATGCGGCGATTGGCTTCGCGGCAAGTCAGGGTAACTTCGAGTTGAATGTGTTCAAACCGGTTATTATCTATAACTTCCTGCAATCTGTTCAGCTTCTCGCTGATTCCATCGTTGCATTCAATGATAAGTGTGCGGTGGGTATTGAGCCTAACCTCAGTCAGATAGAACATAATCTGAATAATTCGCTTATGCTGGTTACTGCTCTTAATCCGCACATCGGTTATGAGAATGCAGCCAAAATTGCCAAGCTTGCGCATAAGGAAGGACTGTCTCTGAAAGAAGCCACTTTGCAGACAGGTCTGCTTACGGAAGAGCAATTCGATCAGTATGTTGATCCAGCGAAAATGATTGCCCCGAAAGCCTAATCAATCATTATCATGCGAACTTCATTCTAATAAACAAGCGACCTGCATCCGCAGGTCGTTTTTTAGCTCGTGAGGTTTCGTGAACTAATACTTGTCAGTCTATACGTATACATATAAACTACATATGCGACTGTTTTTTTAATCGATCGGAATTGTTTATTTCATTGGAGGTTTCTGCGTTGTCGAAAAAGAGAAGATTCACGATACGCTCCAAAATTCTATTGGGCTATCTAGTGGTTGTGTTGTTATTTGGTGCTGTGTTGCTGGTGTTATCTGCCCAAATTGATGCATCGCAGAAGGAAATCGATTTTATCAGCCACCACGACCTGGAAGTGCATAACCTGACCAACGCAATTGAGAAAAATGTTCTGAATATGGAAACAGGACAGCGGGGATTCATGATTACCGGGGAAGAAAGTTATTTGGAGCCATACACCCAAGCAATGACCCAATGGAACTCCAATTATGCCCAACTGTATGAGCTGGTTAGCGATAACCCATCCCAGCAGAAGAGCCTGGAGAACATCAAATCACATATTGTCCGCTGGATTGATGTTGCCGGAACAGCCTCGGTAGCCCTAAAAAGACAAGGGGATCAGGAGAAAGTTATTGATTTTTTCCATTCCGATCCGGGGAAAAGCGAAATTGATCTGTTACGGTCCCAGTTTGAAACCTTCCGCAACACAGAGATGGGCCTTACGGAGAGTCGGGTGACTGAGCTCGCCGAACGAAGCTCCACACTGCTTACGATTATGTACACCTTATGGGCTGTCGTTGCTGGACTATCTGTAGCCGCAGCGCTTGTCATTTCGGGTAATATCGTCAAAACCCTGCGTGAAGTCAAACAAACCATCACCGACATATCCCAAGGCGGCAATCTTACACAGCGTATTGTTGTCCGAACACATGATGAAGTCGGTGATTTGGGCCAAGAGACCAATATATTGCTGGACACGGTACAGGAACAGAATCGACTTAAGGATCAGGTTGCCAACATCGCCACGCTCCTGCAGAACCCTACGAGCCTGGAGGGACTGTCACGCTTGTTCCTAAACCAGGTCGCGATCCTGTTGGAAGCCCCGTATGGCGTGTTATATGCGATGAAAGAGAATCGTCTCATTCGTGTAGCTGCGTATGCAGCAGATGGCGAGAAAGAGCGTTCCCTTGGTAAAGTGTCCGTTGCACCGGGTGAGGGATTAGTTGGTCAGAGTGCAATTGAGAAGCGGGTTCTGCAAATGAACGACTTGCCTCAAAATTATATTCGTATCTCATCGGGTCTTGGTGATGCGTCAGCTGCATCACTCACGGTAGCACCTGTGGTATTTGAAGGTAAAACGATAGCTGTAATCGAACTGGCTTCCATGAAGCCAATCGAACCTAAGGAAACAAAGCTGCTAACCGAACTGATCGAAATCTTCGGGGTGTCGCTTCATTCCACCGTCACACGCATGGAATTACAGCATTTGTATGATGAATCCCAGGTACTGAATGAAGAATTACAGACACAATCGGAGAAATTGCAGGCACAGACCGAAGAGATGGTGTCTCAGACGGAAGAGTTACATATGCAGACTGAAGAACTGCACATGTTGAACGAGCGTCTGGAACTGCAGAAAAATGCGGCTGAGACCTCTGCCAGTGAACTTGCAGAAGTAGCGGATCAGTTACGGACAAGCTCTGGTTACAAGTCTGAGTTCCTGGCGAATATGTCGCATGAACTGCGTACTCCGCTGAACAGTATGCTGATTCTGTCCGAGATTTTGGCTGAGAACAAGCATCAGCACTTAAACAGTGAAGAACAGAAATATGCTTCGGTGATCCATGCATCAGGCAAGGACCTGTTGAATCTGATTAACGATATTCTCGATCTTTCCAAAGTGGAGGCCGGGGAGATGGAAGTGGACTTGGATGATGTCTATCTTGGAAGCCTGCCCGAAGCGATGAATCAATATTTCCTGAAAACGGCTGAGCAAAAAGGAATTGATTTCCGTATTCAGCTTCAAAGCCCTCTGCCGGAAACGATTTTTTCCGACGAGATGCGGTTACATCAGATTCTGAGAAATTTGCTTTCCAACGCATTCAAATTCACCAATGAAGGAGAAGTGGCCTTAACTATTTCCAGAGTGAGTCTGTCCAATCCTGAAGGGAGCGGAGCAGAGACGGATGTTATAGCTTTCTCGGTTAGTGATACCGGAATTGGTATTTCGGAGAACAAACTGCTGCAGATCTTTGATGCATTCAAACAGGCCGATGGAGCCACAGCTCGAAAATACGGTGGAACCGGACTGGGACTATCGATCTCTCAATCCCTTGCCAATCTGTTGGGAGGATCAATCTCGGCAACGAGCCGCGAAGGACAAGGAAGTGTCTTCACCCTATTCCTCCCGCTTAGAAGGGAAGAGCCTGAGGTTATGCAGAACTCCAGATTGTTCTTGAATGAGGTTGCTGTGACTGCTCCTGAAATAAACAGTGCTTCAGGAATGAATTCAACCAAAATCGAGATGTTGCTGACTCCACTTGAAGAATCATTATTGAATGGTCGTCAGGTTCTCGTTGTCGATGATGATATTCGAAATGTTTATGCCTTGGCAAATGCCCTTGAGCAGTATGACATGAAAGTGATAACAGCTCAGAATGGCTACGAGTGTCTGGAGATGTTAGAGAGCGGAGAAGCAAATCCAGATATTATCTTGATGGATATCATGATGCCAGAGTTGGATGGGTATGAGACCACTCGCCAGATCCGTGATAGATTGAATCTCAAGAAGCTCCCTATTATTGCTTTGACTGCCAAAGCCATGAAAGAAGATCGTGATAAATGTATCGCGGCAGGAGCTTCGGATTATATTAGCAAACCGCTCAATATGAAAGAGGTACTCTCCCGCATGAAATTATGGCTGAGTCATGAAACATTGGGTATCTGATCTTTTCCGTTTGAAATTCAACAGTATTAACTCAAAAATAAAACCTATGCCAGTTGCGCAACGATTGCTGCAATTGTGTCATGGGTTTTATTTTTTTTCATGTAAGCTATTAAAATAAAAATGATGTTATAATACTTAACAACAATCAAGGTTTATTTCAATAAAATGGTTAAAACCAAGTATGGAACTTTTGTTCAATTCCAAATAAGAGATATAAACGGCTTCATGCGTTATATATATGGGAGGTAATGTCCATGCAGCTCACGGTTAAAGAGGCTTTACAGGTATACCCGTTGTCTGAGGCCAAACTGGTTGCAGGTGGGGAAGGGACTTCGCGGATGATGAAATCCGTTAACGTCATGGACGCTCCAGATATAGCGGATTGGATCAAATCCGGAGAACTGCTGTTCACAACCGCATTTATTATGAAAGACAACGAGACCGATGCACTTCGTTTGATGCGCCGCCTGAACGAACGTGGTTGTGCTGGGCTTGGCATTAAATTGGGCCGCTTCTGGCAGGCCATTCCGCAAGGGATTATCGAGGAAGCAGATCGACTGCGGTTACCGCTACTGGAACTGCCGTTTCAGTTTACATTTTCAGACCAGATGAATGCGTTATTCAAGGCTGAACATGAACGCAGCAATCGTTTACTGCACGAGGTGGTGCAAAAACAGAAAAAATTGATGCAGTTTGCATTGCAGCAGCAACAGCATCGGAATGTATTTGCCGAACTAGCTACCGTGTTGAATTATCCACTTGCGGTTATTGGCTCCCGCGGACATGTGCTCTATGGTAGCGAAGGTATTGCGGGAGATGCTGTAGTACAAGGTTGGCCTTGGAAATCCGTCATGCACCGAGTGAAATGGAATCAGGGAAGCTGCCACCGGGTACCCATCAAGCAGAATGATGAAGAATACGGATTTTTGCTCGTCTTCACAGACTCGGCGCTGTCACTTAGAGCGGAGGAAGAATTGTTTCAGCAGGCTGCGGATGTCCTGGCATTCTATATGGATATGACCTATCGAGAACACATTAACCCCACCGTTCAGGATGAGATGCGTACACTGCTAACCCAATATCTAGATAACAAAATGACGGTAGATGAACTCACCAATCTCAGCGAGAATAAAGGCGTTCATCTATTTCAGGGGACCTACCAATGCGTGTTGACCACACTGGAACCGTCTGTTTTTGCAGAAGGAAAGCTGTTGAAGCAGATCCACCGTGAGTTGCAGTACAATCCGCTTATGCAATTCACGGCCTCACAGCATTTTCAGATCGAAGATGGCATACTATCCATCTATACCTGTCCAACGGGGAGGGATTATGGAGAGGAATTATCAGCATTCCTGCTTAATAGATTCGGTGACGTTCTTGCAGCACAGGAAGCCAAGGGAGCATCTGCACCGCGTTTCTGGATCAGCAAAATGAAGCATGAGCCGAAGTCGCTACGCGAAGCCTATCAGGAATGTCTGGATACCCGCCAACTGGCTCGCCGATTCGGTATGAAGGATCGGGCTCTCCAGTTTGAGATGCTGGAATTCGCCTATGTATTCCAACATGTTCCGGATAACATCATGGAGAATTACTGTAATAAAGTACTTGAGCCTTTACTGGCCAGGGACGGCGATCCCAATCAGGTGCTGATGAATACGTTGGAATCTTTTATCGAGAATGATGGGCTCATTAACGAAGCTGCGAAGCAACTGTTTGTCCATCGGAACACCGTTACCTATCGGATGGAGAAAGTCGGAAGTTTGCTGCAAATGGACTTTAAGAAGACTAATGATTTGCTAAAATTAAAGCTCGTATTCACCTTCCGTAAGTTTGTGCGGGACAAAACTACGGCTAGGCCGTATTCGCAGCATTATTAACTGAAGAGTGGACCTACTTAATACGTAAATACTTTTATGATCATAATCATTATCCAGAACAAGTGTTGTGCAGCATGACAATGAAACAGGCATGTCAGATAAAACCGTATTTCCCTTGAGGAAGTGCGGTTTTTTAGCTTTTCATTACATTTGAACAACCAAATCCCGTGCATTGCTAACAAATCACATAACTGATGTTATGTTATATTACAAAATTACGTAAATATTGTTGTCGCAGTATCGAGAGACACTTAAAATGAAAAACAACAATCCACAGAAGACCGGAGGTTCTAACATGGGCGACTTCATTAAACTCGTTAACAACTGGTCTATCACACAGTTCGTGCATACGTTTGGCGGACTATTCGAAGAATCACCTTGGGTGGCGGAGCGTTCCTGGCCTTCACGGCCATTTGACTCTTTTGAACACATGATGAATGTCATGAAGAACACAGTTCAGACATCCGATGAGAAGGTCAAGTTGCAGTTGCTTTGCAATCACCCGGATCTCGGTGCGCGGATCAGCATGAGCAGCAATTCTGTTCAAGAACAGGCTGGTGCAGGGCTTAATTCACTTTCGTCGGAGCAATATCACGAACTTAGTAAACTAAACAAAGAATATACAAGCCAATTCGGCTTTCCTTTTATATTGGCCGTGAAAGGTCACACAGCTCAGTCCATCCTGGAGTCCATGCGGAAGCGCAATGGGAGAGGAAGAGGGGAGGAATTCCAGACCGCCCTGAAGGAAGTGTTCAAGATTGCTTCCATTCGATTGGAGCAGTGGCTGGTGCAGATTGGTCATGAACATGAGATTGAATTTAAGCCATCCGAAGTAAAGCAACGGACCATGTATTACGGCAAAGGAGATGTATGGATGTACCGCTCATACGCCAAAGCGTTGACGGGTATTCAGTCCATCCCGGAATCTCCATTCACCGGACGGAATAATATCCTGTTCGGATTAAACATTAAAGTAGCCGTGCAAGGCGACGAATTTCTGCCTTCTTTTATCGAAGGAGATAACTCTCGCGTCGTTGCAACGGATTCAATGAAGAATTTCATCCTGAAACATGCTGCGGATTACTACGGAGCTACGGTGGAGGGTTTTCTCGCTTACGTTAGCCGACGTTTTCTGGAGACATATCCGCAGATGACCAAAGTGCAAATGACGGCAGATCAGATTCCTTTTGAAGATGTGCCTGTTCGCAGAGAAGGAAGCCTTCGTGCAAGCGAGCTGGTATTCCGTTATTCCCAGAATGATCGCGCGACGGCTGCAATTGAAGCGCAGCGAAAAGGAAATCAGGTTGAACTGAGCAATCATTTCAGTGGTGTCGCAGATATCAGGCTGATTAAGGTCAAAGGCAGTGAATTTGCCGGTTTCGTCAAGGATGAGCACACCACCTTACCCGAGACATGGGACCGTCCACTGTTCATTTTCCTGAATATCAATTGGCGTTACGAAGACCCGAGAGATGGCATGGACGATCAGCGCGGACGTTATGTAGCGGCGGAGCAGGTAAGAGATGTAGCTGCAGCCGTGTTCCATGCGTGTCGTTCGGCATCCATTCAGCATCTAATTTATCAGATTGGACTAAGGCTATTGCGACGATTTGGACAGCTCAGTGAGGTTTCATTTGAATCCAACAATCGGACATGGGAAACGGTGCTGGAGGAAGTAAAAGAAGGAGAAGGCAAAGTATTCACCGAGGCCAGGCCTCCTTATGGGTTTCAGGGTTTCTCAATGACAAGGGATGATCTAGAGGCTGACCAGAGGGGCTCGAAGAGAGAAGGTGAGGCATGATGTCGGTAGCTGGAGGACGGATTACTACGCATGTGCTGGATACTTCCAAGGGCGTTCCGGCCGCAGGCGTGCGGGTTGAACTTTTTGTATTACACAGAGATGGCGAGAAGGAAAGCAAAATGAAAGTTGCTGAATCGTTGACCAATGCCGATGGGCGTCTGGATGCACCTTTGCTTGAAGGCGGGAAGCTTGAGCAAGCGGTCTACGAGCTTCATTTCAACGTTGAGGGATATTACGCACAGCGATCTCTTGAAGAATTAGGGCAGGTATTATGGACGGTTGTGCCGATCCGGTTTGCCGTATCCGATGCTTCAAGTCACTACCACATTCCTCTGTTGATTGCGCCTGGAGGTTACAGTACATACCGGGGAAGCTGAAATATACGAATCCAGTTCTGATCAGAGGAGGGTCATCCATATGACAAGATTAGATACGATCATCCGGGGTTCCCGGGTTGTGTTGAGAGATAGCGTGGAAGAACTGGATATTGGGATTACTGGTGAACAAATATCAGCTTTGTCCTCACACCTGGTGGGTGATGAAGATACTGAAATAATAGAAGCAATTGGCCTCACAGTGATGCCGGGGGCTGTGGACATACATGTTCACTTTAATGAACCTGGACTCGCGAGCTGGGAGGGTTTCAAATCGGGATCCGCATCACTGGCTGCTGGTGGAATTACGACGTATGTCGATATGCCGCTTAATGGTGTCCCTCCAACGATTAGACCGGAGGCTTGGGAGTCGAAAATGAAAGCAGCCGACGGTCAATCCTATGTTGATTATGCGTTCTGGGGAGGACTTGTTCCCGGCAATCGGGCCGAGCTTGCACCTTTGGCCGATATGGGTGCGGCGGGATTCAAGGCATTTATGTCCGAACCTGGCGGAGAAGGGGAAGACATCTTCGCCAGAGCGGATGACGATACACTTTTGAATGGCATGTACGAGATTGCAAAGCTAAACCATATACTGGCGCTTCATGCGGAAGACGAAGCGATGGTTGCTGAACTTGGGGCCAGAAGTGTTGCGGATGGACGAATCGGACCGATGGATTACGTGCAATCTCGCCCTGCAGAAGCAGAGGTTCGGGCGGTGTCACGAGCGCTGCAATATGGGGAGCAAACCGGATGTGCCCTGCATTTTGTTCATATCAGTACACGGGAAGCGCTTGATCTGATTGCAGAGGCAAAACAGCGCGGGCAGGATGTAACTTCTGAAACATGTCCCCATTACCTGACTCTGACAGAGGAGGATGTTGTCCGGTTGGGAGCTGTAGCGAAGTGTGCGCCACCTTTGCGGAGTATGGCTGAGCAAAATCGGTTATGGGATGCGCTGGGAGCAGGTCTGATTGATGTTATCGCATCCGACCACTCACCCTGTCCGCCATCGATGAAACAATCTGATAATTTCTTTGAAATCTGGGGTGGCATCTCGGGTGCGCAAAGCACACTGCTGCTCATGTTGGAAGAAGGACATCTTCAGCGAAATGTAGCCCTTCCGCTGCTCGGAAAAGTTCTGGCTCTGCAACCTGCCAGAAGACTTGGGTTGGAGAGTAAAGGTGAGATAGCCATCGGCAAGGATGCGGATCTGGTACTAATTGATTGGGAGAAGAGTACCACCTTAAATACGGATGACCTGCACTACACACATAAACAGAGTCCTTATGTGGGACGCACGTTTTCCTCTAGCATTGTAGAGGTGTTCTGCCGGGGCACACGAGTATACAGTTCAAAAACAGGATTGTCGGATGAACCTGTGGGACGATTTATCCGTGCTAACTCATCTGTTCCGGTTGGTGTTGAAGGAACGGAGGGGTATCATGACGGACTTTGAAGTACACATGCCTTCCGGTACGGAACGTCCCACCCAGGCTTTGCCGCAATTGGAGCAGGTGCAGCTGCAAGGCATGCTTGACTGGTTGTCTACATATGGCGCTGATCCCCAGGGAGGTGTGACACGTCTTTTGTACGACCAAGCATGGTGTAAGGCACAGCATGCGCTTGCGGCAAAAATGCAGGAGAAAGGATTGGCTCCTGAATTTGATCAATCGGGCAACCTGTATGGAACTCTGCACGGTACGGGTTCAGGAACAGGAATGGAAGAGGCGCCGATTGTTACGGGTTCCCATATCGATACCGTGGTACAAGGTGGGAAGTATGACGGTGCATATGGCGTAGTTGCAGGAGTGCTCGCGCTAGAGTATCTACAGAAAAATTTTGGGGCACCCAAACGAACGCTTCAAGTCGTGTCCCTATGCGAGGAAGAAGGTAGTCGATTCCCCTTCGCTTATTGGGGATCACGAAGTATAACGGGGGTAAGCGTGCTGGAAGAAGTTCAGCATTTGAAGGATCAAGAAGGCATTACCTTTGCACAGGCAATACATGATGCAGGCTTTGGACCAGATAGTAGCTATAGAATGGCTTCACACACATACGGTGCATTTATCGAACTTCATATCGAGCAAGGCCAGGTCCTTGAACGATTGGGCCATTCGATCGGTATTGTATCGAATATTGTAGGCCAGAAACGCTTTAGCATTACAGTAAGTGGCGTAGCTAATCATGCCGGAACTACACCGATGGCCTGGCGCAAGGATGCACTTGCAGGTGCAGCCGAAATGATTACAGCCGTAAGAAACATTGCGCTTGAAGCGGGAGAACCACTTGTAGCCACAGTGGGACGAATAACAGCCGATCCGGGTGTGGGTAACGTCGTTGCATCCCGGGCCGTATTCTCGCTCGATATCCGGCATATCAGGCAAGAGAGCATTGATCGATGCTGGCACAATATGCTACAGGAATTTAGCAGAATCGCAGCCGAGCAACAGCTCGGACTGAACTGGGAGGAGCACTTGTCTGTCACACCTATTCCGATGAACGAACAGATTACGTCAGACATTCGTGATATTTGTGAAGTGGAGCAATTATCCTATATACACATGCCAAGCGGCGCAGGACATGATTCGCAGATCTTTCAGCCGGCTTGTCCTACAGCGATGATCTTTGTACCAAGCCAAGATGGCATTAGCCATAATCCCCTTGAATATACAGCTGAAGAGGACCTGATGAAAGGTTTCCGGGTTCTGGTTCAGTTACTCTATAAATACGGTTACGGGAGTTGAGTGAAGATGTCCAACTATAAAGAATTGTCCCCGTCCTTGCGGACGATCATGACACCGGGGCCAGTTGAAGTCGACCCAAGAGTTCTGAGGGCATTATCCTTCCCGATCCTGGGGCAGTTTGATCCGGAGTTCACTTCCCTGATGAATGAGACGATGGCCATGCTGCGTGAACTATACATGACAGATAATGAGTGGTGTTATCCGGTGGATGGCACATCCCGCTCAGGGATTGAAGCCGTGTTGGTCAGTCTGATTCAACCGGGGGACAAGGTGTTGGTCCCCATCTATGGACGCTTCGGACATCTGTTGGTTGAAATTTCGGAACGCTGCGGTGCTGAGGTTATCTTTTTTGAAACAGAATGGGGAACGGTATTTGATCCCGAAGAGGTAATCAAGGCGATCCATGCACATAAGCCGAGTTTGGTTGCGATGGTTCACGGCGAGACATCAACCGGGCAAATGCAGCCCCTCGCCGAGATTGGTAAAGCCTGTCGTGAACTCGATATTTTACTTGTCGTCGATGCAGTTGCCACAATCGGCGGTACACCTGTCGAGACGGATGCCTGGTATCTGGATGCGGTGATGGGTGGAACGCAGAAGTGTTTGTCCGTTCCATCCGGGATGGCGCCAATAACGTATAACAGCCGTGTGGAGAAGAAACTGATGAGCCGCAAAACCGTCGAACGAGGGCTCCGGGATGCAACAAGTGCTCGGGCTGAAGGGCGCACGATTGCCAGTAATTATTTTGACCTGAGCCAATTGCAGGACTACTGGAGCTCGGCACGGTTGAACCATCATACGGAGGCCACTTCGATGCTCTACGGTCTTCACGAAGGACTGCGAATTTTGCTTCAGGAAGGTCTGGATGCCCGTTTTCAGAGACATCGGATTAATGAACGAGCGTTGGTTGCGGGGATTCAGGGCATGGGGCTGAAACTGTATGGAGAGATGTCCAGTAAACTTCCAGTGGTCACCTGTATCGAAATACCCGATGGTATGGATGGTGAGTCGGTACGCAACATGCTTCTGAACGATTTCAGTATTGAGATTGCCAGCTCATTTGGACCACTGAAAGGCAAGATTTGGCGTATTGGTACGATGGGATTCAGCTGCCAGCGCAAAAATGTACTTCATGTGCTGGGCGCACTGGAAGCTGTACTGTTGCGTCATCGTCACGCCTTGCCAGCAGGCGAGGCCGTGCAGGCAGCGCTGGATGTGTATGCCGGGAAGGAGGGCGTCTTATGTTGAACCAGATGCCGATATCCAGAGAGGTGATGGTTACCTCCCCACATTATTTAGCGAGTGCGGTTGGCAGCGCAATCCTCCAGCAAGGTGGTAACGCTTATGATGCTGCTGTCGCTGTAAGTGCCGCACTGGGTGTAGTCTACCCACACATGACAGGACTTGGCGGAGATGCTTTCTTTCTAATTCACGATGGAACAAGTGGTGATATAACGGCCTACAACGGAAGTGGTCGTTCAGCAGCAGGCATTCATGCTGATACGTTCAAAGCGATGGGGATGAGCGCCATTCCTCAACGAGGCGTGCTTAGTGCGATTACGGTTCCTGGAATGGTAGATGCATGGTGGGAAGTCTGGTCCCGCTACGGAAAGTTAAAGTGGGAACAGTTACTTGAACCAGCTGCGCAATATGCGGAAAAGGGATGCCCTGTATCCCGAAATCTGCGCCTGTGGCTGGAACGTGATGAGGATTTCATTATGGGGCATACACCGCTGCGAGCGGTATTTGCCCCTTTTGGTACACTTTTGCAGGAAGGCGATCTACTCTTGCAGCCTGATCTTGCCTCTTCCATTCGCCTGATTCAGGCAGGTGGACGTGATGTTTTTTATACCGGGGAACTGGCGGAGCAGCTAACTTCGGCTATTCGTGAGGATGGCGGCATGCTCGCTCCAGCGGACTTCGCGGCTCACAAGGGAGAGTGGGTGAAGCCGATCACTACCGATTACCGTGGCTATCAAGTTCACCAGATGCCGCCGAATTCACAGGGCTTCTCGATGCTGATGATGTTGAATATGCTGGAACATATTGATCTCTCTTCCGTTGCGCGGACGTCCCCCGAGTTCTATCATCTGATGGTTGAAGTGGTTAAAAAGGCTTTTCGTGACCGTGATCGTTATCTCACAGACCCGGAGTTCAGGGATATTCCGCTGGAAAATCTGTTATCCAAGGTTTATGGAGATGAATTATGGAACGAGATTCAGTCCGCTCCACCTGCTGTGGCACAGCCTTTTCTGTCCAAAATGATGGGTCAGGATACGGCTTACGCAGCGGTTGTGGACAATGAAGGCAATGCCGTCTCGTTTATTCAGAGCCTGTACTTTGATTTTGGCGCTGCTTATGTGCCTGGGGATACGGGTGTGATCATGCAGAACCGCGGTTCCTTTTTCTCACTTGATCCGAAGGACGCCAACGTATTGGAACCGAATAAACGCTCATTCCACACCCTAATGCCGGGTCTTGTCACTCGTAACGGGAAACCTTATATGCTCGTAGGCACGCAAGGTGGTGAGGGCCAACCCCAGACACAGTTATCGGTTCTTACGGGTGTGCTGGACTATGGTCTGAACATTCAGGAAGCCATTGGGCTACCGCGTTGGGTGTATGGGCGTACCTGGGGTGAAGAGGGTGACACGCTGAGAGTAGAGAACCGCTATCATGACGACGTATGTGACACGCTTGCCCGATGGGGGCATAACGTCGAAGCCAGAGCGCCGTGGGACGGAATTATGGGGCAGTCACAAGGGATTGTCATCCGTGAAGATGGCATGATTAGCGGGGCAGCAGATCCCAGGGGAGATGGCATGGCTATCGGGTGGTAGCGTGATTTATGTAAAGCATCATGCATAGATCCAAAGAAGATCATCTTAACTGTGCAGGATCAGAATTAATAAAATTACGCAGATAGATACGGATAGGGGAGATTATCATGGGAACGATCCTGCTAAAAGGTGCACAACTCGTCACAATGAATGCAGAAGAGGATGTATTTACGGGAGATTTGCTGATCGAGGACAATAAAATCAAAGAAATTGCAGAGCATATCGATGTTCAGGCAGATCAGGTCATTGATGCTCGAGGCAAAGTGCTGCTTCCAGGTTTTATCCAAACGCATATTCATCTATGTCAGACCTTGTTCCGTGGACGTGCGGACGATCTGGAGCTGATGGATTGGCTTCGCCAACGCATCTGGCCGCTTGAGGCAGCGCATGATGAAGAGTCTGTCTATTACTCGGCGATGCTCGGCTTGGGCGAATTGATTTCCAGCGGGACAACAACCATTTTGGATATGGAGACCGTGCATCATACCGATTCGGCTTTTCAGGCGATGGCACAGAGCGGCATTCGGGTGATTTCCGGTAAAGTGATGATGGATCACGGGGATGAAGTTCCTGAACCGCTGCGTGAAAATACGGCTACCTCGCTGCAACAAAGTGTCGATTTGCTGGAGAAATGGAATGGATTCGGCGGTGGCCGTATTCAGTATGCGTTTTGTCCACGCTTCGTCGTCTCGTGCACCGAAGAATTATTGGTTGAGGTGCGTGACCTGTCGAATAAGTACCATGTGAAAGTGCACACCCATGCCTCCGAAAATCGTGGCGAGATCGAACTGGTAGAACACGAGCGTGGCATGCGCAACATTGTCTATCTGGATCATATCGGTCTAGCTACCCCAAGACTGGTGCTTGCCCACTGTGTGTGGCTGAGTGAGGAAGAGAAGGAGATTATTCGCAAACGCGGGGTAAAAGTCACCCACTGCCCTGGATCGAATATGAAACTGTCCTCAGGTATAGCGGATATTCCTGATCTGCTGAATCGCCAGATTGCGGTAGGGATTGGTGCCGATGGTGCGCCGTGCAACAACAATCTGGATATTTTCCAGGAAATGCGCCTGACCGCGCTCATTCAAAAGGTGCCTCACGGTCCAACAGTGATGGACGCCCGTACGGTGCTTCGTATGGCGACGATGGGTGGAGCAGAAGTGCTCGGAATGTCCAAGGAAATCGGCAGTCTGGAAGTGGGTAAAAAAGCAGATATATTGCTGCTGGATCTGGATGATTTTCATACGTACCCTTCCTATGAGACTGATGTGTATTCCCGTGTAGTCTATTCCGCAACTCGCAGCTGTGTAGACACCGTTATTATTGATGGAAGCATCGTGCTCCAAAACCGGAAGATTCAAACGATTGATCGTGGCATTGTGCTTCGTGAATCGGATAAAAGTATTGCAAGATTGATGAAACGCATCTAATCGAACGCAGCCGTATGAAACTCACCCAATGAACTATCTGAGCAAAAGTTGGACATTCAATATACGCTAGGAAGGTCCAGAATCACTTCTTCGGATTCGGATTCAAATCCCTGAAAGGATGGAGACGCGATGGAAATGCATGATCTGTGTGCAATTGCAGGGCGGGAACCGCGCTGTGTTCTCGCAACAGCGGTTAAGGTAGAAGGTCATGCTTACCGTAAGCAAGGAGTCTCTATGCTTTTGACCGAAGAAGGTGTGGTGTATGGCAGTATCAGTCCAGGTTGTCTGGAGAGTGATCTGCAGGCCAGGGTGGACCGTGTGCTGCATACACAGCAGTTGGAATTCGTGGAGTATGATATGCGTCCCGAAGATGATATGTCCTGGGGAGAAACGATTGGCTGCGGCGGGTTAATTATAGTGCTGCTAGAGCCGGTATGTGGTGAACTCAGGTCGATCATGTCCCATATGCATGCGTATTTTCAATCTGGATCAGCTGTGGAGCTAACCCGTTCATTCTACGATCAATACACCCGGATTCATTATGTGATTCAGCTCGCTGAGGGTGCAGAAAGGCAGACATCATTATACTCTTCTCCAGCTGTCAAGGGAGCTTCTCTAAATCCAATAAACACATTGATTACAGAGGAGACACCGCGACTATCATTGGTCGTTATTCATTCGTCTGAAGCTGATGATCTCACATCTAATTCTGGAGAGAGTGATCTTCAGAGGGATGGATTGACTGAGGTGGAGAAGTGGGATATCCCTTTACAGATCTCCGCAAAATATGTGCCCAAACCCCGTCTGATTATCATTGGAGCCGGAAATGATGTAATCCCGGTCGCCCGTCTGGGCAAATCGGCAGGATTTCGTGTGGTTGTAGCAGATTGGCGAGAAACCTTTTGCACCGCTGAACGCTTTCCGGGTGTTGAGTTTGTTCGCGGTTTCCCAAGTGAGATCATACCTGTACTGGATATCCAAAGCGGGGATTATATCGTATTGATGAGTCATCAATTTCCGAGAGAACGGGAGTTTCTTGAATTACTTGAGGATCGGAATTATGCATACCTTGGTATTATGGGCTCCAGAACGCGAACAGCACGTTTGCTGAACGATCTCCCTCCACTAAAACAGTTGCATTCACCCGTCGGCTTGACCATTGGTGCCGATGGACCGGAAGAGATCGCAATCAGCATCGCAGCAGAACTTATTGCCTGTAAACGAGCAGCTGTTGCCGCAGAGCATCGCAACGTACAGAGGGGGATTGCACATGCGACTGACGGGCATCGTGCTAGCGGCAGGTAAGAGCAGCCGAATGGGGCGGGATAAACTGTCTATCGTCATGCCTGATGGAAGATGTTTGGCCGCATGGACATTGGAAGCTGCCTTGAAATCCGATTTGGAGAAAGTTATCTGTGTGGTCAAACCCGAGGATTCATTAGCGTGGATCCCCTCCATGTGGCTCAATGCAGCATCATATGGTTGTACTCCAGATACGACGATGAGGCTTCAGATTGCAATCTGTACCGATTATGTATACGGTATCGCCATGTCCCTTCACTGTGGCATTCTGTCTGCTATAGCATACAAGCCAGAAGGTGTGATGATGATTTTGGCGGATCAACCGCTATTGCAGGCACAAGATATTAACAGGGTTGCTGAGGCGTTAGCCGTCAACAAACTGTGTGATTATGCAGCAGCTACGGATGGCAGTGGAGGCAAGCCTCCGGTCGCCTTTCGTGAGCATATGCTGGGGCCTCTTTTGTCGCTTAGCGGAGATGAGGGGGCGCGAAAAATCATGCGCAATGCCAAATATGCAGGCACGCATGTATCGTTGTCTGAATTTAGCTTTTGGGATGCGGATACCGAACCAGAGCTGGAACGTATTTTGGATTATGTGAATGGCATAAGATGAATGAAAATCGAGGCAGAAGGAGCGATTCCTTGTGTATTATTTCTCGCAGTAATGAGGTCAGCCAGACCATCTGGTTGGCCTCTTTATTGTTTTGATCTAATTGGTTATGAAATGGCTTGTGTTAGCTTTTGAGAGTTAATAATGCATCAGGCACAAATCAAAGAGTCTATTTATACATTTATCCAAAATGATGTGAAGATAATTGACCTTATTGTTGCAGTCCCATATGATTTGAAGAATTATTTGGATCATTCGTTCATATCCAACGTCCCGAAGACAGATTCCAGGTAGAGAAGGGAGATGGAAGGATGGTTATGTCTGCATATGGGTCTGGAGCGCAACCAACGGTTTGGCAGCCCGTTAATCTAGATGAGCTTCAAGCTTTAAAGAGTGAACTGTCCGGGAAGTATTGTTTTGCAGCAGGGGCCACATTATTGCGTACTCAGTGGGAGGGCGGCCTTGTTCCTGTACCTGAGCATATGATTAGCCTTGCCCGTATTCCAGGTGCAAGCGGCGTATATGTGGGTGGAGATGAGCTGGTCATTGGAGCACTGACGCGATTAAGTCATTGTGCCACAGACGTTCATCTGCAACAGCTGCCCTTATTACAGTCTGCAATGAATGCTATCGCTGCTCCTTCTATCCGGAATGTGGCGACAATTGGCGGAAACATTGTATCGGGAGTTGGTGACTCGATCCCTGCACTCCTTGTCTACGATGCACAGCTGTACTGGATGACGAACAACGGCATGGAGATGCGAAGTTTTTCGTCTTGGCTGAACGGTGGTCGTGACGGCAGTCGCAATCCGAATGATGTGTTAATATCCATTCATATTCCGATGAAACATACGCCTTTCCCTGATGTCACCAGCGAGCGGGCATCTGCGACGCGTGAAATTTCATTTTACCGCAAGCTGGGTCGGCGGGAGACCTTTACAGCATCGCTGGTGACGATTGCATTTCACGGAGAAGTGGATGCAGATGGCCGCTGGAATAAAATAGCGATCGCTGCAGGTGGAGGTTCAGGCATGGCCATGCGACTTACGGAGTCGGAAAAGTTGCTTCTTGGCGTGGAGGCTTCTGTTATGCAAGCTTTATCGCTAGCTGCCTCGGCAGCTTCGGAATTCGTGACTTATAGCGATGCATTTGCTACAGAACAGTACCGTAAGCAAACGGCAGGTAATATGCTCGGAGCCGGACTCTGGGAAGCACTTCACTCATAGAAGAAAACCATTTTGGAGAAGCAAAGCGTAAGCCCAACAGCTTCTGAGGGGAGAAAGGGGAGAGAAAATCATGCTGTTGAATCGGGATAATAGTGGGAAACGCTGGCATCTGCGGCCAGATGGGGTAGGCAAAGTAACAGGACAGCTTCAATATCTGACAGACATGACGCTGCCCGATATGATCCATGGAAGGGTCCTTCGAAGCTCATACCCCTATGCCCGCATATTGTCTATCGATATAACCGAAGCGGAGGCTATAGAGGGTGTATTTGCCGTACTCACCTCGAAAGATGTGCCCGGTTTGAACCTGTTTGGCATTGCAACTCCGGATCAGCCTGTATTTTGCGAGCATGTCGTTCGTTATGTCGGTGATGCCATTGCCGCAGTTGCTGCGGACTCCCCGGAACGTGCAGCGCTCGCTCTGGATGCCATCCGGGTTGAGTATGAAGAATGGACTCCGCTGGACAGCCCAGAGGCTGCACTGGCACCCGGTGCACCTGAGCTCCATGAACATGGTCCCGGCAATGTGCTGCACCGTACCGAAATCAAACGAGGCAATGTAGATGAGGGCTTTGCTGCATGCGAACATATTGTGAGTGAGACGTATTATACCCCTCGCCAGATGCATGCCTATATGGAGACGGAAGGCGGGTTATTTGTTCCTGATGAAAGTGGGAGACTCCATGTCTACGCGGCGACACAGCATGGTTACAAGGACAGGATGCAGCTTGCCCGAATCATTGGCTGTTCCGAAGAAGATATTCGGGTGGTCTCGTCTCCGATAGGCGGTTCTTTTGGCGGGAAAGATGAGCTGAATGTACAGCCTTATGGGGCACTGCTTGCTTTAAGGTCCGGACGTCCTGTGAAAATGCACAATTCACGCAAAGAATCCGTACGTGCAGGATTAAAGCGTCATCCGATGAAAATTGAAATGCAGACCGGAATCAGCCGTGAAGGCATGATCCAGGCTCACCGAGTCCGCATTACCGCAGACACCGGAGCATATGCCACGCTGGGGGCACCCGTCCTGAATTTTTGCACGGAACACTGTCTCGGACCTTATTCTATTCCCCATGTAGATGTGGAGGGTGTCTCGGTATATACGAATAATGGGGTGTCGGGAGAGTTTCGCGGATTTGGCGGAAATCAGGCGATCTTTGCAATGGAGGGTCAGATGGATCGACTCGCCGAGATTATGGATATAGACCCCTGGGAGTTTCGGAGACGCAACATGAGGGAAAAGACCGATCCAGGGCCACTAAATCAACGGATTCTGGTCACGGATGGTCTGTCGCAAGTATGGGAGGCGCTGGATCGTTCGGAGTTATGGCAAAAGCATCAGCATCCCCCAACAGATATTGCTCTGCCTCCCTGGATTAAACGTGGAGTGGGTGCAGCCATCGCGATGCACGGAGCAGGGCTTGGTTATGGCATTCCCGATCCGGCGGGCGGGCGTCTATCTCTGAATGCCGAAGGTAAGATTGAAGTGGCATTCAGCTACGAAGAATTCGGTCAGGGACTTATTGCTACGCTTGAAATGATGCTCTGCGATCTGTTCTACTGCTCAACATCCGATCTAAGCATAATCATTGGGGATACGGATCGAGTGCCACACAGTGGTTCAAGCACCGCTTCGCGTTCAACGACGATGGCCTGGATGGCTCTTCAGCGATTACAGACACCATTCCGCTCCAAAATCTTGTCAGTAGCCTCTGCTTTGTCAGGAATTCCGGCTGCTGAACTGATTACTGGAATTGAGGGAGTATGGCACAAGGGACAGCTTTCTCCAGAAGTTACAGCGAATGAACCGGCGATGAATTCCAGAGTTGTTGTTTCTTACGTTGATCTGGCGAAGCATGGAAAAGAGGAAGAATGGATTTTTGATACTCAATTTGAATATCCGACCACGCCGGACAATGTTGTGGGTGGGCATTATCTATATACGTATGCGGCAGTAGCGGCAGAAGTGGAGGTAAACACGCTAACCGGAGAAGCCAAATTGCTGGATACGAGGCATGTGGTTGCTGCTGGCCCTGTCATCAATCCAATGGGATTCATCGGGCAGATCGAAGGCGGAAGTGTAATGGCTCTGGGTTTTACATTGACCGAGGATGCTGTGATGCAAGACAGTCGCTATATGACAACCAATTTGGACACCTACCTGATTCCGACGATTCGCGACATTCACACCAACCTGGAGGTGGAGGCAATTGAAGATCTGCCAGAGGGCGATCCGTTTGGACCACGGGGGATTGGCGAGATTGGTTCGGTGGCGCTTGCTCCGGCCATCACCGCTGCGATTCACCAGGCTACAGGGGTGTGGGTTAATCGTTTGCCGATTCCGCGCGATCAACTGATCAAACCACTGTGCGTCTCGCTTCAGAAAGGAGTGGGTTCATCATGACTGAACCTTTGAGCAATTTCTGGACAGCCGTTGTGAATGGCGAGGAGAAACAATTGCACATTTCCCAGACAACCCGTCTTGTGGATGTACTACGGACGCAACTGAATCTGACCGGAACGAAAGTTTCCTGCGAGGTTGGTCGTTGCGGTGCATGTATGGTACTGATGGATGGAGAGCCGGTCAATTCCTGTCTCGTTATGGCTTATCAATGTGTTGGAAGCGAGATAACAACAATAGAAGGGTTGTATGGTGAAGAGGAAGGGAAGTTGCACCCAATTCAGCAGGCTTTTGTGGAAGAAGGCGGCTTCCAATGCGGGTATTGTACACCCGGGATGGTGATTTCCACCAAGGCTCTCTTGGACCGCAATCCGCAGCCAAGTCAGGAACAGATCGAAACGGGATTATGCGGTAATCTGTGCCGCTGCACTGGATATGGAGGGATTCTTCGTGCAGTTCGTACCGCAGGAGAAACCTGTTTATCATCATCCATTTTAACAACGGAAGAGAAGAAAGTAATTGACCTGTGATTGAACTACGGAATTAAAGAAGACCGGGCGCTGGAGGGCATATCTCCGCTTCGCTCGGTCTTTATTTCTAACGATTAATATTTGATAATGTACCATCCGCCCCAAGTCGAATAATTCAGACCATTTCCATAATTACGATCAGCTGTTTGTGGATTACGAATCGAATTACCACTGGCATCTCTAAAATCAATAGCAGTTAGCCCACGCTTATGTGACCACCCACCATCAGCATCCTGTCTGTACCAATGATAATCATAATTTGGTGCAATAACAAGTGCTACCTTGTACTCTCTGTATCCAGGAACTTCACTATATGTAGAAGTTCGTAGGGATTTATTTAAATATGGCATGTCAAGCTTAGAGGCACTAATGATGCTCGAAGAAGTTAAACTTGTAAAAACTTTTCCGGCCAGTTCACCTGGTTGTAATTTATGTCCAGAATATGTGGATGTATTCAACATGTATGCATAGCAATTAGCTTTATCCGTCAAATTTTCCCATGCACTTGAAGAATAAGGGTGTTCATATCCACCAGTAGGCATTGTTTCAAGAGCTTGAAGAGTTAATTGATCATTTGAGTTTGTTTTAGAATCAATAGTCTGGTTGTTGTATTGGGTTTCATGAACAGTGACTTCTGTTTTATTCAATAAGGCGAATTCAGCAGGTCTATAATTCACCTGTAATTGTTCTTCTTCTGTTAAACTGTTAAACCAGTTCAACCATTCTTTAGTATCTGGAGCGAAAGAAGCTAATGGGTCTACATTAGGTAACGATAGGAGAGCATTCTCGTTAAAAGATATTAATTCAGCTGGTTTGTAACTTACTTTTAATTGATCTTCTTTAGTGAGTTTGTCAAACCAATTCAACCATGTTTGAGTTTCAGCTGCGGGAGAAGTATCCTTTTTGGAACTGTTTGATTCAGCTAATACAGGTAACGCTAGTGTGAATAACAAGATCATTGCAAATAAAGATGAAACTAATTTTTTCATTGTTACGTCCCCTCCTGAAATTTATTAAATATTTTGATTCCAAATGCGATGTGAAATGTGTTTAACTCAACTGTGCTTATGAATAGAGAACCCCCTCTCGAATAAATTCTAAAAAATGTAATATAAGGTAATTATGTTATGGTACAATAGTGATAAAAGCAAGATATTTATTACAAATTATTCCACATAAAGATTTAAGGAGGAAGAATAATGACAAAACTTATTCCTAGAAAACTCAGTTTAGTATTGTTGCTTTTGGTTGCATTTTGTTCAGGATGTCAGGCAAATAATGATCAGGGGGGGGCGAGTACATCCATTCCCTTAAAAAAACTAAATACTCTCGCAGAGAAAGGAGACAGCCTGACATGGAATGATTTTGCAGCGTACCCTTATGAAGATGAAGGATCGGGATTATATATTCGAAAATACAACATAGAAGGCGGGCACCAATTGATGATTAGCGGTAAAAGTTTGGACAAAAAACCAGACCATATTTATGTGGTGAATAAAGATGGGGAGAAAATCGACCTTTTAAAAGAAAACATCAAAAAAATGAACTTAAAATAACGTAACAATTATTATGTAAGCTTATTATTTTGGATTAACTCATAAGCTGTATCTATATTGCTTGCTAACTATCTCTAACGGACGATAGATAAGGATGATTATTACGAAGGTTTCCTGTCTCGTTATGTCTTATCAATGTGTTGGCAGTGAAATAACAACAATTGAAGGGTTACATGGTGAAGAGGAAGGGAAGTTGCATCCAATTCAGCAGGCTTTTGTGGAAGAAGGCGGCTTCCAATACGGATATTGTGGAGGAATACTACGAGCGGTAAACAAGGTGATTGATGAGCACGATAGGAGGGGTTCTACCCAATGATCCTGGAAGTAGTGAGGTCCGAGCTTTCTCTGAATTTCAATATCATAAAAGTTTTTATAGACCAACCTATACTCTGCGGGTTGGTCTTTGTGGTTTAATGAAACACCTTACGAAAATGGGTCGACGCGGCCATAATGAAGACTTGTTAATCAGTATGCTTTTCAATTGTCCATATGTTACTTATAATAGATGTCCAATGAAGATGAGTGTAATTAGTATTACACACAAGGAGGTGTGTTCTTGAACAAATCGGATCGTATGCTGGCTATCGTACTTGAGCTGCAGCGGGGGAAGGTTCAACGTGCGGAAGATTTAGCCCTCTTGTTTGAAACAAGTGTCCGAACCATATACAGAGACATTCAGGCGTTATGTGAGGCAGGAGTTCCTGTGGTGGGAGAACCCGGAGTAGGATATTCACTTATGGAAGGATACTTTTTGCCTCCGATCAGCTTCACAGCTGAAGAAGCGGTAACACTTCTTATCGGACTTGATTTTGTTGAACAGCGCTTCGATAACTACTACAAGAGTACATCCCTTACGTCCCGTTCCAAAATTGAAGCAATCCTGCCCGTGCCTCTTCGGGAAGAGGTGGGACAGATACAACAGGGTATCCGTTTACTTCGTTCACCGGACAGTGATACACGCGAGCGAGAGATCGAACATATGGGAATCATCCGAAAGGCAATGCAGCATAAA
Organism: Paenibacillus sp. ov031; assembly: GCF_900143165.1. Lineage (NCBI taxonomy): Bacteria > Bacillati > Bacillota > Bacilli > Caryophanales > Paenibacillaceae > Paenibacillus > Paenibacillus sp. ov031. Next base: position 1,380,048 of record NZ_FRDO01000001.1, read on the forward strand.
CTCAAAATCCGGTTTCATTACCATAAGCCTGGAACGGTTAATGAAACCGTACAAAAGACCGTTCGTATGTCGTCCCCTTACGGGATGCTTTGGATGCAAGGCTCATGGATGCTGATTGCCCGATGTGATTTGCGACAGGAGATTCGTCATTTTCGTATATCCCGCATGAGTGATCTGGTGATTAGCACAGACCCATTCGATCTTCCTCCAGGTTTTAATATTCATAGCTACTCACCACCTGACAACCGTGATGTTCATGTCCGTGTATGGTTTCATGGTCGAATTGCAGATAGAGTGATTGAAGCGAATAATTACTACATGGAGAAAGCGGAACTGCAAACAGATGGATTATACGCAGATTTTCGTGTAAGGCATCCAGAAGACGTATTGCATTGGATACTTGGATGGGGAGCCTCGGCTCTGGTCTTGGAGCCCGAATCATTAAGAATTCGAATTCGCGAGGAAGCAAGCAATCTCCTTAAACACTACTGACATAACGCTGTCAGTAGTGTTTGTGTATGATCGGTTTATAACCGATTGAAGGAGTTGTGTATTTGTATGGAAACGACAATAACAAGGAACAACGAAGAGATTCGACGTGATTTTGAACTGACGCTGGAACGTTATTTGCAGGAACTGGATCTGATGAGCGATGCTCAGTTAAGCTACAAACCCAGTGAGATTGAGTGGTCGATAGGCCAGATGTACCAGCATTTAATTCAGTCTGCGATGAAAATGCATTTAGCCAATGTTCAACTTTGTATAAGCGCAGACGAGGACTCGGGCAAGAAGAGAAACCAGGGCAAAACAGAAACAGGTGAAGCTGTTTTTGCGCAAGCAAGTTTTCCTCCGATACGTATCCACGTTCCTGCTTCTCCTGAGTATACTCCACTACAACCGGATGGAAGAGAATCAATAATTCAAGGATTTAATGAGGTAAGGGATGAAATGCGGAGAATGGAAGTGCTGTTGGATGAAACAACACAGGAATGTACGTTGGCACATCCAAGCTTCGGTGGTTTGAATGCAGAGGAATGGTTTGCATTGGTCGAAATGCATTATCGTCATCATTTCTTGCAGCTTGAGCGTCTGAAGAAGGCATGGGAAGAACAGGTGCAGAGATGAATGAACAGGAAAAGGAAAAGCATGATTTGATGGCTACCAGCAAAGGAATTATGCAGATTCATACGAGTGAACTCCTGGCTTCTCAGTTAGAAGTTGAGGCTGAATCTGAAAAAGGAAACCGATACTGGATCGGCGTTGTGTCTGCATCACATGTGGAAAAAGGGGTGGAAGGGGGCTTCGCCCAGCTCTGTCACGGCAAGGTAGCTTCTCTGCGCAAAATGAATGCAGGAGACTGGCTGATCTATTATTCGCCGCGAACAAGCATGCAAGGAGGCAAGGTACTTCAAGCATTCACCGCCATAGGGCGCATAATAGACGATCAGGTATACACGTACCATGTGTCAGATTCCTTTGTACCGTATCGGAGGAATGTTCAGTATTATTCTTGTCAGCAGGTGAAGATCACTGATCTGCTGGACCAACTGATCCTTACTCGGGGACAGACACGTTGGGGATATCATTTTAGATATGGTCATTTGCAGATTCAAAAAGAGGATTTTCTGAAAATTGCACTTGCCATGTTGGGGGCTGAGGCAGAAACCTGCTAACCTACATAGTTTGAGCAAAGAGTCAGATCTTATTTATGTGACACAAAGCTGAGGAAAAAATAGACCTTTTGAGGGGAAATAAAAATAATCGAATTTTCAAAAACGTAATAATTATTATGTAAACTTATTATTTTCGATGACCTCCATAAGCTGTATCTATATTGCTAACCATGTTTAAGGGGCGGATACAGCTGGATTTAGGTGAATTTCCAGTTCAAATCTTTGAATAAAAAACCTCTTTTAAATGGTCTTCAATATTGTTCCTTTAAGAGTACAGGACGGTTGTAGGGGTCTTATTATAAATCGTTTTCGAAGAACTTGAGAACGGATGAGATTCCTCTCTATAATTGCAACTTATATGTTCATAAACCATTGTTATACGAAATTTTAACTCTGATTTATTCCTGAGAAACACTCAATGCAATGAATATAGAATATCGAAAAATATAAGATGAAATATACTGCTTCAAACCAGATATAATCCGGTGGATAAGACTCGTAAAATGGCATGTTCAAAGCTGTGTAAATGTGTTCATTTATCGATGAGGGACAGAATGGGGTGATTTCTCAAAATCGGGTTATTACTCCCGTTTTAGATCAATTTCATATGGATTTGCGATGGATTTAGTACCGCTTTCAATGTATGCTTTTGGAAACTGGAAAGGAAGTGGGAAAAATGGAACGCGAACTGGCGTTGGAAATTGTCCGAGTAACAGAATTGGCTGCGTTAGCTTCAGCACCTTGGATGGGGCGGGGCGACAAGAATAGTGCAGATGAGGCGGCTACTTTGGCTATGCGCGCCATGTTCGATTCCGTGTCTATTCGCGGCACGGTGGTAATCGGTGAAGGAGAAATGGATGAAGCACCCATGTTGTATATCGGCGAGGAAGTCGGCAACGCTGAGGGCCCCGAGGTTGATGTGGCTGTAGATCCTTTGGAAGGTACAGAGATCGTAGCCAAGGGCCTGAACAACGCTTTATCGGTTATTGCAGTGGCGGGAAAAGGCAACCTGCTCCACGCACCGGATATGTACATGGAGAAGCTGGCTGTAGGGCCTGCTCTGGTGGGCAAGGTCAGTATCGAAGATCCGGTTGAGGTGACATTGGAGAAAGCCGCTGAAGCATTGAACAAAAACATCTCAGATCTAACTGTCATGATTCTGGACCGTGTTCGCCATGAAAGCATAATCAAGACATTGCGCAAGGTTGGTGTGCGGATCAAGTTCCTAAGCGATGGTGATGTTGCAGGCGCGATGGCACCTGCGTTCCCAGAGGCAGGTATTGATCTGTATGTCGGATCAGGCGGGGCACCAGAAGGTGTGCTTGCTGCAGCTGCCTTGTCCTGCCTGGGAGGCGAGATTCAAGGTCGCCTGATGCCTGCGAACGCAGACGAGTTCCAGCGCTGCTTGCAAATGGGGATCGACAATCCTTACAAAGTATTAACGATGCAGGATATGATCGGCACGGAAGATGTTATTTTTGCAGCAACTGGTGTTACCCCTGGTGAGATTCTTGGGGGAGTGCGTTACCTCGCAGATGATCGGGCAGAGACCGATTCCATTGTCATGCGTGCCAAAACCAAAACGATTCGTTTCATCCGTTCTCAGCATTTCCTTCCGAATAAGGAAGTTTTGCACAAAGTGCGGCAGCTTCAATCTACACCTGAGCCTTCAGATCGCATTCAAAGTCACGTCACTATTATGGAACAGGCTGAGTTCAGTCAATCATCTGTTGGTAACGGTGTGACGACCTGATATAGGTCTGCACTGTAGTTGGTCTGCCCCAACATGAATCCGTGTGAAAGCGAGTGAAGAAGAAGGTTATATAGGACAAGTTACAAGAGAATATAGTAAGCAAGAGGTGGGGAATTTGTTTACACAAATCCTCATCTTTTTTTGTGTTAAAAGCATTGACAACGGTTACAACACATGAGAAGATGTACGCGCGTACATAATTATTTGATACACTGCATCGGTTTGGCAGGTGTTCAGGAAACATGAAGGAGGTGAGATCCATGGCATCCCGTAAAGAAGTGGCTGATCTTGCCGGTGTTTCGGAAGCTACAGTATCCCGAGTTCTTAATGGCGTTGGTCCTATTAAAGAGGAAACCCGCCGTAAGGTTATTGAAGCTTCCGAGCAGTTGGGTTACGTCCCCAGCGCACTGGCCCGCAGCTTTGCGAGAAGTAAAAGCGGTAACCTTGGCGTGGTGTTGCCCTACGTCCCGAAAGCACACTTGTTCTCGGCGTATTTCTTCTCGGAAATGCTGAGTGGCATTGGGAGCAAAGCCAGGGACAACGGCATGGACCTGCTGGTCATGTTCAGGACACCGGGTGAAGTGATGAATTATACGGATCTGTTCCGCCGTCAGAAAGTGGATGCTTGCATTATTCTCGGCGCACGAGATGATCATGGGGAACTGGCAGCCATGCAGAGGCTTCAGCAGGAAGGACACCCCTTTTGCATTATGAGCCAGCACTTTGCAGGTGAATCATTCATGGAAGTGGATGCCGACCATGTGGAGGGCAGCAGGCTGGCAATCCGTCACCTTACCGATCAGGGCTACCGGAATATCGCCTTTCTTAATGGTCCGGATAGTTATTCCAACAGTCAGGAGCGGCTTCAGGGCGTTCAAATCGGACTGAATGAGGCCGGAATGAATATGGATTCCAGTCTGTTGCTGGAGGGGAACTATGGTAGACGAAGCGGGGTGGAGGCAGCTGCCACCATTGCAGCCCGGCTTAACGAGATTGACGCTGTATTTGCTGCGAATGACCGGATGGCAATCGGTGTTATGCATGGTTTGCGTGAGCGTGGGATCAAGGTTCAGGATTTCCCTGCGTTTGTAGGTTATGATGACTCCGATGCGGCCGAGATGGCGGTTCCGCCGCTGAGCAGCGTCAGGGTTCCCTTTTATGAAATGGGAGAACTGGCCGCATCCAAACTTATTCATGGATCACTGGGAGCAACAGCTTCAACAGTGAATTCCGAAGTTCCCTCAGAAACAGCAAGGCAGTTGTTGCCTACAGAGCTGATCATCCGTGCCTCTTCAATCCGTAATTAATACATTGCTAGTTATATTCCAAAGGAGGAAGTGACCATGTCAAAGCGTCTTCGTGTCGGAATGGTTGGATACAAATTTATGGGGAAAGCCCACAGCAACGCTTATCGCAGTCTGCCGATGTTTTTCCCGTCTGCCCCGCTGCAGCCGGAGATGTCTGTAATCTGTGGACGGAACGAGCAGGGAGTTCAGGAGGCTGCCAGTCAGTTCGGCTGGTCTGAAAGTATAACGGACTGGCGCGAGCTGGTGCGGCGTGATGATATCGATCTGATCGATATTAACGCTCCAAGTGATGCCCATAAGGAAATCGCACTGGAAGCCGCTCGTCAGGGTAAACATCTGTTCTGTGAAAAGCCGCTGGCTTTGTCGCTAGCTGATTCGCGTGAAATGCTCCAGGCTGCTGAAGAAGCAGGAGTTGCGCACATGGTCGGATTCAACTACCGTTTCTCTCCAGCGGTGCAGCTGGCTAAAGAGTTGGTGCAAAGCGGACGCCTAGGCAAAATCTATCATTTCCGTGCGTTTTTCCTTCAGGATTGGATCATGGACCCTTCGTTCCCGCTGGTATGGCGTCTGCAAAAGGAAGTAGCCGGTTCCGGCTCACATGGCGATCTCGGCGCACACCTAATTGATCTTGCACGTTTCCTGGTGGGTGAATTCAAGGAAGTAATCGGGATGAGCGAAACGTTCATTAAAGAGCGGCCGCTGGCTTCGGAAATGACCGGACTTAGTGCCAAAGGCAGTTCGAACGCAGATGCTCCGAAGGGCGAAGTAACGGTAGATGATGCCACGTTGTTCCTGGCACGCTTTGCAGATGGTGCGCTCGGAAGCTTCGAGGCTACACGCTTTGCAGCAGGTCATCGCAGTACCAACTCCTTTGAGATCAACGGCAGTCTGGGCAGCGTTCGGTTTGATTTTGAACGGATGAATGAACTGGAAGTGTATTTTACGAAGGACGATGAAGATGTGCAGGGCTTCCGCCGTGTTCTGGCGACTGATCCGGCACACAAATATGCTGAGGCGTGGTGGCCTGCGGGACATACGATTGGATTCGAGCACACGTTCACACATGAAATGCTGGAACTGGTGACCGCGATCTCCGAAGGACGGCAGCCTGAACCAAGTTTCCACGATGGGGTTGCCTGTCAAGCGGTATTAGAAGCTGTTGAACGTTCCGTTACAGAGCGTCGCTGGGTGTCGCTAGAAGAAATGTAAGCATTAAACCACTGAATTGTGAAGTGGACATCATGTTGGCACTCATTTGAAATAAATAAGCTAGATTTAAGCTAGGATGTTGGCCTCGGAGAGGTCTTGAGTTTGCATAAGGTCCGATAGAGAATGACAATAACTTAACTTCCGGAAAGCGAGTGATGGGTGATGAGCAAAGCACTAATCGTATGGGGCGGCTGGGATGGACATGAACCAGAGCAGGTAGCAGCGATTTTTGAACGCATTTTGAAGGAAGAACAATTCGAGGTTGAAGTCTCTGATACACTGGAAGCTTATGCGGATGCAGAGAAACTGCTGGGTCTGGATCTGATCGTTCCGCTGTGGACAATGGGACAGATTGAACAGGAACTGGTCAATAACGTATCTGCGGCTGTTCAGAGCGGCGTGGGTCTTGCGGGTCTTCACGGCGGGATGTGTGATGCGTTCCGTAACAACGTCGACTGGCAGTTCATGACGGGTGGGCAGTGGGTTGCGCATCCAGGGAACGACGGCGTAGAGTACACGGTAAACTTGAAACGTGGTTCCAGTCCGCTATTGGATCATATTGAAGATTTCCAGGTGAAAAGTGAACAGTATTACCTGCACGTGGACCCTGCTGTGGAAGTGCTGGCAACGACACGCTTCCCAATTGTTAACGGTCCGCATGCAGCGAATGGCCCAGTAGATATGCCAGTCGTTTGGACCAAACGCTGGGGTGCAGGCCGCGTGTTCTACAACTCGCTCGGACACCATGCAGATATCGTGGAGATGAAACAAGTTACTGAGATGATGCGTAGTGGTTTCAAATGGACTGCCGCAGGCAAAGCACTTGCGCAAAGCCGCAAGGACGCAGTGGCTGAAGTTTACACAGGTATGGCTGATAACCAAAATCACTAATTTAATTTAAACCTAATTCATATCCGTTGAGATAAATATATTGACCCACATAATAGCGGTCTTAAGTTGTTTTGGAAGCGCTATATCAATTGGGAACACGAAGGGAGTCCACGCATGAAAACAATGAAAGTAGGCATTATTGGCTGCGGTAAAATCAGTGGTATTTATATGGAGAACTGTCACCGATTTGAGGTGCTTGATCTTGTAGCGGTTGCAGATCTAGATCGGAACAGGGCAGAGGAGCAGGCGGCTGCTTATCATGTTCCTAACGTATACACGGTAGATGAAATTTTGGCAGACCCTGAGATCGACTTGATTATCAATCTGACAATCCCTGCCGTTCATGCGGATGTATGCTTGAGAGCGCTCGAAGCAGGCAAACATGTCTACGTGGAAAAACCACTCGCAGTCACACGTGAAGAGGGTCAGGCGGTCCTGGAAACGGCTAAGCGCAAAGGGCTGCTGGTAGGCTGTGCGCCAGAGACGTTCTTTGGTTCAGGCATTCAGACGGCACTCAAAGTGGTAGAGGATGGTGTCATTGGCAAACCTGTGGCCGCTACCGCATTCATGATGAGCCGTGGGCATGAGCATTGGCATCCAGATCCGGAGTTCTACTATGCAGCCGGTGGCGGGCCGATGTTTGATATGGGGCCCTATTACCTGACTGCGCTCGTACAATTGCTGGGACCAATCAAGTCCATTGCTGGCATGACGGGCAAAGCGATGGAACAGCGGACGATCACGAGTGAGAAAAAGCGGGGTCAGAGCATCCCTGTTGAAATTCCGACGCATGTAGCCGGATTGTTGCAATTTGAGCAGGGAGCTATCGGCACGCTGATTACGAGTTTTGACGTATTTGGCGGAAGTGTGTTGCCACCGATTGAAGTATACGGCACGCATGGAACACTACAGGTTCCTGATCCAAACACATTCGGTGGTCCAGTTCGTTATCGCTTGCTAGGTGATGAGGAATGGACTGAGGTACCGCTTCTGCCAGGATATCAGGAAAATACACGTGGCATCGGTGTTGCAGATATGGCTTATGCCGTGGGCAGCGGACGTGCTCATAGAGCAAGTGGAGAGCTGGCCTACCATGTGCTTGAAGCGATGTGGGCGTTCCATGATTCTTCGGATGAGCAGACTTTTTATAAAATGGATAGCACATGTCAGCGCCCAGCTGCACTGCCGGCAGATCTTCCATTATACACACTTGATCAATAATCGATTAAGTTAGAAGTATAGCCCTGACTCCCGATACGTGGGAAGCAGGGCTATTTTCAATTTATATCAAGCATGATTAGGGTTCGAATCCTGCCTGGCTAATCCATATTTCATGTTCCTCAAAATGCGCCTTCATTCGCTCGACTACCATTTTGTATGCCTCAGGACTGAACCAATCTTCCTTGCCCACTTGTTCGTAAAGTGGCTTCATGCCAAGTCTCCGGGTTCGCTTGCCCTCACTGCCATCTCCCATAAAGTAATCATCAATGCATATACGATCAACAAGCGGCCTCAGAATGGCTGCAAAGCTTTCGCTGCTGGGCAATACTGGCGCAATAGCAGCTTGTGTGGGGATACCGGCATCTTGCAGTTGTTCCAGGGCACGCAATCTGCCCGCGATTGGCGGAGCTGAAGGACTGAACTGCTTGCGGATATCATCCAGATCCGTTTCCACGGTCATGCTAACCCGGACCCGGTCACCCAACTTTTTCAGCAGATCGATATCTCGGGTCACCAATGGGCTTCGGGTTTGAACCAATATAAAATCGGGTTGATGCTCAGCCATCACTTCTAGCAAAGACCGCGTGATTTGCTCCTTATATTCAACGGGCTGATACGGGTCTGTACTGGATGACATAAAAATAGTGACTTTACCTTTCGATTTCGCACGCTTCAGCTCCTTGGCAAACACATTGGCGGCTTCCTGTTTCACATCAACCCAGCTCCCCCATGGCTCTTTGCGAAATAAAGATATGGGCATTTGCCTGACATAACAGTAGGAACAGCCAAAAGCGCAGCCTGTGTAGGGATTCAGCGTATGCGTATAACCATTAAGGAAGCCGGTTCCTTTGTTCAGCAACGTTTTGGGTACTTTGTATACTAAGCTGGTCTTCATAATTGATCACGCCTTTGTTCACGATAATTGGCAGGTGTGCATCCTGTATGTTTTCGAAATACTGTAATAAAATACGCCGGATTGGCTATGCCAACCTGTCGACCGATATCTGTGACGGTAAGCCGGGTGCTTTCAAGCAATTTCCGGGCTTCGGTGACTCGTTTTTCCTGAATATACTCCACCGGAGTTAGGCCGGTAATCCGTTTGAACACCCGATGCAGATGATATGGACTTCCGTGACTCACATTTGCAAGAATATCTAGTGTGAGGGGCTCGGCATAATGATGTTCAATATAGTCTGTTACAACGGAAATCCATTCCTGATCGGGGACTCGCTCGCCCGTTGGTTTGCACCGTTTGCATGGACGGAAATGTCGCGCCAAAGCTTCTTCGGGATTGTTAAATATAGAGACATTCTCATATTTGGGTGCTTTCGACTTGCAGGAAGGTCGGCAAAAGATGCCTGTTGTTTTGACACCATAATAGAATTCCCCATCAAAGTTGCTATCGTTGTGGATAATGGCATTCCATTGTTTTTCATCTATAGGAACTGAATCTGATTGATAGGAATTGTGACTTTCCAAAAGAATCACCTCAAGTCTCATTATACCCCTGATTTATGGGAATCGACGAAGTTTCAAACAAAAAAGCAAGATATCAATATGTTGGAAATGGACATCCCTTCAATCTGGTTGAAATATAGGCTACAATGTACAGGATGGCAAGCTGTTTAATTGTGAAATTTATTTACGAAAGAGGTAGATTGAATGGTTCGTTTTGGAGTGGTAGGTACCAACTGGATTACAGAGAGACTTCTTGAGGCCGCTGCACAAGTCGAAGGATTCGAATTGACCGCCGTGTACTCAAGAACTGAAGATAAAGCTAATGCATTTGCAGATCAATATCACGCTGCACTTCGATTTACTAGCCTCGAAGAGATGGCTGCGAGTGATGGGCTCGATGCCGTGTACATTGCTACACCGAATACCTTTCATGCGGAGCAGGCAGAGTTGTTTCTGAGAAACGGCAAACATGTACTGTGCGAGAAGCCTTTGGCCGCCAATGGAGCAGAGGTCCGTCGTATGATTGATACAGCGCAAGAACATGGAGTTCTGCTCATGGAGGCCATGAAATCGACCCTTGTTCCCTCGTTCAAAATGGTACAATCTCACCTACATAAAATTGGGCCGGTACGTAAATATGTGGCGAGCTATTGCCAGTACTCTTCCCGGTACGACAAGTATAAGGAAGGAATCGTCCTGAATGCGTTCAAACCCGATCTTGCTAATGGAGCGTTAATGGATCTTGGTGTGTATTGTCTCTATCCATTGATTACGTTGTTTGGTGAGCCTAAACAAGTTCAGTCCCAGGCATTGATGCTGGAATCAGGGGTAGATGGACAAGGCAGTGTTATTCTGAATTATGATGAGATGGAAGCGGTAGTGACGTACTCCAAAATCTCCAATTCTCACGTTCCAAGTGAAATTATGGGCGAACGCGGCAGCATCCTCATTGACAAAATTGGTTCACCCGAACATGCGGAGATACGCTACAATGATGGTACGGTGGAAAAACTCACTGCCGAGCAAATTTACCCGTCGATGTATTATGAGGTGGAGGAGTTTGTCAATCTGATTCAGCAGGGCAAAAAGGAATCGGATATGAACACGTATGAACGTTCCTATGTTACCATGCAGGTGATGGATCAGATCCGGCAGCAGATTGGTCTTGTTTTTCCTAATGATAGTGAGCTGAGACGAGATGAGCAGAGATGAGCAGAAGAGCAGAGTAGCCGGCCTGGAGCTGGCACAGATTATTTTTATCGGGCGAACCTTCGAGGAATATATGAAGATGTTCAACCTGACCGTAGAAGAGATTAAAGGTAAGTCCATTCTCGATTGTCCGGGTGGGGCTTGTTCATTCAGTAGCCATGCGCGAGAGTGGGGTGCAGATCCCATGGCAGCGGATATCGCCTATGAACATGAGATCAGCCAACTGGAAGTGAAGGGACTTCAGGATATTGAACATACGATGAAACAAATGGAACAAGTACAAGACAAATATAGATGGGATGATTTCGGTTCTATTCAAGGCTTGAAAGAAGAACGTAGACGTGCAATCACATACTGTGTAGCGGATATGAAACGTTTCCCTGACCGTTATGTGGCTTCTGTACTGCCGGAGTTACCTTTTGCCGATGAACAATTCGACCTAACATTGTCAGCACATTTCCTGTTTACGTATGCAGATCGCCTGAATGCCGAATTCCATCTACAGACGATCCTTGAGCTGTTGCGAGTAACCAAGCGGGAGCTGCGTATCTTCCCTACAGTAGACTTGTCTGGCAAACGTTATGAGCACATGGATGAACTAAAGGCTATACTGGAAGAACGCGGATATATTACTTCTGAAGAGAAAACATCATACGAATTCCAGCGGGGAGCACATACGATGCTCCATATTTTGAAATCCCGGTAAACATACCTGAATTGCAACAGCACAGACAGCACTTCATTCATATGGAGGTTTTAATAAGATACGCATGACCAGAACAGGTTAGGAGGTTTTATCGGATGAAAAAAGTACTTATACTTGGTGGGACACGGTTCTTCGGCAAACGTCTGGTTGATCATTTGCTGCGGGAAGGAAAGTCTCAGATCACAGTCGCAACTCGCGGCAAAACGGATGTAGACTTTGGGCCTGAGGTCAACCGGATTAAAATGGATCGTGAAGACCCGAAATCTCTTGCCGAGGTTGCCCAGACCGACATGTGGGATATTGTCTATGACAACATCTGCTACTCGCCAGATGCCGCGAAGTCGGCTTGTGAAGCTTTTGCGGGACGTACCCAAAGATACATTTTGACATCAACGCTCTCGGTATATGGAGAGCCCAAACCTGGATTTACCGAAGCCGATTTCGATCCATACACCTACCCGGTGCAATACGGAAGCCACGAAGATTTCTCCTACGGCGAGGGTAAACGTCTAGCGGAAGCTGTGTTTTTCCAGGAAGCGGATTTCCCGGTGGCAGCGATGCGCATACCAATTGTACTCGGGATTGATGATTACACGCGAAGACTTCATTTTCATATTGAACATGTGCAAAAAGGAAAACCTATCGGCATGCCCAATCCGAACGCCGAGATTGGATTTATCAATTCCACCGAAGCCGCGAGATTTCTCGCTTGGCTTGGACATTCATCCATTACTGGACCTGTGAATGCAGCGTCCAAAGGGACGATAACACTTTCCGCCATGATGCATCTGATCGAAACGGTAACAGGCATGCAATCACAGGTATTGACCGAAACGATCAAAGAAGACATGTCACCCTTTGGAATTTCGGAATCCTGGACAATGGATACATCCAAAGCAGAGCAGGCGGGATATACATTCGAAGCATTAATGGATTGGTTCCCGGGTCTAGTTCGAGAAGTCGCTCTGGCACTTCAATCTGAAGGCTAGAATCCATATATATAAGAGGTACATTTCATAAAAAAACAGGACGCAATTCAGAGATATATTCTCCGATGCGTCCTGTTTGTATTTGCTTCAACAAAACAGTTTCTCTCAAGTCAGGGTTGGTCTACGACTGATTTTCCTTTTATTCGCAAGGTACAGAGGCCGAAGCGCGAATACGCAGCTCCGATGGCATAATGACGGTCTGTGGTTCCTCAGGAGCCTTGCCTTCAATTCGGTCAATCAGCATTTGCATGCCGATGGCACCAAAATCATAGGCAGGCTGTGCAGCAACCGTGAGAAAGGGATCAAAGGCAGAAGCCAAATCCAGGTCATCAAAACAGACGACCGAGATGTCTTCAGGCACACGCAGCCCCCGTTTACGTAAAAGTCGAATGACGCCAATGGCGAGCATGTTGTTTGCTGCAAATATGGCTGTAGGTTTGTGCTGATGTGCAAGCAAACTGTCGATACCCACTTCATCGCTGAAATCCCGGTAGCCTGTTCGAAGGATTAATCCTTCATCAAAGGGCAGCTGGGCTTCCCGGAGTCCCTCCATGTATCCTTCTTCTCGCAGCCGCGCAGTCGAAACTTCGGAAGAACCATTAACCAGAGCAATGCAGCGATGTCCGAGATTCGTCAGATAACGAATCAATTGAAGCGCACCATCTCGGCTGTCCCCAGCGATAACATCAGATGTAATTCCCGGGACAGTACGGTCCAAAATAACAAACGGAATGCTACGTTCCTGCAGCTGCTTCAAGTGATTCAGCGAGCGGTCCCCTGCAGGTGCAAATAGCACACCATCGACGCGAGTCGACAGAATGGTTTCCACATAATTTTTCTCCTTGTCGTAATCCTCGTCGCTATTACTGAACAAGAGCCGATAACCACGCAGATTTGCAGCGTCCTCAGCCCCCCGGGCCAGCGTTGTATAGAAGGGGTTCGTAATATCCGTAATCAGCAGTGACAGCATATGAGTCCGTTGCAGCACAAGACTGCGCGCATTCGAGTTGGGTATGTAACCAAGTTCTTCGATGACCTGTTGTACACGCTCGCGTGTCGCCGGGCTAATACGACCTGTTTGATTAATGACTTTGGAGACGGTCATGGCGGAGACGTTGGCTTTTTTGGCAATATCATAAATGGTAATCAATAGGATCTAACCTTTCCGCAACATAGTCTTTCCATTCTATAGGATAATGCCGATTGACAGCAACATAGGCTCATGCTATCTTAGGGTTACCGATAACCCTAATCATAAAAAAAGTTGATTTATTTCAGTCTCACCGCTCTTCATTTTGCTCACATCGCTTCCTTCACACTCCATAATAGGACAGCATAACGGAGTCAATAATATAGAGCGGTTTATTAAACTAATTATTTGTAAACGCATTCATAATGAGAAAAAGAACTGACCGTTGGCATGCAATGCTAGTGTGTTACCTCGGGTATCGGTGAAGAGAAGGAACAGAATCCCTAATTTGCCCCAACAAAATACACACGGACAAGTCACAAGTAATTCGTACCTATTCTATGAAACCATTGAAGGAGGACGTTTTAGTATGACACATCAGGATTATCGTTATAAACAGGCATTTCCCAAGATTGGTATTCGTCCCACGATTGACGGAAGACGCAAGGGTGTTCGTGAATCATTGGAAGAGCAGACGATGCGCATGGCGACGTCCGTTGCCGAGCTGCTCGCAACAGAACTTCGGTATCCCGATGGTTCGCCGGTAGAATGCGTCGTTGCCGAGTCCTGTATTGGCGGTGTGAACGAGGCAGCGGCAGCAGCGGAACTATTCAGTCGCTCCAACGTGGGCGTGACCATTACCGTTACACCATGCTGGTGTTATGGAACAGAAACGATGGATATGTCTCCTTCTATTCCTACAGCTATCTGGGGCTTTAATGGAACCGAACGTCCGGGTGCAGTATATCTGGCAGCAGTGCTCTCTGCCCATGCACAGAAGGGGATTCCGGCTTTTGGTATCTATGGCGAGGATGTGCAGGATGGAGGAGATACGACGATTCCTGATGACGTTCGTGAGAAATTGCTACGCTTCAGCCGTGCGGGTCTTGCCGCTGCAACCTTGAAGGGTCGTGCTTATCTGTCTATCGGCTCGGTATCCATGGGTATTGCCGGCTCCATCGTGAACGATTCTTTTTTCCAGGAGTATCTGGGCATGCGGAACGAATATGTGGATATGAGTGAACTGACTCGTCGTATAGAAGAAGAAATCTACGATCCTGAGGAGTATAAGCTGGCGCTAGCATGGGTGAAGGAGAACTGTAGTGAAGGACCGGACAACAATCCTGCCCATCTGCAGACAGACCGCAAACGCAAAGAGTATGAATGGGAAACGGTTGTGAAAATGACGCAGATCGTACGTGACCTGATGGCTGGCAATCCGAAGCTTGCGGAGCTGGGATTCACTGAAGAATCTATGGGCCACCACGCGATTGTCTCCGGATTTCAGGGACAACGACAGTGGACGGATCATTCACCCAACGGAGATTTTCTGGAATCCATCCTGAATTCTTCCTTTGACTGGAATGGCAAACGCTCGCCTTATCTGGTGGCAACAGAGAACGACAGCCTGAATGGTGTGTCGATGTTATTTGGTTCCCTGCTTACACATACCGCGCAGATCTTCGCAGATGTACGCACCTATTGGAGCCCGGATTCGGTAAAACGCGTGACAGGGCACCAGCTGGAAGGAAACGCAAAGGACGGTATTTTGCATCTGATCAACTCCGGTTCTGCGGCATTGGATGGTACAGGGCAACAATCAAGAGCGGGTGAGCCTGTGCTCAAGCCTTTCTGGGAAACTACAGACGAAGAGGTTCAGGACTGCCTGAAAGCCACCTCATGGCGGCCGGCATCCGTGGAATATTTCCGGGGCGGCGGCTATTCGGCTGATTTCCTGACCAAGGGCGGCATGCCTGTTACGATGACGCGTCTCAATTTGGTTAAAGGACTAGGGCCAGTACTGCAAGTGGCTCAAGGTTACACCGTCGACCTGCCTGAGGATGTGCACGATACGCTGGATCAGCGGACAGATCCGACTTGGCCTTCCACCTGGTTTGCACCTGTTCTGACGGGCTCAGGGGCTTTTACTTCGGTCTATGAAGTAATGAATCAATGGGGCGCGAACCATGGCTCCATCTCTTATGGACATATCGGAGGGGATTTGCTAACACTGGCCTCCATGCTTCGTATCCCAGTGAGTATGCATAATGTACCGAAATCCGAGATTTTCCGTCCACGTGCCTGGGGACTGTTCGGCACAAGTGAACCGGAAAGTGCCGATTACCGGGCATGCAGCGTCTTTGGACCGTTGTATCGTTAACATCCAAACGGCTTGTCGCGGAAGCGAAGGAGGCATGAGAGATGGGAACTCAGGCAACACATGTGCTTGCTGCCGATTACGGCGCCGGAAGCGGCCGGGTGGTCCGTGGGTCCTTTGACGGGAGTAAGCTCTCGTTAGAGGAAGTGCATCGATTCAGTAACGATCCTGTGCACCTGGGAGATGGATTGTACTGGGATTTCCTGCGACTTTTCCACGAACTGAAACAAGGGATTGTAAAGGGCATACAAGGCATCTCCCAACCGGTCCGTTCCATCGCTGTGGATACGTGGGGAGTCGACTATGGATTAGTGGACGGGGAGGGAAGATTATGCTTCACCCCCCGCCATTACCGGGAATCGCGTAATGCAAAGTGGATGGAAGAAGCCCTGCGCATGGTGAATGAAGAAGAGCTTTATTCCATGTCCGGTGTCCTGCCACAACAGATAAATACCGTATTTCAACTGCTTGGAAGTGTGCGCGAGCACTCGGAAGGTCTGCGGCCAGATGTGCGCATGTTATTGATGCCGGATTTATTTAACTATTATCTATCTGGTCAGCAGGCCTGCGAGTACACAATTGCCAGTACAAGCGGACTATTGCATGCCGGAGATGCTCGATGGAATGAACAATTGATTGGCCGACTGGGTATCCCTGAGACGTTATTCCCACCTCTCGTACAGCCAGGCACGGTGCTGGGGCAATTAACGGATGACTTGTGTGCAGAGTTGAAGATTGAACCGATGCAAGTGATATCTGTAGGTTCACATGATACAGCATCTGCATTAGCAGCCATTCCTGCGACAGATTCGGAATTTGCCTTTATTAGCTGTGGCACCTGGTCTCTCATGGGCGTGGAACGTGACATTCCTGTATTGGATAATCGTAGTCGTCAACTAGGGTTCACCAATGAGGGCACGGTAAATGGCAAAGTGCGAACCTTGAAGAATCGCTCAGGCCTGTGGTTATTGCAGGAGTGCAAACGGCAGTGGGAACGGGAGAATCAACGTTTTACCCATGAGGAACTGGTCCAGCTCGCTGCTTCGGCAACCGCTCACCAATGTTATGTATCGCCCGGAGACGGGGTGTATTTGGCACCAGGCGATATGCCAGAGCGAATCCGGCAACAGTGCAGTGTTAGCGAGCAAGCAATACCTGAAACGACCGGAGCCATTGTACGTTGTATTCTCGAAAGTTTGGCACTGGAGTTCAGACAGACTCTGGATGAACTGGAGCTAATTACAGGCACTCGGCCACGGGTGATTCATATGGTCGGTGGCGGTGTGCATAATCGCTTATTGTGTCAATTTACGGCGAATGCAGCAGGGATTCCGGTGATAGCGGGTCCTGCCGAGGCAACTTCAGCCGGAAATTGCATGCTGCAATTTCTGGCACATGGCGAAGTGAGCAGCTTGTCCGAGGTGCGAGAAGTTATGGCTTCTTGCTTTTCTCCCGAAACCTATGAGCCAGAAGACACCGCAAGATGGCAGGAAGCCTACGTAAGATACCAAAACCTGAATCAAACATTGGCGAGCAAATCCAATTAGATGAGCATTTTGTAAAATGCTTAAAAAGAAAAGTCAAAGGAGTGGAGCAGAACATGTCTGAACAACAGGTAAGGGAAGAATTGACCAAATATGCCCGCAGAGCGGTTGCTCAGGGACTGGTGGTTGGACCTGGGGGGAATCTGAGCGCCCGTTTCGAAGGAACGATGCTTCTTTCGCCGAGTGGTTACGCACTAGAGGATCTGGAACCTGACGAATGGATCGCGATTGATATTGCGACAGGAGAGACACGTGCCGGATCAACACGCCCTTCCTCCGAGGTGTTGATGCATCTGTATAGCTATCGGGTCAACCCTGACATTCAAGCCATTGTGCATACACATCCGGCATACACCATCGCCCTGAGTCTCGTTTTCGATGAATTGCCTCATTTGTTCCCTGATCAGTCGGCACTGGTAGGCGATATTGGCTTTGTCCCTTATGTTCTGCCCACAACCAAACTTCTTGCTGATGCGGTGGCTGCCAAGGTTGAAGAGCACACAGCGCTTATTCTGGTTAACCACGGATTGGTCACGACAGGTAAAAACCTGCGCGAAGCCTACTACCGCACCCAGGTGGTGGAGGAAAGCGCCAAGGTGTACATGATCGCCAAGGCAGCAGGGGAGCCTAAAGTGCTTACTGCGGAAGAATACAAGGAGATCCAATCTCTTGAAAGTGAAGCCTACCGCGTACAGCTGCTGCAACAACTCAAGTCGTAAATGAATATTTATAATTAAACGAAATTTAAAGGTTATCTCAACAAAGAGCAGATTACGTCCTCCAGAAAAAAAATCTGGAATACAGGATGTGAATTGCTCTTTTTTTATTTTGGATCAAACGGGGAGTACATGGTGAGAAAAATAATACATAGTAATTGGGTAAGAATTATTGAAATTATTGTCGATTGAAGGTATACTGTCGTTAATCATCAGTGAGTAACAACAAAAAAACTACAATTATTTATATATGAGGAGTGAATTTAGTGGGTCCTGAGCTAAACGAATTGGAGTTGGAATACGAACTGCTGAAGCAGCTTCGGGACGCGAGCGCTCCCATCGGGGCCAGCACGTTGGTTCATACCCTGGGCAAAACGTACGGTCTAAGTCAGGCTACAATCGGAAGAAGACTTATGGAGATGGACGTTGAAGGTTTCACGATACTGGAGGGCCGGAGGGGAAGGGTTCTGACCGAACAGGGGCTGGAACGAATCAAGATTCTGGAGAAGGATTTACAGCAAAAAAGTGTAAATTCCCAGCTCATTCAGATGCTGAACCATTCCGGTGAAAAGGCTCTGCTCGATGTCCTTGTAGCCAGAAGGGCTCTGGAACGGGAAATTGCTTCCCTGGCAGCACAACGAGCCTCCAAAGAATACATAGTGCTACTGGAAGCCTCTATTGCTACCCAGCATCAATTGCTTTCCCAGAATATTATTCCTTACGAGGAAGACCGGGAATTTCACAGGCTACTGGCTTATGCGGCTCAAAACCAGATTCTGCTGCATGCGGTTGAACTCGTCTGGGAGACAAGCCGTGATTTCCTGGAAACAGCTTATATTAGGCAAAGAGTAGGTAGCGAACTGGTCGTGGACCACCAGCGGATTCTGGAGGCAGTAGCAGCAGGCTCCCCGGAACAGGCTGAAGCGGCAATGGTGAATCATATTAACCAGATGATTGAGGATGTCAAACGATATTTTGCCATGCAGAACCTTAATATAACTTCGGATGAGACCCGGTGATAAAGGAGTTGAACTTGTGAAAACAATTTATCGATTAGGTATAGATATCGGAGGCACATTCACGGATGCCCTAGTTATGGACAATCATGGCAGGGTGATTGCGGCACTGAAAACGCCATCGATTGCAGCAGCTCCGGAACAGGCGATTTTTAATGCACTTGATCAGCTCAAGGAAAGCGGAATCGATCTTCATGAGATCGATCTGTTTGTGCACGGAACAACACTTGGGGTTAACACCCTAATTGAGCGTAACGGCGCAGTTACAGGTCTGTTGGTCACCAAAGGGTTCCGGGATATTCTCGAGATTCGGAGGCTACGACTCGAGGATACAACCAATCTGTATGGTGACAAGACCGATGCGCTTGTTCCGAGACATCTCGTTAAGGAAGTGGATGAGCGAGCACTTGCGAGCGGTAGCATACTTCAACCACTGGATCAGAAGCAACTGCTTCAAGCGGTAGACGAGCTAGTGGAAGAGGGGGTTACTGCCTTGGCGATCAGTTTTTTGCACGCTTATATCAATCCTGCTCATGAGCAGCTTGCGGAAGAGTTAATCAGAGAACGTCATCCGCACCTGTTTCTCTGCAGAAGCAGTGCCATTTGGCCGCAGCAGCGTGAATTCGAACGTACACTCGCCACAGCCATGAATGCATATGTTGGGGAACGCATGGGATCATACTTTCTTCGTCTGCAAGAAGGAATTGGCGCTTACGGTCTGAAAGCCAATCTGCTGTCCACGATGTCCAATGGTGGAATCATGACGGCGGCCAGAGCGGCCAAAGAGCCTGTACGTACTCTTCTGTCTGGACCTGCTTCCGGCGTAATCGCAGCAACCCATATTGCCGAGCAGGCCGGCATCCATCAAGTCATCACGTTTGACATGGGCGGGACAAGCGTTGATGTTGCCCTCATCGATAAAGAGCCTGCCTATTCTACCGAGAATAAGGTTGGGGATTTTCCAGTCATCATTCCCGCTGTGGATGTAACCGCGATCGGAGCGGGTGGGGGCTCAATTGCCTGGCTCGACTCCGTAGGGGTACTCAAGGTGGGACCACGAAGTGCAGGAGCCAATCCAGGTCCAGCCTCCTATCATCGTGGGGGAGAAGAGCCAACAACAACGGATGCTTATCTGCAACTGGGCATTTTGCAGGCTGATCGATTCCTTGGCGGACAGATGAATCTTTACCCCGAGCTTGCAGAACGTGCTCTGGGCAATCTTGGCGAACGGCTTGGACTAAGTCCCACGCAAACTGCACAGGCCATTCTTGATGTGGCCACCGCCAATATGTATGCCCAGTTCTCTCCGCTCATGGCACGCAAGGGGGTTGATCCCCGGGACTTTACGCTGCTCGCCTATGGTGGAGCTGGGCCAATGCATGCTTTTCTCATGGCGCGTGAAGTGGGCATCCGCCGAGTGCTGATCCCACCATCTCCAGGAACACTTTGTGCCATGGGCTGCACGGTTGCCAACCTTCGCAATGATTTCGTTCATACCTTGCACAAAAGCAGTCAGACGCTTGAGCCTGGTGAGTTATCGACTCTTTACACCAGACTGGAGAATCAAGGTCGTAGTTGGGTTGAAGAGGAAGCCCGCGGCGGAGTGAAACTGGAACATATCTATTGCTTATACAGCGCCGACATGCGCTACGAAGGTCAGGCCTTTGATTTGGAGGTTACGCTCACATCCGAAGAAATCGCCGATCCTGAGAAAGCAAGGATCAAATTCCATATGTACTACCAAAATGTGTTTGGCATCAGCCAGCCGGAAGCTGATGTGATGTTCGTTAGTCTGAGAGCGACCATTGTTGGCATTCTGCCCACCCAAAGCACAGCATCTCCGGCAGAGTTGCCATTCGATGAGAGTGAAGCAGAAGAACGGATCATCACTTTTGACCACGAACAGCGAATAGCAAAAGTTCTAAAGAGGGGACAGATCCCACTGGATATGCCCATTCTTGGGCCCGTTATTGTGGAGGAATATGATACAACCATTTTCATCCCGCCTGGGTTTACGGTATACCGGGATGGTAACGG
Source organism: Paenibacillus sp. ov031 (assembly GCF_900143165.1). Taxonomy (NCBI): domain Bacteria; kingdom Bacillati; phylum Bacillota; class Bacilli; order Caryophanales; family Paenibacillaceae; genus Paenibacillus; species Paenibacillus sp. ov031. The sequence goes on from NZ_FRDO01000001.1 coordinate 1,401,124, forward strand.
TAATGTGATTGGGGAGGTGGAGCAATGATTGGCGACAAGGTTTTTCTTGAAATTTTCAACAACCGGATTCAGGCTGCGGTGGAGGAAATGGCCAATGTCGTGCTGCGCACGGGATTCACCGCTTTTGTTAAAGAAACGGGCGATTTTGGAACCTACCTCTTGTCACCATCCGGGGAAACGTTTGGGTCGCCATTGGAGACGGGTTACAATCTGTCCCTTGGCATCCCTGCTGCGGCGACCATAAACAGCATTACAGACTGGAAGGAAGGCGATCTGGTCATCTGCAATGATCCTTATTCCACCAAAGGCATGGTGACACATCTACCGGATGTTCATCTGATCAAGCCCTATTTTCACAAAGGGGAAATCATCGCATACGGCATGTGCTTCGTTCATTCTTCCGATGTAGGTGGTAAGGTACCGGGGAGCGTATCTCCAAGCGCCTACGATATTCATATGGAAGGCATTCGAATTGCGCCAGTCAAGCTGTATGAAGCAGGCGTTCTTAATGAGCAGATACTGCGCATGTTTCTGGACAATAGCCGCATTCCGGAGCAAAACCTCGGTGATCTCAAGGCACTGATGGCAGCCTTGAATCGGGGGGAGCAGCGACTAGAGGAGCTTATCGGCCGCTACGGTGTAGAGAGGATTCAACAGGGTATTAAGCAATTGCTGGAATACGCTGAGTTGAAGGCCCGCGCCATCGTACAGGAGATCCCGGATGGTTCGTATGAGTTCTGGGACTATCTGGAGAAAGGTCCTGGCGGTTATCCCATCCGATTGCGCTGCAAAATGACAATCGCGGGCAGTGATATTCATCTGGACTTTAGCGGAACCGACCCTCAGGTCAGAGCTTCGTTCAATATTCCTACCCACAATCAACAGGGGCATTACATGTTGGTTCCCGCACTCATTCGTTATTTCCGTACGCTCGATCCAACAATTCCATGGAATTCGGGCATGATTCGCATGGTTCGAAATTATGCACCACCGGCTTCAGTTCTCAACCCGGAGCCGATGGCAGCGGTTGGCGCACGAGCAGCTACCTTTATTCGGCTAATGGATGTCATCACAGGTGCTCTTGGAAAAGCTCAGGCAAGTAAGGTTCCCGCCGCAGGAGCAGGACAGGCATGCATCGTTATGATGGCGATGACAGATGCGTCAGATGGCAAAAAAAAGGTTGGCGTGATCCAGCCGATATGTGGCGGTTCAGGAGCAAGACCGATGAAGGACGGAATTGATGGCATGGATTTTGCCGTGGGTCATCTTCGAAACATTCCTGCGGAAACAGTAGAATCCGAAATGCCTGTGCTCATAGAGCATTATGGCCTTCGTGCTGATTCTGCTGGTGCTGGAACCTTCCGTGGTGGAAGCGGAATCGACCTGTGTGTCAAAATTCTTACACCAGATACCGTAATGACCGCCAGAAATATGGAGCGTATGGAGTTTCATCCGTGGGGCAGGCTTGGCGGAGGTGTTGGTACCCATGGGGAAGCGATTCTCAATGCTGGACGTGCAAGTGAACACCATCTGGGAAGAATTGATGAGTTGCTGCTCCAACCCGGAGAGACGGTGACGTTCCTGTCACAGGGCGGAGGTGGATATGGCGATCCATTTGATCGGGATCCAATGCTGGTTCTGGAGGATGTTAGAAGAGGACTGGTATCGACGGAAAAAGCTCTTGAACTGTATGGTGTCGTCATAGAAGGCCGGAACCTGAACGTGAGTGAGACCAGACAGTTGCGGGCCAAGCGGGAACGGCAGCAGGAAGAATTCGATTATGGCTGGACAAGGAAACAGTTCGAGGCCATATGGACTGACGAGATGCAAGTATCGCTGAATCAGGCGCTGCTGAATGTTCCGCTGGCACTCAGAGACTACCTGAAGCGTCAGACCATGGGAGCCGTGGAGGAGAAGCAAACTGCGACCGTATCCGTATCTCCACATGAGATATCAGGCATTATGGAAGGATTGCGTCAGAAAATAGGATTGCATTGATAAGGTACATGAAGGAAAAACGAATTAATTTTTGTCAAATTCATAAAACCAACTAAATCGATGGGGGAAATTCTCATGTTTAAATCAAACAAGAAACGCTTTCTCAGTCTCGCCTCACTGACACTGGCCGGTACACTGGTTCTCTCTGCATGCGGTGGAGCAAGTAGCTCCAGCAATACAGCAGGAGGATCCGATTCTTCTGGAGGAAGCGGAGACAAGGTTAAACTGACCATGTTTATCTGGGCTGGCTCCAATCAGGATGTCGTTCCAAAAGAAGTGGTTGCAAATTACGTCAAAGAGCATCCAAATGTTGAAGTTACTTTTGAAGAATCATCCAATGCAGTCATGTATCCGAAAATGGTCGCTGGCAAGCAGGCTGATCCCAACAATCCAGTTGTCAACTTTGGTTACTTCAACGCAGATGCGACGGCAAAAGGCTTGAACGATGATATGTGGGAGCCACTGGATACAAGCATCGTGACCAATATTAAGGATTTCCCGGAGCAATTCCACAAGCCTGACAACAAGGGTGTCGTGTGGGGAGTTTCGAGCTTCGCGCTTGTCTATAACAAAGACCTTGTAAAAACACCGCCAACAAGCTGGAATGATCTGTGGGATAACGAGGAATTCAAAGGGAAAACGGCACTTTGGGACTACATGTTCTATTCCTATATCTCTCCACTTCTTGCAGTCAAAGGACAGGAGCTTGGCGCATCGTATGAGAATCCGGAGCCAGCATTCCAGTTCTGGGCAGATCACAGTGACCAGATCGGCACATTGGTTACATCCAATGACCAGTTAAAGGCTCTTCTGGAGTCGGGAGATGCTCTGATTGCTCCTTTCAGTGCACAGGTTGCACAGACATGGATTGACGGCGGTTCTCCACTCGCTGTAGCGTATCCGAGCGAAGGAGCTATTTCCTTCCCGTACACACTTCAGGTTGTGAAGGGGTCAACACCTGAGCAGACACGTGTAGCCAACGAAATTATCAACGAGCTGCTGAGCGCAGAGGCGCTGTCACAATATGCAGAAGCAACAGGTACACCGGTAACCAGCACGACTGCTGCCGTTCCGGACAAATACAAGGACGATCCTTCCTTCTCCGTGGAAACACAGAGCAACGGGATTAGTCCTGACTGGGATGTTCTTGCTCAAAACAGCTCTTCCTGGAAGGAGCTATGGGACCGACTCGTCAAAACCAAACTTCAATAAATGATGGTTTTCAGACAAACCACGATAACGGGTTCTATTTCGAACCCGTTATGGACGGGAGGGAAACAGAGATGAGCAGTGAACAAGAACTCATTTCCATTGAAACACGAGAAGTCACAAAGACCTACGGAGAGCGAGCAGCGGTTAACCATGTGTCACTACAGGTGAAGAAGGGAGAATTCGTTTCCCTGTTAGGTCCGAGTGGCTGTGGCAAAACAACACTGCTGCGGATGCTTGGCGGACTTGAGCAGCCGGATCAGGGGTGCATTATGCTAGGAGGTCGGGATGTAACCGGCATCCCGGCCTACGGACGCAACAGCAACATGATTTTTCAGCAGCTTGCGCTATTCCCACATATGGACGTATTCAACAACATCGCCTATGGGCTAAAGGTGAAGAAGTTACCGAAAGCCGATATCAGGAAGCAGGTACACGAAATGCTTGAGCTGGTACAGCTCGGAGATTATGGCAGACGAGCTGTTTCCCAGTTATCCGGGGGGCAGGCTCAACGCGTAGCCATTGCTCGCGCGTTAATCAACAGACCCGAAGTTTTGCTGCTCGATGAGCCACTTTCCGCACTGGATATGCAGCTGCGTCTGGATATGCAGCGCGAACTGAAACGCATACAACGAGAGTTCGGCGGTACGTTCATCTTTGTAACGCATGATCAGAATGAAGCCATGAACATGTCAGATCGGATCGGCGTCATGCGCGCTGGCAAGCTGCTGCAATATGCTACGCCTGATGAAATCTATGAAAGACCGGCAGACAGCTTCGTGGCCAAGTTCATCGGCGATACCAATCTTCTGGCAACAACGGTGCTTGGACAGGATACGAATGGAATCCGGGTTGAATGCTTCGGGTATTCGCTGCTGGTGAAGACAAATGAGAACACCCCGGTTGCCCTAATAGGTGACCGGCACTCGTTGTCCATTCGCAACGAATATATTCGACTTGGAGAGGATGCGAACCCTTGCCTGAACAAACTGGATGGACGTGTCATAGAAGCAGTGTATGGCGGGGCAAATATTCGTTACACGATCCAGATTGCTGAGGGGTTTCTGGTTCAGGCCAGTGTACTGCATCAGCGAGGAGCCTCACGTTTTAGCCCGGGGGAGCCAATCCAGATTGGCTTTGATCCGGAGGACGCGCTCTTGTTATCCGAACCTTTGCTGCTTAATCCGGTACAGGAGGAAGGGATATGAATCGGGTTACGGATCGGATCGTGAATCTGTATTCATCCAAAAACCGCCGATGGATTACCCAGTTGCTTCTTCTGCTACCCGCTCTGACCCTGATGGGCATCGTGTATCTGGGTGGTCTGCTCATCTTTGGCAGGTACAGCTTTGATATCTATGAAAATGGCAAGCTCATCCGGGGCTGGGAGTGGGATGCCTATCATGCTTTTCTGTCCGATCCGTACTATTGGAAGCTGATAGGCACCACATTTCGCGTTGCCTTCAAGGTCACGCTATGGAGCCTGCTGCTTGCATACCCGCTAGCTTATTGTATTGCCAGCCTGAAGAAACCGGGCATGAAGCAATTGTTGCTGCTGCTTACGTTTCTTCCGCTGCTGGTCAGCGCGGTTGTTCGATCCTATGGCTGGCAGCTGCTGCTATCCAAACAGGGGTTCATGAACTGGCTGTTCATACGGCTTGGAATCACGGATGAAGGCTTCAGTATGATATATAACGAGACTGGTGTGGTTGTCGCTCTTGTTCATATTTTTCTGCCGTTCATGGTCTTTCCGATCCTGAATGTATTGTCACAAAGTGACGCTTCGCTAAAAGCGGCTGCACAGGATCTGGGAGCAGGAATCTGGCGGACATTCCTCACGATTACCCTGCCTTTATCAGCGAGAGGTATTGCTAGCGGGGTACAGATTGTATTCACGCTATGCCTCACGGCCTTTACAACGCCCCAACTGATTGGCGGAGGCAGAGTCATGACACTGCCGGTATTTATTTACCAGCGAACACTGGATACCAACTGGCCGATGGCTGCGGTAGCAAGTATATTCTTGCTCGTTTCTTCCATCATCGTTTCACTTTTGGTCAATAAAGGAGCCGAAATGCTGATGTTCCGTCGTTCCAGGAAGGGAGAGCAGGCTTATGGTTAAGTCGAAAAGGTTCACTAAATTGCTGCTCTATATATTTGCAGGGGCTGTAGCAGTTTATCTGCTGTTGCCACTGCTTATGATCCTATTGACATCAGTAGGTTCCGGATCGGCCAGTAAATTCCCGCCGGAAGGTCTTACCCTGAAGTGGTATGCGAATCTGGGAGAGCAGACTCAATTTCTCGTTGCATTCAAGAACAGTCTGATTGCCTCCACTGGAGCGGTATTGCTGGCGCTGATTACCGGAACACTTGCGGCGCTGGCTATCGTACATTACCCTTTCCCGGGTGCTGGCATCTTAAGAGCCTTTTTTGTATCCCCAATGGTTATGCCGAAAATTACGCTTGGTATTGCGTATCTAATTTTGTTCTCCAAAATGCATATTGCAGGCGGATTGTTCGCTCTTATTTTGGGTGAAGCGGTCATCGTGCTTCCATTCGTGCTAACGCTTGTAGGCAGTGCATTGGCCAACCTGCAGTCCGCACACCGAGAGGCGGCAGCAGACCTTGGAGCAGGGCCACTGCGTATCTTTTTTACAATCACATTGCCACAGCTTAGACTATCTCTGCTCCTTTCAGGGTCAATCGCATTTGTCTTCACTTTTGACCAGGTAGAGGCTGCACTACTGCTGCTTCGTCAGGACAGCTACACTCTGCCGATACAACTGTTTCTTTATATGGAAAAGTGGCAGGACCCGACGATCGCTGTTGTATCTGTCGTACTTATCGCTTTTGCACTGGCCTTGTTCATGATCATCAAGCTGGTATTGCGCTCAGTACCTGGACTTGAGAGTTTGTTTGGGGGCAGGAAAAACAAAAGGAGGTCTGAATCATGAACAATTCACATCATATATCCCACAGCTCGGGTCTCAACCGGGACCGGGCGGAAGACGTAATGAAAACTCAGGGACTTCGTGCCCTGATCGCAACAACTCCGGAAAATATTCACTATGTCATCGGCTCCCAGCTACGCGCAAGCAACTGGACCATGCAGATTTACGCCATTCTACCTGCCGACCGATCCGCTCGACCATGTATCGTCATTCCGACGAATCGTTTGGGCGTTGTGGCCCAATTCGGTATCACTGGAGTAGATATATTTGCCTACAGTGACTTCTTCGTGGAAGGTTCGATCGAAGGCAAACCTTCTACGGATGACATTGATCTGTTCTACTCTCTGCTACAAACGACAGTCATTCATCCAGGACCGATAGAAGCGCTTAAAGCTGCACTGAAACAACTCGACATCGAGAATCAACCGATTGGAATCGATGAGATGCGAATCGCTCCTGAACTTTTGGCACGGATCACGGAGGATGCGCCTCAAGGAGCAGTTGTTCACGCGTACAAGCTATTTCGCCAAATCCGCTTGGTTAAGACGCCTTTCGAAATCGAGCAGCTCCGACAGGCTGCCCAAGTCAATGAACGGATTGAGCAAGAGCTGATTGATCTGATCGCAGCCGGTGTTCATGAGAAGCAGCTTGCCGACCATTATCGGCTATCTGTGATGAAAGCAGGTGGGACTCCTGCAATGACTGCGGTAGGGGCGGGTCCGCGCAGTGCGCTGCCGCTCATCGAAAATTATTTTCATATCATCGAGCCAGGTGATCAGATCCGCTTTGATCTGTGCTTGCAACTGGAAGGATACTGGGGAGATACAGGGCGTACCGTTGTGGCAGGAGAGCCAACTCCCTGGATGAAAAAACATTTTAATGCAGTAAAAAGTGGATGGGAGACGGCACTTGAAACCGTACGCCCTGGCGTCAAGGCTTCCGACGTCTTTCATGCGGCTGTGTCTCGCGTGCAACGTGAGGGAATTCCGCATTACCGACGTCAGCATGTTGGTCATGCCATTGGCTTGGAACTGTATGACGACATGACCCTCTCTTCCGGCGACCAGCGCATACTGGAGCCCGGCATGGTGCTGTGTGTAGAGGTACCTTATTATGAGCTCGGCGCTGGTGGCTTCCAAATCGAGGACACGGTTGTTGTAACTCCAGATGGATATGAGTTTTTGACTCATATGGAGCGTAAACTGTTCATCAAATAACGATTAATGGAAGGCTTCAGCCAAGCGATCAGTCAGCAGCCGATCATGGAGCTTTCCTACCGAGAAAGTTGGAATATCATGATTCAGCAGGGAACTAAGACGTTTCGTAACATTAGCCTTGCGCTGTTTGCCGGAGGTTTTGTAACTTTTGCGTTACTATACAGCCTCCAGCCCCTGATGCCCGAGATTAGCGAGGCATTTGCGATCTCGCCTGCACATTCCAGTCTTACCCTCTCAGTTACGACGATTGCCATGGCACTGACCATGTTGTTTATCGGTTCCTTATCTGATTCATTGGGAAGACGATTTATTATGACAGCAGCTTTAGTTGTTTCATCTATTATTGCTATGATTAGCGCGTTTAGCCCTGGATTTACCGAGTTGCTTCTACTTCGAATTCTCCAGGGAGTTGCACTTGCCGGGCTGCCCGCGACAGCCATGACATATCTGTCTGAAGAGATTGAGCCTGCCAGTCTAGGGTATGCCATGGGCCTCTATATCAGCGGAAATTCGATCGGGGGTATGGCTGGTCGTTTTATCAGCGGCGTGATCACAGACTGGTTCAGTTGGCGTGCTGCAATTGGTTTTATCGGTATTCTTGGCCTATGTGCGGCTGTTATTTTCTGGCTTGTCATCCCGCCATCCCGCCATTTTGTCAAAGCGACTCCTGGATTCAAAAAGATCATTCCGCTTTTGTGGTCACAGTGTCGGAATCCACGTCTACTTTGCCTTTACGGATTGGGATTTCTTCTGATGGGGAGCTTCGTGACGTTATTCAACTACATTGGATTTGAATTGACAGGAGAACCTTATCATCTTAGCCAGTCCATCGTCGGTAGCCTTTTTGTCGTGTACCTTATGGGTACGTTGAGCAGTACCTGGATGGGCAGGCTTGCAGATCGGTATGGAAGATCGAATGTCCTTGGAATCGCGCTAGGTATTATACTGGCCGGTGCAGTCTGTACCATTCACCCCGAACTTTGGGTCAAAATAATTGGACTTGCCCTGTTTGCCTTTGGTTTCTTTGGCGGACATTCCATCGCCAGCAGCTGGGTTGGACTCGTGGCGGATCAGCATAAATCCCAGGCCAATGCCTTGTATTTGTTTTTCTACTACGTGGGATCAAGTGTCAGCGGAACTGGAGGGGGACTACTTTACAGCCATCTGGGTTGGATTGGCATTGTGGGCATGATTGGTCTGTATGTGGTAATCGGCTTTATATTGTGTCGGTTGCTTATAGAAAGGGTACAAGAACATAAGCTTACTTTTTAGCTAAACATAGATCGAAAGTTCGGTAATAAAAAGCACTCATTTTGACCCATAATCACCCAATAGTCCCTAATACAATAACTAACTTTTTTCGACAAGTATTGCATATCCCGAAATACCGAGTATAATACTGGGTAAATAGATGCAAAGGGGATGCAATAAACGATGAAAACACATGCCGAACTGAACTCACTTCTTGTTGACGATTATCTGGATCTCCTGAACATAGCGAAACAGCTAGGTGATGAGGAGTGGAAAGAGGCCATTCTGCAAGCATTGAAAGAAGAAGTGGATGCTAATCATCATCTGGATTCAACCGAGGTTAGACAGGATCTTTGGAGTCAATTTGAAGGTATTAACGAACAGATGCATGATCTGTTAATGCAACTGAAAAATGCCGAGGGTCCCGAAGAGAAAGAACAGATTATTGAAGCCATTTGGGGACTGAAAGTGGACCGCCATGCCATTACTCGCAAACTTGAAACCATGAGCCGTGCCAGCGCTGGACATCAATAAAGCTCTAACGTTTATTATAAAAAAATAAAAACCCGCATGCCGCCCTATGGAATTAATAATTCATGGGTTGGCATGCGGGTTTTGTGTTTGTTACTGTATTTGTTTAGTTAAGGGTTAAAACTGTTTAGCGAGTGTACGTGCCTCTTCAATGGCTTGCTGTTTGATCTCATCTGCCCGTTCCTTATATTGGTTATGTCCTTCCACAAAAATGCCTTCAAGCTTCGGAACACCCAGGAAAGACATGATAATGCTCAGGTAACGATGACCAGATTCCATCTGAGCCGCAGGCCCTTCGGAATAAATGCCGCCACGAGCCTGAATATGCAGTGCCTTTTTATTGGAAAGCAATCCAACCGGGCCTTGTTCCGTATAACGGAACGTTTTACCAGCCACGCAGATGGAGTCGATATAAGCCTTCATAATTGGAGGAAAAGAGAAGTTCCACATCGGTGTCACAAAAACATATTTGTCAGCAGAGGCGAATTGATCCGATAATTCATTCAAACGTTGAACCTTAGCCTTTTCTTCAGAAGTCAATTCGCTGCCGGATTGAAGTTTCCCCCAACCACTGAATACATCTGCATCAATATGAGGAATATCCGAGCGATACAAATCCAGATGAATAACCTCATCCGAGGAATGGCTTTCACGATATGCATCCACAAACGCTTTACCTGCAGCCATGCTGAAGGAAGTTTCATGATCATGAGGATGGGCAGTAATATACAATAATGTAGACATTCGGTTCTTCCTCTCTATGATGTTTTTTGCCAAAAAGGGCCGACATTAATAAGCGACCGATGTAGTATGCATCGTTTATAACGTTTTATACTTGGATAGTGACCTGGTACTCAATCATGTATAATACAATGGTGTAAGGTGAATCGAACGATAATAGGAATGAGTGAGATGAGCGCATATGGGAATGGATCTGGAGAAGCAACGATTAAGCATTGAAGCAGCGAAATTGTATTATCAGTCGGATTACAGCCAGCAGGATATTGCGGTCAGGCTGGGCGTGTCACGTCCAACGGTATCTCGGTTACTTCAGTATGCGAAAGATCGCGGTTACGTTCGCATTGAAATTATGGACCCGCTGGAGGATATCGACATTATCGCCGGGGAACTCAAGGCCAAGTATAATCTGGATACTGCGCTTGTATGTTTTGCCCCGTTGAAGAGTGATGAAGAAATTTTGAAACATATAAGCAAAAGAGCAGCAGATTACTTACAAGATACGGTGCAAGATGCGGACATTATTGGGGTAACCTGGGGGACAACCATGAACGCCGTAGCCCGTCAGCTTCGTCCCAAGCAAGTCAAAGGCGTGGAAGTGGTTCAACTTAAGGGAGGCGTAAGTCATTCCCACGTGAATACGTATGCGGCAGAAATTGTTCATTTATTTGCGGAAGCTTTCCATACGGTTCCCCGATATTTGCCTTTGCCCGTGATCTTCGATAACATTGAAGTCAAAAAAATGGTAGAAGCAGACCGACATATTGGCAGGATCGTGGAGCTTGGCCGACAGGCGAATATTGCCATGTTTACCGTAGGTACAGTGAAGGAAGATGCACTTTTGTTCAGACTGGGGTACTTTAATGATGAAGAACAGCAATTGCTGATGCATTCAGGTGCAGGTGACATTTGTTCACGTTTTTTTGATGCCGAGGGCCGATTGATCAGTGAAGAAATTAACAACAGAACCGTCGGAATTGATCTGGCTGAGCTGCGAAATAAGGAAAAATCGATTCTCGTGGCCGGTGGAAAACGTAAAATAGAAGCCATTCATGCTGCGCTCAAAGGTCATTACGCCAACATTTTGGTAACAGATCAATACACAGCTCAGGCTTTGCTTCGATTATAATGCAATGGATGACAACATCTGCCACGCAACATGGGCGGATGTTTTGCTTTCTTAGGCAGAAGCTATATTATACGGTTCCTCCCAGTGAGCGAAGTCATTTGTTTAGTGAAGTTTCCATGGAATGTGTTTAAATTTCAAGGTTGAACAAAAGTTCATATTGATTTTTACATATGTTCATGTTAGGGTAGGGATATAGAAAATAACTAGTTCAGATAAGGGGAGATTGAATTGACTACACCACAATTAGCCAAAATGATAGATCATACCTTGCTTCGTGCAGATGCAACACAAAGTGAAATGGCCAAATTGACCGAAGAAGCGAAACAATATCAATTTGCTTCTGTATGTGTTAACCCAGGCTGGGTTGCTTATGCTGCTGAACAGCTTCAAGGTACTGGCGTAGATATTTGTACCGTTATTGGTTTCCCTCTGGGAGCTTCCACTTCCGAGACCAAAGCATTCGAAACTAAAGACGCGATTGCTAAAGGTGCTACTGAGGTGGACATGGTCATCAACATTAGTGCTTTGAAAGACGGCAAAGATGAGTTTGTGGAACAGGATATTCGTGCAGTTGTTGAAGCAGCAGCGGGTAAAGCTTTGGTGAAAGTCATTATTGAAACTTGTCTGTTGACGGATGAAGAGAAAGTACGTGCATGTCAGGCAGCAGTAAAAGCTGGAGCTGATTTTGTCAAAACGTCCACAGGTTTCTCTACGGGTGGAGCAACACCAGAAGACATCGCTTTGATGCGTCGTACCGTAGGTCCAGATGTAGGCGTTAAAGCTTCCGGCGGCGTGCGTAGTCTGGAAGACATGCAAAAAATGATCGATGCAGGAGCAACTCGGATTGGCGCAAGTTCCGGTGTGAAAATCATGCAAGGCGAACAATCTACATCTAATTATTAAATCGTGAGTAATTTAGCTCGATAAATTCCACTAGATGGAATGCTTGGATGCTTTAAAAGGGTTTAACTTGTTCTTCATATCTATAAATGGATGTGGAGAACAAGTTTTAAAGCTGATCCAAATTTTCTATATTTTTAATTAAAACAGAATCATAAAAAACCGAATTTATTGTAAGCGCTTCAACCGTTTTCTGAAAGGTTAATTCATCACATATATGGGAAACCTTTGAGCTGAATGATCATCCGGCTTAACTACCTTCAAAGGAGAGATAGAATGAAATTCCTAATTGCCCTTCTTGGTATACTTGTTGTCTTTGGACTAGCTTATCTGGTCAGCAACGGTAAGAAGAAGATCCGATATCGTCCACTAATTATCATGATTGTTTTGCAAGTTATATTGGGATACGCATTGTTGAACACAGAAATCGGTACGTTTTTGATTGGCGGTTTCGCGACTGTATTTGAAAGTTTGCTTGGCTATGCAAATGACGGTATCTCATTTGTATTCGGTGGCTTGACTACCGTTGGTGCAGACAGTGGGGGCGCGCCGTTTTTCCTCAGTGTATTGATGCCGATCGTCGTCATCTCAGCGCTCATTGGGATATTGCAGTATATCCGAATCTTACCTTTTGTTATAAAATATATTGGTCTGGTATTAAGCAAAGTCAACGGAATGGGCAAACTGGAATCATATAACGCGGTTGCTTCGGCTGTATTGGGGCAATCTGAAGTGTTCATTTCTGTGAAAAAACAAATTGGGTTGCTGCCGAAACATCGGCTGTACACCTTGTGTGCCTCGGCGATGTCCACGGTATCGATGTCGATTGTCGGTGCCTATATGTCCATGATTGATCCGAAATATGTGGTTACGGCACTTGTGCTGAATCTGTTTGGCGGTTTTATCATTGCTTCCATCGTGAATCCTTATGAGGTTTCCGAGGAAGAAGATATATTGGAAGTACAGGAAGAAGAAAAACAATCCTTCTTCGAAATGTTGGGCGAGTACATTTTGGATGGTTTCAAAGTTGCCATCGTCGTAGCAGCAATGTTAATCGGTTTTGTTGCTTTGATCGCACTGGTTAACGGGATCTTCAGTGCAGTGCTCGGCATTTCGTTCCAGGAACTGCTTGGTTATGTGTTTGCACCATTTGCCTTCATTATGGGTGTTCCGTGGAAAGAAGCGATTCAAGCGGGAAGTATTATGGCTACCAAAATGGTATCCAACGAATTCGTTGCCATGCTTGATCTGACCAAACAGACTACATTGTCTGCCAGAACAACAGGTATCGTATCCGTCTTCCTCGTATCGTTCGCCAACTTCTCCTCTATCGGTATTATTGCCGGTGCGGTGAAGGGACTTCATGAGAAACAAGGTAATGTGGTGGCCCGCTTCGGTCTGAAACTGCTTTACGGTGCATCGCTTGTCAGCGTGCTGTCTGCGATCATCGCCGGACTGTTCTTGTAAAAGCCGGATTATTGGAAGGAGTGCTTAAGTTATGTCAACATTCAAAAGAGTACATCTGATCGTTATGGATTCAGTGGGAATTGGTGAAGCGCCGGATGCAGCGGAATTCGATGATTTCGATGTCGACACCTTTGGTCACATTGCACGTGAACGCGGAGGATTGAAGATGCCGCATATGGCCAGTCTTGGACTGTCCAATATTAAGGAAATTGAAGGTGTGCCTGTAGCGGATGCACCAAAAGCCTTTTACACCAAGATGCAGGAAGCATCCAGAGGAAAAGACACCATGACGGGTCACTGGGAACTGATGGGCCTGTACATTGATACCCCATTCCGCGTGTTCGCAGACGGATTCCCGGATGAGTTGATTCAACGCATTGAGGAAAAAACAGGCCGTAAAGTGATCGGTAACAAACCGGCCAGCGGCACGGAAATTCTGGATGAGCTGGGTGCAGAGCATGTTGAAACTGGCGCGCTCATCGTATACACATCCGCGGATTCGGTTTTGCAAATTGCAGCCCATGAGGATGTTGTTCCACTGAAAGAACTGTATGAAATCTGTGAGTTCTGCCGTGAAATTACACTTGAAGATCCGTATATGCTGGGCCGCATTATTGCACGTCCATTTGTAGGTGAAGCGGGTGACTGGAAGCGTACAGCTAACCGTCATGATTACGCGCTCAAACCTTTTGGCCGTACCGTGATGAATGAACTTAAAGATGGTGGATTTGACGTGATCGCTTTGGGTAAAATCGCAGATATCTACGATGGCGAAGGTGTAACCAAGTCTGTACGTACCGTCTCCAACATGGATGGCATGGACAAACTGTCCGAAACGATGGATGAGGCGTTCACTGGACTCAGCTTCCTGAACCTGGTTGACTTCGATGCCCTGTTCGGTCACCGTCGTGATCCACAAGGTTATGCTCAAGCACTTGAAGAGTATGATGCTCGTCTGCCAGAGATCTTCAGCAAAATGACAGACGATGATCTGCTGCTCATCACAGCTGACCATGGTAATGACCCAACCTACCGCGGAACGGACCATACACGTGAGTATGTGCCACTGCTTGTGTATTCTCCACGCTTCAGTGGGGGCAAAAAGCTTGAACTGCGCAGTACGTTTGCGGATGTTGGAGCAACAGTAGCTGAGAACTTCGGAGTGAAACTGCCTGAATATGGCACAAGCTTCCTGAAGGATTTGAAATAGTCAACATTTTTATCTTTAACTGAACTTGGGGAAAGCTGTTATTTTCTTGAAGCATAAAGTTGGACAGGATAACCACGGGGACAGCTTCGGCTGTTCCGGTTCCTGGCCTTCATTCAATCATATGGATAACTGGAGGAGATTTAATCATGAGTACACATATTGGAGCTAAACCCGGAGATATCGCAGAAACAATCCTTTTGCCAGGAGATCCATTGCGTGCAAAATTTATTGCAGATACGTACCTTGAAGATGTCGTTTGTTACAACGAAGTTCGAGGAATGCTCGGATTCACGGGTACATATCAAGGACACCGTATCTCGGTGCAAGGCTCGGGCATGGGGATTCCATCGTTCAGCATCTATGCTAACGAACTGATCAGCGAATACGGTGTAAAAAACCTGATTCGTGTCGGAACTTGCGGAGGTATGCAAGAACATGTACGTGTTCGTGATGTTATCCTTGCTCAAGCTTCATGTACCGATTCCAGCATGAACAAGCTCGTATTTGGTGGATATGACTTCTCCCCGATCGCGTCGTTCTCCCTGCTGAAAGAAGCCTATGACCGCGCAACTGCCAAAGGCATGAAAATTCACGTCGGTAACGTATTCAGCTCGGATTCCTTCTATCGTGACGATCGTTCCGTGACTGAGAAATTGATGCAGCACGGCGTACTGGGCGTTGAGATGGAAACAACTGCACTGTACACACTCGCAGCCAAATTTGGCGTAAACGCACTCACGATCCTGACTGTAAGTGACCACTTGCTGACAGGTGAAGAGACTTCCGCCGAAGAGCGCCAAAAAACGTTCAACGACATGATGGTAGTAGCACTGGATACAGCAATTACGCTGTAATTGTTGCTAAGCATCATTTGATTTTGATCGAAACTTTTGTTTCAAGCACGTAGTGGAGGACCCGGAATCGATTCTAAAGAAGCGAAGCGTTCGCCCTATAACAAAACATAAAATTTACACGATCACGAAGAGGGCAGAAAAAACCTGAAGAAGCGAAGCGTCCGCCTTTAGCACCGGATTTTCCCTTTAGAAAAGGGAATCAGAAAAATCTGGGGATAACAGCGGTTGGAAGGTTGTTCTGCCATCGGAGTGACCCGTGTAAATCACCCACAACGAAGGAGAGATCATCATGAGAATGGTAGACATTATTGCTAAGAAACGCGATGGAAAAGAACTGACAACAGCTGAGATTGATTTTGTTGTTCAAGGATACACACAAGGCGAAATCCCTGATTATCAAGTCAGCGCTTGGGCGATGGCTGTATTCTTCAAGGATATGACTGATAAGGAACGCGCAGATTTGACCATGTCCATGGTGAACTCGGGCGAGACCATTGATCTGTCCGCAATCGAAGGTATCAAGGTAGACAAGCACTCCACAGGAGGCGTTGGCGATACTACAACGCTGGTACTGGCACCGCTTGTTGCTGCTCTGGATGTTCCAGTTGCCAAAATGTCCGGACGTGGATTGGGTCACACTGGTGGTACAACGGACAAACTGGAATCTGTTGCAGGTTTCCACGTCGAGTTGGAGAAAGAAGAGTTCATCCGCCTCGTTAACGAACATAAAGTTGCCGTTATCGGTCAAAGTGGCAACCTCACGCCGGCAGACAAAAAGCTCTATGCATTGCGTGACGTTACAGCTACCGTTAACTCCATCCCACTGATCGCAAGCTCTATCATGAGTAAGAAAATTGCAGCAGGTGCCGATGCGATCGTATTGGATGTCAAAACGGGTGCTGGTGCATTCATGAAGACAACAGAAGATGCAAAAGAACTGGCACATGCCATGGTAAGCATCGGTAACAATGTAGGACGTAAAACAATGGCTGTCATTTCCGATATGTCTCAACCACTGGGCCTCGCTATCGGTAACGCGCTTGAAGTGAAAGAAGCCATTCTCACGCTGCAAGGTAAAGGACCGAAAGATCTGGAAGAACTCTGTCTGGCGCTTGGACGTCAAATGGTATTCCTTGCTGGTAAAGCAGACTCCTTGGAGCATGCTGAGGAGAAATTGAAAGAAGTGATCCAGAACGGTAAAGCGCTGGAGAAATTCAAGGACTTCCTGGCAAATCAAGGCGGAGACGCTTCAGTTGTAGATCACCCAGATCGCTTGCCACAAGCGAAATATCTGGTTGAAGTACCAGCGGATAAAGACGGATATGTAGCTGGTATCGTCGCTGACGAAATCGGTACTGCAGCAATGCTGCTCGGCGCAGGCCGTGCAACAAAAGAGTCCGAGATCGATCTTGCTGTGGGCTTGATGCTCAACAAAAAAGTGGGTGACCAAGTTAAAGCTGGTGAATCACTCGTAACCATCCATGCGAATCGTGAAGACGTAGCAGACGTAATCGCGAAGATCAAAGAGAACATTACTATTGCAGATCATGCAGATGCTCCTGTATTGGTGCATGATATCGTAACTGAATAATATATCAGGCAAACAAGGTTAACCTGATGCCGGAATAAAATTTAAAGCCCCGAAGTTATGCATTCCATAGCTTCGGGGCTTTTCTTATTTATTTTGCAATTCATCATACGTCACAACTGAATCTGCACTGGTATAAATGTATGGGGTAGATGGCTGATCGACCGGAGTTACCTTCGTCGCCCGAATCTCAATGGTGTCCTCACCATTCACTTGAGCAGAACCAATGGTGCCATCGATTTGTACCCAGCTGTCTGTAGGATAGCTGTCTGCATTCGGGACATGAATCATCACACCAAAGGGTGCCGCGTCTGCTGGGCAGCACATCACGAGAAATCGCCCTAATGCAAAATGAGATTCATGCTCCATACTTTTGTCTCGATATACAAACCCGGTAAGGCTGATAGCCTTGCCTGCAAATTGTCGTTGGAACATATCGATCGAACCTAATGTCTCGGAGAAAATTTCAGGATATACCTTTATGACTGATTCCGCATATAACTTCTCTGCCAGTTCGGCAAATTCACGACTGTACTCATCCGGGGGAACGAATTGTACTTTCGTGGCAGGCACAGATGATTCAGCATTTGCAGTTTTTTTGGATAGATCTTTAATGTCCAGTTCTACTGTATCAGGTAAGGGTTCTTTTCGACGAATTTCCGGAGGTCCATAGGTTAGGGACATGCCTTTTTGACTGGCCATAGAACTGCCTAGTGCCTGATCCGGCAAAAGAAAACCAAGTACTAATGGAATGGCAATCAATCCATACATCAGCGAGCTGCGTCCCCATCCTGAAGGAGGCGGATGCTCACAGTCGCAATGGAGCTGGCTATTACCGAATAGTCCGTGCCAGGCCATGATGGCGGCAATGAACAAAAAGGGAACAGGGCAGCAGAGTAACAATCGCTGCATCGTCGGCGCCAAGTAATAATGAAGAGAATCCGTTGTATTCAAATGAATGATGTATACGGCGAGCCCGCCGATCCACAGCGCACGAATCAGGTTATGCCACTGGATAGGGTGAGATTTGGTAACCGGAGCTTTGGTCACTGTATAACCAGGATGGTTCATGTAATCACCTCTTTTGATCAGATAATACATTCATACATGCTCATGCCAAAAGGTTAATCAACCACGATCCCGCGAAAACCAACGCAATAATCACCAGGCTCAAGCCAATAACAAACCGGGTGCGGAAGGTGGAGAGCAGCATCAATGTGCTTTTGAAATCAAGCATTGGACCGAGAACGAGAAAGGATAATAGCGGCCCTAACGCAAACGTGTGAGAGAAGGCTGAGGCTACGAACGCATCGGATGTCGAACAGAGAGACAATACATACGCAAAACCCATCATGAAGGCATAGGAGGCAACAGGCCCGTTACCCAGAGAAATGAGATCACTGCGGCTGATAAAGGTTTGAATGCAGGCTGTTATTAGAGCACCAATCACCAAATATTTGCTCATATCAACAAATTCGTCACCCGCATGGATGAAAAAGCTGCGCCAGTTTTTATCGTGCACGTGATCATGATCGGTAGAATGGGAATGAGGCTGTGCCATTTTAAATCCGGGATGTGTCTTGACCTCCGTCACTGTAGCCTTCGGTTTACGCAATGGATTCTGGCGGACGAACATATACACCAGACCACCGATCGCAGCTGCTACAGCAAAGGCCAGTCCCATACGGGCGATCGTAATTTCGGGATGGGAAGGAAAAGCGAGCAGGGTCGCGGTAAAGACAATTGGATTTACTACAGGGCCGCTAAGAATAAAGGTCACCGCGATATAGGGGGGCATGCCTTTATGCATCAACCGTCGAACGACCGGAATCATGCCACATTCGCAGATGGGGAAAACGATTCCCAGCAGACCCGCTACCAGCACACCTCCGACGGGGTTCTTAGGCGTTAGTTTGCGAATCATTTCCTCAGATACAAACCATTGCATTAGCGAAGATAACAGCACCCCTATGAGCAGAAATGGAGCGGCTTCGAGGAAAATGCTGATGAATACTGTTTTCATATTTTGTAAGGCTTCACTGTTCCATGCTCCTTTCAGATTGGGAGCCATCGTAATCAACACGGGAACAAGAAATGCACAGGGAATCAGGAATGACAGGAGCTTAAGATTGGCTGCCATTTTCATGGGATAAACCTCCAGAACCGGGACTTTGGTAAAATATATGCTTGTACCGTCCCCATCATACTCGTTCGCAGTAATTAATCAACATTTTTACGATTTACATATCTGGACCTTAAAAACTTCTAATGTTGACAAAAGAAACGATGTTCAGTTATAGTTTATTTTGTTAATCGTAATAATTACTATTAATTGGTGATTATTTTCAGCCCATCGGTCGAGTGTAAGCTACATAGCATTCCGATTTTTTTAGTTTTAAGAGGATAAATGGAAGGGAGTAATTAAAATGACAGAACAACAACAAGTACTACCCCGAGTTCCGGTTACGGTTTTAAGTGGATATCTGGGCGCAGGCAAAACGACATTGCTTAACCATGTGCTTCATAATCGAGAGGGTATGCGAGTCGCTGTCATTGTGAATGACCTGAGTGAAGTCAATATTGACGCTGGTTTAATCCGGGATGGTGGTGGATTGTCACGTATTGATGAGAAGCTGGTGGAGATGTCCAATGGTTGCATCTGCTGCACGCTGCGTGAGGATTTGCTGAAAGAGGTGGAACGGCTTGCGCTGGACGGTTCTTTTGACTATATATTGATTGAATCGACAGGTATTGGAGAGCCAGTCCCCGTTGCCCAGACATTTACGTATATCGATGAAGAGCTGGGGATCGATTTAACGAAATTTACGCGGCTCGATACGATGGTGACGGTAGTGGATGCTGCCCAGTTCTGGCGTGACTTCAATTCCAAAGAAACGTTGAAGGATCGGGGGCAGGAAGCCGGGGAGGATGATTTACGGGGGATCGTTCATCTGCTGACGGATCAGGTTGAATTCTGTGATGTGCTGATTTTGAACAAGTGTGATCTGGTATCGGAAGATGAATTACTCAAACTTGAGAAAGCACTACACGCGATGCAGCCGGAAGCCCGACTTATTCGCACCACACATGGACAGATTGACCCAAGGGAGATATTGAATACCGGACGGTTTGATTTTGAAAAAGCAAGCCAGTCTGCGGGCTGGATCCGCGAATTAATGAAGGAAGAGCACACACCTGAGACAGAGGAGTATGGCATTCACTCATTTGTGTACCACCGGAAACGTCCGTTTCATCCGGAGCGTTTGCTGCGTTGGATTGCGAAATGGCCTGATAGTATTGTGCGTTCCAAAGGCTTAATGTGGCTGGCTACACGTAACCATATGGCGATATCGTTCAGTCATGCGGGAACATCCAAGCAGTTGGGACCAGCCGGGTTGTGGGTAGGCGCGATGAGTGACGAAGAGCGACAAATGCATTTTGGTGATACTCTTCCGCCTATTCCGGATTGGGATGAGCAGTGGGGCGATCGGGTTACGAAACTGGTGTTTATCGGGATAGACATGGACCGAGCGGAGATCGAACGGACGTTAGATGAGACACTCCTTACCAACGAAGAGATGCAACTGAACTGGCGAGAACTGAAAGATCCATTTCCAGCGTGGAGTTGAAGTGAAAAGAAAAAGATCTTCAAGTTCAATGGTGCACCTGAAGATCAATGATTGTATTGGATTAAGGATTTTAGCTAAAGTACAAATCGCCAAGATAAAAATCGCCGTTGCCGCTTTTTTGCGGACTAAACACAAAGGAAAGATATACTCCAAAAGAACCCGTCCACCCTTGTGGATAATAAATGGCTTTGTAACTTTGACTTATTTTGGTTTTGTCATTCATTGAAATCACTTTAAAATCAGCTGATTTGATGTTAATCAATTGATCTGCATATTTGGTCAGTGTTTTTTTATCATTTGCTTCAATGAGACCTTTAACTTTAGTCTTGAATTTATCTTTTTGATACTGCTTGCCTCGATCAAAAAAGTCAATCTCGGCATTTTCAATGACTTTGTCATCTATGTATTTATCAAACTCACTAGTACTGCCCGTTTTAAGTGCTTTACCATACATTTTAATCAGTGTTAGAGATTCTTTTTGCAATTTGGCTATCATCTGAGCATCAGTTCCAGTCATCTTGATTGAGCCTGAAGTGCTCGAACTACTTGTTTTACTTGAATCTTCAGAACCTTTAGTACCTGTACTGCTGTTATTATTACTTGAACTACTAGACTTACCGCTACCTGAATTAGTAATACTTACAACTTTGTTGCTAACATTCAGAGATACGTTGGCTCCCAATGCTTCTGCTGTGGTACTTACAGGCAAGTAAACATCACCGTCATAAACTAATGCATTCAGTTTGTCTCCAGCTTCATTCTTGGGTGTCCAAGACAAACCGTTTACTTTAAAGCTAATGTTGCTGTCGAGTGCTGCTTCAATATCCTGAATTCCGTTTGAAGCTGCCACACCCAGGGCACCGAAAGCCAAACTGCATGCTACCAATGACCCAATAAAAGTTGATTTTTTGATCTTCATCTAGTTCCTCCGTAGGTAAATTATAATGATACCAAAGCAGTATATCATATGAAATTGTAATGTGCATACAAAATTTTACTTTAGTAGGTGAGGGGTTGACAAACATAAAAGCATGGGCTAAACTCATTAAATAGTAATTATTACGATTAAACAGATCAAAGGAGGCCATATCCATGAGAGTCATTGTAACCTTAGCCTGCACCGAGTGCGGAGATCGCAACTATACAACAACCAAGAACAAGCGTAACCATCCGGAACGGATCGAATTGAAGAAGTATTCACCACGATTAAAGAAAATGACCATTCATCGGGAAACAAGATAATTTTTTTGTCGTTTTTAAATCGTAATATTTACGAAAAGAGGAAAAACATGATTCTATCTTCCATGCGTGATGTGGTATTCGGATACGGCAAAGAGCCAGTCATTGACCAACTGTCGCTGGATATCCATGTGGGGGAGTTCGTCGGCATTACAGGACCGAATGGTTCTGCGAAAACAACCATGCTGAAATTGCTGCTGGGGCTGTTACAGCCCTGGAGCGGCACGGTACATATGAATGTGCAGTCCGTACGTGGCAGTAAGCTGAACATCGGATATGTACCCCAACAGGTAGCATCGTTCAACAGTGGATTTCCCAGTACGGTGATCGAACTGGTGCGATCCGGATGTTACCGCAAACTCGGCTTGTTCCGCAGATTCACATCCGAGCAGGAAGCCATTGTGGAACGCAGCTTGCGGGAAGTCGGCATGTGGGAATACCGCAACGTTCGGGTTGGAGAACTATCTGGTGGACAAAAGCAGCGAATCTGCATTGCCAGAGCCTTGGCAGGCCAGCCGCAGGTACTCGTGCTGGATGAACCGACTACAGGCATGGACCGGCGCAGCCGTGAAGGGTTCTATGATCTGATGCGCCATTATGCAGACGTTCATGGACTGACCATTATTATGGTCACTCACGGATTAGAAGAGATGGGCAACCGGTTGGACCGGACGATTACCCTGGAGCGGCAAGAAAGTGAGGAATGGCAGTGTTTGAGTACGAATTCATGCAGCGTGCTTTCTGGGCAGGCGGACTGATCGGAGTTATTGCTCCAATTTTAGGAGTCTATCTGATGCTGCGACGGCAGGTGCTAATGGCGGATACGTTGTCCCATGTTTCATTGGCAGGGGTTGCCCTGGGTTCTGTGATGAACCTTGATCCGGTGATCTGTGGATTTGCGATTGCGATTATCGGCGCATTGCTGGTGGAACAACTCCGGCGAAATTACCTGACATATAGCGAGGTGCCTGTAGCGATCATTATGACGTCGGGTCTGGCCCTTGCTGTGGTGCTCATGAGTCTGAAAACCAATCTGTCCAAGACATTCAGCTCTTACCTGTTCGGTTCTATCGTTGCCGTTAGTGATATGCAGTTATGGATTATGGCGGCTGTGTGCGTCATCGGACTGATTTTTTTCATCGTGCTCAGAAGGCCACTGTACAATTTAACGTTTGATGAAGAGACAGCTTCCATTGGAGGCATTCAGGTTAAAGGTTTATCCTTTGCATTTGCCGTTCTGACAGGAATGACCGTTGCTTCAGCCATGCCGATTGTCGGCGTATTGCTTGTGTCTGCTTTAATTGTACTGCCCGCTGCCCTGGCACTGAGATTGTCACGCAGCTTTGCAGCAGCGATCCTTATTGCAGTCGTCGCCGGATTAATTGGTATTTTTAGCGGACTGACAACCTCTTACCATCTAAACACACCACCGGGAGGAACGATTGCTCTCATCCTGTTGGTCTTTCTATTGATTGGCATATCAGCACAAAAGCTGATTGGACGATATAACCGTAAACGTCATCGTAAAGAGAGAAAACAACAACGTGCAACTCTATTCATACATTCAAGGGAGAATACGTCACATGAAATTCAATAAAAAATCAGCTCTTGCACTATTATTCAGTCTTACACTTATCGTAGCCGGTTGTGGACAAAATCAATCCGCTTCCGATTCCAGTACCAGCTCGGCCAGCACGCCGGTACCATCAGAGACCGAGGAAGCCAAACTGAACGTTGAAGTCAGCTTTTATCCGATGTATGAATTCACGAAAAATGTAGCGGGCGATCTGGCTAATGTTCATACACTCGTTCCTGCGGGTATGGAGCCACATGATTGGGAGCCGACACCACAGGATATTGCGAGCATCGAAAAAGCGGATGTGCTTGTTTATAATGGGGCGGGAATGGAATCCTGGATCGATCAAGTTACGGATAGTCTGAGCAATGCCAAACTCATTCAAGTGGAAGCGAGTCATGGGATCGATCTGCTGGAAGGATCGGAAGAAGAGGAGCATGATCACGAACATGCCGATACAACCGACACGCATGACCATGCGGATGAAGCGACAGCAGAGGAGCATAATCACGATCATGACGCCGAAGCAGAAGAAGGACATACACATACACATGATCATGATCACGGTGGACTTGATCCCCACGTTTGGCTGTCACCTGCACTTGCCGTGAAGGAAGTACGGAATATCGAGGCTGGACTCGCACAGGCTGCGCCTGAACATGCGGAGCAATTCAAGCAAAATGCCGACGCCTATGTTGCCAAACTGGAGGCACTGGATCAGGATTTCAAGGCAGCTGTAGCAGACAGCAAACGTAAAGATTTCATCACACAGCATGCTGCGTTCGGTTATCTTGCAAAGGAATACGGTCTGCAGCAAGTACCGATTGCCGGTCTGTCTCCTGAACAAGAGCCTTCTGCAGCTCAAATGGCATCCGTTATTGATTTTGCCAAGGAGCATCAGGTGAAGACGATTTTCTTCGAAACGTTGGTTTCATCCAAAGTATCAGAGACTATCGCCAGTGAAGTAGGGGCCAAAACGGCTGTATTGAACCCGATTGAAGGGTTGACGGAAGAGGAGATCGCTACAGGAATGGATTACATCGGCGTAATGCGGCAGAATTTGGAGGCACTGAAACTGGCACTGAATGAATAGCGGTTTTGCTACTTTAACAAGTTGAATTCACGAAAAAAGAGAACCCATTTGATGCCTGTCATCGAAAAAGGTACAATAATACAACATGCTGAGGAATGGCACAGCCATTCCTTTGCCTTTGGCCACGCAGAGAGCACAGGGATGTGCTCTTTTCGTTGTTCAAGGTGACGGAAATCATGCGGGGAACGGGAGGAAACGCCTTATGGATTCAGATGAAGAACAGGAAGTACTATTAAGCCAGCAGCCTGCCCATCTATGGAGAAGACGCAAGCTGGAGTTAATGCAGTGGACGGAACGCGAGAAGCAGACCGTGGCAGCGAAGAGAACGGAGATTTGGAACGATGTCGAAGTGGATGCTGAGTTAGTTGATGCCTTGACTTTGCTTCACAGAGCGGGCG
The DNA here is from genome assembly GCF_900143165.1 of Paenibacillus sp. ov031. NCBI lineage: Bacteria > Bacillati > Bacillota > Bacilli > Caryophanales > Paenibacillaceae > Paenibacillus > Paenibacillus sp. ov031. The sequence continues at coordinate 1,426,102 of NZ_FRDO01000001.1, forward strand.
TACGTACCGAGTTTTCTTGTGCTGGTGTGAGCCCGCTCGATGAGCCGATAGATCATTCCCTTTATGCCTATGTTACACTTATACAAAATGAGGCAGCCGATCGATTTGTGACTTATGCGCTGTCGCAGATGCGCAATAGATTGCTTGCCACACTGGAGACAGGAACGGGTCGATATGATCTGTCTTCTTTTTTCATAGGTCATAACCGGAGTTTCTGCTGGTGGATGCAATATTGCGCCGCGCATTTCATGGATCGAAACGATTTAAGTGTAGCCACGTAGTATAGTGATAGGTATTTTTACTCGGAGGCAAGGGAGGTAGGACCGGATTGAATAAATGGCTCAAAACCATACTGTTTCTGGTGGGTTCAGCGCTACTGACCCGCTTTATACCATTTTCTTCATTGTTCCGTAACCTGGATACGATGATACACGAATTTGGCCATGCACTGGTAACACTGTTGTTATCCGGCAAAGTATTGCGCATTGAGTTATACGCTGATCACAGTGGCGTTACATATTCATCCATGCTGACACCAGGCAGATCTATATTGGTTTCCTTAGCGGGGTATGTCACGGCGTCTCTCTTTGCCTGGCTGTTATTCTATCTTTACCGGAAAGGACGGCACATGTGGGGGCTCGGCATTATGACGGGTGTAGCTCTTGTGTCGCTTCTCTTCTATGTAAGGGGAGAATTCGGCATGCTCTGGCTTACAGGCTTTAGTGCGCTGAATGTTGTGATTATGATCTTTGGTGCCAAAATCGCGAAATTCTATTATTTGTTGCTGGCTTTCCTCACACTGGAAGAGTCCGTAGTTAGTGCCATGTATGTTGGGCTAATGTCCTGGACACAGCCTTCCCGGGCAGGGGATGCAGCCAATCTGGCTCAGCAGACATTTCTCCCGGCACTGTTCTGGGGAACGTTATTTGCACTGTTTGCACTGTGGTGTGCGAAGGGAGCACTGACGCTCTTTTTCCGAAAAGAAAGCACGGTCCGCACGTCAAAATCCCGTGGATTACGCGGGCGTAATGTTTAGAAAATAGAGAAGGCACTTCCTTTTTTATTAAAGGAGAGTGCCTTTTTGCGTGTCTTCGTGTCAATCTCCAAGATTGTCCCATAACACATAAAAGTAATAAATTTCTTCCATGATCGCCTTATCATCCTCAGCGGCAATACCGCCCTTCATCCGTGCAAGGGTACCCAGAATATCGTAAATCGTCTCACGCTCCACACTGAACTGTATGCGATTGACGATCTTGTCCCAGGCTTTCATCGCGTAATCGATTTGGGACTTGGCTTCAGTCCATTTTTTGCCCTCAACCTGTTTCTGCAATGTTTGTACAGATTCAAGCAAGCGATCATCAGCACCAAAGGGCTTTTTGAGAAGGGCTCCGCTTGCCATTATCGCAACGAACACAAGAATGAGGCAGATCGGAAGCACATACAGCAACCAGAAACGCGATTTCATTCAATCGCCTCCTTCATGTAAATTTAGAAAGGCCCCTCATAATCGCCCATATCGATTTTTTCGGTGATCTTATCTTTAAATAGATCAATATACAATTTATCGTTAGGCAATATGGCGGCAAAAGCAATATCCTGTATCGTCACTTTTTGCTTCTTAAGCTGCTCGCTGAGCCAGTTCGTATCTTTGTTTCGTTCCTCCAGATTTTGCTTAATCAGCACGCCATCAATGATAATCTCGGTCATCAGCTTACTCTTGGCAGGATGCATATGCATGTCCTTCGCGGTTACCGGTTGATTCTCTGGTTTCAACACAACAGAGAGACTGCCGTCCGGTTCAAGAATGGCATAATCCAGCGTAGTGATGTCAAATACATCCTTTTGCCGCAGCATCATGGTCAATTCGTCGAATTTCACACGCATTTTACTCAGGTTTTGTTCGAGAATTTTACCATTCTGGATGATCAGTGTGGGGTCAGAGTCCATCAGTTTGGAGATGGTACGATTTTTCAGCGTAATATACTGAAAAATAATCGTGATAATGGTGAAAATGGTCAAGGCCACAAAATGAATCCACGCCTTGGAAGATAGATCGGTCGCAAATGTACCTGCGATGGAACCGATCGTAATACCGTTAATGTAATCAAAATACGTCAAGTTGCCCATTTGTTGTTTGCCCAGCACCCGGGTATAGATGATCAGGGTCAGAAAGGCGATAATCGATCGCACAGCAACAACCCATGTTTCTTCCATCATGTATGTATCACCTTCCTTCGCTTCATCTTACAGATTGAAAATGTGAATGCTTGAAGCCATTCTTTAATTCCACCCAGCATATTTGTGGGCTATAACAAGCTTTTCCTAGGCTGGATAATCTTATTCTTGAACGCAAAAAACCGAAACCCGGCTAAGTGCTCCAGGCTTCGGTTAATCATTCGTTACATATCTTTAATTCGGTAAATCCATGGAATAGTAAATAGAATAGAGGTCATACACCCGAGTAAGCCATAAACCCTCCATCTACAGGAATAACCGTACCTGTAACAAAACCGGACTGACGTTCATCTGCCAGCCACATCAGCGTGCCTAGAAGATCTTCCGGTTTGCCGAAGCGGCGCATTGGCGTGTGCGCAATGATTTTACTTGAACGTTCGGTCGGCGAGCCATCCGGCTTAAGCAGCAGATTACGGTTTTGTTCAGTCAGGAAGAATCCTGGTGCAATGGCGTTTACTCGGATTCCCGATTCGGCCAGATGTACCGCAAGCCATTGCGTGAAATTGTTAATCGCCGCTTTGGCTGCACTGTACGCAGGAACTTTGGTCATGGGCGAAGGGGCACTCATGGACGAAATATTAATGACGGTAGCTGGAACATCACGTTCTATCATTTGTCTTGCGAAGATTTGGGTAGGGATGAGGGACCCAACAAAGTTCAGATCCATCACCTGACGGAATCCCTCGACACTTACATCAAAAAAAGTAGTGATATCCGGCTTCTCCAAATCTTCCTGTCTGAAAATTTCATTCGTGGTATTGGCACTGGCATGGTTGCCACCCGCTCCGTTAATAAGGATATCGCAAGGTCCTAGCTTCTCCTGAACAACAGCTGCTGCCGCTATTACACTATCGGCCTGGGTCACATCACAAGCTACAGCGATCGCTTTTCCACCCGCAGACTCGATTGCCGCAACAACTTCTTCCCCTTTGGATACGGTACGGTTCAGAATGGCTACACTTGCGCCATGTCGCGCGAGCTCTTCAGCCATAGAACGACATAGAACACCTGCCCCGCCAGTAATTACAGCTGTTCTGCCTTCCAGACGAGTTGATCTTTCTTTGGTAAATTCACTCATGCTTTTGACCTCCTTTGCAGAGAGTCCCAGACGCCCCACAGATACATAATCCCCAGAGCCCGATCATAGAGTCCATATCCCGGTCTGCATTGTTCTCCCCAGAGATGACGTCCATGGTCCGGTCGTGCATAACCTTCAAATCCAATATCGTGGTAGGCTTCCACAACACCGGCAATATCGACATTTCCATCCTGACTGCGGTGGGATGTCTCGATAAAGTCTCCATTATCATAGATTTTTACATTACGGATATGAGCAAAAGGAATACGGTCCTTGAACTCGTGGATCATACCGATAATATCATTGTTTGGATTAGCTCCAAGAGAGCCACTGCACAACGTTACACTATTGTAAGGGCTATCATACAAGTTCAGATATTTGCGAACATTGTCTTGACTCGTAATAATTTTCGGCAGACCAAAGATCGGCCAAGGCGGATCATCCGGATGAATGGCCATTCGAATACCTAACCGTTCAGCAGTAGGAATGATCTCCTGCAGGAAATAAAGAGCGTGTTCCCACATATCTTCCTCTGTTACATCCTTATAGGCTTCGAACAGACCTGTTAAATACTGCAATCGTTCCGGTTCCCAGCCGGGCATCGTCAATGCGGAATTTTCGGTAATGCGTCGAACCAATTCCAGCGGTTCAATATCGGCAATTTTGCTATTCTCGTAGAAGAGGGCGGTAGAGCCATCTTCCATCTCCTTATGCAAATCGGTACGCAGCCAATCAAAGATCGGCATGAAGTTGTAACAGATCACTTTAACGCCTACCTGGGCGAGTTTTTCCATCGTTTTTTTGTAATTCTCAATATATTGATCACGTGTAGGCAGACCGAGCTTGATGTCTTCATGAATGTTAACACTCTCAACGACATCCAGATGTAACCCGGCCTGATCTGCAGCAGCTTTGACTGCCAGAATTTTGTCCATGGGCCATTCCTCACCTGCCGGAACATCATGCAGCGCCCATACAATGCCTTCGACTCCGGGAATCTGCCGGATGTGGTTAAGTGTCACGGTATCATTGCCTTCTCCAAACCAGCGAAAAACCATTCTCATCACATTCACCTCATCAAGATTAGTTTAAAGAACAGGTAAATCCATCATCATTGAAAATAGGAAGGGTATGTATCCCGCAGGACAGCCAGATCCGTTACGGTCAAATGCAGATGTTCCTGCATAATGTGCTCTGCCGTTTGGGCATCGTGCTGTTGTATCGCCTGAACCATGGATCGATGCTGTTCGAGCAAATGATCCCAATGATGATCCGAAGACAGACGGAGCATTCGGCTCCGGTTCAGATGCACGTTCATATGCTGGATCACGGACCAGGTGTTTTTTTTGTTACAGCCTGCAAAGAGAGTACTATGGAATTCCTCATCCAATCCGAACATTCGTTCATCATCCGGTTCAAGTATGCATTCCTGCTGCTGCGCAAGGTTCTGCTCCAATATTTTCATGTGTTCATCTGGAAATTGGACACACGCGAGCCGTATGACGGCACGCTCAAGCTGCTCACGCATGAAACGTGCTTCCTCCACGAGATCAACCTGAATCAGAGATACATAGGTACCTCGCTGCGGATAGACTTCCAGCAGACCTTCCTGCGCTAATCGGACAAAGCTTTCTCGAACAGGGGTCCGACTTACATTGAACTCAAGCGAGATCTCTTTCTCCGAGATGGCGGTACCGGGAGGCAGCTTCAAACTCAGAATCAACTGCTTCAACGTCGTATAGACCGCCTCACGAGAAGAGAATGCCTGTTTGTTCAGAGAAGACGGGTTAATTAAGGATGATAATAATTCGGCTTTGGACGAAGACCTAGGGGGATATTCCATAATCTCAACTCCTTCAAGAACATACTACCATACTTGTATGGTAGTATGGAAGCGCTTTATATGAGTTAGTCTAAAATTTATCGCACAAGGCTTGCTGTTAGCGGGATGCTGGAGTAAACTATAGTCATTAGGTTCAAATGTTTAAACCAACAGACGTGACAATTGTGATATCTGTAGACATATAATAGAGGTGAAACCATGGGACAAAAAGCGATATCTATTTTTCAAACCTGCATCCCCTTATTCCAGGTACTTAGCGACAATCATCGTCAGGCGATATTACTTGCTCTTAGTGAGAAGGGCAGCATGACAGTGAATGAAATTACAGAGCAGTTCAGCCTATCCCGGCCTGCTATATCTCATCATCTCAAGTTATTGCTTGAAAAAGGGCTCATCTCCGTAGAACAGAAGGGCACACAACGATATTATTCCGCTTCATTAAGGTCCTCGGTAGAGCTGTTGAAGGAACTGGTTGGCGCGTTGGAAGAAGAGTGCTTATAAGCAAGAGTTGTTAACATGCCTAGGCATGTGGGCTAAATGTTCGTATGTTTAAACGAATCATCATTAACTCGAAGAGGAGTTGTATTATATGAGTGTCATGCAGGAATTAAGCGCACATGAAGTCGAAGAAATTTTACTGCAGCAACGGCATTTTTTTCGCTCAGGGGCTACTCGTTCGGCCGAGTCACGTATTACACATTTAACCCGGTTGAAACAGGCGATTCAGAAGTATGAGTCCCGTCTTACTGAGGCGCTCTATCAGGATTTGGGCAAGAGTGAGTTCGAATCGTATACTACAGAGATTGGATTCATGCTGGATAGTATCACGCACACCATTCGGCAAGTGAAGAAATGGGTCAAGCCGGTCAAAGTCAAAACCCAATTCACGCTGATCGGGTCGAAAAGTTATATCATTCCTGAGCCTTATGGTGCGGTATTGATTATTGGACCTTTTAACTATCCATTCCAGCTGTTGATTGAACCCCTGGTTGGTGCGTTTGCAGCAGGCAATACGGCAGTCCTCAAAGCATCAGAGAACACACCAGCCGTCTCAGCTGTTATTCGCGAGATGATTAGCTCGGTATTCGAACCAGCATACGTTCACGTGGTCGAAGGAGCCAAAGACACCACCACGGCGCTTATTAATTCGCCTTTTGACTATATCTTTTTTACAGGAAGTGTACCCGTTGGCAAAATTGTCATGGAGGCCGCTGCCAAAAATCTCGTTCCAGTGACGCTGGAGCTTGGCGGTAAAAGTCCAGTCATCGTGGATAAGCATGCAGATATCAAAGTGGCTGCACAGCGTATTATATGGGGAAAGCTGCTCAATACGGGTCAGACCTGCATCGCTCCGGATTATCTGCTTGTGCATGAACAGGTGAAAGATTCGTTGATCTCCGAAATGAAAGCAGCAGTGGAAATGTTCTTTGGCACAGATATTCAGCATAATCGAGATTATGGGCGAATCGTCAACAAGGCGCATTTCAAACGTCTCACTACCCTTATTGAACGCGATCAAGCCCTCGTCATCTATGGTGGTCAATCCGATGAGGAAGACCGCTTTATTGAACCGACATTTATTGATGCTGAATCGTGGGATGCGGCAACGATGGAAGACGAAATTTTTGGTCCGATTCTGCCGATTATCAGTTATTCCCATATTGATGAGGCGATTGCAGGAATTGAGAAGCGGCCGAAACCGCTGGCGCTATATCTCTTTACATCAGATACACAACTACAAGATAAAGTGATGCGCGAGGTTTCTTTTGGGGGAGGATGCATTAACGATACGATTACCCATGTAGCCAACCCACGTCTGCCTTTTGGAGGGGTAGGACATTCCGGTCTTGGTTCATATCACGGGCGTTATAGCCTGGAGACCTTCTCTCATATGAAAAGTGTGCTCAAAAAGAGCACCAGATTGAACTTGTCGATTTTATATCCGCCATACGATAACAAGCTGAAGACGATTAAACGTCTTTTGAAATAAAAGAACCGGCGTTTAATCATATACAACGTAGAGGCCATACTGGAATGATCTTCAATGGATGAAGCTCATTCCGGAACAGGCTGTTCCTGTCTGTAGCGTGTGGGTGAAATCCCTGACCAGCGCTTGAATTGACGACTGAAATGGGCAATATCCTTGTAACCTAACATGGCAGCGATGTTCTGAACCGAAAGCTTGGGGTTACCCAGCAGAACTTTGGCTTCATGCAGAACCATTTCAGATAAATATACACGTGGAGACTGACCATACACCTGCCGAAATACACGGTTACAATGCGAGGAACTGATGCCCAGCTCTGCTGCAATATCATCAATGCCATAATGGCTGTCGGACTCACGTCCCTGCTTGAACTGCTGACTTACCAGTGCTTGCAGCCTATTACGAATTTGATGGGCAAGTTCGATCTTTTCATATCCGTCCGTAAACATTTGAGCTGCTTCCTGAGAGACAGCCTCCCATAAATGGCCGAACAACTCAAATACCGCCGATTGCAGCTGCATGCGCTGCACCATCGTACTCGCCGCCCGGTTATCCGCAGAAGACATTAATTTGCGAAGTACAGGCTCGATCTGGTGGGTAACCGGACTATCTGCATCGAACAAAACCTGCTTGATTCGTGCAAGCAAAGAGAGAAATAACTGATCATCGATATCAAAATGCATGCAAAAATACGTAAACCCCTTGCCGTTATGGCTCAGGCTGGAATGAGTGCTTCCTGGAGGAATCAGGAGCAATTCGCCAGCCTTTTGAATATACAGTTTGCCATTCACGGTCATATATTGTTCGCCTTCTGTTACATAATTCAGCTCATATTGTGGATGTTCGTGAGCTGGATAATCCCAATCCGCGCCGACACTTCGCAAATGTATAGCGAACAAATTCACCGTTGTTTGTACATCTGGGTAAAACACCTCATGCATACTCTCTCCCAGAGCGGGAGGCAAATAGGTGGAAGACATGGAAGACCCCCTTAATAAAAATAGAAACAGATGTAACCGCTTTATTTATATTATAGTCTATTAGCTTGATTTGGGTAAATATCCGATTGATTTGACCATGGTCTACGGTGGAATGCCCATGGTAGGATGGGGCTAATGAAAACGTATGCAAACCATTTTGAGAGGGGTCATCGTTCATGAGCACATCCAAGTCCATCTTTTATAATGCCCATCACTCACCGATCGGGGCTTTTGCCAGCTTTACGCTTGGATACAAAGGAGCCAAAGGCGGACTAGGCCTGGAGCTTGGCAAGCCAGCAGATCAGAATATATATATCGGTTTACAATCTCGCGACAGTGAGAACTACGAAGCTTTACCATTTTTCGAAGCGGTTGAAGATGCAAGCGTTCGATATGATGTAGAGAAAGTGGACAATTCGGATTCAGATCAGGTGTCTTCGGCCTCGACAGAAAATGGATTGAGCACACCAGCGGCAGCACAGGGAACACGCCCGCTAATTTCAGCGTTCCGCGATGAAGAGATTACGCGCGAGTTTACTTCGGGAACAGATACGTGGACGGCGGGTGATCTGACTTTCCGTATTTACTCACCTGTGCGTCCTGTACCCGAACCGCTGAGTGGTGATCGTGAAGCAATAATGGATGCGCTTGTGCCTGTGGTGCTGGTGGAGATAACAATTGATAACACGCAAGGACGCCAGTCGCGTAAAGCATATTTTGGCTACCAGGGAAATGATCCTTACTCAGCCATGCGTATCATCGGAGGACCTGAGGGTGGGGCATTAACCGGAGTTGGACAAGGTCGCCTAACTGCCATTTTATCTGCGGATGAGGGTCTATGGCCTGCTCGAGGATTTACATTGGAGAAGATATTGCAGGAGAAACATCGTGAGAATCTGGCCTTCGGTCTAGGTGAAACAGCTGCGTTGTTGATGGACGTTCCCGCCGGAGAGAAGCGTACGTACCAATTTGCCGTCTGTTTTTATCGCGGCGGGATCGTTACTTCGGGTATGGACACGACCTATTGGTATACACGTTATTTTGCAGATATCCAGGAAGCCGGGAAATATGCGCTTAACCGTTTCAACGAGCTGACTGCTTCCTGTAAGGAAATTGAGCAACGTCTCGGAGTAGCTGCTTTGAGTGAAGATCAGTCATTTATGCTTGCCCATTCCATTCACAGCTATTATGCAAGTACACAACTGCTGGATGCGGATGGAGAGCCGTTCTGGATCGTAAATGAAGGCGAATACCGGATGATGAACACACTCGATCTGACCGCAGATCAGTTGTATTTTGAACTTGCCTTAAACCCTTGGACCGTGCGTAACGAGTTAGAGTGGTTTGTGAAACGTTACAGTTATACAGATCAAGTGCGGTTCCCGGGCGAAGAGAAAGAATATCCGGGCGGCATTACTTTCACGCATGATATCGGCGTAGCCAATGTATTCTCACGTCCGGGGCACTCGGCATATGAACTGGTAGGTATCGATGACTGCTTCTCGCAAATGAGCCACGAGGAACTGGTCAACTGGCTCTGCTGTGCAACTGTATATATTGAACAGACGCAGGACCGGGAATTTGTTAAAGAGATGCTGCCCGTCATTCGGGATTGCTTTGAAAGCATGTTAAACCGGGATCATCCGGATGAAAACCAACGCAACGGCCTGATGGGGCTGGATAGCAGTCGTACCAAAGGCGGAGCCGAGATTACCACTTACGACAGCCTGGATGTGTCACTTGGACAATCCCGCAACAACATCTATCTGGCTGGAAAATGCTGGGCCGTCTATGTAGCCCTGGAGAAGCTGTTCGCTGCAGAGAAGCTGGCTGATTTGTCTCATCACGCAGGACGTCAGGCGGATCGCTGTGCAGCCAGTATCGCAGCCAAGTTAACCGATAGTGGTTACATTCCAGCAGTTATCGACGAAAATAATGATTCCCGTATCATTCCGGCCATTGAAGGCTTGGTGTTCCCATACTTTACCGGTTGTGAAGGCGCGCTGGATGTAAATGGCCGTTTCGGTCCTTACCTGCAAGCACTCCGAACCCACTTTAAAACGGTTCTTGTCCCTGGTACGTGCCTATTTGAAGATGGAGGCTGGAAACTGTCCTCTACGAGCAATAACTCATGGCTCAGCAAAATATATCTATCCCAGTTCATCGCACGAGAACTGCTGGGCGTGGAATGGGATGAAACAGGGAAGGCATCTGACGCTGCTCATGTAAACTGGCTGCTGCATCCAGAGGAATCTTACTGGTGCTGGAGTGACCAGATCCTGGCAGGTGTGGCGGTCGGTAGCAAGTATTACCCGCGCGGAGTAACATCAATTCTATGGCTGCTCGAAGGCAAAGGTAATCGTCTGGAGCAGATTTATGCCAGCAAGGAGGCTGTACAATGAGCAACACAACCCTTCAATCGAATTTTTCCGGCCCTCAATACGATGCGTGGCTTGGATATCTTCTAAGTCAAACCGCAGTAAAAGGAGCCGTCAAAAAATCAGCCCCTGTCTGGAGTCATATCGTGACTGTAGCGGAAGATCAGGAAATTATATCAACAGCATCAGCCGAGCTGACTCAGGGACTGGATAAGCTGTTTGGCATCAAACCGAAAGTTAATCAGGAAACTGTCAGTCAAGTGAGCAAATCGGATTCAGACCACCAGGAGGCACAAGGGATCTGGCTTGGCACATGGACCGGTTCAGAAGCCGTGGCTCAGGCCTTCAGCGACACGGAACGCTCTACTGTGCAGGGAGAAGGTTATATTATCCGCGAAGATAAAGAGCAGGGTAGGCTATTTATTGGTTCTGAAACCCCTCAAGGTGTTCTATATGGTACTTTTCATCTATTAAGGGAGCTTGTTCTGGAGCAAGAAAACTCAAACGAAGTGCACCCTGCTGGGGGAAGATTAAGCTACATTTCCGAGCAGCCTGTTAATGCATTACGCATGATCAATCAGTGGGATAATGTGGACGGCAGCATCGAGCGTGGTTATGCTGGAAAATCCATTTTCTATGACAATGGAGAATTCACTCGTGATCTTGCACGTATTCGAGATTATGCCAGATTGCTTGCTTCTACAGGCATTAACGCTATTTCAATCAACAACGTAAACGTGCATCAGCGTGAGAGCCTGTTCCTGACGGAACGTTTCCTGGGTGATGTTGCGAAGGTTGCTGCCCAATTCAGAGCGTACGGCATCCGATTGTTCCTTAGCGCCAACTATGCTAGTCCAATAGAGATTGGTGGATTGCTTACGGCAGATCCGCTGGATGAACAGGTCCGTGAATGGTGGAACATTCAGACAGCCAAGGTGTATGCGGCAATCCCGGATTTTGGCGGCTATCTGATCAAAGCTGATTCGGAAAATCGGCCTGGACCCTTCACATATAACCGTGATCATGCCGATGGAGCGAACATGCTGGCCGAGGCACTTCGCCCGTTTGGTGGACTGGTAATATGGCGCTGCTTCGTCTATAACTGTAAACAAGACTGGCGTGACCGCTCCACGGATCGTGCACGGGCGGCATATGACCACTTCAAACCACTGGATGGCCGATTTGCGGATAACGTCATTTTGCAGATCAAGAATGGGCCAATGGACTTTCAGGTTCGCGAGGCCGTATCTCCACTGTTCGGAGCAATGGAGAACACAAATCAGGTATTGGAGTTCCAGATTACGCAAGAGTATACGGGTCAGCAGCGGCATCTGTGTTATCTGATTCCACAGTGGAAAGAAGTATTGGATTTTGATACGTTCGCCAAGGGGCCGGGTTCTGAAATCAAACGCATTGCTGACGGTTCTCTGTACAACAGGCCCTACAGCGGCTTTGCCGCAGTATCCAATATCGGTGCAGATGCTTGCTGGACAGGACATCCGCTCGCTCAGGCGAATCTATATGGATATGGAAGACTTGCTTGGAATCCAGAGCTGTCATCGGAAGAGATTGCGGAGGAGTGGGTCAGACTTACATTCGGACATGACGAAGAGGTCGTTCGTCTAATCTTTGGCATGCTTTTGAATTCACTCCATATCTATGAAAGTTATACGGCACCGCTCGGTGTAGGCTGGATGGTTAATCCGGAGCACCATTATGGGCCTAATGTGGATGGCTATGAATATTCCAAGTGGGGCACGTATCATTTTGCCGATTGTGATGGCATTGGTGTGGACCGGACAATGAGCAGTGGAACAGGATACACTTCCCAATACCACCGCGAAAATGCCGAAAGATATGAATCCGTAGACTCCTGTCCGGACGAGCTGCTATTATTTTTCCACCATGTCCCGTATACGCATGTTCTGAATTCTGGCAAAACGGTCATTCAGCACATTTATGATACACATTTTGATGGAGCAGAGCAGGCGAAAGCATTAGCACAGACCTGGAGACAGTTGGAAGGCAAGATTGATTCAAATGTATTTGATAAGGTGTCTGCGTTACAGGCAGGGCAGGCGGAGCACGCCAAGGAATGGCGAGATATGATCAATACGTACTTCTATCGCAAAAGTGGTATTGCAGATAAACAAGGAAGAACGATATATTAATCTGGATACGAGAGTATATAAAACAGTCGGATCTTCTTCGGAGGAAAGAACAACGTTGACATACACGAGAAGGAGGGAACATATGGGAGATCATCAATTACCCGAAACTATGAAGGCTGCTGTCATGACAGAGCCGGGGCACATCATCATTGAAGAACAGGCTGTACCACAGCCGGCTGAAGACGAAGTGCTCATTCAGGTGATGGCCGTTGGCGTCTGCGGATCGGATGTGCATTATTTTGAACATGGTAGAATTGGCCGATTTGTAGTTGAGAAACCGATTATACTTGGACATGAATGTGCAGGTATTGTAGCGGCTGTAGGCTCAAGAGTTTCACGGTTGAAAGAAGGAGATCGGGTAGCCATTGAGCCCGGGGTAACCTGCGGACGATGCACGGCATGCAAAGAAGGTCGTTATAATCTGTGTCCCGACGTGCAATTTCTGGCGACGCCTCCGGTGGATGGGGCATTTGTACAGTACATGACCATTCGGGAGGATATGGTTTTCTCGATCCCGGATCATCTGTCTTTTGAAGAAGCAGCCATGAATGAACCTTTCTCGGTTGGCATTCATGCTGCAAGACGCAGTAAACTGGCTCCGGGCACTACACTTGCCATTATGGGCATGGGGCCTGTTGGATTGATGGCCGTTGCAGCTGCCAAATCGTTTGGCGTAGAACGCATCATCGTCACCGATCTGGAGGAAGTGCGGTTAGAGGCTGCTCGTCGTATGGGCGCAACCCATACCATTAATGTACGGAACGAGGATGCACAGGCGGTGATCCGTGATTTAACGAACGGCGTCGGAGTAGATACGGCTTGGGAAACTGCGGGGAATCCGAAGGCGCTTCAGTCGGCATTATATTCGCTCCGGCGAGGAGGCAAGCTTGCTATTGTAGGACTGCCTGCACAGGACGAAATTGCCTTGAATGTTCCTTTTATCGCGGACAACGAGGTGGATATATACGGAATCTTCCGTTACGCCAATACGTATCCGGCGGGAATTGAATTTCTGAGTTCAGGCCAGCATGATGTAATGTCCCTGATTACTGACCGTTATTCGCTTGAGGAGACGCAGCAGGCCATGGAACGGGCATTGCACAACAAAAGTGGCAGTCTGAAAGTAATGGTGTATCCGAACGGCAAATGAATCTAGTTCAAAGGAGCCCTGATATTTAGGGCTTCTTTTTTTGTATTTTTCGCCATAAAAGGATTAAACAAGCTTCCATAACGTGGTATAATGCTTGAAGATTTTAATATATAAAATGATACACACCAAATGGGTTAATCAGCATCTAGCGAAAGGAACTGAAGGTTGTGAGAACACATGAATTTATGATTCACTCTGATTTCCACCGAGATGATCTGATGTCTGTATCTTCGCAAGCGTCGCGTTTTGCCTCGGATATTTCATTGTCATTTATGGATGCGAATCATGAGCATCGTGTAGATGTCAAAAGCCTGCTCGGAATGGCGCTTCTCCCCATTCGACATGGCAGTGTGGTGAGATTGCAGACACGGGGAAGAGATGAACTGGAAGCATTGGAATATATGCTAAATGTACTTGAGAAGGGCTTAACTTGAACTCTGAAACCTGTGCAAATCACAGTGAATTATAAAATATTTATCGTTTCTTCAATTCCGACTGGTACTTCGTCCAAAAAAAGAGTATAATAAAATTTAGTTCTATTCTAAGAAGTACCCATATTAAAGGAGTGTAAATAGATTATGCCAAAAGCTGATATCCATCCAAAGACACAAACAGTAATTTTCTTCGATGCAAGTGCTGATTACAAATTCCTGAGTTCTTCGACTAAATTCTCGAACGAAACAATGGAATGGGAAGATGGTAACTCTTACCCAGTAATCCGTGTGGACACTAGCTCCGCATCCCACCCATTCTTCACTGGTAAACAAAGAAACGTGGACATCGGTGGTCGTGTTGATAAATTTAACCGTAAATACAACATCAAATAGGTTGTCCAAACCATTACAAGAAAACCTCGGGATTAATCCTGAGGTTTTTTTGTATACATGCCGATAGGTAAACCCATGTAATTCCGACTTAAAAGTAATTCTAATACCCATATATATTCAATTCCTCTAAAATTAATTCAACCAATTATTGCGCTTACAATAGTTTCGGATGTACACTAGGAAACAGAGTCAGACATATTGGAGGAGGAAATAGAGATGAGCAACATCAATCATATGGTAACGTTTACACTTTACGCAGGTAAAGATACACCAGAAGCAGAGGCATTTTTGAAAGAAAGTGCGGATGCACTGGCGAATATTCCCGGTGTAGAGCAATTCCAGGTCCTGCGTCAGGTGAGCGAAAAGAACGAGTTTGATTACAGTTTTTCGATGGTATTCGCCAATCAGGCTGCATATGATGCATATAATGATCACCCGGTTCACCGCAAATATGTGGAAGAACGGTGGGAAAAAGAAGTTAGTCGCTTCCAGGAAATCGATCTCATTCAGCACGGAAATTAATAAAATGATGAGTCTCATTGAACCAAACCGAAAATAGCATGAACTTCGAAAGCGTTTTCCAGTTTGATTAATAATGGTTACATCATTTTAAAATCCTTCTTTCTTCATCGCAAGATTTCATAATTACACGTTGCTCAAAGGAGGGGACTGTCCCTATGAAATTGGATCTTACAGGTAAAACGGCACTGGTGACAGGCGCAACCGGTCAATTGGGAAGGGTCATCGCTCGTACGTTAGCAGACTGTGGTGCTGATCTCGCGCTGCATTACATAAATAATGAAACGAAGGCTAAAGAGCTTCAAGCTGAGATTGAAGCCATCGGTCGAAAAACGGTCATTGTTCAGGGCGATATCACGAAGCAGGATACGGCATTTCGGTTGCGGGATGAAATTCAGTCCAGCCTCGGCGATGTCGATATCGTTGTTGCCAATGCAGTCATCCAATATGCCTGGACAACGGTGCTGGAACAATCACCGGATGATTATATAAGCCAGTTCGAATCATGTGTGATGCAGAGTGTGTATCTTGCCAAAGCATTCATCCCATATATGAAAGAAGCCAGAGCTGGTCGATTCATTGGTATCAATACGGAATGTGCGATGCAAAATTTTGCTACTCAATCTGCATATACAGCAGGAAAACGCGGCATGGACGGTTTGTACCGTGTGTTGGCGAAAGAGGTAGGCGAATATCAGATTACGGTCAACCAGGTTGCACCTGGATGGACGATCAGTGAGCGCGATCGCAACAACGAGTCGGGCCATGATGAGGGTTATATTCAAACTGTTCCGTTGAAACGTAGGGGAGAAGATCAGGAAATTGCCAATGCCGTAGCATTTCTGGCATCCGACCTGTCCTCTTTTATTACAGGAGCTTATATCCCAGTCAGTGGAGGCAACGTGATGCCTGCCATTTAATATTGATTTATGGATGTGAATGAATTACTAAACATGCAATGAACCGCTTTTTGAACCATAACAACCCATGATCCGTTTGTCAGTCCGTGACAAGCGGATTTTTGTATATATCCATAAATACATATGATTTTGTTTCTAATTTCAAAAGATTGGGGTAAAAGAATAGGTAGTTTAACGCGGTGGAAACATAACTCAAAATAAGCGAATAAAGGAGACCGACTTGTCATGAAAAAAACAATTGCAGACGTTCTGGTCGAAGCACTATTGAACGCAGGCGTCAAACGCATCTATGGTATCGTTGGAGACTCCTTGAATGCGGTACTCGATTCCATCCGTCGTTCGGGTAAAATTGAATGGATTCATGTCCGCCATGAGGAAGTTGCTGCTTTTGCGGCAGGGGCAGATGCCCAAGTGAGCGGAAGTATCGCCGTATGTGCAGGCAGTAGCGGACCGGGAAACATGCACTTGATTAACGGTCTGTACGACTGTCATCGGAACCGTGTACCGGTACTTGCCATCGCTGCTCATATTCCGAGTGATGAGATTGGGAGTGAGTATTTTCAGGCGACTCATCCAGAGTATTTGTTTCAGGAATGCAGTCATTATTGCGAAGTCATCACAACAGCCAAGCAGATGCCACGTTCCTTTACGATGGCAATGCAGACCGCAGTAGCGCGTTCAGGCGTTTCCGTCATTATACTGCCGGGGGATGTAGCAGCTTTAGAAGCGGCTGACCTGCCTGTGCCGGAGCATGTATATCATGCGACACAGCCTGTTGTACACCCTTCCGAACCTGAACTGCGGAAACTGGCGGAATTCCTGAATCAAGGCAAAAAAATTACGTTGCTGTGTGGTGCAGGCTGCGCCGGTGCACGTGAACCTCTGATGCAGCTCTGTGATCGCTTGAAATCCCCTATGGTTATTGCTTTGCGAGGCAAGGAATACCTGGAATACGATAACCCGTATTCGGTGGGCCTCACAGGATTAATCGGATATTCGTCTGGTTATCATGCCATGATGGACTGTGATGTGCTACTGATGCTGGGAACCGATTTTCCGTACCGTCAATTCTTCCCGGAAGATGCGGTTGTACTCCAAGTGGATATTCAGTCTTCACACCTTGGTCGCCGTACAAAGCTCGATTATGGAGTGTGCGGAGACATAAAGGCCACCATTGAAACATTATTACCTTTTCTGACGGAAGAGCATAGCGACAAACATTTGCATAAAAGTGTGGAACGTTACGAGAAAGTTCGTAAAGAATTGGATGAGCTTGCCGTAGGTAAACCCGGAAAAACACCAATTCATCCACAGTATCTAACCAAGGTTATCAGTGATGCTGCAGCTGAAAATGCAATCTTCACCTGCGATGTAGGTACACCTACGGTATGGGCGGCTCGCTATATTGAAATGAGCCGTAATCGTCGATTGTTAGGTTCATTCAGTCATGGCACTATGGCGAATGCTCTTCCACAGGCAATTGGAGCACAGGTGTCTGATCCGGGAAGACAAGTGATTTCCTTGTCCGGTGATGGCGGCATTGCCATGCTGATGGGTGACCTTCTGACGCTTAAACAGCATAATCTCCCGATTAAAGTTGTGGTGTTTAACAACGGTGCACTCAGTTTTGTTGAACTGGAGATGAAAGCTGCCGGATTGCTTGAATCCGGTACCGAGCTCGTAAATCCCAACTTTGCCATGGTAGCTCAAGCGATGGGTCTCGAGGGGATACGAGTTGAAGATCCGGCTGATCTGGAAGAGGCTGTAGAGCGTGCATTGCAGCATGATGGCCCTGTTCTGATTGATGTTGTGGTGAACCGTCAGGAGCTGTCCCTGCCTCCGAAGATTAATATAAAACAGGCCGAAGGCTTCACCTTATGGATGATGAAGGCGGTGCTGAATGGGCGTGGCGATGAGCTGATCGAGCTGGCCAAAACCAATTTGCTAAGATAAGTATTAGGTTTTCCTTAGCATTATCGCACTGTGTTCAAGTGTCGATCTGACAAGATAAATACATGAAATTAAACTGTACATCTCACCAAAAAGAAGGGGAATGTTACACGCTTTTATTAAGGAGTTCTCCTTCTTGAGATGTGTGGAATGTGATGAATATTATAGTATGTATTCATATTATATGGTTTGTTTTTAAATTGAAACTCCTTTAAAATAGGTAAAGTCAGGCAGGATTCAAGGCTTTTCACCCTACATATGTTGCATTCCGATGCAAGAACGCTTCATATCGAATTAATAGATCCGATGACAGATGACGAACACACATGGAGGAGATCCAAATGAGTCACAAAGGAAAAGTAGCAATTATCACTGGAGCAGGAAGTGGATTGGGCCAAGCGACTGCACTAAAATTGGCAGAGAAGGGCGCATCTATTGTGGTCGTTGATCTCGTGGCAGAGACGGGTCAGGAAACTGTAAAACAGATTGAGAAGCTGGGCGGTAAAGCCATTTTTGTACAAACGGATGTAAGCAAGGCGAACGAGGTAGAGAATTATGTTAACAAAACGATCGAGGAATTCGGCCGAATCGACATGTTCTTCAATAATGCCGGGATCGCTGGTCCTGGTATCAAACTAATTGAGCATACTATCGAGCAGTTTGACCAAATCATTGATATTAACCTGAGAAGTGTATTTTACGGATTGAAGTATGTGATTACCGAAATGCTCAAAACTGGTGGTGGTTCCATCGTCAATACGGCATCTACAGCAGGTATTGTGGGTGTTCAAGCAGTTGCACCATATGCAGCGACGAAGCATGGCGTAGTTGGACTAACACGTACAGCGGCCATTGAGTATGGTAAAGAAAACATTCGCGTGAATGCCATTGCCCCAGGTACAATTGAAACTCCAATGGTGGTTCAGTTTGGTAAGGATAATCCTGAAGTATTCAAAGCGACCCTTGACAGCATTCCGTCCGGTCGTCTCGGTAAGCCTGAAGAGATTGCCAATCTGGTATCCTTCCTGCTAGGAGACGAAGCTCCGTATATTAATGGCGCTGTTTATCCGATTGATGGTGCTGTAACTGCACAATAAGGCACCAATCAGACTGGAATAAGAAAGAGAGGCTACTGTAATTTCACAGTGCCTCTCTTTTTGCGTTTTATCATTTTTATTCTTAAACTTAAGCTCAATCATGCCACATTGGAAGATTTGCTCTGTGCTGTTGTGGCCATTGCCGGACGATAGGCAAGAATGATGATGATCATTGCAATTAGCACCCCTACAGCTCCAATCCAGGTGATGGATGACAATGATACTGAGCTGACGGCGATTCCCCCAATACCGGCACCAGCAGCCATGGCTAGTTGCATAACTGAACTGTTCAGACTTAACATAATCCCGGACGATTCTGGAGCCATTGTAACCAGATTATATTGCTGTGTTGGGCCGGAAGACCAGGCGGAGAAGGACCATAGAATCAACACAATGAAGATGGCCACACCTGAATGAGCCGTGATGTTCAGCATCAGCATACTTACGACATGCAAGGCCATTCCCAGGATAAGTGTTCGCTTTACTCCCATACGATCGGCGCTGTATCCTCCAGATTTGGAACCAATCAGACTTGCGATTCCAAAAGCCAGCAAAGCGGAACTTAACAACGTTTCGCTCATGCCTGCAACAGATACCAAGTAGGGTGAAATGTAGGTATACGCAATAGAATAGCCTCCTAACCAGAAAAAGCTGACAAGTAACGCAAATCCAATACGAGGTTGTTTTAGGAGCGCTAATTGTTTTTTCAAAGGAACGGGTGCTTCGCCTTCAGATGGCGGGATCGTAGATGCAATAACAATCATGGCAATCACACCCAAAATCGCGATACCTGCAAAAATAAGTTTCCAATCCCAAGCTGCAGCAACCATTCTTCCCAGTGGAACTCCCACAATCAGGGATGCGGTAAACCCCGTAATGACCGTTGCGATAGAGCTGGCCTGTTTGCCTGCAGGCGCTATTTTGGCAGCGACTGTCAAGGCTGTTACAACGACGACTCCGGCTCCCAGCGCCATGAGGACACGTGCAGCGATAAAGAGTCCATAACCAGGTAACAGGTAGGCCAAGACATTACCAACGACAAAAAGTCCCAGAAAGTAGAGCAGCAGCTTTCGTCGATCCATGCGGGATGTTAAAGCGATAATGATGGGCGTACCGAGTGCATAAATGAGCGAAAAGATTGTGATCAGCTGTCCCGCAGCAATCAACGATATATTCATGGTGTCCGAGATCCGATCTAGAATGCCTGCAATGACATATTCGGAGGTCCCTACAAGAAAGCTGACCAAGGCTAGGACATAGATTTTCCATGTGTTAGACATGAGTATATAACCTCTTTCTGATTATAATTATTATATTTTTAGAAATATAGAAATAAAGACGAGAGAACAGGATTAAGAAAAAACTAATCTACAAATAAGACAAAGCGAGTACTTAATCTATCAAATGTACCGGGTGTTAAGGCAAAAGGGTATTTATACGACTACGATGAGGCTCAGCGGACCAGGTAGCATTACCAATATAATGATTTTATATTTCTAGTATTATGGAAATATAAAACAAAAATTTTACTTCTCCAACAGATATGGAACGAATCTCTGTACAGTGTCCGTATTCAGACTGTAGTAAATATACGTACCTTTCTTTTGTGAGGTCAACAAACCACAATCGGAAAGTTGTTTCAGGTGATGAGATAAAGTGGAGAGCGCCACGGTTACAAGCCGATTCTCTAAATCAGCTGGGCAGAGATTGCTTTCACCCGAAAGGATCTGAATGATTTTATATCGCGTTTGTTCTCCAAGAGCTTTGTGAATTTTCACAGCCTGTTCAGTATCAATCGGATTGGATTGCATCAAAATCGGTCCTTTCGTCTTTATTTCTTATTTCTATAAATATTGAAATAACTTTATCATGTCTTTTGAAAAAAGTAAACTCCCCGCAAAGATCGTTGTTTCCAGTTGAACATGAATCAACTGAAAGCAAAAACCTTTGCGGGGAGTTGGGAAGCCCATCTAAACTCACTTATTACAGGCGTTCAAGAGACTCAACATAATCTTTGGCATCTTTCAATGACAGGTTTCTCGCCTCACGAGCCTTTTTGATTGCAATTATTTTCTTGCCCTGTTGTGCAAGTGCCTGCAATTCTTTATCAAGTTCAGTCAGGTCAGCCTGTGCCGGTGGAAGTGGAGATACGTTCATTGCAGAATCGTTATAACTGAGAGGGGAGTGTGCGGTACTGCCTGAACCATTTTCCAGACGTTCAACATCCCTTTTCAATTCATTCAACTGGGTCTGCAAGCTGATGACGCGAACTAATAAGATAAGAATAAGAAATAAAAAAACGACTAAAACAATGGTGTTTATTTCCATGCAGTCAGGTGCCTCGCTTTCCTTGCTTCAAATACATAACTATTTAAGCTGTACCGGGATCTCCTTAACACCTCGAACAATCATGCCGGGTCTCCATTCAAGTTCATTAACATCCGTCTGCAGCTGCATATCAGGAAAGCGGCGAAGCAGCGTATTAATGGCAATCTCGCCTTCCAGTCGCGCGAGAGGGGCTCCCAGACAGAGGTGAATGCCTTTGCCAAAGGCCAAATGTGGGCTCTTCTCGCGAGTGATATCAAAAACATCGGCATCCTTAAATTTCGCTTCATCCCGATTGGCTGAATCCAGCGCTACAATAACAATTTCGCCTTCAGCGATGTGATGTCCATGAAATTCAATGTCCTCGGATGCCCAGCGGGATGTGCTGAACTCAACCGGTCCGTTATAACGCAGCATTTCTTCTACGGCGTTATGGATTAATTCAGGCTGCTTGATCAACAGGTCGCGTTGCTCCGGGTGCTCCAATAGAGCAAGTACACCATTACCGATCAGGTTAACGGTTGTTTCGTGTCCGGCGATGATCAGCAGAGCAACTACACCGAGCAGTTCCTTTTCAGTGAGTTGTTCTCCAGATTCTTCTGCTACAACGAGCTGGCTGATCAGATCGTCACCCGGCTGCTCGCGTACTTTGGCAAACCAAGCATTCAGGTAATCAATGAATTCCTTGGCATGCTTCTCAAACACTTCGGAATGCTCCGCACTTGTCGCATCGATGATGGAATTGGACCATAGACGGAATTTGTCCTGATCTTCAAGAGGTACGCCCAGGATCTCGCTGATCACAATGATCGGTAATGGAAAAGCAAACTCATCAATCAGATTCATCTTATCCTGAGAATTGAGATTATCCAGAAGATCGTCAGCAATATCTTGAATATGGCTTCTCATGCCCTCAATCAATCTGGGAGTAAAAGCCTTCTGTACGAGTCCACGTAACCGGCGATGATCAGGTGGATCGGAAAAAAGCATGTTATGCACGAATATATTTTGTTGATCGGGTCCATAACGTTTGACTACATCCTTACTGAAACGGTTGTCTTTTAATACTTCGACTGCATCCTCATATCGGCTAATAATCCAACCGAAATCACCATGAGGGAACAGGATTCTGTAAATGGGATCATTCTGTCTCAACTTTTCATATACGGGGTAAGGGTTCTGTGTAAATTCTTGAGTGAACAACTCAGACTGTGAAGTTTCATTAGTACTCAAATGGTTAATCTCCTCTCATCAAAAGCTCGTATTGTTACGCATCTTATCTAAGGGATCATATGTTAATTTCGGTGGCTTCATACGAAAAGCCTGCACCATCTATATATTCAATATTGTATGGATTGAAACCTTGTTTTTGACTAACAAATATGGTATAGAAAGCCTACTTAATTTTAGATAGAATAGCATATGGAATAAGGAATAAAATCAATAGAAATGAAGTAAAGACACAGACTACTTGGCTGTGTTTTTTTTGTGCGATTGGACTTTAGCTGCTTGAACCATATTACGGAGCGTTTAATGAACTATAGGGACGTATGGCCTATAATATGAAGTTTTCTACTACAACAACGTGGATTCAACTTAGTTTTGAATGCAGTCGCCATAATGCAGCGATATAAGTAATTCACAATTATGCTACGAACTATGTCCATTGGCTCAGGAAGAATGCCGATAAGAAGGACGTTTCAACCATTTTTGGCGTTTTCTACGTTCGTTCAAAGGCTGCTGTGATAAGATAAAGCTTAATAAGAACATACGATCTGTTTATGCGAGAGGAGAAACCTTGACGATGGAGATGCTTAAGCCGCCCGCCGAGACACTATATGAGACAGAATTAAGGGCACTGCGCGAAGAAGATACGGGAAAACGCCCTCCAAACTGGCTGCTGTCCCCTACATATGTGCGTGATTTTATTATTGGCAGGGATAAGCCAGCCATATTGGATGGAGAAGAGATCACGATTACGAGAAAATTTTATGGCAACGATGTGCTCATTGAACGTGCAGTAGTGACACTGGCAGGCAATCGTGGCTTGATGCTGGTAGGGGAGCCTGGGACAGCCAAGACTATGCTCAGTGAATTGCTAACCGCAGCCATTTCAGGTACCAGCCTAAACACAATTCAGGGTACGGCAGGTACAACCGAAGACATGATTAAATATTCCTGGAATTATGCCATGCTGCTGGATAAGGGCCCGTCCGAAGCCGCACTTGTGCCCTCACCTTTATATAACGGAATGAAGAAAGGAATTCTTACTCGTTTTGAGGAGATTACACGTTGCCCCGCTGAAGCACAGGACAGCCTGATCAGTATTCTGAGTGACAAGGTAATGAGTATACCTGAGCTGGATGGTGGTGTGCTGTTTGCCAAACCAGGGTTTAACGTGATTGCTACGGCGAACATTCGCGATAAAGGTGTCAATGAAATGAGTGGTGCGCTGAAGCGCCGTTTCAATTTTGAGACGATCAAACCGATCAGCAGTGTGAAAATGGAAGCCAAGATTATTGAATCCCAAGCGCGAAGCCTATTATTACATAGCGGAATAGACACCGAGATTAATTCGGATGTGGTTGAATTGCTGGCCACGACATTTATGGAGCTTCGCACAGGAATGACGCGGGAAGGTTACAAGTTGGATACGCCCCAAGCGTCCATGAGTACGGCTGAAGCCGTATCTGTATATGTACAGAGTGCAATGACTTCCTATTATTACGAAGACAAGGGAATCGCATTGGATCGGCTGGTGCAAAACATGTTGGGGACGATAGCGAAAGAAAGTGACAAGGATCTGTCCATCCTCAAAACCTACTTCTCTAAGGTCGTGAAGGAGCGGTCCAGAGAAGAGGGAATTTGGAAGGATTACTACGAGGAAAAGAAATGGATCGGTTAAGAGGAAAAACGGATCTGGATGTTGCCCAGTTAAAGACGCTATTTGAGTCCCAGGTGTATAACCTGAACAACGGAACGCTTTATTTTCCCATACGCCATCATAGTCCAGCCTGTTCCTATCATTTGCTGCGATTGATTGAAGAATACAAGCCGGGCATCATTCTTATCGAAGGACCTGAGAGCGGCAATCCATTACTTCAAGTTCTGGCTGATGAGGCAACCATACCTCCTGTTAGTCTTTACTACACCTATGAGAGTGAAGAGGAGAGAGCGGCCTGTTATTATCCGATGCTTCGTTACTCTCCTGAATATGTAGCGCTCAAAGAAGCAGCTCGGCTGAGCATCCCTGCAACTTTTATTGACCTGGATTATCATCATTTCTCTAAGCCCAACAAGGCAGAACAGCGGGAGATATCCATTCAAGACGAGACTTTGCTCGCAGGGTCTGAGTTTATCCACCGTTTATGTCAGAAAACAAACTGCCGAAGTTTCGATGAATTGTGGGAGAACGTATTTGAGATTGGTGGTCTGGAGAAGTCAACACAGGCATTTGTACAGGATGTATTCACGTACTGTACCTTATCCCGGATGTGTTATTCAGCGGAGCGCTTGCACAGTACAGGTGATTTGGCAAGAGAAGCTCATATGAGAAGTCGTATTAAACAGGCTGGGCAAGAGCATGAACGTGTGCTTGTTATCACTGGCGGATTTCATACGTATGGACTGCTGATACCCGAGAATCATGGGACGGACTCAGAAGAGATGACGTTGCAAAAGCATGCGAAGGCTCAGAATTCGGTGCATCAGCAGATGTATCCCATGGTCTACACGTTTGTCGAAGCGGATCGGCTGAATGGGTATGCAAGCGGCATGCCTTACGTGAATTATTACGAACAGATCTGGACCCAGCTGCTCCGGCAAAAGAGCTCCGTGTATAATTTGACCGCTTTGGATTTGTTATCACGACTAACCCGCAAGCTGAGGGAAGGACATGAACATGTATCAACCAGCGATGCTATTGAGGCGTACAGTATGGTTCAGGGCCTCGCAGGACTGAGAGGAAAAAGGGAAGGCGGAGTCTATGAGCTGATGGATGCAACACTTTCTTCCTTTGTTAAGGGTGAACTTACGTTATCTTCAGACAAACCAATACAAGAACTGCACAGATTGCTAACCGGGGATGTCATCGGAAAAGTGGCTCCCAACCCATTCAGTATTCCGATCGTTGAGGATTTCAAAGAACGTTGTACGGAATCAAAACTTCAAATTCGTACTACAGGCCAACATAAGAAAATACTTGATTTATATGCCAAACCAGATCATCGTCGGCAAAGTCAATTGTTTCAATGTATGGTATATCTCGTTCCGGATTTCGCGAAGCGACAATCGGGCCCGGATTGGATTGCACAGCGCGACATGAACCTTGTTCGGGAGACGTGGGTATATACCTATTCATCCAGAATTGAGGCTCGATTAATCGAAAACTCGCTCTATGGAGGCACAATTCGGGAAGCCGCTACGCGCAAGATGGAAGAGGAAATGCAGGGAATACCGGATCATCACAGCGGTGACCTCACCAAATCCATGCTTCAGGCTCTGCTCATGGGCCTGCAGGATACCGCAATGAAGCTGTATGACCAAGTGAAGTCAGCGCTCCGAAAGGATGGGAATTTCTTGTCGTTGTGCGGAAGTCTGCATATTTTGAATCGAATTCAGCAGCATCGCAGACTTCTTGGGTTGACTAAGGAACAGCAGCTCCTTAATCTCGTGTCCGAAGCCTATAACAATGCCGTGGACAAACTGATGCAGCTCTCAAGAACGAATCCGGATGAACATGAAGCGATTGTCCAGGGACTGAAGCTGCTTGCCATGCTGGCAGAATCGTCCGAAGAGCATTTCCGGGATGAACCATTCAGGGCACATCTGGATGAACTTCTGTCAGACAGCCAGCTTCCGGCACAGCTGGAGGGGGTGTGTATTGCCATATCTTCAGGACTTGGGGACAGGCATAGAGAAGAGATCGTGGATCGAGCACGTGCATATATCCGGGGATCGCAGGAACAGACTCGCCAGACTGCACTTTATCTACAGGGCGTGTTCTCTGTAGCACGGGACGCTTTTTTGTATGAAGATCTGCTTTTATCGGAGTTGAACTATATGATTGAGCAGCTTGATTATGAAGAGTTTATTCGCATGATCCCTGAACTTCGTTTGGCGTTTACTTACTTTACCCCCATGGAGACAGGCCTGATTGCGGATCGGGTTGCGAGCTTGCATCAGGTAGAGAACGAAGAGATGTCATGGCCTTCCGTTGACGAGCGATTGCTGATCCAGACGAAAACATGGGATGAAGCCCTTCGGAAGGAGTTTGACGCATGGAAGCTGATCTGAATGAGCTCAATACTACCAAGGAAATGGTGAAAGACAATGCAGAGCTGAACCGGGCAGAGACCTTAAACCGTTGGCGCCTTATTCTAGGTAAATCCTCCGAAGAAGGACTGTCCAATGCAGATGACTACTCCCCTGATGATTTTAAATATACCGAAGTCGATGAGATTCTCGGATATCTGTATAATCGCGAATATGGTGAAGAGCAGGGTTACAGAAAAGGAGGAGGAAGGGGCCCCTCGGATCTAACCGTTCCCAAATGGTTGCATAAGGTCAGGGAACTGTTCCCGAAATCAACGGTAGAAATTCTGGAGAAACAGGCGCTTGACCGTTATGGCCTAACGGAATTGTTAACGGACAAAAAGCTGCTGGAATCCCTCGAACCCAATATGAACCTACTCAAGAACATTATGCAATTTAAAGGACGAATGAAAGGCGACGTATTAAAGAGCGCCAAGGAAATCGTACGAGTCGTGGTTGAAGATCTGCGACGCAAACTGGAATCTCAGACCAGAGCAAGCATTATGGGGAAACGCAGCCGTTATGCATCCAGTTCGGTGCGTTCCTTGCGCAATTTGAATTTCAAGCAGACGATTACCAAGAACTTGAAGAACTATGATAAAAACAATCGAAGATTTGTAATTGATCGTCTATATTTTGACGGGAATATCCAGTCTCACAACAAGTGGGACATCATCATTGGTGTGGATGAGAGCGGAAGCATGTTGGATTCAGTGATATACAGTTCGGTGATGGCCAGCATTTTCTATCGCCTGAATGCACTGCGAACGAAATTGTTCATTTTTGACACACAGGTTGTCGATTTGAGTGACAGGCTGGAAGATCCGGTAGATGTGCTTATGAATGTGCAGCTTGGCGGGGGAACGCATATTACGAAGGCACTCCGTTATGGTGAAACGTTAATCGAAAATCCTGGGAAAACGATATACATTCTCGTTAGTGATTTAGAGGAAGGTTACCCGATCCAGCACATGTATAAAGCATGTAAGGATATTCTGGATACGGGCTGCAAATTGCTTGTGCTGACCGCACTCGATTTTAACGGAGATACCGTGTACAACAAACATGCTGCGCAGACGTTATCCAATATGGGTGCACATGTAGCTGCGATTACGCCCAATGAATTGGCAGACTGGATTGGCGAAATTATTACTTAATGGTTATATACAAGATCATTTATAAACTTATTCAAGGAGGAATGTGTAATGTTAACCGCAGACCGTGCAGTAGAAGCTTTGGTGGAGAAGTTTGCAGAGGTGTGTTCCAATGAATATTCGTTGAAAACGGACCGGAGTTCGGAAATCATTGATTATGTGATGGGAACGACGGATAAGTTTCCTGATATGATGGGAGGTTCCAGCCATTATGCGTACCAGACGATAGAAGTACTCATGAAAATTGCCAAAAAAGATGACGGACACATCTTTTTTCGAGCGGGAGCCATTGTAATTCATATGGAATCCAATTATTCCAGAAGAAATTCGTGGAGAACCGATGGTTTTACGCTCTGCCTTGGAAACGACTCGGAAGCTTATGGACTGAGTGGAAAGAGCAAAACCAATGATCGGATGGGCGGTTTGCTGTCCCGTTTGGAGAAAATCAATCGCTATGCTGGAGAGAAGGAAATTTTGGATGAATTAAAGAGCAGACTGAAGGGGAATTTGCATGATGTAATCAATGGAATGATACTCCTTCGACTCTATTCAGATCTCAATGATAGCCCTTCTCATCTTGCCCAGGTACAACAGTTCACTCAATCTCTGCCTGCATTATTTCAACACGTGATGACCCATGATACAAGTAAGCTGCGGAACGAATTGCGTACATTGATTGAGCCACTGGTGGTTTGCAATTTTCAAACAAAACATAACAAATCTGCATATGAATTAAATGATGAATTTCTCCGGGAGAAGCATAATCGGGTTATAGCTGAGAACTATTCGAATACTTCTCTTTCCAAAAAGGAGCAACTATCTTACAGTGAGTTCGACAAGACGATGATCCTTTTGAGCAATGCTTTGTTATATTTGGTTAACATCAGTGGCGGCAAACAACGTTTCCTTGAAAACAATAGTGAGACCGGTCTTATTTTGCTCGAAGCCATAAACCAATTACATGAGATCTATCCACTTGAAGTTCGGCGCTATTTGTTAAGTATGGATACAAGAACGAAAAATGCCAACGAATTGCTGTCAGGGCTGGTGCCCCTGGACGAGCCATATCAGCTCATCGAAATGTTGCGTAATGAACTCGAATCGTACACCATACCATGGCAATTTCTGCAATCAACGATTGTGAATGATCCGCAACAAGCGATTCGTGCATACCACATATTAAAACCCCCATTCCTTAAATTGTGTATTCAAAAAGTGCTGGAGGACCATGGAATCGCAGTGCCAGATGTGGATGAAACGGTTGAACAAGCCGTGTTTAGTGCGCTTCGACATCCATTAGATGGAGGCAGACAGGGAATTGCGATTGCACGATATTTGAACGGTGAAAGCTCCTTTGAAGAATACTGGGAAGATCCGAATAGTCGAGGACTGTTTAATAACCTGAATCGTGACAAAAGGCGTGTTCACAACTTGATCAGCATTAGTTTCCTGCCTTTGAATTCGGAGGCGATGCGTCGGTTCGTGATTCTAACCACGTATCCCGAGTGGACACTGGATATTGTTTCTGATATGTATCAATCTTACGCGTTTAGCGGTGAGAAGCTGTTGGAACTTTACGGCCAAGATCCAGAGGTAAAACAAGAGAAATTGCTGTCCAGTCTGATTTCTCTCAACGGTATGACCGATTATAAGTACAAATCGATGCCTCAGGATGAATATCGCCGGATCATTCAGCAAAATCTGGACTTTGCTCTGGGACAGTACAAGAAACTGCCCACGGACACGCGCATCTTAATTTTGGAAATCACCTTTGAACAACGTCACGACCTATCGACTAAACAGGTAGCTGAAGCGATTCGTGCCGGATTGCAGGATACATCCAAAAAGGCAAATGGAGTGGCGTTATCTGAATTCAATCGGATTCCTGACCAGGAGTTATATACGGCAATATACCGTTCGGAGAAAAAAACGGGTGTGAAAGAAATGGCTCTGAGCGCTATCCGCAGTTTGGATCGTAGCAAGGATATATATCTTGAGCTTCTGAAGGTTGAGAAGTCTGCCGAATGGAAGAACCTGATTCAAATTCTGCTGGATACCGCGGATCAAAGTCCAGAGTATGCTCATGCGGCGCTTGCAGATCAGGCAGATGCCAAAAAGCTGACCAGACTAAGCTGGTTGTCCTTGAACGATCTTCCTTCTCTGATACGTTCAGAGGACAATCAACCATTAGATGATAGAATCAAGCAATATATCTTGGTGCAATCAATAGATCATACATCTGCGCCGAACGAAAGACTGAATGAACTACGTGAGTATGTAAGCGAGGACTCGCTCGCAAGGTTTGCGAGCGAGCTGCTACAGTTGTGGATACAGGAGAGTGCTTCTGCGAAGGAGAAGTGGGTAATGTACCTCTCGGCACTCTTTGGCGATACTCAAATTGTGAATATATTGGCTCCCCAAATTAAGGAATGGACAGAAAACAGCCGAGGCGCCATTGCAGCTGATGCTGTAAAAGTACTGGCCTATCTTAAGGAGCCTTCTGCTCTTATGGCGATTGACAAGATTAAACGCACTGTGAAGAACCGCCAGGTTAAGGGTGCGGCTGAAGAAGCGTTGCAGCTGGCAGCAGAAAATTTGGGACTCACCTCGGAACAACTGGAAGATCGACTCGTCACCACACTTGGTTTTGATAAGAATGGAACGATGCAGCTGAGCTACGGGGAGCGTTCATTCCTGATTAAAGTGAATGGAGATCTGCAAGTCGTTGTTGTAAATGAAGAAACGGGTAAATCTGTGAAGAGTCTACCTGCTCCTGCACAGAAAGACGATGCTGAACTTGCAGCACAATCTAAGGCGCGTTTCACACAATTGAAGAAGGATCTCAAAACAATGGTTAACATCCAGGCGCAACGTCTGGAAGAATCTTTGTCTAAACAACGTCTGTGGTCTGCTGAGGAGTGGGCAGCATTGTTTGTACAGAATGTAATTATGCGGAAATTTGCTGTAGGTCTGATATGGGGCACATATGAAGATGGTCAGTTGGTCACCACGTTCCGTTATATGGAGGATGGCACGTTTAATACCGTCGATGAGGATGAATACGAGCTGCCTTCGGGATCTCTAGTGGGATTGATTCATCCACTCGAACTGGACCAATCTACGCTCGAAGGATGGAAAACGCAGCTGGAGGATTATGAGATCAAGCAGCCGTTTGAGCAGCTGAATCGTCAAATTCATGTGCCTGAGGATGAAGACAAAAACAAGGTTGAATATGACCGCTTGCCGGAGTCTGATTTCTCTCCTACCGCATTCCCCAAAGCACTGGAGAAATACGGATGGATCAAAGGTCCAGCGCAGGATGGCGGCTGGTATCATGAATTTTACAAAGAGTATGGAGATCTTATCGCAGAACTGCGCTTCAGTGGTACCAGCATTTCATATTATGAAGGATTGGAAGATATCACGCTGGAATCTCTGCACTTCTTTAAACCTGGCAGTCAGAAACACTATTATTATAGCGATCACAAGTCCATTGCTTTGGGTGAAATTGCAGGTCGTGTGTTCAGTGAGACGATCTATGATATTTTAAGAGCGTCAGGACGTTGATCACGTGAGTGGATTTGAACAGAAATTCCGGATATTTTCGAAGCTGTGTACAGAGGATTATTTGATTCGACATGCCAACAAAGGGTTGTACAAACGGTCTCTGAAAGAGTTGGATAATGGCGTGACTGTGCAATACACTTGGAACAAAGCCTCTGTGGGTTGTCAGTTGAGTGATGGTACACATTGTACACTTGAAAATACGCTGGATCATTGGGAGTGCTCCTGTCCGGCAGACAACATTTGCAAACATATACTGATTTCAATTTTATATTATCAACAGGAACATCAGATAGAAGATACATTCAATCAGGGTGAAGCATCGTCATCAGCAGAGTTGGAACCTGAGTCTGGTCTGGTAACGGAGTCCCGCTTCCGCTGGATGGTGGAATCGGATCTTGCTCCTTTGATTAAGTCGTATAGCTCTTCCTTAATTGAGGAGGTTCTGTTCCGATTAAGATATCCGGAGCAGATTGAAGTATTGGAAGATACTCTTCTAACGGTGCGTCTAGTGAAACAAGAAATAGAGGTTTCGTTTACAGAAGAAGCTAGTCTGGCTAAGGCCCTGTGCAAAGTAAAACAAACTGCCGGCAATATGGCCAAGCTTGAAGCATTATTACGGTATCGGATGCAACAAGGTTTGAATGATACGGAAGCCATAAGTGGAAGAGTCCATGATGCCACGTTTTCACTTCAAACGGTGCGGGAATGTCGTTCCATGCTGACAGGTCTGCTAAAGACGGGACTTGCTCGTCTACCACAATCGTATATGGCTCAATTGGAGACACTGGCGATTGCGGCCCATAGTGGTCATCTTCCTGACGTTGAGCGGAGTTTACGCGGGATTCAGGGGGAACTGCAATTGTTTTTTAACCGACACGTACGGTTTTCCATGCAATCGATGCTTGATCGGGTAAGCAAGTTGTATCTTGCATTACAGGTGCTTGAACAAGAGAAGGTATCTGCATTCAAACAAAGTCAGCTCATTGGCAGTTTCCGAAGTAAATACTATACGGTTCCAGAGCTGCATCTGTATGGATTGGGTGCTGATGCATGGGAGACACGCTCCGGTTACCGTGGAATCACTTATTATTTCTATTGCTTTGATGATGCGGAGATCTATACGTACAGCGATGTGCGGGCGGTGTACTATGAAGATAATCAGTTCTCATATACAGAGCATTATGGTTCCTTCACTCCATGGCTGCCCAATCTGACTTTTCGTCAATTTGCCGGGGAAGAGGTGCAGTTTCGCTCGGTCAAAGCAAATGAAGAGCATAGACTCTCCTCCGGGGAAGGTGCAAAACTTACGTTACTGCCCCGAACAGGAGTTGAAGAGGTGAATCTGGGCAAGTACATGCAAGATATACCCTCCGTACTCGCTGAGGATGCACGCTCATTTGAGTTGTTTTCCGTTCCGAAAGAACGACTGGCGATGATCAAGGTTGCCCGGATTGTAGAGCATCGCTTCGATAAGCAATCACAGGACTTTATTCTAACGATGGAGAGTGACCATGGGGAGACGTTGGATCTGACTCTTCCTTATTCAACGGAATGGGAGACCATGATCAAAAGGTTGGAGTCGGGTTATGGAACAGGAACACTCGAAAACTTTTATGCTTTCGTGCGTATAGAGCAACAACGGATATACCCGATCAGCTTCCTGAAGGGTCCAATAGTGATCAGTCTGAAACTGGATACGGGTTATGGAAGGACGGGGAGAATTGGAAGACTATAGTCAGTTGATGCAGAAGATCAGCAGCTGGTCAGAAGAGCTGTTGCTTCGAGGGTTATCCCAATTCACACTGAAAGATATTGAAGTATTGGAACAGCTAATCGTGAAGACCTCGAGGTTCCAAATGACTTTCCTTCGTGAAATATTGGAACACATGATCGAAGAGGGACGAAAAACCGCTTTGGGGAGCGGCGATGAGGAGCTTATGTTGCTTCATTATTGCCGCCTCACACAGTATGTACAGCTCAGCACTCAGGAATCATCCTGAACGGATTTACACATAAAGAATTGCAGAAGCATGAGCCTCTGCAATTCTTTTTATTTCATTTGAGTAAATTAGGTTTTTGAACCTCCAAAGTTAACGGTTATATTCGCTCAGATGTCATATCCCCGCTTATGATGCATACCCATACCATTAGGCGAATGCTGTCTTAAGGAGGAAACAGGCATGTCCATGAGCGAACCTCTGTTAACGCAAATTG
Source organism: Paenibacillus sp. ov031 (assembly GCF_900143165.1). Classification (NCBI taxonomy): domain Bacteria; kingdom Bacillati; phylum Bacillota; class Bacilli; order Caryophanales; family Paenibacillaceae; genus Paenibacillus; species Paenibacillus sp. ov031. Next base: position 1,459,813 of record NZ_FRDO01000001.1, read on the forward strand.
TCAATCAACATATCCCGGCTGACGCGACTGTCGTCACCATTGATAAACCGGTCAAACATCCGGCCATTTATGCTTCAGATTTAACCGGAGACGGAATGCCGGAGATTGCTGCTGTATATGAGCAGGGCGGAGAATTAATGCTGCTTGTTCTGAAATTTTACCAGGGTCACTGGATCAAGATGTCTTTGACCAAAGGCCTGGGTTATGGTGTTACCTTGCTGACAGCGGCATCTGTGACATCCACGGCGCGGAACAATCTCATTGTTGGCTGGCAGGTCGGTGCGATCTGGTCGAAGCTTGCTGTATACGATTGGACAGAATCAGGACTGACAGATCAGGCGCCAGAAGATTTGTATTACAGCCATGCGGAAATCATCGATATGCCGGGTCACCACGGCAGAGATGGCAAAGTAGAGATTGCACTCTGGATTCATGATACAGGTGAAGCTTATCGGGTCGAGATCATCCGCTGGCAGAATGGTAAATGGGTTCCCGCAACAGATGTATATCCGTATTACTTTCCTAAGGTAGTAAAGTATTACGAACAATTGGCAGAACAACATCCAGATTATATTTTCTATTGGTATTATCTTGCGGACGCTCAGTATAAAGCCGGATTATTTCCTGCTGCACTCGTTTCGGTCCAAAAAGCGCTAAGTTTCAGTGACCCCTACCCTTCACGGGAAGTTCTGCTTGAGCTGGAAAAGAAGATTAGGCAAGCCATAGGCACAGAGGTTCCGCGTGAAACGACGTGGTTATTTCCGATATCAGTTAGAACAACAACTGGAACCCGGTGGGGTTATATGGACGCCCAAGGTCGTATTCGTCTTGAACCGATACTTGACGATGCCCAAGACTTTCAACGAAATGGCCTGGCTGTCGTCGTAAAAGACGGGAAGACTGGCATCATCAATCTTAACGGGCAATTTGTCGTTCGACCTGTATACGATTCCATTAATCCTTTTTCAGAAGGTCGGGCCATTGTCATTGATTCCCAAGGGTTCAAGATGATTGATGAACAAGGCGCCGTATTGACCAAACGGGCATATCCGTTTATTGCCGATGTGAAGGACGGTCGAGCGCTATTTTACCTTTCAGACAGCAGTCAGGCAGGCGGGGAAGTCAGTCGTTACGGTTATTTGGACACCTCTGGAAATGAGGTCATTCGGGCTCAGTTCACTTCAGCGAACGATTTTCAGGATGGCAAGGCCGTTGTGCAGATCAAAGAAAATGAATATGCGTTAATTAACCGAAATGGTCAGCGGCTGGCGACGTATCCGTATGCCTACGTAGGACCTCTGGGTAACGGATTACTTCCTTTTCAGAAAGAGACATCGGGTAAATACGGTTATATCGACGAAAGTGGTCATATCCGAATTCAGCCGAGCTTCACTTCGGCATTTCCGTTCAGTGGTGGATACGCTATTGTGAATACAGCGGAGGATTACAACTACATCTATGGCGTTATTAACACACAGGGCACATTTACCATCCAACCCGCCTATAATGACATTCGAGATCTGGGAGAACATCGGCTAGCCCTGGGGCAAGCGATTGACCCCAAACAGTCTTTCTTAGGTTCGGTCTATGCAATTGCAGATGTCACTGGTAGAAAACTTTCCGATTTTGTATATACGGATGTATCGAATTACAAGGGAGGGCTGGCTTCAGTCACGAATGGAACACAAACGTTCTTTCTGGATCTAAATGGGCGACCTGCATTGGGATACCCCCGTGTTGAAGGCTCGGGCACACTTGAATTGGTAGCTCCCGATCTGATTAAGGCGTATGTGGACCAGCGCGTATCCTATGTAAACCGAAACGGGCAGATCATTTGGCGGCAAAATACAATCGTTCCTCTTCACCCGCCTTATCGTGTACGGGAAGAGAAATATAAGCCAAACCCCGATTACCTCGTGTATTATCCGCAGGTGGAAGGGTTAACCGATCAAGCCGTTCAGCTTGCAGTAAACGCCAAGTTAAAGGCACTTTCCCAAGTGAAGCCAATCCCCGCGGATCAGAAGCTGGATTACACGTATACAGGGGATTTTGATATTACGTTCTACCAACAGCAATTGCTTCAACTCAAACTTACGGGTTATAACTACCCGGCTGGTGCAGCACACGGCATGCCAACGATGATCTATGCGATCATTAATCTGAGCAGTGGTCAGATGTATGAACTCAAGGATTTGTTTAAACCGAACAGTGATTATGTGAAGGTACTTAGCAAAATCGTAGGAGATCAGATCAAGAATGATCCGCAGTACTCTTATGTTTTTCCGGACACGTATGAGGGAATCAGCCCGGATCAGCCTTTTTTTGTCACAGCGGATGCACTGCATCTATATTTTAGCCCTTATGAAATCGCTCCTTATGTCGCGGGATTTCCGACATTTACAATTCCTTTTACGCAGATCAAGGATATCATTAATACAGAGGGTTCATTCTGGAAAGCTTTTCACGAGCAGCCGTAACCAATCCATGTCACCCCGTAACCTAATGCCTACGAATGGTGTTTAGATAGGGGAGGGATTTGGATTGTTGCTGAATGCGGTTCAACGTTTTCTGGTTTTAGGGATTGAGTTTGTTATCGTGATGCTGAGTGCTGTGGTCGCACTTGAATTTCTGGAAGGGTTCAAAATTGGAACGAGCGAGTATTATGGTTTTCGGAATGCGGGTCACATATTTTTTCTACTGATTTTTATCACCTTTAGTCCATATGTATTCGCATTTTATACTGTAGTTGTAAGTCCAATTTCATGGCTTCTGCGTAAATATGTTCCTTTTGTTATTGCCAGGGTGTTTGTATATAGTGCTGGTTGCGGGTTATTAGGTTCATGGGTATTTGAGCAGATGTTCAGTGACTACATGATCGAGTCGTATTATCTGAACCGAGCGACTTCCATCTGGCTATTTGCTCTTGCGGGGGTGATTTACGCAATAGTAGAAAATAGGGTTTTGCAAAGGAATAAGGTGCGAGCAGAGAACATTGAAATTTCGAATAAAGTATGAGAACTATAAGGGTGGTTAGGATCTTTCAAAGAGATCAATTTTCTGCCCCGGATTATTCATAACGAAGTTAGCCAGTCTTCATCGGTAAGAGGCCATATGTTCCATATGGTCTTTTTATGTTTGCCTGAATTTTCATTTGAAATAAAACAGAATGATCCATTTATTATCCGTATAGAGGTATTTTTGCTCCGTATTGAGGTAGTAGCTAATCAATGGGCTGTGAGATATTAATTGGGCGTATATAACACTGCGCGATATTGAGAATGATTATTAATGTCAGGAGGAGCGGGATGAACACCACATCTGAAGTATCCGGTTTAATGGAAGTAACCAAAGAGCGGAAAGGTTTGCTGATTACAGCAAGTATCTTCTCGATTTTATCGAGTCTGCTGCAAATAGTTCCATTTATCGGAGTGTATAAAATCGTCGAAGAACTGTTAATCCATGCTCGGGAGCCATCTGGCCTGGACAGGGATTTGCTGATGTATTGGGGATTCGTCTCTTTTGGAGCGCTGATCGCCGGACTTATTGCGCTTTATATTGGAGGCATGTGCTCGCATATCGCTGCGTTCAATATCCTGTACCAGCTCAGAGTAAAGCTTGCCGACCATGTGGCAAAAGTGCCGATGGGGTATCACACTCGAACTGCGACAGGTGAGCTGAAAAAAATCATTGAAGTCAGCGTTGAGAAAATAGAGAAGTTTATAGCGCATCAGCTTCCCGATCTCGTAAGTGCGATTGTCATTCCACTGGTGCTGCTTTGCTATTTGTTCTGGCTAGATTACCGTATGGCACTGGTCTTGCTAGTTCCCATGATTATCGGGTTCTGGCTGCAAAGCAGAATCTTCCGAAATGAGCGGGGGCGTCAGGCATATCGTGATTTTCAGCATGCGATTGAAGAGATGAACTCAACAGGGGTTGAATACGTAAGAGGAATGCCGGCGGTAAAAGTATTCGGTATTACAGCGGACTCGTTTCTTACCTTTAAACAGGCAGTAACTCGTTATCGCGATATCTCGTTGAGAATAACCGATTTATGTAAAACGTCGTATGGCATGTTTTTCATCATCATAATTTCGCTGGTTACCTTTATTGTTCCGATCGGCATTTTACTTTCCAGCGGAAACGCAGGCAATCAGTCATTCGCGATCACCTTTATTCTATTTCTGATCATTACACCAAGTTTGTCCGCGCCACTCTTGAAGCTGATGTATCTGGGCAGTGGCATGCGTGAGATCGTGGAAGGTCAGAATCGAATCAAGGCTGTATTTGCCGAGTCGGTTGTACAGGAACCTCTCTCTCCGCAAGTGCCCGATACATATGAGGTGGTTTTTCGGCAGGTATCCTTTGCTTATGAACAAAAGGATAGCGAAGCGTTCAAACCTGTACTTCAAGAAGTTGATTTTGTAGCTAAAGCAGGAGAAATGACCGCATTGGTTGGACCTTCGGGTGGCGGAAAATCTACCATTGCCAATCTGCTTCTGCGTTTCTGGGACGTGCAGCAAGGCGAAATTACAATTGGCGGGGTTCCTATTCAGGAAATGGGGACAGAGAAGTTAATGGAGACGGTTTCGTTTGTATTCCAGGACGTACATCTGTTCTACGATACGATTGAGGAAAATATCCGCATGGGCAATACAGCTGCATCGCGGGATGATGTCATTGCTGCGGCTCGAACAGCTTGTTGTCATGAGTTTATTGAGAAGCTGGATGAGGGATATGACACCAAAATTGGAGAAGGCGGTACGTACCTGTCTGGCGGTGAAGCTCAACGGATTGCCATTGCGAGAGCTTTACTCAAGGATGCTCCCATTCTCGTATTGGATGAAGCGACAGCATATGCGGATGCAGAAAATGAACATAAGATCCAGCAAGGACTGGCCCAACTGGTTCAAGGGAAAACGGTCCTGATTATTGCTCATCGTCTAACAACGATTCGGTCAGCTGAACAGATCCTGGTCATTCGCCAGGGTACCATTGTTGAGCGAGGTACACATGATCAATTACGCGAGGCAGACGGTTTGTATGAGAAGATGTGGCAGGCTCATATTCATGCAGCTTCGTGGAAGCTTGGAGGTGCGAAGCAATGAGGAACTATTTATACAATATATCGGGTGGAAACCCCCGCAGTCTGCTTCCCTCCATCATAGCCGCCATTCTGGACGGGATTGCCAAGATCGTTCCGGCTGCGCTGCTCGTTGATATTTTCAATACGATATACAAATCCTTCGCTGAACCGGATAAAGGACTGGACATCCAGCGAATGTGGGTGGTGTGCTGCATTCTGTTTGCATGGCTGTTGGTGGAATATGCGGCTTACTCTTCTCTCTATGATAAAACTTATCGGGCAGCATACAGCCTCGCCGCAACGGGACGTTTGAAGCTGGCTGAACATATTCGTCATCTGTCATTGGGTTTCTTCGGCAAAAGGGACCCGGGAGATCTGACCAATCTGATTCTGAGTGATTATGGACAGGTAGAGCATACGATCTCTCACAATCTGTCACAGCTCATCAGCGCAATTGTGCTGCCGGTGTTGGCTTTTGCTGGACTGCTGTTTGTAGATTGGCGAATGGCAGTGGCGATGTTCATCGCTGTTCCACTGGGGGTGGCCTTGTTATGGATGACAGACTCCATTCAGGCTCGCTTAAGCGAGAATCATGTGAGAGCCAAGAACGAAGCGGCCAGTCGGCTGCAAGAGTATTTAACGGGGATTCGTGAGATCAAAGCCCACAATATGGGCGGAGAACGATTTGAACGACTGCGTCGTTCTTTTGACGAGTTGAAGTCGGCATCCATTCGGTTGGAAGGCATTATGGGTCCGATGATTATGGGCGCGATGTTGCTTGCGCGTTCCGGCATGACGTGGATGATTTTGGCGGGGAGTTATTTGCTTGCTGGCGAGGAATTGACATTGCCGATATTTCTGCTGTTTTTGCTAGTCGGTACCAAAGTGTTTGAACCTCTGACCGTTGCGCTGATGAGTTATGGCGAGATGCGGTACTCCGCATATAGTGCACGGCGCATTATGGAAGTGCAGCAGGAGGCGCCGATGACAGGAACAGGAAGCGTACAACCTAATCAGGCGATTTCGTTTGACCGCGTAACCTTTGGTTATGATGATGAGCTGCCTGTGCTGAAGAATTTGTCGTTTACCATCCCTCCGCACACCATTACTGCACTTGTAGGGCCTTCCGGCAGTGGTAAAAGTACGGTTACCCGTCTCATTGCGCGTTTCTGGGATGTGCAGTCTGGTTCCATTACCATTGGCGGGCAGTCGATTAACCGTATGGACCCGGAGAAACTGTTGGAGGATATTTCTGTTGTCTTCCAGGACGTGTATCTGTTCCAGGATACGATTGGTAACAACATACGTGTAGGGAAGAAAGAGGCTACCCAGGCAGAGATCGAAGAAGCAGCACGCCGGGCTTGCTGTCATGAGTTTATCGCAAGTCTGCCTCAAGGATATGACACGTTAGTGGGAGAAGGAGGCTCGACGTTATCTGGTGGGGAAAAACAGCGTATATCGATTGCACGTGCGTTGTTGAAAAATGCATCCATCGTATTGCTGGACGAAGCTACGGCATCACTTGATCCAGAAAATGAAGCCGCAGTTCAGCAAGCGATTAATGAGCTGGTCGCGAACAAAACGGTAATTCTAATCGCTCATCGTTTGAAAACGATCCAAAATGCGGATCAGATCCTTGTCCTGGATCAGGGCCAGCTTGTGGAACAAGGAACGCATGAGCAATTATTGCTAACATCAGGTATCTATTCGCGTCTGTGGCAATTACAGCATGATGCCGAGGGATGGCAAGTAAAAGTAAATGTGTAGAATTGGAGAGGAGAATAGTTCAAATGTTAAAACGAATTCATATATGGATTGCATTATGCTCCATGCTGATGCTTGCGGCTTGCGGAACTGAACAGACAAGCAGTCAGGAGGTTAGTTCGTCAGAGGGAACGACGCAAGCGACAACGAAAGTCATCACCAATCCAAATGGAGAAGAAGTCACAATCCCCCTTAATCCGGAGCGGATTGTGGATCTGTCCGGCTCAACAGAGGAATTATTGATCGTTGGCAAAACGTCTGTCGCAACAACCAGCGCCGATTATGGGCAGCAGGATCAGATCACTCCACCCCTTAAAGACAAGTTGGATGCAAGTACCTTGGTTCTGGGGTGGTTGGGCAGCAAATTCAGTATAGAAGCGGTGACTGCATCTAACCCGGATCTGATCATTCTGGGAAAGGATTTTAATACAGATCAGTATGAAACCTTATCCTTGATTGCACCGACAATTGTTTTGCCATACTCGTATTATGATTGGAGAGAACGTCTGACGTTCCTAGCAGATACGTTCGGAGAAGAAACCAAAAAGGATGAGTTCCTGGCTAAATATGATGCAAAGTCGGCTGAGTGGAAGCAAAAACTCGAATCGGCTGTGAACGGTGAATCTTTTGCGGTCATCGAAACCTATCCTAACAATCTGGTGATCTATTCGAATAAAGGTGCGGCAGAGATGTTGTACGGCGAGTGGGGCCTAAAACGTACAGAAGGTATTCCTGAGCCCGAAGGCTGGGGAGGCAAACAGATTAGTATAGAGGCGCTAATCTCCGTCAATCCGGACCAGCTGGTGCTGATGGAGAATAGCGAGAACAAGATGGAAGACAGCAAGGTGTGGAATAACATGAATGCCGTCAAGGATGGGAAGATTTATAAAATCTCCAGCGTAGATAACTACAATTATTCTTATACGGCTATGGGACGGATGGAACTCATGGATCGTTTGGGTAACCTGATTTTGGAAGGACAGAAGTAACGCTGAATAGAAATATAACAAAAGATTTAAAAGTTAAAAGGTTCGCCATGAAAAGGCTTCTCAACAAAAGTTGAGGAGCCTTTCTCGATTCCTTGAATAGGATGATTAAGAACTTAATGGAATATTTTTCTGTTATACTACATGGATATGTGTCTACATACATTCAACTAAATCCATATGAAAGGAGGCATTCATTTGAGAGAAGCAGGTTTTTGGGTTAGATTAGGAGCAAACTTGTTAGATGGAATTATCGTTTCAATCCCTTTAGCCATTATTGTAGGTGTACTGACTGGAAATTTTGATAATGACGAGCCTTTAGCTAAACTACTGAGTGGATTATATTCCATTTTATTACCTGTATTATGGAGTGGCCGAACGATAGGAAAACGTATTTGCGGAATTCGAATTCGAAAATACGATACACATGAGCCCCCTGGAATTGGAACCATGCTCATGCGAGTTGTTGTTGCAGGACTGGTATATGGAATCACATTTGGCATTGGTTTCATTGCGAGTGTCATCATGGTTGCTGTACGAGAAGACAAACGTGCAATACATGATTTTATCGCAGGTACCGAAGTTGTTTGGGACTAAAAATGCGAAGGTAATCCCCGGCACAAATATTGTTTATGTTCCAATCCACTCATATTCATCCACGTTACAGACGATGAACCTTGTTCATGGTCTGTTTTTTTGTGCTGCCATAAGTACAGTCACAAACCCGCGCCAACACTGCAAATTCAAGGCATTGCAGATAATTATATAGAGAATTCGTCTATCGTTTTGGCTAAATGATCATTTGGTTCTGACGAAATCAACATGTCATTTCATCTTTTGCGAATATCGCTACAATGCGCTCTCCCTTACTCTGAGGTAGAGCACAGACATTTCCAAAAGGTGGAGGATAAGGTCCATGAGAAGAAAAGTGTTATCTACGAGTTTGATGATCCTGTTATTAGGTACAACGATCCTGGGGTGTTCGTCCGGAGACAGTAAAACGGGCGAAGCTGAAAAAGGGACACCAAGCGGATCAACGGAAGCAACAACCTATCCGATTCAAACGGATAAGACGCTTACGTACTGGGGTGAAATTAACGGAAACTTGATCGGGGTCAAAAATTCGCACAGCGAAATTCCATTCTTTCAAAAATGGCAGGAAAAAACCGGTGTGCCACTCAAATTCACGGCACCACCGACAGGTCAGGTCAGAGAATCTTTTAACGTGATGCTGGCATCCGGGGATTTGCCAGACATGCTGGAGTACAATTTCATCGGAGATTTCCCCGGTGGACCGGAGAAAGCCATCAATGATGGTTACATCCTCAAACTGAACGATCTGATTGACCAGTATGCTCCGAATCTGAAGAAATACCTGCAGGACAATCCGGACATCGACAAGATGGTCAAAACGGACAGTGGCAGCTACTATGTATTCCCGTTCATTCGGGGAGATGAGTACCTGCGTGTCTTCCAGGGTCCAATCATTCGTAAGGATTGGCTGGATGATCTGGGACTGCCAGTTCCGGAAACGATTGATGAGTGGACAACAACCCTGAGAGCTTTCAAAGAGAAGAAAGGCGCAGCCGCTCCGTTCTCTGTTGTAAGTAAGCCACGATTCTTTAACGATTCCGGTAATGGTGCTTTCCTGGGCGCCTTCGGTGTAAACCGTGGATTCTATCAGGAAGACGGACAGATAAAATTTGGTCCTGCGGAAGAAGGTTTCAAAGAATACCTGACGTTATTCCAGGAATGGTACAAAGAAGGTTTGATTGATAAAAACATCTCGACTGCGGATACCAAATCCGTTGACGGTAACCTCGCTTCGGGTGCTACTGGCGCTAGTGTTGGTAACGCAGGCGGAGGTATCGGCAAATGGCAGCCGCTCGTAGAAGCAAATGATCCGGATGCCGTTCTGGTCGCTGCACCATATCCGGTACTTAACAAAGGGGATATTCCTAAATTCGGCCAGCTTAATCAAGGTTATGCCTCGGAAGGTACGGTTGCCATCACGACGGCAGCCAAGGACCCGGAACTTGCCGTTCGCATGCTGGATTATGGTTACAGTGAGGAAGGGCACATGTTCTTCAACTTCGGTGAAGAGGGTGTCAGCTATAACATGGAAGGCGATTATCCGAAATTCACGGACTTGCTGCTGAAGAATCCGGATAAACTCGCTCCTGCACAAGCGATTTCACTATATGCCCGCAGCAGCTATAACGGTCCGTTTGTTCAAGACAAACGTTATGCCGAGCAGTTCTTTGCATTACAGACTCAGCGCGATGCCATTGATGTATGGAAGAATACACAGGCCGCCAAATATAATCTGCCTTCAATCACACCTACACCTGAAGAAAGCTCCGAATATGCGACCATCATGAATGATATCAACACGCTCGTCGATGAGATGACCATCAAAATCATTCTGGGTAACGAACCAGTGGATCAATTCGAGAGCTATGTCGCGAAAATGAAATCGTTACATCTGGATCGAGCTATTGAAATCCAAACAGCAGCACTCGAACGCTACAACAACCGGTAATTGTAAAAGGGGAGGGCACTAGCCCTCCCGATTGAAAAGAGGTGAAAAGGTACATCATGAGCAATCGTCAATCCTTTAGAAGCCGGTTCGTGCGGGACTTCATGATGAACAAGTATTTATATATCATGATGATTCCCGTTATTGGATATTATTTAATATTTCATTACGGTCCGATGTACGGTGCAATTATTGCCTTTAAAGATTATTCTCCGATGAAGGGCATTTTGGGGAGTGATTGGGTTGGGCTGAAACACTTTGAAGAGTTTTTCAACAGTTATTATTTCTTGCGTGTTCTGAAGAACACCCTTCTTATCAGTTTGTACACGCTGGTCTTTGAATTCCCCGCACCGATTATTCTGGCGCTGCTCATCAATGAAGTACGCAAGCGCACGTTCAAGCGGGTCGTTCAGACGATAACGTATATGCCTTATTTCATCTCTCTCGTCGTCATATGCGGTATTATTACGGACTTCACGAACGCGGATGGTTTAATCAATCGCCTTATCATGATGCTTGGATATGACGGTCAGGCGATGCTGCAAAAGCCGGAGCTGTTCCGTCCGATCTATGTCCTGTCTGAAATATGGCAGCGGATCGGTTGGGAATCCATTATCTATATCGCTGCGTTGATGAGCATCGACCTGGAGCAGTATGAAGCGGCGAAGATAGACGGAGCGAGCCGTCTCAAGCAAATGTTTCACATTACGCTACCCGGATTGCTGCCTATTATTACGATCATGTTCATTCTCCGGATGGGTAATATGCTGAATGTCGGGTTCGAGAAAATCATTCTCCTTTATAATCCGGTGACCTATGAAACAGCTGACGTAATCTCCTCCTTCGTATATCGAAAGGGATTGTTGGAGTTCGGATGGAGTTACAGCTCGGCAGTCGGTCTATTTAACTCGGTGATCAATCTCGTTCTTCTGATTTCGGCGAACTATATCAGCCGCAGAGTGAGTCAAAACAGCTTATGGTGAGGTGGTAACTTTGATTAAGGAAAGCGGTTGGTTTGACCGAATCTTTACGATCTTCAATTATACGTTTCTAATCCTGCTCGTCATCGTAACATTGTATCCGCTGCTCTACGTGTTATTTGCGTCCTTAAGTGATTCGGCGCAGCTGTTAGCAAACAAAGGTCTCTTGTGGAAGCCGGTCGGCTTTAGTCTGGAAGCTTACAAGAGCGTGCTTGCCAATCCAGGTATAGCCACAGGTTTCCGCAATACATTGTTTATTCTTGTGTTCGGCGTTATCGTCAACCTGTTCATGACTGCGCTTGGTGCGTACGTGCTATCCCGTAAAAACGTGATGTGGAACAAGGTGTTCATGTTCTTTATCGTGTTCACGATGTTCTTTGGCGGCGGGTTGATTCCACTTTACCTGGTTGTAAAAGGCGTTGGCCTGTTAGATACATTGTGGTCGACCATTCTGCCTTTTGCCATCAGCACATTTAACCTGATCATCATGCGAACGTCATTTATGGGCATACCGGACAGCCTGGAAGAGTCGGCCAAGATTGATGGAGCGAATCACTTCACCATTTTGTTCCGGATCATTATTCCGTTGTCCATGCCAGTCATTGCCGTGATGATTCTGTATTACGCAGTCGATAAGTGGAACGGATGGTTCTATGCGTCTGTATTTATCAAAAGTCGAGAACTGTTCCCATTGCAATTGGTGCTGCGTGAGATTCTGATCGCCAATTCCACGGAGAGCATGTCGGCCGGTGCATCGGCTGGAGATCGCTTCCAGATCGGGGAAACCATCAAGTATGCGACGATTATGGTAGCGACGATACCAATCCTTTGCATCTATCCGTTTTTGCAGCGCTTTTTCGTGAAAGGTGTCATGGTTGGTTCATTGAAAGGTTAATCCAGAGAATTTAATAACGGTAAGGAGGTATGAGGTTACATGAGCGTATTAAATGAAGTGAACAAAGACGTGTGGGATCAGATTAAAAGTAAAGCCGATCAGATGCTTGCAGCCATAGGTGAAAAGTCTCCGCATGTCGCTGGAGCAAATGGCATCTATGACGACATGAGAATCGATTGGTGGACCTCGGGATTCTGGCCGGGTATGTTATGGATTGTGTACGATATGACGGGTGATGAGAAATATAAAGAGGCTGCATGGAACTGGGATGAACGGCTATCGGAACAGTTTCTCGAAAATAACTACTTTGATCACGACGTGGGCTTTCATTTCCTGCCTACGGCCGTCATCAAATACAAACTCACCGGAGATGCTGATGCCGCAAGGCGTGCCTTATTTGCCGCCAACTTCCTGGCTGGCCGCTTTAATACCAAAGGTAGCTTCATCCGGGCTTGGAATGGTGACATGCTGGGCTGGTCGATCATCGATACCATGATGAACCTGTCGTTGCTCTTCTGGGCGTCTGAGGAGAGTGGAGATCCGCGTTTCAGCCATATCGCCAAAGCTCATGCGGATATGGTCATGAAGCAATTTGTGCGGGAAGATGGTTCTGTGCATCATATCATTCGATTTGATCCCGAAACAGGTAAACGGGCAGAAGCGATAGGGGGACAGGGAGCGGCGCCGGATTCGGCATGGAGTCGTGGAGCTGCTTGGGCTTTATATGGATTAACGAATACGTATCGATATACAGAGGACCCGTCATATCTGGATGCTGCAGAGCGTGTGGCAAACTTCTTCATTTCCAGCCTGCCTGAGGATAGCGTTCCGCATTGGGATTTCCGTGCTGAGTCCGAAGAAGGGGAGGAGGTTCCACGAGACAGCTCCGCTGGTGCCATTGCTGCTTCCGGATTGCTTGAGCTTGCAGATGTACTTCCTGATCCGGAGGGCCGACTCTATGCTACCGTTGCCAAACGTATCCTGAGTTCCCTGCGGGATCATTATGGAACCTGGGATCTTCCTGAGCACGAAGGTATGCTTCTCGAGGGAACCGGTCATAAACCAGCAGGTCAGAACGTAAACGTCTCACTCATTTACGGTGACTATTTCTACGTCGAGGCGAGTGCCAAATTAAACGGTTGGAAGCACCGCATTTTCTAAAAAATTTCTAAAAATATTAAAAAAACATTCTCAACTTGATACCGAATTGATACCGAATGCCCGATAGACGAAATTAGTCTATTCGGGCTATTTGTGCTTGATTTGACGGGGGAAATCGGTGGTGGCTACCCTTTTTGTCAATCGAATTGAACTTTTTATCTATATCCCAATCGCGCTCTTACCGTTATAATAAATTCCTGATCCAAACATAGATAATCTACGAAGAGTTGGGTGATGAGTTGTTGCTAAACATTCGATATTTGTGGCAAAAACGAGAAAGCATAATTGTGACCTGGCTTGTCTCTTACAGTGCTGTTTTGATTGTGCCGATTCTGATCAGTTTGGTTATTTACATGCAAGCAAATGAGACATTGAAGAGTGAAATACATCGGGCCAACGATTCTTTATTGAAGCAGATGCGATATACGATCGATACACAAGTTGATCTGATGAAGCGGTTAAACATGGAGATGACGTGGAGCCCGAATCTGCAAACGCTGATGTATTCCAATCAGCCTGCCAAAGAGGCGCCGTACACGGCTTACCAACTGGTAAAGGAACTCCGTCTCTATAAAACATCCTACGCATCCATCGATGAATTCTACGTCGTGTGGAAAAAAGATCAATCCATTCTCCGTTCAGGTAATATTCGGGATATGCGAACGGCATTTCATACCATACATAACACAGGTGCAATGTCTTTCGAGGCGTGGCGGGATCAGATTCTGGGTACAGAGACGAATCAATTCGTTATACTGCCACATCAGAATGCAGCTCCGGCGGAGTCTTCCATTGCGTACATTACACGTCTGCCTGATGATTTGAATGGTCAGGAGACCGGTACGGTTGTCGTCATGGCGGATACGCGAAGATTCCAGGAAGCAATTGAGAGCATTTCGGGTTTTAGTGATGCCACGCTGCTGATTCTGAACCAGAATAACGAGATTCTGATGAGCAATCATCCGGGGTCAGAGGAATTGAAGCCATTCATGAATGGCAATCAGGTTCAATTGGATAACGCCAAGGTAGGCAAGTCGGAGATGTTCTACATGGACTCTGCGGTATCCGATCTCAAGTACGCATTGATTATTCCCAGCAGCCTATATTGGGAAAAGGCAGTGTATGTCCGCAATTTTACGTATATCAGCATCGTAGTGAGTCTCATTAGCGCGGGTGTACTGACCTGGTTCTTCATGCGCCGGAATTACTCCCCAATCCAACAGCTCGTGGAATCACTAAAAGACAAAAATAGTCAGAACGAACCTGCTGATCGGAACGAACTTCGGTTTATACAGAAGGTCATCATGAACACACGTTCAGAAAAGAATGAGATTGCCCAGCAGTTGCAGAAACATCAGCAGGTGCTGCGCTCCAATATGATTAATCGGCTTCTCAAAGGCAAACAGGATACGCTTGTGCCTTATGAAGATGCATTCCGTTCATTCCATATGCCGCTGTATTCAAGTGAATTTGCTGTTATCCTATTTGTTATCGAGAATGAAGAGAATCTCTATGGAAAGCTGCCAGGTATTGATATCAACGAACGAAACAAGCTAATCCATCTCATTATTTCCAATGTGGTTGAAGAACTGGCTTCAGAGCGTCAGCACGTCGGATATGTGGCTGAAGTTGATGATATGATGGTCTGCCTTGTAAATATGAAAGCGGATTCTTCGGATTGGAACCAGGATCTTCATCACATTGCGGCAGAAGCGCAGCGATTCCTGGAACGTTATGATATGGAATTGACGATCTCCATCAGTGGACGCCATACGTCGTGGATTGGTATCGCCGAAGCATACCAGGAAGCTGTAGACGCGATGGAATACAAAATGGTGCTTGGCAAAAAAGGTATCATTACCTATGGCGATGTCCGCAGCGATGCGATGGCGGATGACCCGTTTGGCTACTACTATCCGCTTCAGGTGGAACAGCAGCTTCTTAATTTCATCAAAGCGGGAGATACCGACCAAGCCAGCGCTTATATGAACGAGATTACAGAGCGAAATTTTGATAAACCGATTATGTCGCTCACACTTGCACGTTGCCTGATTTTTAACCTGGTAGGTACAATGATCAAGGCTATCAATGATCTGGGGGACAGGGATAACCATACGCTAACCCAATACCCGCATCGGATTGAGGACATTATTGCTGGGGATACCATTCAGGAGATGCAGGAGGCATTGCAGAACTTGCTTGAGGAGGTATGTTCCTATGCCGCTGACAAACGCGCAACGAATGTATCACAAGAACGTGAGGATTCCCTGCGTCATCTCAGTACCCAAGTCACGCAGTATATTGAGAATAACTATACAGACGTGAATTTGAACGTCAACGCCATTGGTGAGCATTTTGAGCTGAAGGGCAGTTACTTGTCCAAACTCTTCAAGAATCAGACAGGTGAGGGTCTGCTGGACTGCATTCATAAGTGCCGTATCCGACAGGCTAAAGAAATGATTGAGCATAAACAGGAATCCATTACAGAAATATCCCGAATGGTCGGGTATAACGATGCAGCAACTTTCATCCGAGTGTTCAAGAAATACGAGGGTATTACGCCCGGTAAATATAAAGAAATCAGTTGATTGATTTGAAAGGAGACCGGAACATGAACGTAAAGAGAACGTTGGCATTCATAACAAAGTTGACAGGATTCATCCTACTGCTTGGCATGCTGACTGCTTGCGATCAGAACGGGACAGATTCGGATGCCAAGCTGGATGAACGTTCCGGCTCATCAGAGTACCAGACCGTCTCAATTGCTTCACCCAATGACGCTGGAAAATTAACCTACTGGGCAGAATTGAATGGCAATGCAGCGAGCATAAAATCCAGCTTCAATGAAGTTCCTTTTTTTCAGGAGTGGCAGCGGAGAACCGGAGTCAACCTTCAATTCATCCGGCCTCCCGCCAATCAGGCCAAAGAAGCGATTAATGTGCTGCTTACGTCCGGAGAACTGCCAGATATGATTGAATACGAGTGGAGCAATTATCCCGGTGGGCCGGAGAAAGCGATCAAAGACGGATATATTCTGAGATTAAACGATGTTATTGATCAATACGCACCTCATCTGAAGCAGTACCTGACGGAGCATCCAGACATTGATATGCAGATTCGCACAGCGAACGGAAGTTATTACGCGTTTCCTTTTATTCAGGGAGATGATAAGCTGCGAACCTATCAAGGGCCGATTATCCGGAAGGACTGGCTGGATGAACTTGGACTTGATGTGCCAACAACGATTGACGAATGGCATACGATGCTTCAGGCATTTAAGGACAAAAAGGGAGCTGACGCCCCGCTTACTTTTCTAGGTGTTCCGAATCCGTTATTTGGTATCGAAGGTGGAGGTTTTATTGGCGCTTTTGGCATTAAAAAGGGGTTCTACGTGGAAGATGGCCAAATTAAGTTTGGGGCACAAGAACCTGAATATAAGGCGTTCCTATCCTTATTTCGTGAATGGTATGCGGAGGGACTCATTGACAAGAATCTAGCTGCCGTCGATTCGGAGACTCAGGATACAAACATGACCACAGGACGCAGCGGCGCGAGTATCTGGAATGCAGGGGCGGGGATTGGTACATGGCTACCCATCTTGCAGGAGACGGATCCCCATGCAAAGCTTGTGCCAGCGCCATATCCTGTCATGAACCAAGGAGATCGCCCGAAATTTGGTCAACTTGCTCCCGCGATCGGTTCCAGTGGAGTCGCCATATCCAGCAACAGTCATCATGTAGAAGAAGCAGCACGGATGTTGGACTACGGGTATGGGCCTGAGGGACATTTACTGTTCAACTTTGGTATTGAAGGTGTCAGTTTTGAGATGAAGGATGGGTATCCGACGTATACGGAAACTATTTTGAAAAACCCTGATAAGTGGTCGCCGGCGCAAGCGCTTGCGATGTACACCAGAGCGAGTTATTTCGGTCCATTTGTGCAGGATACGCGATATATGGAGCAATATTATATTTTGCCGGAACAGAAAGAGGCGGTGCAGTTATGGTCCAGTACGGATGCTGTTCTCCATCAGGTACCTACTCTGCCTAAAACCGAGAAAGAAAGCACGGAGATGTCAGTCATCATGCAGGAAGTGAACAAAGTGGTGGACGAGATGTCGCTTAAAATCATTTTTGGCATTGAGCCGTTGGATGCATTCGATACGTATGTCGAGCAAATCAAGTCATTACAGATTGATCGTGCGATTGAGATTCAACAGCAGGCGTTAGAGCGATATAATCGCGCTGTATCCTCTAAATAAACCCTTATATTGTATGAAATGGGCATTAAAGTGTCGTTTTTGTTGATGTAATTTCGTTCCCTCGTGCTCTACAATCGGTTATGACATGCTGAGTTGGCATGCACATGGCTCTTGCTTGAGCAGAATCGGAGGTGACTATAGGGTTTCTTGAAACCGCTCACATACTCTGAAATCCAAAAGGAGGAGAACGAAAGCATGCGTAGAAAGTGGCCTTTTTTATTGTTGGCATTTACGTTGACTGTTGGATTGTCTGTACCTGGAACCCAGGAGGTTCGAGCGTCAGAGGGTGACTCACTGCCATCTATTGATCGTGCTGGTGATAATCTATCTCTGGGTGCGGATGGCAGAAGCAGACTCTATCCAAACGATTGGTATCCTGGATTTAAAGATGAACAGGGAAGGTTTCTGCATGACTTTTCGTATGCCGGTTATCGGCGTGGGGAAACAGAACTACCTAAAACGCCTAAAAACAAACGTATCGACGTTACCAAATCACCTTATTTTGCCGATCCTTCAGGGAATCGAGATGCAACACAGGCTATTCAAAAGGCAATTGATGCTGCTGTTGCGTTAGGTGGGGGTGTCGTGTATCTTCCCAAGGGTACATATCAGGTTAACCCTCAGGACGGCAAGGATTATTCACTAAACATTCCTGCAAGTCGTGTGGTCCTGAAAGGTGACGGGATGAACAAGACTCATATCTATAATGCACAGCAAAATATGAAAAACAAGGACATTATCCGGATCGGTAACGGAGATTGGAAGAAAACCGGAATTTCTGCGAAACTTCGCAAGTCGGTTACTGATCCAACCGTCCTGCTACCCGTTGAGGACACAAGCGGGTTTGCGGTGAATGATTACGTGGTCATTTCATTCGAAACGACGCCGGGTTTCTTACGGGAACTTGGCATGCAAAACAAGTGGTCGTCACGTCTTGGTAAAGTAGAACCGTTATTCTATCGCCAAATCGTGGGCGTAGATCCGGAGAATAAAACGATCACGTTAGACATTCCGACACGTTATCCTATGAAGCTGCGCGATGATATCACAATTAGTCAGACCGCAGATCCGATTGTCGAAGTAGGTTTGGAGGATTTCTCAATTGCAAACATTCAAAATGCGAAGTCGGGGCTTGGTGAAGATGACTTCAAAGTCGTTGGGACTGCTGGTTATGAGGCCGATAATGCTAAAGCTGTCAATGTGATTGCAGTGGCCAACAGCTGGATTCGAAATATTAACACCTATAAACCAGCTGGCAATACAGATTACCACCTGTTATCCAAGGGTATTATTCTGGATCGTACGAAGAACGTCACTGTGGATCATGTAACCATGCAGTACCCGCAGTATCGTGGAGCGAATGGGAATGGTTATTTATATCAATTTATTGGCAATGATAATCTCATTAAGAATAGTAAGGCAATAGGAGCTAGACATAGCTTCACATATGCCAACTTCTCTGCGAACGGGAATGTGCTGCAAGGTTCGTATTCTGAGAAACCTTCATTATTAACTGATTTCCATATGTATTTAAGCATGGCGAACCTGATCGACAACCTGGTAGTTAACGGGGACGGGATCTCTGCCATTACACGGGATTATGGATCATCCGAAACGAATCGTCATGGGGTGGTAACCACTGAAAGTGTGTTCTGGAATACGACCGGTCAGGCGGCACACCCTAGTAAATCCGGTGTTATTGTAGAATCAGAACAATTCGGGAATGGATATGTCATTGGAACCAAAGGAAAGGACACCGGCGTGAACGTCAACATTGTCGGTTCTATTCCGGATGCGAATACGCAGCCATTTGATATGGCGGAAGGCATTGGGGAGGGCGATCGTTTATCCCCGCAAAGTTTATATCAGGATCAGAGCAAGAAGCGCATCAAAGATATTCATCTGGGGCTTCAATCCCTGTTGGTGAATGGCGAAGCTATTGGGGGGATGCAGTTCTTAAGAACGGATTACGTCCACACTTTGCCTTATGGTACAACTGAAACGCCGATCATCTCTGTAAAAGCTTATGCCAAGGATGCAAAGGTTAAAATTAAGCAACCGCAAGGGACTAATGGAACTGGAGAGATCACTGTATCCTATCGGGGCCACAATCAGAACGTACGGGTGAAGTTTAAGGTAGCTGATACACCCGTACTTCCAGAGAACATCTCCATAAGTCCCAATAAAACAGTACCCGGCTGGAGAGTTACAGGTAATGCGATCAGCGCAGGCGGAAGCGGAGAATTATCCTCGTTTCTAACATTAGATAATGGAGAAATCGTAAACATCGCAGAATTGAATGTTCCTGTAACGTACACATCAAGTGATGATACGATTGGATATACAGAAGGAACTACATTCCATGCGCTAAAAGCGGGAAAGGTCGACATCGTCGTGAGCTGCGTCTTTAATGGCGTAACGGTCGAGGCACGGGAGAAATTTGAAGTCAAAGAGCCTATGGCCGAACCGGAAGGGCCGTTCGCTGTCGTAACCAAGGTGACGGCAAGTGCAGATGATGGCAATCTGCCGATTCATACGATCGATCGTGATCCAGACTCCAGATGGTCTGCAGATGGAAAGGGCCAATACCTGCAATTGGAGCTTGAGCAACAGACTCAAGTAGGGCAGGTAAGCATTCAATTCTATAATGGACATACGCGATCCAATTATTTCGATTTGGAGATATCAACTGATGGTATTAATTACCAAAAAGTATTAAGTAATGTGGCCAGTCAAAAACAGGCGGCTTATGAAACATTTGAATTTGAACCGGTTCAGGCCAAATTCATTCGATTTGTCGGGCAAGGAAATGAATCTAATACCTGGAACAGCATAATTGAATTTTGGGTACACGAGAATTAAAAATGACGTAGGATAAAATCAAAGAAATTTAGAGAGTCAAATATAATATGCGCTCATTATAAAGCTGGAATGAGTGCATATTATATTTAAGATAACTGAGTTGTGTGATACGACAATTATAATATGCGGGATCACATATTTATCCATACGAATTTAAAAATATCTCGGGGGTTATAAAAAGAAAAAGCCACATTTATCCATGGGATGTAAGTGTAAGTTGAGTTGATTATGGAATCATCAGTTAACTGAAGATAAGATAATTGATTGGGTGCAATGTAATGATTTGATAATGATGAGGTTCGTTTGAATTATAACAACTGTTTCACAAAACTCGTATTTTGTACATATGTATAGACGTCAGTTCGTTGCGATCAATCCTAAGTAGTTTAATGTAATCTATTAAATGAGTGTTCTCCTTAGATGTACATCTAATCGGTAATCGGACTATGTTCTTGTCCATTCCGGCAATAGGTACAAGTTCTTGTCCTTGGCTCGGGACAAGAACTTGTACCTATAAAATAAAAAAGCCGCTAAAATAGCGACTTCAATGGGAACATGTTCTTGTCCTTCGACAGTTGTGTTGTGTTTTGGTGTCAGTATACCGTTATCCCATACTTAATTGAAGAGAAAGATGTTGAACAAGAATTGAGCTGCTTTTAGCCTAGCAGCCCCGATCTCAATCATAGAATGTGTTGAAGTTACATACCTAATCGGCATTGAAACAAAGTTGTTTCAATACCTTGCATACTTCGTGACCTTTAAATTTTGCGGTTTTTGACGTCGATTCACAGAATACGCATTGCCCTTTGTCTTTAATTAACGGAGCAAATTTGGATATTGGTAGGTAACTTTATGATGTCATTCGTACTCATTCAGTTTCTTTCATTGTTTCAATACTTTATGCCAATTTATTTTTTGCAATTATATTTTCAGGGTCAATTTTTAAGATGCGGATGTAACAAGCTCTTTCTTTTTCTATTAAATGGATCAAACTATAAATTTGAGCTAATAGTAACAAAATATCTATATCAATCGGGTCTAATGATGAGGCATGTTCTAATAGTTTAATTGAGGTCTCATAATTGCCTTGCCTCTCAAGCAACTTACCTTTGAAATAAAGCGCAACAGTATTATTTGGATCAAAACTTAATATTGAATCTAAATAATATGCTGTTAATTCAAATTGATTTTCTTCAAGATAAATTTTTGCGATTTGTAACCTTACATCGTAATCTTCAGGTTCTGATATTAGGATCTTTTTAAAATAGATAATAGCTTCCTCTTTTTTTCCCATATGCTTTAACACTAATGCTTTGTTATACATTGCATTAGTTGATGATGGATCTATCTGTAAAGCCCAATGAAATTCTTCGAGCGCTTCTTGATTATTGCCCAATTCATGAAAAATTAATCCTAGGTTAATATGGGCCTCTTCTTGATTAGTATTAAGTGCTAATGATTTTTGATAGTATTCTATTGCTTTCTTAAATTCCTCCTTTTTTTGATAACAAAGGGCAAGATAATACAGAGCATCTTCAGAATTTGAGTTTATCATTACTGCACGTTTACAAAAAATTAATGCATCTTCAATATTGCCTAATTGTAAATAGACATAACCTTTATTAAAGTATAATCTTTCCCATGTAGGGAATAGTCTAATTGCCCTGTCGTAAACTTCAATTGCGGCATTATATTCTTTTAACTCTGTAAGACATCTTCCCATGTAATTCAGTGTATCTTGGGTATCTATATTATCATTGAGAGCTTTTTTAAAGTAAACTAATGCTGCATCATAATTACCTTCTGCATAGTACTCTTCCCCTTGTTCAAAAAAAGTCATTTTTTTGCATCTCCTTTTTATAATATTGACCCCAACAAATAAGTTGTTGAGGTCAAAAATACTAAGATCAATTGATAATTAATTATCTATACATGTCCAAATCATTCCAACTTCTATTGTTATCATTTCTTTGATCTCTTTTATCTCGGTGTAATTCTTTTGTACTTTTTTCCCTTTGAGACCTTGAACCAAATTTATCATTTATTTGTTTCTTTTCTCTTTTTTTCGCCTCGCTCCCTCTCATTCTATCGTTCTTAGCCATTTTGTCTCTATTTGCGAAATACTGATATCCTTTTTTAATTCCATATCCTGCCGCTATACCAAGTCCTACTGCTGCAGTTACGCCCAAAGCGACTTCACCCACACCTGGTATCGCATACACACCAAGTGCCCATGCAAAATCTCCATTAGGATCAACACTGTTAATTGGATCATTGGCAGCATAAATGTACAAATTTGAATCGATTGGCTCAACATTATCTTGGCTAATAAAACGACCATCTTGTGGGTCGTAATATCGGTTGAATAGGTAAAACATATCCGTTTCTTCATCGAAGTAATAACCACTATAAGTGAATGGATTATATAAAGTTCCTGTCTTACTAGTTAAATTACCCCAAGGGTCATATGAATAGCTGGAAACGATATTACCATTAATATCGGTTAATCCTACTACATTTCCGTGTCCATCATAATTATAATAATACGTTTTTCCATTCTGTGTTTGACTTACCCGCTTACCCAAAACATCATACGAATATGATACATTTAATCCTGTTGTAATATTGTTTTCTACAATAAGATTTCCTGTACTATCTTCATACTGGTATTTGTAGTCATTAAGGATAGAACCAGTACTGCTTTTTACTATTTTCTCAGTCCGTTGCCCCTTAGCATTATAGCGGAACTCAACGGAGCTACCGTCTGGTTGTGTTTCTTTGGACAGCTTGTCATCCGTATTCCATTCAATATGAATACTACCTTGTTCAGTGAGTTGGCCTTTTTCGTTATACGAGTAGTTCAGAGTACCATTGGGTCCATTTACATTCGTTAATTGGTTCAAATTATTATACGTGTATTTGGTAACTCCAGTAGCATTTGTCATCGTTAAACGATTACTGGTGTTGTCATAAGAATAACTCGTTGTCCCTGTATTATCCGTATAATTTTTCAAACGACCAGTCTCATCAAATTCGTAACTAGATGAGGATGATAGGTTATTTGTTACGGTTTTGATTCGTCCATTCGAATCAAGATCATAAGAGTATCCCCATAATAATGTTGTCCCTTTTTTGTAATCAACATTCTTGAGTCTATTCGTATTATCATACGTTAGAGATTGGACTACACCATCGGCATCTGTCCGTTGGACTGAAGTGACATTGCCATTCGGATCATAACTAAGATCTTCTATAGTTTTTTGGTTAGAATCCTTGACTTGTTTAAGTTGATTTGCTTTATCATAAGAGAAAGACATTCCTTGCCCCCATCCATTCTGTGGGTTCCAGGCAATCAAATTTTGATTGTTGTCATATTGATAAGCAACTTGAGGTGAACTTTGTACTACCTGACTTTTAACATCATTTGTCGCTGTATGATCGTAGTTGGTTGTTTGGCTAGCACCTAGTACAGTGTCTTTTATCGATATAATATTTCCATTCGAATCATACGTAGGATCATAAACCATTTCGGGCGTGGAAGCACTGGCTGAAATTCTTTCATCTAGATTCTCGAGTTCATCAAGCCAATTATACTGATAATTTGAGACATGTCCATTTGGCTCCGTTACTTTTACCAATTGGTCTGCACCGTTATATTCCATCGTGGTGAATTGATTCGCTGCATCTTCACTAATAACTTGATTGATCCCTTGTGAATCATATTTGTAGACTGTTTTATTATCATCAGCATCCGTTGAAGACGTTCTATTTCCATACGAGTCATAGGTATAACTCGTGCTTTGCAATAATGGATTTGTAACTTTAAGAAAATCACCAAATATATTGAATTCATAGGTCGTCTTTTGATTTATGGCATCCGTATAACTCGTGCGGTTACTATAACTATCATATGTCGAGATTTCCTTATGTTGTTCTGGATCCATTGTACTTGTAATGTTACCATTGAGGTCATACGTGTTAATGGTATCATTACCTTTCGGATCAGTAATTACCAGCTTGTTATAATTATCATCCAAAGCAAAGCGGGTGACCCTTGATAACGAGTCGGTTATTTGGGTTACCACATAATTCGAATTCGAATTATATGTCGTTGTATTTCCATTCCGATCCGTAGCTGTTGACACAAAATTCGGTAAATCATATGAATATGTGGTTCCAGGTCGACTTGCTAAATCAGCATTTGCTCCCTCACCAAAAGGTTCTTGTACCTTCTGCAATAATTCATTATTGTACGTAAATGACGTTTTCCGTCCACTTGGATCTGTGACTGTCGTTAAGTGATGGCTCGAATCGTAGGAAAACTTGGTTATTCGATAATTGGTTGCATCTAAATAAGCATCAACATTTGCCAGATTGCCAGCGGTATCATACCCGTAGTTAATTTTACGACCAACGAAATCTGTGATATTAGAAATTTTCCCTGATACATTGTAATTCATCGTAGTGACCCGATTGCTAGGATCTGTTATAGAAGTAAGTTGGTTTGAGCTGTTATATCCATATGATATTTTATTTCCATGGAGATCTTGTTCATACAACAACTTTCCGGTATACACTTCTGTATAACTATCACCATTTGCATCAAAATGCAATTTTGTACCATCTTTATAAGTTAAGTCATAACCATTAACGGCTCCGTATGATTCGGTGGTTCGTGTGATTTTTAAATAAGTTCCCGGCGGAGATTGGTAACTATCGGAAGTTGAATTATAGGTGAATTCATGATAGGTACCGTCAGAATCTTTATAGACCAATTTACTCCGGTCATAACGCTCCATAATAGCTTCGCTGCCCGAATAAGACCAACCATATCCGAGTGGGGAATCTTCTAATGCTTTCGAATTATAGGTTCTTGTAAAGTCAACTCCCATACCACCACGGCCTTTTAGGCTTAGGTCATTATATTGGATAACATTGTTACCTGTAGTCATATTCGTATAGCTTCGACCACCGACCAAGTCATGGCTATCGTATGTCCAATACTTTTCAAGCCCAAGACGACTCCCGTTAAAATACGTAACAGACAGCATTGGGCGATTCGTTGCATTCAATGTAGAATCGCTCGAAATAAACTTTTTATACGAGTTTGTAGATTCAGATAAACTTTTCAACAAAATTCCGTAGTTTGCACTTCTCCATTTATCAATTTGATTTGTGACATCCCATTTATAATTAACCCCAAGATCAGTTAGATAACTAACTTGATTTGAATCTAATAAAGTGCTTTTGTAGTCGCCCCCCTTATTAGTCCAAGCTGTTGTTCCATTTGTGGTGTTCCAATTTGTGCTTTCCTCTAACCAGGACTTGCTTAGTTCGTATGCACCAATTTCAACATTAGTGTCATTAGCCACGCTGGAAAGCCATAAATTCACATCGGCGCTTAAGATATTTGCACCCACTGGAATCGATGAAACATTAAACTTTAATAAAGATCGAATGACATTGTTTTGCGTGGAGTCTTTGTATAATCCAACGCCTAATGAGGTTTCGGTTCCACCGGTTTGTGTTGGGAAATAACTGCGGATGTTGGTGTCATTCCCGTCGGCTGCATTTGGCTGAAACCGGATAATTGTAGGATCAATCGTTACGGGATAGACCCTCTTAGGATTTTCAAGCCAGGCTCGGTCAGGAATGATGTCAACAAAATATGTAGAGCCTCGTTTAACCAATTTCATATTCACGTCATAGGAACGTGCTTCCTCAGGAATATCATCAGATTGTTCTATCTTCTTGTACCCTTCTGGAATATAGGAATCATACATAAACGGTTGTTCAATATAAAAGACTTTTAAGTGGCTTTTCTTATCAACAAAATAGATTTTCCCAGTACTATCTTGTTCCATACCCAAACCTTTTATTTTGAATTTATATGTGAACTTTACTGGCGAGGAAGCGGAAGGTGCCTTATCCAGAACAATATCTTCCTTTAATTTGCGGTCCTCAACTGTGTAATTTATATTGGTGTTGTCATACAAGTTATTGAAACTTAACTTATTATTCTTGTAAGAAGCAGCACCTTCATGGGAATTTTTAACAAATCCAGAGTCTAGATTGTCAGATTGTGATGCGGGGTCCATCACAATGGATAAACCATCCATACCAATGGTAACTAGATTTTTGTCTAAATTGCGCTTTTGAAACTTTACTTCAAAATCGTTTGATTTATTTTTTATGACGTTATTGTTAGTATCCACAATCAAATTATTATCAAATCTACTCCATTTATTGTTGTTACTTTTATAATGAATGGGCTCTTGATATATTTGTGTTGTCAATGTTCCGTTTGAATTCAGAAATGTCTCCGAATCCTGGGTCCGACGATCCTCCAGTTCAACTCTAGATGTGGTGATTTTTTTTGATAGAGTAGCTGGAACAGAACTTGCTGCATTTGCCTTTAGCGCTTCCGTTGGAATTGTTTGAACGGCAATTGTGATTGCCAGAAAAAGCGATAATCCTCGGTAATACTTTTTTTTCTTTCCTTCAAATAAACTCATGTGATATTCCCCTCGCGTTTTTTCTAAGATGCATGACTAAATTTATTCTCTAATTTTTCCTCCTTAACACAAAAATACACAGCTAAATAAATATATACTAATTTACGTAAAAACTAGTTGTAAATTATTACTGGGTTCCCAGTAATATGAGGGATCAATTAGAAGAAAAATTGAGCACTATGAATAAGAATCGAGGACTAAAAATTCAATAGAGATGGACTTATCAAAAAAAATGATCCTCAAGAGTAAAGCAACAAGGGGGATTTAGGGGAGTAAACTAATAACACAAAAAAAGGATCTAGTTGGCTCCTTTATTGTGACTTAGATATTTCAAGTTGATATTTTGTGAAGAATTGCGACGTTGTCTGATGGATACGCCATCTAGAAAACACTAACATTTCTTTTGCGTAATTTCTTAAATACGAGTACTCCTTATTGGACTTAATAAAACTTAATATCTTTTCGGCAAATACTGTTGGATTCATCTCTTTTGTATTTATTTCGAGGTCATATTCATCAAAATTTCTTCTTGTGTGAATGGCCCGCTCCAGATCCGTGAGTGATATCGTTCAACAATTGACCGGGGTCGTCCAAAAGTCAGAATAATTTCATTAGAACTCACATAACCTATACCTTTATGATAGCAGTCGCATCTCCAGAGACGCTTTTAACAGAATCTGACCTGATACTAATGGAAGAGGGTAGCCCTGTTCATGACTTCACACTGAGCCTATGTGATGCTCTTCTTCAGTGGTCCGGTCACCATTAAGCTACGTATATCCATGAAGCAAAACTCCACCCATATAGGGCGGTGGTTACAAGGTGGATAACTATTTTAAGTCATTAAGGAGGATGCTTCATACATCAAAATTTGAATATAATCCATTTTAGTCCCGAGCATTTCAATATATTCAGCAACTTATATCTTGCTTTACAAACTTGAGTTCCCTTTCCTCTTCAACAAGCGATGCTTTCGAGCCATTGCGGAAGAGGAACGCTAACTTGCTCTTATCCATTACGGTAATCGGTACAAGTTCTTGTCCCTAACAATTACAAAATCAGCACTAAGTACGATATCTGCATATGTTTCCCCTCCTTTGATCCAAAATCACATCCAGTTTCCTCCCCCTTTTCTTTGCTAAAGTGCTTTTACAAGTTTGTTTTATCTAATTCAAATGAGATCACAGTTTTAATTGAAGTACTTCCGAGCATTAAAGCTGGTTTCTTTGACTAAAAACAGCATTCAGTGTTTCAGTCACCCAAAAGGACACAACACTTCTACTCAGATCTTCATTTAATTGAAATGCGAAATCTGTCCTGCATAATGCTACTTATTGAGGTTTTAATTACATGGCTTTTCATTTATACATCCATCTAATCGGTAATCGGACTATGTTCTTGTCCATTCCGGCAATCGGTACAAGTTCTTGTCCTTGGCTCGGGACACGAATTTGTACCGATAATATAAAAAAGCCGCTAACATAGCGACTTCAATGGGAACATGTTCTTGCCTCTCGACAGTATTGCTGTATTCTCTGACCAGATTGGTCTTTCACTTCAACTAATTGATTCAGTGCATCATAAATATACGTTTGTTTGCCATCGTCCTTTTCCATTGACAGATGTCAACTGATTGGCGTTATTATGCGTATATGTTGTTATTTGCTCTTGCCCACTGCTGACGTCTACCTTCTACGTACGATTACCCTCCTTGTTAGACCCTGTAACTCCTTTTTCGAGCTCTAATAAGTATTCTGTCCATCATTAGGTAATTAGCTAACTCGTTTTCATGAAGGCTAAAATGAAGTTCATTACAAATATCACATTCATCATAATTAAAAAAGATTCGATTGCCTAAAACTGCTGGAATAACATCTGCCTCCTTTTTAAAAGGCACATAGGAGGCCCTTTGACCGCAAAAAGGCAAATTCTATCTTGGTAATTCCCTATTTGTACATACGAGAGGTAACCACTTGTGGGAGCGATGCCCTTCACACTTTACCTGTTTTCTTGGATCTGAAAATCATGAAACTAATCGCAGCCAAAACCCACACACCAATGCCACCATATAGCATTACCAAGCCAAAGCCGTGCACAAGAGCTTTATGGACCAAGGCTCCTGACGTATCTAGAGAGGACAGTTCTGGAAAACTCTGCTTGAGAGATGTAAAATTTCCGGCCGCTATTTTCTCAGCTAAAGTCCGCAATTTCGTTGTATCGAAAATCCCATGAAGTGCTCCCTTCAAATAAGACAAAATACCATTCTGCAAAATGAATCCCATAACAGCGATGTTAATAGCTAGACTGATCAATCTGGCACTCATGTCTATACCCGAAGCCATGCCTGCACGTGTAATCGAAACCGAGCCAGTCGTCGTGTTGGTTACAGGCGTGTTCGTCAATCCCAGCCCGATACCAGCCAGCAGAGAACCTGGAAGCATGGTTAGCCAGTTGGCGTTATCTCCTCCACTACCATATTTCATTAAAATGAAGCCCGTACCGATGATGAACAAGCCCAATGGAATAACTATACGCGGCTGATAACGGAGCGAAAGGCGCTCTGCCAAGGGAGGGATCACCAAGGTTGGCAGAGCATAAGCCAAGAGAGACAGCCCAGCAGCTACAATGCCATAACCAAGACCGCTCTGAAAATAAATCGGCAGATAGATCATGAACGGCCAGAAACTGAAATTCATGCCGATAGAGCCAAGAAGAGCACCGGAAAAATTACGTATCTTGAATACGGAAAAGTCGAACATCGGATGGGCGCTAAGCGTTTCCGCAAAAAGAAAAATAATGAAGCTTGTTGATGCTGCAACAAGAACGCCTATGGATACTACGCTAGTAAAGCCATGTTCGGTTCCTTGAGTGATAAAGTATGCCAGACCAAAAACCGTCAACGAAAGCGTGACGATGCCAATAATATCTAGTTTTTCCGCATGAGGATCGCTTGATTCATCCACACCGCCAAAAACAAGGATCAATGTGAGGATAGTCAGTGGGACGTGGATCAGGAAAACCCAATGCCAGTTTAATACGGCCACAATCATCCCCCCAATAATGGGTCCAAAACCAAGGCCGATACCAAATACGATCCCCCATACTGCAAAGGCTTTGCTACGCTCCCGCTCCTCCTGAAACCGATGCGAAAGAATTGCAATCTGGCAAATCTGCATTGCACCCGCACCCACACCTTGAAGAAATCGACTGATGATTAGAACCGATGTGTTTTGTGCCAAGCCACAAATCAAAGATGTAATACCAAACAAGACGAGGCTAATAATAAAAATACGTCTCCTTCCATAACGGTCAGCCAGCGTTCCCACTGCCATCAGAACCGTCGCACAGGCAATGGTGTAGGCGTTCATAATCCATTGCATATCCTTGAGGTTTCCATGCAGTACCTTTTCCAAGGTAGGCAGAATTACTGGCACACTGGAAATTTCGAGGCCAAACATTAGTGCGGACAAACATATCGCAGCCAATGCGTATATATTTTTGCTAGAATGGGAAATAGTCATTGAAAGTACCCTCCAATATAAACACGTACATATAACTCTTCTGTAATTACTTTATTTATTTCATATCTACTCATTGCTTGCCATCCTCTCTGACTTCTCATGTATAATTTACGTGTGTCTTATTATATAATTTATATCTTCCATTTTACATATCATATAAAATCAAATATGATAATTATGCTAAGTAATAAAAGCTATTTTCTTCAAAACACCTTAAATTTAAAGGAGCTTATTCAAATGGATCATGTAGATAAACAAATACTCTTCTATCTTCAAAAACAGGCGAGGATTTCAATGACTGAGCTAGGCAAAAGCATTGGGTTATCCCAACCTGCCGTAACGGAACGAGTTAAGAGAATGGAAGAGAAGGGAATCATCGAAGAATATCACACCGTTATTTCTCCTGAAAAAATTGGGAAGCATGCGACTGCCTATATGCTTTTTCAAACTAGAGACTGCTTGGCATTTCTTGATTATGTCCATGCATCTCCCCATGTTGCTGAGTGCCACCGCATAAGCGGAGAACATAGTTATTTATTAAAAGTTGTAACAGAATCCACACGCACGCTCGAGGAGTTCAGCAATCAGTGCGATAAATATGGAACCTACACCATCTTGATTGTCATGTCTTCACCGATCGATCATAGTCTTCTCATTCGTTCTCTCGAAGAAGCCAATAGAGCGGACTAATTCCAAGCTGAACTTCCAAAATCATAATCAAGTTCTATATCAACGGACGTTTACAGATATAATAAGGGCCTTAGTCCGAAGAAACTCAGGACCAAGGCCACTTATCTCATTTTTTTACTGTGGAGAATTCCATTTTAATCAATTCCTACGGTCCGATGTCATACAGATCAGAGGTTTTAACTACATGTGCTTAATTTTAGATAATCATCTAATCGGTAATCGGACTATGTTCTTGTCCATTTCGGCAATCGGTACAGGTTCTTGTCCTTGGCTCGGGACAAGAACCTGTACCGATAAAATAAAAAAGCCGCTAAAATAGCGACTTTGAATGGAACAATGTTCTTGTCCCGTGACATCTCTCTGTGAGATCCCTAATACCTTACCTATCATAGCCTTTTCGTTTTAAATTAAACCCATGCTATCAACACTCAACTTGCTCCGTCAATTAACATTTATGTTAAATTCTTAAAAGGGCAGAAATTAGTTAATCTGCCCTTTTCTTTGAAAGTTATTGTTTGTTAATGAGATAGGATTCATTCGTTCATTGTATATCCCCCTCATCATTTCTAATTTAGTGTCCATGTAGAAATTCTTAAAGGGTAAGACCACCATCGGCTACGATAATGGAACCTGTCATATAACTTGATCCATCCGAAGCCAGGAATGCAACGACTTGAGCGAGTTCCTCTGGTTCAGCAAACCGTCCAATTCTCATATTAGGGAATTCTTCTGGCATATATTCATTGTCTTGCAGCATTTGTGGAACAGCCGCTGTCAATGGTGTAGCTACACCACCAGGACAGATCGCGTTAACACGGATACCTTTTCTGACGTATTCAAGCGCAGCTGCCTTGGTTAAACCGGCAACGCCGTGTTTGCTGGCTGTATAAGCGGCCAAGCTGTGTTCAGCGCGAATGGCTGTTGTAGATGCAGTATTAATGACATGACCGTATCCTTGTTCGTCCATCACTCGAAGTGCATGTTTCATTCCGAGGAATATGCCCTTCAGATTGACATCGATGATTCGATTGAAGTCTTCTAGGCTCATGCTATGGAAACTTTGGAACTGTTGGATGATTCCGGCGTTATTAAAAGCTACATCAATTTTTCCGTACGTATTAACAGCTTGCTGGATATAATTTTGAACATCATCTTCTTTGGAAACATCGGCTTGTACAAAAATGGCTTCGCCATCTTGCTCCTTTACCAGCTCCAGTGTCTCTTGTCCTGTTGCAGTATTATAATCGACCAGAACCAGCTTGGCTCCTCTGGCTGCCATCAGAATGGCGCTTGCTCTTCCTATTCCACTGCCTGCTCCTGTGATTGTAATGACTTTACCTGCCAGGGAATCAGATTGTTTGTTTGCAGCAACCGCAGGTTTGGTTTTCGGAGTTTCTCCTGACACAATTGAAATACCAGCCAAATCATTCTTTAAAGCTAGCAATGTAACTTCAGGAATATCCACTTGAGGAACCGCTACCAACTGATTTAGTGTGAAATTGGAAGCCATCTTAAATGTAGGAGCGTTAATAAACTCGGGTAGATGTTTAGTTAGAATTGCTAACGCCTCTTCATTATTCAGTAAATCCCCGATTTCAATATTTTCATTGTAGGCCATTATTCTTCATCCTCCGATACATGATGTGTGTAAAATATTAAATGATAGTATGACTATCATTTTGATTATTAAGATATCATTTATTGTCTACATTTGCAATTATCATTTGAATACTTGGTAAATTATCGAGGTGGAACGGGAACAAGCCGCAATTGATGATCCAACTGGATTGCTGCTGCTTCTGATAAGAGATCACCCCCAAAGTCAAGAATAGCTCGGAGAGGAACTTCCATTGCTTCTTGATTCAACGATTCGCCAAGAACAGGTATTGCGGCTAAAATGACCTGTTTACAGACTTCATTTTTCCACAAAACACCCAGTTGTACATCCAAACTGTATTGATCAACAGAATCAACCTGAACGCTCTCTCGCTCCGAGGCGAATTCACCAAATATGCCTCGGAGCCAGCTTATACAAAGACGAAACCACTGCGCAACAGCCGGTTCGACCATGCTGCGTAACCCTCCTGAAGTATGAGGTCTTGCGAGCGATAAGCCATGTACGCCTTTGGTAAAGATATGCATCTCAAACGGGACATTTGCATGGTTAAGAGCTTCTGCAAAAGTCAAAGCGTTACTAACTGGAACCAATCGATCCTCGTACGTGTGAAATATGAACGTTGGCGGTGTTAACGCATCTACAGACTTATCGACGCCTGGTACCAGTACAGGGAAAATACGGCTCATCGATTCCACAATGCATGGATAACCAAGAATCATGGCATTGGGCCTAATCTTTCCCATAGTTCCTAACGCTGCCGCTAAGTGTCCACCAGCCGAGAAGCCACATACAGCTATTTTGTCTGGATCAATCCCCCACTTCGAACTATTCTCCTGAATCAATTCCAGTGCTTCTTCTGCATCATTCAAAGGTTTCGGAAATACAGCGTTCTGATTAATCGAATATTGTAACGTAAAAGCCTGGTACCCCTCCGCTAGAAAAGCCATCGCTATCGGTTCTGCCTCCCGCTCTGAACATGCTCTGTATGCCCCACCAGGTAAAATGAGAACAGCAGGTCGATTGCCCATGTTAGACATTCCTTGTGAAGAATCCAATACATAAGCCGTTAGACTAACGTTCGTATTGGTGAGTTCAACCGTTGTTAACTTCATATATCCTCCTATATTTTCATTTATAGTATATTGAAGCGTTCTCAATTTAAATTTTAGCGGTTCTTCTTTCTTCGAGATCTTTAAGGACTTTAGGGAATTCTTTATCCAGTTTGTAGAAGAACAGACAGATTGCAATCACGACCATTACAACAATAGGTACATATATGTTTAAAGCAATAATAGCTTGTTTAGCTGCATCACCTTGCTCGCTCGCCTGCTCCACGTAACCACCTAAGGCTAGAAACCATCCAATCATGGCTGCTCCCAAAGCAGTACCCACCTTGTTGCCAAAGGCATTAACACTATTCGTTAACCCAACCATTCTTTTACGGAACTTCCATTCTCCATATTCAATCGTATCCGTGGTGAGTGCTCCTCCAACTGCCATGAGAGGAATCGTACCCAGGGTTTGGAATACCGAACACACAAGTCCTAGCATAATACTCTCGGGTGCAATCAATCTAGCCGTTGCTCCAATCAAACCAATGATAACACCACCAAGAGCTGTGTTACGTTTGCCAAACTTTTTGATAAAGGGTCCCGACAAGCTAAAACCGATCACGACCGGAATAAGACCTATCCCTCCCATAATGGCAACCAGATTCACATCTCCCCAGATGTACTTGGCGTAATAGGTTCCTGCAGCGACACCTAATGCGAACAAAATATGAGAAAAGCTACCAACAGTGAACATCAAAAGCCAGTATTTATTGGAGATCAACATTTTCAAACCTTGGACTAGTGAAATTTTCTCCTGAAAAACGCCAAGCTCGTCCAATTGTACATTGTTATATTTCTCTCTGTTGGAGAAAAAGGCGATGAGTATTCCTGCCGCGGCCATGAATGCGAAAATCCCGGCTAATATAGTCCATTCCCTTCTGCCACCACCCATAGCGTTGACAATAGGAAGAAAAGCAATCGCCACAACCATTCCTGCTAAATAACCGCTACTTGATCTGATAATACCCATTAAAGATCTTTCATAGGTGTTGCGTGTAGTCAGGGCCATCAAACTTGAGTAGGGTATGAATGTAGGTGTATACACCATAATGTAAAATACCAGATTTGTTATAATGGCATATACAATTTTACCAGTGACGCTGATATCCGGAACTGAAAATAACAGTAACAACGATACAAACATCGGAATGCTCATCCAGAGTAGCCACGGACGTGCTTGCCCATACTTGGATTTAGTCCGGTCTACGAGCACGCCCATGCCCACATCTGCAACTGCATCAAGTAGTTTGGTAACCAATAGAACAGTTCCTACAATTGCTGCCGATACACCTACAACATCCGTGTAATAATACGTAATTAGTCCCAGCAATCCGCTTGAAATGTTCAGCCCAAACATTCCCATGGAATCTCCGATCAGTCTTTTAGTCGGAATTTCACGTTCAGGTTGATGAGGTGTGTCTGTGTGAGATGTGACGTGTTGGTCATTTACTGCAACTCCCATAGCTTTTCCCCTCCGATATACTCTTGATGGATACGCAATGAATTCGCTTTCATACTTATATTGTAAGATCCATACAGGAATGCGGATATAACGCGTTGTTAAGATGAAATAACGTAATCCAAATACAATATCGGAGGTGAGTACCTTATAAAAAAAGAAGCCACGATAATTGTGGCTTCTCTTCATTCAATATGAATAAGTACGTTTATCATTTAATGTAAATCAGAACGAAACCGGGAAGTCTTTTAATCCGCGAATAATCATGCCTTGGCGCCATTCCAATGATTCCTCTGTTGTGTTCAGACGAATATCAGGCATTTTACGCAGTAACGCATGAATAGCAATCTCCCCTTCTAGTCTCGCTAAGGGTGCTCCAAGACAGAAATGTATGCCCTTTCCAAAGGCAATATGATTATTCACCTTACGTGTAATATCAAACGTATCCGGCTCGGGGAACTGCTGTGGATCACGATTTGCAGACGAAAACGAAACAAAGAGCATATCCCCTTGTCGAATATGTTTTCCGCCATACTCTACATCTTCAGTAGCCCAGCGTATGTTGCTCACTTCTGCCGGTCCGTTATACCGAAGGATCTCCTCCAGGGCTGGATGAATCAATTCAGGATCATTCAAGAGCAATTGCTTCTGCTCCGGGTTATCAAGCAACGCCAGCATACCGTTCCCGATCAGATTCACGGTTGTTTCATGGCCTGCAATGATTAGAACGAAGACAAGGGCATATAGTTCCTGCTCCGAAAGAACATCTCCCTCCTCCTCCACGCTGATGAGGTCGCTAATCAGGTCTTCCTGAAGATGTTGGCGTCTTTCTGTGATCAACACATGCAGATAGTCTACGAATGCCTTCATGACCTCATCGCTCTTCTCGTTCATATGTGGATTGTTGAATCCCTCCATGATGGTATTGGACCACTCCTGGAATTTGTCCTGATCCTCTAGAGGAACCCCCAACATTTCACATATAACCATGATCGGAAGGGGAAAAGCATAATCTTCGATCAGATCCAGTTCCCTTTTTCCACTCGCCAGTACCTTGTCAAGCAATTCATCACTTATTTCTACAATTCTACCGCGCAGGCGCTCAATCATACGGGGTGTAAAAGCTTTCTGTATCAATCTCCGTAGACGGCGGTGATCCTCCGGATTCACACTAAGCAAATTACGAGAAATGATCTCTTGATGTGGCGGAGCTGCCCCCTCAACATTTCCCATGAACGGAGGATTCGTCACAAAGCGTTTATCCTGAAAAATCTCAACGGCGTCTTCGTAGCGAGTAATCATCCATGCAAAGTGACCACTGGGCAAAGGAAACCGATGCACTGGATCTTCGTTTCGCAGCTCCTTGTAGACCGGAAAGGGATTATTTATAAACGATTGATCAAGAAAATCAACTCCCGACTTCGAATGTCCCTTGTTGCCATTGGTAAACATTACAACGCCTCCCGAATATATGATAGTTTGTATATCAATACAATATCAATTCTATCATTACCGAATACGACTTTCAAATTTTGTAATCTTACGTACCCTGCTACACTCACTGGTCAAGCTGAACCATCGCCAACTTGCGATCAAGTTCATCCAACTGTTCTTCAGGTGCGCTGAAGGATGGATAACTGGCCAATTCACGTATACTCGCTTCTCCCATTGGTCCAATGGTTTCTGGATTCAACGTAGCAAAAACTGGTGAAAATCCGCTTAAAGCTTCGCGGCCTCCCTCATTACGAAGCAAGTCATTGAGTGGAGTGTGTGTGCTAAGAATTTTCTTGTATACTTTGGATGGAGCATAGCTTACTTCATACGTACCACTACTCACTTCAATTATGGTATTCTCTTCTTCCTGTGTGACAGGTAATCCGGAATCGGTAAGGATAACACCGTTCAGGGTCACATTCTCCATTTGAGCATGTGGTAGTTTTATCGTAGCTGTTGCATTGAACGGTATGGAGAAGCTGAAGAACAGATTCCCTTGCTCGTTGAATTTCCATTCGCTCTTATACCGTCCTGCTGCCGTATCTACATGAGCTTTAACCCATTGGATTCTGAAATCAGGTAGAGGTGCCAGTAAAGCATGACGGAATCCTGGATTATCCTCGACGGGATTGATTCCTGCCATATTCCGATACATCCATTCTGCAACCGCTCCATAAGCATAATGATTGAGCGAGTTCATGCCATCTCCGCTGATTTTCCCATCCGGAAGAATAGAGTTCCAGCGTTCCCAGATCGTTGTCGCCCCCATATTGACCGCATACAGCCAGCTTGGATAATCATCATTCAGCAGCAGTGTGTATGCAATGTCGTTGCTTCCATGCTCTGACAGAACCCGGTTCAGATAGGGTGTTCCAACAAAGCCTGTTCGCAAATGGTTCTGGTCTTTGCGCAGACGCATGCGGATGTCTTCCTCAATCCGCGGAGTGTGTTGTTCTGGCACCAGATTCATAAACAAGGCAACCGCATATGCCGTCTGCGTATCTACAGCGAGACGTCCATTGCTGGTAAAGAATTCATCCTTTATCGCTGCTCTAACCTCTAGTGCCAGTT
This sequence comes from Paenibacillus sp. ov031, assembly GCF_900143165.1. Classification (NCBI taxonomy): domain Bacteria; kingdom Bacillati; phylum Bacillota; class Bacilli; order Caryophanales; family Paenibacillaceae; genus Paenibacillus; species Paenibacillus sp. ov031. The sequence goes on from NZ_FRDO01000001.1 coordinate 1,497,824, forward strand.
GCGCATAGGTCTCCACGAGGTCTCCATGTCCCAGAACTTTGGCTGCCTTCGCTACAATATCTGCTGAATAAGCGTAATACGCTGAAGCCACAAAATGATTATCCGTTCCCCCCATTGGAGAATCGGGATTACCCCCATCCAGTGCAAGCCAGTCACCAAAATGGAAACCTACTGTCCATAACCGTTTGCCGCCTGATTCATCATCGGTACGTTTGATGAAGTCCACCCATGCCTTCATGCTGTCAAATTGTTGCTCAAGAATACCCTTATCTCCAGAGTGAACGTAACTGTTCCATGGAATAATGGTGGCTGCATCGCCCCAAGCACTAGACCCACCGCCTTGCACTCGGCCAACGGGGATCACCATGGGTACCATACCTTCCCGATCTTCCTGTTCCATCCATAGATCATAACCATACTTACTAAAGAAAGCATAGGTATCCATGTTGAAATTAGCAGTACCAGAGAAGACCTGTGCATCACCTGTCCAGCCCATTCGTTCATCCCGTTGCGGACAATCTGTAGGTGTATCCAGGAAATTTCCTTTTTGACCCCATAGTGCATTCTCATATAGACGGTTGATTCCTGAATGGCTTGTCTCCAAATATCCGATGCGGTCCATATCCGAGTAAACAACACATCCTGTAAAATCGTCTAAGTCCAACTTACCAATCCAACCCTCTACTTTGATATATCTGAAGCCGTAGAAGGTAAAGTAGGTTCGAATGATGGCTTCATTGCCATCTGATGTATACGTATATTCCGCCTTGGCCGATCTAAGATTCTCCCGATAGAAATTACCATCCTGAAGTACTTCGCCATATTGTAAATGAATGACTGATCCACGCGGTGCCTGAGTGCGAAATTGTAGCCAGCCGACCATGTTTTGTCCCATATCAATGACGGTCTCCCCAGCTGGGGTGGTGAGGACCTCGATCGGTTTTAATGTTTCCTTGATCACAACGGGGAGACTCTTTCTAGCCATCAGACGCTCGTAGCCTAGATTCGTTTCTTTGACTGGATATTCCTCAGAAACATCCAGAGTAGCATCATAAATTTCTCCATCATAGATGTTACTATCCAACACCGGGGAGCGGGTAGCTCGCCAGGACGTATCTGTTTTAAACACGACTTCGGTACCATCTGTATAGGTAATAATGATTTCGGAAATCAGTGCAAAATGGTCTCCATACAGCTCCCCTGTTGTATCGCCTTCAAAGCCAAAGCGACCTTTGTACCAACCGTTCCCGAGGCCTACATCAACCGTGTTTGTACCAAGCTGTAGCATATCTGTAATATCGTAGGTCTGATACTGCAACCATTTGTGATAGGCATTATAATGGGGAGCCAAATATTCATCTCCAACCTTGGCGCCATTAAGCGTCATCTCGTAAACACCCAGACCACATACGTAGGCACGGGCTTGTACCACTGAACCCGCAATTTCGAAACTTCTTTTCAAGACAGGATGGACTGAACTGTCCAGTTCAGGGGTGATCCACTGAGCTGTCCACGCCTCTTCCTGCTTTGCGGTTTCAAACCAAGCTGTCTCACTGATGGCATCTTCACCACGTTCGTTCCAAACCCGTACTCTCCAGTAATATCGGGTCCTTGGAGCTAACGTCAGAGACGGTATATATGCGAGTGAATCAATGTCCTCTTTTTTACCACTGTCAAAAACGATGTTAATGAAGGCTTCATCCAGCGCTATTTCTATTTGTGCAGCAATCTGTTTAGTTGCAGTAGTCTCCGTAACAACATAAGATAAGCTTGGATATTCTATTGCGAATCCTAACGGATTGGATACATGATTTGTTTTTAAATTTGTGATTTTCATGACTTTACCCTCCATTATCGTTGAATACGTTCTCACAACTTTGTTCTGCATTATTGAGATTGGATTGACCTGTACCACTCGTTCACTTCGTCCGTCATTTGTTTTCCGCCAGATTTGAGCCATTTCTTAACAAAATCATCAAAAGCCTCTATAGGCTGCTCGCCATAAATAATAGAATTAAAGGTATCCAACTCCATCTTTTGCAGATAGGTGTTCCTTGATCGCATTATTTTCGTCGCCGGTCCTTGAAACAGGTTTCGTTGGTCTATTTTTTCCTGAGTCGCCTCAACAACGTCTGCCTGTGTAACCGGCAACTCATCCGGGTTGTTCGGGTCTACCCCCATGCTGAAAAAGACGGCTCGATCATAAGCATTCAGTTGTTCACCCTTGCCTAGTTTTAAAATGGCGTCTTTAAATCGTGAGGGGTAGCTTGCATATTGGCTAAACAATGTATATTTGGAGGTATTTACTTTTCCTCCTGGAATTGTACTGCTCTCACTGTTAATAGATCCATCCTGTTTCAGAACATAGTCATACCCGTTTTGATAGGCGCTAAGAAAGAACGGATCATCGGTTACAGTTGCTTCATATAAATAGTTCTGGTATTTAAAAAATGCCTGTAACGCTTCTTCAGAAATGTCTTTGCTAATAAGGAGAGCAGCACTGTAAGAATTGCCCGCCAGTCTCCCTGCTGTTCCATCAGGACCCGTTGGTATCGGATTAGGAATAAATTCTGCTTGAGAATCTCTAGCTATGAGCTGCTTCACCGGATAGTCAGCAAACCATCGTGGTCCTGCAACAATTCCGACCTTGCCGGCAATTACGTTTTCGTTAACTTGACTGAAATCTTGTAATGCAACGTTGTTTCCCATATATCCTTTGCTTTGCCATGATCTCAGTCTCAACAGTGCTTTTTTGATCTCCGGTTGAATGCTGCCGTACATCAACTGTCCCTTTCCATCTTCACCCCATATTTCAGGAAGGGCTCCATAAGCCCCGAATACCCATGAGATATCTCCTGTTGGGGAAGCCAGATACTGATCCTTGATGGCAAAATCAATGCCGTAGGTATCTTTTAACCCATTCCCATCCGGATCATCATAAGTAAAGGCTTTCATGATTTGTTCGAGTTCATCCAGATTACGCGGGGCTTCAAGTCCCAGTTTATCCAGCCAATCTTTACGGATCCATAGTACAGCTTGTGAAACTTGTTCAGTAATAATGGGGATTGCCATTCTTTTTCCATTTTCAGTGAACGGTTGCCAGGCTTCAGGAACTTCAGCCATAGCCGCTTTCCAGGTGGGAGAGGCGTATTGATCAAAGGCTTCTCCCGCATCCAATACCTTTCCTGAAGTCAGGAACTGATTCGTCGTATCCATGACTTTAGATGAAAATACATCAGGAAGTGGGTCATCGGAAGACAACATTAATCTAAGCTTCATATCGTAATCCTCCACTGGAGCACTCCATTGTGTGCGAATATCCACCCCCAATGTCTTCTTGGCCCAACGTATATGTACGTTATCGGACGCCGTTTCGCTGTTTTTGTATACGGTGGTTGGTTCATCCATCTTAACGGTGGTTAGGACGACTTCATGTTTAACAGATTCCTGTTGAGGAGTTGTTTCATCACATCCCGTCAATAGAGCCAAACAAAGGACGGACAGAAGCAGGGATTTTTTCCTCCAGCTCATATTCAAAATTCTCCTTCATCTATTTCATCTTAATCATATCGTGACAACTATGGGATCGAAATAACGCTATTTCAACATTCCATAATTCAATCTTAACTTACGCTTCTATTACTCTTTGTTTCACTTGTGTTTCTCCTTTGGTCGCCCTACAATGAGATATATTTACATCATTGGCAGGGGGAATAGCGGTGTGAAGCAGAAGTACAGAACATTCCTGAACATGGTGGCAATTACTTTGATTATGCTTGCAGCAGTATTAATCATGTACACCTTCTCTGTCCAGTCCAGCTTGGATACAGTCAAAAAAGATATTGAGGCCAACAACCTTAATCGGGTTCAATTTGTAGTAAATACACTCGACCAGAACATAGATCGGTTAAATATGCTTGCCATTACACTGGAAACGGATAATACAATTGCTCTCCTTCAATCGATCGACGTCATGAGTGCATTTGAGCAAGTTCAGCTCATTCAGAATGTTGAGGCCAGAGTGAAACTTCAAAGTCTTTCGGAAGGATGGAGTAACAAAATATCCATCTACTCCATCCTCCTCAATCAATGGATTGTATCTTCGGAAAATCAGATGCAGTCTCCTGAGAATGATTCACCACAGTCAGGGTGGAAAATCGATCCTGTTTCAGGGGCATTTTATAAATACAAGACGAATTCCGAGCTAATTATGCGAATGGAGTTCCCTCGGGGCAATCTGGAGGAACTTGTAGAAAACTCACATCAGGGAGAGAATGAGGCCGTATTCTATCATCCGAATCAGGGATCCATTACTCGCAAAAACGCAAATCCCTTGACCTCCCTTATTTTAGACCAAGTCGTCACTAATCTTAAGCCTGCTTCCGGTACCGAGACAGTCTCCGTTAACGGTTCTGACTATATCGTCAACTATGTTTATTCGCAACAACTTGAATGGTATCTTATTGACTTTATGCCTCTGGATAAGGTGTTGCAACCCATTAAAACCAGCCAAATCTGGTTCTACTCCGCCTGTGTAATGCTATTTATGGCAGGGTTGACAATTATCATTGTTCTCTTTCGGAAAGTTCAGATTCCTATACTGGTTCTTCTGAAGGGAGTTCGACTGCTGAAGCATGCTGAATTCTCTTATCGGATTAAGAGGCAGAGCGGCAATGAATTTGATTATTTGTATGGACAGTTCAATGACATGGCCGAACAGATCGAAGACTTGATCGAGAAAGTATATAAAGAAAAAATCATAGCACGAGAAGCTGTGCTCAAGCAGTTGCAGGCTCAAATCAATCCGCATTTCCTTTATAATTGCCTGTTTTTCATCAATAACATGACGCGACTTGGCAACGAGGAAGCCGTTACGGCCATGACCCAGAATCTTGCGGAGTATTTCAGATATACGACCCGCCTGAATGAACCAATGACCCGTTTGGAAAAAGAACTGGGTATCGTCCGGAATTATCTTGAAATTCAATGTCTGCGTATGGAACGACTCTCCTATCATATCGAACTGCCCGATGATCTCAGTTCTATTCCAATTCCAAAGCTGCTTGTCCAGCCTCTGGTGGAAAACAGTATTATCCACGGAATTGAAATGAAGCGTGATTCAGGTTATATACAGGTTAAGGTAGAACGGACCGAACGAGGTATCCTTCTTACTGTTGAAGATGATGGAACAGGGATGACACTTGACGAGATCAACTCCCTTATGGTTAGACTTGCCGAACCTCCTGTAGATACCATAGGTTGTGCCCTGTGGAACATCACTGAACGTCTGCGTATTCATGATCCTGTTCATTCAGGTATCCAATTGGATCAAAGTCCACTCGGCGGTATGCGGGTGAGAATTCACTGGTCCCTTCCCACAAATGATCGAGAACTTGAATAATAAAGTCTATACAAAATGCCTCATACATCACTTGAATTTTGATGTATGAGGCATTATTGATTTTTAATTGACAGAAAAGTGTCATGTTTGTTAGCATAGTCTGAGTTAAATCGAACAAGGAGGTTTTTCCAATAGAACCCCGGCAAAGGCTTGAAAACGAGCGCAGCGATCTAAAATTGAAGCGGCGCACAAGTATTATTGAAGCAGCTCAAATCGTTTTTTTCAATAAAGGTTTCGAACAAGCAACGATGCAGGAGATCGCCGCTGAGGCGAGCTTGGGCGTCGCTACCATATTCCGTTATTTCCCCAAAAAAGAACAGTTAATTGTTGCGGTCGCTTCCGAAATTGTTCAATCCGAGATCGAAGTGTTCGAGGGCATTCTACACGATCAAGGAACCTGTTATGACAAGCTGGAAAGAATCTTTGATACACTTATTTTCTTCCAACAGGCGGAACATCAACGGAACTCGAAATTAATTGAGGCATTCGAATGTTACGTCTCCATGTCGAAGCTTCCTCTGGACGATATGGAAATCTATCAGGCCAATTATAATAAACTGATTACCCTGTTTACCGAGCTTGCGGAACTTGGTGAACAGGACGGGTCCTTGCGGACGGATGGCAATACTCGTGAAACCATTAATACCATGATTAATGTGTTTGGAAACTTTTCCAAAAAGATGGCGATGTTGAACGGTATTGATGCATTCCAGACCCAAGTAAATGAAGTGCAGCAGTTCAATATCCTAAAAAAACTGTTCCTTGATCATTTGAGAGCCTGAACAAGAGGCTCCGACTTCAGGATAAAACTGATTGCCAGACTATGAGGACCACTGTGAGAGCATATGGAGCAGCCGCCTTCGATGATGTGTACATTGCGAACAGAGGTCTCTTCTAGAATCATGTTGCGTATCCACTCCGCAGTTTCCTCTTCCAGTGTCTGGGCAATAATAATCTGGTCGTGATCAATGCGATGGATATGGCTCAAAATATCCTGTAAAAGTTTCTTAACAATTCTCTCCTTGCTTCCCCTGTATTTCACTCCGGAAAGCACCCTTCCATGTCTAACATATAAAATGGGACGAATTCGAAGCATACTTCCTAGCATATGTTGAATGCTGCTAACCCTGCCTCCCTTGTGAAGATAATCGAGATTATCAACGAGCACATTTAACTGGATTTCATGCCGCGCTGTCTCAAGCCATTCGGCGATCGCAAGGGCACTTTTTCCTTCTGAAGCCATTTCCGCTGCTAAAAGTACATTCATGGCTGTCCCGGCGGATACATTCAGTGAATCTACAACCGTTACCCGTCCTGCGGGGAACTCTCTTGCCGCCACCATGGCGTTCTGATACGTCGATGATAGATGAGAGGACATACTGATAAACAGTATATCCTCTCCGTTCTCGATGACCGGACGGAACACTTGAATGAAATCTGCAGGCGGAGGTGCAGCTGTCTTCGGCAATTGGTCGTATATCTCAACCAAATTGTACATGTCTTTTGCATTGATTTCTTTTCGATCAACATAGGACGTGTCCTGAAAAACAATATATAAAGGTACAATTCCGATATTATATTGGTCCATCCAATCCTGTGGGACATCCGAGATACTATCTGCAAAAATGCGTACTTTCGACATGCTACGCCTCCCCCTAACCTGATTTCTCTTTACTCATCAAAGTTGAACTTTCCGATTCTTCATCTTTTTTCGATGAAATGGAGGTATCGATAGAATGAGTATCCTTCATCACGGATTCTCCCTCCACATCAATATTAGGAAGAATTCGATCCAGCCACTTCGGCAAATACCAGGCGCTTCGCCCTAACAGGGTCATCACCGCCGGGACAAGCGTCATCCGAACGATGAATGCATCTACCAAAATACCAAAGGCAAGTGCGAGTCCCATGGATTTGATCATGGCATCTCCGGCAAAGATAAAGCTCGCAAAGACGGCGATCATAATCAAACCTGCGGCACTTACAACAGGACCACTGTGAGTAATACCACTTCGTATTGATTTCACTGCATCTCCCGTATGGTTATAATCCTCTCTCATGCGGCTTACCAAAAATACTTCGTAGTCCATAGCAAGTCCGAAGAGAATACCTGTAACCAGAATTGGCAGGAAGCTCAGTACCGGCCCTGGTTCGGGAATGCCAAAGAAATTTGCCAGATAGCCATCTTGAATGACCAAAACGATGACGCCTAGGGTTGATCCAAGGGTGAACAGGAATCCAAGTACGGCTTTGATTGGAACCAGAATGGATCGAAAAACCAGCATGAGCAACACGAAGGCGAGACCTACAATCAATATTGCAAATTTCGGCAATGCTTCGTCAAGTTTCTCGGAGATATCAATATTGACTGCCGTTCCCCCGGTAACCATAATTTCGACATTATTATCTTTCATCACCTGTTCCGCTTCCGCACGAATAGTTTGGACCAATTCGGTCGTTTTGATATCATGAGGGCCTGTCTTCGGTAACACCGTAATGATTGCGGCCTTCCCGGAAGGACTCGGAATTAAAGGATTGACACTTGCCACATCAGGCAGATTTTTGATATATGAAGTTGCTTTGGCAATATCCGCTTGTGGATCTTCCGTTTTTGCTGTTCTAGCAACTACAACCAGTTGACCATTAAATCCTTCTCCAAAGCCTTCCGCAAGCAGGTCATACCCTCGACGTTCTGTTGTATCCGTGGATTTTAAACCGCTATCTGGTAGGCCGAGTTGCATATGCAAGAACGGGATAGTACAAACCGTCAATAAAACGATACACAGGATGGCAGTGAGCCAAGGTTTGCGTGTTACAATCTTGCCCCAACGATTCTCTGTTCCCTCTGCTTTTTTGGGACCAGACCATTTCCGCAGCCATTTGTTCTCCCGTGCCGGACTAATTCGATCTCCTGCAACTGCCAATACGGCAGGAACAAAAATGACAGCAATTAATACTGCTACGAATACACTTACAGCTGCCGCCAATCCCATCATGGTTATGAATGGAATCTGTACGACCGACAGACCAACCAGGGCGATAATAACGGTTATTCCTGCAAAGACAACGGAGCTACCTGCTGTTGCATTGGCTTGAGCAATGGCTGTATTTCGCTCAAATCCTGCTGCCAGTTGTTGACGATACCTGGACATGATGAACAGAGCATAGTCGATCCCTACAGCCAAGGCCAGCATAACAGCCAGTGTAATGGAGAATGAAGCCATAGAAACTACATTTGAGCCAATGACGATAATCATCATTCCTATACCGAGCCCTACAACTGCGGTTAGGATCGGTAATCCTGCTGCGAGAAACGATGTGAATGTGAAAGCAAGGATCATGAACGCAATCAGAACCCCGATGACTTCAGAAGTACCTCCTATCTCAAGCTCAGAAAAAGCTACACTCCCTGCAAGTTCCGTTTGAATTCCACGATCCTGCAGTCTCTCTACAACACCAAGAACATGTTCTTTGGAATTCTCTGTTACTTCATTGGCTGGCTGACTGTATGTAACATCAGCATAACCAATCTTCTTGTCTGCACTTAACGTACCGGCGTCATACGGACTGACGATAGATGTTACCGATGAATCCGATTGAACCACTTTTAATGCTTCTGTAATCCATTTTTTGTTCGATTCCGATTCCAGTGTTGCCTTTTCAGACTTGAACACTAACCTGATCTGTCCACCATCACCGGAGGATGGAAATTCTTCATTCAATATGATTCCAGCCTGTTCCGATTTGGTTCCCGGAATGGTCATCTCTCCTGTAAAGGACGTTCCCAAGCCAAGACCCAAGGCGGCCACAAGCAGTAAAAGCATCAAACCTCCTGCGATTACCATTTTCCTTTTTCTTACCGACCACTCACCGAGTCGAAATAATAATTTTGCCATATTCTTTTGACGTCTCCCTTCTTTGCTACAAATCTGGGCTATCTTGATGTTGGACAACCTCGTGAATTCATCATATCTAAAACTGAACAAGAAAAAACGTACATAAGGGCATGCCCTTGATGTACGTTTGGGAAGCACCAAAGGGCGCTTTTAGTACTCGCTGACCATTGATATGGAAAATAATATATCAATTTAAAATGTATTTACAAATGTAAGATGCCCTTTTCCACGGATACAGCGACAGCTTCCGAACGTGAATCTACGCCCAGTTTGTTATAGATATTGGTCAACTGTGCCTTAACGGTTCGTTCCGCCATACCCATATCAAAAGCAATGTCTTTGCTGCGAAGGCCCCGGGCCACTGCCTGAAGAATGATTAATTCCTTCTCAGTCAACGATAGTGCGTTTTTCGGTTTCTCTTCTACCGCGGACTTGTCCCGATATGCAAATACTCTGGCAGTTATTTCAGGCTGCAGCAGTGTCTCCCCACGTAGAGCAGACTCGAGTGTGCGGAACAAATTCTCTCTGCTTGTATCCTTAAGTAAGTAACCTTTCGCTCCCAGTCCCAGCCCATTAATCATAAGCTCGTCTTCATTGTATGTGGTCAAAATAATAACAGGAATCTGAATCTGTTTTTCGTTCATGATTTTCAATGTATCCAGTCCACTCAGCCCCCCGGGCATATTCAGATCCATCAGAATGACGTCTGGCTTCAGTGCCTCCATCTGTTCTAAGGCTGCGTTTCCTTCCTCGGCTTCTCCGACAACATCGTAGTTGTCATCGGTTCCCAGAATCAATTTCATCCCTTCACGTACCACCCAATGATCATCTACAATCAGAACTTTATGCTTCATTATTTTTCCTCCCATACAATACAGGTACAGATAGCTCTATTGTAGTACCTTCATTGTTGCTCTCAATATGAATTTGCCCGCCTATAAGCCTAGCTCGTTCATGTATGCCGATCAGACCGTAATGTCCTGTCTCTTTACCGATTTTGCCAATGTTAAAACCTCTTCCATTATCCTTAATAACCATGTGAAATTGTTGCTGATTGTCCCCAATATTTATGGATACATCGCTCGCCTGCGCATGACGTGCCACGTTGGTCAGTGTTTCACTCAACATATGCAATACATGCTCCATTTTGGCGCCGGATAGAACAGATTTTATTGTAGCTTCCAACTTGACATTAACTCCTGTCGCTAGTCTGAAGCGTTGCAGTTGATCATGAATCGCCTCGTTAAAGTTAACAGCAGGTGTAGCTCTAGTTCTTAGATCGTCAATCGCTTTTCTCGCATCGCCCAGTGTCTGTCTAGCCTGTCCCATGGATGACAAAACAATCTCATGAGCTCGGTCGATGTTCCCTCGGCTAAGATATGCGTCTATCGCTTCCAGTTGCATAATCAGTCCGGCTTGCCCCTGAGCCAACGTATCATGCAGATCCCTTGCCATTCGTTGACGCTCGTTGGCCAGCGTCAGCTCTTCCACCTTCTGGTGGGTCAGTTCCAGATCACGCAGAAATGTCTGCGTACGAACCCTTGCATTAACCTGCCGATAGTAGAGGAGCGCATAAGCCATAACAACGACAATCATAAGCATAAGTAATGGAATAAACAATGCAAGATCCTGTACCTCCTTGACCCACAAGGTAATCAGGCAAAAGAAAAGATACAGCACAAAAGCTACAAAAACCACCTTTTTGGTTTCAAAAAAAATGGCCACGCTTTGTCCTATTAATACTGGAATCAAGCCAATAAGTATGACGGGAAGCCCATCGGGCATTATGAATGAGCTCCCAAATATAAGGCCACCCTGGATAAACAGATATAGTGCTTTGGAACGGTTGATAATATCGCTCACACGCCAGTACAGATACATATGAAGAACCATAATAATTACAAAAAATAAGCTGGGCACTACTAGGGGAACAGACATGGTTTGTAACGCGACAGTGACTATAGACACCAGAACGATCCAGATGATAATGGGAAGACGTGATGAAGTGATCTTATCATAATCTTCATCCATATTTGATTGGAGGAAACGGGACTGATTGGATGTATTTTTCACGTAATCACCTCTCTTCCAATCATTATAATACGGTTTGTCTATGGGTTATATGTACTTTAGTGCATGCCCTTTCGTACATTTAGAGCTAACTTTGTAATATAGTATAAGAAAATCGCCCATAAGTCATTCTTATGGACGATTCCCCCTTGTTTTATTTTCTTTAGTCCCTCTACTTTTTACTGCCGCACGGCCGCATTCAAGCCTACAAGAAGCTGTGAGAGCAGCTCTTCTGTAAGTGCTCCCCCGGTAAAAGGGATCAATGCGCGTAGTGGCATATAACGCATGGATGCCTGAAGCATTTCCGCAGAAACCGCATCCGAATGCGCATTTTCAGCTCCTTGAGGAACAAATCCCTGTAATTGACTCAGTATGGCCATTGTTTTCGGATTAGAGAGCAATTCTCCGAGGGCTGTATTGCGGTCATAGACTGGAATGATTTCAGGTGAAGTCGATTCTACATGAACGGTCTTTTGCAAAATGATATGACGAGAGGACGAGCCAACTAGCAGATCATATTCACCACTCGCAACATGCCAATTCTTCAAGTCAACGTTATAATACGCAAAGCTTCTTTTATCCAAAGTGAATGTAACTGTCTTCTCTTCCCCTGGCTCAAGAGATACCTTGGCAAAACCTTTAAGTTCTTTTTCAGGACGACTGACGATTGTTTGCCGATCATGTACATACAGCTGTGCTACTTCTTGACCAAATCGCTGGCCTGTATTTTTCACGTTAACCGTAACAGTGATTATATCTGTATCCTTGAATTCCGTTTGGCTTGCGTTCAGCTGTGAATACTCAAATTGAGTATAGCTCAAACCATAACCGAAGGGGAATAAAGGTTCAATATCTTTGCCGTCATAATAGCGATATCCCACATAAATGCCTTCTCTATATTCGACCCGATCCCCATCACCAGGGAAGAACAGCGAAGATGGATTATGCTTTAAGGATTGCGGGAAAGTCTCTGCGAGCTTCCCACTGGGATTAACTTCTCCGAATAACAGATCAGCGATTGCTCCTCCTGCAGCCTGTCCACCCAGGTACGCTTCAAGTACAGCTTTTGCATTGTTAAGCCAAGGCATAACAATAGGTGAGCCATTGCTGAGCACAACCACCACGTTAGGCTGGACAGCAGCAACGGCTGTTATAAGTTCCTGCTGGTTCACCGGAATATCCAGATGTTCTCGATCATATCCCTCGGACTCATAGCGGTCTGGCAGACCAATGAACAACACGGCGACATCAGCTGCTCTTGCGGATTCAACTGCTTCGGCTACCAAAGTCGGAGCACTCTCATCAGAGTTGAGGTTGTAACCCGACTTATATGTTATTGTTGCGTCAGATCCAGCTAGCTGGACCATCTGTTCAAAGGCACTATCCAGCTTGGTTGGTTTGATATGGGAACTGCCCCCGCCTTGATATCTAACTTTGTCCGCTAACTCTCCGATGACAGCAATGTTGCCTTGTTTTTTTAGCGGGAGAATTTGATGTTCATTTTTTAATAGAACCATCGTTTCACTTGCTGCTTTTCTGGCAATCTGATGATGTTGTTCCTGGTCGTAAGTGGTATCGGGACGGCTTTTATCAACCGTTTTGAAAATGACACCTAAAAGTCTCTCCACGGCACGGTCCAATTGCTCTTCAGTCAGCTCCCCGCGGTTTACCGCTTCTACAATCTGTTTTGGTCCTTCTCCGTTGGATGATGGCATCTCAAGCCCCAGACCTGCTGCAATACTTGGTGCAATTTCACTCACCGCAGACCAATCCGTGACAACAAAACCTTCATGACCCCATTCTTCCTTCAGGATAGTAGTGAGTAAGTACTCATGCTGGGAAGCATACGTTCCATTGACCTTATTATATGAAGACATAACCGTCCATGGCTGTGATTGTTTGACTGCTTTCTCGAATCCGGTCAAATAGATTTCTCTTAATGTCCGTTCATCCAAAATGGCATCTGTCGTCATGCGGCGATGCTCCTGGTTGTTTACCGCAAAGTGCTTCAGAGACGTTCCGACTCCCTGACTCTGAACACCTGTGATATGAGCAGCGGCCAGTTCTCCAGTCAGATAGGGGTCTTCGGAGAAATATTCGAAGTTGCGTCCGCAAAGTGGGGAACGCTTGATATTTGCCCCTGGGCCGAGCAGAATGGCTACATTTTCTGCCTGTGCTTCTTTTCCGATCGTCGCTCCTACAAGTTGAACAAGGTCACGATTCCATGAACTGGCCAGGCCAACGGCTGAAGGAAAACAGGTTGAAGGAACACTCTCGTTCAAACCCAGATGATCTGACTCGCCTGCTTGCTTACGCAATCCATGAGGACCATCTGTCATCATGATCGAAGGAATTCCTAACCTTTCTACAGCTTGTGTAGTCCAGAACGTACTTCCTGAGCATAGCTCGGCTTTTTCAGTCAAGGTTAATTGCTTTACCAGTTGTTTGATGTCACGATTCATCTTCTATACACTCCTTCATCTCCCGGCAGGTCTCCTCATGAACAGCAGATCCTTGTATGTCCCACCGCGCGTTTAAGCTTTCATGTCTATACTACGGGAAAGAAAAAATGATTGAAATATCTCTTTCTTAATGTTGCATAACGCAATCTGAATGATAAGGATATCTAAAGATGAGTATCGTTATCTTAAGATCGGAGGTGATTGGAGTGCTCATCCATTGAAATGAGTCCACCTCCACTCTACAATAAGTGGTACAGTCAACTTTGTTGTGAGAGGGGGAAAAACTATGTACGATTTATTAATTGTGGATGACGAGAAATCAGTAGTTGATAGCCTGGCATTGACCATCCCCTGGGAAGAACACAGCATCCAGGAAGTACACAGAGCATATTCTGCCGCTGAAGCTTTGGACATTGCGTCCAAACACGCGATTGATATTATGATTACGGATATTCGTATGCCTGAGATGGATGGTCTTGAACTGATTTTGGAGATTAGAAAGTTTTCTCATAAAATACGTTGTATTATTTTATCGGGTCACGATGAATTTGAATATGCCCAAAAAGCAGTCCAGTATCAGGCAACGAACTATCTTCTCAAGCCGATTGATACCGATGAATTGATTCATTCCGTAACGGCTGCGATACAAGATATCGAGCACGAATGGGAAGAAATCAGCTCTTTTCAACAAATACAGCATGCCCTTCACGCCAATTCGCCATTGCTTCGGAATCAGCTTCTCAATGATCTTCTTCAGAACAAAGCCATGAGCGATCACATTCTTGCAGAGCGGCTGGGTATGCTGAATCTCCCGTTTAGATCGGCCGATCCGTTCAAGATGATGGTCATTCGAATGGAGGAAGAATTCTCCGGCTATGATCTCCGATCTTTATCGCTGTTAGAGTACGCCGTCTCCAATATAACGGAAGAGGTATTTCAGAATCCTTTTAAATTATGGCACTGCATTACGGATCAGGGTTACCTTGTGTTCCTAATAAAAAATAATGACCGTAACGTACTCGACTCGGTAGATTCCTATGCGATCAGACTGCAAAATAATGTACAAAAGTTCCTGAAGGGTGCAGTATCGATATGTTTGAGTAAAGAGCATGCCTTTCCTGAATCTGTATCAGAGCTGTACATGGCTTCCGTGTCTGCCATCAACCGCAATGTTGGCGAAAACAAAAGTTATTTCATTACTTTAGACAAAAAAGACACCGAATCTCATGAACAACAAAATTTGATTAATCTGCACGAGCCCCCTTTGTTGCCCAATCTGCTGGAATCGGGGAACTGGGACGAGGCGGTCAGCAAAATTGCCAGAATATTATTTTTGAATGATGCCAGAAGAGAGCTTTCGCATGATCAATTATTTATGGTTCTGCTCTATCTGTCTTCTACGTTTTCCATATCCTTTAAGTCACAGGAAGCAACGGTTGAGGAGCTTCTTGGCGAAGAGTTTGATGTTCTAATCAGAAAGAAAAGCCAATTATCCAGCCAACGAATATATATATGGGCAGAGAAAATGATTGATCTGCGTCGGAAAAAGACCTCTCATCAATTGAAGAATGCCCATGAGCAAATTACTTCAAATGTCAGGACGTATATTCAGGAGCACCTTGCTGAGGGCATCTCACTGCAGATGATCGCAGAACATGTTGGCCTTCATCCAGTGTATCTTTCCAAGGTATATAAAACAGTTACCGGAGAAACCATAGGAGATTATTTGTATCATTTACGTATGAAGCGCGCTTCATATTTCCTGTTAAACACCGACTTGAAAATTGCAGATGTCAGCAAGGAGCTCGGATTTTTGGCTCCTCCGCATTTCATTAAAATCTTTAAAAAGCACTATGGTTGTACTCCACAGGAATTCCGCACCAGATAAACGTAATGA
This sequence comes from Paenibacillus sp. ov031, assembly GCF_900143165.1. Taxonomy (NCBI): domain Bacteria; kingdom Bacillati; phylum Bacillota; class Bacilli; order Caryophanales; family Paenibacillaceae; genus Paenibacillus; species Paenibacillus sp. ov031. The sequence continues at coordinate 1,513,550 of NZ_FRDO01000001.1, forward strand.
CAGAATACAAATCAGTATAACGCTACCCTAAATACCTGAAAGGCCAGCCATAAGGCCGGCCTCAGAACGACAAATGGATGAATGCCCCTTTTGTTTATTACTCTCCATGAATTCCTTGTTAATCCATAACGATCTCATGAAATTTCTCGCCTGAACAAGGGAATTTCGATCATGCGAACAATCTCCTTTCGATAAGCTTTTCCGGCCTTTGCTAAACAACAGCTTCATGGCTAATAAGGTTTCATTATTCCCCATTGGGCTAAACATCCCTGCTTCGGTTGAGCTTAATGATAGCGCAATAACATTAAGCAAAGGCACAACACAGACAAGCGCCAGCAGAACCATCAGAACGATGCTTCAACCCGCAATAGGACTTGTCCTTCCTGTGGTACTGGAATAGGAATTACCACCAATTGCATAGGTTCCCCTTTTGCAAATACCTGTAAGGCTTTCATTGTGTTCATCTATGTTCCTCCTTAATTGTCTGTAATACTGCAACGGTCTGTTACAGTATCGCAAATAATACAAATAAGGACTTGCTTATTTCTACGAAAAAATTGCACGATCCTTTCACATAAGTAACTAAACTAACCTGCCCGTTAGTTTAATGGATTGACGGGCAAAATAACGATATTTTACATACCTAATCGGTATGGGAACATGTTCTTGTCCATTTCGGCAATCGGTACAAGTTCTTGTCCTTGCTTCGGGACAAAAACTTGTACCGATAAAACAAAAAAAGGCGCTGAAAAAATAGCGATTCTCAACGGAATATGTTATTTCCCTAGAGAATTATCAAAATATACTAGTCACGATAATATGGTTCCATAACTCCTTTATTGTTTTGCCCTCAATTTTGGATTTTGATATTAACTGTTCTACAGAGTCATATCTAAGTTTAAATTCTTCATTTTGTTTAACGCAATACCATCCATCTTCATTATAACTGATTAAAAAGTGGAAATCGTTTAAGTCAAACTCGACTTCATGTCCAAGATTTAAATCCTCAATAAACTCTTCATAACTGTACATTCACTGTCTCTCCTTTCATTATCTCCAAGGACTTCTAGGTTTCTGTTTATTCCAATCGCAATTCTTGAAATTAAGTACTTTATCTCTAGCGTGACATTTTTATTATGTATTTTGATACTAAGAAAATCTACATGTGTCTAATACTTAGATATGCATCTAATCGTTAATCGGACTTTGTTCTTGTCCATTCCGGCAATCGGTACAAGTTCATGTCCTTGGCTCGGGACAAGAACTTGTACCGATAAACTAAAAAAGCCGCTAAATTAGCGACTTCAATGGGAATATGTTCTTGTCCCTCGACATGGTTCGTTCGTTGCGATCAATCCTAGAATTAAGCTGACTTAAATGAGTGTTCTCCTTCTTTTGATGAATAAAAAAAGAGAAACTAAGTATACAGGTTCCGCATACCTAGTTTCTCTTAAATTTTATTCAGTGTCTTGCAGTCGCAGTCCCCTTCACCGACAAGGTGAGGGGCTTTTTTCTTTAGCCAGATACAAAGGGATAATCTGCCCTACTTGAGTCTTGGTTAGATTCATACGATTTTTATGGTCTTAATAAGATTTTCCCCGTGCTTTTGCGGCTTTCCAGAAATTGATGCGCTTTTCTTCCATCTCGTAGTGCAAATACCGTAGGCTCGGATACCGTTATTTTCCCCTCTTCGATCCAGCGGAACAACTCGGCTGAACGGGTTGCCCGTTCCTCGCGGGAAGTAAGGAAATTCCAAAGATCGCCACCAGTCAAAGTTTTTGACGTATCCATCAACATCCTTGGTTCAACTGGAGCAGGGTCTCCCCCTGCCATTCCATAAAATACAACCGTCCCCCCAATGCGAGTGACTGCAAAACTATCTTCGAGCGTGGAGCCTACTGAGTCATAGACAACATCCACACCTTTTCCGTTTGTCTCCTCCATGACTTTTCTCTTCCAATCATCCGAGTACAAAAAAACCTGATTCCCTCCAGAGTTTTTAACTGCCGACGCCTTCTCCATCGAGGAGGTTAAACCAATGACCCTTCCACCGAAGAGCTTTGCAATTTGAACAAGCAACTGTCCAACGCCCCCTGCTGCGGCATGAACTAGAATTACATCATTCTCCTTAACCGTATAACTATCTTTTGTTAAATAGTGGGCAGTCAACCCTTGCAGTAAAACAGAAGCCGCCTTATCAAATGAAATGGTCTCTGGAAGAGGAATTGCCTTTTCTATAGGAACAGCCACTTTTTCTGCGTTAGCATGGGGGACATCTGCAAATGCAATAGGGTCGCCAACGCTGATTCCTTGGACATTAGCTCCTGTTTTTTCAACGACTCCTGCCCCTTCATAACCTAAAATAAACGGGGAGTTCCCAGTAAGATGATAGTTTCCTTTCCTTCTATAAATATCTGCAAAATTCAATCCGATGGCTTGCATCCTTACTAATATTTCGTCAGGCCCGATAACTGGATCCGAAATTTCAAGATATTCTAGTACTTCCGGTCCTCCGAATTTATTAAATACAAGTGCTTTCAAATGAGTGGCCTCCTCTTATATATTTTTCAAAAGCTCTGAAAGAACGGGCTTCTTTTATTGACTCCAAAACTTGCCTCTGCTTATGATACAGTTAACCCCGCTGTCTGTAACAGTAAGTTTATTTCGAAATTTAGGGAGCACAAAAGTACTTTCTCGGACAAAAGTTCTGTTATTCCAATTCCAAAATTGATTCACCGCTAATAGTAGTACCATTATTATTTCCTTCACAAATCTCTTTCATGCTCTCTTATTTGTTCAATTTCGTTCCATTGAGGTACGCTTACTTCTATACTTCTTCCTCTCACTTGTAATATTAGCTTATTATACCGTTGTGAATATCGACGGGAATGAACTGAGAGATCATGAAAGAGTCAGCTGGCGTTTCGATCCCAGAATTGATCAGCGCTACCAATGCGGCAATGAGTTGTACAAAGATAATAACATAGATAGAGGCCACCTGGTCAGAAGAAGAGATCCAATCTGGGGAAATGATAGCCACCAAGCAAACGAGGATACCTTTCATTTCACCAACTGCTCACCTCAACATAAAAATTTTAATCAAGGTAAGGATCTATGGTAAGGATTAGAAGATTATCTACTTAATCATGTGAGGAATAATAAACGAGAAGCATCTGTCTTCACTGGTCCTGTATTTCGCGAAAACGATATTGTTTACCGTGGAGTGAAAATTCCAGAGGATATTTTGGAAGGTAGTCGTGGTTGTAAAAGATGATGGGGAATTATCTGCAACGGCATACCTAGTATCTCAGAAGCAATTCATGAACGATCTGGAGGCAGATGTGCCCGGAGCATTTAAAACCTTCCAATTAAAAGTATCCTTAATTGAAGGCCTGACTGGTCTTGACTTTGGTAATCTCCGGAATCACGATCCATTAGAGCGAGTTGAATCCACGATCGGACATCTAATCGAAAACGAACAAGATATCTATCTGTAGGCTTGATTTGTTTTGAACATTCCCTCTACCATTATTGGTGAAGGGAATGTTCAATTTCTATACTAATATAGATTTTGAAACTAGCCTTATCTTGATTACCAATATTATCCTTGAAATATCTTTTTCATTTCTTGGTCTATTTCCCCATTAAGTTGCCTTGTAGTAGCTTCTGTAGTAGTCTTTAGCTTTTCCTTGCTGACTTTAATGTTATGCATTTTTAGATGTTGACCTCTTTTATAATGTATGAAGTATAATCACTACTGTATACAATGTAGTTAAAAGTGACACAATAACCAATCTTGAAGTTGATATCGCTAGTTTGCGAGGATTGGCTGATCGAACACAATTCATGAGTAGCAGAACAATCTGCTGAGGAGCCTGTTGAAAGAACATTGGTCACTTTTGCTCATATTACAGATCCAAATCAATTGGCAGCTCAGTGGCCAATGACACCGACTGAACTTAGTCAACGGCTTAAACCGACTGAGCGAAGATACACTAGACAGCAGACTTGGTACATTGGATTTTCACTGATCCAAAAAGTTAGAAGACAGATCGGCATTGATTTGAAAGCTACTAATAATGATTATCATGTCAGTATGAATGGAGTTCCAAGATATTCATTAAAAATGTTGGAGTTGTTGACAGATGTCATGAACAATAAACCATATACTGTTTCAATTGACGGAAAAGAATATTCACATCCTAAAGCCGAGAATTAATTTGTCGGCTTTCTCTTTTCCTTTAAATGCTGAGGAGAGAAATAATATACAGATAGGTAAATAATTATCTAAATGAAAAACATTAGTTTACGTTTACGTTTACACAAAAGTACTTTGAAGTATGGAAGTACACTTATTTTCAAACATCTCACAAAAAATTGAGTTAAATATGTAATGCAATTGTCATCCTACACCAACTAGTTTTTGTTCTCTGTTCGTCCCTCGACATCATTATGCCCCACCTCCTTGATCATCATCGGCTAAGGACATGAGTTTTTATTATCAAAATTTGCTCTTAAAAAAGCTGTAAAGACCGTTTCCCAAGAAAATCTTGAAAAACGGTCTTTACATAAGCTCTCATGTTCTGACTTAATAAGAAAGATTATTAATGGTTTTTATAAATTCTTCTTTCATCTTTGTATCATAAGATTTAGGCAGGTTATTCAGCAGTTCATCCACCTGCTTTTTGAATTGATTGATTTGTTGTAAATCATATTCTCCTCGTACATACGAAGAAAGTGCCTTAAACATGGATTCATTAACCATCGCCACTTTGTCATCAAGGATTGAGGATTCGAGATGCGTTGAAGCCATAGAATTCTCAAATTTAATATAAGAATTCATTGCAAGGTTTAACCGCTCTTTTGCATTAATAAGAATATTCGTATTTTCAGATTTAGAATTTTCAGCTTTTAAAGTACCTATCGATTCACTAAAATAAGTCAATCCATGAATAAAGGTTCTATAGGCTGAAGGATCTCCAGATGCATAATCACGTTGTTTGTTTAAATGATTGTTATACGCGAGAATAACGAGCAATACATTCAGAAAAATGGATGCAATCAGAACGAGTTTATAGGAGTTTTTTCTCATTTCTACAGTCCAATCAAATATATTTAATTTATAGTGTGATTAAAGTAAGCTGTATTACTTGAAGCATAAATTGTTGGAAAGTATGAACCTCCAAAAGGAACAGGATGTATGGAGTATTTTATTTTTGTTTGGGGGGTCACAATAACTCTCTTACTGCTGCTAAACATATCATATGAGAAAGAAGCTGTCACACCCTTTTCTTTCCCAACTCCCTTAGTTTTATAGTCTGCTTCTTTATAGCTAATGCTATTTGGTAGAGAAGACTTGTCCGAATCAGGCAACTTAAACTTAACAGATTGTATAGTCCCTGTTCCTCCTGAAGTGTCTGTACCTTTTTGAACTTTAATATTATTCATAACCATATCAAATGGAGCTGCAATGATGTCAGATCCAGGGATAGCATAATTCAAGATAGTAAACATCATACCCACGCCTCCAGTGAGATAAGGGTTTACTGTGTATTCTGTTAAGTTATGCTTTGGTACTTATGTTCATTTATTTTGTCTCTCTCTCTCTTGTTGACAAGAACATTGTACTACCCGGGTTTATGGCTAACAAATAAACAATCAGTCTTCCAGTTTAACGGATACAAAAATTTGATTTTGTAACAATCTCTAGATGTTTTTTATCAGCATCTTAATGCTCATTATCACCTTAGGTTAAAAGAACTTGTACCTATTACCGTTTTCGTTCCTCTTTTCCTTCTCATTTTAACCGGTCCGGGTTAAACATAAAAAAAACCGTTAATCTTTTCAGATTAACGGTTTTCAAAAACTCAATTTTTTTACATATCTCTCGACTGTTTTTTGAAGGATCTTATATTCATCACTTGGATTACTCATGTTCAGCATGGCAACTTTTTGTGGTGTATACGATATCATTGATTGAATATCTTGTTTAGCGGTTTCAAGTTGATTCGGGCAATTGCATTTGTTAGGCAACAACGGTTCTCTGTTTTGCAAATGATAGTATTCAATGCTGCTAGATGAGCTTTTCTCATCAAAGTTGTTTGAAATCGACATCTGGAAACGAATGATCCCTCATATTCTCAATTTCCTTCCAATGAGAAACACTAATTTCTTTACTTCTCTTCCCTGCGATTAAGTGTCTACTTAAAGGGATAATACCACTTACGCCCGGAGACTAAGACAGCTTTTTTGATGAAGCAGTGATCAGGAAGCTTATTGTTCCGCACCAGTAATTCTGGAGATTGGCACCGAAATTTCAAATATTTCATTTTTGAGAAAAGCAATCGGCTCCGGCTGAACATACACTATGATCTTTCCGTCTTGGACATACCAGCCTGTACCAGCCGTTTCTATCCCCGGAAATTGTGCCGGCGGGGTGCTGTTCACTTCTCCGGATGCAATTTTCAGATTCACATACTGATTAATCTTTGTAGCATAATCCGGTAAATTGCCGGAGGCCTCGAGCAGCATGAGCGGTTGTCCGGTGTTCAGATCAAAAGTCCAGCTGTGGCGGAGCAGCCGGTCTGGTTCTGTGCCGCCCATATATTGATAGGTATCGGCATAAAGGCTGAGCAGACCTTCCTGATTGTAGGCAACCTTCCACTGCGCCTGAAAACCATAAGGATACATATGGGCGTAATCAATAATCCGGTCTTTATTAGTGTGAACCGCCCAGGCCTCAGACAGCACCTGCTCCGCTTCTGTTTTCCACTTCTCTGCTGTCTCTTTCAGAAACTGATTAATATTATCCATTGCTTCCTTGTTGGCATATCCGGACAAGACCGGATAGTGGAACGAAAAAGAATACGGCTCCGTAGCAACCGACAGTTCCTCAGAGGCAGAAATGGTTACATCATTTTCGGGACGTGCCGTCAGCTTATACTCAGCCCTGCCCAGCTGGACAATCGTGTATCCGGACAGGTCAGCAAGCTGGCGCAGCGGAAGATATGTTGAATTGCCGCGGATAAAGGGGGTTTTGGCGGATGAAGTCATGCCGTTTAGGTTGTATTCGCTGTAATTATGAGCCATCTTGATTACACGCCGCAGCTTCTTTAGCGTGAGATCACCGGTCTTCGCATTATAATCAACTGTGTATCCCATGGCTTTGGCAACAGGCACCAATTGGACCATAAGGGTTTTATCAGCATGGTAAGCCAGTACTTCCAGCTTCTTTCCGTCGACGCTTAAAGTCGTTGCCTCCAATCCATAAGGTACCGCTGACGAAGCCAAGGAAATGCTTGTAACTCCCACAGCTGGTGAAGAGGCTTGTCCTGCCGCATAGGCAGTCTCTGCCGCAGAAGCCGGAAGATTCGTTGACAAAGACATGATGGCAGCAGCAAGGAATATTGTCCGGCGGTTTTTTATTATAATAGTTTTTATCATTATATTGGTATGCAAAATGTAAGCCTCCATTTCACAGGAAATATTTGTTAGGCATTCTCTTCTAACTTTAGACGTACGAATGGCCGTTTTGTTTCGCCCAGCTTGATTATAACGTTTTACAGATATGATTGAAGAGGCTGAACAAATTCGGTGTGGACGGAGAGTTCTTTTATAACAGGCATCTTAAAATACTCGACAAGTATATCGAAGGTTTCATGAAGCACCGGGTGATGTTTATTTCACCCACCCTATATAAGACACTGTTTCAATAAAGTTTGTTGCGCTAAACTGCCCGTTAGTTTAATGAATTGATGAGTAAAGTAATGATTAGATATGCATCTAATCGGCAATCGGACTATGTTCTTGTCAATTCCGGCAATCGGTACAAGTTCTTTTCACTCATCTACCACCACTTACGGTAATGGTTTCCCCCAAAATATAATTTGCTACATCTGATGCGAGGAAGCAGATGACTTCTGCTATTTCCAGTGGAGTTGCAGCACGTTTCATTGGGACGGATGCTACTAATCGTTCGAGGCGGTTATCTTCAGGGGCAAACTTATCATGAAATGGTGTTTCAACAATTCCGGGGGCGACTCCATTTACAATAATCCCATATTCAATAAACTCCCTAGACATTCCAACTGTCATCGTGTTTACTGCACCTTTTGTTGAGGCGTAGTGGATACTTTCGCCCGAACCTCCAATACGAGCCGCTGCCGAAGAAAGATTAATAATTTTACCACTTTTTCGTGAAAGCATGTCTTTTAATACCGCCTGTGAACATAGGAGGATACTTTTTACATTCAACGCATAGGTATCGTCCCAAAGTTCCTCGGTCATATCCATGAATGTGCTCTGTTTAATGCCTCCACCAGCGTTATTTACCAATACATGAACGGCTCCATAAATCGAAACAACCTCTTGAACCATTACCTCAACTTGGTCTTTCTTAGTAACATCTGCTTGGACAGCTATACATTCACCACCCAATTCTCGAATCGCAGTAACTGTTTCAGTTGCTCCCTTTTTGTTTGTATTGTAGTTGATGACAACGTTTGCCCCTCTAGAAGCCATTAATTGCGCCGTCGCCCGACCAATTCCAGAACTGGCTCCCGTAATGAGAACAATTTTCCCTTGTAAATCTTGCAAAATCTCTACCTCCCAACTGTATTCTTTTTAATATTTTTGGATATTATTATGCATCAAGCGTGGGATGGAACATTTACCTTGCCTTTATTTCAAGATTACTGCCCTTTAGTTTAACAAAAAATGGAGCAACAGCCGCCCGCAGAATCCTCCATTTTTTTGTTACGCTATAGTTTCCTGATTGCGTTACATTGTTTATTGACAACCTTAACAACTATTTAATCGGTAAAAAATCAGTACATAATTTTTTACTCCTGTTTATCTAACCATAGAAAATGCAATGGGAATATAAAATTTTCTATCCATTATGGTTCGTTGTATAGAGCTTTACTCCGTACTGCACAACTCTAAGTCTAATTCACTTGCTCTTCCAAAGATCTGACTCGTAGTACCTCCATCAAGGAAAACCAAATTTTTAACCGTTAGTTCTACGATCTACAACAGCTATTTTCAGTCCCAAATTGTTATTCTTTAATACCTAGCCGCCAGCGTTTAACCTCTCATCATATGTTTAAGTGGTTAAGGTCATTTTATATAGATTATAACGTTTACCATTGTTACGCTAACTTGCCAGTTAGCTTAGTTAAACAGATAAAGATTCTCATTAACATTGACCAAGTTCTTAACCGTTTCAACCATTATAGCCCATTTAGAAATAATCATGCTGGCACGCTAACATGGGTTAATAATAATACTCTTATTGAAATGAGTAGTTCTCATTTTAACAAAAATACCATGATGCAATAAGCCTACTATCAAGTAAAAAACAAAGGATGCCAAACGCGAAATTAACGTATTGGCATCCTTTTGATTTTATTGATATTCGTAACCGTCTAAAAAAACGCAATGTTCTCCATGAATATGAAAATACCGCTCAAGCGTTATTCAACAACGCTTAGACGGTATCCAGTAATTGTTCTTGATTTCAATATCGGGGTGGTCGGCTGAGACAGCATGACCAACCAAATCGTCGTTGGCTTTTCGTTTACGCCCTTTATTAGTGCCTGTGCTCCCTCTACTCTCGCTAATTTTATTCCTCGCCGGCGATGCCGGCAGCTCTTAAATGCCCGTATGCAACGATTCTACTAAACTGAGATGAAACTTCATCTGCAGGAAGGGGCTTATCGTTTTTAATCCACCAAATTACAATCCCCATGAAAGACGATCCGAGGTATTCGAGCAGCAATTCCTTGGATATTGCTAATGGGGAGTTTCCCTGAGCAGGTTTCCTCCCCTCCATTAATTTATCTTTAATGATATTCTCCATTTTCGCTTGAAACTGATAGATTCTATTCTCTTCAATTAACATGGAATGATAAAAGGTCATATTTACGGAAATATGTTTCAGTACAGTTTGCATGACGGTTTCGAGTAGAGAAATACTGAAAGGATTCATGCTGATGGGACAAAGAACGACCGCATCCTTTAATTCGCTCAACAATTCATTCATACATGTATCCAATAAATCAGGTTTATTTTGGTAGTGGAGATAAAAAGTGTTTCGATTGATCATAGCCCGGTCGGCAATATCCTGGATCGTTATCGCTTCATATCCCTTTTCCCGAATAAGCTCATAAAACGCTTTTCGAATCGATTGTTTCGTGCGCAGTATTCTTAGGTCGGTTTTCTTGTTCATTGTTTTCGTTCCTCCTAAATTTATTTTTAGGTCGTTAAGCGACAAAGTTTTATGAGTTGTCTGTTATACTTCAAAACTAAAAATATTGAATATTGAGCCTTCTATTAACCTCTATTATAATGAGCATCAGATAGATAAACAACATATTGTTCATTATTTATCTAATGACTAAAAAAATCCAAGGAGGATATTTCAATGACATCCAACCATCAAAATGAGCTTGTTCGTAAGGCAGTCGCCGTACTGGAAAGCTTTGAGAGCGGCAACCCCGAAGCGATTACGGCTTACGTTCATCAAGATCAATATATTCAGCACAATCAGGCCTTACTCGATGGTCGTGAAGCCATGCTTGGCGCACTTGATCATTTAAAGGAGATTGGTACTAAGGTAAGCATAAAGCGAATTTTAGTCGACGGAAATTATGTTGCTCTTCATTCTGTATATGATTTTCACGGCCCTAAAATCGTATATGATATCTTCCGTTTTGAGAATGGACTAATCGTTGAACATTGGGACAATTTGCAAGAGATGGTGGAGAAGACACCAAGCAAACATACGATGATTGACGGACCGATTACGATTAAGGATATCGACAAGACGGATGCCAACAAAGCATTTGTCAAAAGCTATGTTGAGAACATCTTGCTCGGGAAGAACCCTGACCTGCTTGCTTCTTACTTTGATGGAGATAACTACATTCAGCATAGTCCGCATATTGCAGACGGTCTTTCCGGTCTTCACGCTGCTTTGCAAGCTCTGAAGGAGAAGAATATTGAGTTTGAATATACTCATGTCCATCAAGTAATCGGACAAGGTAATTTAGTTCTTACAGTAAGTGAAGGTCTATTTGATGGTCAACATACTGCTTTCTACGATTTGTTCCGTGTAGAGGATGGAAAGATCGCTGAGCATTGGGACGTAATCGAGGCCATACTGCCGGCAGAAAAACGAAAAAATTCAAACAGTAGATTTTGAAGTTTGTGTAGCTGAATCGGATGAAAGACATCGCCAAATTTAAGTACGGTGATGTCTTTCACCGTTCTTCTTCGCCCTGTTCGGGTGATGCTAACATAAGGCTGAGAAGTGTTTAATCGCTCAGTTATTTCTCGTTGCTTAGTTCGATTTTGCCCGTATATCAAATGTATAAACGTTTCTTTGGAAAGTTTAAAATCTGGTGCATTCCTAACTCAACGATCCTCTCGTGAGTATCTTCAATAAGTTACCGTGAGATCTCTTTAAGATCCATATTCCCGCTGTATCGCCGGAACCAAATTCACTTGCGCGATATCCATATCTAGAAACTGTTGCGGTAAGACGCTTAGCTCGTAATATTCTTTTATAGCTTCAGCACGAAGTCTTTCCTTATATCTGTTATTTGAAATCACATTTATTTTACGATCATAATATCGATGTTGCTATCATGTTTATCTGCCCGTTTGCTGCTCAATGAAACAGATAAAGATTCTTATCAACATTGGTGCCAAGTTCTTAACCGTTTCAATGATGAACTAGTCCTCAACTTTTACCGAAAAAAACTATTTCCTGATACAAAAAAATCGATATTCACGCGAATTCTTAAATTCATGTGCTTTTTACTCGCCACATGATCTCCATCATGATACTATTTAGATGACTACCTAATCCGAAATGGCACAAAGTTCTTGTCCTTTTCGGCAATGGTACAATGTTCTTGTCTCTCGACACATTCAGATCATCGGCATGACATCTGCTATCGAACGTGATGCCGCTCCCCCTCTCTCTCGATTCAATCAACAGATGCACTTAATTTCTCGAAGTGGCCGTACCCTTTCACAGCCGATTTAATCGTTTCCTTATACAAAATTTGCGATTGTCCAAAAGAGGATAGCAAAGCCAAACCGCTCTCTAACAAGCTGCTCCAGCACTTCCAGTTGAATCAATCCCATAACGCGGATAGAAATCTCCTGCAATTTCTCATCCCAAACGACGTTCAGAGACGGCTCTTCCGCCTCCAGCGTACGAAAAGCACCGAGCACCTTCTGTACTTGGGGTTTTAACTACATCGTCTTTTGTCTAGGTATTCATCTAATCGGAAATCGGACGATGTTCTTGTCTATTCCGGTAATCGGTACAAGTTCTTGTCCTGCGGTTCAACTTCGCTGAAAGCTTTCTCGACACGAAGAAGCCTCCGAACCAGGTCGGAGGCTTCTTCGTGTTTTGATGTTGAGTTTGCGAACGCGTTCGTGGGGACTTTTTTTTCTTAGCTTGAATACTCGGACGCGTTCATTGTGCCTCTTTTGACCCCGATGTAATAGATGACTTCTTCCGTTCTTAGGTTCACATCCAGGATAGCATCTCCATACGTACCTGTGGACGAAATAGAGAATCGCCCCGAGGAATCGGTCTGCACTGGAATTTTATCTAGTATCTTCCCGCTTCGCCCATTATTCTGGTGTTGATTAATATGGATCTCCAGCTTCTTGTTCGCCTGCTCCGCGAATCGTCCCTCCACCTGCAGCGTACCGTCCGCGCGGAATTCGGCAATCAACATCTTGTTGCCAAGCACTGGTTTGTTATACACTTCCGGAAACAGCCGTTCAGGTAGCTTCTTCTCGGATGTGATCGCTTTAGGTGCGCCGACCAAATACTTCATGCGGGACTGCAATTGCATCAAGATCACCGCTGCCTGTGCCCGAGTAACGATATCGTTGGAACCGAACATCCAGCTCTGGTTGCCTTTGGTTCCGCGCATATAATCATGAGCCAGCACGTAGTTCACCGCATTCGAAAAATCAAAATTCACGCCGTCCGCCGACGCGATCAGGCCAGCCGCGCGATAGCGGTTAATTGGCTTGTCCTTAAAGTCTCCTTTGCCAGGACTAGAACTAAACAACAACAGGTTGCGGACCGTCGCCACGTTGTAGGCGCCTTCCGCCCAGTGCTTCTTCTTTTTGGAAGCATATGATTCGTCATCTACTTTATAGGTGCGCAGCAGCATGATAAGGAACTGTGCTTCGCTCACGGAATCTTCCGGGTGGAATTTGCCGTTTGTATCCGCTCCGGCGACGCCCGAACGAAGCGCCCACTCGATCGCTACTTGATCGGAGCGTCCAGCGATATCTTTGACCTTGGCCGGATCCGTTGCTGGATAGCTCTTACTCTTGAGACGCTCGAATACTCGTACCGGCACCGTGCCACGCACTGCCCCGGAGCTGAACGTCACCTTGTAACTGCCGGGCTTAACCCCTTCGAGCATGCCGTCTGCCGAAACTTTCAGACCCGCAGGGGAACTGCTGGAGTAGGCAATCGGCGTTTTCGGGGTTCCATATGTGCCGTCGCCGTAAGAGGCCACGATCTCGATCGGCAGCTTGCTTCCCGGATTCAGCATGAATTCGTCGTACTGTGTGGATAAGCCCTGTATCGCGCGCCCTTTGCCAGTCGTGAACGACCAGGTCTTGGTGCGAAGCTGCGACTCTTTATACAGCGTATAATCGAGCTTCACCGTATAGACACTGTACCCGTCTAGCACTTCCTTCGGAAACAAAAACACCGTATCGCCTTGCAGTTCGCTGTAGTACGGAACTTCTTGCCTTTGCGAGTCCACGATGCTCGCTTCGAACGAATCGATGGCGAGACCAGCCGTAGCTGAGATGATGCCACCTGAGTGTTCAACACCGAAGCGGTCAAGCGGATTTGGAATTTCCAATCCATAGAATCCAATGTCGGTTCCTTTCATGCCGTCATACGGATACACTTTGGCTTCCGGGTCTTTCTTTTGGATTTTTACGTAAGCCGGGTTCATGACCGCGGTACCACCTTGCAACCCGATGCCGACCGATGTATACTGGCCGTCCAATATAATCTTGCGATGATAAGCGGTGCTTAGCCAGGAATCAATCGCTTCCCTTGTCGTTTCTTTTTCAAAAGACATGACTTCAGCGACCGAAATGTTTGGCCATCCGGCTGCTTTGCCCCGGTCTCCGGCCGTCGCTCCTGTAAAGCCTGCCGTACCGGGCTCCTCCCGATGCGCTGACAATCCTTCGAAGCGGGTGGTATTGTAATAAGCCGCGTGCGCCTGCGACGCCTGCGTCAATCTCGCATCCAGCTCCAACGGGCCTACGCCTACCTTCGCCCGAATCTCGTTCAGATAAGCCAATCCGTCGAGTTGATCCTGCGTGAACCCTCCCTGCGACGCCGTCGTAGCCGATGCCGCGGATGCGCGTTCTGCCGGATAAGCCGGTACGACGACCGTAATGGCCAGGACCGCGGCGAGCAGACAGGTTGCCCACCTGCGCCCCGATCTCCGGCCGATCCCCCGATTCGGCCTGTTGTTTTTGCTGCGTTTGCTTGCGTTCATGGTGTTTCTCCCCTCGTCTTCCCATTTTTACGAAACTTGCTAACGACTTGTCAGTTTCAAACTGATAGTCTTTTTCATCCAATCATTTCACTTACTTGAATGGATTGATGATGGCCACAGCGTACTCGTCCAAATCGCCATCCCTCAAAAGAATATAATCTGCCGAAGAAAGCTTGAACTTCGTGTAATCATAATTCTCTACGAAATTTCCATATTGGAAGAGATCCAAGCTACTTACTACTGGATAGTTATTCATTCCTGTTTTATCACCATTATTTATAAAAGCTGCATCTAGCACCGAACGCCCCTTTGCGAAACTATTTTTCACTAGGAACGTTATGGGATTTCCTCTGACACTACTCCTAATCTGTACCACATCGCCGCTACGTCCAGGACCTTTTACCAAATTAATGCTGTACACCACTTGACTATTCCCTAGTTGAATCGGTAAATCACTTTCTTTGATAATCTTCACGCCAGGGTAAGTTTCTTTCTCCAAATTTTTAAAATATTCCGTGCTTTGTGTATATGCTTTAAAATCACTTAACTTGGTTAACTTAAATGCCTTATCATCTGTACTCCGGAAGTCTTTGTTCCCGATCCAGACCCAACGACCAATCTTGTCCCACTCAACCTTTTGGCCAAGCCCTTCACTCACTAGACGTAAGGGAACGAAAGTCCGATTTTGCTTCAGAATGATTTGCGTGCCATAGTCCTTCTTCTGCCCATCAAAGAGGGCTGAAGTCTGCCCGATCGTCATATCTACCTTATGGTCTTTGCTGACCATCCCAACCTTGGAAACTTTTCCTTCCTTGGAGTACGTCACCTTTGCACCCAGTGCTTCAGATACAAAGCGGATCGGAACCATGACACTACCTTGGCCATCCTGGAATGGCTTCGCATCTGGAAACTTCATTTTAACGGTATTCAGCAATACCTCTACTTGCTTCGGAGTGCTTGCGGCTGCAACTGCTTCGTTTCCCGAACCTATTAAGCTTACAGTCAACATACTTGCTATTACTGTTAATAACAGTTTCTTCATGATCTAACTCCCTCTGCTTTCCATATGTACTTCTTCTCACTATCACTTCCCGGGATCTTTTTTTTACATAGGTCTAACAAATCCTAAATATCAAAAAAACTGGCAGTAGTAAGAATATTTTACCATGTACAATAGTTTATAAATAGGTATTTTATCCCATTGGTATAATAAAACCTAACTTTTTATATGAATTAATTAGATATGTATCTAGTAGAAAATTGGCTACTATGTTCTTGTCCATTCCGGTAATCATTACAAGTTCCTTTTCCTCGACAAATCTCCAACTGCTTGTTCGCCTGATCCGCGAATTGTCCTTCCACCAACAGTGTTCCGTCTGGGCGAAATACGGCGATCATCCTTGCTGCAAAATCACCACGGGCTTCGCCCGAGTAACGATATCGTTGAACCGAACTTCCAACTCTGATTGCATACACGCTTAGTCTCCTTAATAAAAAAAGCCGCTATTTTAAATAGCGACATCAATAAATCCATCTGTAGTTCTCCTTCAAAAATATACACTTAAGTTTACTTATAAATATCTCATCGACTCATTTCAGTTCTGTCTTCATTCCCTTTACCAAATATAGAGTGTTTAAGCGATGTTTCATCAGTCTTTCTTCACCTTTAACATGTAAAGAGTAAGCAAATAACTCAAACTTCTTATAAAGCCCTTTTATCTCCCATTGTGTTTCTATTCGTTATATTATCCCCTTGGTAAGGCTTCTTCATTTCATCTTCCCAGAAAAGAACTGCTTTCTTACCTAATCCTTTATTTCGATATGTATCATCAATCCAAATCATATTCATAAAAGGTGTGTTGTCCCAAAAAAGCTGTGCCGAATCCAGCCAATGATACTATGCTCTTCATCCTGTAGAATATAGATTTAATATAGATCTTATTCCCCCTAATCTTCGGTAATATTAAGTTTTCTATGATATGATGGTCATGTTTCTTAATATATTCATAGTGTGCGAATTAGTTGCAGCAATAATTTTCATTAAAATTACTCCTCATCATTTTAATTATAATATTATAGATCTATTCACTGACCTAGATAAAATGGAATTTATTAACCTGAACTACCCGTTAGCTAAATGACTTAGAGAACAAAAGAATTTAGCTAAATGCTTTTATAATCGGAAATTGGTACAAGTTCTTGTCCTTGGCTCGGGACACGAACTTGTACCGATAAAATAAAAAAGCCGCTAAAATAGCGACTTTAATGGGACTATGTTCTTATCCCTCGACAACACATGTTAACTCTTCTTCATAACTGTACATTCACTGTCTCCCCTTCCATAATCTCCAAGATATTCTAGGTTTCTGTTTATTCCAATCGCAATTCTTGAAATTAAGTACTTTATCTCTAGCGTGACATTTTTATTATGTATTTTGATACTAAGAAAGTCTAATCTACATTTGTTTAATAGTTAGATATGCATCTAATCGGTTATCGGAATATGTTCTTGTCCATTCCGGTAATCGGTACAAGTTCTTGTCCTTCGACAAATTTGCATTTGAATTGTTCCATTTTTTTAGTGAAAAAACGCTGGGTATGACCAGCGTCAACAAATTATCACTTCACTCTTTCGGAAATATTTTCACTTATTTCTTCAGGATTATCAACACCAATGATCAACTTTGATATTTCGAACTTACCAACTTTAAAGTTATTCAAATCTAAATGAAGAGTTTTAAGCTCATTTTCAAAAAAGTGTAGTTGATAACCACCATTTGATCTAAATAACCCATTTCTCATTTCTCCTAATAAAGCACCATATAGTTTAAAAGCATTTGGTATCGGTCTACCAGTTGTTATTCCTTTGATTGAAGAGTATGGAATTTGCAACCCTTTATCTAATTTTAAAAAGGGTGAGTTTCCAAAGTCGATATTTACGTAGGTTTCCATTAGTTGAATTTTACGTTCCATATTTTGATTCCCCCATTTTCTTTTCAAATAATCCATTTATTTCACAACCCATAATTACATATAATACCACAAAAACCTATTTTGTTCATGAAAGACTAAGCACTGCTCTCCGCCCCTTCGCGGGTTACGTCCTCCTTTTTATATTTCATTTCCAATCACCTAATAAAGAACCTACGCGTGTAGCATGTAGTGCTTAGACAGGGTAGCTTGCATTGTTTTTTCCTCTATATCAGTTCCAGATACCTCAAACTTACCTTGTTCCAGAGAATTAACCCAATATCCGCCAATTTTTGGATTCCACACTAGAAATAAAATATTTCATTACCTTCTTGCATTGGTGTGTAATCTTCATAATTCATTCTAATGCTACCCTCTTTATCTTCGATCACATAGGAAGGTTCAAATGTTACAAGCTCTGAATCGATCTCCTGTTTTGTAGAATCCTTATATACTTGGGTTACTTTCACCTTAGTTTCTGTTCTGCCTGAAGGCCCCCACTCGAAATTTTCAATGACATTTTTGCTTTCACCAGTTGCAATAACTCTAACTACAGCGTCTTATTGAGATTCTGCATCATCTGCGTTTGTGAAAATTGCATGGTTGGCTTCGATTTTATCTGTACGCACTACAGATGGAGCAAATTTCTTAGCAATTGAATCAATATTTTTACTTATTGCAGCACTATCGTTTTTGCTCTCTACAGTAGAGCTATTTGAATATGATAATACCCTAGCCCAATTGCTAAAGAAGCAACGGTTGTCAATACTATAATTTTCTTCATGCTTACCACCCCCATTTTTTCTTTCATGAGCCAAATCAGTAGCAGTAGGTGAAGTCAGTTTATATTTACCTGATTTCATCCAATGGTCGCCAGAGTGTGCCGGTGCATTCTCAAAATGATTTAAGCCGAGTATATGACCGATTTCATGTCCAGCATTCATGTATCTTCCGACTGCCCCAGCCACTTGTCCAACCGGCATCTATTTGTTTGTAAAGGTAATACAAAAAAGGATCGTCAGCATTTCTGCAACGATCCCTAATGTCAGCCCGCTAGTTGAAATCAGCAGCTGATCAATTTTGATGCCTTCTTAAGTTTCATTAAGCTAACGTTACATGCTTAAAAAATATTTATCAAAGTATCCACTATGGTTTACAGTTATATGGTGTTTGACTGCCTTAACTGTATTTTTAACTTTGCTGTTTTGGAAAAACGGTTTAATAATTCTCCTTTCAGTGATTGTTTTATATGTGGCTAACGGATTTCGGGCGTGGAATAGTGATCGGAAATTATCTCTTGTATCGTTTGTATTGGCATTCGTTTTCTCTTATATCTTTTATCGGGTTTGACTTTGTAGACGCTGTAGAAAAGGAATATGGCTTCCCGCCAAAAATTGCCGGAAACTGTGATGGTCGGTAGAAAGACTTCTGTTTTCTGGATATTTGAATATCCTGCCTGTTAGCTAAAAAAGCTGCTGATACTTTTATCAACTGTTTTCTTTGTATCATTGAGTTATCGTTTCCCGTTGGTTTAACGAGTTTTAATAATTTCTTGCCAGTTAGGAGGCAAGTCATAATCCCTAATGTGCTTATACTCAAGAACCACTATTAATCCGGAGTTATCCATACTAAACCTCATCGAGTCGAGTCCAACATCCAAATGAGGTCCAACGTACGGGATTGTTTTAACCTGAACTTCAATATGTGAAGGATGATATTTAACGTCTACATCAGTTCCATCCAAAAAAGGCGTAAACGAAGGTGATACAGTTAATTTATTTTTGTAATAGTGGTTAATCTGTTCCTGTATTTTTGGAGCTAACAAAGTAAGTACAAGCCGTTTCAATTGTTCATCGTTTGGCTTTGCACAAACGGGCTGGATTGCCATCAAGAAAATGATGACTGTTAGCAATGATCCGATAAAACTTTTCATTTCTAAAACCCTCATCTTCAGCATTTTTAAGGGTAGTTTTCACTAAATAAAGCGAATTTATAATGCTACCCTGCCCGTTAGTTGAACAAAGGCAGCCGATCACGTTGATCATCTGCTTTGTTGGTTTTATTGAGCTATCGTTTCCCGTTATTTTAATGAAAAAATAGCCTCTCACTTGAACGAATTCATTACGTCACATTATGTTTTTATCATTCAAATATTCAATTAAGGCACTTAAATCATACTTAGGCAGCTCTAATATGAATGATAGTCCGATAAAACAAAAAAAGCCGCTAAAAAAATAGCGACTTTCAACGGAATATGTTATTTCCCCTAGAGAATTATCAAAATACACTAGTCACGATAATATGGTTCCATAACTCCTTTATTGTTTTGCTCTCAATTTTGGATTTTGATATTAACTGTTCTACAGAGTCATATCTAAGTTGAACTTCTTCATTTTGTTTAACGCAATACCATCCATCTTCATTATAACTGATTAAGAACAGCGGTATATAGACGCGTTTTGCGTTCAATCAACGTCGCTACGCAGCCCTTACTTTTCCCACGACCCGATAATACGACGGTATCCAGTTCCCAGTGCCCAAACGTTTCACGGGAACGGACTTCTTTCGGACGATCTGAAATGGTTCTGCCAATGGCGAATTTACCGCGAGTTTCTGCGGGTTTCTGACGCTTCCCTTTGTGACGGAGAACCTGTAATGTGCCTTGAACCAGGCGTCCTGCGTAGATCCAGCGATAGATGGTTTTAAAGGAGACCGCAGGTAGGCGATCGGCGAAGAAACGTTCTGTGATTTGTTCTGGAGACCACGTTGCTGCCAGTTTTTCCTCTAGTAGAGCAGCCAAGGCGTCTGACCATTTACCGGGAGATACCGAAGCCTTACGACGTTCCTGATAAGCATTCTGGTGGATTCTCCTTGTGTGAATGTGGTGTAGGAACCTTCATTCTACACGAATCCGGCCATGGGCCCTTTTTTATTTATTTCCAGTAGGTGTCGCACTTCATATTACAATCCGTTCTGCATATAGAAACCCATCGTTTTGAATAAAATTGTTCAAAACGATGGGTTTCTTTTGTTTTTTAAAAATTGTTTTTATTAAAAAGTTTGTTCTGGAGTCAACATTTAAATTTCTGGTTCAAAGGCCAGTCTATCGCCCTCCGTATTTGGTTTGTTCACCCCCAAATTGCGACGAACTTCCAATTCAGGTGATTCCGCTAACTTAACAACTAACGCCGCAACACTCTTACGTGAAACTTCTGTCCCTTTAAATGGCTCATTCTTTTGAGTAATCTCATAGTCAATTTCATCATAATCCGTGAGCCAGGCAGCCCTTAACACTGTATAGTCAAGGTCT
Organism: Paenibacillus sp. ov031; assembly: GCF_900143165.1. Lineage (NCBI taxonomy): Bacteria > Bacillati > Bacillota > Bacilli > Caryophanales > Paenibacillaceae > Paenibacillus > Paenibacillus sp. ov031. The sequence goes on from NZ_FRDO01000001.1 coordinate 1,534,394, forward strand.
GAAGCCTCAATAATATCAACTGACTTTCGGTATGGGCCTAAATATTGACCGATTGTCCGCTTATTCCATTCACCAAACTCCCCTGGGATTTCCTCATAAATTCCAAGCGAAGTGATAAAAATTAAGCGTTTCACTCCTGTCGCACCCATTGCTTCAACAATATTTTTGGCTTGTTCTTCTAAGTCTCCATTTAGATTAGCATACACGACATCCTGTCCAACCATTGCTTTTTTTAATGCCTCAAAATCTAGAACATCACCTTCAATTACTCGTACACGATCGGAATCAAGGTGGTTTAATCTGCTAGAGTTACGCAAATAAAGTGAAAGTTGGACATCAGTTTCGTTTAGAAATAATTCAATTGCATAACGTGCAATTTGACCGCTTGCTCCTAAAATCAATACATTACTCAAATTCAAAACTTCCTTTCATATCTTTTATAAAAATTATAAATAAGGTAGTAATTCTACAGCCACATTATTAGTTACAGACTTAATGAATCACTTCAATTGAGTCATTGACTCAAAAACATCTTGCTTTAAAAATAAACTTTAGCTAATTTTATTCTTCGATCATAAACCATGGTCCAGAAGCTTGGATGACACCCCAAAGTTTTTCCGGAAGCTCAAGCTCACTAACCTTGGAAGCCTTTATAGTAGTTTGAATTTCGGACTCTTGTCCACTTTGAACTTTTTCAACCCAGTCTGGTTCTGTAATTAACGCGTGTCCGATCACTGCTAGGTTAAGCCCTTTATCTAATCCTTTTGCAACATCATCCGGCGTTACCATAGAACCCGCAGCCAGTACGGGAACCCGGCTATTTACATATTCAACGATCAACTCTAGATACGTTTTTTTATCTTGGCTATCGACTGGCTTTGAAGAAAGAGCATCAGCTAGTGAAGCATGTACATAATCAACACCCGCTTCAATCAGTCGGTCAATCAATACATAAGAGTCCTTCATTCTTAAACCGCCTTCTTGATGTTCGTCAGGAGAGATTCGGTAGCCCAAAATAAATGGTTCTGTAGCATGGTTTTCGATGACGTTTTTCATTTCCTTAATCACGGCTAGTGGGAAACGTAGGCGGTTTTCAAGTGATCCTCCCCATTGATCCTCACGTCTGTTGAAGAAAGGAGAGAAAAAGTTTTGAAGCAAAAATCCGTGCGCACCATGGATTTCAACGCCATCAAACCCTGCTTCAATGGCTCTTCTTGTTGTTTCTCCAAACGCATGAATCACTTCCAATATTTCATCGTGCGAAAGTTCTCTTGGCATAACGGAAGGAGCAAATCCAGTTGCTTCCGTCTCTACTGCGCTGGAACTAACCACATCCCCATTTGGTGTAAGATCCGGCAGTGCTTTGTTGCCTGCGTGGAAAATTTGAAGTACCACAGGGGCTCCACCACTTTTCGCTGCATCCGCCAATTTACGTAAACTTGGGATGAATCTATCGTCATATGCTGCAAATTCATTTGTAAAACCTATTCCATTAGGTTGGACATGCGTACATCCTGTTATGACTAGACCCACGCCTTTTACTCTTCTTTTGTAATATTTCACTTCATCATCTGAGATGGTGTAATCATCATTACTTGCCCAAGTAGTCATAGGCGCCATTACAACTCGATTTCTAAGGGTAATTCCATTTTTGAATGTGAAGGATGCAAACAAATTTTTATAATTTGTATTCATTTTCAAACCTCTTTCTAATTTTTTATAAGCTTTATTAATAGTTGTCTGAACTTAAAGCGTTTATTCTTATTCCAAATTTATCACCAAAAAAACATCTATGTTTCTTGTTTGATAACTGCGAAACGAAGAAGGTAATTTCCAGTTGATGGGCGTTCACAACATTGGTAGAATAAAATCATAAAGTATTCGAGTAACTCGAAGTCAATAGCATGGAGGTGCGAAATTTGAGTCAGACATTACATGAACCAAAATATACGGTAAAAGATGTATCTGAAATAACTGGACTTACAAAACATACGATCCGTTATTATGATGACCAACAATTGATACCTTTCGTTTCAAGAGACGGCAGAAATAATCGTTTATTTTCTGACCATGATCTGGATTGGTTACGAATGGTGCACTCCTTTCGTATTTCAGGATTGCCAATTTCAGAAGTCAAACATTACATTGCTATGTGTTTGCAAGGTGATAAGACGATTCCTGAAAGGGCTGAGCTTGTTGCAAAACAAGAAAAACAACTAGAATCGAAGATCTATGAGTACAACCTTCAATTAAAACACATCAAAGAGAAGAAGGCTTACTACAACAGTGTCTTATCTGGTCAATTGAACGATACCTGGAATCCTGTTAACAGTAACCCAGAATGCGGAGAAAAATATGATATTCCAGAACATATCAAATCAGCATCAAAAGTTCATGTTTGACCTTAAATGTGAGTCTAAGGCTTCGTGTGCACACGAAGTCAATTTTTTTTATTTGATTGATGGGTATTGTACTAACCTGCCCGTTAGTTTAATGAATTGAAGGGCAAGATGCCGATTAGATACACGCCTAATCGGCAATAGGAACATGTTCTTGTCCATTCCGGCAATCGGTACAAGTTCTTGTCCTCAGTAAGGGACAAGAACTTAGTTCCTTAAAACAAAAAAGCCGCTAAATAAGCGACTTTGAATGGAACAATGTTCTTGTCCCGCGACATCTTTTCAGATTAACGGCTTTCAAAAATTCAATTTTTTCACAAATCGATAAGGTCAGTTGCTCTTTCTCAATTTATTAACATTTGGCGCATCCCATCCAACTAGCAAATGGCCATTGTAACACCTTATAAGTTTATTGATCTCTCTATACCTGTTAGAGGTATTCCTATTACCAAAGGTTCAACTGCACCTCATGTAACCTTGTATTAGGATAGCCGATGAATCGACCATACTATATCCGTACTGAATCCAATGGGTAGACCATCAGCTTCGTAATATAACTCGACTTGATCACCTGCCTGCAGCTCTACATCACCGGTTAACGTCACCGTCGCACTACCTAGTACAGTTCTCATTGTTAAAATTAACGCTATATTAACGTCAAGGAAAGGCATATAACCTTTTATTAAATCAATATTGCCATTCTTCTTTACAGTAAAAACCGGATCAATGCCTCTTCCTATGCTTACACTGATTGGCGCGTCAATCTTATAATTAACAGTTGCATGTATGGAATATCTACCAGTGTCCGGTGCCGTAAATATCCCTGTAGCAGGGTTAAATGTAGGGCTTCCATAATATGGAGACGCCTCGTTCCAATTCGAAAATAGCGTGCTACTATTGATTGAGTATGTCGTACCGGTAACAGAAAATCCTTCCGAGGTAAAAGAAGTCCCCGCTGGGCCTGGATCTCCCTGCGGTCCCGCCAGACCTGCTGGACCTTGTGCTCCTGCTGGCCCTGGATCTCCTTGCGGCCCTACCGGACCTTGTGCTCCTACTGGCCCTGGATCTCCTTGCGGCCCTACCGGACCTTGTGCTCCTGCTGGCCCTGGATTTCCTTGCGGTCCCACGTGGCCTTGTGGTCCTGCTGGCCCCGAAGCTCCTTGTGCTCCAACTGGTCCAGTCGCTCCGGTATCGCCTTTATCTCCCTTGGCTACATCGCCTGTAGAATTCTGCGATTCTTCGACAACCGATTGCAAAGTACTAATGATTATGGTTTTAATGGTGGGATTCCATACTACTTTTGCTCCGAATAGTTCCGCAATAAAACGTACTGGTACCATAACCCGGTTCTGAATGATCTTAGCAGGTTGATCGAGTACCACCTTCTCCTCTACATCACCGATTTTAACGCTGGCAGTCGGGTTTCTAATAATTAGAACACCCAATGCATCTCCTTTAAAAACCGTTATGGTTTGTGTAGAACTATTCCAGTTAAGAGACACACCGAGCGATTCTTCAAGGACCCTTAAAGGAATAAGTGTGGTTCCTTTATGGACAACGGGTTTAACGTCACTCTGGACTACACTATCATTAACAATAATAGAGATCTCATCTATTTGGCCAACTGGAGCCGCCTGAGCAGCAGAAACCACAAACAACGTCATTACAAGCACAAATACAATAGATAATTTCAATCTTCTTATCACTTAACTTTCCCCCATATTAATGAATTTTTATCCCTTAATCCCGGTTGCGATCATCTGCAGAATTCGAGCCCAGCGATTTCAACTAAAGCTCCAAACAACGGATAGAACGTTCCTCATTATCTTCGAGCAACAAAAGAATCCTATCATTCCCCACGTAGACATTGTAGACAAAATTATAGAAGTTGTAGTCATACGAAAGTAGTACGCTGCCCTGAAAAAACGATCGTTCGGGTATACGCCGTATATAGGGTTTGAATAAATTCAAAATTATGAGACTCACTACTCAGACTTAGATATACAACTAATAGGCAATCGGATAAAACAAGTGACTCATTCAATCGGGCTTACTGCTACTTCCTATGCAGATCCATTTACCGTTGCCCGACAGATGGCTTCTCTAGATAAAATTAGTAAAGGACGTGCATGATGGAATGCCATCACTTCGAATCCGGGAGGATTAGCAAATTATAGCCGCATCCATCTTTCAAAAGCAGATTTGTATCCTATGAAAAAAGAGTTTTTAGAGATTGTTGAAGGCCCATGGAATTTCTATGAGGATGATTGAAATGTGGCTTTTATATCGCCACCTAACTTCCATCATAATGCTGTTTAGATAACTACCTAATCCGAAATGACACAATGTTCTTGTCCTTTTCGGCAAAGGAACCAAGAAGCCGCTATGATAGCGACTTTGAATGGAACAATGTTCTTGTCCCGCGACACTGCCTCACGTACTGGTTCAATCTCAAAAGCACGCATCAATAGTAGAGCCATGTGCTGGCGCTTGATGCTTTCATTGGGATGAAAAGAACCGTCTGGATATCCTGTAATCATCCCTTGACTTGCTAATTCCTCAAACATTTCTTTTGCCCAATGTCCTGAAATATCGTCAAAAGTTACAACGGGTAGTTCAGATTGTGGCTTAAGATGACCTCCTATCACTTGACTCCATCTAGACATTATAGTCTCATCACAGGATATTTAAGTCCTACTAAAGTAGTACACCATAAAAGTTTGATACATAAATTAATCGGACCCATTTTTGTGCATTTCTAAGACTTCTTCCTTTCTACAATATGGAATGACCAAAGAACTCGAGTTGTCGTCTGTTTGAAAACAAACAAAGAAGCGGCCCTTTCAGGCTCGCTTCCTTGTTTGTCACTCTATTAATTTCAACTCTCTAGCACGTACGACAGCTTGTCCCCGCCGTTTTACACCCAACTTGCCGTATATTCTAGAACTATGTGTCTTGACCGTCGTCTCCGCTATACCAAAGAGATTAGCAATCTCCCTGTTCGACAAGCCTTTTGCAATCGCTTTAATAATTTCCGTTTCACGTTCAGTCAGCGGTTCAGTCAGCCCCGGTTGTATGAGACAAGGCACCACGGACAAAGCGTTACTGTCAAAAGCCTTCGGGAATGTTGTATCCGCAGTTTCGTCTTCCAGCATCTTGAGATAAATGATCCGTGTCGCAATAAGCTCCATCATCTGAACATCCCTCTTTGTAAACACACCCGACATCTGTCGATTTTCCAAGTATAGTAGATAGGAAGCTTGTTTTCCCGGAACATCGATTGACATGCACAGAATCGACCTCTGTTTTTTTGCTGCAATATAAGCATCCCTCACCCAAAAACTCTGAAGCGCGTCATGCAGAATTAGCGGTTGCGCCGTCATCGCTGTATGACGTAAGACGCTCTCCGCATACAGGTCGGCTTCTTTTTCCTTATCAGTCCAGTAAGAAGAGTTAGCTTCAATAATGAACTCATTATTTTGACGCTTCAACAACAGACCACGCTCTGCTCCGGTTTGTCTTAGAGCCGTTTTTAAGAGATTTAACCTCCAGTCTGCCTTACTCGTCTGTGCTAACCCATTGATGATTCGTTGTAAAAGCTCGAATTGCTCTTCGCTCTTCGAGCCTTCACCTATCTTGGGGCCGTTCTGCCAAGCTACCTCTGTGATGGTTTGAGTCATATGTGCTCGCTCCTGTAATACTGGACCCTCATAACGTTTGTAAACCGGGTCCAGCAATTCAGCGTGTCTGCTTCTAATTTGAGTTACTTTGGAGGTGATTCCCCATTCGGCGTATGCCGCACAAGCATCCATCATCGTAATTGCCGCTCCGGATCGGCTAAGCAGATCATCTTGATAACATACAGCAAGCCGTTCGCAAGCAATGGCTTCGAGCAATACGTATTTTTCTGTTCTCGCTCGCTTAATTGCAGCCGTATATTGATTCATGGCGACAAACGAATTCCCTGCAATTCGTTCACTTTCTGCTTTGATTAGCAAATATGCGGAGGACTTTCTGTCTAGAAATCCTCGCCAACTCTTCATCAATCGCAATTGCGCGCGTATGGTCTTCCGAATCCGCTTACGATCCTCCCTATTCGTCTCAAAATAAAATCCAGCTAATGCCAAACTCTCGTAAACACGTTGTTTACGAACTCGCATCCAATCCAAATGAAATTCGTTTACCCTTCCTCGTTGCGACCAATACAGCGCTTCCCTGTACCTGCCCGACAGCAACGCCACCTCAAGCCGACAACCGCAACTATAGTTGTCTTCGCCCCGGTGATCCAACTCACTGTCAGTCGACACCAGTGGAATAGAAACAAAACTGTCGATCAAAGAATCGTCTTGCAGCACTGCTGTGTAACTACTCGTCAGCAGCATCATTTCCAGTATCTTGTCGTCGGCAATCTGTCGCATGTTCTCCTCAAAGTATCGGAGCAATTCATTTATGACATATGCATTCCCATGATTACCCATAACACAAAAAATTAAGGCAGAATTAGCAAAGTCATGATCGCCTGCTTCCATCCCTTGACGCATCGCATTGAACAAGACAACAGAAGATTCCAAAGGACTGTCCATTTGCTTGATCATTCCGCTCAGAAAAGTAAAAACATGCTTTTTCCTCAATGTAGAGGTGTTCGCAATTTGCAGAAACACCCCCTCAGCAATCGGACTCGCTCGAGTAAAGCTCGGAAATGTCCTTTGCACAATCAGCTCATATCCTCCGATCATTGATGCTAACGACTCATTTACCCCTTTATGCAACCCATAACGAATAAATGGGGCATACAATTCCAGTAGCGATCGTGCATCGTGTGTAAGTAATGGAAGAAACAACAGCTCCATTAAATGGCATAATTCCTCATAATCCTCGTCAAGTGGGTTGGACAGCAGAAGGTGCTTCTCCCGTTTTCGATGTAAGAGGACCGCGGTCGAGGCCATTTCCTTGGCGATAGACAACAGGGAACTCTTCTTCCCAAGCTTCCAGCCGTACGAGCCTAGCGCCTCCATTCCAAATTGAACCGCAGTCTCATTGTCCACGAATGCATGAAATTGTATTAAAGGTGCCCAGATTTTGAGTCGCTCCGATCGGCTCAGTCGATCGCTGCTTTGGTTCAAGTCCACCAACAGTTCTTTCGCCCGTGCGCTATTGCCACCCATATACTCCGTCCAAGCTAATACCAACTGCAACTCGACATCGAGTGTACCTGGTACTTCCGCCTTGCATATTGCCAGCAGATGAAGCCCATTTTCTGCATAATACTTCCCTTTTGCATAGCGCGCCGCTGCCAACGCCTCTTGTCCCGCTTGAAGATTGTACTCAATCAATTGCTTCGTTTCTTGGTCTGATAATGACGAAGCTGCCAAGTTCAGATGATCAATCGCTGTTCTTGACAGGTCATCGTGTGACTCCTGAGTGCGATCCAGTAGGAACCGTCCAATTACCCGGTGTCGGTGGATATTGCGTCCTGAATCGAAAGCATATACCATTCGGTGAATGAATTCATGGGCAAACACATAGATCAAATCCTGTTCATCTTCTTGCTCTGCTTCGTCTTCCCGATAAATAAACCCTTCAGCTTCCGCCTCTTGAAGATTAAGGAATACCATATCCACTGATATGCCGCACACTTCGGCCAAGAGTGTTAACTGAAATACCGGACCAATTGCGGCAGCCATAGCCAAGAACTCCTTACGATCTTCCTTGAGCTTGGAGAAGCCTACCTCCAGCAAACGCAGATGTTCTTTCGATCTGCTTAGTTGCCGGGTTATTTCAGAGTCCCATACCCACTGACGTCGTCTTTCGTCAAAACGTAGTCTGTTCTCCTTTATCCATCCCTCCAGCAAGAGACGAACCGAGCCAGGATTACCACCTGTCTGATCGTGGACAGACCGCGCCAGAAGTTGAATGCGACCGGATTTCTCATATAGAGCATCAGAGATCAGCTGCCTCACATCCTCATAAGCCAGCGGTGGCAGAGTCACTTGTTCCTCTGGATTGGCACGGCATCTATAGGTTAACCATGCCAGCAAATCCTCTTGATCAAAATTCGCTACATCCCCCGTGGAAGTGATCAACTCCTCCGTACGATAAGCCCCTATTAGGAATAACCCATGCGCTTTTTGTGATAATGCAAGTTCACGAATTACCTCTTGTGTACCATTGTCGACCCACTGCAGATTGTCCATAAATAAAACAAACGGTGGCTTGCATTCAGCCATACAACAGATCAAGTCGGGCAGAAGTTCTTCAAACCGTTCCCAGACCTTCGCATCGTCCGAGATATGTGCTACCTTCGCATCGTTGTCGAACAACAGCTTGGCCTCAGGCCAGCAGGATACGATTACCTGCATTTCTGGACCGAAACCGGCTTGTAGTTTGGCTTTCAGACGTGTAATGATTTCAATCGGCTCACTCCACAGTTGATAGACCCATTCCCGCATTCCCTGAAGGATCGGCCCACATCGAATATTTTTTTGGGAAAGTTCCACTTTCATAGTGATCATCCGGCCACCATGTCGAACGACGTTTTGTTCGATTCTATGGACAAGCGCCGTTTTACCCGTTCCTTCTTTGCCTATCACCCAACGAAAGGCATTCATTCCTTGAAAAGCCTGCTCCAGCCCAGCCTCCATTTGCACCACTTCGGCACTACGTCCATACCACGATTCGGATAGGGAAAGCGTACGGATTTTATCTAAACGTCCCACTTCCAATGGCTTAAACGCTCCATCGTTATCCATCATCATATTCTGATACAATTTCAGATCTTCAAGCACCCCATATATACTCTGATAACGCTCCACCTGTGATTTGGCAAGTAATTTCATCAGTATAGCTTGCAGTGTTTCGTCTAAACTCGGTCGAATATCGGATAAAGATTGAGGTACCTTGCGGGTATGTACGGTACCCCAGTCTTCATCATTGTCAGCATGAAAAGGCAAATGTCCGGTTAACAACTCATAGAGAATAACCCCTAATGCGTAAAGATCACTGCGTTCATTCGGCACCAGATTGAATCGTGCAAATTGCTCGGGAGAACGATAAGCTGCATGACTTTCCGTATGCCAGGATACTTGAGCTGTTTTCCCCTCCCACTGTACGCTGATATGGTCAGGGCTAAGGTATCCAATTATCCTATTCCGCTCGTGTTCACGATGCACCATTTCTGCAAGTATAATAGACAGTTCAATGAACACCGCCAACTCTAAAGGGGACTGCGTTATGTACTCTCTTAAAATCTTAATAATGATGCACACCTATCTGAGTTATATTTGCGTTTCGTGAAAAGGATATTTTTGAATTTTAATAATAATTCCGGCTGGATGAGATCGATTTATAAACCTAAAATAATCTTAATCCATGATGCATTTAGAGTCTAGCCACCGATATATATGCTATATATTTGCGAATGGCAAATGGTGGAATAAATAACCGCAAATATAAGTCGTTTTTTTCCTCTACGCATATATGCAGAAATAGAGATGAGCTGCGGCTTAAGAATAGCTGTCTCTATAAATTAAATCATCTTGTACAGAATGAAAAAATAAAGAGCACCTGATTAGGTGCTCTGTAGTAACCACTATTGCGTTGCAAGTAAATCCTCTACATTGACGTTGGAAGCGGCTTGAATATCGCCATACGTCCAGAACCATTCGGCAACGTCGTTCCACTTAATGGTACTTCCCTCAATTGGCTCGCGACCTAGAAGCTTATTTAGAATAACAACGGCCTCTGCTCTTGTTAAAGGTGAATTAGGATCTTACGCTTATTTATCCTGATCCGTCCTACAGTGCAGGTGTAAAGATAAGAAGTCTTACTTAATTACGCCTCAAATCTCGGTAATCGGTACAATTTTTTTGTCCAGCTTTGTATCGGAGACATTAAAGATGCTGAGCTCCTTCATTCGCTAATGTGGAGGCACAAAAAAGAACTACTTTATTCACAAAAATGACTGTGCCGAAACTAGCCAATAACACTCATCTAATTTAGCTATTATCTATGGTAATCTGCTTTTATCACGCGCGTTGATTTCCATCATCTAACTGTTTAAATAGTCATCTAATCCGAAATGACACAATGTTCTTGTCCTGCGACATTTTACTACATACCGAAGCTTTCAAGATCCCCATCACAGAGCCCACTAGTAAACTTTTCAACCAAAGTTATATTTATCATAGTTTTACTAGTGCGTCTCTGATCAAACCATCGCAGTAAAAAAGAAGGATTCTGTCGAAGTGTTAACGTTTTGCATGGTAACGCAATCCATCTACAAGAAGAGAAACAATATTTTTCGCATGCGCTATATCACCGTTGTCTACTCCCGTACAGAGACTTGCTACCGCCCACAACAATTCATCTGGTGTAATATTGGCACGTACTTCATCTGCAGCTGTTGCTGTTTCAATCAAAGTCTTCAGAGCTGGACTTAATTCCTCTACAAAACAAAGTGGACGCACTGATCGAAGCCGAACAGCAGCAGCTGGACATTCCTTCGGTACGGCGGGCAATCTCTTGGGATTGCGAGTCCTCGACCCAGAAACTAAGAAGGACGTGGACCTGTTTGACTCGCGCATCAAAGCGGGCGTGCTGTTTGCCACCGCTGGACAAGGTGGCGACAGCCTGACGACGTTCGCGGCCGAGAATATGCCGCACTTGAACGTGAGCTTCACGCACATGACCACACCCACACTTGTGATCGTCGGGGATCAGGACTACACCCCGCAAAAGTATCAGTTGACCGTCCGCGGCCCGGAATGGATGTCCGACCCCTACTTCTTAAGCCCAGGGGCCGAGAGCCTGCTCACCCTATTCGGTGCAGAACACTCACTTGGCGGAATCCCGGGTTATGAAGTTACGGAAACAACAGATGAAAATCCAGAACATGTCGCCTTAATTCAGCTGGTCTCATGGGCTTATCTTTGTCATGCGCTCGATATTGAACATGACAGCTGGACGGCAGTTCAAAAGGCTTTATCAGAAGATCCAAATCCAATCGGTCGAATTGAATCAAAGTAAACTTTAACAAGATCTAGATATGCTCCTTTACCCACCTCTCACTGGTAAAGGAGCTTTTACGTCTATACTCAAAGGACAATTTACAGTGAGGGAGGTATGAAATCATTTCTTTCTGAATCCCATATGTGCAGCAAAATTTGCTCCATATATGATCGAGTTGGTGTTGGCCGCCATAATCGTTATATTGCGTCCTACAAGACTTACAAAATCAAGATAATCATCTAATAGGTAATCGGAATATGTTCTTGTCCATTTCGGCAATCGGTACAAGTTCATGTCCTCGGCTCGGGACACGAACTTGTACCGATAACATAAAAAAGCCGCTAAAATAGCGACTTCAATGGGACCTTGTTTTTGTCCCTCGACCACAAAGACTGAATTTTTTTAAAGTTCCCTACTTTCATGCAATTATGCCCTTTAGTCTTTATTTAACTGAGCAGAGTTAGAACTTGATCTGTTGGTCCCCTTTCTTGCAGTACAATTTTATTTATTTATTATCCTCAAATTTATGTGGCTCTTTAACAAAACTTTTTAAAATAAATCCACACGTTATACAAATTACATGAGTAACATCTGATCCTAATGTTAGCATCTTTTTCATAGGATATACCCTAGCTTCGCCGTGCGACTTGCCCTCCCCTAATTTTGTTCCTCCACATTCAGGACAACATTCTTCGTTTCTCATCTCGAACCTCCTTCAATGAAATTAATCTTATCATTGCTTCTATATAGACCATATGTAACTTTCTATTATCAACGTAAAGCCTATTTTTTTGTAAAAGGCTATTAGATCAACGTGTGAAATCGTATCATCTGAAACTATACCATCAGTAATATGAGTCACACCTTCTTTAATACCGATTTCAATTAGACTGTCACGAAACAAAGGAACTACCTTGAAAAATGTGCTACAACCCAACGGATCGCTACTATTTCTATAGGCGTCAGTTAGTACTCCTGCAAGGTTATCCCCTTCCTTCTTCAAAATAGAAAATTAACTTATAGCAGCTTGCTAAGCGGTAATAAGGCATGATGCATATGTCCTGCCATATGGTATTGGTATTTACGAACTTCTAAACGAAGATACTTCAGTCGTATAAGAGACACCCGTTAATTCCCAGAATTCTTGCCCATCTAGTTGATAACCAATATAACATGGATCTCCAAGTTGTATCTTAGTTACATTTTCTGACGGAATTACTACGTAAGAATTATCTTTTGTTTCTTTCGAAAACGAATCCATTATATGCACACTCCTTGTTTGATTAATGAAACTATCATTTTATTCTTTTATTAATGTGGCTGAAAGGGTTCTCTTGTTTATTGTTTGGTAACTTTGTGTCATTGTACATCTGCATTATATCTATAAATGAATTAACAGGCAAAATAACGATTAGATAAACGCCTATCGCAATGAGAACATGTTCTTGTCCCGCGAAATAAACAGCTCCCTTTCTTTCACTTCTGTGTTTTATTTTGCATTCCTCGGTCCGTCCTGTTGCAAACTTTATGCCGTGTTCTTTATCTGATAAGCCACAGACGACGGAAATGTCTGGGCTGGAGGATGAAAAAAGAAGCTGCAACAAAAGGTCCGAGTAACGCCAAACCTCTTGATGCAGCTTCTTTTGTATTTCAACTCGCTTTGCACAGCGAATTCATAATCACTTTAAGCCTTGCGAAGCATTTGTCTCTCGCTTAGCTGTGAAAGCATATCCTTCGTCATGGCCTTCAGGTCGTAGCGGGGATGAAATCCCCATTCTGTTTTCGCTGCCGTCGAATCAATGGAATGCGGCCAGCTATCGGCAATTGCCTGTCTCTTCGGATCAACGTCATAATCGAGGATAAAGCCGGGAAACTCATCCCGAATCGCTGCAGCAATCGCCTCCGGATCCACGCTCATTGCGGTGACATTAAATGAATTTCGGTGTATCAACCGGGAAGAATCCGCTTCCATCAATTCGATGATAGCGTTCAGGGCATCCGGCATATACATCATGTCCATGTTTGAGTCCTTGGCGATATAAGATGTATACCGTCCAGCCGTCACAGCTGCGTAATAAATTTCCACGGCGTAATCCGTCGTTCCTCCGCCGGGAGGCGTCATATAAGATATTAAACCCGGGAATCGCAGCCCCCTAGTATCCAGGCCGTATTTGTGAAAATAATAATCACAAAGCAGTTCGCCGGACACTTTGTTCACGCCGTACATCGTATTGGGCCTCTGGATCGTATCCTGCGGGGTATTGTCTTTCGGAGTCGAAGGACCAAAAGATCCAATAGAGCTTGGAGTGAAAAATTGGCAGCCGAGCTCCCTGGATATTTCAAGTGCATTCATCAATCCGCCCATATTCAAATTCCAGGCAAGCAGCGGTTTCTCCTCTGCGGTAGCCGACAGCAGAGCAGCCAAATGGATGACGGTATCCACTTCGTACCGCTTGGCGATTTCGAACATCGCCTTATCATTCGTCACGTCCAGCAGCTCGAATGGCCCGGATCGGGTAATTTCGTGGGCTGATGACCTGAGATCCGTAGCAACGACGGAATCCGCACCATAGATTTCACGTAATTTAACAACTAACTCAGAACCAATTTGGCCCAGTGCTCCGGTCACCAAAATCTTGTTCATAAGACATTCCTCCCGAAATATACTCCCGCGAATGCAGCTAAATCAGCTTCATTTCCTTGCCAACTTTCTCATAAACAGAGATCACCTGGTCGAGCATCTCCTTGGTATGGGCAGCTGTCGGCATGTTGCGTATTCTTCCGGTTCCTTTCGGGACCGTCGGAAACACGATTGCCTTGGCGTAAACGCCTTCTTCATAGAGCCGTTTGCTGAACTGTTGGGTGGTTACTTCATCGCCAATGATACAAGGTGTGATCGGCGTTTCGCTTTGGCCTACATCATATCCAAACCGGCTCAAGCCGTTTTTCAAATCATTGCCGTTCTCCCACAGCTTCTCGATCAGCTCTTTGTCATTCATCAAAATGTCGACAGAAGCGCTGCAAGCAGCGATTGCAGCCGGAGGTAGCGATGTCGAGAACAGAAACGGACGGCTTCTCAGCTTCAACCATTCAATCAGTTGCTTTTTACCCGCCACATAACCGCCGACAACGCCGATCGCCTTGGAAAGAGTACCAATTTGAAAGTCAATGCGGTCGGACAATCCAAAATGCTTCACGGTTCCCGCACCCGCTCCGAGAACGCCCGAACCGTGAGCATCATCCACATAAGTAATCAGATCGAATTCTTCAGCTATTTTCACGATTTCGGGCAGCTTTGCTATATCACCATCCATGGAGAAAACCCCATCCGTGATGACCATAATTTTATGGTACTGACCGGATTCCTTGGCCTCTTTCGCCTTTTGTCTTAAATCATTCATATCCGAGTGCTTAAAGCGAATCACCTTGGCTCTCGACAGGCGGCAGCCATCAATAATTGAAGCGTGGTTCAGCTCATCGGATAAAATCGCATCATGCTGGTCCATTACCGCGGATATAGCAGCCATATTGCAGTTAAATCCCGATTGATACACGATAACAGCTTCCGTTTTTTTGAAACGGGCCAGTTTTTCTTCAAGCTCAATATGAAGATCCATCGTACCATTAATTGTTCTCACAGCCCCTGCGCCTGCCCCGTATGTCTGCGACGCCTTAACTGAAGCATCAATCAGGCGGTAATCTGTTGCCAGTCCCAAATAGTTATTGGAAGACAAATTGATTAGGGACTTTCCGTCGATACGAATAACAGGACCATTTGCACCCTGCAGCGTATCGATGACGTTATATAGACCTTTAGTCTTTAGATCTTCGATGTTCGAACTTAAAAATTGGTCCAAGGCTTGACTTGACATCCCATTCCCTCCTCGATATACGTATGTCCTCGTACAGGAGACATAAGAATCCTCCAAAAAAACCTGTTTTAAAAGGGATTAAACTAATTTCAATGTATCATCTTTTTTATTTATTGTACACATGTGGCGGACAAAAAATAAAAATATCCGCACAAAATATAGCGCGTTCTAAATAAGATCCTCCACCACTACTTAGACATTTATCTAATCAGAAATCGGATCATGTTCTTGTCCATTACGGTAATCGGTATAAGATCTTGTCCCTCGACACGCAATAAACTTTTTCATTTTCTTCTTTCATCGTAGGTATTAGGCCAAAATGATTTTATACTATTTATATACTAGCCAGCTTTCATGTTAAACTATCCTGCCCGTTAGTTTAACTTCGCCCTCGATTTGCGCATCTACTTTATTTCTCATTCTAAATATGGAATGGAAAACTCCGATCTGATGTTATCCTGATGGACCTGTACATGCTAATAATGGACGGCATTGAAGCCAGTCGCTTCATATCGGAAGCGTATCCGGATACACGAATCATCATTTTGACCAGTTTTTCCGACCGCAGTCATATCGTACCGGCCCTTCAGGGAGGGGGAGTCTTAAGAGGCGTTCCAAACGCAGCATGATGATCCTTGTTTGCGACTTTAGTAATAAATAAAACGACCGTTCCCCGGTAAAATCTGAGAAACGGTCGCAGCTTAAATAATTTTGAATAAAAATTTATATCTGGGCCACGTAATGTATTTAATCTCAGTAACACCATAATTTCAATTAGAATATCTCAAAATATCGTTTTTTTGCTTAACAAGAAAAGATTTCACTATGTAAAGATTTCAAGTGGATTTGATTTTAATAACAGCTCATACTTTTTCTGTAATCCCCACAACTTCATTTAACCAAAGGATCTTTTCCATATCGCTCATTATCTTTAATCACTCAAAAGAGATCACCACTCTCACTTAGATATTCATCAAATCGGAAAGACAAATAACCTTGGCACTGTAGTTCTTTTTAGGACTCTTGATAACTTTCTTCCAGACCGACTCATTTACATACCCTAACTCTTTAATTTTTCTGGGCAGTCTCTTTAAATGGTATAATATCCCTTGTGAGGTGATTTGATGAACAAGATTTTAGCGATCTCGATTTTGGGAATGGGTTTAACAGGTGCTGTTTTAATCATCTCAATTGCTCTGTTGTTTAACCCTCCAATAGGAAATGTGTTGAAGATGGTTACTGCTGCTTCAACATTATCTTTTATTATATTTGCTGTTTCGGCTTTGGTATTTCGTCGGCGATTAGATAATGAAAAAAGAGAGTAATATATTTATACTTCCTCGATTTAGGACGAATGATTCCCAGTAGCAATCCTAACAATGTTTCTACTCAAGAAAAAAAGCATCTCCTTCAGGAGATGCCTTTTTTCTGCTTATCTTCAGAAAATAATGAAATATATCTCCTCCAACATGCATTCTCCCCTACAAGCACCCATGCCAGAAAATAGAATCTTCTGTTTTAAGATATATAGAGTTTGTTTCTATTGAGCTGTGTCCGGCTCTAACCTCAAATATCTTACTAATGTCCTTGATCATCTCATCAATCTGATCGATTCGCCTAACATTCTCCGATTCATTTTCTTCAAGCTCTCTGGAACGTTTCCCGTTAGCGTAACGATGGATCAATACTTTTCGAGTTCCTTCTCTAAATCATTTAGTAGCACTTGAATCTCAAGAACTGCAGAATTATCTCTGTTCCAAAAGATCGACAGCTTATGCTGATCCTCCACCATATTGGGTAACCAGTCACTAATGAACTCGTCTAATGAGATACAATGTGCTTTATAATTTAACCATTCTTCATAAGCACAGTACTCTGCAAACTCTTTCCTAGGCCAGAATGAAATAAGCAATCTCTCTTTATCATCTGAAGACATTGCCCAACCGTCATCATACAACCCCCAAATTTCTTCTGAATCAGTAACCTTCTTTATAAAATATTCATATCGAATATTCGCAGGGAGTTTAATAACAGCTTCAAACTCTTTCGAGGTTATCGAATTCATTTGCGACCTCCTTGTTAGAACTTTAAATTAAATATACCACGCTAATCTGCCCGTTAGCTTAATGAATTAGCAGGCAGAGATAGAATAGATATACTTCTAATCGGCAATCGGATCATGTTCTTGTCCATTACGGTAATCGGGACAAAAACTTGTCCAAGTTCCCTACTCTCCTCCTGTTTTGTTGGAAATTTATATTAATATGATGCAAAATATCTGACAGAGCATTGCCTAATCTGTACTGATTAATAGACTCATTATTTGAAAGAATGAAGATACATGTATCTTCATCAAAATAATACTGAACATAAGTGCTTATCCCAAGGTGATCTCCTCCATGGGAGTACCGATCGAAATTCATCTCCGAAATTATAAATAAACAACCTCATTTATGTTGCTCTTTAGAAAAATCCATCATCAAATAAGAATAACTAAAAGAGTCCGCCTAATAATTAGGTGGACTCTTACTCCTATTTCCCGTATAACTTTTGGGAAGTGATTCTTTTTTGAGTAACTACTGATAAATGCAGACTGGATATTGAGTTTAAAAATGCTGAGATGAAGAGGTTCACGGTATGGCAACAGCCAAGTACCGAGGTCTATTTCGTATGCGAATACAGACATATCTCACAGCATTTGTTGTGAATGTGAAACGAATGGTAAAGCTAGTCGAGCAAAAGCAGTCTTTGGCATATTTAAATAAATCAACAAAGCTTATGACTGAGACAAAATTCCTTTTACAAACAATGAGACACTGTGCTTGTAGAAATCTTCCTCGGTGACGAGTTGGGACTGATATTGCCCGTGAATCAGCTCGCTCATCTGAAATCCGTAGCACATCGAGAGAAAAGACATGGCGGCAAGGCGCTCATCCTGTCTGGCTATAACTTTTTTCTTCTGCAGGCGTTCAAAATATTCAACCAGCAAGGAGTGCAGCTTCACCGGTGGATCGGCCAGCACTCTGTCCAATTCGGGAAACATTCCTTTGTCGCGGATGCCAATCAAAATGATGTCCGCATTTTTATGGAAAAACAAACGGTACTGCTGGCTTACATTCAACAGATCAACTTCCGGATTATCGGTCGCGTCCTCTTTTAACAGCTTCTCAAATTGCGGGATATCCGAATGTCTTTCAATGATGGCTTCCAATATGCCTTGCTTGCTTCCAAATTGCCGAAAAATCGTAGATTCATTGACTTTAGCTTCCGTTGCAATGGCTTTGGTGCTTACTCCCCGATAGCCATTCTTTTTGATGAGCTGTGTCGCGGCTTCAATGATTCTGTCTGAAGTTTGCATTGTATTTCTCCTTTTGCATATGTTAAACCTATTCTACTACAAGTTTTGCATATGCAGCAGGGTCGGGGTTCATCATTTTCATAAACGTTTATTTAAAGCAAATCGCTTCTTTTTTCCCAGCGGCTTGGTTCCGTAATCTTGACATGATCAGGCACCAATTGCGTGAGCGTGCCTAATTTATCAAATGTAATCTGGATTCGATCAGAGGGCAACAGCCATTCTTCGGTCTCGATTGCGCAGCAATCCGGTATCGTCCCCATTCCTATAATCGTGCCCGGGAGTGGCGTGAAAACTTTGAGAACCTCCTCCATCACTTTTGCAGGGTGTGCCGAATACTCGGATGTGCTTCCCTTCCAGTGCAGTCTCTCCCCGATGCGTACATCCACATCCAATACCAACGGGTTGTCGATTTCATCCGGCGTTACCAGAAATGGTCCGATTCCTTTGCTGCGATCGAAATCTTTGCAGCGCGTCGGTCCGGTCATCGCCTGGAAATCCGGCCACTGCACATCGCGGACAGTACTGTCATTAAAAATAACATAACCTGCAATGCAGTTCCCCTTCCCTGTAACAAAGGCCAGCTCCGGCTCGATATCCAGGTAGGAAGAGTACGAAGGCCAATGAATCGTATCCCCATCGCCAATCAATGCATTATGGTTACACTTATAATAACTGAAAGTTACTTTATTCAGATCTTGCTGGAATTTGTGGGAAATTTTACGTGTGAGCTCTTCTCTTTCCGGCCCTGTATATTCTCTTTGCAGCAGATTTACGCCAGCATTTCTCAGATGTCTTGGCGTCAGTCCGAAATCGATAAGCGCAGCCGGATTCGGAACCGGCGGTAGCAGGTTTACCGCTGCAATCGGGCTGATTTCATTTTCATTGAATTGATGCACCTGTTCGACAGCATATTGCATCATTTCCTTAGCGGCATCATCACTTGCTGGCAAATAATGAAGATAGCTGTCCATACTTTCAAGACTGTCAACGAATGTTCCCTGCTTTTTCATGATTGCGGCAAAAGACACGACAAATTTCTCGTTTATTACAAGCCCAAACAACGGTTCCTGGGATGTATTGGTTTGAAAGGTTACTAGTTTCATGGTTAAGCGCCTCCATCCATGTAGTGTGATGTTGTTCTGATACTATCATATTGCATAGAACGAATGCATGCAAGTGCATGCTTGCATTTCTGTTTTCCATTCTCTACAATAAGACATAGTCAGTATGCCTTACCCCAAAACAAATACGCAAAGGAGAATTTTCATGAAGTATGGACGTATTATTCAAAAACCTCGTGTTAAATTTATTGAAGTCGCAGATGGCGTTTTTGCCGGTATTTCGCCGTATCGCGGGATCAGTTGGGCCAATGCCGGGTTTATCAACAAGGGTGAAGGGCTGGTGTATGACACGTTCTTCGATTTGTTCCATGCGCGGGAAATGAGAGAGGCTTTTATGGAAGTAAGCAACGGCGGCTCTCCCGCATATGTGGTGAACTCGCACTATAACAGCGACCATGCCTGGGGAAACAAAGTGTTTGAAGATGCTTGCATTATTATGCACAAGGAAGCCTCCAGAGAGCGCCTCACCGAAAATATCGCCTGGATGGACAGCGTCATTAGAAGAGGAAAGGATTCTACGGAATCTACTCCGGGCGAGCGGTTTTTTGCAGCGGAATTTGAAGGATTCAACCTGGAAGGCGTAGAATGGGTGCACCCGAATATTGAGATAAAGGACGATATAAACATCCGTCTTGGCGATACGGAAGTTATGATTTACAATGTTGCTCCGGCCCACTCTGACAGTGACTTGCTGATGTGGATGCCAAAAGAAAAAGTGCTGTTCGCCGGCGATGTGGTGTTTAACGGGTGTACGGCATACAGCGAAGAGGGAACCCTCAATTGGGTTAAAGTGCTTGACCGCATTATTGATGAAATTAAACCCGAAATCGTTATTCCAGGACATGGCGCCATCTGCGGCCTGGACTTCGTGAAGGAGCAGAGAGACTACCTCCTGAACCTGATCAGCGAGTTCAACAAGCATTACAATGACGAAATTGATGCCTTGTCCCTGACCAAGCAAATTGATATTTCCCGCTTCCTTCATTGGATTCAGCCAGAACGCTTGTATGTTACAGTGGACATCCTATTGAAAAGCAAACGAGGGTTACCACCCCTTCCAATTTGGAACGAGGTGCCTGCTAAGCTGGAAGACATGAAAGTTTTTTTGGCCGGAAAATATGGTAATCAAATCAAGCCATGGGACCCTATGAGTGTTTGGCAAGAATGAATAGCAATTGATGCTAGCCTACGAAAAACAAAAAACGGCCCTGTCGCAAACGATGCGAACAGCGGCCGTTTTTTTGAATTGTTCCACGGAATTAAAATGGGTGTTTAAAAACCGATTATGAAGAAAAATGGAGTTGGACTGCTGTAGCCACCATTAATAACCTGCCCGTTAACTAAATAAAAGCAGCCGATCACATTGAACACCTGCTTCTTTCATTTTCCGATAATTTAATAACACAAAGATCTATCCATAATTTAAAACAGTTTTTAAAGATGTTACCATTATATGATAGAGTACCGCATCCAGCAGCTGCAAGGCTATTTTACCGTTTTCAGCCGTTTGAACGACGTCGTTTTCTCTTCTCGATACGAGCTCAATTCAATCTCTGATTGCGACTTCATCGTCAATGACAAGTATCTTCTTCAAGTGCATCCCTTCTAGCCTTGCTCCCCAGCTTGAATCATAATTCACCCTCATCTTAGCACAGACACTTTAGATTGCTCCACCAACTGGAAGGTGAGGTATATTCCACTCAGTCCAACATAACTTGTAATAAACTCGAAGAAAGGAGAACAATCCATGGATCTGCTCTGGGTACTCATTGTTGGTGGACTTATTGGCTGGTTAAGCGGCAACTTGATTGGGCGGGACGTACCAGGTGGTGTACTTGGGAACATTATTGCGGGTTTTATCGGTTCCTGGTTAGGTACGGAATTGCTGGGACCAAGGGGGCCGGTGATTGGCGGATTTCATATTATTCCCGCCATCGTTGGCTCAATTATTGCCCTGCTCATCTTCTTCGCTCTGGCACGCGGCGGAGCCTTCCGAAGACGTTAACAAAGAGAGGCGTAAACCGATACCGTCGTTCATTAGATATTTTTATAAAGATGCTGCCAGGCATTAAGGTACAGGTTAAACATAAAAGGACCGAAAGCATTCATCGATGGAAGATGACACTTACGGTCCTTTTTATATTTTTGTACTGATTACATCCACTCTTTCAGTGCCTGAACAACCTGCTGAAGCTGTTCCTGTCCTGTAATCTTAGGCGCGCTGTCTTCCTTTTGCATCCAGTAGGAGACAAATTGACCATGGTTACCACCCTTTATACTCACGAATGTCGTGTTTTTCGGAAGATTGGGTTTGGCTTTTCCTCACGCTTCCCAGTTCAGAACACCATCATTACTTGATGTTACTCCTCAGTCAGGTTGGTAACTTTATGTCTTTCTACATTTTTCTATATTTTCCCGATTACATGAGCCTTTCTATTCCAAATTCTTTATAATTTTCGCAGGAACACCTGCAGCAATCGTATTGGGTGGAACGTCCTTGGTGACCACTGCACCTGCAGCAACGATAGAATTTTCTCCGATCGTAACCCCAGGCATGATCATCGTGCCTGCCCCAAGCCAAGCGTTTTTCTTGATGACTATTGGAGTAGATATCGTGGAGCGTCTTTCAGCTGGTTCCAGCGGGTGGTTAATGGTAATCAGGTTAACTTTTGGACCTATCAATACGTTATCTTCGAGGGTTATGCCACCTCTGTCCATAAAAGTACAAGCATGATTGATAAACACATTTCTTCCCACTCTGATATTCTTGCCAAAATCCGTGTAAAAAGGAGGAAGAAGTCCAAACGATTCATCCACCTCTACTCCCGTTAATTTCGAAAACAATCCTCTGACTTCTTTCGCTTCATGATATGAGTTGTTTAATTGCATTGTAATTTTCTGTGCTTCAACAATAAGATCATGAATTTTATAATACTCCGGGTCATTTAAAGAAATTAACTCGCCATTTTTATCTCGTTCAAGAATGTCTTTGGGTTTCATTTCACTTTACTCCTTTTCCATATAGATAAACTAATCAGTAGTCTTCCTTCTCTAGATAACTTCACCTCTGGAAACATTCCTGCGGTTTATTCTGCAAGCGACCAGGTGACTTGTACATGCCCTGAACCAAGCGTAGCTGCCAAATTAGACGGATCGTCAACACTTCCGAGTAGTACATAACCGCCATAAGAATTGGAGAAAGTCTGATAAAAAAGCACCAAAGTGTTTCCGGACCAGGACATAATTTCACCGGCATGAATGGTTTCAGGGCGTTCGGTAGATGCAGCAGGAAGCTCCTCGGGCAGATCATTATACTTTTCTAGCCCATTCAGTTCTTTCATTTGGATGGTCATCGGAAATTGCGCTATCAGGGCTTGTGTCGTTTCATTGTTATTTAAAGTTGCTGTAAACGTGCTGCCGCCAACAATAATATGGATGGGAATCACGCTGTTTTCCTCCGTCTCATGATCTACTGTTTCAGCCGTTACCTCCAGATTTTACGAATCCTCTCCATTCGTACCGGTTCAGGGTTGTCTCTGCCGCAATGTAGTCGTTTAGTCATACGCGATTTTGATCGTTTACACGACATATGTATAATATTATATTGAATCGAGGCACTTACAATCGTTAAATAATCTGTGTTTGTCGATTATTCTACAAAATCCCCTGAATTGACTATTAACTAAGAGAGCTTGGTGGAAATACGTGCCTAAAATAGATCGAAGAATACTCAAATCACAGGAAGCGATAAAAAAAGCCGTCATTGAATTGATGTCAGAAAAGAATTTCGATTCCATTACGATCCAGGAGATTTCCAACAGGGCAAATGTTCACAGGGCAACCATCTACCTGCATTACACAGATAAATTTGATCTGCTGGATAAACTGATTGAAGAGCATATTAACAACATGAAGGACATCAACCAATATGCATGTGAAATGGAGTGGAGTGAAGCGAATCTGGTATATTTCGAATACTTTGAGCGCAATTATTTATTCTTTTCAACGATGTTGGCGAGTAAAGGAGCTCCTTCTTTTCGTGCCCGGTTCCTTGAGTTTCTTATTGAAGAATATAAAGGTGAAGTAAATATGAACGAAGAAAGAAACCAGGGATTGGATGAATTGATTGTGGGCTCCTTTATGGGAACAGCTTTTGTAGGAATAGTGGAATGGTGGATCACGAACGGGATGCCGTATCCACCTCATATCATGGCAAACCAGGTTGGGACCTTACTTGAGAGGGTTGTATAAAAGGGATATCAAACGAAACAAAAAAAGCTGCTAATTCAGCAACTCCAGGCTGTCGAGACATTCTCGGCAGCCTGAGCCCTGTTTAGCAGAGAGGTTTTATCCGTGCCTATTCAATATGATTATATTCCTCGAAATCGTAATTCGTTCATCATGGCAAGCAAAGTCAATTTGGAACTAGTCATATTTACAACAAATATCCCAACGGACACCAGACTCTATACCCTTGCGCAGAACCCATGGCATAATTCACGCCCCCATTAAAATAAACCAGGCCCGCTCGAAGTCCATCCGACATTCCCGCCAGATCAAGCTTGGTATCCACCTGTAGTCCTGTCGTCATGAGGTAACGTTGAGATAGCGTATTGCCAGCCCGGAAAAAGCCACCTTCCTTGATAGGTCTGAATCCCTTCAGTCGCAAATGTCCCGGCCGTTCAGCGAGAGACCAGTAATCCGCCCATAAAATACCATTGTCCATCTGGTGTATGCCTTCCCCTTTATAACAATTCACATATACTCTGAATACTCCTTCATGATATTGAATGGAAACGCCTGCAAGCGATCATATGCCGGTTTCGTTTTATCCAGCTTGCTCTGATTTCGAATATCATAATCCAGCGATCCACTGGGACGCTTCCTGAAGTCCTCGAACGCACTCGCCCATGGCTCTGCACCAATGGCAACCTTCTCCTTCATTAGCTTCAGCGCATCACCAGTGAAACCCACGGAAGGATGTACGAATCCTGACGGGCTTACCGTCTCCAAGATTGCTGGCTGGGTATGGATAACCGAATCATCGGCGGCCCCCCTGCCGGGAACGTACCTTATAACCGCACAGATGCTTACGACAAACACACGAATAACCATCCATTTAACAAGGTTATAGCACTGCTTCATTTTTATTGCCTCCTGATTCGCTTAAATGTCGAATTCATCATTATTGCCTCTCGATTTTCTGCTGTCTTCTCCTTTCCTTTGGGATATTTTTCTTCATGAATCGTAAAATCCGGTCTGAAGTGAACCCAAATTTCAATGAAAAAAGTAGGAGAAAACTATTTTTTTTCATAAATAAATCATCGACAGGCACCATACGAATAGATTTTTGCAAATATAAAAGACCGTTTCCCGAAAGAATACGAGAAAACGGTCATTGTTAGAAAGTATCTTATCTCCTGTGTACTAAAAGGCATATGAACATGCCAGAAATCAAGGGCATCAGATGTTCAGAGAATCGCTCCTCCTAAGTAAGGGAATATAACTTTAGCTTTGTTTTATAATCCTCCCTCGTCACCTTGCTCCTCCTGCACAATTCGAGCAATGTGAATCATCAAATATAATAATTCCTCGTTCGATATGGAGATATCCAGCATGTTTTGCACGTAGGTTTTGATCATCTCCGCGCATTTGTATTCAAGCGGATGCTCCTTCGCCATGTGTTGAAATATAAAATCTTTCGCCGAATTGCCCAGACGCCCTTCTTGTAAACGCTGGATGAAGAATTGCAAATGTGTGACGAGTCTCACATAATGGATGGAATTTTTGTTCAATTGTATATCAAAGGTGTATTGAATCAGGTTAAAAATATCTTTTAACATCTTAACGGATTGCATCGTGCGCTCCATATTCTGCTCATGTGTTTGGGCATTCACGAAATGAAAAGCGATATTCCCTGCTTCTTCTTCCGGCAGTTCAATACCCAGTTCTAGATTCAGCATCTGAACGGATTCAACCCCCAGTTCGAATTCGACAGGATGAAACCTCTGGATCTCCCATAACATGCGATTCTGTAATGCTACCCCTTTTTTCCATCGCTCAATAGCAAACGACAAGTGATCCATAAGCGTAAAGAAGATTTGATCATCAAGAGACAGCTTTTCTTTGGCATTGGAAATCAGTTTGTTTATGACATTCACATGTTTTTCTGGCATGTTTTCGATGGTTCGTACGTAAGCCTGGGCAGACGGATTATTTTGCAGAATGAATCGTTTCTGGATGTGCTCCTCATCGAGTCGCTCGCCGACTTTGCCTTTGAATGCCAAGCCTTTTCCCATGACAATCATTTCTTGTCCCTGTTCATCTTTGGTCAGAAGCAAGCTGTTATTCAATATTTTGATTACTCTCATGCATTCATCACGATCCTTTATTCTTTCGTGACCGCCTGATCCGAGTTTCCGATACATCTGCCATTCTGTTTAATGACCTCCTGATACCACGAGAAGCTTTTCTTCTTCAAGCGCTTCAAGTCTTTCAGATCCTGTTCACCGCGGTTTACATAGATCATGCCGTAACGTTTCCCATAACCTTGATGAGTGCTTACCACGTCAATCACGGACCAAGGGCAATAACCAATCACATCTACCCCATCCGTCAGAGCCAGTCTGATCTGTTCCAGGTGTTTCTCAATAAAATCAATCCGGTACGTATCGTTAATGGTGTAATCTGCCTCCAGTACATCCGGAGCACCTATACCATTTTCCGTAATTAGAATCGGGAGACCATATCGTTCACATACCTTACGCAATGTTAGCCTCAGGCCAACCGGGTCAATGACCCAGCCATATTTTGTTTTTTCGGTATAAGGATTCTCCGCGGCCCGGTATACTCCCTGCTCGCCAAGCATGATTTGCTGATCACCCGCACGAGCTGTAACATCCGACGCATTGCCCGTACTGGCGGCAATGGTTGCCGTCGAATAATAATTGATTGCTACCAGATCGGGGCGGCCAGACCGGATATCATCCATGTCACCCTGCTCAATAACCGGCTCAATGCCACGTTCATGTAAATAACTCCAGAATAATGGGTTATACCGTCCCCATACTGATAAGTCGAGAAAACCCCATCCGCGAATCGTCTCCCAATTATGTGCAGCGATTGCATCTGCTGGTCTGGAGGTTGCCTGGTACATGGAAGTCATGTTCAATGCAGGACCGATCTTGCCTTGCGGGAGCATGTCATGAAATAGTCGCATCGTTCTGCCTTGAGCCACAAACATGTGATGATTTTGCTGATACAGTTCCTTACTGGAAGGCAAACGTCCGCCCTTCGGTGTGCCAATGGCACCCGGATGAAGAATCATCGTATTTTGCTCATTAATGGTCAACCAATATTTCACTTTATGCCCGTAATGCTCAAACAAGATACGCCCGTACTCGACAAAAGCATCGATCGTTTCCCGGTTGTTCCATCCTCCCGTTTTCTCAAGCTCATAAGGTAAGTCGAAATGGTACATGGTCACAATGGGTTCGATACCATGGAGCAGCAATTCGTCAATCAATTGGTGATAGTAATTGAGTCCTTTTTCATTAACAGCTCCTGTGCCTGAAGGCAAGATTCGAGTCCATGCAATCGAAAAACGATATGCTTTGAGGCCCAGCTCTGCAAAAAGCTTCACGTCTTCTCTGAATCGGTGATAGTGGTCGCTCGCTACTGTGAAATCGGCGGTTCCGGCCGGATGATCACACATATCAATGACGGACAGACCTTTGCCATCTTCGTTCCAGGCTCCCTCCACTTGATAAGCAGAGGTAGAGCCTCCCCACAGAAATTCATTGGGGAATGGTTTGATGTGTTGATATAACATCTCAAGCACTCCTTCATTTTAATATTGATCAAGATATATGACGGACCGTATTAAGCTTGTTATGAAAGGTGGATAATAGTCGCTCCAACCTCCACGGGACTCTGCTTCTCCAGCTTAATATCCGGGAAACGATCCGAATTTGCGATAATGATCGGGGTTATAACTTCATATCCTTCCGCCTTGATGGCATCGATATCGAAGCTGATCAACAAGTCACCCCGTTGTACCCGATCCCCCACTTTAATGGAAGAGTCGAAATGTCTCCCCTTCAGGTTGACGGTATCCACTCCAATATGAATGAGTACCTCTTCTCCATCATAACCATTTAATTTGACCGCATGTTTGGAGTCCATGAAAGCCGTAACTTCACCTGTGATTGGTGCATACAGTTCTCCTTTTGCAGGAATAATTGCAGCGCCCTTACCCAGTAATCCCAAAGAGAAGACATCGTCTGGTACACGGTCCAGATGGACTAATTCCCCTTGCATCGGGCTGGCGATCGTAAGTGGGCGTAATTCATTTTGGCTCGGTACATTTGCATTTGTTGTTGCAACAGACTGCGTGCCGGCCGTGTTGTCTTTAACAGGCTGCCCGGAAAGCATCTTGTCATCGTTAACATTGGAATTGCCTTCTTCTTCATCGTCTACTGGATCTTCAAAACCAATGATCCATGTCAGGGCAAAGGTAACGATAAAAGCAATCAGACAAGTCACAATGGCATGAACGATGTTCATCGGATTGCTTCCAATGAAGGCAGGCAACGCGGCAAGCCCAGGAGAAACGAAGGCATAACGCACTAATCCAGTCAGACCAGCGTATATCCCTGCTACGCCACCACCAATCATTGCGGCAATCAAGGGTTTTTTCAGTTTCAGTGTTACACCGTACAAGGATGGTTCCGTGATGCCCAGCACAGCGGTGAAACCGGAAGAAGCAGCGAGCTGTTTCAGTTTTTTGTTTTTGGTTTTTAATGCTACAGCAAGCGTAGCCCCACCTTGAGCAATATTGGACGCAAGCATTCCCGGACCGTTGATCATTTCATATCCATTTTTGGTCAGTTGGCTAGTTGCAATCGGCGTCATCGCCCATGCAGTGCCTGTCACGATCAGGAACGGTTGCAAAGTTCCCATTAACAAAGGAATCAGCCAACTGGCTCTGGCATTAATCGCTTCTGCACCCAGCGCAACCAGATCATTCAGGTACGTTCCGAAAGGCCCGATCGCCACCAATGCAAGAGGTGCTGTAATCAATAGCACAATCATCGGTTTCGTGAAAAATTTGATCATTGAGGGCGATACTCGATCCGCGAAACGTTCAATATAAGACATGAGCCAAACGACAATAATAATTGGCAGCACGGAACCTGCGTAATCGGTTAGTCGAACTGGAACACCGATGAAAAACACATCTTTTCCTTCCGCCATCAGGGCGCTCCATCCCGGGTGTAACAAAACACCGGCAACGGTCATCGCCAGAATTGGACTTGTTTCGAACTTAATGGAAGCTCCATAAGCCAGCAGAATAGGCATGAAATAAAATGCCGCATCCGCAATGGTGTTAAGGATGTAATAGTTTTGGCTTTCTGTAGTTACGAGGCCTGTCAGCACAAGTACGGCTAATATCGCTTTGATCATACCCGCGCCAATAATTGCCGGTATTACCGGAGTAAATGTCGTCGAGATTACGCTTATGAATCTGGAAATCCAGCTCTGTTTCTGCTTTGGTCCGTTATTTTTGCCGGAATCTGATTTGGACTCCGCACTTTGGGTTGCTGAACCCATCTGCTGAGTGATAACTCGGTAGACCTGCTGCACCTCATTGCCCACGACAACCTGGTATTGTCCACCATTGTTCACAACGGTAATGACACCTGGAAGAGCTTTGAGTTTTTCTGTCTCCGCTTTGGAGATATCGTGCAGTTCGAACCGAAGTCGGGTTGCGCAGTGCGTAAGCCGAGCGATATTATCCTTCTTTCCAACCAATTCCGTAATCTCTTGTCCCAACTTGCGATAATCCATACCTTTGCCTCATTTCTGAAATTGGATATAAAAAAGACCAAAACGATATGCCTCCCCCTTCTCACATAAGGAAAATGCAAAATCATTTTGGTCATGCCTGCTTTACCAGTAACAGCCAAACACTGCTAATATTCAATTCATTATTGATGTAAACGTTTACTGGATCATAATATCACACAACAATTTAGTTAGCAATCACTTTATTTCACATTTTTCTTTATACCTATTAACAGGAACGAGAGCCGAATGACCCGAAGCGTGAATATGATGTTAGCTGATGGATACGCCTTCTTTGAACTACTTACTTACACTTTCCCCCTTAATCAACTTCTTAAAAGCAGTGTATTCTTTATTAGATCTTATAAAATTTAATATCTCATTGGCACACTCACTCGATCTCATTATTTCAGTATTAAATTCAAGATCATATTCATTAAAGCAATACACGTTATCGTATTGTGAATTTGCTAAACCAATCTCCCTGTCTCCTCTAAGTTGTTCTCTTCTAGCAAGTTCTTCCTTTGAACATTTAACTTCTACGAATATGACTGAGTGATCTGATAATAATTCAATACAAGTATTGAACCATTTGTCATTACCTATAACAGAATCTACAACTACGTTGTTTCCCATCGCAGAAAATAGTTTTATTGTCGAGTAGTATAATGAAATCAACGGATCTGCAAGAATTTGATTTACTACTTGTCCATCCTCTGCACCATTTGCTTCCATACTCGGATATGTGCTATTAATGAAATCTTTATAACTATGAAATAGTCCATTAATAAAATTATCAAATGATAAATGTTGAAATGGGATATCACTTTGAGTTAATAATTCATTAGATATGCTTGTCTTTCCAGAACTTGAAGTACCATTAAGAAGAACTATAATCCCTGGCTTCAATAGAATCCACCTTTCATCATTTTATTTTTGCGTATCTTTCAGCTAATACTGAACTTCATGAATTATCCATTTTAAAGTATTCGCGAAGTTATTGAACAATCCTGCCCGTTAGTTTAATGAATTGACAGGCAAAATAATGATTAGATATAACCCTAATCAGCAATAGGACTAAGTTCTTGTCCCAAGTCAAGGACAATAACTTGTACCGATAAAACAAAAAAGCCGCTATAATAGCGACTTTAATGGGAATATATTCTTGTCCTTCGACACTTACCCTTTATGTATACAGCTCCAATTACGTGGAAAGTTGCCAGACTATTCCTCATTCCGCGCTAACGGAGAACGTTAGTCAAAACGACAACAGCGGCAGTCTAAGACTTTATTTATCAAGTCTTGGTCCGCCGCTGCTTCTTTTAATTGATCAGTCCAATTCTTTATTTCAACCGAACATTTAGTGTTATCTATATTGTACTGCTCTAGACAGTTTTGGACCCTATCCCATACTGAAAGTACTTAGGGGTGCAATGGACATGCAATTCAATTCCCGCACTAGCAGCAATTTGCTCAATCTCTTTATCGCCAAAGAAATTCTTCACTATAGTAGCATGATCACCATTATTAAGCTTCCGAACCATCGTTTGCCCAGATGTCCCCACTACATGAGACTCACGGGTTCCTGCTACTTCTCGATCATCAATAAAGAACATTTTCCCTCCGGGCTTCAAACAGCGTGATACCATGGTGAAGAAGCTCGCCAGTCTCTCTCTGGGTAAATGAGATATCCAAAAAGTAAAAGCAACTGAATCGTATAACTGATCCGGAGACCAACTGAAAAGATCTGCAATGATCGTTCTTACATTGGGTTCAGATACTACCGGATTATGCGAAAGCATTTCTTCGGAACCGTCTACAAGGGTCAATATAAGGGCTTCTTTTAAGAACAGACTACTCCAAGTGCCAGTCCCCGCCGCAAGTTCAAGAAAGTCACCATGAAAATGTTCAGCTTTAAAAGCATTCTTAATCGTACTGATCTCATCGAACCAGATTTGGTTAGCTTCGTCTCCTTGATTAAATGTGCCTCGACGGTACCACCAGTCATCATACTCTGGAGCTCGTTCTTTATAATATTTCAACTGATCTTGAAGCTGCTGATCTGTCACACTTTCGTACGAAGCACCGTTGGTTTCCTTGCTGTTCATGCAAACATCCTTCCCTTCTCCCATCCGGTCTTAAGTCAATGATTTTTCCATTAACAAAAGTTCTAATAAAATTAAATTTTCACATACTTTCGTTGAATATCTCCTCGCCAGAATTCAGCTTCCTACATAGTAAAACCGTTCAATTGGAAGCAAATCACTTCTGGTTCGCATTTGAGCCGTTCTCAAGTAACGGAAACGAATTATCCAGAACACTCTCTTGCTTCAATTCCCTGCATTAATACTATGTGTAGCATTGTTAATATTATAATCATAGATACAACAATTATATGATACATCAACTTTAAAACTTGAAATTTTTTATTCTAAAATCATTATGTAATTCGCATTCAATATAGATGATCTAACGTTGTTTCTTTAGGGAAGGATTTCGTGGCTACTTGTCGAAGTAATAGAGACAATGATTCAGACAGGCAGGGGAATTTAATGGACTATAAAGCATCCATTCAAGAGATCGAAACCGCACTCCTGTGCTTTTATCTCGCCAGATGATCTACATCATGATACTATTTATATAATTAACTAAACCGAAATGACACAATGTTCTTGTCCTCACCTTGGGACAAGAACTTGATTCCTTAAAACAAAAAAACTGCTATAATAGCGACTTTGAAAGGAATAATGTTTGTGCGCCGCGACAATAACCCTTAAAGACCGCTCACCCGAGTATCGGATGAGCGGTCTTTTTATTTTACTTCTTGTACTGATTGCCGTGTAAATCCCCACTTCTCGGTTTAAGGATCATCGATTGAATTTCTTATTTAGCATTTTCATGTTGATAAGGACATTTGCATTTATTAAAGAACGGTTCTTTTTATTTAAAAGTTAATACTCAATGCTGCTGGATGAACTGCGCTCATCAAAGTTGTATTTGAATGCAACATCGGAAGAAGACTGATCCTTCATCTGCTCAATTGGTTTTCATTTGGTAACTGACAACTTGATCAGAGAACTGGCTAGCGATTTTCATTGGTAATATTTACTTATTAAACTGTGTTCTTTTCTTTGTTAAAGTGGATAAGCATTATCAAGACAAAGATGGGAGTTTTAATAGACATGAACGTTCTCACTAAATCCATCATTGGTCTGCTTTGCGCGACGACACTAGCGGGCACGTATTTCAGTTATACGGAGCATCAGGATAATCGACAATGGGAGCAGCAACAACAGCGCAATACGCAATACTGGTCGCATATGCAATCGATCTACTTGGGCAATTTCGACTATGCGCTTGCGGAGTCCCTTGCGGCACCTACGTTTGCAGATCGGCAAGCAGCACTTCAATCTGCGATTGAAAATGCCAATCTTATATTGCAATTAATAAGGAGTGCATCCGCTACAACGAACATTCAATCTTGGCCAGCGTATGAATCGTTTATCACGAACGGCAGTCGCTACTTGGCCTATCCCGCCAGCGAGAAGAAAATTTCGCTCAACCAGAATCAATTAGAACAAATTCATCGTCTGAGAAAGTTCGCGAGGACCGCCCTACCGTATCTTGATCTGATGAGAGAGAAAGGTGACGGCACCTCTTTATCGGATATAGAACGGATCTCGACCGAAATGGAAGAGGCCTTGTCTCAACTCGACTCGGTGTCCACGTACGGCAATAAAGCCTTTAACGAGTTCCTGTACAATCAGAATCCTTACGCACCTCCGAAGCCAGGAACCGTTTTCGCCGGTGAAACCACTTATAAGGCTACGGAGCTTGCGGCCAAAGCGAAAATCTTCATGGGCGAAGCTTGGAATACAGGAGCAGGTAAGCAAATCGTCAACATGGTCTCAGGCGGGAGCAGCCCCCAATTAGGAGAAGTCATGGATTTCAAGTTATCAGACACCGCTGGAAAACCAACCAGCACCTATATTGCAACACTGAGTAAAAGCGGACACGTGCTCCAAGTGACACGCGACGGCTCGACCTCCGAAGAAGAAGCTGTGGAGCAATCGATGGACTTAAAGCAGGCTATCTCGGTAGCAGACACCTGGATGGCGCGTTGGTCTGACGAACGTCTGACAATAGTAGCAAAAGAAATAAAAAACACCTCAATTCATATCACTTATATTCCGGTTCGGGAGCAAGTTTCCATTCCGCAGATGCAAGTTTTATGGGAGTTTGATCGCCGTACTGGTGCGTTAAAGAGCTTTGATGCGTATAATTATTTTTACAATTACAATAAAACCTTTCCACTTCACCCGAAACTGACAGCGAAGCAAGCCTTTGAGAAGCTCGGACCAAAAGTAAACGTCTCGGGTAAGCCAAAGCTGGAGATCCACAACAGCAAGCTTGTATACGCATTTTCTGTCACTGGAATCGAAGGCGTTTCTCACGTATACATAAACGCCCTCACAGGCGCTTACGAAGACATCGATTACAGCTTATGACCACAACAAAACTAGGCAACCCCACGAACACCTCGCTGCGGGCAGCCTAGATTTTTGCGTGCCGATGTGGGGCCACCACAATTCAACTATTCTATCCGTTAGTTGAATAAAAAGCAGCCGATCACATTGGTCAGCTGCTTTCTTGGTTTTATTAAGCTAACGTTTTCCCGTTGTTTCAGGTGCTAACAAACCTAGTTTATTGAACGGTGTTGATCTTAGGTTGTGTTATGTCTTATTAATTGAAACACTTTTAATAGTTGAGTTAGTACTATCAGTTACTGAGTAAGCCGTTTTAAATGCGAGTATATTTGCACAAATACTATAGCCAACCCTGCCATCAGTAATCCCAGCACCTCAACAAATGATAAATTACGATGTAAGAAGAGAACATCTAATACAGTGACCTCCAATAGCATCAAATTGTTGATCAGACTATTTTCATAGGCTCTTAAGTGCTTTTGACTCCAAGTCCATAAGGAGAATGCAAATGAACCATTTATGATCCCCAGCCAAAGTAGAATACCGATAAGTGGCCAAGAGAAGCTCGGTAACCCTTCAAATAATAGTCCTATTATTAACATACCAAAGGCACCAATCGACATAGGAATGAGAACAAGATCTCCCGGCTTTGCTCTGCCGTTTTTTAGTAAGTGCCTCGTAAAGGCCAAATGGATAGCATATCCAGCACAAGAAGCAAGTATTAATACAATTCCACTAAAATGGCTTTTCCCAAAATCCCAAGGGAAATAGAAAACAACAATTCCAGCAAGTGCAGCCATTATACCTATAAATGATGAGCGACCACGTAACTCTCTAAGCCAAAAAACGTCGAGTATAAGTAAAGCTGCAGTATTACCAACGGAGAGTATCATACTCGTTTGTGTTGGTGTTATAAACATTTGGCCAGCGTACTGTAGTCCCTGTGCCATTAGATATCCGGTTACTCCAAGAATAACCAAATAATAGGGTCGTAATTTGATACGTGCATTTCCCTTTTGAGTATCCGGTTTTGGCATGATCATAGTTCGATTCACCAGAATCAACCGAATTAGCAGCAATGTAATTGCAGAAACAGTGTATCGTAATCCAGCTAATGTAAAAGGTCCAATATTATGCTGAAACGCAAACTTATTTAAGATATAAGAAGTCGACCAGAGCAAAGTGACCAATACGGCTGCACCAATGGCGAGAAAATAACGATCTTTGACTGTACCTACACGACTTGAGTCTTCCTTAGTCAATAGAGACACCTCTTGCTTCGTGAGCAATGAGCCATTCTTTGATACACTCCGTTGCCTTTGCTAAAGCCTGCCGATGATGATCATTAATTTCAATAGTGGGTGATCCTTTTTCAGCAATGGTTAAACCGCTAGACAACTCAAAAATGCGAGAATAACCACTCGCTAGCTCACCACGTGGACTGAACGCAATTCTTCCTTCTAACTTTCCATATGTAACTGAACTACTACCATCCGGGAAACGGATTACAATTACACTCATAAATCGTGCGTTACGAAGTGGAGGGTTATATACATGTTTTAATTTTTTAAGCAATTTTAAACTACGATCATCATCTGTACCTGGAGCCCACCGGGCAGTACGAACACCAGGCTCTCCATCCAAAACACTTACACATAACCCTGAGTCTTCCGCAACTACTATCCTATTCGATGTTAGCTGCACTGCATTGGCCTTCAAAAGCGCGTTTTCTTCAAAAGTTAATCCATTCTCGTCAACTTCGTCCACTTCACCTGAAAATAACGCCCTGGTTTGGATCGGTAATTCCATTAGTCCTTCCTTAAGCCATTTTATTTTCCTCGTGTTCCAAGTGGCTAAGACAATTTCCATAACGTTCTCCTCCTATTTAGCTACACTTATAGTTCGTATGTTATGATTGTAGTTAAAAAAAGGGAAATAAAAAGAGTATAATTTTCAATTGAAAACTTCCCCTTTTTATTGTGGAGGTGAATCTTTTGCAGTTATCGGAACATTTCTTCAATCTCAAGAACTTATTTGGCAAGCTCGAAGCTCAAATTTCACAGAAGACTACATTAGAGGAGCTCGGCACATTGTGGAACTGTACACCACGAAATGTAAAGTGGATCATCCGTCGTTTGTGTGCGGCTGGGTGGATCGCATGGTCCCCAGGTCGCGGACGAGGTAATCGCTCAACGTTGACTATATTAACTTCGGAAGCCGAGGTAGCACTTGCACTTGCCCAGGAAGCAACGAATAAAGGAAGATTTCATGATGGAATAAGATTTCTTGAAGAGCATGACGTAGACGATGCAATACGTGGTCGTTTTGTACAATGGCTGGAAGGACAGTATGGTTACCGAGTAGATAAGAATGAGAATTATCAACTTGATACGCTGCGTCTACCCTTTTACCGTAGTATGCCTGATTTAGATCCGATTTTCACACTTCGGCGCACGGAGTGGCATATGGCTCGCCAACTCTTTGATACGCTTCTTACCGAGGATGACAACAGCGGAGTCCTCCCTCATTTGGCTTATTACTGGGAGACTGACGAAACTGGATGTATATGGACTTT
Organism: Paenibacillus sp. ov031; assembly: GCF_900143165.1. NCBI lineage: Bacteria > Bacillati > Bacillota > Bacilli > Caryophanales > Paenibacillaceae > Paenibacillus > Paenibacillus sp. ov031. The sequence goes on from NZ_FRDO01000001.1 coordinate 1,571,058, forward strand.
TTACATACGTAAAGGGGTACTTTTTCACGATAATACTGAACTGCATGCTAAGGATATTGTCTATACAATTAAACGTTTAACGTCTACAGATTTTGGACGAACGGAATGGACTGAGCTTCCATTGGATAAAATCCGGGCACAGGGCCCTTACTGTGTTGAGATTAGTCTTAAACGACCTTATCATCTTTTATTACAACTGCTCGCTTCTCCGCGGGCTTCGATCCTCCCCCTTTCTTCCGCAGAACGTTTGCCTAGGGATTTTGCACGTCTACCTATTGGAAGTGGACCGTTCCGAGTGATTGAGAATGATAACTCCCAAATTGTTCTCGAGGCCTTTCCTTCTTATTTCTCGGGACGAGCTCAACTCGACCGGATTGAACTGTGGATCATAGCAGAGACACGTTATCGTCCATTGCCGCTAAAGGAAATAGCAGGAGAAACCCTCCCTTATATTCACCCTTTTCAACTTCACACACGGAACAATCATCCGCCTGATATTAAACAAGTAGAAACGGGATGCACATATATGACATTTCAACTGAACAAGCCGGGACCTTTGGAATCTAACGATTTTCGACATTGGCTTTGTCGTGCGGCCAACCCACACCGCATGAATGTTGGTCTCAATAATCATACCTATTCCCCTGCGTACAGTTTTTTTCCCAATTGGAGCATAATAACCGAACAAATGTTAAAGCGTGAATATATGAATGATGGCCCCAGCTATTTTAATACTGAACCAGATCCTCTTAATGCACCTCCCTTTCATCCAGAGCAACCACTATCAATTCTGACTTATCATATACTGGGTGATTCCTTGGAGCGAAATGCTCGCTGGTTTAGCGAACAATGCGCTGAATATGGAATAAAGATTAACGTGGAGGTTCGAGATTATGAAGATTTTATTCGTCCGGAGATTATCGATGCCGCGGATCTTGTATTAGCTAACGCTGTTGTTGATGATAATTCGGTAATTTCTTTCTTACGTCTTATGTTTGACGATCGTCACGTCATACGTAGGCATCTATCCCCGGAGATTTATGAACATCTCATCATAAGATTGCGCAAGATCGAAAATGAGCTTGAAGCAAACAAACGGATCCGAATGACTCAGGAAACAGAACAATGGCTTAAAGATAAATTGGCTATATCCTTTTTGTACCATCTAGATCAGTTTACTTACTATGACAATCGTTTAATAGGAATGCAAACAAACGCTTATGGTTGGGCAGATTTTTATAGACTTGCGTTACGACCGTCCAAGCACTAATGATTTTTCCATATCCAGGAGTAGTAAACTTGGGAGGTTTTGATTTAGGTACCTTCAATCGTTAATCTGAATAAGTTCCCATCCTCGTTTCGAGACAGGAACTTATTCAGATAAATAAAATGGTGACTTTATATCAAATATCAAACACAGTCCCCTTTCTATACGGACAAGCATATCAACAACCTTCGAGTTATCATCTGATTTAATGATGAAAGACTTAAGCAATTGATTTTCTATCGCAAAGTAAATTTTCTACTAAACTAAAATATCACAAAAAATTTAAGCAAGATCAAGAACACCCTAGAAACTTCCTTTTATTCAACTAACCTACCCGTTAGCTTAATGAAACAGATGAAGAATCTTATTAACATTAATACCATGTTCTTAACCTTTTCAACAATGAACTAGTTCTTTGGCTTTGGTCGAAAAAACCTAGTTCCTTAAATGAAAAAATCGTTATTCAAGCGAAGTCTGATAATCGTATGCTTTTATCTAGTCACATGATCTCCATCGAGTTCTATTTAGATAATAACCTAATCCGAAATGATACATTGTTCTTGTCCTCAGCTTGGGACAAGAACTTGATTTCTTAAAACAAAAAAGCCGCTATAATAGCGACTTTGTATGGAACAATGTTTTTGTCCCGCAACATCTCTGTTTGCCAATTCATTTCTATGGCTTTCATCTTTAATTCCACCGGATAACTCACTCTGAGGTTTTCATTAAAAAACACCTCCAAGATGATCTCCCTATCTTACGACAAGGTTTCATTCTCTTGAAGGTGTTTTATTTGTCTCACGTTATGTGATCAGTCCATCCGCTTCGTTGGTCTGTCACTGCTTTTCTTTATAACATACATATTCCTAATGAATATAATTGCAATTAAGTAAGTACGGTCATCGCCTCTCTTGTAAATGGAAGCAGATCATCGGTACGTCCTTCTTGAATTTTCTTAGCCCATTCAGGGTCGACCAGAAGAGCACGCCCTACAGCAACCAAATCAAACTCATCATTCTGAAGTCGTTGTACCAATCCATCGATACCGACGTTACTTGCACCTTTACCTTCTGTGAACAGACTTGTAAAGTCACCATCAAGACCAATCGAACCAACGGTGATTGTCGGTTTTCCAGTCAGTTTTTTGGTCCATCCAGCAAAATTCAGATCAGAACCTTCGAACTCCGGCTCCCAGAAACGTCGTGTGGAACAGTGGAAGATATCGACTCCAGCTTGAACCAACGGTGCGAGAAGCTGCTCCAGTAATGCCGGTGTTTCAGCCAATTTAGCCTGATAATCATCTGTCTTCCACTGAGATAAACGCAGTACAATCGGGAAGTCCGGTCCAACTACTTCACGGCAAGCCTCAATCACTTCAACTGCAAAACGTGTGCGAGCCATCATATCTCCACCGTAACGATCCGTACGAGAGTTGGTTTTCTCATACAGGAATTGGTCGATCAGATAGCCGTGTGCTCCATGGATTTCAACACCATCGAACCCAACGCGTTTCGCTTCTGAGGCTGCTTTTGCGAATTCCTGAACGATTGTAGCAATCTCAGCTTCCGAATAATCATTAACATGACCCTTGGCTCCCATATGCCAGATCTGTGGAATAATTCGACCGCCAGCTTCATGTACTTCAGATACAACATGTGCCCACCCATTCATTGCAGCTTCCCCATAAAAATGCGGCACATTGGCTTGATTGGATGCATCCGGGTGATTAATTATCGTCCCTTCCGTCACAATAAGCCCCACTGCGTTCTCTGCTCTGCGGCGGTAATAGCCCGCAACATTCGAACCCGGGATACCGTCCGGAGAAAACTGACGCGTCATCGGCGCCATCACGATCCGATTGGATAACTTCAAGTGACCTAACTCTATAGGTTGGAACAATGCTTCTACGGATTGAGAAAAATTCATAATAACCTCCACATATTTAGTTTTATATAGTTGACCTAGGAGATGTTAAACAGCAACCAGCCTGGTTAACAGCTAGACGTTACTTCCAAATGAATCAATACACGATTTTTATCGAAAAGCCCCACCTCCTTCAAGGTTTCGTGGTGTATTAATCCGCCTTAATTTTTTTTGACTTCGCAGTCAAGAATTTCACAAAAAAAAGATCAAGACATGATCATGCCAAATGAAGTACGCAGAACCATCTCGATCTGTTCACGGGATGAACCTGATTTCTCCATAACTCTCACACCCAGGATGGTGTTATTTAGATAAGATGCAAGCTCTATACTCGTATACCGGTTGGAAATTAACTGTTGTTTCTGGCCACTACTTATGATCTTCTCTAATACCAGTTGAATCTCTTCTACCATGAGTTCAGCTTCGCGTGTGACCTGCTCGTCATCTGTTCCGAATTCGAGTGATGCATTCACAATTAGACACCCTTGGCAGTTAGTTTTATCGTCTAAAAGGGAATATCGTAAGGCATCCAGTTTATCACCGGGAGACGAATCCAGGGCTTCAATCTCCTTCAGTTTCGCTATAACCTGTTCACGGTAAAGTGCCAGTGCCTTCAGGAACAACGATCGCTTGTCTTTAAAAACACAGTACAAACTTTGCTTTTTGACTCCTGTGGTACGCGTAAGGTCCTCATAAGAAGTTGCTTTGAAGCCTTGATTCCAGAACACTTCCATAGACTGGTGTAATACACGATCGACATCAAATTCTCTTGGTCTGCTCATGGGATTAATATATCAGTTATTGACCATACAGTCAATAACTGATCATCTTCCATCCTAATCTCTACGGAAATTTCCTGCAGGTCCCTTGAATGCAGTCTAACTCTTCCGGTAAGCAACCTTGTGAAAAGCATTGATATAACGGAATAGTGCTTCACCATCATCAGGCACATGCGTGCTTTTATCCAGCGGAAACATCATTGCCTGATACGGCTCTGGCACCATTCTATATTGATGGACATAGGAGGTCAGGATGAACCCGTTGCGTTGCCAGAACTGAATGCGTTCCTGATGAGCCTCCGTTGTCCCGGACTCCGCCTCGATAATCATACCTTTGATCTCGTGTTCCCTTAACGCCCAGGCTCTGAGCTGCTCTAGCATCCAGGTCCCTATGCCCAACCCGCGCAGCTTCTGATCAACCGCGAGGTAATCGATGATCAGTATGCGGTCCGCAGCCTTCCCCTCCAGTCCAGTAACAGCCATCGCAACCACTTCTCCATGATGCACGCCCGTGTGTAAATAACCAATCCCCCGGTCAAGCATACTGCGCAGAATCGCTTTTGTCTTAGCACCGCTTTGAAAAGCCTCGTGATAGATTCGCTCCATCCGCGCCCACAATGCTTCATCCCACTCCTCTATAGTAGTAAACTCTAATTCCAGCATCTCATTCGCCTCCAGATTTCTATCATAACAATTTCCGCCTCTGCTAATAACACTGTTAAACGTTTGTAGAAGGTACTCTACTGGCTAGTTCTTTTATAAATGAATCAAAGAAAAAGCAGAGTACACCACTTGTACGCTGCTTTTTACTCGCTTTATCAGCTTACACCGAATTCAAGACATGTAAGAGATATTCCTTCCGATTTAATGGATTATGATCGTATCTTGTACATGATGGCACTTCACCATCGAAGGACTGATAGCCATAAAATTCGGATAGCAATACACCTTCACCTTGGGTCCAACCCGGAAGTTGGTTCTTGAATGACTGAATATTCTTAATCGGGATCATGCCATATATCATAAATACCTGGTCATTCTGAATCGGATCCTGATAGGTTGAAGAGGCTTGAGTTAGTTTAAATAAAATCCTACTTAGATAATTAGCAGGAACCTCTAATTCGAACCGATGAATGGGTTCATAAATTTGAGTAGTTGCTTCAGCTAGTGCTCTCATTAGCACAAGAGGCGTTAATTTTCGAAAATCACTAGCTGTACTAACTGCACTTGCATAGGCGGTATCCGTAAGTGTCACGATTAGATCGCGAACTTCCCAACCATATAGTCCTTGCTTAAGCGTCTCATAGACGGTTTCTTCAATTGCCTTATGAAACGATAAAGGTAGGGAGCCAAGCTCTACTTCTAGATGATATTCAATACCGGTTGAACGAGGATTCGGATCAATACGAAAGCCTATAGTACTATAAAATGGGTTTCCCTTGTCTCCCATTCTCTCAACTGCCTCCCCTGTAAAGATAGGCTTTTCAATATAAATAGGCTGTGTCACAAGAAATTCGATATCGATTTGAGCGTCTTTTTTCAGTTGATCCCGAATCACTTCTTTTTGAATTTCACCATAAAGATGAATAGATAGCTCCCTTTGAAGAGAATTCTGTTTGATATGAATAAATGGATCCTGTTCGGCTAATTTTTTCAATGCTCTGAATAAATGAATGGTCTCGTTTTCGTCAGAGGCTTTGATCGTTGTTACTAAACTAGGCGGCGAGAACAGAGTTTCAGTCGTTTCATTGGAAGGAACACCGATATCATCGCCAACCTGACAGTCTGTTAACCCCATAATCTTTACGATATCTCCACTTGCAGCAATTGTTCCATCTGTTGTTTTTCCAGAAAAGAAGTGTTTCAACCCCTTGACCTTGTTGGTAAATTTAATAATTTCTCCTGTTTGATTCATCCGATAATAGGAAAGACTCTCACGTATCTTGATTTCACCAGAGAAAACTCGTACGTAAGCGATCTTTTCGTCGTTTTTTCCACGTTCAATTTTAAAAATTCTCCCTCTTGTAAAAGGAGTATTTTCATGATGAACGGAAGAATGGCAATTCTGTATGGCTGTAATCAAATGGGGAATGCCCTCACCAGTAATTGCCGAACCAAATAGCACCGGATAAAGCTGTGCTTGCTTGAACTGTTCTAGAAACTCCAATTCAAAGTCAACGGGGGCTAAGTCTTTAGCGCTGTAAAGATATCGTTCGAGAAAGCGTTCATTATTATCAGCTAAACGATTTGTTAGGCCCTCCATAAATTTCTGATTGTTTTCCGTGAACAATTCCATATGCGCGGCTGATGTACCGATATTATTAACAAAGCCCATTGCTAAAGCATGGGGTGTCAATTTATCATGGATCTCAGTTAGTAACGATTCGTACCTTGCACCCATACGATCTATTTTATTGATAAAAAAGATTGTAGGGATTTTCAATTTAGCAAGTGTCTTCATCAAAACTCGTGTCTGAGTTTGAATACCTTCGACAGATGAAATGACAAGGATGACTCCATCTAATACTCGTAAAGCCCTCTCAACTTCAGAGATGAACTCGGGGTGACCGGGTGTATCAATCAAATTCACTTTCACATTATTAACCGTAAAGGAAACGACAGCAGATTGAATGGTAATTCCTCGTTGTCGTTCCATTTCCATAGAATCTGTTTGCGTATTTCCTTTATCAACACTGCCGATTTCAGATATGATACCCGTTTCAAAAAGTAATCTTTCAGTTAAACTCGTCTTTCCTGCGTCTACATGCGCAAGAATCCCTATATTTATATTTTTCAAACGTTATCATCCTTTTTATTTTCATATTATTCTCCTTTTGTATAGTCATAGTATTTTTTCGCATACTATTCACGCTCCTTATATGTAATACTCTTATTATACTTTTTATGAATTTTATTACAAACCTTCAACATCAGATTCGTTATCCATCTAGATAAACTCAAAATGAAAAAGACCGTAAAGAAACTAATTCTTCACGGCCCTTTATAAGGTAGGTCAATGATTTAAATAATAGTTATATAGTTGCTCGAAGGTTGTAAAGCGTTTGACTTCTCTGCCCACCTTATCATACTCGTCTAGATATTCATCCATCACTTCAAGGAACTTCTCTTTCATTACTGGTAAATCACTTGCATCAAAGTACTGCATAAGATCAAATTTCTTGATCCCCTTCTCCACAGCCATTTCATCAAGATACCCTTGTGCTCCAAAGGCCGAAAGAAAGACGTAGGAAGCATCATTCGTTGTAACACTGTTCAAGATTTTATTGTAGTAGTTGCACCACAATTCTTCGTATGTTCCCCACAGATTATCAAAGTTAGGAGCAGGTTTAACAATGAAGTTATCGCACATCGTACTATGTAACCTTGTAACGCTATTCAACATATAAAATGATGCTATTCGGATATCTTCAATGGTATGAGCTTCGATGACTGACATGTATAAGGATTCGAGATCATCAGGAACATAGCGAAACGAGCATATCTCTTCCAAATATCGCTTGATTCCTCGTTTGATACACGTGTTATTCATACTGACCAAGGCATTGACTAGATTGTAAAGAACGTCGGCAGATGCATGTCGCACTGAACCGATATCTTCACTCAGCATCGTATCGCTGTATGCTTGCTTAGCCAGATCAATCCATTTTTTTGCTCGATTAAGACACGCTTCTCCTATCGGGCTTGCAAGTGCATCAAGAGCTTTTTGCCTGAAGTCATTCAATTTCTCCAAATCCTCAGGCTTTGCATAGTAGAGTATTTTGAGCTCGGTTAGGCTTGATACGTTGGGACTCTCTAGTGTGGATTGCTCTTGTATTCTTGAATCCCATGGCGTGCAATAGATGTCATATCCAACGTCATCCAAGATGAAGCAATCGGATATTTCCCATCCCCTTTCTGTATTGTTGATAATAATCAAATCAAGATCGCTCTTCTCGTGAAAGTCCCCGGTGCTAAATGAACCCGTAAGCCCAATAATGGCGATATCGTCTAGAAAATCTTTTTTTGCGCGTTCGATAACCATGTTAATTAGCAGTTCATTTTTGTCCAGCAGCTTCTTCTTCATGATTTCGTTCATTCGTTACACCCCTTCGTATAAGCAGGCCGTTCTTCATCCTAAACAACCTTAACTTGAGTCTATCGATGTAGAGGTGCGGTTTCTATGTATAAGTTGATTTAATCCAACTTTGCACAAAACCCGCTAAACCGTCGATACGACCATTTAGCGGGTTTCATTAGTTCTTACTATAAACAATTTTCTTTATGCTTTCGTAGGACAAGAAATACTGAGCCGCCAAATCCTCTATGCTGACTCCATTGCGAAACAAGGATTTGATCTCAGCGTTTCGAGCAGAGACCCTACTTTTGCTTTGTGTTTTCTCGCCCCATTTTAGGTGTGCCTCTTTGGGTTTGGGGATATAAATCAATTCGCCTTGAACGTATTCTTGAATGATACGTAGCAGTTCTTCGGGAAAAACAAACTCGGCATTTGAATATTTCATGAGCCTCACTCCTTATTTAATAAATCAATAAGGTGCAAAGCCAGTTAGTAGAAATTACGATTTGTCGTTGGCAATGTGATTGTCCCTAAGCTCTATGCAAAGCATTGCCATATCCTTTACTGGCTTTGCATAGAGCCATGCATATAAGAACCCTACCCCGATTGTTTTCAATAGCCTCACCTCCATAGAAAATAGTTAGATTAACCAAGAAATCGCTAATGCGAATATTAAGTATCTCCGTCTCTATCCAATTCCCCAGGTACCGATAAGTTTTGATTTAAACTTTTGAATCTTATAAACAACTTATTGGTTGTCGAATAAGACCTCTGCGGTTAGTTGGATGTGTGCTCTAAAGATCTGTGTAGCACGTTCACCATCGCGGCTAAGAACTGCATCTGCTAATGCCTTATGTTCAGCGAGCCCATCGCGGACTTGCTGTTGCGGGGGGGAACAATGTCGATAAAATTCGCTCAAATCCCAAAGGTTACTGCAGATATCCAAGAGAACTGGATTCGGACATGCGGCAATAAGCTCGTAATGAAATTGACGATGAATCTCGGACCATTCTTCGCGGACAACAAGCTTTTCATTCACTTCCTTGTACTCAGCCGTTTGCGATAGCTTGTGATGCACGGCAATTACATTGGATTCCCATGTGAGATCACCATGGGCGATGGATAGGCGTAAAGCTTCGGATTCATTGATTAACCTCGCTTGTATGATGTTGTTCAGTTCTTCTTCCGACGCCGTCTTTACTGAAAATCCGTGGTTAGGATTTTGCTGTACCAGACCCTGAGTCGCCAATCGCGTCAACGCTTCGCGAACAACAGCAACTGAGACTTCGAAACCTTTAGCTAATTCCGCAACTTTTAATGGAGAACCCGGTTCATATTGTCCAGTCAAAATATCGGATTGTAGTTTCTTCCTGACATTCTCGCTTAAGGTGGACGAACCATTCCTTTTGGCCATGAAGCAGCACCTTCCTTCATACACATTATAATTCTACGTAATTGTATGTAGATAGTTTACACCGTTATCAATAAAAAACAAACATTAAATACGATAGTGAATTATAAAAACGATTATTATTTACAGAATCGATTATTTAATGTATTATCGAAAATGAAAATAAAAGGAGGTAATTTACAATGAACAACAATCCATTTTCCAAATTGCCAGAAGTAGCAATCTTTCAATTGGAGAGTAATGACATTATGGAGGGACATCCTCTACCGACCCAGCATTATTCGGAGATGTCAACACTTGAGGGAAGTAAAGATCTCTCGCCCCATTTGAAGTGGTCGGGTGCACCCGACGGGACAAAGAGTTTTGTCGTAACTGCATATGATCCAGACGCACCAACTGGATCGGGGTTGTGGCACTGGGCCGTTATCAACATCCCTGCCAGCGTAACCGAGCTACCTACAGGCGCAGGTGACGAGTATTCCAGCGGTTTGCCGCAAGGCTCCTTGCAACTACCGAATGATTTGAGACTTGAACGCTTTATCGGTGCAGCGCCTCCAGCGGGACACGGTCCGCATCGATATTATTTTGTCGTTCATGCGCTGGACGTCGAAAATATTAGTGTCGCCCCTAATTCCACGCCAGCTCTCCTTGGATTCACCATGCTGAGTCATACGCTGGGGAGAGCAGTTCTCATGGCAACAGGGGAAATCAAGTAAACCAAGATGTTGAAGCATAGGAAAGAATGATATGAAAAATTCCGAGTATCTTATGCGTGTTTACGATTTTTTTTTGCACACAACAGGGTTTGAAAAATAAGTACTCCATGCAATGCGGAGTCAAGTACGGAGGAAGTGGTGAAGCTGAACGATCACCCACATCATCATGTATGCCCCAATTGCCAGCAGCCAATTATAATTTTGAAGCATACCGTCATTTGCGGCTGTGGGAGCAAGATTAAAAACAAAGTGAAATTTAGAATATATCCAGAAAAACTGAAAAGTCCTCATCATTGAGGACTTTTCAGTAAATTAGCGTTGACCATCTCTGCCAGCGAAGTATTTAAAACATTACATTGTCGGTTTATTCAGATGAAACTTTTATCATCAAAGGAATACAGGTTCGTTATTTCATCAATACAGTTTTATCCTATAGAAATGAGGCATTCCAATGCAAACCAATCATAGCGTTCAAAAAAATAAAGGAGAGTTATTACTTGGTTTAATTGTCTTTACACTCATCATATCCGTCATGAATGCAACCATGTTTAATATTGTACTCCCTAATATCAGTAAACAATTTCAAATTTCTTCATCGCAAGCGAGTTGGATCATCACAGGCTATATGATTGTGTACGCAATTGGCTCGGTAACTTACGGTAAATTGACAGACAGATACAGCTTGAAGAATTTATTGACGTTTGGCCTACTACTTTTTGCAATTGGGTCTGTCATCGGCTTAGTGGCTAGTGAATATTGGATGGTCATTGTGGGGCGAATTGTACAGGCAGCTGGTGCATCAGTCATTCCGGCGATTTCTATGATTGTACCCGTTCGTTACTTTACATCTGAAAGGCGCGGTCGTGCATTAGGTACCGTTGCAATCGGATTTTCATTGGGTTTGGCCATTGGTCCGATCATTGCCGGCGTGGTAAGCAGTACATGGAACTGGCGGGTACTATTTGTAATCTCGCTTTTATCATTACTTACTTTGCCGATGTATCGGAAATATTTAGATGATGAAAAAGGAGTTTCCAGAAAAATGGATTATATTGGCGGAATACTTCTGGCCGGTACTGTAGCCATTTTGTTACTGGCTTTAACAAACGGAAGTGTTTGGCTTGCCTTAGGCGGGATTCTTATTTTCATTTTTTTCGTACTACGTATACGCTATACTCCAAACCCATTCATAAACCCGGCCATATTTCGAAACAAACCGTTTTCATTCGGTCTAATTATTACTTTCGTCATGATCGGGATTGGCTTTGCCTTTCCATTCATTACACCTCAGCTACTTTCTTCTGTAAACCACTTGTCACCGGTTTTCATCGGAATAGTTATGCTGCCGTCGTCTTTAATGGCAGCGCTTTTGGGTCGACAAGGCGGTAAATTAGCAGATGATAAGGGAAATCGTTTCCTTGTGTTTACTGCAGCTGCACTTCTTATTATCGGTTTTCTCTCTTTGTCTTCAGTCGTTGGTATGTCGCCAGTATTTATAGCGATCTTTCTTATTTTTGGTGTTCTTGGTCAATCGTTCATGCAAATTGCAATGTCAAACACGGTTTCACATACACTCTCACAAGAGAATATCGGCGTAGGGATGGGCTTATTCTCGATGGTCACTTTTATTGCTACGGCCACATCAACAGCTGTTATCGGCAAGACACTAGACCTGGGCACATCGACCATTCGCTTAAATCCGATACCACAAAACAGTGCAACTTTTGTATATAGCAATATTTTCCTGACACTTGCCATTCTTATCGTTGCCGTAGCTGCATTATATTATCTCCAATTCAGGCGAACAGGTAAAATGGCTAAGGACGAAAAAATGAATAGTGAACCAGTTACTTAGTAACAGTAATATATAATTGCTAGGTCAGATTGGGTTAGCTAACATCAAAAAATTAAATCTAGCCTGCTTAATCAAAAAAATCTGCATGCCAGTTTATTCAAAGTTAATAAGAGACATTCTTCTTGCTGAGAATCTATAACTCTTAGGTTCTATGCTGTTGATTAGATCACACTTATTACGGTTCTCCGCGCTGTCTGTAACGGCAAGTTTAAAGGCCATCCTTTGTGGGATGGCCCTTCCTTTTCTAGCTTTTTTAAAGTATCGTACACGTTAACACAAAAAGTCCATATCAATATAGGGAGTGTTATTTAACAAATTTTCATAGTAGAAGCGTCGGGCTTGCTCATCCCATTCGCTCCAATCAGGAGCGTTAAAATCTCTGCTTCTATAGAACGCGGCTAATACTCTAGCTTGCCTTAAATTAATAAATAATGGGATTTTGTTTAACCAACTTTGACTCACAGTATTTTCCTTACAATAGCCGTTTAAAAAGTTGCAATAGTAACGCTTTGCAATCTCCCTCCTTACATCTCCAGACACAACCCACGGAATAGGAATTTCATAAAGTAATGGTGTAGCAATATCAGAAACAAACCAGCTATATTCCGCATCGTCATAGTCAATAATAATAGCTTTGTCCCCATCATTAAGATAATTTCCAGGGCTGATATCCCCATGAATAAGACCGTACGTATCTTTTTCCTTGGGTAGAGCGCTAACTTCAGTAATTAAACGATCAAAGTTATCGTGTAATTCTAACGGACAGTACTTCTTGAATGAGGCTAATAGGGCATTATCATTCCATTCAAAGCGTGAATGTTGGGACGAATAATGAAGTGAAAACTTATGTATTTTCCCGACCATTTGACCGATATTCTCATAAAACGTATTGCTCTCCTCGGCTATTACTGCATTTCTGCCGGGTGCTTTCTCAAAAGCTGTCACAACAAAGGAATCGTCAATGATATGAATAAGATCCCCCGATAAAGACTGAATGGGCCTCGCTACTTTCATTCCGCGATCAGCCAGGAACATGATAAAATCTAGTTCCGCTCTTGTTAATAATTCATTTCGATGTGTGACATGGGCAATTCTTAAAATAACTTCTCGATCTCCAATTACCCCGGAATAAACGAAATTTTGAAACCCATTTAATTCGAAAATGGAGTCTTCACGTATTCCAAAACATTGCGCGGACTGTCTCAATATATCTTGTGTGTATAGTCGTTTAATCTTTTTATCCATATTAACCTCACCCCTTTACTTTTATGGTAACAAAAGGTGCTGATAGGAAATATACTGAATTTGATTCAGAATCAAACTCTACACAAAAAGCCACATCGGAAAGCTCGAAGTGACTTACAAGTGAATCTATTTTTTAGAATAAATGATTTTCTTAATGCTTTCGTAGGAAAGGCCGATTTTTGTGCAATTTTTCAGGGGGTCGGGACATACCATACAAACAACCGCCGTTGTTTATAGAAAAGACTTTGCATGGAGCAGATTGTGGATTTTCTCACCAGTTGAAACCCTCGATCCCTCACACACATAGCGTCATTTAATCAAGTACGTTTTTCCGTGAGATACGTTCTGACAGGAGGAGCAGTATACATTGAAAATTGATTAAGTATCCCTTCCGGAGTTTGATCTATTAAGACCATATCCCGAACGTTCGGTTGCATGAAACGTTCTCGGTCCATAACATTAAACATGGATACAATGGGATCGAAGTACTGATTAACATTCAATAAACCACAAGGCTTTTGATGCAGGCCAAGCTGGCCCCAAGTAAATATCTCAAAATATTCTTCCAACGTCCCTGGCCCCCCCGGGAGTGAAATAAATCCATCTGCTAATTCAGCCATTTTGGCTTTACGTTCATGCATAGAATCGACCATAATAAGTTCAGTCAAACCTTTATGCGCAATCTCACGAGTCTGTAAAAAATGAGGAAGCACTCCAATTACACGGCCCCCTTTTTCCAACACTGCATCAGCAACTTCTCCCATGAGCCCAGTAATAGCTCCTCCGTAAATCAGAATGATTTCTCGTCTGGCTAGTTCATGACCCAGTTCTATTGCAGCTTCTTTGTAAATTGCAGACTTTCCTTCTTTGGAACCACAGAATACAGCGATTGATTTCATAGATACATTTTCTCCATTTCTTTTGTTAACTGCTTCATACTTTCTATATATTACAGGTGAAACTATGACATCTTTATGTCATAATTAGATTAAAAATTTTGGGGGATCTCCATGAAAATTGAAAGGATTCTATCGATAGTGTTACTTTTGTTAGAACGTAAAAAAGTGAGTTCCTCTGAATTAGCGAAAATGTTTGAGGTCACTCCTCGTACTATCTTTCGAGATATCGAAACTATTACCAAAGCCGGAATTCCAATCACCTCTTCCCCTGGTGTGAATGGGGGCTTCAGTATTATGGAACGTTACAAATTTGAGAAGAAGATCTTTACTCAAGCGGAGATACTAGTTTTAATACTTGGATTAAACAGTATCCATTCGACTGTTTCTAGCGACGAAGTATTGAATGCCATTGCTAAAGTGAAATCTTTGATCTCGGAAGATGAAAATCGACTGGTAGATAAACTAATAGCAATAGATCCTTCACCTTGGTTCGGAAGTACTCATGTCAAACCACCTGAATTGGGGCAAATTCGAACCGCAATTGAAGAGGACCGCTTAATTACATTTGAATATCTAGATCCTTTTGAAGGTATGACTCCTTTGGAACTCACCATTGAGCCTTGCCGATTAGTATTGAAGAATTCAGTGTGGTATATGCAAGGATTTTGTACAGATAAAGGGGGATTCCGAATGTTTAAGGTTTCCCGTATTTCTTCTCTTGTTACTCACCATGATACATTTAGGAAAAGACAAATCGAAGACGAGGTTTTAGATATTACGGAGAAAGAAATCATTCATTTAACTCTGCTTTTTGACCAATCACTTATTCCTTATATGAGCGAGTACTGTGGAGAGAACAACATTCGCTTATATGAAGGTGCTAAGTGGATAGCAAAGTTCCCCTTCATTCCAAATGACCATGGATATACTCATTTACTTAGCTTTGGGGACAAATGCGAATGTATCGATCCTGAACATGTAAGAAGCGAGTTAACCAAACGAATTGAGGGTATTCACAAAATCTATTCCACTTAAAAAAACGCATCGATTTCTTCCATAGGCACCTTTATTACGCCTTTCAATATCCCCTGCCTCGTGTTAAATCGCTCTGTAAAAAAAGAAAGGCTCGCACAGGCAGGGTATTATTACTTCCCTGCCCAATACGAGCGTCTACGTCAAATTGCACTCAAACGGTTGATCCGGGTGTGTACTTTTAGCAATCGTTTCATTTCATGTAGCGATATTCTAGTAGATCCTTCAAATTTGAGATTCTCTGCAGAAGCTTCTCCCCGACATTGGTTTCCCTCACCAGCTTCCGCTCCAGTTCTTTGTCCACTAATCTTTTTACAGATAACACGTCTATTCCGTTACATAACACATCTTCTTTTGAATTAAATTTCTTATGGGCGACGAGCTGCATGCCAAAGGAATTGTACAACAAGGTGTATCCGGCAATGCCCGTTGTGGATTGATAGGCTTTGGAAAAACCGCCGTCAATCACGATCATTTTTCCGTTTGCTTTAACAGGGTTCTCTCCACGAATTTCTTTGACTGGCGTGTGGCCGTTAATGACATGTCCATGGTCCGGATTCAAATCAAACTCCAGCAAGATTTTTCGACAGGTCTCTTCATTTTCACGTAAATGGTAGTAAGGATTCTTTCTCTCCTTATGTGCTTCTTTATCTTGGATAAAATACCGTTCAAAAGTGGTCATTTCTCTCTTTCCAAAGAGCGAGGAACATTCCCCTGTCCAGATGTACCATACCATATCCGTCGCCAGATCTTCTGTCTCTTCCGGGTGCGCATAGGCGTAACGCAAATAATCTTCAAAAACATCAAGCAATTGACGGCCTGCATATGTCTTGTCTTCAATCTGCATTTCTTCCATATTTCCTTCTTCATCCAAAGGAATACAGCCGTGGATTAACAAATTCCCGTTGTATTTTAAATAAAGGCTTCCCTTTTTCATGAGAAAATTCATATGTCTGGCCAGCTTTTCGGAATGCTGAACGGAGAACAGAAGCTTTTCCATCACCTGGCGTTCTTCCTCCAGCAATTGTTCAGGATTCTGCCGATTTACTGTTGCGAAACAGGTGTTTTCCAGCAGGTACGTTTTACCACAGATATTAATTTCATTTTTCTCGTAATCAATCTGCTCCAGCAAAAGTCTTTCAGACATATTAAAGTATGGACGTCTCTTGATAATCGGGATTTCAAGTTTAAACTGGATCATGGCAATGGCTTGGTGAATTTTGGTGATCTGCAGAATTTCCTGCTCCGATACGGTATGGCCAGCCTGTAGCTTCGGTCTGAAGGGCGAATTGTCTTCATAGTATTTCTCCGCCAAGTTTAGCAGTGGGCGTAGATTGATTCCGTATACATCTTCAATAATGTCCAGATTGTCGTATCTGGCGCAGATCCGGATAATATTCGCAAGGCAGACCAGAGAACCCGCGTAGGCACCGATCCAGAGGACATCATGGTTCCCCCACTGAATGTCTACAGAATGGTAGTTGATTAACGTATCCATAATTTTATCGGGGTCCGGCCCCCGGTCATAGATATCTCCAACCACATGAAGATGGTCAACCACCAGGTGCTGGGTTGTATAAGCAAGGCCGATAATGAGCTTGTCCGCCTGGCCCAAGGATATAATTTGCCGATATATTTCCTCATAATAAGGATCCTTATTGTTGGTCGAATCCGTCTTGTATAGAAGCTCTTCTACAATATATACATACTGCTCCGGCAGAGCTTTACGCAATTTCGAGCGCGTATACTTGGAAGAGGCATAAGAAATAAGCTTAAGCATTTGTTCAATCGTTTGTCTATACCACTGGTTCAAAGCCTGTTTATTGCACAGTTCCCCTATAACCAGCTGTATTTTTTCTTCCGGATAATAAACCAACGCCGCAAAATCATTGATTTCTTGATCCGTCCAAACCTCCCGGAATATTTCTTTGATTTTCTCTTTGACGGTACCCGAACCGTTTCTTAGTACATGCTGAAAAGCCTGGAACTCCCCATGCAAATCACTGACAAAATGCTCGGTTCCCTTCGGGAGATTGGAGATCGCTTCAAGATTGATGATCTCTGTTATAATTTTTTCTTCCGTATCATATTTCTGGGCCAATAAATCTAGAAACTGCTCATCCAAAACAGATGTCCCCCTTCAAGGAAGTTATGTGGCATTAATTTTACAGGAAATTTCAAAGGACAACCCTTTTGAACCATAGCTAAAAAGAAAAACATTGGGTTTTTGCTAACTCGTTACCTGTATGGTTAACAATAAATATAAAATTATTTATATGGTGATTATCAGAATTGCCTTCCCACATCATACTCCAGTTTCTCATATATGAACAAATTTCATTAAAGGGATGTATTTTGGAGTTGCTCATTTAAGTCCACTGACTCACGTGTTATCCCGTTGCTTAAAACTTTTGAAAACAGGATTAGGAAGGAAGCGAGAATATGAACAACCATTCGTTAAAGGGATTAGCTCCTTGGCTTGGGACACGAACTTGCACCGATAACATAAAAAAAGCCGCTAAAATAGCGACTTCAATGGGACTATGTTCTTGTCCCCCGACAGCAGTGCAGTCTCCCTGCCCCCCATCGCGTTGCAGATTCCTTAATAATTTATTTTGCTTTCTCTAGATTTATTGAAACCATCCCATCATTATCTTCATCAATTAAAGCAACTTCAGAATCAGATATCCATTTAAGCTCACCTAGATGTCTAGCATATGCAAATTCATCTGGAAATTCTGAAATTACTTTTTCTAACAGTATTTGTGTCCCGTCTCGGTGCATAATAGAAAGATATATATCCATGCTTTCTACATTGTGTTGACAAATAACCTTAGCACTGTAGTTCTTTTTAGGACTCTTGATCACTTTCTTCCAGACCCACTCATTTACATACCCTAACTCTTCAATTTTCAGGGCAATCTCTTTAAATGGTGTAACATCCCAATTTTTATCCAAAACCAGTTTTTCTATTCCATTCATAAGCAGTTGGAGCGTCGTTCTTTTTTTCTCCGTCTCACTTTTTACGCTGAAGTCATCCAAATTAAATTTGATTTGTACTACACAGACTCCTGAATCATTAATAATCCTCTCATCCGAAATATTTTCAACGCAATCCACAAGAACTTTCCAACAATCTTTCGTTTTTTGTTTTCCGAATAAACGTTCAAACATAGCAGTTATACAGCGCGTCTCCAATCTAAATGAACGCCGTTTCGATATCCAATTTAACTCGTAATCCTTTTTTGTAGCATCGTCATATTCACAATTTTCTTCTTTCATTATTGATTCAACATTTTCATCATCAATTATATAAGGTAAATCTAGATCAAATGCTTTTAGATACAATACGCTCATCTCCCTCTATTTTCCCCATGGAGTTCTTGTTGATGTCTACTCATTGTATTGCCTTTTTTCCATAGTCTCATAGCATTCGCTTTTCCCAATCGAGGACTTCCCAGCCTGGTTGGTTTTTACTACTTTTGCTTCGTATTTTATGCTTCCTTTATTTTTATTCCATTTAAAAATCGGTCATACAAAAAAACCGTCGATCTCATTTTTAGATTATCGACAGTTTTTTGGAGCATTTTATGTAATGTTTTTGTCACCCTACAATTTATTTTTCTATTCTTACTCCATCTAGATCTTCATTTTTTTCAATGCATAATGGGAATGAAAAAACCTCAGCTGAGTTAACCAAGCTGAGGTAAATGAATTAACTATTTAATAACTTCAACCTTTTTATCCCCAGCTGACTTCGCTACATCAAACGTTGTTTGACCTTGAAGAGCGACTATTACGCCAGTAGCCAGCATAGAAACGATTAAAGCTGCGCTGAGGGCTTTGGAAATTTTCTTCTTGACCATAACTACACCTCCTCCGATATCTATTATGTAATAAGGACTTCAATAAATAATTACAATATTTCACTTTTTATGTTGGGTAATCCACCTGGTGATTGTATTATAACGTACTGACAATGATTGTAAAAGGATTTTTTCCTTGTATTCAAATAAAATAAAGTATTAGACTCGGGCTATTCAACAGCATCCTCCGAGCATAGAGAGGAGATCTGAGCTGATTCGCTGTAAGCCTTAATTTTATACATAAAAGGAATTAATTCTGTTAGTTCACGGCCACTCACCCTAATTAGAGCGTCTCAACTAATTTCTGAATCTTTGAGTGGGAAATTAAATAAACAGGACCCATTATTTCTATTTTGCCGCCCTTTACACGTATAGCGCTCTCCTGCTCTGCCGCGTAAACATCAATCTCTTCAGACAAGGGTAACAGGTAGCCTTGAACAAACGTGGCGTAGTCGCGTTGAGAATGAGATTCATAGGCAAAATGATCAAAGCCAATACCATCATAAATAGTACTTGTTTCAACTTCATCAGTGTTATTCAAGCTTAACCATTTTGCAGCCATGTTTAACGCACCGGCGCTGGCACCCATTATAACGGCATTGCTGTTCTTAATAACATTCGATAACTCATATTCGGCCAAAAAATCGTTCTGCAAAGCAGGATATCCACCGCACAAAAAAATGACAGAAGCATTTTGAATGAATCGCCGGGCATCTTCCTTCTGCATGCGGTAATCAATGAAATGATATTCATCAAAAATAATATTAGCCTGCTTCAACCATGTCCATTCAGAAACATCATCAAAGTTAATTTGCTCACCTGTATAACCAGACGGATCAGCGCTAATCATAACAAGCGATTTTCTGTCTGTTATATCCTCATGCAACAATTTGACCAGCTTCTCTGGAAAGAAATCATTAAACCAACTGAGATAGTAGTGAGATTTCAAACTTAATTACCTCCATATGTACTATTTACATTCTTCCATTCTTAACGATAAAACATATTATACACGCTAGAAAGACAAACGGTTTTTCAGCCATTTCGTTTACACACCATTGTACACTTTCGCTAAATCTAACACTATATTACCATAACATGGAATTGCATTATGAGAAATATGTTTCCACGTTAACCTGCTGATAGCTTAATGAGACATCATCACTCTAATATAATATTCCCGTTCTCTGATCATTTTGATGCCTTCTTCTTAGTTTTATTGAGCTAACGTTCCCCGTTAGTTCACTCATATCAACTCTGAGATAAACATTGGTGTAGCTCCATCCTCTGTATTAAAACCCAATTTATTATAGAAATCCACTGCATAAGGATAAGAAATTAATACTTTTGTTTTACACCCTTTATATCTATCAAGCATTATATTCATCATTTCCTTACCTATACCTATACTCTGATAACTCGGATTAATAAGCATATAATGAAAATATACCGTTAAAACACCATCTGACAAAGCATTTATTAAACCAACAAGCTTTCCTCCCTCCCAAGCGGTAACAATTGAATGAGACCCTCCGATTGCTTGTAAAAGCTCGTTTGGATACTTGCCAGACTCCCATCCTACCGAAAGAAATAACTCCTGGAGTGCATCCTTAGTGATATCCTCTTTGCTTGAATCGTAATAAATACTCACACCTATAACTTCCTTTCATAAAACTAACTACGGCTCAACATCTGTTTTAAACTCCCATATTTCGATGGTTTTACAACCCGTACGAAGCCATAAAATATTACCGACAAAGCAGTTTCGGATTTATCAAAGTGAATGATCACTTTATTTACCTCAATATACTATTAAAAATATGTAGAGAAAATGGATTAACTGAAGTGGAATTTGGATTTGTTTACATTAAAGAATTCATCAGAATACTTCTTGATGCCTCTTTTATACATAGGCTATATGGTTTTATTCTCATTCTGTAAACGAAAAACATCCCTTGCTGCTTCAATGAAAGATAACATGATTGGTGAAAGCCACTTGTCTTTATGCCACAACATCTGTGTATACACGTGCAAATCCGGAATTTCCCATGGAAGGACAACAAGTTCTCCGCGTTCAATTTCAGCTTCCACGACGATTTCAGGAAGAAAGGCAATACCGATTCCAGAAATCGCACATTTTTTAATGGCTTCAGCACTTTGAAACTCTAAATACGTAATGCTATCAACGCCTTCTTTCTCGAATGACCGGTCAAACATCGTTCGATATGGACAACCCTTCTCATTGGTCAGGAACACTTCTTCATGAAAATCTTCCAATTGCAGCACAGTTCGTTTGGCGAGCGGGTGATCTGGAGCAGCTAACAATCTGAAATGTTCTTCCAGCAGCGGTTCCACGGAAAGTCCACTCGAGCGAATGGGTTCATCCAACATATAAACAATATCCGTGGTTCCCTCAAAAAGCGTTTGCTTGAGCTCTTGATTTGGAACTGAGCGAAAGATCAGACGAACTCCCGGATGTTGCGAACGAAACCGTTGAAAGACAGGCGGAAGCCGATAGGAGCAAATAACCTCATTGGCACTTATCGTTAGGGTGCCACTTAGATTTTCATTGTCATGAACAGCACTACGAGCTTCCTCCAATTTGTCAAGAACGCCTTGGGCGTGTGTTAAAAAGCGTTTACCCGCAGTTGTGAGCGCGAGTTGCTTGCCCAACCGATCAAAGAGGCGAACACCTAGCTCATCTTCCAATGCTTTAATTTGCATCGTGACGTTGGAAGGAACGTAGCTCAGCACTTCTGCTGCCCGCGTGAAATTTAATGTTGTTGCAACCGTACAAAACGTATTCAGTTGACGCAATTCCATCCGATGCTCCCCCTTCATCTTTCAATTATATTGAATACTATCTTGAATTCTATTCACTTTTATTGATGGTATCATGGCTCTATACTGAGCACAAGAGATCACAGTGACATGTGGTTTTTCATTTTGAAGGGAGCGACCATACGATGGACTATGAAATTTTTAATTTGGGTGATGCAATCTTACAATCAGGAGTGACGTTACCAAACGCTTTTCTTGCTTATAAAACGTACGGAAAATTAAATGGACAGAAAGATAATGTTATCGTCTATCCAACGGCTTTTGGGGATCAGCATGTTCAAAATGAATGGCTAATTGGCAGCGGGATGGCATTGGATCCAGAGAAATATTTTATTATCGTTCCAAATTTGCTGGGCAATGGACTATCTTCATCTCCCAGTAACACACCTCATCCATTCGATGGAGCTCATTATCCACAGGTAACCATCTATGACAACGTTAGATTTCAGCAGCAACTGCTGACCGAGAAATTCGGCATTCAAAAGATTGCTCTCGTCGTAGGGTGGTCCATGGGCGGCATTCAGGCATTTCAATGGGGTGCAAGTTATCCAGAGATGGTCGAACGAATTGCACCTTTCGGGGGAATCGCCAAACCTTGGCCTCACACATATGTAGTTCTGGAAGGTGTAAAAGCTTCCCTGCTATCTGCAGTCCGCTTCGACTCAAGTAAACTAAACCAATTGACTTCTACTGACATGCGCGCCGTTGGCCGGGTCTATGCAGGATGGGGACTATCGCATGCGTTTTATAGAGAGGAGCTTTATCGTGAGATGGGATTTGACACATTGGAGGATTTTGTAGCTGGTGTCTGGGAAGAGAGCTTTATGAATATGGATCCGCACAATGTTCTGTCCATGTTATGGACAGGCCAACATGCAGATATTAGTGCCAACCCTTCCTATAACGGAGACTTTGATAAAGCACTTCAGAGCATAAAAGCTCTTGCCTGTATCATGCCGGGGAGCACGGAT
The DNA here is from genome assembly GCF_900143165.1 of Paenibacillus sp. ov031. Lineage (NCBI taxonomy): Bacteria > Bacillati > Bacillota > Bacilli > Caryophanales > Paenibacillaceae > Paenibacillus > Paenibacillus sp. ov031. Next base: position 1,593,938 of record NZ_FRDO01000001.1, read on the forward strand.
CTCTTCTGCACAGCGGACGACAATGAATACGAAGCTGAGCGCATACCCAACGCTACCTTTAACCCAATACAATCGAAATGGGGCCATTTTGCCGGTCGTGGAATCAACAGTGCCGATAATCAATTTATTGATGACAATCTGAAGCAATTGTTGTCACATAGCGCAAAAGAATAGATCGTTACCTGTATTGGATGTCTGTCAGGCATAACAAGATCCCTATTCTTTAGCCGGTATATTTCTCTCATGAATTAACAACCTAATCTAACGTATTTGAGGTCACCAGAACCTACTGGTTCGACCTCTTCTTTTTTTTCTGTGTTTTTACTAGCTTTAACGAATTAAATGAAGTCTGAAGTTCTAGTTTTTATCCACATTGAATGATGTTACGTTTTGTAAACAAAGAGACTGTAACATGTCTTAAATCTTGTAAGTCAACCTTACTTTTTTTATCGTTCGCATACTTGAAGTATGTGACAAAATTCAATTAACCTTCCTATGAATAGGAACAAGCTCTTGTCCTCGGACAATTTTTTCTTCAGTTGTCATTTTAGTGGCCACGTTGTTCATTGCATAGTATTGCCATTCCTCCCTAATAGTTGAGGTTCCATCCGTTGCAATAACCACTTGATATCCATAATCCGCACCATCTCTGGGTTCAAATCAATAATTAATAATGCTGTTTTTTTAGGATTGAAATTCATTTTTATTCTTCCTTTTCTTTTAGGCACATCCTATTCATTCGTGATTACAATTTTGCCATTTGCTGAGTTACTCTCCATTAACAGATGAGCCTCTGCTATTGCTTCTAGTTTGAACACTTTAGCAATGGGCGGAATAAGTGCATGGTCCTTTATATGATTAAATAGATCGACCAGCACCGTTTCTTTAATAACTTCACTTGTAAAAGCCGTAAAGAAAACACCTGTTGGTATATCAATCAATGGTTCGAAGGAATCGAGGGTCCATTCATTGCCTAATATGCCTGACATACATAAGATTCCTCGTTCTGAGACCAATTTCAAAGATTCCTTCAAGGTCACCGTCCCGATCAATTCCAACACTTTGTTCACTCCATTTGGAGCAATTTCAACTACTTTATTCGTAAAATGTTCATCATCAAGTAATGCGAGGTCCGCACCCGCCTGCTGAAGATATGTCAGCTTTCCGCTGTCACGAGTGGTCGATATAACGGTGGCTCCTACACTTTTGGCAAGCTGGAGGGCAGCCAGACCAACGGAACTGGTCCCGCCTCGAATGAGAAGCACTTCTCCTTTAGTTAATTGAAGACTTTCAAATAAAGATGCATATGCCGTGTAATACATTTCTGGAATGGCAGCGAGCGTAGTCCACTCCATTCCACCAGGAATGAGATACACCTGCTCTGAAGGAATCAAAACATACTCGGCATAGCTTCCATCAAATTCTCGCCCCAACCCTCCCATCAGAGAAGCGACATGCTGTCCTTTTTGGAAAGTGCTGTCCGATGCGTCCTCGATCTCCCCCACACACTCAATACCAATGATCCGTGGAAATTGAACGGATGGTGAATGCCCCTGCCTTGTATACATTTCCGAGCGGTTAATGCCCAATGCTCTGATCTTGATTAATACCCAGCCTGGTTTAACTTCGGGAATGGGAGCCTCCCGTACTTTTAGTTCTTCAGGTGCACAGGCACCTTCCAGTACAACTGCTTTCATCAAAATTCATCTCCCCGCTCCGATGTAGATTCGTTTTTCCAACTGAATGAATAATGTATTTGTCGCCAAGGCAAGTCCTGCGGACAGGATGCTTCCCCACAGAATTTTATCGATATTCATGGTGCGTAAACCATCATATAAGATCGTTCCTAACCCGCCAGCATTGATGAATGCAGCAATGGTCGCCATGCCAATCGTAGATACGGAGGCAAGTCGCAGTCCTGTAAAAAGGGTTTGAATCGCCAAGGGTACCCGAATCTGAATCAATATTTGCATACGACTCATGCCCAGCCCGGTAGCTGCCTCAATAATAGGTTGTTCCACATGATTCAAACCTGCGATAAAGTGGCGCAGAAGAATGTATTGATTATATAGAATCAGCACGATGATTGCCGTCGTTGTACCCAGTCCCGTCACAGGAATCATGATGGTGAACAAAGCCAGGCTGGGGATGGAATACAAAATGGAAAAAACATAAATGAAAATGCGTGACACCCAGTCGGAAGTCAGGATTACGATGGTTAGAAGCACGGCGACAATAATTGAGATCACCATGGTTATGACAAGTATCTCCACATGCTCGAACAGTGCGCTTCCCCACTTATCTGGATGTTTGATGGCATAATCGATCATTCTAAGGCCTCCCAGAAACGTTCTTGCTCCCTTGAAGATTGAATAAGCGACGCTACGAATTCATCTGCAGGATGATTAACGATTTCTTTAGGCGTGTCAAACTGGCACACTTTCCCTTGATTCATAATTATGACCCGGGTGCCCAACTTGAACGCTTCATTAATGTCATGTGTGACGAACAGGAAGGTTTTATTCGACCCTCCATGAATTTTCAATAATTCATCCTGTAAATGTAGACGGGTAATCGCGTCCAAAGCACCAAAAGGCTCGTCCAGAAGCATGATCGCAGGATTGGTCGCTAAAGCTCGGGCGAGTCCAATTCGCTGTTGTTGCCCTCCCGATAATTGTGAAGGATAGCGATGTTCATACGTCCGAGGGTACAGTCCCACCAGATGCAGTAGTTCGGAGACCCTCTCCTCGATTTTCTCTTTATCCCATTTCAACAGACGAGGTACGGTAGCGATATTTTTCGCGATGGTCATATGTGGGAACAACCCAACCTGCTGAATGACGTAACCGATTCTTCTTCTTAGCATCACGGGATCTATGGATACAATGTCTTCTCCAAACAGCTTAATGTTCCCCTGAGAAGGTTCGTACAAACGGTTTACCATTTTCAAAAGCGTCGTTTTTCCAGATCCAGAGGAGCCCAGTATGGTAATAAACTCCCCTTCTTCAATAGACAAATTGACATGATTCACTGCGTATTCATTGGATTTTGAATATGTTTTGCACACATTATGAAATTTGATGGCTGGTGGCCCCATGTTACCACTACGTTTATTGGATGGATTCATAGAAGGCTTTTGCGACGTCTTCATATTCTTCTTGATCGACATCAACTTTGGCATTAAGTGCCGTGATCGTGTCTGTGTCCAGTGCCGAACTGATCTTATTGATGACTTCAGCAATATCTGGATGTGCAGACAGTACTTCATCACGGATGACAGGAGCCAAGTTATAAGGGGGCCATACTTGTTTGTCATCTTCCAATAGGATGTACTGATCTTTATTTACGAGTTGTCCTTCCGTCGTATATGCAGGTGCAACATCTGCCTCATTATTTTTAAGCACTTCATATTTCAAACTATTGTCGTAGACTTTGGAGGACTTCCAGTTTAGTTTGCCATATACTTTCTCCAATGCTGGAATACCGTCCGCACGCTGATCCACTTCTCCTTGAGAGGCAAATCGAAGCTCGGTTGCATGCTTCTGTAAATCAGTAATCGTCTTAATTCCCCATTGTTCCGAGGCTTCTGCACGTATGACGAGCCCTGCTCCATCATTGGCTTTAGAATAGTCGAGCCAGGTCAAATTGAATTGCTTTTTGTATTCTTCCTTCACTTTGGCATATACTTCATCCGGATCAGTCAACAACTCCAGCTTCAGGATGGCTAACAAACCGGTGCCTGTGTATTCCGGATACATATCAATATCTTGATTCACAATGGAAGAATGGATCACAGATCCCGCAATGTTAGGTACACGCTCTACTTGGTAGCCGGCATCCTCCAAGGCCAAGGCGTAAAGTTCTCCCACAATCAGATTTTCAGTGAAATCTTTGGTGCCGATTCGAATCGATGTCTCTTTATTTTCCGAAGGCTGATTTTTTTGCTCACCACAGGCGCTCAACAGGAGCGATAATACGATGATAAGTGAAGTTATGATATAGATTTTTTTCTTTTTGTTTTTCATGTCGTTTTCCTACCTTTGCAAAAATTGATATCGAAATAACATTCGTTCGGATATATCAAGCAAGACTCCGATTAAGATGGCCAATATCGCCACAGATCCCCCGCCAATTAGAAGCAAATCGATTCGATTAAGTCCTAGACCGGTGAAAATGATCTCACCGAATCCACCAGCTCCGATCTTGGCAGCCAAGGTGGCACTGGCGATAATTTCAATGGCAGCTGTTTTGATTCCTGTCAGAATGAGTGGTGCAGCAAGAGGGAACTTGATCTTCCACATCATTTGACGATCAGACATCCCCGCCCCTTTAGCAGATTCAAGAACAGATAGAGGAATATGATTCAAACCGGAAATGGTATTCATCAATATGGGAGGTACCCCCAATAAGATTAAAGCAACCAATGCTGGCTTCATGCCAGTGCCCATCAACGGAATTAATAGGAGTAAAACAGCCAGGCTAGGCACAACCCGCAGAATCTGAATCAGCGATACAATCCACTTTTCCGAGCGTTTGTATGTGATGGTCAGATATCCCAGTGTAATTCCGATCCATGCAGAACAAAGCAATGCCAGTAAACTGACCTCTATATGCTCTCTCCCCAGAGCGAAGAAAGCACTCCAATTGTCTGAGAAATAGGTTGCCAATTGCATTCCCAAGCTTTCTTGCAACATGTTCCCTCCTTTCATTCAAGTTGCTTTTCCCTCGACAGCTTTATAATATAAGCATTATAATCGTTTTGAAAGTAGGCACCTTTTTATTAGATAGGAACCAAAAAGTAACTATTGGAGGATTAGCTTAAATGTTTACCAAAAAAGAGTTGCCTGAATGCCCTGTAGCAACAACTGTCGGTTTGATAGGTAATAAATGGAAATTACTTATCATGAGAGATCTTCTGAAAGGAACCCAACGGTTCGGTGAGCTTCGCAAAAGTATTCCGGAAATTAGCCAAAAGGTATTGACCGAAAATTTGCGTTCCATGGAAGGAGACGGTATCGTCATTCGTACCGTCTATGCGGAGGTACCGCCCAGAGTCGAATACAGCTTGAGCGATTTAGGTAATACGCTGAGACCCCTCATTAGTGTGATGGAAACATGGGGAATGGATTATAAAAAGCTCAATGAGGATACTTCGACCGATACAGACGAATAGGATTACGGATAGTAGAAAAATGAGCGAATCCATGTTCAGGATGCGCTCGTTTTTTGGTGAGTCCTTTTGTGAAATTGTAAAAGTGTTCATGCTTCCTAACTAAAGGTATAAAAAGCAGGTTTTATAAGCACCTCCGCTGAGGAAAAAAGATTAGATAGATATCTAATCGGTAATGGGAACATGTTCTTACCCATTCCGGCAATCGTTATAATTCATTTCTCCAATTATCCGGGTTAGTTTTTAGCCTTTACTTGGTTCTATGTAAAAATCCGCCAAGGAAATGTAGCGGAAATTTTTTAAAGCTTACTATATTAAACTAAGAATGCTTTAGAAATGATGACTAACAGGATGAAGAGTACCAATATTGCACCTGTGCTACTATAACCTCCACCAAACCCTCCGATACTTCCATTGCCATACTCATATCCAACTTCACTCATATTTCTTCCCCCTCATTTTCGATATATATTAAGCTATTCAGAAATGTTTAATTTGACACGGCTAAAATGAAAGGTTTCTACAAGAGAGTTTAGTTCAATCTCTGTGTTGTTATCTTATTCACGAGATATGTTAGAACAAGAGTATCACCCTTTTTCAATTCGACAAACAAAAACACCGCCAAAGCGAGGTTTTGGAATACCAATGAAGAAAAAAAGGTGTTACTTTAAGATATGCTAATAAAAATAAGATGTGAATAATAATTGTCAATATTTTCCTTCAATTACATCTTCTTATCTTACAAACTCAAGAAAAGTTCCATCAGAGTTTCTATAACCTTTCCAATCCTCTTTCGGCACAAGTTATTTCTCGAAATCTTTATACTGACGGCTCCCGACAATGGGAACGAACGTAATTGCGCAGCTCTGTCAGAACGGCCATTTCGTAATAATGCCGGTTTTTCGTTCCTCCATCATCGTAGACGTGCTTTTGCCAACGGTTTGAAATGAAATTTAGCGGTCATTTAATAAACACAAGGCCGTTTTCGGCGTTCTCTACAATGAATGATTTTGTGCTGAATTATTTTTTTAAACCAGCTGCATAGAATGGACCATTAACTGATATGGTCGTTAGGATACGAGCCATTTCTTGAGGAGTTTCTTTCGTACCACTTTCCAACCATTGCTGAATTACCCCTATTATTGCAGTCCCCATATAAGCAGCTAAATATTGTCCTGGAACAAGAAGATTTTCTTCTTTTACAAATGAGTTTGGATTATTTCCATAGAGTGTTTCCCACATAAATTGTTTCAATCTTGTTTGAAATGTTAAATCCCCGTTTGGACCTAACACAGCTTTCATAAATCCACCATTCAAATTTAAATACTCAAATATTGAAACGGTTAAGGAAAATGGAATTAACTTTTCAGAGTCACTTTCAAGTGCGGCAATAACACTTGGATAGTTTTGTTTTGTAATTCTGGACATATCAAGCATAATTTCTTCCTCACATTTAGTCATTAAATCAAATTTGTCTTGATAGTGAGCATAAAACGTACCTCTATTAATGTTCGCCTTCGTTGTTATGTCTTTAACCGTAATTGCTTTAAAACCTTTTTCATTTATTAGTTCAACTAGTGCTTGTCGAATGGATTCTTTTGTCCGAATGACACGTAAATCAGGGTTAATATTGCGCAAGTAAATTCCTCCTTAATTTTATCCAACACAATCATTAAAGGTGTTCCGTAACCAACACATTTGGCATTTTTAATTATTGAACATAGACTTCTCCAATTTTATAATTCGAAGTGTAATAAACAACAGGTTGTTCGTTTATTATAACTTATCATCTGGGAGGGGATACAGGCAAAATTAAAACGAATATAAAAGCTAAGCAAAATTCGATATAAATAATCGGAGTTTTCATGCAAAGTTGAAACCAACACTTCCCCATGACACTGTATAAGGTTTGAGCAAAATAGTCGTGACTACTTCACTTATGAAAATCAAGAGATAATCATGGAAAAGGATGTTCCCCTCAAAATGAAGGATTATATTATATGTAAATTTGTTACATCTGGACAAGCCTGGTAAATTTCTTCCGTACCCCAAACGAGGTTTTCTAAAATGCGAATAACGTTTTGATGCACGGGGACGATATCAACTAACGAGAGAAGATTTTTAAATCAAAGAATGCAATTCAATTTTAAGGAGGAAGCAACTATGGATAAAGTAAAAGAAATGATGTTATTCAACCCATCATTCGAATATATCGATGATGGAGTAGAGCACGGTATACTGAGCCAATTTAACCCGGGTACAACGGTGCTAAAGAAAGGCTATCAAGTAGATCAACGTTTTATGCCACTGCCGTGTGATGTGATTTTTGAAAAAGATGTACCGGTAAAACTTAGAGATGGTGTTACCATCTACACTGATGTTTTCCGCCCCTCTGGAGCAGAAAAGGTTCCTGTTATTATTTCTTGGAGTCCTTATGGAAAGGCAGCCGGCACAGCCCCAAGATACACAAATCTTTTTGGTATGATTGGTATACCTGATTCAGAACTTTCGGGTCTTCATAAGTTCGAAGGCAGTGACCCCGCTTACTGGTGCAATCATGGTTATGCAGTTTGCAATCCTGATCCGAGAGGAGTTGCTCATTCTGAAGGCGATATATATATGATTGGTACACAAGAGGCTCGTGATTGCTATGATCTTATTGAATGGCTTGCAGAACAGGAATGGTGTAACGGAAAGGTCGCTACAAGCGGTACTTCGTATCTTGCATTTTCACAGTGGTTTATTGCTGCTGAGCAGCCGCCCCACCTTGCAGCAATAAATCCGGAGGAAGGCTTGGGAGATGCTTATCGTGACCTCATTCGTCGCGGTGGTATACTTGATGTAAACTTTGCATCTCGTCTGCAGGTTAACCATGTACATGCCGGTGAAGCTGTTAGGAGAGAAGATGTACATGATGAAGGACTTAAATATCCATTTGCCAACTGTGACTTATGGGAGGATAAAATTGCTAGATTCGAGAATATAACTTGCCCTGCTTATGTTGTAGCAAGTTACAGCAATACATTGCACACACCAGGCACATTTCGTGCTTGGAGAAATATGCCAAAGGAAAACAAATGGCTTCGTATCCATGACAATCAGGAATGGCCGGATTTCTACAAGGAAGAACAGCAGGAAGATCGCCTTAAATTCTTCGACCATTTCCTTAAGGGAATAGATAATGGCTGGGAGAAAACACCTGTGGTGCGGTATGCGCTTCATGATTTTGAAGGCGGTCATTACGAAGGTATAGAAGCTGAAACGTTCCCACCAGAAGGAACGGTATACAAGAAGATGTATCTTAACGGAGTTACTCGTACTCTTTCAGAAACACTTGCCCAAACAGATATACCTGCAATTTATGACAGTGAGGCATCTCCTGCACAGGCATCCTTCCTCTATAAAGCAGAGGAAAAGACAGAACTTGTCGGTTATCCTAAAGCAAAACTTTATGTTGAAGTTGATGGAAGCGATGATATGGATATACTTGTATATCTCTATAAGCTTGATAAATTCGGAAATCACCTTCAGCAGTTTGTAATTCCAAATATGACTGCAAGGATGCATGATCTAACAGACCGCGGCGGAAGTGTTTTAAGATATAAAGGAAGCAATGGTCGTCTTCGTGTATCAATGAGACACCTTAATGAAGAAAAGAGTACAAATGAAGTACCTGCATATACTTTTGATCGTGAAGAAAAACTCCACAAGGGTGAGATTGTAGAGATTGAAATTGAGATGTTCCCAATTGGAATGCTCCTTTATCCGGGAGAGCAACTTCGCTTTATTGTAAGCGCCAAGGATGAAGTCGGTGGCATAATGCCGGGTACACCTGCCGCACCACCGGTAAATCATGGTAAGCATATTATTCACTGCGGCGGACAGTATGATTCGTATTTGCAGCTCCCTTTTAGAAAATAATTTCTAGTCGTCCGTCCTTGAGAAACGCAGTCTGCATGTCCCATTGGGGGTACCTCCAACAAAACGCGAAAAACGTACGATAAATCAAACAAGCTGGAAATTCTGTATGCTAAGGAATTCCGGCTTGTTTTGTGTAAGTGCTGTGAAAGATCAACTTTTAACCTCGTAATGCTTCTTGCTTCCTTTCCCTTCATCATCCCTTCTTCGTACTGTGTATCAGACACTATGCTCCTCAACAGCACTTCTATATAGCTAAACGTGCTGTTGAGCGCCTGTTCTTGTTAAATGAGGGTTATTGGCAGGAATATTGTCACTAACGGACAGGTGGTGCAAAGACTGGAGCCAATCTAGACGGATATACCTTTTCCCCGATACTATAAAACTCACAAAATTTCATTATTAGCAGATTCCACTTATCTGGATCGATATAATTCTCCTCTCCATGGGAAGTTTTTTTATGCGATAAAAACTATAAGAACACTTAACACTCAGCTTAATAGCAGAAAATTTGCACATCAATATGTATTACCTTCATCACACATTTAAACGCGTCTCAAGCATAACGATAATTGGAATATGTCATGAAAAAACATTTTGAGAAGACGAAACAATTATTGGAAAACTCAAATTACACTATAACGCGTTTTGCTGTTATTATTGGACTTTCTAGCGCTGCGCATTTTGCGTCAACCACGAACATCTATAACTACCATAAAGTATCAGGATTGTCTGCGTTAAGCGATTATGTGAATGCAACTGATATGCAAGATTTACCTACGAGGATGATGCAATCCCCTTTTTATAGTACAAGCACTGCTGAACATAAATTCTACAGCTGACAGCTCATTATTCTTCCAGTTGAGATACTCGGCATTCAGGATGCCCCGCTGACCTAGTGTAAGTGTATTCAAATTCATTTGTGGCTGCCCCATGTGATCCATTTATTTCTTGGCTTCAGCAATACCTTCAGCCTGTGCTTGCTTAATACCACTACGTTCCTCTTAGGCAAGCCAGCTAAGTATCTCACAAGATCCATAATAAGCTGCCCGATCCCCCCAACCGTTTAATGGACTTAACAAATTATTTATCCCCCTCACGGATGAAACGCTGTACAACCTCACCTTCTCGAAATTTCATCTGTATGTTGACCAGAGCTCGATTATATGTCATTTATTTTATCCCTAATTGGAAATGTCCTCGTTCAGTGAGTAAAAAATAACAAAACACTTACCATTCAATGATATATTGCGCAATTATTTCTTTTCTTTTTTTCGTTTTTTATCATCAACTGATGTTGGATAGCTAACGTGCAAGAGTCTGGTTTAGTCAGCCTAATGCACGCCTTGTCGCCATCATATAATTGTATAAATGATCAAAAGAAGGCTGAGAACCTTGAAATAGTTACATGACCTGCGCTGTTAGCTATTACTGATGAATTAGCAATGGTAATAGGAAACCCAGATATATTCCTAAATTGAATTGTATCTCCAACAGCAAAGGACTCAACTTGAACTAAAACCAATTGACCACTTGTTGCCGTGGTTACAGCAGCAGCCAGATATGCTGTAGAATTATTTAGCGATAGCCCAATTGTTGCTCCTGGTAATGTAGCAGCTGCAAGATTTAGTACAACACTTATGTTGTACAAACCTGCATTTTGTATTGTGAAAACACTAGTTGCTGCATTATAAGTAAGTGCAGTAAATTGGTTTGGAGTAATATTTAAAATATTTGATCCAGAAGCAATTGTCTGAGGTTGAATATTACCATTAAAGTATGAGTCTACAAACGTAGGAGTTGCGCCTGTTGCGCCTGTTACCCCAGTAGATCCTGTCGCACCAGTGGCGCCAGTAGCGCCTGTTCCCGTTGCACCTGAGACACCGGTTACTCCAGTAGAACCCGTCGCTCCGGTGGCTCCGATTCCCGTTGCGCCTGTCGCACCAGTTACACCTGTAGATCCTGTAGATCCTGTTGCACCAGTCGTTCCTGTTCCTGTGGCACCAGTCACACCGGTCACCCCAGTTGATCCTGTTGCACCAGTAGCTCC